>CAVQZK010000020.1:0-489059 GCA_963718465.1 Bryobacterales bacterium | reverse complement strand
TTGAACAGGGATTAATCTTGCGGCAGCTGCGCTTATGCAAATGGGCGGCCTTTTGCCGAAGGTGGAATGTTAGATAGAAAAACCGATCCTGAAGACATATGAGAGCTTCTTTTCTGGCGATGGTCTTACCGATGCTGCTGCTGTACCCTGGTGCGGCACGGGCGCAAGTAATGTTAGGCAGCCATCACGCAAAATATGCTGCGGACGGCAGCCTGCTGCCATGGACGTCTTGGGCAGATGCGCTTGACCGTGAAATGAAGTGGTATGAGCGTTGCCCTATAGAACACGGCTATCCGCGCTTTGTGTCGATGACCTTCATGGACGGCCAATACCAACTGATAAAAAAGCGACCTGACGTGATACCAGCTATGCAGAATGGCGTTGGCATCATTTCTTACCTGAAGTACTACGAATACACCGGGCGCAAGAATGCCAAAGCACTTGAGTTCGCGCGCTATATGGGCGACTATTTAGTCAAAGAATCGCTAACTCCCGATACCGGCAAGTATCCGCGCTTTACGCGGTCCACCGGTTGGAGCAACGATTTTCCTCAGCGTGCAGACAGTGGTTCCCAGGACGATAAGCCTTACGAAATTCAGCCCGATAAAGGGGGTATCGCCGGCTACGCATTGCTGTTGCTGTATAAGGAGACCAAAGATAGCCGCTATTTAGATCAGGCTTTGCAGAATGGCCGGGTGCTGGTTTCCAATATGCGCAAGGGTGACGAAACACATTCTCCTTGGCCCTTCCGAGCCGATTATCGAACCGGTGAAGCCCGCGGCGATGTGTGGAGAAATGACATTCAATTTGCGCCTCTTTGACTCACTCGTTGCGCAGGGTTATGCCGAATTCAAAGCACCGTCAATCGACCTTTGGACGTGGATCAAGAATGTACAATTGCCGAGCATTGCTAAAGGCGGGACCCTCTGGGTGGAGTTCTTTGAGGACCATCATTCGCAAAAAAATCGAACAGCTTGGGCTCCCTTGAGTCTGGCCCGTTACTTGATCGAGAAGAAGGAGACCCTGGACGCAGATTGGCAAAGAGACGCCAAGACGCTGATTGAGTTTACCGGCGCGACGTTTACAAGCATTCGCTTTGGCGTTCCGGTTTGCGGTGAACAGGACGAAGATCACGACCCGTGGGGCGGAATCAATTCCACTTATGGCGCTGTTCTGGCCATGTACTCAGCGGCCACGGGATCACCGCAGTATAAGAAGGCGGCCAACCAGGCACTGACATTTGCGTTGTATGCCATCGACGACGACGGCTGCCCCCGCGACTCTGTACTTAACAGTCACAGGGGTGGCTGGCAAGAAGACGCTCACACGGACAAGGTCCACAATTTCATCGATGCTCTGGTTGCATTTCCGGAATGGGCGCGCTGATTGCCGAACTGTGATTGATCAGCCTGGACGGCTCCACTCTTTGACTTAGAAACGCAATTTCAAAGCGAGTTGGATCTGGCGGGCGGAAGTGGTGCCGTCCGGCTGGGTGACGGTCGCGAGCGCCTGCCCGAAGGTGCCGGGCGATGAGATGGTGTCGCCAGCGGTGTCGGGGTTTTCGAACTGAATGCGGTTGAAGAGGTTATAGCATTCCGCCCGAAATTGGAGATTAAAGCGCTCGTTGATGGCAAAATTCTTAGAGAGATTTACGTCGGTGTCGTAGTAGCGCGGGCCGGTGAAAACGTTTCTCCCGAGATTTCCGGGGCGGCCGAAGGGCTGCACGGCGAAGGCGGCGATTTCCGGACCGACCTGATTGCGAGGTGCGCCGGACGGAATGGAAGGATCGCCGATAAGATCGGGGCGATTGCTGAGTCCGGTGTACTCAGAATCGCGCGAGCTGTAGATATCGAAGGGATGACCGCTCTGGAAGGTAGACAGGCCCGCGAGTTGCCAACCACCAACCACGCGTCCGAGAAATCCGCCGTTCAAATATCGGCGGCCCGGACCAAAAGGAAACTCGTAGACATAATTGACGATGAGGCGATGCCGCAAGTCGTAGTCGGACGTGCCGCGTTCTTCCTTCAAGTTGAATGAATTGCGTGCGATGTTCCGGTTTCCACCGGGTGCGACGAGTGGATCGGCGGCATCGTCGATGGCATGCGACCAAGTGTAAGCAGCTTGAAATTGAAAGCCGCGGCTAAACTGTTTGTGAAAAACCGTCTGCAACGCGTTGTAAGTGCCGTTGCCGATTGAGCGGGTGACTATGGGTTCGCTAAAGGCGGTATTGCCGGTGACCTGGGGAAGGCCGAGTTCCGGAAGGATGCGCAGACTTCCGCCTGAGATCGTGCGAGACAGAGAACCATCGGCCTGAGCTGCGGCGACCAGCCACGGCAAAGGCGGATTCCCGTCGACGGTGCGGAACAGGTGGTGTGTACCGGAGCCGACGTAGTTGACTTCAATGGACGTGCCGCCGGCGAGTTGGCGTTGAATACCAACGTTCCAGGACTGAGTGTAGGGATTCCGGAGCAGCGGATCGAGGATGCTGATGCCTGAAAGATATGTGCCATCCTGCACAGAGGCCGAGGGCGCCGGCTGCGTGGCGGGGGGAGCCAAGCCGGCTATGGTAACAAGCGATCCAGCCCCATTCACGAAGGCAAGATTGGGATAATTTTGGAAGCCTGCCTGGAAAGGTGGATTCCCTTTCAAGTTAGTAAACAAGTTGCCGAAGGTACGGTCGTGGAAAATGCCGTAGCCGATACGCACCGCGCTCTTGCCATCGCCAAACGGATCCCAGGCGAGACCGGCGCGTGGCTCAAACTCATACGGGTAGGTATCAAAAATTTGCCGGCCGGTGCCGGGTCCGACTGTCTGGAAGGTAATGGGAGCAGGGTCTCCCGCATTTTGGTACAGAAGATTCGAGACGTTGCCATCGCGCTCAAAGGGAACGCCGTCATACGCGTAGCGGAGGCCGAGATCAAGTGTAAGGTTCGAGCGAATTTTCCAGGAATCCTGGAAGAAGATCCCATATTCATGCTGCACGAAACGCCTGTAATCCGTGGCCATACGTTGGCCGCCGGCATTGTAAAACTGCGATTGGGATTGAATACCGGGCACGCCCAAAAGCGCTGCTGCCATGGTTTGAAGTGTTTCATCGGTTGCGCATGCTCCGGCACAGTTGACAATTGAAATCCCGAAATTGCCAAAGGCGGTGAAGTCAACCGAAGGCCGTGAGCCGAAGGCATCGTAGCCATTCTCGTAGACATAGCGGAATTCGCCGCCGACCTTAATGTTGTGCTTGCCGGGAGTCCACGAGAGGTTGTCGATGTAATGCCACGTGCCCGCGCGGCGAAATTGCGCGTTGCTGTCCCCCAGCGCGTTACACCCAAGATTGGAGATGGTGGAAACGCCGTTGGAAAGATTGAAGGCATAGTCGGTACCGAAGCCGAAAGCATCGGGCGCGCTCAGTTGATCCAAGGCGTGTTGACCATTGCAAGTGAAAAGAACGTCGGTTTTATTGAGCCCGAAGCGAAACTCGTTGACCAGGTCCGGCCGCAAGGCGGCGATGAAATTGAACGCGCCATTGTGCGATTGCGAGCCGGTTGCGACACCCCCGATACCAGGAAGAATTTCATCCAAGGAATTGGAAGTCGTGCCGCCGTTATAGATGTAACGGGCAAAGACGCTGTATTTATCGTTAAAGCGATGATCGAGGCGAAATGTGGTGCCGTTGGAGGTCTGCGGCGTGGAGGTCGGGAAATAGTAAATGCCTCGGATGTCGTCAACCGCGGGTCCGTTCGGATTGGGATAGAGCGCGAGAGCTTTTTGCATCAGCGGATCGAGCGGCAGGCCGAGCGCGTTGTTCGGCGAGCCCGGACTGGCCAGATTAATCTGTTCACCGTTGTAGGTGAAGTTGCCGGATTTAAAGGCAGCGGTGGGAACGATGGCGGAGTTAGTAAGGACGGTGCGAAAGCGGTCCCACTCGGAATTGAAGAAGAAGAATGTTTTGTCCTTCACAATGGGGCCGCCTAGCGAGGCGCCGAACTGATTGCGGGTAAACGGATTCTGCGGATCAGGCGAAGGATTGAAGTAGTCGCGCGCCGCCATGGCATTCACCCTGTTAAACTCGTACGCATTTCCGTGGAAAGCGTTGCCGCCGCTTTTGGTAACGATATCGATAATGGCGCCGGCGTTGCGGCCGAATTCGGGCAGAAAGCTATTGGTGATAACGCGAAATTCCTGGGTGGAATCGGGGTTGATTGTACTGGCGCCGCCGGGAATGCCCGGTACAGACGAGTCGTTATTGTCAACGCCGTCGAGCAGGAAGTTGTTATTACGCTCGCGCTGGCCATTAACCGAAAAGCCGCCGAGCGAGCTCATGGTTTGCTGGGTGCCAGGAGAGAGCAGGACAAGCTGGTAAGGATCGCGGGTTATGAGGGGTAATTCCTGGATACGACGCTGATCGACGACATTGCTGATCTGAGCGTCTGCCATGTCGATAGCAGGCACGGAGGATCCAGCCACTTCCACAGCTTGCGAGACGGAGCCTAGGGTGAGGCTGCCGTTGAGGTTAAGGTTTTGCGCGACTGTCAGTTCGACATTCTGGAAATGTAACGGCGCGAACCCGACTTTTTCGATCGTGACGTCATAAGCGCCGATCGTAACGTTGGAAATCGAATAAGCGCCGGCAGCATCCGTGGAACCGGTTCGCATAGCCGAGGTAGCGAGATTCTTTGCGGTAACGATGGCGCCAGGTACAACACCGCCTGTGGCATCGGTAACCGTACCGGAAAGGCTGGCTGTTTGAGCATCGCCAACGGCGATGGAAAAAATCACCAACGCAGCAGAAAAAACAATCTGTAGCGGAAGGCGGACTCGATTCGAGTAACTTCTCATCCTGGAAACTCCCCACATCCTGGTAGTTCGGATCAAGAGAAGACTCGGAAAGACACCTTCGACTAACTTCCCCTGAGTGATTCCAGCATAATACTTTTTTTCCCGTGCGTAAATAGATAGTAAAATGGTGAGAATTGCTTAGGTGGCTGCACGCGAGAAGCCAGCTATTGTTGCAAAAAGCTCTGGACGATTTCTAGTAGCGCTTAGAAACCGTCGGAGTCCCAACCCGAGCCCTCGCTGTCCGATCCGCTGCTGGAAGACTTCGACGTCGGCGCAAAATCAAAATTCGACTTCATGCCCGGCTGCATGTTCATCAGAAAGTCGTCATCGTCCTTCTTGGAGGACTTCTTCTTCACCGTGAACTCCTTGGCAATCGCTTCCACCCACTTGGTCGATCCGCACGCCGCAGCCACCAATTGAAGAATGTCCTCAGGGTCGATATTGGCCTGTAAACACGCCTTGTACCACTGTTTAAAGAGCCGAGCGTCAAGTTCCTTTGTCTCCGCTTTTCGATTCTGGACCAGCAGATTGAAGGGCGCTGGATCCATATTGCACAACACTCCCGGACCCGCGACCACAAAGCAGTGCTTTGCGGTATTCTGCAAGCTGTCGAACTTATATACACGTTGGCTCTTCGTCTTCATCAGGAACGATGCGCCCTTCTTGGGGGGAGTGAACCAATCCAGATCGGGCAGGCAGCAACCAAGGTCATACATATCCTTCTGCAACTCGCTGAGTTTTACGCTCCCGCAGATGACGCTATTTACTTCACGCCCCGTGGAGGTGCTGAGATACGGGTAATAATGTCTCTGCAAGCTCAAATGGAACTGAAGCGACTGGCCTTTCCCGGGTACGACTAAGATCAGCTCATAAGGGGTATCAAGAATCTGAATCTGATCGCTCGAAAAGCTCGGAAACACCGACGGCTCGAATTTCGGATTCTGGATCTCGCGAGCCAATTTACGGCAGGTAACACAGTGCTCACGCGAATCGACATCGCAAACCTTGTTGCATGTGGGACACCAATACATGCCGCTTCCCTGGTCGGTTGTGGCGCTGGAAGCTTTCGAGCTCGAAATCGAGAGACTGTGTTTATCCATTTCGCGTAGTTTTCTCCTAAAGGCGTCCCAGTATATCGAAATCGGGAACAATTGTCTGTAAAATGGACAAAAGGACCTATAAAATCCGGCCCAAAACAACTTCATCCAGGTAAGAGGTATTAAAAATGGCGGCGCCCGGCCGGACTGCTTCGATTTCAAAGCCGTGGCGCACGTAAAACGCAAGCGCGCGGCTATTCGCCGAGACCACCTCTGCGGTCAGCCGCCGCCGTCGTCCCGTGCCTCTTCCCCAATCAGCCAACGCATCCAGCAGCCGCTGTCCGATGCCCTGCCGCCAGTACACTTGTCTCACCGCAATCCAAATCGCTACATCGTCCCCGGCGCATGGGCCGTACGGCGACATTCCGGCGATTGCGCCGGTGACGCGGCCATCGGAGGCGAGCGCCAGCCATAACACGCAGGTTGGGTCCGTCAAAATCCGCAATCGCGCCGCATATTCAGCTGGAGAGGAAGGCGTTTCAGCGACGGTCCGCATCAGATACGGTGTTTCCAGCCGGACTGCGGCATCAAACTCCATGTAAGAGGCCGCATGATCAGGGTGAGCCCGAACAATCTCGATGGCCTCCATCCGCCATTGCCGCGGCGCACAAGGCGCATCCTCCAGGGAAACGCCGGTTCCGGCCGTGACGAGTAAATTGCCGAGAAGCGCCGCATCTCGATATCCGGCCGCAATCCGAAATGCGTCCTTTTTGCGGCCCTCCCTGACGAAGCCGTTTTCGAGTAGGATGCCCGTAACTTCGTTTCCTTCCATTACCGTTGCCTGCAGCCGCCAGGCACCCCGCCGCTTTGCTTCCCTACGAAGCCGCTCAACAGCCGCTGGGATCTCTTCTAAATCGGAGAAAGCGCCAGCAACTACATCAATCACGCCGCGAGTGGCGTTGATGAACCCGTGCCGAGCCCACAAGCATGCGGAGCCCTGTCTGTCTCTAACCTCGAAGCAGTTCTCACCGCTCTCGAAATCGTGGCACAGGCAAATGGATGCGGCGGCGGGCCCGGGAAGCCAGCCTCGGACGGCACGGTTCGAAAGCGCCTGCTGGCAGCGCGGACAACTTACCCGGCTCACCAAATAAGACACGTCACGCAGATCCCCCAAGCCTGCATTTTTTATTTACCTTACAATACAAACCGACCGAAATAGAGCGGTGTTCCCGGCCGGACATCAAACGTATTCTCGCCAATTCATGGATTTTAGCCCGGTCTGACGACGAATTTCGGCTAGCCAACGTGAGTTCCAGCTTGCGGAATGCGTACCGACCTATTTGTCCGGTAGTCTTAGCGTCTGCTGCTGCGCTTGCCGTGCCTTGTTGGCTTTCACTAGCACGGCTTTGGCTTTACCAGTGGCTTTCCGCAAGTCGCAGTCGGGGTCGTCTTCGTCATCATCGGTATCGCTACAGCTGCCGGTCAAAGTTGGCGCCTGGAATGGGTTTGCGAAGGTGAGGCCGCTGAGGTCGACAGTTTCCGAATTGAGTAAACTATCCGCGATGGGATCGTAGGCTTCGAGATTGGCATTCGAGTAGTCGATGGTGGAATTCCCCAAAGGTACAACGACTTGGTAGTTCCCGCCCGGATCTGCCAGGGTATCCAGTTCAATGCCAGTGCTGGAGAGATCAATCCCGGTCTGAGCGGCTGAGATTCCGCCGGAATTGGCGACGTTCACTATTCCGTCAACGTATCCGAAATTTTGAGACTCGGCGGGCATTGCCTGGGCTTCATTGGCGAGATCGATGGGCGCCTGATCGGCTTGAGTTTCTTCAGGTCCGAAGACTTCAGAGGCCGTCTTCAGGAAATCAGCCACGGTAGACACATTCCCCAGAGCTTGCCCAGCCGGCGTTCCGTCAAGCAATAACAGGACCAAGTCTTTCAAGGCACCCGTGTTTTCCGATTGCGCGGCCGTCATGGCTTCCACAGCGACATCCTGCAATGCTTTATTCCCGGTAGCCCACCCGACAGCGAAAGCGGCGTCTTGTGCAAAGGCATCGGCGATGGTGCGCGTGTCGTGAACGACTGCCGCCACCAGGCCGAAGCTGGTGGTTTCGGCGGTTTCATTCAGTACGCCCGTACCCACGAGCACATCGACAGCCCCGCCGGCTGCTTGAGCGGCGGCCTGGCCACGGTCAACCCAATTCTGCGCTTGCTGGAGGGTCTCGTTACCTTCGGTGTATTCTTTGGCGCCATTCACGGTCTGCATGAAGGAAAGAGCCGCCTTGAGCGTGGATCCGCCGGACTCCTTGGGCCTTTCGGCGCCGTTCCTAATCGCACTTCCGGTTGGAATTGTGACATTGCCAAAGGTTTGGCTTATGAAATTAGCGTTCACGCGATCCATCATGTCGAGAGCATTGCTGTCGAATTGCACCACCAAACCGTTGGGCAAGGTCTCGTCTTGAATTACTTTAGTGGGATCGAGGATGACGCTATCGACATCGTGGCGGGCTTCGATGGTAGCCGTCAGGAGGGTCTGAAGGGTGGTTTGGGCCGCGGTTGTATCGACTGTGTTTCCCGGAAGATTTTGGAAGGCCTGCAATTGGTTGATGCGTCTGGCAAGCAGCAGGGCGTCGAACACAAGCATGGCGTGGGTTGCATCTCCGGGTTGAAGTCCGTATGAACTCACCGATGGCAAATCTTGAATGCCGACGGTGAGTGGCGGGGTCGTATATGTGCCTTGGTTTACGGTTACCGAAACCGTACCGGGTCCGATCTGGTGGGTTGCCGGGTCAACATAAAGCGGAACGGCGACAACTATCGAACCGTTGGAGGAGACACGGAGGGCGTTCTCGGTCACAGAGTAGCCGGAGGCGTTTGTAAACTGGACAGTAAAAGGCAACGTCAAGTCAATGCCGGAGGAACTGAGGTATAGGGGAGCCAAAGGCAGGCTGCTGGGAAGGACGCCCGGCGCAGCGAAATAGCTGGACGCATCGAGAATTAGATGCGTTCCGCTGGACGCGTATGCGTCGATAGAGCCATTGGATGTTGGGACGATGCCCATGTTTGAGGTCACAGCCTCATCGGAGGCGTTCAAAGTGGATACCAAAGGTTGCGCGACGCCATCGGGCCACATCGACAAATAACCGAGAACGGTATCTGGAACGACGGTGGCGTTGACAACGTAAGCTTGCGCCGCGGAGGGGACGCCGCAGTTGCTTGCCGCGAAATTCACCGGAAGCGTTCCACTTATCGACGATCCGCCACCAGGCTGGCGCGTGTCCAATACCCGGCAAGGCGTAATTGTATACAGCGAGAGTCCGGTGGCGCTGGGCGGAGCAAAATAACCGTTAATATCGACGATCAGGTCGGTGTCGTTGCTTGCATAGACGAAGACTGCACCACTGGCGCCTGCCGGAACGATGGCAGCATTGGCGGTGACATCGGTGGTTGAGGTGTTGAGCGTTGAAACGAGAGGCTGGCTGTTTCCCGCTGGCCACGTTGACAAATAACCGAGCGGAACGTGCGGCACAACCGTAAAGTTGAGCGAGTAAGCTTGCGCCATGGAGGGAACGCTGCAGGCACTCGAAAGGATGGGGAACGAGCGACCGGCGCCACCGGCCATGAATGGACCGCCCAGCGCATTCGCAGGGCCACGGGTATCGGCAACGCGGCAGGGAGGAAGGGGATAAAAAGAGAGTGCGGAGGCAGTTCCAGCCGGAACGAAATAACCATTGATGTCGAGGATAACCTGGGTCTGATTGCTGACGTAGACACTGACGCCGCCGCTGCTACCGGCGGGGACGATGGCGGCGTTGGCCTTGACGCGGCCGTCGGAGTTAAGAGTCGAGACGAGCGGTTGCGATTGTCCAGCCGGCCAGATGGACAGATATCCGAGTACAGCATCGGGAACGACGGTGACGTTGAGGGAATATGCGAGAGCTGTCGACGGGACGCTACAAGGGCCGCTTGGAAGATTGAAAGTGCGGGTGCTGGCCGCCGTCATTTCCGGTCCCCCGAATGGCCCGGCGGCACTACGCGTATCAACCAGGCGGCAGGGTGTTAAGGGGATGAATTGCAGGCCCTGAGAAGCCGGGCTGGGCGCTGCATGGCTTGTTGGTTTGCCGGACCGGCCGTTGACAGAAGGAGGAGAGGCGATATCAGCGCTGTTTGAAGCTGCGTAACCTTCCGTTGCGGCAAGAAAAGCCATGGCGAGATAAACAATAGTGCAACGCGGCATCGGGCAGGTACTCCGTTTCAACTAAATTGGCGTGAGTATAACGCATATTTAATAAATTCGGATCACTTATTTTTTTATTTCTTTGCACAGTACTTTCGAATCCCAGAATATGTGCTTCTTCTTGGCAGGCTTTCCGACCTACAAAAACCAGATCTTATTCCTATTGTGCTGGAAAACCGGGAATTACTTTCCCGCGTAGCGCACTCGGCCGGGAGTATTGACAATGGCTCGTCATTTGCAGGCCGCCTCTCCGTTGTGCCGCGCGGTGATCCTCCTTGCAACCAGCAGAATGAGCGTTGACGAACCGAGATTTCTCAAAAGAGGTCTTCATCTCACCGAGCTCGCCGATAGATCTCTATCGCATTGAAGCGGAGATGAGTTCAGCCAGGCCAGAGCTATCGCCAGTCTTAAAACTTTCGCGACAAGCTGCGATCATCCGGTCACCGGTTATGCGGCTCCAATCAACCTCAAAGCCGGCGTGAGTCCCCAACTCCCGGATGAATTCTCTTTGAGTGCAACCGTTTCCCTCTCGGAAAGGGTGTGCGGGCATTGATTAGACAACCCCTAGCGCCGCAAGGAACAACCGTACTGAATTCGTGGGAATCCCCGGTTTCGAATCCCAACCTTCTCACTTAGTACTGCAATCTTGCTCTGCTCCTGCGCGGCAGACCTCAGGGCACCATCATTGCCGGCAAGATAACTTGACTACGACAGCACGCCAGTCCATTGAGACCAGACGGATTTCACAAGAGCTTCGGGATGCGATCATCGGAATCAGGCATGCGCATCAAAAACGCGTCCGACATTAAGTACTACATCTACGTCTCAACGGCCAAACTCGATATGCTCTATGCGCAAGTCGGTTCGGCAGGCAAGGACAAGAAATCGCTTGAATGGACGCTTGACCTTAAGGCCTTCAAAGTTGTTCGCAAAAGCGAGAGCGAAGACGAGCCGGACACGCAGGACAAGCTGAAGGATGTCATGGATGCGCTTGAGTACTCCCAACTCGTGGGCACCGTCGATGAGCCCAACGATTATGTTAGAGCCACGCTGCCGATGCGGTACGGCGTCTATCGCGACTCTGGACGGCCAGACGAAGAACCGCCGCTGGTTTATTTCGGCGGCACTACGGAGGAGACGGTCTTTGGCTTTGGCAGATCAACGCGGCATCTTCAAGGAAACGCAGGTTGCTCGGCGACCGGATCGCGCTCGATGACCCCCTACTTGATTCCACATTTGCTTTGGGGAATGGGCCAGTCGCCCAAGGGCTGGGTTGCGTTCTCCACGGTTTCGCAGAATGATGACCAAGCCGTTTCCGAAGCGATAACACTGGCCACCGACAACAATCCGGGCCCGACCCAGAACCTGGAGTTTTTCTCAAAAACGCTGTTCAGAAGCAAGCGTTACGACCTCGAACGCGGAAAGATGATGGCAATTCTTCTCGGCAGTCCTCTATATGTCGCCCTCGCGTCGCCCTATCCTGACGACGTCTCTAACTTCTGAAATCTCCGCCGGAAGCTCGAGGCCCGGAATTCTAAAGCGGCACGTCGTCTGTAGTCCCGCCCAAGGCGCACACCACGGCTGTGATGCCCGACAGAAAGACGCAGGTTCAGGTCAGCGGAACGCCGACCCTAAGTCGAGGGGATTCAGCTCACAACGGTGGTTATCGTTTGTAATCGGGCCTCTGTTCGAGACTAGTCCGTACGAAAACATTACGGCAAAGGATTTCGAAGCAAACATCGGCACAATCTTGCTAAACTGGAGACGAAAATTGATGCCGACTCGCAAATGTATATCGGATCACGGCTCCGTTTATTGAAGGACGATTATTGTTGGTCGATCATTAGTCGGATCCCAACTAATCATTAACTTTTCCAGAGGCTCAGCATATTTTCTGGCCATGTTGGCTGATGTGACTTCAAAGACAGCGTAGAATCCGTTGACGTCTAGCAGGAGCGTTTGCCCCGTACGGCTCTGCCAGCGGTGCGTCATCGTCTTCGGATCAAAGCCGTCGGGAAGTATCACGACATTGGCTCCGATAAACCCCTGCAGGAATCTCACCTTAGCGCTACGAATTTCAATTAGACGCTGAAAGACCTCGTCGCTCGCCTTGATCGTCTCCGTGCCACGCCTGACCCAAGCGGACCCGCCAAAGTGGGGAGTCTCGCCGCTATACTCGATCTCGACCCTTACACAAGGCTTCGTGTCGGCGTCATAGGTGATCGACTTCCAGACGATTGGGGGATATATTCTTTCCGCTTCCTTTCGAACCTCTTTCTGGATATTGTCGGGGTTCTTAACGCCCTGGATTGTTCCATCGTCTTTTTCACCGATCAGAAGTACCGCAATATGGCCGGGTCTTACCGAGTTGGCAAACGCGACCATAGTTTTTAGTAGGTCTTTTAGGTCCCCCTCGGTCTTCCGCTCTAGAAGGTGGTCCTCCCAAACGCTTAAACTTATGTCCATATTTGTATCATCGCTTTGCGCTGCACCGGAGAATTTCGATGACGCCAGGTCACAGGGTTAGCCGACTCATCGGCAAAGCAGTCGCTCTCTTGACCAGTTTGCTACACGTATAGATGTGACCTGCCCCCTGGGGTCAGACAACCAGTTAAGACACAGTTGACCGTTCGATGAAAAATAATCGACCGGCAAGACGACTCTGAAGCTGCCCCCGCGCCTCCGGCCGAGCCGAAGCGGAAAGACAAGTGAGTTCCTGGCAGCATGTCCCAACCATCGATTGACCTTGCCCTATTCCAGGTTCATTTGCTGAAGCAGATGCTGAAATCGCGCGTCTGAACGGTAGGGGTCAAACAGTAAGGCAAACGGGGCCTTGAGGAGGTCATAGTCCCTTTGCTGATAGGCTAGCTCAAGGCTTTCAAACATTGCATCCGTTTCTCCGGCGGCAGCATAGTTTATGGCGGCTCCGAAGCTCTTACTCTTCCAAGCAGCCAGCTTTTTCGCCAATACCTGGCTCTGCTCGCGTTGGCCAGACTTAGAATAAGCGGCGGCCAAAAGTCCCAAACCAAGGTTGAACCAGGGTGCTAAACTCACCGTCCGTTCTAAGCTGTAGATGGCTTCCTGTGTTAAGCCAAGATCAAGCTGCGTAGCCCCTATTACTGCCCACAAGAAGTAGAAAGTTCCATCGATTTCTAGAGCCTTGCGGGCGTAGTCAATAGCTTCTATGTAATTCCTGCCGCGGTAAATGGAGTAAGCCATGCCGACATGGAGGTTAATCGAAATTGGGTCGGTCTCCAGCGCCACTCGACTTTGTTCTATCGCATCATCGACTCGGCCTAAGGGAATCAAGTAGTTGCTGACGTAACGGAACCGTATGATCGGTCGAACTGCTTTAAACGTAATAGCAAGACGAAAATGCCCTTCGGCCTCATTCCAGTCGTAGTCGAAAATTGCAGCAATCGTCCCCAACAAGCTGCGGGCTTCGCCCTGTGCGGAGTCGAGTGCCAGAGCTTTTTCCGCAGCGGATTTCGCTAACGGTGCCACGTCAATTGGCAGCTTCGTACCTGCAACGATTAGTAGATAGTAATATTCCGCAAGGCCGGTGTAGGCAGCGGCATAAGTCGGGTCAATCATCAAAGTCTGTTCGAAGCATTCCTTCGCTCTCGCCAGACTATCTGGGGTGACCCGTGCCATAAAGTAAACGCCTTTTAGGTAATACTGGTAGGCCTCAATATTCACGGGGAGCACACGCGGAGCGAGCTGAACCTCGAGCGCGTGCGAGATCGCCTGTCCGACTTCATCCTGGATGGCGAAAACATCATTCATGTCCCTGTCGAAGCGCTCCGACCAAAGATGAGAACCGTCGGTTGCCTGGATCAACTGCGCAGTAATGCGTAGGCGATTGCCGGCACGGCGGACGCTGCCCTCAACCACATTACTGACCCCAAGGGTTTTAGCGATATTACGAATGTCCTCCGGCTTGTCCCTGAAGGCGAACGACGAAGTGCGTGCAATTACTTTTAGACCTGGAATCTTAGAAAGCAAGTTAAGGATTTCTTCGGCTAATCCATCGCTGAAATATTCGTTCTCTTTTATCCGAGCTCATGTTCCCAAACGGCAGAACGGCTACTGACTTAGTGTCGCCAGCGGCTTCAGTAATTTCCGGAATGGCTGCTTTTTCCAGCTTGGTGCGTACCTCGTTCATTGTTTGAAAGCAGTCCCGCCGGCAACTTGCACAAGCAACGAGTGACGATCAAGCAAAGTTCCGGCGGGGCTCTTAAAGGCGGGGGCTCATCCCGGAGTATGGCGGCCATTGTCTCTATCGCAGTACCCTTCGAAAAGGCCTGACGGCCACTTAGCATTTCATATAGAAGCACACCAAATGAGAAGATATCGGAGCGGGTGTCTACCTCCTCACATTTAGCTTGTTCCGGAGACATGTAGGCTGCGGTTCCGAGAATGGTGCCTGATTCCGTCAAGCGCATTGATTCGGTTCCGTCGATGCTCTCCGCGATACTCGTTGCCACCGGCGCACTTTTCTGGCCAACCGCGATTTTGGCCAGTCCGAAATCTAGCAATTTCAGACCAGATGCTGCTACAAGAATGTTGCCTGGCTTCAAGTCACGATGGGTAATGTTCTTGCTATGTGCGACATTGAGAGCGCTGCAAATCTGCAAGGCGTAACTTCGTACTTGGTGGAGCGGGATTGGACATTGGAGGGTATTTCCTTCGATAAATTCCATTACAAAATAATTCGGCCCAACATCATAAATCTGGCAGATATTGGGATGGTTCAATGCGGCGATGGCTCGCGCCTCGTGTTCGAACCGAGCGTTGTGGGTATCGTACAGCGTTTTTAAGGCTACAAGTTGACCCAGACGAGTGTCAATGGCTTTATACACCTCGCCCATACCGCCAGCACCAATAATATGTAGAATTTCATAACGGCCGAGTTTGTCGCCTGGCGCCAGAGGCATAGGAGCAAGTTAGCAGGTTATCCTCGCCGAAGAACTTGGAGGACATGAAGCGGAGAATCAGAAGGTACTTAGCGGGTGGGATGCGCCCTTCGGTCGCAAGGCCTGAATTATGGGTTCCCGCCTCAACATGATAGAGCTTGCCGATAGCACTGGAGTCAAGGAAATATCCCGGCAATCAGAAACGTTCCTCGCGTTCGGCGGCGAAGGCATTGATTTCGCTCAAAAAGAATCCGGCCCGGCTGGAGAACACCTTGGCATCCAGCGCCTTGAGGTAGTTTTCCGCGGAGAGTTTCTGAAACAAATCGTTCAGTGCGGGCTCGACAAAAGCGGCAACTCCGAAAGGATGGCCGCCCTTTGAGATATTAACCTCCGAAATTGGCCCGCCCACGCAAAGACATCCTGGAAGATGCTTGTGAATGGCTTTCAACCGCGCTGTGTCAAACCTGCCCAGCACGGCAGCGTTGATCAGCTGGACGATTCGACGCGACGTCGCCTCTGCTTCGAAACGGGACAGAATGCCGGGATCGTGGATGTCTCGGAGATTCTTAAGGACGTCTGTTCCGGAGTATAGGTACGGATCCGTACTCTGTCATGCAGGGCGTCGATCTCGGCTCCAATCTGTTCAAGCGTCAACTCGCCATCGACATAGCGTCGATAGACGGAATGCGCGTCATGGCCAGGCTCAAGTCCCTCCAGGCGGATCGAAGCCAAAGCCTGGCGCACCTCATCCAGGCGTTTTGCCAACTCTTGCCCAGTAATCTTGAGGGTTAGCGGCATCACCTATCTAACGTTTGGCTTCAAGTACCATGTTGAACGGCGTCTCAGCCGCACGGCGAATATGTTCGAATCCGCCCGCCGAGATTACTTGGCGCAGCCGCGCCTCTCCAGCCTGGGCGCCCAACCCCAAACCAACTTCCTGAGATCTTGAAGCGGGCGTACACACAAATGTAGAGGCCGAGTAGAACACGCGGCCTACGGGATTCAAATTCCCTTCCACTGTGTCGCTGGCCATTGGCTCGACGATCATCCAGACGCCTGTGCCCGCTAACGTGGATAGGACATGACGAGCAGCGCCTGCCGGATCGCCCATGTCATGCAGGCAATCGAAAAACGCCACCAGGTCATAATCCTTTCCGGGGTAGTCTTTGGCCGGAG
This sequence comes from Bryobacterales bacterium, assembly GCA_963718465.1. Classification (GTDB taxonomy): domain Bacteria; phylum Acidobacteriota; class Terriglobia; order Bryobacterales; family Bryobacteraceae; genus Bog-105. Next base: position 472,854 of record CAVQZK010000020.1, on the reverse strand, counting down.
CCACTTCGAACGTGGTGCGATCTCCAACACCCGCGGCGGCAGCGGCGGCTCGCGCCTTATCAATCGAAGGAGGGTGATAATCGAAACCCCAGAAACGACTTTTTGGGAACGCTTGCGCCATCAGAATCGTGGACGCGCCGTGTCCACACCCAACGTCCGCTACTCGCCCGCCGCTCTCAAGCTTTTCCTTCACGCCATTGAGCGCGGGAATCCACTCAGTGAGCAGATGCCGCATGTAACCAGGACGAAAGAATCGTTCCGTGCCGCGGAACAGGCACACGTCATGCTCGTGCCAGCCCACTCCCTTACCTGTCCGAAAGGCGTCGAGGATTTTCGGCTCGTCGCGCACCATGGCAACCGCCAGCTCAATCGCTCCCAGGAAGTAGAACGGTCCATCCTCATCGGCTAACGCCGCAGCCTGTTCCTCGGACATCGAGAATCGGCCGGCGGCGCCGTCGTACTGGACGAAGCCCGAGGCAGCCTGCGCGCACAGCCATTCGTGTACATATCGTTCATCGGTGTTCGTTTTTGCCGCTAGCTCGGCGGCATTGATTGGCACTCCGCCGGCCATCGCTTTGTATAAGCCGAGCTTCTCGCCAAGAATCATCGGCCCAATGCTTGCCATTGCGCCCAAGTCTCCGACCAGCTTGCCCATGAACGCCCCGAGCTTGTCCGGGTTGATAGCCATAAACAGACCTCCAGTGGAGAGATACTATCATGGCGCTGTGTGCCATGTGTTCGCCGACGTCCCGCCGCCCCGGATAAGATGTTTCGACAGATCCGGCCGTGGCATTGGGTAGGTTTCCGCGGTCCCTTAACGAGGAGCGCCGAACGGGCGGCGTATGGGCGACACACTAGTGATCCCAGCCGCCGTCGTGCTCTACCTGCCCCGTCGACGGATTAAGAAACAGCCGTGGGTTGTTGCGGTGCTCATCGTCAAAGTCGAAGAACCCTTTCAGGCCGCCCGACAGCGCGTCAAAGCTGTAGTCTCCGATGCGCCCGGTGTCCCAGTTATCTTCGATGAAGTGAATCATCGAAGTCTGATCGGTGACGTTGTGGTCCACATAGTTCTGCTTTGCCCACGGCGAAACGACCAGGAACGGCAGTCTGGTACCGTAGCCGCAACGAGCCTGATAGCCGCCGGCGACTTTAGCCGTATTGCCGCCGCAAAGCCCTGGCCCGGTGAGCGCATCCCGCGCAGTCTGCGACTGATTGACGATCGGGCTCATCACGTGGTCATACCAGCCGCCGCTATCGTCCCACGCCAAAAACATCGCCGTGCCGGACCACTCGGGCAGTCTCTCCAGACGGTTGATGAACGCCACAACGAACTGCTGTTCCAGCAGCGGATTCGAATAGCCCGCATTACCGTCCTGGTATGCCGGAGCCTTGATGAAGCTCACAGCGGGAAGATTGCCGGCGTCCGCCGCCTGCCAGAAATTGGGGATGTCGTATTGATGATTCGCCCGATCGCCGGCGTGCCCGATTAAAGCAACCGACGTAGGCGGCAGGTGATGCGGATTCGCCGTGCTTGCATAATACTGGAATGGCTGATGATGCGGGATATAATCCTTCCGCACGCCGCCATTGGTTGTTGTATGTGTCGCGTTGCAGTTGCCGAATCCGCCTTCGAACCATCCCCACGTCACGCCTTTCGCGTTCAGCAGGTCACCGATATTCCGGCCGCTCAAACCCACCTGATCAGGGCTACCGCAGTCGTCGTAAAGCGGGTCGGCATCGCCGATCAGAGTACCCTCGACAACATCGCCGCTGATGTCACCCAGCGACGCGACAACCCCGTGAGTCTGACCCGAGATCAGGTTGACCGCTCCCGGCGCCGAAGGTCCGAAAGTCGTATTGAACGAGTTATCGCTCATGGCGAAATGTTGCGCATAGTTCCACAGCGCCGTTACGGTGTTCCCGTCGAAATAGTCCACCACCTGGCCCAAGGGACAGCCGGAGGAGGCCGTACGCTCCGGAAACATGTCCATCAGGCCATGGTCGAAGGCGTTCTGTTCGTCGGTGTAGTCGTGGGAATCACTGCAGACGATTGCGTCGGCGGGGGTGAGACGTTGCGGTTGCGATGAATTGGGATTCGCCTCCAACAGACCGGCCGTACGTAATCCGTTGACCCTTGGGGTGTCGTCCGTTGCATGGAAGGGCGTTTCGCCGGGCAGATTTGCGGCATGGGGATAAGTGGCAAAATACTGGTCGAAAGATCGATTCTCTTGAAAAATCACCACCACGTGTTTGATGGGAGTCTTCGTTTGAACACTGTCGCCGCCGTCCCGTGCCGTCGCGCGAGTGAGACTCACGCCCAGCAACACGAGCATGAAGGGCAGGCTTGCGTATTTATGACGCCAAAAACTGCCGAAGACAGACTTCTTGGACATTGCGTTCTCCTGTGACATAATTTTCCGTAATTCGCGAGCCGATCCGTCGATGACGTGAGGGACCACCCTCCTAAGATAAATAAACTGCGCCGATTGAATGCTTGATGGCGAACGCGTGAATAAGCCATGAAGGAACGTCAGTCGGAGATCCGACTAGCCTACTAGCGAGGCGGAGGCTAAGAGGTGTTTCTTTTGCGTATGTTTGACCCTAATCTGCTTTGCAGATAGAGCCGCGTCATGTCACGAAACTCATCCGGGACGCTAGACGCGGAGTCGAAAAATGCCTGGTGCGTTACCACCGCCTTCACGTTGAGCAGAACGACGAGAGCGATATCTCCAGCGGGCTTCTCCGACAGGTTTGGGGTATGGATCATCAGCGTTTTGGTGGTGCGCTCCAGCAGCGCGCTCCGGAATTCCTCCCGCTTAACCGACCAATCCTGGCCGGCATCGAGAAGTTTCATAAAAGCGGGCCGAGTGAACAGCTCGAAGATCAGGGCCATCAGATCGTCAGCCAGAGCCCGAATAGATAGCCCGTTAACACCGGCATCAAATCTATCGAACACGGCGTCGAGGTTTTCGCGGGCACTCACGACTATCGTGTCCGCAAGGCTTTCCTTGTTCGGAAAGAAGCGGTAAAGCGAGCCGATCTTTGTGCCGGAGCGGGCGGCGATTTCGGCCATTGTCGCGCCTTCGTACCCTTTCTCAGCAATGACGGCTGCCGCAGCCTCCAATATGGCGGCCACGCGCATTTTTCCGTTCGAGCGTTGCGGCGTCTGAACAGCCCGGGTTTTTTTAGAGCTTGACTTATGCGAGGGAATGCTCAAATAATATCCTATGCGAGCCTACACTCAAATATTAGACGCTTAGGACGCTCACGTCAATCCCAAAGGAGCAATACCATGCCATTGAACTCTTACGTAACACTAGGCCGTTCCGGTCTTCGCGTTAGTCCCATCTGCCTTGGAGCCATGACATTTGGAGAAGACTACGGCGGCGGCTTCGGCGCTGGCGCCAGTGTGACCGACTCGGAAGCCATACTTTCGCACTATCTGGAACAGGGTGGAAACTTCATCGATACCGCCAACAGCTATGCCCGCGGACACTCCGAAAAGATCGTCGGGGACTTCTTCCATCAAGGTTTGGCCAAGCGCGATCGTGCGATGATTGCGACCAAGTTTTTATGAACCTGTTCGCCGGCGATCCTAATGGCGGTGGAGCCGGAAGGAAGGCCATCATAGCGCAGTGCGAAGAATCGCTGCGACGGTTGCAGACCGACTACATCGACCTGTACTATCTGCATAACTGGGACCGCTTTACGCCCATCGAGGAGACGATGAGCGCGTTGGACGACCTGGTCAGGTCGGGCAAGGTGCGTTACATCGGTTTCTCGGATGCTCCGGCGTGGAAGGTTGCACAGGCGCAGACGATGGCTCATTTCCGCGGCCGGAGTCCCCTGATTGCGCTACAGATTGAGTACTCGCTGATGGAACGAACGGTGGAAGGAGAGCTGGTTCCGATGGCGGAAGAGCTCGGTCTTGGCGTGCTGCCGTGGGGACCACTGAAAAGCGGCGCTTTGACGGGCAAATACACACGGGCTAACGGCGCAAAGATGCAGGGGCTAAGGGATGCCGCGCGCCGGAGAGTTCACAGAGAAGCAGTACGACATCATCGATGCTGTCGCCAAAATTGCGGCGGAGTGCGGGACCAGTTCTTCTGCGGTGGCGCTTGCGTGGTTGAAGGCCGAAACGGGGGTGCGCTCTACGATTATCCGCGCCCGAACACTTGAGCAACTGGACGCAAATCTCAAGGCGCTTGATCTCATACTCACACCTGAGCAGATTGCGTCGTTAGACAACGTATCCAAGCCCGTGCTCAATTTTCCCACTGATTTCCTTACGCATTCACCCTCCTTCAGCCAGGCTGGAGCGACAGTCAAATGGCGTGCCGAGCCAGCCAACGTTCCTGGTTCCGAAGGACGACAGTTCGCGATGGTGACGGTCTGAGGAGAAATGCCATGCAAAACAAACCCGTCGCCCTGGTCACCGGGGCTAATCAAGGAATCGGTCTTCAAATCGCAAAGGATCTCGTGGCGCACGGCTTCACTGTGCTGGTCGGGTCGCGCGATCTCGAGCGCGGCGAGGCCGCGGCCAAGGAGGTTGGGCCGGACGCACGCGCGCTCCAGCTCGACGTGACGGATCAGGTTTCAATCGCCGCCGCGGCCGAGCGCATCCGCAAGGAGCTTGGCCGCCTCGACGTGCTCGTCAACAACGCGGCGATCTCGAATACGAGTAAGCTTCCCGGCATCTCCATCGCGGAGTACGCTAAGTCGACGCGCCCGAGCAACGTGTCCCTCAATGAGGTACGCGCGGTGTGGGAGACCAACGTGTTCGGCGTCCTCGCCGTTTACCAAGCGATGCTGCCGCTCCTGCGTAAGGCGCCGGCAGCCCGCATCGTCAACGTGTCGAGCGGCGTTGGCTCGCTGACGATGAACTCGGACCCGGCCTCCCCCTGGCGCTCGATCTTCGGCCCTGTCTACCCTGCTTCCAAGGCGGCTCTCAACGCTATGACGCTCGCCATGGCGATCGAGCTGGAGCCGGAGGGGATCAAGGTCAATGCCGTCTCCCCGGGCTTCACCAAGACGAACCTCAACAACTATGCGGGCACGGAGACTGTCGAGGAAGGCGCCCGCGAGGCGGTGCGGGTTGCGCTGCTCGGCCCGGACGGCCCGACAGGTACGTTCACGCATGCAAAACTCGGCACGCTCCCATGGTGAGGGTACGTCCGGTCGCAAGAGCCCTCGCCGCGTCCGCGCAAGGGATCGTCACCGACGGCCTGGACCCGCGAGGCTCGGGGCGAGGCCTGCGAGCCCGGTCCGGCGTAGCCGGATGCGCCCGGCACTCCCCAATATGGGTGTTGGAGTGTGAGTAAGCTCACGCTCGGCCGCCACGTTGGCGACGGATTCGTCCTGAATTCTGTGATCTGATGCCCGCTGGCGTCGCGGGACCCAGCCTGGAACAGCCAGGCTGAATGTGGACCTCGTACTTTGAAATAATGTCAACGGGAGCCAACCCCACTTTTTCTGCCACTTATGACCGCCAGACAACGAAAGAAGGGTGAAAGTCCTGCGAATGTCGCTCGTGTGAGACGAGTCGCGATTATAGCCGTACCTCCTGCGCGGATGCTCGATGTTGTCGGCCCCGCGGAAGTGTTTACAGACGCTAATAAGCTGCGCGGCGGCGAACCGGCATACGAGGTGGAGATCATCGCGGCTACGGAAGGCCGAACCGTTCCGAGCCAAATCGGCCTGCCGATCCTGGCTCACCGGACATACCGAGAGTTGCGCGGTCCGATCGACACGCTTCTTGTCGGGGGCGGCGAATGGCTTCCCGACAAACGGCACCCACCCGACTTTTTGAGTTGGCTCAGAGAACAGAGCACAAAGGTCCGTCGTTTGGGTTCCGTCTGCACTGGCGCCCTTGTTCTGGCCGATGCAGGTTTGCTCAATGGAAGGCCAGCAACGACCCATTGGAACTGGTGCAATGAGCTTGTTCAAAAGCATCCTTTGGTGAAAGTAGATGCCGACTCGATCTACATTCGCGACAAAAATATCTACACGTCCGCGGGTGTTACAGCGGGAATTGATCTGGCCCTCGCTTTAGTGGAAGAGGATCTGGGAGCTTCCGTCGCGCTTCAAATAGCACGAATGATGGTCGTATTCTTGCGGCGCTCAGGTGGTCAATCACAGTTCAGTGCAACTCTCGCGGCGCAAGCCTGCGAAAGTCAACCGCTCAGAGATTTGCTCGCCTGGATGGCCGACAATCTCACGCAAGGCATGTCTGTTGCGTCCCTTGCGCGGCACGCGGCAATGAGCCCTCGCAACTTCGCCCGCGTGTTCAAGCAGGAGGTCGCCGAGACGCCTGCGCGGCACGTCGAAAATCTCCGCCTCGAAGCTGCCCGACGACAACTTGATACCACCTCGTCGAGCTTGGAGGAAGTTGCCGATGCCAGCGGCTTTAGGAGCGCGGAGATTCTGCGTCGGACCTTCGCTCGACGCTTGGGAGTGACTCCCGGGCAATATCGAGCTTCGTTCCGACAAGCAAAAACCCCGTAGATCACTCGGCGATAAATGGCAGTAATCGTGGGTTATCTGTCAGGTCACGCTTTTTCTCGCTTGAATCACATAATTGTGGGTAGATCACGGTGACCGTCGAGAATACGTCACCTCACGCAAATCGCGCCGCTCGAATAGCTACCTTCGTGGCTCACAACGGGAGAATCAATGTGAACAGTCTGGATTCAATGTTAGAACGTAACAAAGACTTCGCTGCTCGGCAGTCTGCTGCGGGCACACTTTTGCACTCGCTTCCACGTTCGCTACCCAATGTAAAGGCAGTGATCATCGGTTGCGCGGATATGCGGGTTGATCCGGCTCATGTCCTTGGAATTAAACCGGGCGAGGCCGTCGTCATGCGGAACATCGGCGGCCGAATAACCCCAGGGTTATTGGAGCAGTTGGGTCTACTCGGACGAATCGGTCAGGTTGCCGGAGAGATTCCTGGAGGCGGCGGAGAGTTTCACCTCATAGTACTTCAGCACACCGATTGCGGCATCACGCGCCTCGCTGGCGACCCGGCACTGCTGGCGCGCTATTTTCAAATCCAGGAACCGGAACTCAAGGCCAAATCGGTCTCCGATCCTCGCACGGCGGTTGCAGTCGACGTCGCTGCGCTCCGGGCGGTTCCGGCATTGCCGGGCGACTGGCTTATCTCCGGCCTCATCTATGACGTGACGACCGGGCTTGTTGAAGTCGTCGTACCGCCAGCGCCGATTCGTACTACGTAAATCCCAGGCGAAAGAGGTAAGGCTGAAATCCTTTTGTGCGTTTCGTTCAACGACATCACGTGACGCCTGGGCAATACCGAGCGCTCCTTCGCGCAAACAAGGTCGCAATAGTTTCCGCGATTCGGAGATTGGAGAATCATGAGCGCTAGTGACAGCGGCAGTTCGTATGTAGAGACATTGTCGTCGACGCACTTGACGATCGGCTGTTTTGTGTTTCCAAGGCAAGATCAGATCGATTTCACTGGACCCTTCGAGGTGTTGTCTCGCATACCGAATTCCACGGTGCATGTCATTGCAAAAACGAAAAATCCCGTTCGTGATGTGAAGGGGTTGATTCTGACGCCGGAGATGAGCCTCGCCGATGCTCCTCCACTCGACTTGCTGCTTGTTTCTGGCGGTTTAGGGCAGCAGGCGCTCATGGAAGATCAGGAGATTCTTTCTTTTATTAAGAATCAAGCCGATTCCGGGAGGTATCTCTTATCGGTCTGCACCGGCGCCCTACTCTGCGGTGCTGCCGGCGTCCTAGAGGCCGGCGGGCTACGACTCACTGGGCTGCATGGGATCTACTTCATTATTATGGGGCGATCCCGACCAAGGCGCGTGTTGTCGTGGACGGGAACTATATCAGCACGGCTGGCGTCACTGCGGGCCTTGATGGGTCGCTTAAAATCGCCTCTATACTTCGGGGTGACGTGGTCGCCCAGGAAATTCAGTTGGACATCGAGTACGCCCCGGACCCACCATTCCACAGCGGCACGCCCGAGACTGCGCCTCCAGAGGTGGTCCAGGCATTCTTTGCACGCTATGGGAATGTAAAAGAATCTCGCGAGGCGGAAGCCAGGCGTTTCGCGACGAAACTCGGAACAACCGAATGAGAAGGGAGAATTCGATGAGAAATCAAGACCTTAAGGTCCATCACTATCGCCGTTTCTAACTTGCACCGGCGGCTTTACCGACCCTACGAAGGTTCGGAATGACCGTAATGGGAAACAGCGCGAAATCTGGAGGTCAAATGACGACAATGACAACGATCCTTGGCGCCGGCGGCCCGATCGGAAAAGAACTCGCCAAGGTCCTGGCGGCCAGAAAGAGGCCGTTCCGATTGGTGGGGCCGCAACCCGAGATCAGTCGCCGGAGGGGCATTGTTCCCAGCAGACCTTGCCGATAGGAAGCAAACCATCCGGGTAATCGCTGGTTCGAGGGTGGTGCACCTGCTCGCCGGTCTCAAATAACCTTGGGGTTTGGCAGGTACTCTGGCCGCGGATTATGGCTAATACCATCGAAGCCTGCAAACGGGCGGAGGCGAAGCTGATTTTCTTCGATAACGTCTACATGTATGGGAAGGTCGCGGGCCCGATGACGGAAAACACTCCGTACGCTTCCTGCTCGAAGAAGGGAGAGATCCGCGCAAAGATCGCAACCGCCTTGCTGAATGAGGTGCAGGCTGGCCGTCTGAGCGCAATGATCGCGCGCTCAGCAGATTTCTACGGACCCGATACCCAAACGGCGTACCCGAACGTTCTGGTCTTTGAGCCTCTTGCGAAAGGGGCAAAAGCGTCGTGGTTGGTCAATGCGGCAGTACCTCACTCGCTGACCTTCACTCCTGACGCGGCGCGTGGCGTGGCAATGCTGGCGGACCAAGTGTCAGCCTGGAACCAGGCGTGGCATCTGCCGACGGCGCCCAATCCACCAACCGGCAGAGATTTCATCGCTCTGGCTGCAAGCGATTTCGGGGTGGCCCCCAAATATCGGGTGTTGAGCAGGCCGATGCTTCGGCTGGCCGGATGGTTCAACCCTCAAGTTCGCGAGTCGTACGAGATGCTGTATCAGAGCGATTCTCGCTACCTGTTCGACTCGACAAAGTTCGCGAACGAATTCGGCTTCGCAGGAACCTCCTATCCAGACGGAATCCGAATCGCTGCCGATCCTACAAGGGGAATACGCGGGTCTCAACCTGAGTCGCACCTTAGAATTCGTCTTGCGCACTTTTTTTATTGGCGTCGGGGCCACGATCGTGATGGATCTTTGGGTGCTTTTGCTGAGGCAGTTTGGAATTCCATCACTGAACTTAGCTTTCCTCGGCCGCTGGATCGGTCATCTCCCCCACGGTCAATGGGCGTATGAAAGCATAGCGAAAGCCTCACCCATGAAAGGTGAGTTGTGGATGGGATGGTTTGCTCACTATTCAATTGGAGTTACTTTCGCAGCACTCCTACTTGCCGTGTACGGATTGGAGTGGGCACGAAAGCCAACTTTGCTCCCTGCACTCATCACGGGGATCGTAACAGTTGTTGCACCACTATTCATTCGGCAACCGGCACTGGGAGCAGGAATCGCATCTTCTAAGACTACAAAGCCGGCCTTCAATTGCATGAAAAGCCTGATCACCCATACCGTCTTTGGACTGGGTTTATACCTCGCGGCTTTCGCGACAGCCTAATCCCCGCTCCCCGCCGGGATTGAGAGCGCGTTGCGCAAAGGGCCCGCATCGCCGGCCGCTATGACGTGACTGGCTCATACTACATCGCTCCCGTCCCGCAGCCGACGTCTGGCTCAACCCCGAGTGCGCGAGTCGTACCAGATGCTGTATTGAAGCGATTCCTCTTACCTGTTCGACTCGACAAAGTACGCCAACGAATTCGGCTTCGTGGGAACCTCGAGCGAACCAGCTCCTGCCTCAGCCGCACCGTCCAGCCTTAGCACTTTTGTTCATCTGTAACATGGGCGACTTACACTGGTCGGGTATTTGGAGAATTACCCCGCATGAACCGCAGAAGTTTCTTAAAACAAACCGGAGCCGCCGCGGCTGCTTCCCCGCTGCTCGCGACCGATTTAGACGCCGACGCCGCTCAGATCAAACATGTAGTCCTGGTAATGATGGAAAACCGGAGCTTCGACCACCTGCTCGGCTGGCTGCCGGGCGCTGATGGTAAACAAGCTGGAATGAGTTATCTGGACAAGAACGGGCAGGAACAAGCAACTCATGAGCTTGCTCCGGATTACACCGGCTGCGCCTATCCCGACCCCGATCATAGCTATTCGGGCGGTCGAATTGAGTACGCGAATGGCCAAATGAGCGGATTCTTACAGACCGCCTCTCCAGGCTTAAATGCCATTGGCTACTACCAGGAAACGGACCTGCCCTTCCGCTCCGCCCTTGCCCGCAATTACCTGATCTGTGATCGCTATTTCTGCTCCATTCTCGGCCCCACGTTTCCTAACCGCATCTTTCAACATTCCGGGCAGACCGATCGGCTGGACGACGATCTCAGCCTCTGCACTCTCCCTACGATTTGGGACAATCTGGGTGCGGCAGGCGTAAGCCACAAATATTACTTCAGTAACATTCCTTACTTGGCGCTGTGGGGCGTGAAGTACCTCGACATCTGCGCCCTTTACGCCGATTTCCTGGCGGATTGCGCGGCGGGAACTCTGCCGGCCGTCTCCTTCGTTGAGCCGACATTCACCACGCTGTTAAACGTGGACGAGGACGACCATCCCTTCTCCGACGTACGTAACGGCGACGCCTTTCTTGCCAGAACGTTCCATGCCCTCTCAAACAGCCCTAACTGGCCAAACACGGTATTCATCATTAACTACGATGAGTGGGGCGGTTTTTACGATCACGTCGCCCCGCCGCGCGCCATTGCCCCCAACAATACGGATCCAGATTTGCAAGACGGCAAAGCGTTGCTCGGCTTCCGCGTGCCCTGCATTATTGCTTCGCCTTGGAGCAATGGGAACCCGGCCAGCCCGAGTGTAAACCACACCGTTTTCGACCACACTTCCGTTTTGAAGCTGATTGAGAGCGTCTTCAATGTCGCACCACTGGCTGCACGCGAGGAGTCGAACGATGTCGGCAATCTGCTCACCGCCCTCAATCTGGGCAATCCTCAGCCTGCTGTTCCGAATCTGCCGCGGCCGGGGTCCGTATTTCCATCCAGTCTCTGTTTCAGCAGCATAAATCCCGCCGAGATCCCCGCGGGAGTCAGTCCCGATCTGGTGCCGCGTCCGGCAGCCGTGCGGGAGGACAACGAAGCCACCGTCTTTTTGAAGATGGTGAACAGCGGGATGCTCAAAGGCTTTCCAGGCTATTAGACCTGGCGCACCGGACTTATAAGCGATACTTGAATCGGAGCACAAGAATGCCTGACAATCAGCTGTTTTCCATCAACAATATTGTTGTTCTGATGCTGGAGAACCGCTCCTTTGACCACATGCTGGGATTGCTATATTCCAGCAGCGGCAATGTCTCGCCCACAGGTCAGCCCTTCGAAGGGTTGACCGGGCAGGAATCGAACCCAGGCACCGACGGCTCGCCGGTGCCGGTTTTCACGATTGCATCAAGCGATCCCAATGCATACTTCATGCCGGGCGCCGATCCGGGCGAAGGTTATCTGGCTACCAATTCTCAACTCTTTGGGAGCACCACCGCTCCGACACCGCCGATGGCAACCAACAACGGCTTCATTGCCGATTTCAGCTACACTCTGGGCTGGGAGTCGAAAGAGGGCTGGTCGATTATTGCCGGCACGACGGCTAACAGCATTATGGGTGTGTTTCCCCCGGCGATGCTGCCCGTACTTTCCGGCTTGGCCAGCGGTTTCGCCGTTTGCGATTACTGGTTTGGTTCCGCGCCAACGGAAACGCTGCCGAATCGGGCCTTGGTGAATGCGGGAACGTCGCAAGGCCATATGGACGACAAGACCAAAAAGTACACGGCCCCGACCATTTTCGGTCTGCTGTCCCAGAACAACCTGTCGTGGAGCATTTACGGTTACGACGCGCCGCCACTGACACGTTTAGACTTCCCGGATACAACGGATGCCGATGACAGCCATTTCGGCGAATTCAGCGATTTCCAAACGGCCGCCGCCAACGGAACGCTTCCTGCGTACACGTTCCTGGAGCCGAGCTGGGACGCTAGTGGGAATAGCCAACATCCGAACTACAACGTTGCATTGGGGGAGCAACTGATTCACGACGTATACTACGCCTTGCGCAACGGCCCCGCATGGAATCACACCTTACTGATCATCACGTATGACGAGCACGGAGGCTGCTATGATCACGTGCCGCCGCCTTCGGGCGCGGTGCCGCCGGACAATTCGGCAGGCGAATATGGGTTCGATTTCACGCGCTTTGGGCCGCGCGTGCCGACGGTGCTGGTGTCGCCACTGATCGCGGCGGGCACGGTATTTCGAGCGCCAGCGGGAGCCATGCCGCTAGATCACACAGCTATTTTGAAGACCATCGAAATGCGCTGGAATCTGCCGGCACTGACGGCGCGGGACGCGGCGGCGAGCGATGTGGGAGATGTGCTGACTCTAGCGCAACCGCGTACGGACGATCCGTTAGAAGGCGTGACGGTACCTACGGCGATTGGGCAGAATCCGGACGCAGATCGGCCTTCGCACTTGCAGGAAGTACAGGCGGAACTTGTGGCGCAGCTCCCGGTTCCCGATGAGCGCGGTGGAACCCACCACGCAATGCCCCAGCTAACAACGAACAGCGACTACAAAGCTTACATCCGGGCGCGCACGAAAGCATGGCAGGATTCACGAAACCCAAGAGCCTCATCGACACACACGTAAAAAGGTTGCTGCGTTGCCGGGCACAAGGGCACGAACTCTACGCTTTGACATAACGTATCGCTCGATGACTGTGTAATCAAGAGGAGCTTTCAGAGGAATCTTCCACCCCGATTGAGAAGGCCGCCTGAGATTGAGATACCTTCGATTTTTCCGAACGACCGCCCAGCCGCAATCCGTATGAATACCAGGCACAATGAATTGCACCACCGCAAACTTTTGAATTTCAAAACAACGCAGGTTCAGGTACAATCATTTGTAACTTAAGGTTCTTGGGATGGACGAGCGAATTTATTCGATCTTGGTAGTGGAGGACAGCCCCGCCGATACGTACATCATCCAGGAGGCGTTCCGGGAGTGCGGATATTGCTGCCAGTTAAAGCTGACGGCTTCGCCGGGAGAGGCGCAGCATCTTTTATGCGCCGAGCGATTTGATTTGCTGCTGTCGGATTTTGGAACAGATGTGAGCGAGGGAAAAGCTTTCGTGCGCTACGTCCGAGATCGCCATCCTTGCCTGCCAATCGTCATAATGAGCGGCAGCTACAATTCCAACGCGGCGTACGAAGCAGGCGCAAACGCCTTTGTGCATAAGCCCAACGATTTTCCGGAATTCATCTCGAAAATTCGGGGCATCATGCAGTTCTGGACCGAGATTGCAGAATTGCCCTTGCTCCCGCTGAAAGTAAATTCCGCAGGCCAACTTCACTAAGTGGCCGCCGAGCGCGTGCGGCCCAATGCGCGGTCGGGCTTAAAGGATGTCAATTGAGCGATGGCAACCCAGAAGGCTTCAATTGCTTCCGCGATCTGAAACAACACATCCAGGTCTTTGGGCTTGGTAATGTAGCCGTTGGCGTGATGCGCATAAGCCTCGTGGATATCCCGTTCAGCGTCGGAAGACGAGAACACCAGGATAGGTATCTTCCTGAGTTCCGCATGAGCCTTGACGCGTTGAAGCACCTCTCTGCCGGAGATTTTCGGAAGGTTCCAATCGAGGAGGATGAGATCGGGCACGAAGCCGATTGTGTTTCCGTCGCCTAGTACGATGGACAGGGCTTTCTCTCCGTCCACGGCTACCGTGAGCTCCCACTTGTGGGCTCCCTTGCGGTCCAGGAATGCGTGGCGAATGAGTTCTAAATATGCGGCACTATCTTCCACGACAAGAAGCCGGACGGCTCGGTGACGCACGAAATGCCCCTGTTTACCGGCGGTAGAAGTACTGGACGTCATCAATTTAGCGCCAAGCGCTACATCTTATAGAGGACGCTTATGTTCCGGTGTTACCCACTTTTCAAGAGGCAACAGCCATAAAGTCCCTTAGCCAGGGAGCTTTCACGTAGGGTCAAGGCGCAGACCTCGGCAGATTCGAAGTATAGTTTCAGATCGGCTATGAATGCGTCATTTACAACTCGCATGTGTTGCATTGTTTTCATAACAACGCGCTGTTTCGCTCAAACGCAGCAACCGAAATCGGCAATGGATGCCTACGATTTTGTCCAAGATCGTCGCGACGAAGCTAGAAAGCTTTGGGAGAAAGGCGATTCGCGCGGTATCGAATTGTTGCAGGAAACGCTGCGCTACTTACAGCAGCCTCTCTGGTCTCCGATCTCGCCTCCGGCAACATCTACCTGGCAGCACGACCGGTCAATATCGATCTCGACCTGGCTGAAGTGCGACTCCAATTTCCTCGTCGAAGTCGCGATTAAACTCTCGGGACTTGAAGAATGCAACGATTCGCGCCACCGAGCTCTTTGACTATCGTCAGCATGGCGTCCTACCCTTCGTCCAGCCTGCAAGCAGCCCTCCTAGGGGTTGTCTAGAGGAAGTATCCTGGATTTTCTGTCCGATGTCAAAGACCCACTCGCGGCAACCTGGTAAACGAACCCCGCCGCTCCGGAAAGAAAAAAGCAAACCAGGACTCGAAGAAGGTTGTGATGGCCATGGTTGTGAGCATACCGGCAAGCCCACAAGCTTGCCGGTTACCGCCTGAGGATCGACTTGAAGGAATTCGCGTAGCAGCGCCGGTTCCTTATCCCGTGTTGACAGAACCGCGACCGGGAGGAAGCGGCCACATACACTTTTTTCCGCAACTTTTTTGCTTTCGGAACATTCCATCCCCTCCTTTTGCTGCCCAACACTCAGAAGCGTAGTTATTCTATGACTTCCCGAACCGTCGGCGACTCGGAAGTTGGTTTGTCAAACGATCATATCGGCAACGCTGCCCTTCTTCGCGATTTCGCCGGGCCTCTTCAAGTCGTTAAAAATAGCTTTAGTGGCCGATTCTTCTCACACGGAATCGAAGTAGAAATGATAGTGATTGCGGCAGTCCGGGTTAGATTCCGCCTGGCAAGCAGGACATCGATTTAGGCATGCCAAATATTGCTTAATGCTTAACTCCGTTCCACAGCTGCCGCACAGAACGGCCGGCTGGTCCCATTCGCCGCGCGGCCAAACCTGGATCGGATGGCTGGCCAATTCGTCGTGGCAGTCTTTGCAGGCATAGTAAATGCCGCAGCACTTCATTTTGATGGCGACGATGTCCTGTGGCTTGTGATAATGAGCGCAACGCGTTCGAGAATCCAAGTTGACGCCACGCACGGACGGACGGAGAGGGTTCTGACACGGATCTTCACGGGAGAATAACATGACACAGGCGGAAGAGACACGAGTCATAGAGCTTCGCACAGCGCAGACGAAAGCGGACAAGTTGTTCCGGGAGGTAGAGACCCGCGGTCTGATTCGGGCAGACGTTCCCGAGAGCCGCTTAAACGAGGATATCTACGCGCTTGCCAAAGAGATGTATGGCATCACTACTTATTGGCACAAGCGAATTGTTCGCGCCGGCAGCAATACTCTTTTGCCCTATGCGGAGAATCCACCCGATCGTATGATCACCGACGATGACATCGTGTTCCTCGACCTTGGGTCCGTGTTCGAAGAGTGGGAAGCGGACTTTGGCCGCACCTTTGTTCTGGGCAACGACCCGGTCAAGCACAAGCTCAGGCTTGATACGGAAGAAGCGTTCGCTTGTTCCCCGGTGCTGTCCCATCGATGGTGATGCGGAAACGGATTGGCTTGCCGTCGGGGGCTGGCCCGAGAACCAGCTGCAGATCGCGCGAGTGAAAGCGGTCCGGCGCTCCTGGTTTGTAAAGGTGAGGACGATCTTTGGCGACACCACCTGGAGAGACGAAATCGTCATCCGTGCGTTTGTAGCCGATGTAAGTTTCCGTTGATTGAATGTCGCGGCCATCGGGAGCAGCCTCCGCGCCCGACGCATTCACCAATACCAGATTCGCGGGCACCATTGTTTTGCCGCTCCCCGCCAGAAATTTTTGGATCGCCCGCTCGGTTTCGTCTTTGCCGCTTTCGCCGAAGTGATGATAGCGGAGACGACCTTGCGTGTCGACGAGATAGTGGGCCGGCTCCTAGCGAGTTATGGTCAGAATTTCACCGACAAACGCCAGCATTAGCGGGATCATCTTGAGAGAGTACGTCTCGAGTAATTTCAGCCGCGATTTCGACTCAACGGCGAACGAGTCTTAATGCCTATGATATCGGCCCGCTGCACGTTTCAATCACGCGGGGAAACGCCCAGGACAGCAGGTCGTTGTTCTGGACGTCTTCGCGTAGCAGCGACACCCCTTTTTTTACGACTTTGCGTGAACGTGAGGCTTTTCAGGTGTACGTATTTGGCGCGATCTCAATGCTAATATCGAGCGACAACGGTGCCCCGGCCCGTTTAAGGCAGGCGGCTTGAAAAGCAAGGAGAAATAACGATGAAATTGGTGGAAGCGGCGTTGCTTTTCACCCTGGCGGCGGCGGCTTGGGCCCAGGTCAATGCGGGCGAACAGCAGCCCGAAGCCAGCCTGCCCTTCAACATGACCACGGTCGCCACCTTTGAATTGCCTTGGCGGCTGGCCTTCCTGCCCGATGGCCGCATGCTGATCACTGAAAAGATCGGGCCCGTTTGGCTGGTGTCCCAGCAGGGAGAAAAGATTGCGGTGGCGGGTACGCCTCCTGTCTATTGGGAGGGCCAGAACGGCATGCTGGGCGTCTTCCTCTCGCCCCATTTCGCCACCGACCAGAGTATCTATCTCACCTACTGTGAGCCGGGTGATTATGGCTGCGGCCTGGCACTGGCCCGCGCCAAGCTGCACACCACCGCCAACTCGGCTCGACTGGGAGACTTCACGGTGTTGTGGCGCCAGATGCCCAGGGGAAAAGGCGGCCAGGAAGGCGCGCAGATCGCCTTCTCGCCCGACGGCCAGTATTTGTTCCTCACAGTGGGCGACCGCCAGCGCATGACCCCCGCCCAGGATCCAGATCAGCCCGAGGGCAAAATCCTGCGCCTGACGCTCGACGGAAAACCCGCTCCTGGCAATCCCAACTTTGGCAAAGCCGGCGCTGCCACCGTTCCCCTGATCGATCCGCCCAGTGACACCGAAGCCGCCAAGACCGCGAAGGTGGTGAGCACGTATACTTTTCCCGGCCGCAACCTGACACCGGCTGCAACCTGGGCCAGCGGTGTCCGCACGCCCTATGGCATGGCATTCTCGCCCAGCGGGGAATTGTGGGAGGTCGAGCATGGCCCGCGCGGCGGCGACGAACTGAACCTGATTGAGAAGGGCAAGAACTATGGCTGGCCGCTCGTCTCCTATGGCAGGAACTATAACGGCGTGCCCATTCCCAATCCCGACACGCGGCCCGACTTGGCGAAGCCGGTGATCTATTGGGTGCCGGTGATCGCGCCGGGCAATCTGATGTTCTACCGCGGCACCCAGACCTTCGCGCAATGGAACGGCAATGGCTTCATCAGCGGCCTATCGAGCAAGTCGCTCAACCGCATCATCTTTGACGGGCATGGGGCGCCAAAACCGCCGAGCGCTGGGGCGTGGGGCACCGCATCCGTGACGTGGAAGAAGGCCCTGATGGCTCGCTGTGGATGCTAGAAGACGACAATCCCGGCGCCTTGATCCATATGACACCCAAGTGATGAATTTGCGTTAGGCGGACAAGAAGCAAAAGGGCCGGAGCAATCCGGCGTTTTTTGCATGTGTGCCGAGCATGTTTGAGAGCTGGGAGGTGTAAGTCCTCTTCACAACCTGATGGAGATGAAGTGATAGCGGAGCGCAAGGGCGTCGTCGTGAGGCGGGGTCCGAAAAAAGCGTGGAGCAAACGTACGAGCCGATGTACAAGAACCGGATTAGAGGCATGGCTGCGGAGCAGTCACAGTTTCGCTGTTCTGCGCAATGTCCTCGAGGAGCGACTTGAAGGTTTTCTTGAAACGACCAAGCATCTCGACGAGTACTACACGCTTCTCGCCTTAGGTTTGATGCTGCCGAAGCGCTTGCTCGTGTGGGCGGCTCAACACCCAAAGTATAGTTCTCGCGCTAGTGACATGAAATTGCTGGTCTTTCGGGCCAGCTTGCCGTTTAACGCGCAAACAGGAAACTGGACGGCAGCGCCTAAGTATTACTCAATGCGATAGCAATCCGTAAACGTCTAACTCTTGTCGAGCGCCCACATAAACGCGGCCGTTTGCGACCGTTGGGATCGTGAAGCGGACGGAGATTCCGGCACGGTCACGGTCGGAGTTCTCGTCACTCGAATAGAGTTCTCGCGTTACATCGATGGCATCATAGCCGTGGAGCACGGCCAATGCCTCCGGGAATGGAAGCCACTGTCTGGTCGTGACGGTCCAAACGATGCCGTCTCTGTCGCCATTGGCGGAGACGGTCGGCGTCGCGCCGGGGTCGTTGGGCGCTGCGGGTCGGCTGTGGGTCAGTTCCAGTTTGCCGTCGTGCAGAGCGAAATCTTTGAGTGCATCCCCGCTCGCAAAAATGTAGACGTGCCGGTTCCAATAAGCGGGCGCTCCAAGGAGGCCTCCGCCGAGCTTCGTTGTTTGAACGGCGGCATCGCTCGAGGGCTCATACTTGCCCATGTGATCGCGGTCTATGGCATACAACGTCGCTCCTTTGCCGGCGATGAGTACGAGGTGCGGATGTGTACCGCCCTGATTGGGTAGAAGAAGCGGGCCGCCGGAACCCAAATCGTTATCGTGGGCGTTGAGGTCGCCTTGGTCGGAAGGTGTGTAGAAGTCGCGGATGAGGAGTTTGCCGTTTTCGACGGCAAATTTTAGCAGGCTATCGCCGTAATCGCTGCCGTCCGGCAAGTCGAACTTGCCGTTTCCGGTGGCGGCAAAGACGTTGCCGTCTTCATCGGCGGCAGGACCGGTGTCGCCGGCCCAAATGCCGCTTTCTTTTGAATCGGGCGAGGTGTTGAAAACGCCTTGCTGAGTGAGAGCATGCGCGTCATAGGCCATGAGCCAACCGTGATAATTGCCGACGTCGCAAGCGGACGCCCAACTTAAATACACTCTGCCGCTGGCAAGGAGCAGCGCGGCGCGCGGATTTTCGGCTAGCGCGTCAAAGGCGACATCGGCGCCGCTTTTGTTTTTTACAGATGCCTTGATTTCTACCGGGCTGCCGGGGCGTTCGGCGCCGGTAGTTATGTCGAGCGCGTGAAGGCTTTGCGAGTAATGGACGTCTCCCTTGGTTTTCTCGCGTTTGGTGCGGGCTAGGACGTACATTGTGCCGCTCTGTGGATCGATCACCGGCGTTGAGGTGATGCCCACAACGGGATTTATAAATGGGCAGCGCAGGTCTTGAGCGGGAACAGCCGATACGCCCTCCGCGGGATTGAGGAAACTCGTGTGCCAGAGTGGTGCGGCCCGTTCATTCGCATCGAACGCATAGACGCTATCGTTCTCGGTTGCGATAAAGACGACGTCGTGTCTCCCTTTCCCTGGGATTTCCAAGCCGGGCAAGTAAAGCGGTTGGGCATAGATATCGCCGTCAACCTTCAGCGAGTAGAGTCTGCCGAATTGGCGCGTGTTGACGTTACGTGGAGTTAGGGTCCGCTCCTTGAGATTAGCTCCAGTGCGGGCGTTGTCGTATTGGGAGGTGGTTATCTGTATTTGTGCGGAAGCCAGCGCCGCGCAGACGCTGCCAAGAATTGTTAACAAATTCAACAATTGGCGCATTCGTGTGAGTGTAAAGACGCCGTTTGTCGGGCTTAAGTTCCCGGAAACCCAGGTACGTTCGCGACTTGGTCGGCCAAACGGGAGCATCTATTGACAAGAGAACTTCGCTGGATAATAATTGCCATAGGTAAACTAGGTATGTCTAACTATGGCAATGGCGCTTAATCGCGACGAAATCCCGCCCGGCACGCTCTATATGATGGTGCTGAAAACCCTGGCGCGCCATTCAGAATTGCACGGGTATGAGATCTCTAACGCTATCCAGCAGATTTCCGGCGATGTGTTGCAGGTGGAGGAAGGGTCCCTCTATCCGGCGTTGCAGCGCATGTTGCTGAAAGGCTGGGTAACGGCAAAGTGGGGAGTAACCGCTGGCAACCGGCGGGCGCGCTACTACCGGCTTACGGCTGATGGACGCAAGCGCCTTGCGGAGGAGCTTAGCCGATATGGGCGCGTTACCGAGGCCATTCAGAAGGTCATTCAGCCGGCTTGAGAAGTTAGCTTAAAGAGGAGCAGCGGCATGTTTAGTGAATTGCGGCGCCGTTTGGAGTTCTTGCTGCGCCGAAGGCGTTTCGAAGAGGAATTGACGGAGGAAATGCGGCTGCACCTGGATCTGCGGACAGCGGAAGAGGGCAGCGAAACAGGCGCGCGGGTGCGCTTCGGCAATGAGTCCCTTTTACGTGAAAAAAGCCGCGAAGCCTGGGGCTGGACCTTTGCCGGGACGCTCTGGCAGGACATCCGGTATGCCGCCCGCGATCTGAATTCGAGCCGAGGATTTACTGCCGTAGCGGTGCTGTCGCTCGCCCTTGGCATTGGAGCCAATACTGCAATTTTCAGCATCCTGAACGCTGTGATGCTGAGATCGTTGCCGGTGGAAGATCCTGCTCAATTGGTACAAATTGTGACCGGCGAGATTTCGAGTTACACAAATCCCCTATGGGAGCAAATTCGCGATCGTCAGACTGGATTCTCTGGCATGCTGGCATACTCGGGAACTCGCTTCGATTTGTCTTCCGGGGGAGTAAGCGAACCTGTAGAAGGCATTTGGGTGAGCGGCGGCTACTTTCGCGTATTAGGAGTCTCGGCGCTGCGGGGACGCTTGTTCACGAAGGATGACGATCGTCGCGGCGGAGGCAACTCAGGCGCTGTTGCCGTGATCAGCTATGCGTTCTGGAAGTCGCATTTCGCGGGCGATTCTGGTGTGATCGGCAAGACTTTGCACTTGAATCGCCACCCGTTCCAAATTATTGGAGTGACGCCGGAGTGGTTCCATGGATTGGAACTGGATCACGGATACGGAGTGGCCATACCAATTGCCTGCGAGCCGATTCTGCATGCCGATGGAAGCTGGTTAGACGCGCGGAGCACCTGGTGGTTGAGTGTTCTAGGGCGGCTCGCGCCTGGGGTGTCGCTTAAACAGGCGCAGGCGCGCACGAAGGCTATTTCTAAAGGTGTTTACCTGTCAACGCTGCCTCCAGACTGGGGCGCGGACGACAAGAAGGATTATCTCGGCAGGAGCCTGAACGTGGTACCGGCGTCGACAGGTTTTTCGGGTACCGGTAAGAACTATAAGACCGCGCTGTTCGTGCTGATGGGAGTTGTTGGGCTGGTGCTGCTGATTGCCTGCGCGAACGTGGCCAATCTATCGCTGGCGCGTGCCTCGGCGCGACAGCGGGACATCGCCTTGCGCATGGCAATTGGCGCCGGCAGGCTTCGCTTGATCCGGCAGCTTCTAACGGAGAGTTTCATGCTGGCGGCTTTAGGAGCGGCAGCGGGGTTGTTGTTCGCACTCTGGGGAAGCCGGCTGCTGATTCGCTTGCTGTCAGCCACCGGCAAGGAACTCGAGTTCGACCTGTCTATCGACGGGCGCCTGCTCTTGTTCACGCTCTTGGTGGGGACCATCACGGGAATACTATTTGGATTGCGCCGGCCTTAAGAGCGACCCGCGTAACGCCGAATCAGATGCTGAAAGAAGGCGTTCAAGGCACGGGGACGGGCTTTTCACGCTTTAATTTAGGTGCGGCGCTCGTCATTGGACAGGTAGCGCTTACCCTGATCCTTCTGGTGGGTGCCGGATTATTCATTTCAACCATGAATCATATTCTGCACGTTGACGCTGGCTTTGACACGCATAACGTTCTCATTGCCAGTGTCGATGTTTTGGCCGCCGGTGTTCCCAAAGAGCGGCGTAGTAGCTTATTTGCCGGCATGCTCGAACAACTGCGCCGCGTTCCTGGTGTTTCAACCGCTTCCAGTTCATTCTTAACTCCCATCAGCCAGAGCGCGTGGAATCAATGGACCTATCCAGTAGGGAGGCACGCAGCGTCGCACGAAGATGAGAACGTCTATCTGAATAGGATTTCGCCGGGATACTTTCACACGATAGGGACACCAATCCTGCTGGGACGGGACTTTTCTGAACATGATTCGCTCGCCGCGCCAAAGACGATCATTTTGAGTGAGACAACGGCGCGCGCCTTTTACGGGACGGAAAGCCCTCTCGGAAAAATGGTGGGAATGGAGAATGAGCCGGCCAAGCCTCGCGATCTTTTGCAAGTGATCGGCGTGGTGAAAGACGCGAAATATGAGGCGTTGAATCAGGCGGCGTCGTTCAAGACTGCGTTCCTTGCTGCCAGCCAGGATGCTGAGCCGTCGTCTGGTGTGAGCTTTGAAATTCGTTCGAGCAGCAGCCCTGAGCATTTGCAGCCGCGAATTCGCGACGCAATCACACAAGCAAATAAAGATGCATCCATTGAGTTCCATAGTTTTGAAACTCAGGTAAACGATTCGGTGCGCCAACAGGAAGTGGTTGCGTTGCTTTCGGGTTTCTTTGGAGTGTTGGCGTTGCTGCTTGCCGTGATGGGACTTTACGGCGTGACTGCTTATTCAGTAGCTCGGCGGCAGAGCGAGATCGGAATACGTATGGCATTGGGAGCGCAGAAAAAAGCAGTGCTTTGGCTGGTGATGCGCAGTGTATGGTTGATGCTGGCAATCGGAACGGTCGCCGGGACGGCTGCGGCGTTGATGTTAGGACGCCTGGTCGCGAGCCTTCTATTCGGTGTGAAGCCAAATGACCCTGCCACGCTGGCGGCGGCCGCGCTCGCACTGGGAATCGCCGCCACCGTGGCAGCTTTCTTGCCAGCCCGCCGCGCAGCGTCTTTAGATCCGATGCGCGCCTTGCGGAACGAGTGAGCGGAGAGCGTTGAGCCGTCAAGCTGAAAACAGCCTGTTCCACCCGGCTAACGCAAGCGGAGCAAATGCGAGGACCACCTTATTGCAGTTGACTTTGGGACTGAGTTTCGAGACTCTTAAGGCCTTAATTC
This sequence comes from Bryobacterales bacterium, assembly GCA_963718465.1. Taxonomy (GTDB): domain Bacteria; phylum Acidobacteriota; class Terriglobia; order Bryobacterales; family Bryobacteraceae; genus Bog-105. Next base: position 449,669 of record CAVQZK010000020.1, on the reverse strand, counting down.
CAACTACACTAGATTTCGATGATGAATTACAAGGATGAAGCGATTAACTCTATGCACGAAGTCGTGAAAACAGTGGAGTTTAAGCTTCAGGAACCCATGCCTTAGCATCCCGTCTTTTCGCTTCTCGCGCATAGGTCAACGCCAATCTTGTGCGCCGTGATGTATGTGCAGGATTTCAACGGCTTCCGGCTTCACTGCGTACACGACAACATAGGGGTGTGGCGTAAGCGGCAACTCCCTTGTGCCGCTACGGTGACCGGGTCTGCCTCTGTAGGGTGTGGCTTTAAGGGAGCGGATACGCTGATAAAATTGTTCGGACGGTCGGCTCGGCGAACTGCGGGTAGTGCTGTTGAAGATAGGTTTTGATGCTCTCTAAATCGTCGGCGGCGGGTACAGTCCAACGAATGCGCATCAAACTTTGAACATCGCTTCAAGTCGTGCGTCCATCTCTTCTTCTTCGATAAACTCGCCGCGCTCGGCTGCCGCTATTCCTTTTTCCACGGCGGCAAGGAAGCGGGCTTCTTCGTCAAGATAACGAGCGACAACACTTGTTACCAAGCGTTCCGGCACAGTCCCGGCTTTGGTGGCAATCTGCGCAAGCTGCGCTTGCTGTTCTGGCGTGAATTGAACTTCCATGGTTCCAGACTACGAAATTACCGGCGGCGGAGCAACATGGCGAACTTAGGCTACGGCTTCTTCGGCGCAGTCGCCGTCCTCTCGCTCTCGGCGACCTCTTTGGCGCGGAATTTCACGATGCGTCGAATCAATTTCACCGGGACAGGCTCGGACAACGGGAAGCGGATTGTGCCCTTTTCGACCTCGTACGAAGCAAGCTCGTAGTGGAATGCTTTCAAAACCTGCCCAGTGGCCGCGTAGATCGAGTAGTGCTGCTTCCATACAGCAAAGTAAAGCAAGCGATTACCGTATAACGTGTACGTGGGCATCTTGTACGAGATGACTTCCTGGGCTGCTGGTACGGCCTCGCGGATAGTGGCGCGCACGCGCCCGAGCACGTCCTGCACGGCCTCGGGTTGCGAGGCGATGTACTCGTCAACGGATTTGAAATCATTATTGGCCATCGTATCTCTCGCCTGTGGGCTCGCCTCCGTGCCAAAGTCAAGGGTTGGCGGGGCTAATTTGCCAAGTACCTTACGCCGGCCGCCAGATGGTTGTCAGCGGCCCTTTTTGCCCCGATACGGGATCGGACTTTGGAAATGGTAATTGGCGCATCTGGTCGATGCTTTCTTCCGAAGGCGCACGGCGGCAGATATCCCAATGCTGATCTGGCGGGTAGGCGCCGACGACAAGGAAATCCGCACTCGCCTCCAAGTTGCAGTGACCAGTTCCGGTCGGCAGCACCGTGATATCTCCGGCGTGGACTTCTAATCGGTGTCCATTTTCGCCGCCTAACATTAGCGTGGCGTGGCCGCCCGCAAAGCCGAGAACCTCATGCGCCGTCGAATGGTAGTGGTGAAAATCATAGACGCCATCGCGCCATTGTGGCGGCCAGCCGTTGCGTTGGAATAGCGCCTCGAAGAGGGCCGCGGGATCGTGGCCTTCGATGCTGACCGCGTTTCGGTAGAGCAGAACCGGTAGCTGCTCGTTGTTCGGCATCCAACCATTTTTCGAAAGTTGGATAACTTCGGGCTGTACCAGGGCGGCTGAAGATTCCATAGCGTAACTCTTCCCCGAAAGACTCAATCCTGCCGCACCAAGCACCGCGTTGAATTGCCTTCGCTTCATATATAGATATTGAAGCACCGTTTAAGAGTTGCCGCTTCGTATAGTTTGTCGTTTCGAGTCGATGAAGTTGTCCCTGCCGCGCCGTCCATCCGCCGTCAATCAATATCGTGTGTCCGGTAATGAGCGAGGGCCGCCGAGGACGCCAGGAAGACCACTGAGCCGCCACGTCCATCGGCTGTCCAATGCGGTGCAAACCGGCAATTTTTCACGCCTCACCCAGGATCCCGAGGCGCTCAAGAAGCTTCTGATAGCACAGATCCGCGCGCGTGGCGGAACCCCCGGCGGTGGACTCAAAAGCCGTCGTCTCGCGCGCCACCGAGCAACTCCAGCAGCAGATCACCGACTGGCAGAGCCGTCCGCTCGAGCGCGTTTATCCGGTGATCTTCGTGGATGGTTTACGCGTGGCTGTGCGCACCGAAAAGGGCGTCCTCAAAAAATGCGTCTATACGGTGCTCGGCGTCAATGTCGCCGGCCGCCAGGAAGTCCTCGGTTTATGGATCGAAGAAACCGAAGGCGCCCGCTTCTGGCCTCAAAGTTCTTAATGATCTTAAGGCACATGGCGTTCAGGATGCCCTCGTGTCTGTGGGGGGACGGTCTGACGGGGCTGCCCCGAGGCAGTACGCAGCGCCTTCCCGCAAGCCGACGTGCAGCTATGCGTGGTGCAGCAGATTCGCAACGTCGCCAAATTCGTTTAATTCAAAGATCGCAAAGCCTTTTGCACGGCGATGCGGCCGATCTACCCGGTCGAGTTCCGGCGGCTGATCTATACGACGAACGCCATCGAAAGTCTGCATTCACAGATACGGAAAAACATCGCCAGCCGCAAGATGTTCCCCCACGACTACGCGGTAATCAAAATCCTGTTCCTGAATATCAGAAAATTTTTCCAATCGCTGGTCCCGCCGCCAAGGCTGGAATATCGCGCTAAAGCGTGATTGCTTCGCAACCATAGTGATGAATCAGCCTCACCGGACAGCAATCCAGTTCATTTATCAGGGGGTAGAACTACCAGAACCTTTATGCACTTGCTTGTTCATGGCGTTGGACGCATTCTGAATTTATATGGCCCGTAAGACATGGTCGATGTTCTTTTTTCTGCTGGCCGCGGCGAATCTTCTTTTCGGGCTTGTCTCAAACAATCCAATGAGGCTTTACAACTGGATCGCCGTGGCATGTTGCGTTTCTCTCGGCGCCATCACGCGACGCCGCATGATCTAATCAGCGTAAACGCCAAACGGCAAGACTTGCGACTGCTTCGCGCCGGCTGAGATCGGGCCGAATCGCCAGTTCCAGCACTGAGACATCCTCTAAGTCGATGGTGTAATCTTCCATTTCCGTGGTTGAACCGGCAGGGCTGAAATTGAATTGTTGACGCACAATTTCTTTCGATGGGCCACCCGCGGCGGATGACCAACTGATAGTGAACTCCTGAGTTCGCTCCGACTCGGTTTCATCGAACCGAAGCTGGATGCGGCGCAGCGATTTGGGCTCGTCAAAAATGATCCGGATTTGCTGTTCACCCTTTTGGGAAGCTCGCCAACCCGGGCCGCCTCTCGAATCGAATACAGATTCGATAGGGAAGCTTGGGTCTTCCGAAGTCACCTCTACCGTGGCGATCTGCTCAAGATCGAGCCAATCCCGGTTCGATTCGCCGCTGGGCTGTGTAGATCGCGACCCCACCATCCGCTTTCGCATAACCTATTTCTACCAAAGGGTGCCGATTTCGCCGCCAAACCAGATAGGAATGCCTTCATGCCTTTGCTAAGGCGGGCAGCATGGGCATTGATCGGACACGAATTCCGGTAGCGCTGAAAATGGCGTTGGCGATGGCCGGAGCAATGCCCACAATTGGAATTTCTCCGGCACCGGCAGAAGGTAGATCTTTTCTATCGACAAGTATCACCTCAACCTTCGGGGCGTCGCCAAAACGCGGCACGCGATAGCTTGAGAGCCGCGGATTCAAAATGCGCCCATTAGCGTGTTCAATTGCCTCAAAAAGCGCGCCGCCCAAACCCATTAGAATCGAGCCCTCTACCTGATTCCTGAGATGCTCAGGATTTACAATCGCTCCGCACTCCCAGGCCACTACCACGCGTTCAACCTTGACTTGTTTACCCTCTTTACCCTCGCCGGTCGAAACCTCGGCGCAGCACGCCACATAGCCGCCCTTATCGGCGCCGCAAGCCAAACCGAAACCGCGCGTCGAACTTGCCTTCTGCTTCGCCCAACCGAATTGATCCGTTGCCTTCTGAAGCACCGTCTGCAATCGTTCGTTCTTCAAATTCAGCAGGCGGAACTCCAGTGGATTTAATCGCAGCTTCGCCGCCATCTCGTCCATATGCGATTCACGCGCAAAGTGATTCGCCGTTGACGCCAACCCGCGATACGAACCTTCGCGCAGCGGCCCTTCGGCGGAAACGTGGTCTTCCTTTTTAACGGTCACTTCATAAGGCGTATGCAGTCCGGCTGGTCCCGAGTAGAAGTTGGTGAAACTCCAACTCTGCAACTTACCCGCCTTATCGGCGCCGCTTTCCACCTTGATGACGCCCTCCGGCCGAACGTAAGCCCAGGTAAACTCCTCCTGCCGAGTCCAAATCAGCTTTACTGGTTTACCGGCCGCTTTCGCCAATCTCGCCGCCTCAACGGCGCACTCACCAGAATGCTTACCACCGTAGCCCGACCCAGTGTCCGGCACCCTCACGCGCACATCCCGTTCAGTGATGTTAAATGCGGCTGCCAGTTCCGATCTCACGCCGAACGGTACTTGCGTGCCCGTCCAAACTGAGAGCCTTCCGCCAGTCCATTCAGCTACGGTAGCCCGCGGCTCCAGGGGAACATGCGCAATGTAAGCCACCTGATAACTGCTCTGAACGCGAGTAACATCGGGCAGCTCGGCCCCTCCCCAACCTGAGTATGCGGGTTGCCTCTGTATCTGCGAAGCCGGCTCCTGCCACTTCGGCTGAATTAGACTGAGTGCCTTCTCCGCCAGTTGCTCGTCAGTTGCGGCCACTCCTGCAAAATCGCCATCATGAACCACCATCACTCCGGGCAACTTATCCGCGGCGGTTGTGTCCACAGCCAGCAACTTTGCTCCGAAACTCGGAGCCCTCAACACTTTCCCATACAACATTCCGGACAGTTTGTGATCGGACACATATTTGTGTTTGCCCGTGACAAACTCGCGCGCATTCAACTTAGGAAGACTCGTGCCTGCCTGCGTCCACTGCGTCGCCGGAGTAATAGCATCGGCGCTGCCCGTCACTTTCACCCAGTCGATCTTTGCCGCCAGTTCGCCAATGCCCTTACTCTTACCCGCGCTGCTTCTGACCTCGCCATTCAAAAGCTTCAGATCGGAACGCTCCGTCTTCCAGTCCGCCGCCGCCGCATCCAACAATGCTTCACGAGCCGCCCCTGCCATTTGGCGCATTACTGGAGCCATCGTCGGTGTGGTGCGGCTTCCGAAAGTTCCCATGTCCCAGGGGACCAGGTCCGTATCGCCCATAATCAGGGTCACGCTCGCCGGATCACAACGAAGTTCATCGGCCACCGCTTGTGTCAGCGACGTTCGAATGTTCTGCCCCACTTCCACTTTGCCGGTAAATGCCGCGATAGTTCCATCCGGGCCAATGTGCAGCCAGGCGGCGACATTCTGCGGCAATTCTTTTCCATCGCGATGTCTGCCTGATTCCTGCGCAATCGCGTCGTCAAAAGCCGACAGTACCAGCAATCCACCGCCCAGCGATTTCAAAAACCCGCGCCGGTCAAGCATGTTGCCGCTCCTTCGCATCTGCCGCCATCACCTTCGCTGCCGTTTGCACTGCCTGCAGAATGCGGTTGTAAGTCCCGCAGCGGCAGATATTGCCCTCTAAGGCTTCCTTGATCTCGCCCTCCGTAGGCGCGCCATTCTTCCGCAACAACGCCACGGAAGCCATAATCATGCCCGGGGTACAGTAACCGCATTGCAGTGCATCGCTTTCGACAAATGCCTGCTGCACCGGATGCAGCCGTTCTCCATCGGCCAAGCTCTCAATGGTTCTGATATCTTTCCCCGCCGCCCTGCCAACGGGAGTGATGCAGGAGCGTTGAGCCGCGCCATCGATAATCACCGTGCAAGCGCCGCACTGCCCTTCGCCGCAGCCATATTTTGCTCCGGTCAGATCGAACTCGTTCCGCAATACCCAAAGCAAAGGGCGCTGCGGATCACTTTGGGTTTTCAGATGACGACCATTGACGATTAGGTCCATATCGTTATTTTACGTAAGTTTTGGTTCGCCGGTGTGATAACACTTCTGATGCATGCGCATAGTCATCGGGTTGTACCTTGCAGTTCAAACCTCCGTCGCCCTAGCTCAGCCAGTGCCCGCAATTCCGGTTTTCAACGTTAAAGCTTATGGTGCAACCGGTCGAAAGCAAGACAACGCCCGCCCCGCTATTCAACGCGCTATTGATACTTGCGGCAGGGCCGGCGGCGGTACAGTCTATGTCCCACCCGGCGAATACACCTCCGGACAACTCCATCTCGCATCTGGCGTTCGTCTCTATCTCGAAGGCGGCGCCACTATCTTCGCCTCGCTTGATTCAAAGCAATTCGATCCGTCGCCTAAACTCGCTCTCATCTCTGGCGAAGATCTTCACGACATTGCTATCGAAGGAAGGGGAACGCTCGATGGTCAAGCCTCCTATATCTGGCGTCCCAACGACTTCACCGATTTCTACATCTTGTCGAACCAGCGCTTCATGGAGGCCACCGGCAAGCCCCTGCTGCGGCCATTTCCCACCGGCTTTGGCAAAGAAACCATCTACCCGCGCATGGTCTTACTCCTCCGCTGTACCGACGTTCGCATCGCCGGCATCAAGCTCCTTCGCTCCCGCAGTTGGACCATCAATCCCTATGCGTGCAAGCGTTTGGTGATTGATGGCGTCTACATCTACTCCAGTCAGAAAGAAGGCGTCTGGGCCGATGGTATCGATCCCGACGGCTGCCAGGACGTCCGCATTTCCAACTCAACCATCGAAACCGGCGACGACGCCATCGTCTTCTACTCCGCCGATATCTGGGGACCGGCATTAACAACTGAAAACGTTACCGTCACCAACTGCCGCCTCTCCTCGGCATCGAGTGCTCTGAAATTCTGCGATGGAAATTCGAAAGCCATCCGGCGTGTAGTCGTGAACAACGTGGTAATTACAAACTCCAATCGCGGTCTTGCATTTATGGTTTTCGACGGCGGTATTGTTGAAGATGTTCTCGTTTCGAACGTTGCCATTGAGACCCGCCGCTTCGATTGGTTCTGGTGGGGCGATGGCGATCCCATTCACTTCAATATCAAACGCCGCAGCGAAGTAGATGGAACCAAGCGCGCGAATGAACCCGCTGCCGGCCTGATTCGCAATGTTACTATCCAGAACGTAATTGCCCACGGTGCGGGGAACTCCGTCGTGAATGGCCATCCCGATAGCTGGCTCGACGGCGTGCGTTTCGATAATGTCCGGCTCTTCGTACGGCACGATCCGCAGGCGCCGTATGAACATACCGCAACGGCGCTAACCGTTCGTCAGGCCCGCAATTTCGAATTGTCGAACGTTGTCGTCGCTTGGGAGGAGCCCGCCGCCCAAACTTGGCAGAATGGCTTGCGTGTGGAGGAAGTAAAGGACCTGCTGCTCGATCGGGTCAATGTCTCGCCGCCGCCCTCCGCAGGCTCGCCGACCATTTTACTAAAGGACGTAGACGGTGCGATTATCAACCATGTCCCAGAGTCGAATATCCAACTCGCCGGGTCACGCTTGCGGATTCACCTGCAGAAATAACAGCGCGCTCATCTCATCGATCTCTGATTTAATAGTGAGCGAAACGCCCTGACATGTCGATGCGACAAATTTCTTCATTTTCAACTCTTGCCGTAGTGGCCCTGACCAGTGCCCTCCTCCTTAACGCGCGGATTCAATCTGAAAATTCGACCTCTGTCAAACGTCCTCCTATTCTCGGGATCGCGCACGTAGGGTTGTTTATTAGCGACTTAGACAAAGCCGAAGAATTCTACGGTCACATCCTCGGATTCGGACATTTCAGCCTCGACAAGCCGGCCGGCGGCCTGATGCTCAACTATTACAAGGTCAATGACCATCAATACATTGAGATCTACCCGGGGCTGAAGGGCGATGACCAGGATCGCCTATCGCATGTGGCGTTTGAAACCACCGACGCCCGCACGATGCGCGACTATCTGGCAAGCAAAGGCATCAAAGTTCCTGCCGCTTTGAAGCCCGGCCTCGATAAGAATCTGAGCTTCATGGTTGACGATCCGGAAGGCCGCAAAATCGAATTCGTCCAATATATGCCCGGTTCCATTCACAACGAACGCTTCGGAAAGCTGCTTAGCGACGCCCGCATTTCCAGTCACATGATCCATTCGGGTTTCATTGTCCACGATCGCGCCGCCGAAGATCGCTTCTACAAAGACGTCCTCGGTTTCTCGGTAATGTGGGCGGGCGGCAAGACTGACAGTGAGGTGAATTGGGTCGACATGCGAGTTCCCGACGGCGACGATTGGCTCGAATACATGCTCAATGTCAACAATCCGTCGCCCAAGTCGCGCGGCGTCAACAATCATATTGCTCTGGGCGTGCAAGACATCCAGGAGGCCTACAAAAGAGTATTAACGCGGGTGCCCACGCTCACTGAAAAGCCGAAGATCGGCCGCGACGGCAAGTGGCAGCTGAATCTTTACGACCCCGATCTCACGCGCGTTGAATTCATGGAGTTCAAGCTGGTTCAGACGCCCTGCTGTTCACCGATGAAGACCCGTTAGCCGCTACAGGAGCTTTCTCCCGTATTCCAAACCAAGTGACGGCCGCTAAAATGGCCAGCGCCGATCCGGATAACAGCGCAGTCAGCCAGCCAAAATATAAAACTAAAAGAGGAACTGCGCTGGTAGCGGCCACTCCGCCAAGGTTTCCCGCCAAATTCATCAGCCCGCTTGCTGCGCCTGGGTTCTGACTCGCCACTGCGATCGCAGTCGAAAAATAAGACGACTCCGTGCTGAACAGCAGCGCCACGCTCAACGCGATGGCTCCAATTGCCACCTTGATATCGGCCGACCCAGCGCCGAAATACAACAATACAGATGCCGCTAGTAAGCATCCTACTGCTACGCTGCGGCGTCCGGAGAGAAAACCCAGCCGCTGTGACAGTCTTGTGCTGATATAGCCAAAAATCGGGACTGCCACTGTGGCGGTAATCCACGGCAGACTCGCCGCCCATCCGCTGTTCACTATGCTCAGATGCCGGACATCAACCAGATACTTGAAAAGCCAGTACACAAAGATCGAGATGGAGTAACAGTAGAGGAAGTAGCTCACACATAAAAAGAAGACGTTTCGGGTCTTAAAGATCCGCCACCAGTCCCCCTGCTTCGCCACGCGCGGGGCTGGTTTTGCACGGGGCAGGCCCCTCGTCCGCCAGAACCACAACAAGCTCACGGCCAAAGGTAGACTGCCGGTTAAATAGAACGTCGCGCGCCAGCCCAGCGCATTCATAATATGGGCAACAACGGGAGACGCAAATGCCGAGCCCACGGTGGATCCGGTAAAGATCAAGGCAGTAATGAACGCATGCTGCCGGTTCGGGAACCAATCGGAAACTGCCGTCATGGCCACCGGGTATGTAGGACCTTGCCCAATTCCATGCAGAAACCGCAATACAATCAGCACAACCAGCACCACGGCCGGGGTTGGCAATATCCGGCCAGGCAAAAGGCCAGTGAACACGGTGGTAACGACCCACGACAGACCAGCTACTCCGAGGACCAAGCGAGGACCAAATTTGTCTCCTAACACTCCTCCGGGAATCTGAAACAGCGAGTAGCCGATCAGAAACGCACTGAAAATATAACCGATTTGAACGTCGCTCAGCGAAAGTTCTTTGGCCATGTATTGCTGCGCTACCGTGATGTTCATCCTTAGCAGATAGCTGAGGAAGGCGAACGACCACAATAGCGGCACAACACTCTTGCGGGACGTAGAAAAATCGGAAGGCATTTCGTTCCGAACATCGGGCGAGGTTTATTTGAAGGGTTCGTCCGCTGAAGGGCCGTAAAGACCAGGAATGGGAATTTTAAGCAAACGTAAATATACCCCGAGCTGTGCTCTGTGATGAATCAGATGGTTGAGGAACATAGTCCGGTACAGGGCCATGCGCGGCGCATCGACGATTGTGCGATCGCCAAACAGGAGTTTCCAATGTTGCGTGAGCTCGTCGTCCGCGGCCGCTGCAAGATGAGATCTGGCCTCCCCCGCTGTACGCTCCAATTCTGAAAGTAGATGGGCGGTGGATTCAAATACGAGGTCGGGAAATTTCTCTTCGGCCATGTTGAGTTCACTGGTAGTCACGAGACGCGTACACAGTTGAGGCAGGCGCGCGACGTGCAGGGCCAAACGGCCAATCGGCATCGATTTCTCGTCGGGTTTCCACTGAGGCTCTTGTTCAGGAATGCGTTCCAGGATGCGTCGTGTACTGGCAATTTCGCTGTCGAAATCGAGAAGAAGAATGTCAGAGATGTTCATAAGTCGTTTTTAGTGCGTTCCTAAATTATCACCAATGATGTTTGAAATTACCTCGCGCTCTTCGCTACCCATTCGCCTGTAATCCAACGGGATATTAGATTTTATGAGACTGAAGTTGTAACGAGTTATACTTTGGCTATTCACCCACCCGGCCGCTTCTGCGTCGAACAGCCCAAGGGCGGCGTTTTTTTTCACGTGGAGTATGGCAACCCAAATTCAAATGCCAGAACGGGTCACTCCCGCTCCCTTTTCGGATTACGAAATCGGCGCGGCTTACGACGAGATGTTTCGGGCCAATGGCCGGCCCCGCCCGCACTATAAAGCGCTATATTCCAAGCTCCAGAGCTTACCGGCCGACGAGCTTTTGCGCAGTAAGCAGGAAGCGGACCTGTCGTTTTTCAATCAGGGCATCACGTTTACGGTATACGGCAAGAACGAGGGAACCGAACGGATCTTCCCGCATGATCTTCTGCCTCGGATTATTCCAGCCGCTGAGTGGGAAACCATAGAGAAAGGCCTGACGCAGCGTATAACTGCGCTGAACCTGTTTCTCAAAGACATCTATCACGAGCGCAAGATCTTGGGCGATGGCGTTATCCCCGGCGAAGTGATCTACACCTGTAAGCACTTTCGCCGTCAGATGCGCGGCGTAAAAGTGCCCAAGGATGTTTACGTCAGTGTCTGCGGCACTGATCTTATCCGGCTTCCCACTGGCGAGTTCGTGGTGCTGGAGGACAACCTGCGTGTGCCAAGCGGCGTGTCATACATGCTCACCAGCCGCAAGGTAATGAAGCAGACATTTCCGATTCTGTTTCGGAAGTGCGGCGTGCGCCCAATTGAACAATACAGCCAGGCGCTGCTCTCGACATTGCGGTCGCTCGCTCCCGAAGGCCGCTCCAGCCAGACCATCGTTCTGCTTACTCCAGGCGTTTATAACTCGGCGTATTTCGAACATGCCTATCTAGCTCGCCAGATGGGTATTGAACTTGTGGAGGGCCGCGATCTTGTCGTCCATGACAACGTCGTTTACATGCGGACCACTTCCGGCTTGCAGCGTGTGGACGTTATCTATCGCCGCGTGGATGACGATTTCCTCGATCCGCTTGCGTTCCGAGCCGATTCAGCGTTGGGCGCTCCGGGATTGTTCAACGCTTATAGAGCGGGGAACATTGTGTTAGCCAATGCGCTTGGGACGGGTGTCGCCGACGATAAGGCCATTTACGCGTATGTGCCGAAGATGATCAAGTACTATCTGGGTGAAGCGCCCATCTTGAACAATGTGGAGACGTTCTTGATGAGCAACGACACTGAGCGCCAGCACGTTTGCGATCACCTTGAGAAGTACGTCGTGAAGGCGGTTGGGGAATCGGGCGGCTACGGTATGCTGATCGGCCCGCACAGCAGTCTTCAGCAGCGGAACGAGTTCCGGGACAAAATCTTGGAACAGCCGCGAAACTATATAGCCCAGCCGACGCTTTCGCTTTCAACCGCCCCGTGCTTTACCGAAGACGGCAGGATCGAACCCCGGCACATCGATCTGCGGCCTTACGTGTTATTTGGCGAGAAAGTGACTATCGTGCCGGGGGGCCTCACGCGCGTGGCTCTTCGCAAGGGCTCTTTGGTGGTGAACTCGTCACAGGGCGGAGGTTCTAAGGATACCTGGGTTCTACAAAGCTAAGGGGGTATTGCAATGCTTTCACGAGTTGCCGATAGTCTCTACTGGATGAGCCGCTACTTCGAACGGGCTACCCATTGCGCGCGCGTTCTGGAAGCCAATTACAGCTTGATGCTGAATCCCGGCAAGCTCTCTACTGAACAGCGCTGGCAGAACATTATTTCGCATATGGGGCTGGGGGACGCTGCGTCGTCAATCGATCCGCAAGCCGCTATTCTCAGGCTTATGTCCGATCCGGAGATCAATTCTTCCATCGTCTCGTGCGTCACCAGCGCCCGCGAGAACGCAAGCCAGGTTCGGGAACAGATCAGCTCAGAAATGTGGGAGCGCTTGAATCAGCTCTATCACGAGGTGATTCAGGCAACTGCCCGCATAGAAAACGATGCCGACGTGCAGCGGATCTTCTCGGCCGTTCGCGAAGGAGGGTACAAGTTCGTTGGCGTTACAGACGCCACCATGAATCATGGCGAGGCTTGGCATTTCATTCAGCTTGGCAAGTACATGGAGCGCGCCTCGGGCCTGCCTGTTCTGCTTGACGCGACGTTTTCAGCATCTGCGGAGGCCGACGATCTGGACTGGGTGGGCCTGCTGACCAGTTGTTCAGCGTTTGAAGCCTATTGCAAGGTATATACCGCCGACCTGAAAGCAGAGAGCGTCGCCGAATTTCTGCTGCTAAACCCTGAATTTCCATTCACGGTACGTTATGCCAGCGAGAAGATGCGCGGGGCGCTGGAAGCGATTACCCGTGAGACGTCAACTCCGCGGAAATCGTACGCGGTCGACCGTATTGTGGGCCGGCTGCACTCCTCAGTCGCCTACGCCCAAATTGAGGACATTATCTCGCGCGATTTCCCGCGCTTTTTGAAGGGCATTATCGATCAATGCCAAAACCTTCATGCGGCTGTGCATGAGGCGTATATTGATTACCGTATTGAAACCGCATTCGAGGCCTGACATGTTCTACGCAATTCGACACTTCACGAGGTTCCGCTACAGCAAGCCTGTTTCGCAGAGCAGCATGGAAGTGCGCATGCATCCGCGCAACGAATATTCGCAACGTTGTTTCACCTTCCAACTCTCGGTGAGCCCGCGCGCCCGCGTTTTCTCCTACAACGATCACACCGGGAATCTGATCCATCATTTCGATATACCAGAACAGCACCGGCAGCTCACCATCATTGCCGATGCACTGGTGGACGTTGATCCGCCAGCGAGCCTTCCCGGCAAACTCGAGCTCTCCACCTGGGACGAACTTGACGAGATGATTGAGCGCGATGACTATTGGGACATGCTCATGCCCAGTTACTTTGCGCGCAGTTCGCCCGAACTCGATCAATTGGCGCGGAAATTGGGCGTTGATGAACGCAATGGCGACGATCCCTTGACAGTGCTCCGGCGGCTGAATGCCAATCTCTACGACGAGTTTGATTATGTGAAGCAAAGCACCAAGGTGGATTCGCCCATTGAAGTGGCTCTGGAACGCCGTCAGGGCGTTTGCCAGGATTTCGCGCACATCATGATCACCCTGGTGCGTGGCCTGCGGATTCCGTGCCGCTATGTCAGTGGCTACCTGCATCATGACGGCAGCCACGCCGACCGTTCGGTTGACGGCGCTTCGCATGCCTGGGTAGAGGCGCTTTTACCGAATCTTGGCTGGGTAGGCTTTGATCCAACCAATAATCTGACCGCAGGCGGCCGCCATATTCGTACGGCAATCGGGCGTGATTACGCCGACGTTCCACCGACTACCGGAACCATGAAAGGTTCCGCCGATAGCGAACTGCAAGTGCGGGTGCGCGTGACTCCGTCAGAGGCGGTTCTGCCGCCAGATCAGGAATTCGCGGCGGACGAAGAGTGGTCGCGCTTTCTCGAAAGCGATCAAAGCTCTGAAAAGGTGCGGGTCCAAGCCCAGCAGCAACAGTAGGGTTCCTTAGGCTTTAGAATTGCCCTAGCCGCCGCAAGGCGCGGTATTCACGCTCAATTGCTTCAAGCGTACGTTGCTCGCGTAATCCCTCGCGGCGCCGCTCCAGCGTCTCGAAAAGGACGATCAGGCCAGTGAACAAGAGCGCAATCACCACCAGCAGATCGCCAATATCCGGAAGCGTGAGGCTCATTGGATGTTACACCCCTAACGCTATCACTTTGGTCGGGGCGGTGTGATTCGAACACACGACCCCCTGCGCCCAAGATATCAGGCCTCTCTCTAATCCGTCTATCTACTCCTAACATTAACAACAACTTGGGGCGTCTGCTTTCGCTCAGCGGATAACCGGTTGCAGATCAACATCGGCCGTTTTGATACGGTTTTGATACGGTGCACGTGGTTTGCGCATCCGTGTGTCTGTTTCCGTACCAGGCGAGAGAGTCGCTCCCAACTTCGCGGAGTTAGGAGCAAGGAAAGTGAAGTTCGGCGCAGCCTTCAGGCCTGAGAAAGTCTCTCGGGAATCTTGTGTGCCCTCCTGTTTCCAGGAACACCCAGGCAGCGGTGCGGGCGCGATGAGCGCCGATCAGTGCCTGGAATCGGCCGGGTCCGTTTTGAAAAGGATCAGGCCGGAGCTGGTGGTTTCCAAACAGAAACTCCGCCAAGCCGAAGGCACTTGTATCGTGCGCTTGAAGCGCGAAGAAGGAAAACAAAATTTAGGATTCAGTTCGAGACCTTTTGTCCTTTGCGGACTGCCGGTGCGCAAACCAGCGCAAGGCCAGATGTTGTACGAGCGCCGCAACGGCAACTTCGTCCTGCAGATCACCGGTCATCCTGACTATGGCTTGCCGTTCGGTCAAGACCGAGTCGTTCCCATCTACCTGGCGACGCTGGCCGTCCGGCAGCAGAGCCAAACGATTCGTTTCCGAAGCGCCGCCGAGATGCTGGAAACGTTCGGCCTGCACAAAGGCGGCAAAGAATATCGCCGCCTGGTGGTCGCCTTCGAACGCATCTTCGGCGCCACCATTTTTTTCGGAACCGATACACGGCGCGGAACGGCCAAAGTCGTTCAACGGTCACGCTTCAGTTTCTTCCGCGAAGCGCAGATCTGGTACAGCCGCGATCCGGAGCAGTTCCCGCTGTCGGAACAATTTGAAAACGTCATTGTTCTGAGCGATGAGTTCTACCAGGAAATCGCCGCGCATCCCATTCCGGCCGACTTAGAAGCCGTGAAGGTGCTGGCGGGCGCACCGGCGGTGCTTGATCTATTTATGTGGCTGTCGTATCGGTGCTTTCTCGCCAAGGGAGAAGAGTCGATTCCGCTGCTGGGAGCGTTTGGCTTGGCCAACCAGATTGGCTCGGTTGAATATGCGCGTCCGCGGCGCTTTCGCGAAAAACTCGATCAATGGCTAAACACGATTCGAGTGCTCTGGCCGGAGTGTCCGGCGCGCATCAGTCGCGATGGAAGTAGTCTGATCGTGAGCAAAGCCGGCGCTGTTCTGGCAACCAACAGATCTGCCAGCAACGCACTCGGGCGAGCGACAGAAATCGGGAACGGCTCTTATCATGGCTGAATCAAAAGTGTTACATCACGACTGCGCGACCAGCGACACCGGAATTGAGGTCGATGACGTCAGGCGACCGGTCTGGATTGAAGCGACCCAGTCGTTTTACAAAAAACTGAATCGAATCGCCAAAGATTGCAAAATGACACGCTATCAAGCGCTTTGCAAGGGTCTGGACGCGCTCAGGCATGAAATGGAAATTCGCAACTCGGCATTGAACCAGAAAATAAAGAGCCCCAGCCAATCGGAGGTATTCCGCCGAACGATGGGCCAAGTCTCACGAAACTATTGGGCAACGGTCAGCGAAGAAGAGAGGCGTGAGAAAGGGCGACGCAATGCCCAAGCGAGATGGAGTCGGCGCCATTCCTTTGAAACGAAAGCCAAGAAAACCTGAATGCACGATCAGTTCATCCTCGACAACGTCGAACGCATCTAATTGCTCCCCAGGAGTAGTTCCAGCCGAAATGACACCCTCGCCCAGCGAGAGCCTACCGAGGGTTACTTCGTTATGACTTTGCGAACAACACGAGGTTCACTTGTGGAAAGGGATGAGTTGAGTAACTCGCTCATGGCGATTCGCTAATTAAAACATTTAGATCCATAAATATCTGATTCAGTGAGGGTTACTATTGTAATATCAGATAAAATCTGTTATCTGATTCCATGCTACTATGAACCCCATGGAACAACTCGCGAACTCTCTGGGCAGGGAAGAGGGTCGGCCAGCCCCTCTCTCGCCGGAAACCGCTCTCGAAGGCGTCGCAGCGAAAGCTGTCACCATGATTCCGGCGGCTTCCCGTGCGGCCCTGACTTTGCCGCCGGTCCTCGCCGGCACCCTCACGCTTGCTACTTCAAACGCTTCGGGCAGCGGCGGCAGCCTGACTTTGCCGCCGGTCCTCGCCGGCACCCTCACGCCCGAGATCCGCAGCCGGGTCGAACACTTCTACTCGTCCATTTATGAAATCTTCGAGCGCTGGGTGAACCGGCCCAAGAGCGTCCACACCCGCCGCTCCTATCGGGACGGGGTTTTGTCCTTCGTCCGGCATCGCGAGATTGTGTGGCCGCAAGAGGCACACGCGCTTTTGACAATCTCGGTGGCCGATGTGCAGACGTACCGCGACGTCCTGGCCGCCATCGGCGCCGCGCCCAAAACCATCAACCACCGGGTTTCGGCTTTGTCCTCCTTTTATAAGTACCTGGCGCTGTCGGCGGTCGAGCTGCGTCTGCCGATCCTGGTCCCCAACCCGGCGCACTCGCAATTCATCGCGCGCGAGTCCTCCGATCCGCGCGAAGAGACGCTTTCTTTGCCGGCGGCGCGCGCCCGGCAACTCTTGAGCGTGTCTGCGGGCGATTCGATATTGGCGCATCGCGACCGCGCGATTGTAAAACTCTACCTCTATACCGGCATCCGCCTGGCCACTGGCTCCTCTCTCCTCGTGGAAGACTTTCGGCAAGAGGGCGAGGAGGCCACGCTCCGCTTGCGCGAAAAAGGCGACAAGCGCCGCACCATCGGTCTGCACTACGCGGCCGCCCAGGCGATCCAGGAGTACCTGCAGCGCGCCGAAATCACCAGCGGCCCGCTGTTCCGGACCGCGCCGGCATTCCCATACCGAGGAATTGGCGGCGACGGCCATGGAACCACGGACCATGTGGACCATCCTGAAGGAATACTTGAGCAAGCTTCCCAACGCGCTCCGGGAGCGGGAATTGCCGGACGGAAACAAGGTGATGGAATGCGTCTACACGCCGCACTCGCTGCGGGCCACGGCAGCCACGCTCCTGCTCGACTCCGGCGTGGACATCATGGAGGTCAAAGAATTGCTCGGCCACCGCCATGTAACGACCACACAAATTTACGACAAGCGCCGGCGCGCCGCCCGCGAGGGCGCCTCGCACAAGATGCCACTGTGAAAACGGCGCTAATGCCGAAATTACCCCCACAAAAGTCGCACCAGTGGTGCGAGAATTGGCGGAGCCGGTACATTTCTCGCCGAAAGCCTTTTGAATGAACGACTCACCCAATTCAGAACACGTGCTTCCTGAGATAGCGAACGCCGCGCTCTTGCCGGAACTACGAATGCTGATCGTAGAAACGCGCCAATCTGTCGCGCATAACGTGAACAGCGCCCTGGTGCAGCTATATTGGCAGATCGGCACCCGCGTTCACGTCGATATCCTGTCACAAGGCCGCGCTGAATACGGCAAACAAATTGTCGCCGCGGTGGGGCGACAATTGGAGCTAGAGTTCGGGCGCGGTTTCGGCGAGAAGAATTTGCGTCGGATGGTCCAACTAGCCCAAGCGTTCCCCGATGAAGAAATTGTCGCCGCACTGCGGCGACAATTGGGATGGACTCACTTCAAGGCATTGCTTCCAATCGAAGATCCTCTCAAGCGGTCTTTTTACGCTGAAATGTGCCGTGTCGAGGCCTGGAGCACGCGGACGCTCCAAGAGAAAATCAACGGCATGCTGTACGAACGGACAGCATTGTCGAAAAAGCCCAGCATTCTGATTGAGCAGGAGCTAGCTGCACTTCGCACGGAGGACCGTTTGACTCCCGACTTAGTTTTCAAAGACCCCTACGTGCTGGACTTTCTAGGGCTTCGCGACACTTATTCGGAAAAAGACTTGGAGTCGGCACTTCTGCGGGAAATTGAACGGTTTCTCTTAGAGTTGGGTGCTGGCTTTGCATTTCTGGAACGCCAGAAGCGCATTGTCGTCGATGGCGAGGACTTCTATCTCGACCTGCTTTTCTACCATCGCCGACTGCGCCGCTTGGTCCTTGTGGAGTTAAAGCTTGGCAACTTCCAGGCTGCTGATTACGGTCAGACCCAGCTTTACCTGCGTTGGCTGGACCGACACGAACGCCAACGGGGTGAAGATCCACCCATTGGACTAATCCTCTGTGCAGGTAAGTCAGATGAACGAGTTGAACTACTCGAACTCGACAAGACAGAAATTAGAGTTGCTCAGTACTTGACAGAACTACCCCCTCGCGAGATTCTCCAAAAGCCGGCTGCACGAGGCCATCGTCTTGGCAAGAGCTCGATTGGGGGATAGCGATTAAGTTTCCAAAATGTACCGCTCCAAAGCGACGACGCGAGAGAGCACGATATGACCCCGGAACGTTTCAAGGATCAAAAGCGTACGGGAACCCACTCCCTCCTTGCCGATTCAAAACCAACAAAGTAACAATTGCGATCTTTGGGCGTGTTCGCCCAACCGCGACACCACACATTGGTTACTTACTTAGCGCCAATCTCAAACAAGCCACAATGTTTTTCATCTTGAGGAACGTCAATCAGCCTCAATCTAGACCGTGAAACATTCAGATTCTCGAGATGTTTGTAGTTATTGACGAGTAACCAACCTCGCCGGGGATATTTGTTGATAGAATCGACAATTCTATCGATAACCGATTTGAGAACCTGTCCCCTAAATGGATTGTACATGTAGAATATTGCCGCGTCTGCTGGAATTTCATACTCCACAGCATCACGGCATACTATTTCAACGCTGTTGCAAACTCTCCTTCCCCTCCAAGAGTGATAGTTTGATCGTGCTATACAGCAAAGACTCTCTTGCAACTCGACACCGATAATGCGCTTGAGGGGGTATTCTTGTGCCCCGAGAATGATCCGTCCTTTTCCCGAGCCGAAATCAATGAAAACATCATCGACAAAATCGGTCTGAACCAAACACATTAAAGCGTGAAACGCCCTCAAGGAACTGGGGGAGTATTCATGGCAAAAGGGTGGCTTGAGCGCATGCCAGGATAACCCGCCTTCGCTGGATTCCGTTTCCACGGAATAGAACTCGTCCCACGATTTGCCAAGCAAAAGCCGATTCTCATCCATCACTCAGAGTCCCAACCACTGAGCGATCATATTGCGCTGCACCTCGGACGTACCCGAATAGAGCGTCCCGCCGCATCCCGCAAAACCCGCTCCACATCATAATCGGCCATGAATCCATATCCACCCAAGACTTGTATGGTATCGAGCGCCGACCGAACGAGCGCCTCGCTTACGAATACTTTCGTGATGGACGCGGCCAATCCGGCGCTGCGGCGCGAATCTAGTTGGGCCGCCGCGTGATATGTGAGCAGTCGCGAAGCCTCTAGTCGCACTTTCATGTCGGCTATCTTGTGCGAAACAGCCTGAAGCTTGCCTATCGGCCTTCCGGAAATCCTACGGGTCTTGGCGAAATCGGTCGCGCGCTCAAGAAGCCGTTCCATCTCGCCGACATGGGCGGCGACGAGGCAAACGCGCTCCCATTCCATCGATTGAGCAAATATGGGCCACCGCTCCCAACTGCGCCCAGCACCGCCTGTTTTCCCACTCGCACGCCGTCGAATTGCAGTTCGCCAATCGGGCATGTCCGCAAGCCCATTGTCTCGAATGCTTCCCCCTTCTTGAAGCCGGGGCCTCCTTTCCAACCAGGAACGTGGTGACCCCGCCTAGAAAGCCCTTCCTCGGATCGGTGGCAGCGTAAACGACCGCCAAGTCGGCTACAGGGCCGTTCGAAATGAACGTCTTGCTGCCGGTTATGATGAAATCTTCCCCTTCCGAGACAGCGCGCGTTTTCATCGCAAACGCATCGGAACCGCTCCCCGGTTCGGTCATCGCGTTTACGGCGATCAGCCGGCCGGTCGAGAGGCTTGGAAGCAACTGGCGCTTCTGCGCCTCCGAACCGTGCAGGCAGATTGGAACGACGGACGCCAGCATGTATGCACAGATGGCAAAAACCAAGCCTCCATCCTCGCAACCATGCCCGAGCGCCTCCAACGCCAGCGCGGTCGACAGCGCGTCGAGGCCGAGACCGCCATAATCGATGGGTACGGGTAGACCCTGAAGCGTCATGTCTCCGCATTTGAGCCACAGGTCGTGTGGGAACACCTTCTCTCTGTCGCGGCTGCGTACCCCGTCGTTGAGTTCGGATTTCGCGAAACTGTAGATCTTATCCCGAAGATTGCGCTGGTCGTTACTTAAAGAAAAGTCCATGTGCCAGCTCCTGTAGACTCCTGTAGTCAACTTGCCGGTCGAGGTGGACAGGATGTTGGGCAAAACGTGGAAAAGGTCGGGCGACATATAACCGGGCAACACACGGCTGCAATAGTACTTCATCTGAATGACCGATGGGTGGACTTCGACCGCCCAGGTATGGAAGGCAACAATTCGCGTGTCGCCCGACCTGTCGAAAAAAGCTACCACTGCCGCCTGCGAGATGTGTTCGTGACGCAATAGCGCCGCCTCGATTTCCCCAAGCTCGATCCGATACCCGCGTCTCTTAATCATCCGATCGCCGCGCCCCGGAAGACGAGTGCCCCGTCCTCGCGCTCGACGACGATATCGCCAGTGCGGTACCACTGGAGCCCATCGAGAGTCGCAAAGGCCTCCGCGCTTTCTTCCGGTTTACCCCAATAGCCCTTCATTACTGAGTCACCGCGCACTATGAGCTCACCCTCCTCTCCGCGCGACACGGGCTCCCCGCTGGGGGAGATAATCCTCAATTGACTGCCCGAACACGCGAATCCGATTGGAAGCGTCGCCTGATCGGCTTGGCTGAGCGGCGATTCCACGCGGTAGAATGTGCATACATTCGTCTCTGTAGGGCCATAGAGATTGTAGAATCCAGCCCGTGGCCAAAACGCCGCCAGCGCACGCAAATGCTTGATCGGAAAGACTTCGCCGGCAAAACAAACAAGGCGTAGGGACGAATGATCGAAGGTGGCGAGGTCGCCATACTCGACCATCGCGCGCAAGATCGTCGGAGTGGAATACCAGACGGTGAGCCGCTCCGTGGCAATGAGTTTGGCGATCGCTCTGGGTTGTCTGCCCTCGTCGGCTCCGATCAGCCGGATCGCGGCTCCATACTTCAGTGGGACGAAAACGTCGAAGATTGACAAATCGAAGTGAAACGGCGCGTGCGAACTAAAGCAATCTCCGCTCGTTGGTTGGAACTCGCCGCTGCACCAATTAATAAAGGCGAAAGCAGAGGCGTGCGTGTGGCCGATACCCTTCGGTATGCCCGTTGAGCCCGACGTATACAGTATGTAAGCAAGATTCCTGTCGCCCCGTGGGACCGACAATCCTGCAGCGATCAGCTCGAACTCACCGACAGGCTCGACCCGCCGCCCGCGAAACCCCTTTTCGTCAAGTGCCTGATCGAGAGCATTCCGCCACTTGGGATCGACAAGAATAATGCGAACCGCGCAATCAATGAATATGGCGGCGTTGCGAGCAGGAGGCGCCTCCGCGTCGACCGGCACATAGGCTGCCCCAGCTTTCAAAATCCCGAACAGCGCCGCCACCGTTCCAATGCTCTTCGCAGCGCAGATGCCAACGCGGTCTCCGGGACAGACTCCAGCCCTGCGCAAGCGCTCGGCGATCGCTTCGGCGAGATGGTCCAACTCGCGGTAGGTACAACGTTGTCCGTCGGCTTCCATGAGCGCGACGGAACCTGGTGTGCCGTGCGCCTTCGAATTCAGGAGATCTTCAAGACGCACGGCCGACGGTCATCCTTCATGGCTTATTGTCCAGCACAGTTTTCGCGATGAGATCGAGCGTATCCAAATGATCGGCATTTACCTGAGACGTCTTGATCGACACCTCGAATGTCTCTTCCAGGAAAGACACTAACCGGAGGCATGCGATAGAGTCGATGATGCCGTCGGAAATGAGACGAACTTCGTCGGTCAATGTGCCTTCGAAACCACCAGGTATCAGTTCGTTACAGATGAACGATCCAACAATATTCTTCGTTTCTTCCGGCGTCATGATTTTTCCTACCGATCTTCTACATCCGTTCCGCATGCGCGCGTCGCGTTCTTGTCAACCCCCATCGGCCCAATGTCATAGTTAACGACCTCGTTGTCAAAGCCGTATTTCACCGTCGTCCTGACCATTGTCCGCAGCGAGTCGCCGGGGAATAGCATCACGTTTCCGCTGCGGAACGTTTGAATCCATTCCAGATCTAAGATCTTTGCGACGAACGTTCGGCCTCCATGCACAAACTCCCACATCGATTCGCCCAAAAAGTCTGGCTTCTTGATTCGCAAAATCATCAATGAATCGCTGGACAACTGTTCTCTAACAAGAAGGTCATCCATCTGCTTGGGAGAAACCGAAAAAGAAAGATTCAACTCCGTTTGTCCATACTCGCTCAGATATTCTGCGCTGTCCTGTTTCATCAGAAGGATTGGGGCATCGCCCAGACTCTTCAGCGACCGAGCAATCTCTACCGTTGGTACAGGCCGATAGGTGGGTATTCTGAGCACATCAGTATGCTCTGCAATTTGCAGTAATTCGGATTGGAGACTCTGAAGCTCTGATGTGGTTTCGACGGTAGTTCGCTTGGCTATGAAATCAATCATCGCTTTCTTGCCCCGGACTAAGTACGCGCCAATAAGCTTCTTGTAATCTCCGCTCTTAAGGGCCTCATCATCGACAGATTCCAACGTATTGCGCAGCCATGCCAATATCGACCCAGCTTCGATATCTTCCAGTAGCAAGACTGGTTGGATACGAGGAGTAATAGACGATAGCAACGCTCGATCCATGAATTCGAATGAATCGATATATGACGACATCGCTCGGAACACGCGAGATGGCGCAGCGCTGTTACGTTCGAAATCGATCCTTAGGCCAAACTCATCGAAACTTCTCCGGTTTACAACAAAACTCGACATTCCTGTTTGATGGCTAAATCTTATCAACTCGGAGTTGACATATGCGGATTCCTACGATGCGGCATCATCCAACGTCTCTGATACGCCGGGTTCATAAAAACGGACCAACTTGAATCGGACGGACGTTTGGCCCTGACCACGCGCCGTTATATTCGGGACGGGGAGCTTGTTCCGGGGAGAATGCCGCCGCTGTTTCGGGGCTGTAGGCGTTTGCTTCCGCTGTAAAGGCTCCGAGTGTCATCGCCCGCTAAAGCAGTTCGACGTAGCAGCCTGGATTTAATCCTGCCGTCCTCATCGTCTGTCAAAACCGATTGGCCGCGTGCAGAGTGGCGACGACATTCTGATCAATCCGTTATCAGTTTAGTAACCTTGACAAACGTGATGATCGAACGTTTGAAACAGCGCTACGAATACCTAATAAGGTCGTCGATCCACTTTGCGAGACGATGGGAACCGATAGTTCTCGGCGTGCTCGCTTTGCTGGCGTTGGCCTTCTGGCCGATACCTCAATGGATGGTTCGACATGAGTACTGGGAATGGAGCACTCATCCCAACGAGTACGCCAAGCTCGTTGACGATTACCGCAAAACGCTGGTCCAAATCATCGGCGGGGCGTTCCTGTTGTACACGCTGTACTTAACGCTGAGGAGGACTAAAGCAACCGAACAAACATTGCTAACAACGCAGGAAAGCCTGAAGGTCACAAGAGAGACGCAGGTAACGGATCGCTTCACGAAAGCGATAAGTCAACTAGGGGCAACGGACAGTCAAGGAAAAAAGCAATTAGAAATTCGGTTCGGCGGCATTTATTCTCTGGAGCGTATCGCGAAAGACTCGCCGGATGATCATTGGCCGATCATGGAAATTCTGACGGCGTACGTGCGTGAAAACTCGCCGTGGGAAGAAACTGATATTAAGAATCCGCAAGCTGGGGCATCTCCCGGACTCCTGCTGCTTGCCAAAGACATCCAGGCAATCATAACGGTAATCGGGCGACGAAATCGAGAGCAAGACAAAGAACCTCTGGATTTGCATGCTGTCGATCTCCGAGGGGTGAACCTTGAGAAAGGGAACCTTGAGGGAGCGGGGCTTTGTCGAGCAAACCTCGGGAGTGCGAACCTTGAGAAAGCGAACCTTGAGGGAGCGGGCCTTTGGCGAACGAACCTTGAGCGAGCGAACCTTGCGGGGGCGAACCTTGGGAATGCGTACCTTTGCGAAGCGAACCTTCGCCAAGCAAACCTTGTTGGAGCGAACCTTGAACAAGCGGACCTTGGGAATGCGAACCTTGGTGGAGTAGACCTTGCGCAAGCGAATCTTGAGCAAGCGAATCTTGGGAAAGTGAACCTTGCGGACGCTTATCTTGAGCGAGCATACCTTGCAGGAGCGAACCTTGTTGGAGCGAATCTTCCGGGAGTGAGTCTTGTGGAAGCGAACCTTAAACAAGCCCAGCTAAGAGGAGCAGATTTCTCAATGGCGGCAGGTCTCACCCAAAGTCAAATCGAACTTGCCGTTGGCGACCATACAACAAAGCTCCCACCTGGACTGACGTATCCAGACCATTGGCCGAAAGCTCAGGCCGGGAGAAATGCGACCGCGTAACTATGGAGAGTGCACCTGAATGATCGGCCTCAACTCCCCGCATAAACGCTCTTGCCTTGCCCCCAAGTACGCATCATAAAAATGTTGATAAACGACATCACATTTCTGCTCGTAGAGGTCTTTCGTGAACGCTCTCGGAAGCTGAGCGAACGGGCGTGATCGACTCCAGAACGAAGCCGCCGCCTTTAGTTTTGTTTCCAAAGACAACTCAACGTATAGTTCGCGAGCCTTTCGCCCGCATCGATAACGGGCGCAGGAAAGGCTCCGATGGCGATACGATCAGTTCCTATGAATTCCTGCTCACCACGCTCGTGCGGATTCCGAGGGATGGCGATCAGCATTCCGAACTGATGTCGATCACGATTCCGAAGTGATGCCGATCGGTATTCCGATTCGAAGCCGATCAGTTTTTCGGTCGTAGTTCGGAAGACTGATCGGCATCGGATTGGAACGGCGGCGCAAGGCAGCCGTGGTGACGGACTCCACTGGTAAGTGGAGAATCCCAGTTGCCACAGAAGAGGCTGACCATGCGTAAGTTAAAGGAAGTTCTGCGGCTACATTCGCTGGGCCTGAGCCAGCACCAGATTGCCCGCAGTTGTTCGATCTCGCAGAGCACAGTCCACGAATACGTGTCGGCTGCCCAGGCGGCAGGCATGAAGTGGCCTTTGCCCCAGGACTGGGATGACGGGAAGATTGAGAAGGCGCTGTTTCCACAGCGGCCTGCGCCAGCGGTTTGGCGCAAGCATGCGGAGCCTGACTGGACGCAGATCCACCAGGAGCTGCAGACTCACAAGAATCTGACGCTGCAGTTGATCTGGCAGGAGAAGCGTGAGAGCGAGCCGGAAGGGTATGGCTACAGCCGATTTTGCGATCTCTATCGGCGCTGGCTGAAGAAACTCGACCTGGTGTTGCGGCAGGACCACCGCGCCGGCGAGAAGATGTTCGTCGATTACGCCGGAGCCACGATCGCGATTCATAATCCGGAGAGCGGCGAAGTCCAACCAGCCGCTGTGTTTGTGGCGGTGTTGGGGGCCAGCAGCTACACTTTCGCAGAAGCTACGTCGAGTCAAAACCTACGGAACTGGATCGGATCTCACATCCGAGCTCTGGAGTTTTTCGGAGGAGCGGTGGAGGTTGTGGTGCCGGATAACTTGAAGTCCGCCGTCACCCACCCCAGTTATTACGAGCCGGATCTCAATCCCACTTATCGCGCCCTGGGGGAACACTACGGCGTGGCTATTATTCCAGCACGGCCTTTTCGAGCCCGGGACAAAGCGAAAGCAGAGGTGGGGGTTCAGGTGGTGCAGCGCTGGATCGTCGCCGCCTTGAGAAAGCATAAGTTCTTCTCTTTGGAGGAAGCGAATCGGGCGATCGCCGAGTTACTGGTACGGCTGAATCAACGGCCATTCCGTAAACGGGAAGGCACTCGCGCCACACTATTCTCGCAACTGGATCAGCCGGCGCTGAAGCCATTACCGGTTACCCGTTACGAGTTTGGTAAGTGGAAGACCGCACGCGTCAACATCGACTATCACATTGAAGTGGAGCGGCACTATTACAGCGTGCCGTATGCGCTGGCGCACCTGGCGGTAGAGGTGCATCTGACCTCCGAGCTTTTGGAGGTTCTCCATCGCGGAGTGCGCGTTGCCTCGCACGCTCGCTCCTATGAGCCGGGAAAAGCGACAACGTTGACCGAGCACATGCCGAAGGCGCATCAGAAGTACGTGGGGCGCACACCATCGCGCCTGATTGAAGACGCGCAGAAGATCGGGCCCTATACAGGCCAACTGGCAGAAGCGATTCTAGCGGCCAAGCGTCATCCGGAGATGGGCTTTCGATCCTGTCTGGGGATTCTGAGACTGGCTAAAACTTATCCCGCTGGGCGAATGGAAGCGGCGTCCCAGCGTGCGCTTCGCGCCCGCGCCTACAGCTCCCAGAGTCTGGACTCGATTCTCAAGAACCAGCTTGACCGTCTGCCCATGGCAGAGGATAACTCAAACAACCCACAAGTTCAGCCGACGGTGGAGCACGATAACATCCGCGGCGCCGGTTACTTCGATTCCCCGCCAGAGGCCGAACCTCCGGTGATTCAGTGAACCCACAAGGAGAAACTATGCTCAACCAACAAACGATTGATAAGCTGCACACCATGCGCATGCGCGGCATGGCCGAAGCATTCACACAACAACAAGAAGATCCACAGAACGCACAACTCAGTTTCGAGGAACGCTTCGCGTTGCTGGTAGATCGTCAGTGGAACTGGCGTCAGAACCGAGCGCTGGAGAAGCGCCTTCGAGATGCGCGTCTGCAAGGCGCCGCTTGCATCGAAGACATCGACTTTCGAGCGACACGAGGACTGGACAAACAGGTGGTCCGCTCTCTGATCAACGACTCGGATTGGGTGCGTCGCCATCAACATGTTTTCCTGGTGGGTCCGACTGGCATCGGGAAGACGTTTCTGGCACGGGCATTTGGGCAAAAGGCTTGTCGCGATGGCTTCACTGCCTACTTTGCGACTGCGGCCCAGTTGTTTCGAGACCTGGAGCTTGCCCGGGCGGATGGCAGCTATCCCAAGAAGCTTCGGGCGCTAGGCCAAGTAGATGTGCTTATTGTTGATGACTGGGCGATGGCGCCCTTGACCGATGCCGAACGGCGTGCATTTCTGGAGATCTGTGATGAGCGGTATCTCACCAGGGCAACGCTGCTAACGAGTCAACTGCCAGTCACAAAGTGGCACGCGCAAATCGGCGATCCAACGCTGGCTGACAGCATTCTCGACAGGTTGGTGCATGCAGCGCACCGGCTTGAGTTGCAAGGTGAATCAATGCGCAAGAAGAAGGGTGGGCGCAGTGACAAGGAAGCTCAATAGCCAGCGTGGCGACCGTTTTTGGTTGCTAACTCCAGTCGCCCTACGGGCTCCTTCCCGTCGTCAGCAACCAAAAACAACAATTCAAGACAAAGAAAATAAGCAAAACTCTTGACTGATGTCGATCACTATTTCACACTGAGAAAGCCTTGCGTCGCTCCGCTCCGATCTGATCGTCATCAAATCGGTTTGACTGATCGACATCATTGGAATGCGCACGCTACAGCGCTTCGTGTGGCGCGAGCAATCGGAACATAACCGACCACTTCTAGAACGTCATTTACGAGAGCGCGGCGAGACGGCTTGGTATTGTCTTCATCAAGAATCAAACTCTCCACTGACTTCAGTTTTGCTCCGAGCGATGACACGACGTAGCCGTAATCAATGTGGGGATGATCGTTTAGATTGAATTTAATCTCACGGTTGCCGCGATCTAGGATCATCGTGGCGTTTCCTTGAGAATCCAGTGCCGTAATGGTGCCGCTATCGTTGGCGGATACTCCTAGGTTTGTGTCTTTCAAGGTAAATGTCATCGTGAATGGTGCTTGGTTAGTCCGCGATGGCACAGCAGGGGTTGTTTGCTCAAACTCTTCAGTATCCGAGTTATAGGTCCATATGGCACGGGCAGAAACGATTAACGATCTATCAAGTAGGCTTGTCAGCATTCCAGGACGGCGGTCTAACTCCAAATCTAATAGATGCTGGCCTGATGACCACAATGTTGCCAAGGTGCGGCGAAACTCTTTAGGTACACCGACACAACTAATAGATTTAACGATACCGGAAGAACGTTCGATCAGGAGGAAGACAAACACATTGGAGTCTCCCGACGCCCACCGCTCGACCTCAGATCGCAGTGAGCACATCGGGGCTTGAACTCTCAGTTGGGCGTTGCGGGTATTGCCAAACACAAAGAACGGCACAATATTGAGTGATGGTGACGGAGTAGACAATCCGACATAGGTGCATTTGTCCCGCAAGAGTGAGAGTTCAGTTTCCAGGGGGCTACTAAGCCAGAGCTTATAAATGGGAACGCCTTCGAACAGCAAACCCACCGAATCTGCTAAAGGCAGGTTTTCTTCCGGCCCGTCATATGGTGAATTTACATTGTAGGAAATGACGGTGTTTTGCATTGAATTAAGCCACCTCGCGTTTGATAGTTGCTGGACGTGTGCTATCGGATTGTCTTCATCCAAAACATCAAAGGTCCGCAGACTTGCCTCTTGGCCCGTAGAAAATAGTGACCTCGTCTAGTTGTTTGTATTCGCTATGAAACCAAATCAGCGAGATAGTCGTTGATGGAAACAGCCATTTGAATTCATCTGTATCACCGTTATCACCAGAAACAGTATGGATTGTAGGATTTCCATACTTTTCCCTCAAGGTGTCCATAATGGCGTCCTTTGTGTTCGTAACAACGACCGCGTTCATTGCCGTTTTTACGACGGCTTCCCGCTCTGCTGCTAGTGCGGCTTTTTTTCGTGCGGATTTCGAGGTTCCGGTTTCAGCTTGTGGGCAAGTCTTGCAAGTCAACATAGGAATTTCCGTTCCGTCTACATCGACAAGCGTCTTTTGGTCTATTAGGTGAACCGATGCGAGACCGTCCTTAACAAATCCGAATGCCACCGAAAACTTTCTGTTGTCGATGACATAGCTTGCAATGCCAAGTCGAGATTGATGCAGGTCTTCTATCTGCGTGATTTGAGGAAACAGTTCCTTGAGTTGCTCACGGGTCATTTGTCCAGCCACCAGGATCAGCGGTTTGCGGATCTTGAGCCAGCAACGATGGCGCGAACGTCATCGTTAACATCACAATGGTTAGAGTCGTCCTGGATAGCCAGCCAGAATTCATTCTAAACCTCCTTGAGCTTTTCGGCGCTAAGATGAAAGTAGCACGAAGCCATGCCCGCCGACGCACGTACCCGGTGAGACGGCAGAACGATTTGACAACGCTGTCCTCCGAGTTTGCAAAGTTTAGCTCCTAGTGTCCTGCTTCCGAAATAGCTGGACAATTAGTGAAGAGATCCGTACGCTGATCAGATCATCCGCAAGGTCCGCCGTTGTGTAGTTATCTCGGAAGCAGGACACTAGCGATATGGTGCGCGTACTTCATTTTTCGGGCGGTAAAGCGAACCCAAACTGTTAATTCGCTCTGCTATCGCGATCTTCGACATTTTGATGTCCACCGTTGTACCTTCGCAATGCCGTTTTGGAACCACGATGGATGTAGAAATTATCATCCCGGAGGCTTATTTGTTCTTTGGCCGTGGCCGTTCGATTGGATATAATCTGCCCTGGACTGTTCCCGAGGAATGGCATGCTCTTGACCGCGACATACAGATCGCGCTCATCAAGAAGGAACTGGCTATCGAAGTGGACCGACCTTCCATTGACTGTACTGATATTCGGAGGTTCTTGCGCATGCTGTCGCGATACGGTTCCTTCGTGGTGTCACCTCTTCCTTACTACAAATTGGGACTGAGGTTTTGGGGACTTTAGCCATTTAGCCCTTTAGCGCTATAAGTCCTTTTGTTACTGGTATTTGGCTCTTGCGGTTCGGCGCTATAATCCACTATAATTTGGCGTGGGATCATGGATCGCGCCACGGGATCTAACGCATACCCATTTTGCTAAAGAGGAGTCGATTAAAGACAACGCAATGACAAGTTCAACCGCCGAATACGTGTTTAACCATCTGGGCCTCTTGGTCTTGCTTCGGAGGAAGTTTCATTTCCTGATCCAACTGAAAACGCCCTGGCTGCTGGTGCGAGTATGCTCCGGCTCAAATCCGCAAAAACCACGCCGCCGTCGTCGCGCTGAGCCGGAACAAGCAAATAAATCCTGACCCAGCACCTATGCCGCGCCCACCGCCAACCGTTTACTCCTTGCATCCGGCAGCACTCCCGCGCCCGGTAGCCGAGCATTTATGACGGCTTCATCGGTCAATCATTTGGTCATAGAAAGCGCTCGCCTTCAAAGTGGAGGAATTGATTTGCATCATTGGCAACCCAGCAACCCAGCAGGCCGGGAGCCACCTCCACCAGCTATTAGCGCCAGTTTCCATCGGTGCCCATTGGTGTGCGGCCATTCGAGGCGGGGCACGCCCTAATCCCCAGAACACCTGTGGCCCTAGAGCGAAAAAGTTACTTTTTGGCCGACTTTCCCGGCGCTGACCTTTTAGGGCTTCGCGCTGCGGCATTTGCTGAGGAGGCGTGGACGGTATCTGACTCTCGTCGTCGGCTTGGTCGCTCGTTGCGGGTTGTGGTTTCCCCGAGCTTTAGGCTTGGTGGCTGCACTATCTCGTATCTTTCTGGTGAGGCCATTGGGAGAGTAGTTATGATGTTCATGGCTGATTTGGTGAAATTCGTGAAGACAAAGAGTGCAGCAAACGTCTGAGGTGCTACTACTGCCGTGCTGAACTGCCGACGATTTCGCAGTACGGCGACGTGATAGAGATCGCCAACTTCTTCGGCAGTGCAGAGCACATGAGGAGGACACTAAACGAGATGCAGCGAGTTCTTTACGCGGCCTAAACGATGCCAGAAAACAAACACATTCCACCGCCTGAATACCCCGTGATCGTCGTTGCGCCCAGGGGATTGGATCGGGGCACTTCCTCCGTACTAGATTTTTCCCGCTTTCTCTACCACACGACGATTCTGTACGAAGTCACTCGTCTTGTTTCCGATCCCGAGTACGCCGATTACCGTTTCCCGAAGAGCACATTTGCGCCTCAACGAAGTCGGCTCCAGATTAGTGATCGTCTAGCAATCGCTCGTGTGCAGCGGCAGTCGCCTTGGGAGCTAGTGAACTTTGTTGCTGCAAATTTTGATGGACTGGCAGCGGTTGGACTCTTCCTCGTCACGCTCGGCAAGGGACTCAACTACGGTCTCGATGCCGCTAAGAAAGCGGTGGAGACGTGGAGAGGGATCGAGGATGCCAGGAACGCCAGACTTGACCGCCATGAGCGAGAGCTACGCATCCAAAAGCTGGAACGAGAAGAATCCGCAATTTCGCAAACACCAGCGCAATTACAACGAGAACTGAACGCAATTATAAGGGAGCATGATCCGTTGTTCGAGCGGCGGGGCGCACTCAAGTTCCGTGAACGCAGCGTGAAAACACTGCGTGGCCTTGGATTCAAGGCGACCGACCTTGAGATCGGCATTGTCCGAAGGGAAGAGATTGATCGTGGTAAAGAGTAAATCACCACGCCGCCGCCGAGAGAAAAAGAGTCGATTCGTTGCTCATTTTGAATCAGGCGGTGCCGAGACAAAAGTTAAGAATTCGTGTCCCAATTCGTTGTCCAGCGTCCGTTTGGAGCATTAACCATGTGTTGATTCTCCGTTAGGTTAATGAAACCGTTACGGTTCAACTCTTCGAAGAGTAGTCGGGTTGCTGGATCGCCAAGACTCTTTTAGGCCAGAAACATGGATTTTTGCTGATTCAACGGCTTGGGAAGTCTGGACGGGAGCAAGTTTCCTTTGGGTCCATCGAGGAATTTCAACATTCGGAGATGGACAGGTGTTAGCGAATCAATGAGCGAAAGAAAGATCGCTTGTTTGTCCGTGTCCGGGTTCTGGTTAAGAGCGACATTCAAAATGGCATTACGGAGTGCTTCTAGCTTTTCCTGATCGTGAGTTCGTATGGCCGCTTGTGCAGCTTGTGCAAAGGCGGAAGTAAATTCCTCACTCGCCGCAAGCTTTTCCGGTGTTAACTCGGCAACCGTCGCGCTCAGCGCGTTCAAGCTAAGCCGTAAGTTTTCGCACCACTCGTTAGCTCGCCGTCCTCGGATGGGCGCGGTAATGGCGTCGAACAGCGAAACGGCAGAACCAAGCGGTGGAATCAGAAAGCTAATCAGTACGCTGATGGCTTTGGCCGCAGCTACGCTGTAATCGAACGCAGTTGCTTCCGGCAGGTTCAACGGGCTTGTCGTCGTACGTATTGGCCATGATCAGGAAGTTATCACAGCCAATTAACCCGTGACAGAAAATCTTTGTCCGGAGTCTTTCCTTGGCTGCGGGATCTAACATGCCCGTCCCCAAAGTTCGGATTGAATCTCCTTACCCTTCGATTGCGGTCCAACTGACGTAGTATGGGCCTGCGGCAGTAGTCTGATTGCGGCCAATCACCGTGAAGAACGCAGGTGTGATTTCCGTTACAACGTCCTTTTCGCCAACCGCCGCAGGGCGGTAATACGGCGAGATAACCACAGTGGGAGTTGTTTGAAACGGTGGATTGAACGGAATTACCAACTCGTAAACCAGTTTCTCTGTTGCACCGTGCTGAATGTTCGGCATGGATAGTTCTTATCCTTCAATCGCAATCCAGGTGATCGAATAGGGGAATCCTGGTGTACTCGTGTTAGCGCTGGTCACCTCAAAAGTGCTTGGGGTTATGCTTACTATGGTCTCGATTGCGCCAACCGCACCACCGGGGTAGTAGGGGGAGATAACCACCGTGGGAATTGATGAAAACGGCGGGTTGAAAGTGACGGTGGTCGCGAGACCATTTTTTTCCCAAATACCATGCTGAATGTTGGGCACGTAGATTGCCTTTCGTGCACGATTGCCAGTGGCCCGTTCTTGCTTGGGCGTAGGAACTATATCACAGAATCAATCACGGGAGTGCGGCGGGCAAGTTCAATGACCACCGAAGAGGAACAAGCAACGACAGCAGAGGTGTATGACGCTGGTGATCAATGCGGATGATGCGGCTTGTGCTCATTGCCCGAAGTGCCGAAGTTTCTCTGATCCGAAACCGCAGAGCCGCAAGACCAGTCGCAAGCGGTAACTTTCGCGCTGGAATCTTACCTTTGTCGGTGCGCCCGAGGTGGAGGAGTTGTTTCAAGTGCGGAGGAGCAACGGCAACCGATAACGATCTTCAACGATTGCTGAGGTACGCCTCCTTGATATCTGCAATCCGCCGTTTTGTCAACTTGACTACGCAAAAACTGAAGGTTTGTGGCGCAATAGTCCCGCCTTTAAATAGTTTTGACTCCGCATTGCAAGCGGCCTCTCGGTAGACCAGCCACTTCCGTTCCGTATCCCTGAGATTCGACACATTTTCCGTCGAATCGTGCAGACGCTTTAGAGCCAATTGGTAAGTGTCGTTCAACCTGGAATCAACAGCCTTTTCCACCTTGGCAAGACAAACGTTTGTTTCTACGGTTGTGCAGCAGCACTTTGTTTCATCCTCTTGGGCGCTTGCTGATATTACGACAAGGATCGCAGCCGCGAGTCGCACAGTCTTCGTTTTCTACTCCTTTCATAGCTCTCTTCATCACGGGACGAATTCTGTCAGCGCCGGAACGCTTCCCGATCGGTTCCAGTCCTGATCAAGGAAGACCAACATTGTCAATGTTAGGCAGTAGCACGACCTCGATATAATTATCGACGCCCGCAGGTGGTGAGCCGTCATACTCAGCTTCCCACCTCAGCATCGCCGTCCCGTTGTAATTGCGGTGGCGGGAAACGGTGACGCTCTTAACGTGATTCGTCTTTTTCTTCCCTTTTCCCAGAGAATAGTTAAGGGAAATTCCGTCAATGACCCCGGCCAATTGTTTGACGAATTGTTTCCAGAGAATGCCCTCACCCTGGTTGCAGCATGGAAAATCGAGATCGTATCGGCGTACGGCCTTCGTGAGTTCCTCACGCAATTTCATGGGGCTTACCAGTGCCTTCAGCCTTTCGGAAGCGACGCTGTTTTTGCTGGTGATGTAGTCATCAAAAAGCCGCACCAAGTCGTCCGCTTCAGGAGAGCGATCCAATTTCGAATGGACGGCCCAATCCCGATAGAACGTGATCGTGGGATAGGTTTGTTTAACCTTGTCGTGCTCTAAGAGCTTGCTGATCGCAACCAAGATGTAGACTACCTGAGGTTCACTCTTGATCTCTTTCTTGAATTCAAGCTTGAGCTTATCGATGATTACGCATGGGTTCATTGTCAGAAGCGTATCGCAGTCGTTACCCCGGAACGTGCTGCCAAAATGACCATTAGTGCCGAACAAAAAGACAAAAGCGTCCTTCGTCGAACCAATGCTCTGTTTGAGCGCAGCTTCGCTGCCGGAAGGATCGGACTGGGAGTACGAGTTAAAGCTCGATGGATATCGAGCACTGGCCATCAAAGCTGGCCGGAAAGTTCAGCTTCGATCCCGTAACAACAAGGATTTTGGGCAACGCTTTCCCGGTGTTGTCGCAGGATTAGCCTCGATGCCATCGGAGACCGTCATCGATGGCGAGGTTGTTTCCCTTGATGAATCCGGCAGGCCGTCTTTCAACACGTTACAAAACTGGGCCACGGGCTATCCAGTTTTCTACTACACCTTCGATCTTCTGATTCTGCAAGGGCGTGATATCAGATCGTTGCCGCTGTCCGAACGGCGTGACCTACTTCGCTCGAAGATCTTGCCGAAGTTGAAGGAGCCGATTCGATATTCTTCTACACTCGACGGCGGTTTGGCCGACTTGATCGAATCAGTGAAAGAACAGAAGCTTGAAGGGTTGATAGCGAAGCGAACGGACAGCGCCTACGAATCCGGCGACCGCTCAGGCGCATGGCAGAAAATGCGCGTGAATCGCGGGCAGGAATTTGTGATCGGCGGCTACACCGTGGGTGGCACAAATTTCGATGCCCTCGTATTTGGCTACTACGAGGGTGACAAGCTTTTATATGTTGGTAGAACTCGAAACGGGTTCACGCCTTCTTCAAGATTGGAACTGTGGAAGCGGTTTAAGGGATTGGCGACCACAGTGTGTCCCTTCGCAAATCTACCCGAGCCAAAAGGAGGCCGTTGGGGTGCTGGGCTTACACTAGCGAAAATGCAGGATTGCCGCTGGCTGAAACCGAAATTGGTGGGGCAGTTTGAGTTCGTGGAATTTACTCCTGATAATCATCTCCGACATTCTCGTTTTTTGGGGCTGCGAGAAGATAAAAAGCCGAAGGATGTGGTTCGAGAGAGCTAAGCCGCGCCGTTGTTGGCACTCGTCATGAAGTAGGAAGGGCGAGACAACGTGGACGGCTGTGTCGCAACGTCGCGTCACCCATCCCCACTTATGCGACCTTCTTCGCAGCCTTTTTTTCAGCCCTCACAGCGGCCCAACGGCGTCGAGTGGCTTCGACAATCGCCTTTCGTCCTTCTGGGCTGAGGTGGCGTTTCTTCTTAGCCTTCTTCGCCGCGACCTTTTTTGCAGGTGCGTCAGTCGCTTCGCCTTCGTCGAATTCGCGGAGGGTTGCTATGGCTCGATCAATGGCGGCTTTTTGGTTTTCGAGTCGGTTGATAATGTCTCTGAAGTTGGATAACATTCGATTTCAGGATACCGGATGTGAGTTACCGCACGAGATAAATGTAAAGTGGCGATATCGCCAACATTCGCGGCAACGCTGGATACCCGGCATCCAACACAATGCTGAGTTCCATAAGCGAGGTTTATTCCTGATTCCCCAGGTGAACCGTTGGTGCAATTGTTACCCGTCCAGCATTTGAGGTAACATCGGGAAACGAAATTGATCATAGGCACATTGAGCGCCCTATGCAAACACTTGGCATAAGCGATTCGACACCCAGAACCGAAGGACGGTTGAAGGTATTATTCTGGCCGACAATTCGCAACGACGGCGACTTCGACTACATAACCGAACAGGGCTTTTGGGTGTGCTTCATCGTGGCGGTCGTGACGCTTGTTTTCGGCATCTTCACGCATTCTCCCTTTTGGGGAGGCTTCGAATCCCTGTTCTACTTTCTGGCTGGCGTCGGTGTTCGACAGCGAAACAAGCTCGCCGCCATTACAGCATTCGTTGGTTATCTGTTGAGCGCCCTCGTGTTGCAGCGGTATGCCGGGAATGGGTTTGGCATTGTCCGCGTCATTTTCCTCGCCCTTTTACTCTCGAACATCCGAGGCATCTGGCTTTCATCACGATGGAAGAAAGCTGGCGATGTGGCCGAAGAGCCTATTCGACTAAAGGAAACTATTTTCGACAAGCTGTCGGATCAACTGCCATCGAGAATTTGGCCAAGAGCAAAATGGATTTTTGCCTTCATCGCAGCAATCGAGATCGCTCTGACGTTGATGTCCTTGACCGCGCCGCTGCCACCGAGAATGTGACGCCGTTCTCCTAAACCGCAAACTCATTGACCGGAGGCTCGAACTTGTCGTTCCAGGCCGGGTCATTTCATAGCTCCGCGTCAACGCAGATGACGCAACTAAAGAGGAGACAGATCTGGAAGTTGTCGAGACTGGCTACTCCGCGCCCTCGATTCGGCCAATTCCCGGCACTGAAGCGTCGTATGTGCCTCTGTGATATCGCCAATCCGCATAGTCGTCTTCTTCTCCAATCGTACATGCTTCCCGTATCGAAACGCTCTTACAGTTGAAGACTGGACTGTTCTCCAAAGCTTGTTTGCACTGCAAGATTAGTTTGTCATAGTCGGTCGGGTCACACGGATCAGCGTAGGGGAATGACATTTCGATGACCGCTCGGAACCGCACTGGCCGGGTGCCTTGATCATTCATATTTCCAGTTTAGAGCGCGGGCCGAGCCTTTCCACGCGCCGGAAGACAAACGGTTTAAGTTGGTAAAAAAGAGCGGCTAAGGTTGTAGAAAAGCGTTGAACCTTGTTTTTCGACTAGCTCACCTTCGTCGCGGCTTCACCCGGCTAAACCCTTACAAACATTCCCCATCAAATTCTGCTGACGACGCGCCTTTCTGGACTATCAATTGCTTGCTTTGAATAACGTGGTTATGGCGGCTGAACATGTTTCCGACAAACAACTCATGGTGAAAGTCAGCGATCTGAACACTTCCAGCTTAATCGACCGAATTGGCAAAAAATTGCTCGATCATCTGTGCGCGTGTCGAAAATGTTCCGCCGTCTTCGCCGCCCAAAAAGACTCTATCGGAGATGCGGGCTGCGCCGAAGGCATGCGGATTATCTCTCAATCTCAGGTCGCCTGGGAAAGGCGAAAAGAGACCCTGGCTCGTGGCCATGTTACCGGAGACATTCTCGACGATTACCTCTTTGATCACCTCACACCTGAAGAGCGGGAGGCGTTGGAACATGATGCAAGCATCTGCTCGCATTGCGCAAAAGAACTCTCGGGACGACGAATACTAATCGATTGCCTCAAAGCAGTGTTTCGTGAACAGGAGGGTGCTTCGTCTCATTCGATAGGGGCCGTAAATATTCGCTTTCCGGCTCGTGCGCTCAGTGCGTGTGTTGGACGTAAGAATGCTGGCGGTCTTGAATATGTTCTATGATTGCAGCCGACCGCCGCCTCAAGAAAGTGCAGTCCCTTAGTTCAACCGAACGGCCTCGGCGTGACGGGCAGATCCCCGCACCAACTCTTTGATGTTCCGCCTTCATACCGAAGGGCGACGGCGACCAGTGACGCTGAGCAACCAGAAGTGCTCATGCGGTTCTTATGTATTCATCCCATTTTTTGTACGCCTCCTCCTGTGGCGCTGCTGTTGCGATCACATCGCGCTGAATGAAGGCGATCTTTTCTTGTGTTTGTCTTAGAAAGTCAGATCGTTCCCACTGCCTCTTTTTGAAGGACTCAAAGACAATGCGCTGACTTTCAGCAATTATCGAGCCAAAGGTGAGCGGCTCCAATTCTCTAGCCCTTGCCTCCTCATCGCGCAATTTCTGCTGCGCCCGTTCAAGAATTACTTTGATTGTCAACTTCAGGTAATTCGCAACCTCCATCCATGCTTTATCTCTGTTCTTCCATGATGTGACGGGCTTACCGTCTCGGGGAACCGCTTCCAATTTCCCGAACGGAGCATCTTGCCACGGGCAGTCCCGCACGATGATCGGAACGACTGGTATCCGCTCATTCGCGTGGCGTTCCATTGCCCGGATCATTTCCTTCTGGTAGCAGTACTCGGACTTCAAGAAATTAGAACTGACAAATAAAGTCACCAGATCGGCGGAATTCAAATGCGAGTCGATCTCGCCTACCCAATCGCCGCCCGCCAGAATCCTGCGATCTTGCCAGATCTGGATAAGGTTTTGGCGTCTCATCAAAGAGACATGTGCATCGAACTGCTCGCGATACCGCTCATCCTTGTGCGAGTAAGCGCAGAAGACTTCCACCGATCCATCTTCGCGTCCTACGTTGAGCATGCAGGAAATATCGACAAGATTCCTGATTTAATTGAGAGTCTCGTGAACAATGCTAACGCGACCGCTGAAAGAATTGCGGAAAAGATAGAACTGGCCGGGGAAACT
This sequence comes from Bryobacterales bacterium, assembly GCA_963718465.1. Taxonomy (GTDB): domain Bacteria; phylum Acidobacteriota; class Terriglobia; order Bryobacterales; family Bryobacteraceae; genus Bog-105. Next base: position 410,820 of record CAVQZK010000020.1, on the reverse strand, counting down.
GCGCGATTCGATTTCTTCGCAAACTGACCGGAATGTTCTGGCCACGATATTTCCACAGGGTCGGATGGCAACGTGATAAGGGCACAGGCATTTCCAGTTCCACAAACTCAGACACCTCCAATTCGAAAGCGTCCGCTCTATGGTGAAAAGGAATAATGATGCGCATCGAGATCACTCCAATGATGTACGTCATTGCATTCTTTGCACTGATCGTCGTTCTCTTGCCATCTATCGCAAAGGTGAATCGCAGAGTTTATGACGTGGGGCGTCGGACTAACAATCAACCCCAAAGAGAAGCAGGTCCCGGCCACGGCTGCGTCTAAGACGCGCAGGCGTTAAGCCCAACCACATGCGCCGCACGAGGAGAATCGGAACTCCAGCGGTACCTTGGTTCGATGGCCTCCGGGCGCGAGGCCAACCGAACTAGACGACGCGACTGAGCATAAGCGCTAACCGGGCGAAGTAAATACCAGCGAGGTAATAGAGATGAACATCGAAGAATTTAAGAATGCTGATGTTGAAACGGCGGCAGAGCCGGAGCGCGAGATCAACTGGGAGATTTCGCCTGAAGGAGAAACAAGTTTGGAGTTTTTGTTATATGTGCTCGACATCGATTGAGGCGATATCGGGAAGTGCCGGGGGTTCGGTTGGTTGATCCCTCAATAGGGCTGACATACCGGACTATTAGCGGCACACACGGTGGAATTGCTGCGCCTCGGTCGATACCCGTGCGGCGCTCGTTTTCTCGATTCGGAAGCATAAACTGGAGACCATGAGACTTGTTTCGCTTCTACTGTGCGTCAGTTTCGTGGTCCTGGCGCAGACGCCAGCGTCCGATGGGCAGACCTTACAATCTCTGCTTGCGGAGGTTCACCAGCTTCGCATCGCCCTTGAGCGGTCCAACCAAATTGCTCCTCGCATCCAGATCGCCGTCGAGCGGCTCAAGATGCAACAAGAACAAGTGACTCAGGTTGCTCGAAAATTGGATGACGTGCGGCAGGAGCTTGATCATTTCCGGACGGAGCAGGGTCGGATACAGCAACGGGTTCAGGCCACCGATAACGCAGTCAGCGAAACCACTGATCCAGAAAAGCGAAAGGCTCTTAATGATGCGCTTGACAGTTTGAAGCAGGACGGCGACCAAGCGAGAAGTCGGTGCAACAGATACAAATCCATGAAGGCGAATTGACGAGCCAACTTCAATCTGAACAAGCAAAGCTGACCGAGCTTAATGATCAGCTAAACCAGATAGAACGCGCTTTGAGCACGCCGTAGAACGACTGGCACTCTCCGCACAAGCGCTTACGGCGGCTCACAAGCAGAGCAGTCGTGCGACACGTATGCCTCGGTGGTCTTCTATAATTAAAGGATCAAATCACCCATGGACTGATCTGGCGTGCTAAGCCTCGTCTTAAACGAAACTTTATCTATTCCAGATCACCGGGTTTTCTCATTGCTCGGGACCGGGAGTGGGCATCAGGCACCTTGAATTTGGAAACAGCCGGATCGCCTTCACTGAATTCCAGAATCAGCCAGTCGTCATCTTCCTCTGGGCGCACTTCAATTTCGGCGCGTTTGATCAGCTTCCCTTTGGCTTGATAAAGGCTGAATATATTACCGCCACCAAGGTCGTGATTTTCGGCGAACCTCTTCTGCTCCAACCTACCCGCAAGTAGGTCGAGCAGTTCTCGCGCTGAAATACGAATTTCATTTCCGATCAATGTAGATCCTCCGAGGAACGGCGCTATTGTCTTTGTGGTTTGGGAATGCTTAAGGCTATTTGCTGCGTTTTCCGGCGTTTGATAGATCTCCGGAAGAGAAGAAATGACTGCTTCGAACAGTCTCTCAATGTTCGAAGTCCATTTCTTGCAAGTATCCCGCACGAAAAGTGATTTTTCGTAGTCACTATGGCGCTTGTTCCCGGTCATAGATCTTTGCCGAATGCCGATTGTTAAAACAAAATCTACCGATCCGTTTTGACGAAAAAAGTCGCTTACGATTTCAGAAATCGCGTAGTTCGACCAGTTCGGGTTTTCGTTAAAGATGCGCGATCCGCGATCACAGACAATAATGCCGCGAGTGCCGGAATACGCGCTATGCTTTAACTGATTAGCTTTGGTCTTTAGTGCATTGAACAGCGGATTATTGTCTTTTACGGTTGTGGTTGTGTATGAACCGTAAGATGCGCTACCCACCCCACGACCTCGTCCAGGTTGATATTGGATCAAGATGTCCACCGCGTGCGAATCGTCGTGAATATGATGATCTCGGTTTTGCTGAGGTTCGCTTCGTACCGCATCCAAATATGACCGAAACTCTGAGTTGAAAACACAAGTCTGGAATTGCTTGATGGCAGGTAGCAACAATCGTCGTTGCCTCCCAGATCCTCGAAAGGGAACAGGTTGCGACTCCGCGACTCGAAAGATGAACCGACCACTACCTATCCCCGCCTTCTCGACCGGTCGCCGCAATTCGTCTTGGAATCGGTCAATGGGATTTCGATCATGACGAGGCTGATCGGAGATAGCTGTTATATCCGCCGCAAACTTTACCGCAAAATCAACCGATTCGAAAACCAAGTCTAGTCTCCGGTCGCCGAGATTTGGCTCGTGCAACACCGTTCCGAAATTCGCGAAAGCGCGAAGTAAAACAATCTCCCACTCGGTCGCGATGGAGTCTTCAGATGATCTGTTGAGTCTTTGAACCCAATCCTTCAAATGCTGGTCAGATACGAAGTCGGCGTTCACGTCCAGGCACTTCTGGATAACCCGCCGATTGAATAGTGCCATGCACCTATTCATAGCATTCGAGTGAATCGAAGGACTGTTTCTCTGAACCACTTCATCATCTCGTTTCCTTGAAGCGGTGACCGAAGCCTTCTAAATGGATAAGTTCCAAGTGCCGACGACGCGACAGAATCGCAGTTCCGCTGCTTCGCGTGGCGTGAAAGCCATAGGTCTCGGTTAAGTAGCTGAATATTCGGAATAGCGGATTACGATTCACACGTGTGTGGATCGTCGCGAAAACGGCACGGGTTGAAGAATGACGCCGGATCGTCGCCGCCCCGGTTTTGCTGCCGTCCATCCTCCGCATCCAACAAGAATGCCCGGTTCGGTCTGCGCAACGTTAGTAGGTGCGAGATGTAAGCAGTGTAGGTTGGCCTTGAACATACACCGCAGAGTAAGACGCAGCACAGTTTTGGCATAACTAGCGGCAAACAAACGAGAATTCACCGCAAATGATAGTCCAAGTTGCGGAATGCCAAAGACAAGTGAAATACAAAGTCCGCTGGCTGTGTCCAAATACGGGGCTATCGGAGAGTCAATGAGCGACCACGGCGTTAACCAAACAAACGGACATGAAGTCAGAGGACTATGCAGGTATGAAGAACCAAAACTTTTCAAACTCTCCGCGTTGTATTTTCTGCAACGACTTTAAGGAGCTTATCTCCGAACCACCTGAGGCATCCGGTCTATTCTTTAAGCGATACATCTGCGAATCATGCCAAGCAGAGCATGCCACCACCTTAAACTTCATTCGATGCCGAATTTGTGAAATTGAAGCTAAGACGTTAAAGCGTCTAAGAGACCTTGAGGATAACCGTTTAAAGCTCAGTGCAAGGCTGGTCGAAACGGTAGCCGACGAATATGTAGGGGCTTAGTTCCCTTGACGGATGATCGGACGGCGCAACGCGGGTTTGCGGGCCAGCGGCGGCGCTGACGATTTCACTTCAGCGCCGTGGCATAATTTTCGGGGCGGCAACATGAACATCGATGAAGCGCTGCTCTGCGGCGCTTCGGATTTGAGGCCACGCGGCACGCATTCACGCCGACCGCGATACTGCGCCATCTGGCCCGCCCGACAGCCACGGGATTGAATCCATTCTCGAACCATTCGTCGGGCGGCGGCGGGCAAGCGTTTCGAAAGGATACGTTTTTACGTGATCGATAACGTAGAAGGCGGTATCGGTTTCGGCGGGACAGAACGTTATCCTTTAGGACATGTTGCTGAGTGAAGCTGAATGAGTAGAAACAACCTTTTGCTCGTTCTGACTGGCACTGGTTCGGCCCTATGCTGGTGGCCTGCGATTATAGAGCCACATCTTGATTTCCCAGCGTGGCTTTTTTTGGCGCTAGTCGCGCTGATGACTGGCCTCGCAACTGCTTTGTCGGAAGGGCGCTGGCTCCGTTTTATGGCCGCGTCCACTATTGGAACGTTTGCGGGGCTGTGCTGCGGTTTCGCGCTGTTCCCCTCCGCAGATGTGATTGCTAATTCGTACCACCCGCTTGCAGTCGTGATCGGCACGCTGTTATCGGTTATTGTCTCGCTTGTGGGGGGCTTAGCGGGGCGAAGGTTATCGGTGTTAAATGAAAAACGCCGACGTGCCGTATTGTTTGTATTGGCGGGTTGTACTGCCTTCGGGCCAGGAGCTTTCGCGCTCACGCCACCACTCGTCGCTCGCAGGGCAGCGCGTAATGATCGGGTTGCTACCGAGAGGTTCGGGTCATTGAAAAATGCGGTTGAACAAACTATCGCGGCGGCTGGCGATTCAGCGAAAATCTGCGATGGACGCGCTCTTAAACAGCATTATTTTGGTCCGTCCTTTAATGAAGAAGACTGGCAGCGCATTGCCGGAAACTACGTGAAGGAGGACGGCTACTTTTTCATGGTCTATTGTCGCGAGCAAGGGGGATATACGATTCACGCAATGCCGTGGGATGGCAAAGGTTACGGCACACGCCAATTCTGTACCGACGAGTCCGGGAAGATCGGTTGTGGAATGGAATGGAATAAGTCGCGGAACGCCTGCGTGCCCTGCACGAAATAGCTCGCGCTTGTTCTCAAATCACAGCCCCTGCCGGATAAGGTCAACGAAAGGCGCTTCACTAACACCGCTGTGGTTGAAACACGCAGTTATCGTACGAACTCTAGTGCCAAGGCCGACCGCGTTGCACTACATTGCATAGTCTCAACGGTTTGTTGGCCCAGGCGGTTAAGATAGAATTCCCAGCCTCCGCAGGACAGTCAAAACCGCCGTTGGTGTAGCCTGCAAAACCAAATGGGGAGCGGGAGCAATCTCAACCTCCGCATTAGGGCAGACTTTCCGCACTGATTGTCGCGAGCCGCGCCCAAGTGGACGATCATATTCCCCGAAAATTGCGACGACCCGAACGGTAGAGTGTATTGGATGCTTACCGTAGTACTTGTCAGTGCCTCTTTTAAGCGGGCGGCAAGAACCAGCGGTCGCACTTGACCAATAACTTTTCGGGTTCGGCTTAGGTCATCCGCCGATGCCGAGCCGCCTAGAAAGAAGGCTCGTAAGATGAAATCCATAAGTGGCAGGTGAAAAATGACGCGCACTGGGAGCCGAGCCAAGAGCGAACCCTTCCAGCCAAGCGGTCGATACGCGAAGCTGGAGACGAGAACAACCGCCGCCAAATCGCCGTGGTCACGGTTGAGGAATCAAGGCAATCGGCCCAGAGAAGGACTCGGCGATAATGACGTACTCTCCGCTGACGGGCAACTCACGAGCGACAAGTTCTTGCAATTGTTCATAGGACAGATAAGCCTGATCAGGGTAGCTCCCTGCCAGAACCGTTATGCTTTAGGACATGTTGCTAAGTGAGGCTGAAGCCGAAGCTGTCTTGAAGGATGTCGAGGGTGTTCTTCACCAGCTATCGCGGTACCACCAACTCTCCGAAGAACAGCGGTTGGCGCTGCATTCCAGAGCGGGGCTGGCTAGGCAGAAAATCGGGGATGTAATAAAGCTGCTGAAACAAACCAAAAGAGTAGTCGAGATCGAACCTCCAAAAGGCACCTGATCTCGATTTAGGTGGTCGAGGTAAAAAACGCTCGACCCGGACTGGCACCCCTCGGACCTATGCAGGCCAATCGTCTTTGATTCTCATCCGGGCGGTTACGTTTCGGGGCGGGCAAATCGAATCAACATCTTGGCCTATTCGAAATTTATTTTTTTTTGAATTAACCTTCCGCCCGATTCGGGCGATTTCAGAAAAACTCTGCCAGCGTGGGAGATGCCCATTGCTGGGTGATTTCGGTATTTTGAAGTGGCCCGGTTCGGCAGTTTGTTTTGGCCCACCCCAGCAAACGGACGGGTACTCTGATTTGGGCGTCGCCCGAAGCGGAGGAACTCGTTGGACTGGAGAGCAAAAGTGGAGTTGTTCGAGCAGATCCGGCGCGAATACGAGTTTGGCGTCGGGACGATCACGGGTGTAGCCAAGAAGCTGGGCGTTCATCGACGAATGGTGCGGGAGGCCATCGGGAGTGCATTGCCGAAGCCGCAAAAGAAAACCGAAAGGCCACGCTACAAGTTGGTGGCGGCGGTGCCATTTATCGATGCGATTTTGGAGGCTGATCGGAGAGCACCTCGCAAACAGCGGCACACAGCTCGGCGGATATGGCAGCGCATTCAGGAGGAACTGGCTGGATGTCAGATCGGCCAACGAACGGTGCGCCAGTACGTGCATGACCGCAAACGAGCGCTCGGATTGCTAGAACGCGAGACTTACATTCCGCAGAGTTATGACTGGGGCGTGGAGGCGCAAGTCGATTGGTACGAAGCCTACGCCGATTTAGCCGGCGAACGAGTGAAGCTGCAAGTATTTGGCATGCGCAGCATGGCGAGCGGAGCAGCCTTCCATCAGGCCTATTTGAACGCAACGCAGCAGGCTTTTCTACAGGCGCATGAGTTGGCGTTCGCCTACTTTGGGGGCGTTTTCCATAAGCTCAGATACGACAACTTAACGTCGGCGGTAAAGAAGATTCTGCGCGGGTTCCGGAGAGAGGAGACGGCACGATTCATCGCCTTCCGTTCGCATTGGCGATTCGCCGCTGAGTTCTGCACACCCGCTGAGCCACAGGAGAAAGGCGGCATCGAGGGAGAAGCCGGCTACTTCCGGCGTAATCACTGGGTCCCGGTTCCGAAAATCAGTGACCTGGCCACGTTGAACGAGCAGTTATTGGCGCCTGCCATCAGGATGAACAGCGAGTCATCGCGGGCCGCGACCGCAGTATAGGCGCAGGATTACTCATCGAGCGCAGCCATCTTCTGCCGGTGGCAGCAGAAGGGATGGATCTGGCACAAGTAAGCTTTCCGAGCGTAAATAACTCGGGATGCGTTCCTGTGTTGACCAATGCTTATTCAGTGCCGTTGCCGCCGGGCACCCAGGTGCAAGCAAAGATCCACGCGAGTACGGTCGAACTATGGTACGCCGGCCAGTGTGTCGCGACCCACGACAGGTGTTATCGGAAAAAACAGCAGATTCTCGATCTGGAGCACTACTTGGATGTTCTGTCGCGTAAGCCGGGCGCAATGGCCGGATCAACGCCATTGGCACAAAAACGACAGGCCGGACTCTGGCCGGCGAGCTTCGATCAGATTTGGGAATCGATGATCGAAAGGCACGGAAAGCAAAGTGGAACCAAGCAGATGATCGATTTGCTAAAGCTTTCTCAACACTACGCTCCGGGCAAGTTGCAGGAAGCGATCGAACTCGCCTTGTCGACGGGCTGCCATGATGCTGCAGCCGTGAAGCACCTGCTCAACGCGGACGAGTTACGGCACCTTCGCTGTGACGAGATGGAGATCGGCTCTTTAGAGCGTTATGCGAGACCCTTGCCGGTGATGAATCGAGTACGACCAGCTGCTGCGAACTGGAGTTACGGCATGAGCAATCAGCTGATCCAGTTGCGCGAAGCTACGATTAAAGCGCACTGTAAGGTGCTGCGCCTCCCGATGGTGAGTTCGCAGTTTGGCGGCTTGGCTGATCAAGCCATACGCGAAAAACAAGGTCATATCGAGTATCTCGACGCATTGCTGACCTCCGAGATCGAGGAGCGCGAGCGCAATACGATTGCCAGGCGTATCAAAGAGGCTCATCTTCCGCGGGTGAAGACGCTGGAAGAGTTTGACTATACGCAATCGCCGCATGTGACCTCGGCCAAGATGCGCGATCTGGCTGAGGGTGGCTACATCGAACGCGCGGAACCGGTCTTATTCATAGGTGAATGTGGAACAGGGAAGACGCATCTTCTCAGTGGCCTCTGCGTAGCCGCTTGCCGGCAGAAGCGCCGTGTTCGATTCACCACCGCCGCCGGTCTGGTGAACGAACTAGTGGAAGCAAAACATTCACTGCAGCTGCGCCGCGTCATGGCTCGTTGGAGTCGCTACGACCTGATTGCCATCGATGAAGTCGGCTATGTACCACTGGCGGAGGTAGGTGCCGAGTTCCTGTTTCAAGTTGTTGCCGAGCGTGCCGAGAAAGCGGCCGTGATCATGACAACGAACTTGTCGTTCTCCGAATGGACGCAGGTGATTCCGAACGCCCGGCTCTGTAAAGCTTTGCTGGATCGGATTACCGACCGGGCGCACATTCTCGAGACCGGCACCGAATCCTATCGGTTCCGTCGCACCGCAGACAAACAGAAGAAGGGAGCAAAGCAAGGCTAACTCAGCGAGAGCTGTGGAAATGACGAACCCTGGAAAGCTCGGAAAACCAAAAGCAGGTTTTCCGCCCTTTCCACCGTTCTTGGAAATCGCTGCGCGATTCCCACAGTCCCACCGCTCCGGCGATTACGACATATATATGTAGGGGCTAAAACACCCTGCATCAGAATCAACAACTTAGGGTGGGCCAAAATAAATTGCCGAAGTGGACCAGTTTCACTTGCCAAACGCAGCTGGGCCTAGCGCGTTGCGGGCTGCGTCCACGCGAAGTGGCTGGCACATTGCGCGGGCGGCCTTAACGATGGAGTGGGCCGACGCTGGGCTTGTGGCAGCGGGGACTCGCTGTAGATGCCGTGCCCACAAAGATGAACGTACTGCAAATCATTCCTAAGATCGACGGACCAAGGTGGCTCGCTTAGTGCCCGGTGAAATGAACCCCCAAAAAGCAACCGCCGCGCTGATCGTCACGAGCGACCAGTGCGGCGGGGTTTGTAAAGAGCACAAGTATATAGACAGACAGTTTACCCGGCTGCTGGCTGAAGATGGGTAGGACTTTTCTAAATTGCTTTTCGTGAAATATTCTGGAGAGAATTGTCAAAACCTGAGCACTTATAAATACAGAAGGGAAATTGAAAAGATTTCCTTATCACGGACTGAAGCAACAAAGTAAGTCATCAAACCAGTGGGTAACCGCTGGCGGCTGGTAAAGAGCACCACTGGATCATCGTTTGAGCACCTTTTCGAAGTCCTGCGAGGGAGACGGAAAGATGAGCAGAATAGCGGGCAGGGGGGAAAGAAGTCTTTCGCATCTACTGATTCCCGGACGATTAACGTAAGTCGATAACACGACGGACGGATCTGGATTATTCGAAGAATGGCGTCACGCGCCAAGCTGCAAGGCTGAATCGAATGGTAGAGGCTGGAACAAGTCGTTAACCCGTTAGCCCGGTTCGTTCTGCGAATCGCTGAAAGATGGAAGCTTCCGTTATTCTAATCAAATGACGACAGCCAGCGTCGGCTAATAATAATGTTCCCTTCTCTTGGGGGTTCGTCTGATACCTAGAAGCGGGTGATTCCCCGCGCCGAACAGACGGTCGAAAACGGCTCTCGATATATGCAGGGACTTTTCGAAACGAATAGCGGGTAAAGCTATTCGTGTCTCTCGACCCCCGAGACTGCATGTCACTAAAACTTACCTAATAACCTACTGGCCGTTCAAATGGTCGTCCATTAGCGTCTACACTGGCCGTCATCTAGAAACTCCAATGGATGTTCAATAGGATCTACATTGGAATCTACATTAGGTTTCCACTGGCCGTCAATGGAACCCAAATAGAAACTCCAACGGGCAGCTAATGGAATCTAGTTGGGTTCGTCAATAGAACTTCAACGGACGACCATTGGAATCTAGTTGGCCGTCATGGAAACTCCAACGGGATCTTCAATGGATGTTCCAAATGGAATCTAACATTAGCCCGATGGAACTCCAACGGACGACCAGATGGATGTTCATTAGGCATTATAGAACCCCAACGGCACGCCGACGAAACGCTAAATAAGCATATGCCGACCCTTGATGAACATCCGGTGGAAACGAAAGCTCAGCGGAAACTTCGAATGAAAATCCAGCAGGAACTTCGATACCAAATCAAGCAAAAGTTCGACGGTATCTAGAAGGGACTCCAGCCGAGAAACAGAAGCTCCAGCAGGAACTCCAACGTACTATTAAGAAAGTTCCGGCAGAAACCCAATTGACGCTCAAACGGAAACTCCAGCGGGTTTTCAAAGAGTCGCCAAAGGAACGCCAACATAAACTTCTACTGGAAGACCAATGGAAACTTCGACGGAAACTCGAAGGAAAGTCCAAAGGAAAACCTTACATGAGCCTTCCGTTGTGTCGCACTTCGCCAGAGCAACCCACAGCAAGCTCTAGATCCTAACCAGATTCGCCAGTCGGCAGTTCGACTTATTGCCATCCTTATAATCAACACCCGTCCATCCAGCACATTCGACAAAGCCAAGTGGAAGAGCTTCTAGAGATTCGAGCTTCAACCTTGATACTGCCGCGCCCGTATGGTCAATCACATATTGCCGAGCGCCTTCGCCATTCGAAAACGACTGAACGTGATTGTATGTCACATTGCTATGTTTCCCGGTTCGAATATCGAAACATGAGATCGTGACGGTTCCATTTTCCTCATCCATCTCTTCGTGCCATCGGGCATCGGTCTCGCATAATTCCAAAGGGCCACTCCACGTCATCGCTTCGGTCAGTTCCGGCTGCAACCGATCCCAATAGAACGAATCGTTTACCATCAGGGTTTCTTTTTCTTCCTTCCATTCCACCTTTCCAGCAGCGGCCAGCGACCGGAAAGAATCCCTTATGACATCCTGTCCAACGCCAATAAGTTCCGAGGCTCGTTTTGTCACAGACGGCCACTCCGGGTCAGCCTGCTCAAGGAAGTACGAAACCCAAAGCTTCACGTGATCCTTATGAGCCGGATCTGTCTCTATGGCAAGCACCGAGTCCCGATATTCGATAAACCTGTTGCGGCAGGCCAGAGGCACCGACTGTTTGAATGCAGCTTGTTTGACCGTAGCCGCCCAAGCTTCGGCATTGAACCTTTTCTTACCAACCATTTTCTTGTTGTTGAAGTAGAAATGCGTCAGCATCGTGATGATGTGCTCATCATCCAACCCATACGCATATCCTAGCCGCGAAAGCTCAAACACTGATTCTTCTTCTCGTCTGTGCCGTGCCAATAATCGTCGAAGTAAGGCGCATCGTACTTTAACTTGTTCCATAATTCGGCTGGAATCTTGCCGTTATATCCGGTCGGTCTATACATGATAAAAGAATGGTGTTCGCTCGCACCCGGTTTGCTCCAACATAAATTTTAAGTTCGCGCCTCCAACATCTATCTGAAGAGTTTTTCCGCGTCGGCGAAATTAACCCCCCAAAAAATAAATATTCCAACAAAACGCCGGGTGTTGCCGATGTGTCTTCGAATGGGGGTGCTCGCGGAATACGGATGATCGACTTTATTGAATTTATTCGGAGATTCCGCGCCGCCTCAAACAACATTAAGAAGGTGAGCGACAGGATTAATTAGCCAAAATGAAAAATACAACTGAAACAACAGAGATGATGCCAGCAGCAACAGAAGCGTCAAAAGAAGCGAGACTTCAGATCATCGAAATATTCCAAGCGGGCGAAGCAGACCAAGAACACCCCATCGAACGCTTTCCTAAAAGCCTTCATGCGTCATTGGCCCAGATGGTCGAGCACTGCTTTGTTCGGGTGGTCCGACCGAACGTTTACGTTTATGCGCTGATGATGGAAGAGCAAGCCCATTACTACGCCATGCAGGACGAGGCCGATAGGTTTCATGACGAGTGGTTGGCGGAAATGGACGCTTTGGAGCCGACCGCTGATGAACTAGAACATTACGTGAACCCGGCCAACGCAGAAGAAGACCCGTACCACGCGCCAAGATAACTTCGAGTTTCTACTTGAAAGAGATGGAACATCGGTAGCCGTACACTCTCAATATGATCATCGTTCCGCATGAATTCGCGGGCGGCTACGGCTGCTGGGGGTGTCTGATCGTCATCAAGCACGGTGATCAAGCCGACCTCATTTGTAACGAATTCGCCGCGCTGGTTGCTCCCAATAGCTGAGTCGAATCAACGCTGCTGGCCATGGTCTTGGAGCAAGCTGCCCCGCATTGTGTGGCCACCACGTCTTCCCCGGCTTCTACAAATGAACGCTTACATTTTCACGGAATGCGGGCTGGGCGTGAGCGTTCAGGACGTTCAGCGCCGTAGTTGGCTCGCCAGGAATCGTGAACCCGCCGCTTCAAATGGCGCAATCCCGTCTTTTCTTTCCGAGGTTTAATGCGGACCCGATACCAGCAACGGGACAAGTGACCAAGATCTAGGCCCTGCTTCTGTGACGGTCGCGAACGATGTTAGGTCGTGCCGAAATCATGCAGGCGGCTCGCGTGCGACCTCCCACGCTGCCGTGTATTCCGATCACCTTCGAACGTTTCACGCCGATGCGCCTGCCACAACCCGGTCTGGAGTCCTGGAATTCCTCGATCAGGCGGTCAGCAATTCCGGCAAAGGTGTTGATCACGGATCGTCAAATTTCGTCCACGGTTTCGAACTAGCGTATCTGTCGCCGGATGAACAAGAAAAGGCCGCTTCGATACCAGCGGCCTTCTCAGGACTTAGCTATGGCTATGGCACCGCCGTCTGGTTATATTGTTTACGCCGGATGCTCATATTGTCTTGTTCCCCTGTTGAAGCTGGATGGGGTTTGCTTTTATCTGTTCTTTTGGTATTACGGTAAATTCCAAGTAGAGTTGTTCCTCAGCACCACCTCCGTTGGGCAAGGTATAGATCTTCCGGCAGTGTTCGCACGCAAGAGACCGCGACCCATCGTGAATGATTGCTATCACGATGAGATGATCGCCTTCGCAATCGGGACAAACGAGCATCATTTTCAATTTGATGCGTCTGTATTCGAGTTCTTTGATAACGTCGGGCTGAGCGACGATGATGGCTTCGCCGAATTCAGTCAAACCGAGTTTGTTAAACCTTTCTAAATGCAAAATATGCTCCGTAAACCTCGATTGGGCTTTGGCCTGTTTCCGGGGTGACATTAGGATTTACACCCGCATCGGATGAGCGCGGCAGCACCTGAAGAAAGTTGAACGTGAGCACGTCGGTGGGTAAGGTAGCCCGCGCCGGAGACTTGGCGGCGGCGCAGTCCTGATAATTTGGCTCCTGCACGAAATGTGAAGCATGGCCGTCGTCGCGTCCAGCCTGTGACGATGAGTGATCCACGCCATTCCCACAAATCGGAAGTAAGTCGCCAGTAAAGCGAGGCTCACCGCCCCCGCCGCAGCAGCAGAAGCTGCTTAGCTGTTCTCTTTGCACACCGGAAAGATGTCCATCGGCTATCAACAGGTGCCACGTAGCAGAGGAAGCCTTCGACGCGGGCGACTGAAGAATGGCATCATGCAAACGAAAGCATGCCCAATATTCAGCACCAAAATAAATGTTCCGCCGCTGGCTCGCGGAGCAGAACGTCCGGTCGCTTGCTGATGTGCTCTAAGCTTCGGAGCAAAGCAACATTCGGGAAGAACATGCTGATGCTCTTCGCTCGGAGCTTCGCGACGATAGATGGCGACTTATACATCTACTTACAGATCGACTTACAGATAGGAAATAGATCTGTTTCTTAGATGGCAGATGCCGATCTTTTGTAGATCACGTGATAGATCAAACGGAAAGGTGATCTAGCCCAATAACGACGGCCATTCCAGCGTACTTGCTGAAAGTACTTCAGGAGTCTCGTGAGACGATGGCCCAGTGCCGAAATCACTTACAGCTAATACTTACTGCAATAGTTAGGTAGTGCTTGACTATGATGAGCACAATAGTTTAGTCTTGATGCAGTGAGTTCTTATCGAATGGCTTTCGCGCCCTGGTCATTGTTCAGTCGGTGCTGACGACACATTGCGAAGGGTGGAGGGGACCACTGGCCGAAAGAAGTGGAAGAGCATTACAAGTGACGAAGCAAGCGGCGATTGAATTCTTGGACGACCAGGGCGTAGAAATCCTCGCGGCCAAACATGCCGGGGAAAATTTCGCTTTTGCTGCCATCCTGGTAAAAGCGAAGACAATTCCGCTGCTCTTACGCGAGGCGGAACCCCATGACACCATGGGGCACATCGCAATCTTGACTAGCGATAGAGAGATCAACATTCAAAATCTTTGCGCTCGAAGATTTGAGATTGCGCTGGGAACAATATTGTTCAAATCGCTTTCATCGGTCGAAGTTCGACTGGGCCTCGCTTATGAGTATTCACCCGGCGTCGAGCATATGATGCGCTTAGCCGCCGAACGGATCGCGGAAATGACGACGGAAATGATGACGGAAATGAACCCCGAACAGCCGGAGCCTAACACTTGTTCCGCCCGCCTGACTAAACAATGACCTGCTCAGTGGTTTGAACTGAGACGCCATAGTCCTTCAGGAACAAACTTTCCTGATTTGCCTTTCAATGACCTGCTCAGTGGTCTGAACTGAGACAAAACCACAACTGCGTCCGATGGTTAAAACTTCAAAAGTTTACTGGCCGATGGGTCAGTGACACACACACACACATTAACGAAAGGTAAAAAAAGAAAATGCTAACCGACGATAATCGTGGCGAGAACTCTCTCGAAACATACATCCAGCAAGACGAAACCGTGCTGGCGGCATTACACGACGGCCGTCAAAGTACCACGGCTGGGACCAAGCTAGACTCATCGAACGAGTAAGAGATCTATCATCTGATTCGTTGCTGAATGCTATCGAGCGCGGCATCATTTTAAAGCAGATGCAACTCTCTCAGAAAGATTATGAAAGGATCAATTTTGGAATTACTGCCCGGACTGGGTTTCGCTTGATCATTCTTGCGACCTCGCCTCGGACGTACCGATGTGGTTGGAAGCGGCCCCGCTCATGGCGTGCGTGTTACGAACTTGTTAAATACGACGCTCGACGCAACAATGGAATAATCCACTATGCCCTCTCTGACCGAGTTTTTGACGAGTTGACTCGCCCACGTGAGGATGGATTCGCGCTCATCGGCTATGACACCACTCGCCGAAAGGTGATGGAAGCGATTGCAGCCACTCGAAGGCGTTTGGCTCAGTCGCCGTCATATTCATTGCGTCCGAAAAAGCCTGCTGTTCCTGTTCTTAATCAGGTTATTGACGACGACTGCTTCCAAGGCATTTTCCAATTGCCCGACGACTCGGTTTCGTTGGTCGTCACTTCGCCGCCTTACGCGGATCGGCGACCTGAATATGAAGGCATCCGCGAAGCCGATTTCCCCCATCGGATGGCTGAATTAATGACGCTAATTTGGCCAAAACTAAAAGAGGATGGCTCCGTTTTTTTGATCATTAGGCCACATCAAAAAGATGGTCAGGTTGCTAGTTATCTCATCCGTACCATTCTTGCGACCATGGACGCGGGCTGGAAGTGGACAAATGAAATGATCTGGTTGAAGCCCGATGGCTGGCCGTTGGGAGCGGTTGAACGCCCTCGCCGGAACTTTGAATGGATCTTGTGGTTCTCCAAGATCAAACAACCTTACATGAACCTAACAGCCTGCGGGCAACCATCGAACCGGGTGGGCATGAGATCCTCTCCCAGCCGCCACAAGATTAACCACTCGAATGGCGACATGCTGGTCGATGGCATTGCGCGTGTCACGGATGTCATCACCGCATACGTGGGCAGCGCCGATGACGGGATTGACCACCCAAGCATTTTTCCGCCCGATTTACCCCGTCGGTTAATGTTGACTTACGCGCCTCCGGGGTCTGTAATCCTCGATCCTTTTGCCGGGTCGGGCACTACGTGTCTGGTTGCGCAATCGGAAGATTACAAATTCATCGGCTTCGACAACGGCGAATCAAAAGAAACGAAAGAGCGCTTTGCTGAGTTAGCAAATCGACGCTTGAAGACGGAAGCAAAATATGCCAGGGGTCAAGCCATACGCGACAGGAATGGCGTCAGATTCATCCCAAAAAGTTTTGGGCCAGATGAAATTAAGAAAGCGATCTTGGCTGAGCGCGAACACATCGCGAAGATTATAGAAGCATTGGATGCGGTTCTCGCTGCCAGGATTAGGAAGGAAGAATGAACGGGCCGCGCAAAAGAGGTTGCAAAAAGTGAATCAGTGGCTCAGTTCATCCTTAATCAGGAAGAGGTGAGCCACTCCCAAAACCACGGCGCGACCCGGTTCGTTCGGCTGGAGAGGCGATTGCGGCGAGCGATTTAAGCCATTTTTCTTTTGTGGCTAAGTGCATGACTCTCGATAGACTTTCGCGATCATAGATCTACCTATAGATCGAGACTAGATCGATTTGTCTTGCTAATGTTCCGAGTGAGTGGAAAAATGATCTCAGTGATGATCTCTTTGCCCCAGCCGCTTGATCTGCATAGGGAGCACTTAGAGCGACTGTGGTGACGCTGCTAAGTGCGTAATATGGAGCCACCAGGATTATGAGCTAGTGGCCCTTGGACCACTAGGCAAGATCTGGAACGCCTCTTTATTAAACAGCCACAACACCCGACCCCGCCAGCCGCCGCACAGTTGGCTGATGCACTGAGCGGCATTACTAGGCTCGGAGGCCGGGAGTGTGCCTGTTCCCGCATTGGCAAAAACACGCGCCGCCGCGCAGCGTGCGAAAGATACAATTCAGAAATTTTGAAGATGGCTGAGATTGTGCGCCGAAATACGTCACATACTGATGACGCCGATTTCGTGGTGAAGAAAGAAGAAAGATGACTCAGGAAAAGTTTGCATCGTTGAATTCGCTTTTCGAGGAGGACCCAAAGGTGCTCGCTCGTTTTCGACGGCAGGTTGCGGCCACGAAACGTCGCGACTCGTCATCCGATCGGGCGAAACTAAAAACGAACGACCCTCTTACGCTCTATCAAGCAGCCGATGAATTGGGTTGGGACTACGCCACGGCACTACGCCACTTCGAAAACGTTGAAGGCGTAATTATCAAGCCAGGATTAAAAACGCGGGGTCGTACCCGGCGCATATTCAAGATCCCGCGAACCATATTCGAAATAGAAAGAGCAAAATTGGGGAAGCGCACGTCGATCAATGAGATAGTTGAAGCAGCAAACGAAAAGATGCGCCAACTTCATTTCGGCTAGGCTGGACGCATCAAGTCCGTTTTGAAAAAGTCAAACTCAGCGGCTGTCAAGCGTCCAGCGATTAGCATACGTTCGAGTTCCATCAGACGGCTGAGAGAACTTGAGGGCGGCTGTGCCGTTTGAATCGGCGTTGCGGCAACCGGATTCATTCCCCACATCTGCTTTTTGTAATCGTCCGTTTCTGAATACTTCCGCTTGTTTTTCCCGACGTAACATCTTTCGGTCGTGGTTTTTCTATCATGCGCTAGTGCTGCTTGGATGTGTTCCAGGTCCGCTCCAGCTTCCTGCAAATCTTCGCCCATAGTATCGCGCCATTCGTGATTTCGTTTGTTCTCGATGCCAGCGGCTCGATAGAGTCTCAGCGTCTCCTTCTCCCAATGATTGAGCAGCGTTTTTAGGGTGCTTTTCCCGGTCCAGAAAAAATACTCTTTTGATTTTGGTCCGAGATTTCGTAACGCACTGACCGCTTCTGGTGGCAGTACACACCAGACCGCTTTCGGTCTTGCTCCTCGACCCTTGATCTCGTAAAGTGTGATTCCTTCATCCGTCAATTCAGTTGTTCGAGCCGTGGCGACTGCTGATATTCGGCCAGCCGCTTTTTCAAGTAGCAGGATCAGAGCGTTGACGTATTCAAAGGTTCTTGGAAATTCAACCGGAATGACTTCGTAGATACGCTTGCGTTCTTCTGCCGTAAACGGTTTCACTTCAGATTTCGGGGCACCCACTAGTTCAAGTGCTTCACAGGGGTCGAAAATTATGTACCTGTTTATCCGACACCACTGAAAAAATTTCCGCAACAATCCTTGATCTCGATCTTTGCCAATATCGCTTTTCGGCTGTTGTACCAGAGCGCCACTCGCATCTTTCAGCAGCCGCCCCTTCCACGATTCCTGAAGGCGAAACAGATCGTCTGTAGTAATCTGCTTCATCAATTTCAGTTCTCGATCTGGCGTGCTGATCTCCTTTGCGAAATCAATGAGACCGTCAAGCAGACTTTTATATTTTTGATAGGTTGGGTGCTTGGTAGGATCGCCCCGATGAGTGGGTGACAATTTGGGTTTCACTTTCGCAGCGAGACGTTCGAGGAAAGCTTCGGTCACTTGGGAAACGGTTTTGTTGAGCAGGAATTCTTCTGCTTGTGGTTTCAGCGTCCCGGACAAATATTGGGAGAACCATTTGTCCACCAGTCGTTCTGCTTCGGCCATCTTCCGAATGCCAAGCTTGCCAAGGCTGGCATCTGCAAACCGGAACAGCACTTGATCTGTCTCTGGGTCGAGAATCGTTACGCGACCGTAGATCGGGCAATCACATTCTTTACGCTTCGTGTTTTCGCTTTGTTTTCGAGTCTCTTTAGACCTTCCGCACGCTTTGCGATGGCGCGCCCAAAGCTGGCGTTCTGTTCGTGGCATACTGCATTTATTTTAGCAGGTTTTTCCACAGACGGGAATCATTGGCTTCTAAGTTATTGAAAATAAAGTTTGGAGGAAGAGGGATTCGAACCCCCGCCTCCAGCTTGGGAAGCTGGCTCTCCAAACTGCTGGCAACTGTTAATTCCTGGACGGGTATGCGGTTCAACAAAGAGGATGCGCCAGTCTCAGTCAGTGACTAAGGTCCGGTCCAATCGGGAACTCGGTCATCTTCCGAGGTTGAGGCTCCTCACAATGGCCGAGTCACGACTATGGCCGATACTATGGCTACCTCGTGCCTCTGTCGCAAGTCATCGAAATGTCTGGAACTTGGTGAAAAAGAAGTGCCTTTGCCCAACCCAGAACGACCGAACTCCTTGGGTTCCGGCAATTGCGTTCCGAAGTGATTTGACTGTAAGCTATTGAAAAGATTGGTCGGGGCGAGAGGATTCGAACCTCCGGCCTCCTGGTCCCGAACCCGATTTGCTCAATCCAGCTATGTCATTAAATTCAATATCCTTTGTAAGCTTAAGAGGATGCATAACTTATGAAAGGCTCGTTGATACCGTTGGAAATTTTGAGTTCACTGGTGACTTCGCATCTACAAAATCATCTACACCAGCGGCTCACTCGATGGTACAACCCGTGATTGTGTCCCGTTTTTGATTTTTTACTAATCGGGTGGGCAACGCGCAGTTCGGTACCCGCGGCTTTCGAAAATGCTCGGACCGTTCAAGATTGTGCCCTGCCCCGTCATCTTCGCGCCGGATCACTTCCGATGAACGCTAATGGTTTCGGGCGAAGGTCTGGTTTGCTAGCCAAACTGACACGATTCGTAAACACTTTGCCGTCAGAACGAAGCCGCTTGCGCTGGCGGACGCTGCGCGTGTGGCGCTGAGCAGTTTGGCGGCATCGGCATCGCGGAGCGCCGATAACAGAAAGTCAATTGTGGCACCCGCCAAATCGATTGCGTGATACAGATAGCAGGAGCGCCCTTATCACCTTGATGTAAGTCTTGTCAACACGCCACGACTTGTTGGGCGCCATCAGGTGGCGTTTGCAGACGCTGGTCGAGTTTCGACCATAGCGCTGGATCCAGCGCCATACGGTCGTGTGGTCGCCATCCAAACAACGTTCCTCAAGCAACTCTTCGACATCGCGCAACGAAAGCGAGTACCGAAGATGCCAGGGGGCCGCACAGAGAATCAGCTGAGACTGGGTTTGCCGCCTTTTGAAGATCGCAGGCCGAGTCGTCATTGGGTCTTTCCAAGCTGTCAGTATCGCTGATTACGAACTGCAACACGGCCACTGCCACCACATTGCACGAAGTGTCAGCGAACCGTCGGCGTTCGTCTTCTGCCGACAGGCCCATGCGACTGGATACCGAACGTCTTTCACCTCCAACTCTACTTTGAGCCTGAGGCCGTTCCAGTCTGTCTCCTGCGGTAACATCAGCATCGCCTGGCGAATTCCCGTGGGCTTCGGACACTCGGCATCAACACACCCGCTGCTCTTGACCGAGCCATTCTAGCTGAACACCGTCAGCCGCAACACACCCGCCACACTCGCGACGTCGTTGTTCGTCAACCCAATCACCAGACCGGTCCCCTCCCGTTTGAGTCCACTATCGTGCAAGAAAAGAGCGCACTGAAAGACAACCATTCCCGCCGGGCGCCAGTAAGACCTTATGGCCCGGTCGCAGACGAGCATTGTTCGCAAGTCGCTCACCTCTTGAGTTGTGGATATTCCGCACAATTACACCAAGCTCGGTCACGGACTTGGCAGTCATAGTCCATGAAAGCATTAGATGTAGCAGCAAAATAAACCCAGTCGCATTTTGGTGATCGAAGATCATTGGCGTACCCTAAAGGTTGTTGCGGTTAGACCATGTTATTGCAACCAGATAATCCTTGCATTCGGGAGTGTCCACCACGTGGCGTTCAGTGAATCGGCAACTCGCCGCCCTTTACGAATTGCGAGGGTTTAGGGAACGAATGCCGTTTCAGCAATATTGACGTGAACGGGACAAAAAAAGGGCGACTGGCGGCGAGATGAAAGTTACCGCCCTGCGGTTCTGATCAGATACCGCGCGAACTACAGAACCGCGAATGTGCGCCTGACATCCACGTGCACTGTCCACTTTTCCTGCGGATCAGAGATCGACCTGAGCACCTGCCCCAAGAACAACAAATCCTTGCTCTGCACGCGAACGGAAGCAGCCACAGCAATCTCCTCATCGGAAACCAGTGTTAAGCTCTTGCCCGCAAACTGCTGGACTGATCCTTTGATTTTGCGATTTTCATTGGAATCAGCGCTTGTCACTTCAATGATCACCATCGCGCCGCTTTCGGACGCAGTTTCAACCACGGTAAAGAAGTGCTAACTGGGGTTGGATTTTCTCACTTTGGTGATTCTGTCACTGCCACTAAACCTGCCGCCTGAGGCTTGGGAATAGGCCGACACTCTTGGGAGACAAGCGGCTAAGTTGGTAATAAAAAGCGGCTAAGGTTGTAGAAAAGCGTTGAACCTTGTTTTTTGACTAGCTCATCTTGGTCGCGGTTTGACTCGGTCAAGCCCTTGCAAACGTTACTCATTAAATTGTGCTGAGAACCTCCTTTCTTGGACGATCAATTGCTTACTTTGGGTAACTGGTTATGGCTGCCGAACATCTGGACGTTCCCACCTTAGTCGACCGCGTTGACAAGACATTCCTCGATCATCTGTGCGCGTGTCGAAGATGTTCCACTGTCTTCGTTGCTCAAAAAGACTCCATCGGAAACGCGGGCTGCATCGAAGGCATGCGGATTATCTCTCAATCTCAGGTCGCCTCGGAAAGGCGGAAAACGACCCTTGCCTTTGGCATGTTACCGGAGACATTTTTGACGATTACCTCTTTGATCGACTCACGTCTGAAGAGCGGGAGGCGTTGGAGCATGACGCGAGCATTTGTTCGCATTGCGCCGAAGAACTCTCGGGACGACAAATACTAATCGGTTGCTTCAAAGCAGTGTTTCGTGAACAAAAGGGTGCTTCGTCACCTTCGATTGGGGTGGTAAATGTTCGCTTCCCAGACCGTGCCTTCAGTGGGCGTGTAGGGCGTAAGAATAATACTCGCGGGTCTTGAACACGTTCAGACCACGGGTTTTGTGAGTGGATAAACTTCCGCTCCGCTGGCCTGCTCCCTCTATTGTTGAACGTTCAAAGACCAGAAGCCAAAACACAAGTGATAGTTCCCCAATGCGCCAGCGGGTGCCAAAAGACAAGGGAACGGACGGTCTGCAAGCGGCCGCAGAAACGCCTGATAAGTCAACCTGCGAACGCCAAAAACACCCCCAGAACTCTAGGAAGGAATTTCGACTCTAAAACAAGATAGCCGAGCAGGATGTATAGATTCCGAATAGAACCATGCCGATGTTGAAGGTCTGAGCACGCAATACGAGAGACAAGAGCACAACCGCCTGCAAGTTTTCAACCTTGAGCCTACTCAAATAAGGCGTTCCTCCCAAAAGATCCAACGTGGCCAGTGAAAAGAGGCAGCTAATAGCCTGAATGTGAGGCAGAATATGACGAATTGTAATTCTGAATCGAGACGGAGTTTGAAGTTAGCGTTCCGCAGTCCTTACGCTAGAGGGCGCACGGACAACAGCTATCGTTCGGAAGGGCAGCATGAATAATCTACTTAGAAAACTGTCTGGAAGTTTACGATGCGGCTCGGCTCGGACCCAACGACCCTCGAATGGCACTGTGGTTAGGCGTATTATCCCTGATCTCTCAAGTCAAGCACGGCCTTGGCTGACATTGGCTACCACGCCCGAGTGCCAGAGTATGAAAGCGGCAGTAACTTCAACAGATTCTACTTATCCAACGCGGCAATTTCTTGCTCCTTGTGTTCAAACGCTTAACGACGCGGTTGACACTGAATGGAGGACAGTCCACTCGCCGACGTGCTCGGAAAAGATGAGGTTGTCGCCATCAGATCCGATGATCGTGCCTTTAGGATAACCATGGACCTTATTCCAAATTCCTTTCGACCTGTCGAGAACAGCCCAACCGTCAAATCGATTTTCCCTATAGATCGTCGCGTACACGCTGCCGCTCGCGGTCATGGCAACAGGGCGATAAGAAAGAATTCGAACACTCCCGAGTTCATATTTTCCGAGAAGATTTCCGCTCGGGCTTACTTCAATCCAGGTGTCGTGATCGTAGTCTAAGAACGACAAAAGCCGATACGGTCGTTCGTCGCGAAGAGAAACTTTCCGCTAATGCAGAGTTGAAGAGATGTTTGGGCATTGTTGCCGCCTGCGATCTTCGACCAAGGAAGCCCTTGACCGACCTCTCGTCCGCTCCGATCATAATGATGCAGGACATCGAGTCTTCGGGCTGCGTTCGGACGGGTACTCGCGCATGTAAAGCATGTCGTAGCCGACGGCCCAGATCGTATGATCAGGAGCGAAGGTCAGGTGCTGAGGAGTGTAAGAACCAGTGCTTATCGTGCGCGTGGGTTTGCCGAGCATTTCTGGATTAATGAGCACATCACTAACAATCCCTTTCGCGTGACAATCCGGGCAAAAATATTCGAAACGTTCGAGGTACATCCAGATAACGAGCGATTGTCGTGCGCTTACACTCTCGATGGGGAAACTCTTTGTACCGCTCTCATCCCCACTTGGCGAGTGTATACCGTCAGGATCTCGTTGCTTTCATAGTGCGCCGCCTCTAGTTTCTATTTCTACTCGGCAGTTGCACGATCGAACACGCTGGGCTGGGGCGCTCTTTATGGCTGCACTTCAAACTGACGTACCAATTTTTGGAGGCGGTGATGATGGCGCTTCTGCTAGTCTCGCCTTAAGTTCGGCATTCTCGTGTTGCAGACTGCGGTGTTCCGCCAACAGAGCCTCTAGATCTTCGAGGCAGATAAATACTTCGGCGCTCATTTGGCACACTGGAACGAAGTGTTTAGAATGGGATAAGTTTCTCACCTAGCCTCGGGCTTACTGGGACGTGGCGACCAGGGGCCTTACGCCTAGGATTTTTCTTATTTGATTTATTTATGATCGGTTCCGTACACCATACGGGAACTTATTTCTCTGCTGATATTCCCGCAGAAAGACGCCCGTTCTCCGTTTGCGGGACGCGTTCGCAGAACGCCATGTTTCGGAGGAGGCCGGGCCCGCTTTTGTTTTGAATAGAATACTTCCGCTATCCCGCCAATCTCGTGACATGATGTCAACCAGCACATGTCCGGTGGACGGCTGATTGTCACCTTCGCATTGTGGGTGCTCTTATTTGTTCCTAAGAGTAACGAATCTTACGGCGCTGCGGCTCAGCACTTTAAACCTGAGCAACAGGCACGGACTGTATTGTCCGCAGGAGACGGTTGTCTGGGTGAACACAAGGACCGGCGTTTATCATTTCAACGGGCAGCACTGGTAGGACTCGACCAAAGATGGTTGCTATGAATGTCCTAACGGAAGCTGACGCTGATAGCGACCGGGCGACCAGAAATGGTCAATAAGGTATTTGCTGACTCTACCAGCCAAACAACCGGACCGGATACTGATAATCGCGTCATTTCAACGACTGAGAACCGAGGATACGGGCGGAGGACAAGAAGATGCACTCACAAGCCTCCGTCCGCATTTTGAAGGACCAACGACGCTTTCCGAGGAAAGCGATGACATCCTTCTATTGAAAACCAAAGTGGTTGGGAACTCGGGAAATTCTCACCTGAAATCGCTACTGCTACATTTCGCCGCTAGTCCCAAGCGGCGCAAAAGCGGTTACTTGGCTCTAGGTCGCGACAATTACGCTTAGCGATGGTTGGAACCGATAGACGGCTGCAATTCCTGATGGGCAGACCAATGACTAGCCCACATTTTCTCATGAACAAGATTTAATGCGAGAACAATGACTGGCAGAAGCGGCGAGCATGAGGAATGGAGTGGCAGAGCTGTAGAAAAAGGCACACGAAAACTGCGGTCGCTGAAAACTGTTTGAAGTTGTCAAAGAACGGGTGGCCTGCGCGGGCCGGCATGAGTTCAACAGCGGAGTTGTTGAAGCGCCTGACAGAAAAGAAATTGCTTGACATCTATATCCAAATTTTGCGCACGGTCACTTGTCTGTCATTTTCGAAGTAATCTTCTAAAGAATTTAGAGTCTGGTTTAGAGTCTTCACCTGCTTTCCCCGATGGGGCTTGAAACCGCGTCGGAAACTTATGGCGGCAAGATTGATGGACTTTTACAGCCGCACCGACGGTGCGCTTGGATCCATTCCCGATAGCGTATGACTGGAATTTAGATCGAGTTTGTCCAGTTGTCGAGCAAGTAAAGCCCGCAGCTTTGCACGGCGGTCTGAAAGCTCAATCATCACTCCCATTAGGATTTGGCGCTCTCCCGAGGTTAACCAGGTAAGTCGGGACGCTGGCGGCAAGGAATATCCGATGGATTGCCGCAAAGCAAGGAACTGAAGGTTTGCTGGCCATGGCAATTCTGCTCGAAGTTCTAACACGATTAGGCTCGGATTGATTGCAAGCGCCCATTCAATAGACCTTTTGGCCCGGAGATCATATTTGCGAGAGCTCAACATGCTCCCGATAAAGGCGTTGCATCGTTTGATCCAAATCCGAAGACTCGATGCTGATTCGCGGAGAAATTTGAAAAACATGCGAGGCGGTCATTTCTAGCCAGCGAACCACTTCGCTGCCGCCCGCTTCCTGAGCTTGTCGGCTGAGGTCTTCTGCCAGTTCGTCCCAGAATGCTGCCACCATCTCGTCGTCCTGATTCAACTTGGGTTTTAGTTTGATCGCCAGTTGATTCGATTCTGTTTCCAACAATAGAACGCCCGCAGGCTCGGGCGCTCTACCCGGCAGACAGAAAAGCACGACCATCCACTCGATGGTGTTACCGCTTGGCATTGAAGTGTTCGCGGTGAGTCAACAACTCAATTCCTATAGTACCCAACTGTTCCTTGAGAATCTTGGGGTGAATTGATGGACAGAAGAAGATCCAAATCCCGTCGCGTTTCGTCGCCCTATATCGCTGTTGTTTGTCGAGTTACCGTTAAGCGGTGATTCGATGCGGCGGGGATCGCGGACAGGTCGGGGCATTTCTATTTAACGACGGTGAGGGACTACGATGGCACGAAGAATTCGACCTATACGGGGGGCTTCGAGGGCAGTGCCGTGGGACACCGTCGTGGGACACCGTCGTCGAATGCCTGGGGATATCGCCTCAAAACGCTCCCAGGAATACAGATATCAGGACCACGGGGAAGGTGATTGGGCGACTTGCGACGGATCGGCGTTTGTTAGCGAATTGCCTCGACGATGCCGATCTTGCGGAGAAATGAAAGAAAACCGTGATCCACCCAACCGCATCATGGCGCGTTCCGTCTGGCGTAGGATCAACTGCTCACCCGACAATCCCGCGCGGCGATCTCGCGCGGGACTGGTTTGTCCGGTAGCGCTTGGTTCCATCGCCTTCGCCTTGTTAGCTCAGAATCTTTGGCAGAAGCCTAACATGGAACTTCGGTTTTCAGGATAATCTAATAATATGGTTGTTACTGTCGTTCGCGGCCATCTGTCCCAAATGGTTGCCGGACGAGGATAAAGGGAAACGTTTATGCCAGCGCCTAGTAAGAGGAGGTGAATAGCCGCGACACGGAATTTCATTCAATTACTTCCGTGCCGATTTTCGGGGCGCTGAAGGAGCGGCTGGCGCGACGGTTGGCCGGGCGACGGCGAGCACCGCTCCCGTGAACCGGGATGGCACGTGAACTACGTGAGATCCCGAGAAGACGAACCAATCGTTTTGAATATCGGCAACTTTCAGGATAAGGTGCGGAGGCATCGGTAATGGTTCATATGCCGTAATGTCACCCTGAACATCGAGCGGATTCACTGCGTGACTTGGCTGGACGACTGTGTCAGCCCGAACGGCAACCGGAATATTGATTTCACTGATTTCGAGCCGAACAGGGCAGCCCTTCTTGCCCAGTCGTACCACGGAAGGAAGGACGTAGTCCACCCTGGCGAATACATAGAAACTAAAGCCTGACGCATCGCGCTCTCCGTCGACAACGCGCCAAACAGGGTTCAGGACGAGGCGGTAACCCAATGCCGGCGAGTTGATCCCTAGGGGAGCATCGTCGGTACGAAGTGTCGCAGAATTTATCGCGTTCTGCGTGAAGCGCGTCGACGAAAGGGTGCCGACAGGTATCGCGGGGGTTGCGTATGCCGGCATTCCCGCCAAATCTTCTTCATACCTCGGACCACCGGTTAGATAAACACCATACGAGTACTGTGAGATCGCATAACTTAAAGCGTATCCGTGAATTGCTGGGGCTGTACCGGCCGTTTTGGATATCTCGAACGAGGAGAACCAAAGATAATCGTGGTTGTACAGTCGAACCGCGTACAGCCGTATTCCGATTTCGTTCAGACGTATCGAATCGCTCATGTGATCCAGTCGTTACCGCTGGAGAGCTCGGTAGGCATCAACTGCTCCATAGGCATCGTCCAGGAAAGTTCGGCTGAGTTCCGTATCGGCACATTCTTTGACGACGGAATCGATTTCATCCGGCGTAAGCAACGTCACACGCCCGGGACTCCCGGCAGAAGATTTGTACTTGCCTACAAGCACTTTGTTCAGAGAAGCGGTGCTCAACTCCTCTTTTTGGTCATACAACTCAAGAGTCAACTCAAGTGGTGTTATGATTTCTTCCCACCCCGCGGCTATTGCGAAGATGGAATTCCTACAGTCACCGCCCGTCCTCGATTCGGCACCGTAACTTTTGCAAGCAAGCAAAGTCTTGATCACCAAGACCAGCTCGGACCTTGTAATGCTTTTCAACGTCACTATAGACGGAAACAGGCTGGCAGGTTTGACTACATCCCGACTCCCCAGCGCCTGGCCAGTGGTTTGCGTAGCCTCGCTTATCGCATTGAAAGTGAATTCTTGCGTGATTTGGTCGAAGGGCAATAGTGAGAACGCGGTCGAGTACTCGATTCGATGCTTGATATTCGCCCCGACCCCGAGAGCGGTCGCGCCATAAAGAGCGCAACGGGGACACTGCAGACACAGATTGTCTTTCAGGAAGCAACCTCTTTCGTTGATTTTCCCCGAAGGAACCGGCTTTCCAGCTTTCGCAGCAGCTGAACGCAGGATATATTCCATCTGGCGCGACTCGGCCGCTTTTTGTTTTGACCCCAGAAAAGCCACTCGTTTTGCAATCGTTTGCCGGTACGATTCAGAAAGGGGAGTGATCACCGAGTTGAGTTCGCGGGTATCCTCCGTCCTCAAAACTGTATAGTCTAGAACTTCGCGTAGCAAGATCAACTGGATGGTTTCCGCGCCGATCAGCGGCCTCGGGACGGGAAGGAGATACTCGTTCAGGTTTGTCAAAGCGCTCATCTATTCATCCTCTTCTTCGTCAACTGCTAGCGATATGCCTTGTGATTCCCAGAAGTCGGCGACATCCTTCTGGCGATTGGTGGCCTTCCAGCTTCGGGAACCCTCGGATTTCGGGGGCAGATACAAATCATCGAAGCTGATCGAGGCCTCGTCCCACGCGGCAGCGAGTTCCTCAACGGTCCCATATTTGGCTTTGACATGGGCCCGCCACATCTGCGTGCGGACTTCCTTTGAATCGGCCTGGCGTTTGCGCAACTCGTAGTAAAGACCGTATTCGAGGCGGTCTATAATTTCGGCGTGGAAAATAACAGGCGATGCCGAAAGGAGATTTACTGTTGTTTCGATGCCGCGCTCTAATTGCCTCATGGCGGCGGCCGAAGGAGCACCGTGCCTCCTTGATTGCGTTTCATGGACTCGCACGCCATAGCCTTTCAGATATCCGGGATCTCGGCGACCGCTCTTGATCTCGGACAGGACTCTTCCGACTGGCCCCATAAGACTATATCTTGATTTCGTCGACTTGCGCGCCACCGTCTCCGTGTAGTCCGCAAATGCCCGTTTTGCCGTTTCGATCTGAGGCTGTGCAACCGCGTCCATCTCAAATGGTTTCCAGTGAACCGAAATGGGATTTCTCATATTCCTTTTTTCCTTGTTTCTATCGACCATGGAAGCCGGGCAATTGACTGATCAGGTCCAGCTGAAGGGGAGAGGCGATTCGACCGTTGTCCTCGATTCGATGAAGGAGTTTTTCAGCGGGGTCAACAGAAAGCGCCTGATAGAGAGCGGAACGCGCGGGCAGGGTGGCGTCACGCGCCAAAGCACTGGCGGCGCCTATCGCTTTGAGCCAGTAACGCGCCTGCGTAATGCTGATCCAATCCAAACCGATCAGCGATCTGATGGATGCCACTAGTGGAACATACGCCGCTCCGGAAGTGCGTGAGGCGTCTGAAATATCTGCGTTCCGCCTGATAGACACGGCAGCATCGAAAACGACACTAAGAATCAATGCGACGTACAAACGACGGATGGCCTTGTTGGATGCGGATTCGTCATTCCCGGAAGCGAACTCCCGACTTAGTGGAATTATTATCAGATTAGGAGTTTGAGGAATCAGTTGTACGGCGGCACCTGGTCGCAGAACCTGCCGACGGATCGCCTTGCACTCCTGTTGATCGAGTGCGTCGGCCAACAGGGCATCCAGCGCGGCATCCCAGTGACGAAAGGACGAGGCGCACGCGTCGTTGAGAGAATCCAAATCGCT
This sequence comes from Bryobacterales bacterium, assembly GCA_963718465.1. GTDB lineage: Bacteria > Acidobacteriota > Terriglobia > Bryobacterales > Bryobacteraceae > Bog-105. The sequence goes on along the minus strand of CAVQZK010000020.1, from coordinate 381,535 downwards.
TTCAAACGTTTGCTTCAGGAGATCCAGCGCTTCCTTCTCCCTCTTTTTCTGTATTTCGGATGTAAAATGGAACGTGAACAGACCGACCAATTTCTCGCCGTCCAGATTGAACGGATCATGGGTGCGCATCTGCTCCGCAGTTCGGTCGGTCAAGCTCATCGAGAATCCGAATTCCAGGCTGCCAACCTTGTTAGCTGAATCCGCCCATTCGCGAACCTTTTGCAAGAGACGACTTCCACTCGCAGGTCCGAGGTTCAACCGGGGTGACATGATGATAAGTTCAGCAACTGAACCTTCCATCAAAACTTGGCGCAGAACTCTCTCGCGATAACAGGTCGAACATATCATCACAGAGGCAAATCCTCCGTGCGAGACGCCCCTGTTTGTGTGAGTTTGCAGGTTGTCGATGAAGTCTGCCGAGGCCTTGCGTCCCGCGCCTGAGCCGAAAGGCTTGTTGCAAATCGGGCAGATATACAGGGCCGAGGCCAGGTCTCGTCCTGCACTGGGTTTCGATTGACGGTAGTGCGCTAGCTGATCGCGCGCGATGGACTTGATGTCCTCACCGTGCGCTGGGCTAATTAAGTCGCCAATAAAGCTCTCGGCCATCGAGCCGGCGAGGGCATCCCGTGGTGATGGCCGATTGATTGTCCTGAACACTTCGTTCGCTATTCCGGCCAGTAGTGTGACCAAAGCGCTCAAGCGGGTTTCGTCATCGATCTGTTCGACGTTCGAAGCCCTATGACCCACTGCGTTGCCGGGAAGATTCCAGTACACATCCACGGTGCGAAACATATCTTTCGCCGCCTTCAGTGTCGAAGTGGACTGAAGCTGTACCCATGTCCCAGGACCGAAAATGGCTTCGTATTTCTGTCTCGCCAGAGCCTCGCCGTCCTTCCCCACAGCGGGCACCTTATCAGCGTCAAGCATGGCTTTAAAGAATTTGAAAACGAGCATTTCCGGCCGAGCAACAGAAATACGACCCGATTGCCGATCTACTTCTTCGTCGCTTATGGATTCGACGGCTTCGCCGCTGAGCTTCAGGTATTCCGTTACGACCTTACGTCTGTCAGCCAGTTTCTTTTTAGCGAAGCTCCGGGGGCTGATCTTAGAGCCAGCCACCCTCAGATATTGCAGCGCTTCATCGAAGGAGAGTAGGTCCGGTTTTGGCAAAATATTGCCGGTGGGTCTGCCCACCATTATGGAAGTCAGATCGCGCTTCAGCGAGGTCTCGATTTCTGCTTTGAGCGCTGCGGCTATGGCAGATGGGGATGGAACTGCAGCGGGACTACCCAAGTCTGCTGCATAAACCGTTCCCGAGGGAAAATACAAAAGCGCCAGCCAGCCGGCCTCTTTAAAGGTGTCTTCAGAAGCGCGATGTAACAGGGCTGTCGAAACGCCTCGATATGTCGCCTCGTGAATAGCTATTTTTAAATGTCTGCGCAGGCTTTCATTGTTCCTAACGGCGAGCGCGGCATCCGTAGGAGATCCGGCAGAACAAAGGTGGTCAAGCGCTTTTACAATGTTCGCGAGGGTAACGAATCGCGAGGGTACCTCTGTCGGCATCGTTTTGAGGATCGCGGCATCGCTACGTCCTAGCGGGTCATGATGAATACCTGCACATTGCGTTATTACCTGGTGAACTGCGGTGCCGATTCCGTCGACGCGGAGCGCGGCGCAGATATCAGGGACGAGTTTTTCGGAGAGTTCTGGCAGAATGTGACTAACTTGTTGAACCGCTCCCCGCGAGGTCAGGTAATCCTGCCATGCGTCCGTTTCTTTGCTGGCATCATGAACTATCAACGCGACGATCATGACCCAGTTTTCGAGTTCGGTGAGCCCGTATCGGTTCGGGTCTCGCAGAATTGGAGCAAGCTGGAGGAACACGTCCAGCTCGATGAGCGTATGCTCGTATAACGATTGGCCCGAGCTGCTTTTCGCGAGCTTCTCGCGCCAATTGCGCTGACGCATCCAAGCGATTGCGTCGGCGAGGATCCGTTGATCGTTCATAAGCCTGTGCTTGATCCAGCTCTTCCAAGGAGGGACAACCGTAAAAAATGCAAGTTTATCAGTCCATGAGAGTTGGCTCAGAGGTTTTTACCGCTGATCTGAATTTCGCCTTTGCCCCAGACTGATTGTCTCCCTATACCAGTCCACCTAGCGGCTTCCAGGAAGGGCAAGAACTCCGCCAAATCGCCTTCGTACTCGGCTGTCCCGATAAAGCCGCCAATCGAGTGACATTGGCCAGTGCGTGTGCTGCGGCGTTCTGCTTCCTGTCTTCGCAGCTGGCAGCTTGTCATCTTTACTGAAGCTGCCCGGGCGTTGGTACCTTTATAATCGATGTCCAGAGGACCGGGGCCATAAAGCCGCCTCAATGTGCTGATGCGGTCGCGGATGCGACCGAAAAGAATTGGGAATTCGGGGCGGTTGGCGATCCTGTGTTCGTGTTTCAGCTCGGTGGGGGAGAGAAAGTCCACGCGAATTCTCGTTGGGCTGTCTGGTGGAGGCGTGAGGTCAAGGGAGATGGGTTGCAGTCCTGAGGTGATCATCTGTACGGACTGTTCGTACACCGTTTGCTGTGGAACACCCTCTGCGGAAAGGCGGCGCACTCGCAACAGTTCCGCCTTTCCACGCCGCGGTCCCAGCCCTTCCCGTGCCAGAGCGGAGAAGGTGAGAATAAAGTACGCAAGCACATCGCGTTCCGCAGTGAACACGTGAAGATCGAAATGAAAAGTCTCTCCAACGGCGACGATGCAGCCATCAAGGTGTCGGGCGCGGAATACGAAGGGGCGCGGCCAATTGCTAAGACCTGACGGAGACGGCTCGTCGCCCCCCGGCCGAAGCGCAGACACAGCCATCGGTTCGAAGATTCTGGCGTATAGACAGGACTGCCGGCTATCGCAGGATCTTGAATCGCGGCAATTGGGGATGCAGGCTATCCGGCGGAAAATGACTCCCATTGCGCCACGCAGAATGTTCCCGGCCTTGCCTTGCGCGAAATGCAGCGACTCCGTCGCGATGAATTCGAACCGAAGCGGGTAGAAGTCAAACCTCACTATCGCGTCATTATACGAACATGGCGAGTTCGGTGTTCTACGCGCGAACGGATCGTCAAGAAGAGTGGTAAAGTCTGCGCGCAGATTCCATGGCCAGCCCAGGAAGTGATTATACCGTCGCACGGAGAGTTTTCTCGTCACATCCCTTGGAGGAACTTTGCGCACGGGAATACGTGTGACTTGCAATGACTTCGAGCGGAAGGCCAGTACGCTGATTACGGCCCGGTCGAGACGCGGCGGCGACAATTGGTCGCCACGGATAACGAGCGCGGCGCCCTGGTTTTACCGTTGGTTCGTGGCAGGGAAACTGCACAATTGGGAAAAACTGATGCGGTACTTCGGGAATAGCCGGAACGGCTCGGCCGCGAAGTGCGCGACGCGACGGCGAACACATTGACGCACAGGCGTTGGAAAAGCTGTCGCGCGAAACCATGCGCGGGATGCTGAAGGGGCTGGAAGGAACGGGTCAGGCGCATCTTCCGGCAGCGTTCGGGGAACTGAACCGAAACCGGTGCCAGAAATTGGCGCTGAAACTGCGGACGAGATCGGGAGGAGTCGGCGCGCATTTGTGATCCCACCGGTCTGCGAAGACGATTTTAGAAGATGTATGGTGCTCGATCAATAATCGGTGGGATGCCGAGCAACTGAAAGCAAAGCCGGCAGTGTTGAACCAAGAAGTGGTACAGCACATTTGCGGATGCTTCGACAGGATTAAAGGTGGGAGGTTATCCGCAGATCTGAACCGGTTGCCGGTGACCGAATTGCGCCAGTGGGCATACTGCTGCGCCTGGTGTACCACCATCGGAGGATGTCCCAGCGCCGGGCTGTCCACGCACAAGATGAAAGCGGGAAAATCGGCCGGTTACGCGCTGCGTCCGGAAGTTCTCCCCCCCAAGTTCGTCCGACGTCAGCTCGAAATCGACAATTGGTGCCTTTCTCCTCATGCAACAACAGATCCAAGTTGCCGGATCACTCTCATCCGAGGCTCTCAATCAATTTCCTGCGCACCCAGTTGCCACATCGGTCAGCCAGATGCTGAACGTCCGCGTCCGACAGACCATGCTCGCGCAGCATCCGCCGCGCAACGATCCGCAGTATGACGAAGAGTCAGGAACTCCCCAAAGCCATGCTGGTCCGGGCGCGATAGTTGAAATGGCAATATGCGAACTCCTGCGGGCATGTGTGATGTTGTCGCAGATTGGCCGGTTTGGATCCAATTAAGTAATCTGAGGGGAGGTGTGATAGAATTTTTCAGTTAAGTTCTTTGAGATGTAATATTATTGTGTCCATACAAACTGTCCCCGTTGCGAAGGGGACTGAAAAATGAGAAACACATTTTATGCTTTTGACGCCGATGACTTAGTCACAATGCTGTCGCTATCGCAAAGGGGACTGAAAAGGAAACACGACAGGCTTAAAGAACATAGTCGTCGGCTTCTCCTAACAAATGTTATCCCCATTACGAAGGGGATTGAAACGTCAGGCGCGATACGCGGTTTTCGCTGATGCAAAGCGAAACAACGATTGCTCGGGTCATTATTTCGGTCGGGGGCGACCACAGGCACCCAGGGTAATCGCTCTCTCGTACCGGCTGATCACCGTTTGCTGACCCCCGAGCCACTGAGCGAGTTCGGTCTGCGATGGTAACGACAGTTTTCGCGAGTTGGTTCAGGGAGGTCGGCGTCTTCGGCGAAGGCGCACATGAGCAGAGAGCGTTTGAGATACCGCCTTTGGCTACTCGGGAAAGTGTGAGGAATCGGTACGTCGACCGAGAATCGCCTCCAAACACCGGTTTTCCCCAGGGACTCTCAAGCGATGGGTCAGGCAGGTTTCGACACTTACCACTGTCCCATCGATGGAAGTATCCCAACAAAATCACACCAAGAAGGATCAGCACGCCAAAAGAAGGTTCAGGGACGGCACTGGCAGCCGCTACGGTCAATGTTCCTATACCGGTTAGACCGAACACAATCGGCTGGTACGAATTGTGGATGCCGAACGATGCGAAAGAATTTGCATCAAAGACATACAGAATGTCGCTGATAAACGGCCAATCCACAACGCCGGCGAACTCAATTCCTTGTCCGTGCGGAATCGTAGGCAGCACACTTACAGGCAGATTTGCGATAAATTGAGGTCCGGTACCACAATTGATACAGCTTGTGCTGTCCAAAATCGAAACCCAGAGGTTAGAGGTGATAAAGCCGTCCGTGGTCATGCTGAAGGTTTGGGTGGAGTTAATTGGCCCAGCGATGGCACCTGAGAATGTGTAGAGAATTCGCTCGGCTTGCGCCGGTGGAGCAAGAAAAAACGCGCATCCTCCTGAACACATGAGTATTATTCTAAGTGCGAGACTCTTGACGAGAGCATCGCCGATCTTGATTCCTGTCATAACTAATGTTAGAACGTAAAAGTGCCATCGCAGTACCTTCTCGAAGAAAGCCGTAAGGAATAGCACCCTGTAGAATCGGTTAGCTTTGGTTAGCTCTGATCGCAGTACCTTCTCGAAGAAAGCCGTAAGGAATATTACCCCGTACCGACTAAGCTAACAGGGCTCTTGGCCGATCCGTTAGGACAGCGCTTCAGCTGATTTCGCTCTGTGTTCGTGGTCCTAAGCCGGGGAAAGCCCAGTGACCTTTCGAAAAAAACGAGCTGGAACAAACCACCTACTGTACGCGACGAGTGCTTAACGTGTGTTGTTTCGGAACCTGTTTGATGCAAACTCCGTCACACGAAGAAGCTCCCAACCTATCCGCGCTCTCTACTTACTGACGCGTTCTGTACCCGCTTGCCGGGCTGAATGTGCAGCTTTACGCGGGAATACCTGGCTTTAGAAGCCGACACGGTATGCGAACTCCCACGGTTGACTCGGGTCCTTGATCGAATCGTCCAGCAATCCGGGTTGCCACTAGGGATTCGCTCCTATAACGGGCCGGAGTTGACCTCGCGCGACTTTCTGGCTTCGTACGAATCGCGAACAAAATACCGTTGATTCGTCCATTACGCTCAACACCGGAAAGTTCTTCCGGCGTGCATGACATCTCTGAGAAGGTCCACCGCCCACTCCCGATTCGCTGCTTGTAAGTGAAGTGAAGGCCGGACGCTGATGCAGTTTCCTCTGGCATGTTGGTGTCACCCTCAGCCCGGGCTCCCTGGTACAGCCGCCATACCCGCTTAGGATTGACAGATTGACCGTCGCGTTTCAACAGAACATGCCATCGCGGGTACCCAAAATGGGGCCGTTCCCGCCGTAAGCCAGTCAGTTTCTGCCGCAGAACACGATGATCGTTGATCGCAGCGGCGCTTAGTCCAACCTGTCCCTAATCTGCCGCGAACCGCCCTACGTCTACCTGCTGCAAGGCGTCACGATCTGAGTTTCGATATGCCTACTCTTTAGCACTTTACTTTTCTCCCGTCGTCGTCCGAAATCATGGTTCAAGTCGGCAAACTCAGGAGCGCAGGCGCAGGTCAATACGGTTAGCTCATCTCATTTTTTTCGGTCTACGTACCAAAACTTCGCCTCCGCCTCAGATGTCAGGGCGGATAACTTCCCGCCAGCTCGCGCATCTCTGGCGATTTCCGAAAGGGTAACAATTACCGAGAAGCGCGGGTGAGGAGAAAAGATGACGGAGACCTCCGTCTCACGGTCTGCGATCCGGAGAACTCGAACGAAGTAGTACACGTGATGCCGAAATCACGGCTGACTAAGTCCCTGGGGCGAAAAAATACCTCTGGACACTCTCGTTTCTCCTCCATAAAGCCGACCAATAGATTAGCGGGGCAGCGGTCCGATTCAGCAGGGTTACCCAATCTGCTGATGCATCTAGGACCGATCAGTAGTAAGAGCCGCGTCCATAAGGAGTAGAGATGAAAGTGAACGTAAAAAAAACATTAAAAAGTCGGCTTACTGTTTCGGCCCTTTGTCTATCGGGGAGTCTATGGCTTGTTGTGCCCAACGCCCAGGCAACGGAAAGCCAATTGTCATATATAGCAATGACGCCCTGCCGCGCGGTGGACACGCGCGGAATCGGCACGTCAGGGAAGTTTGGAACGCCCAGCATGCTTGCCGGAATTCCGCGCGACTTTCAACTTTGGGCAAGTCCGAACTGCATAGGCATACCATCGACTGTCAAGGCTTACTCATTGAACATTACGGTCGTCCCATCCACTGGGGAACTGTCTTACCTCACCATTTGGCCAGCCGGAGCTCCCCAGCCGGTTGTCTCAACGCTAAACTCTCCCTTTGGCTCAGTTGTTGCTAATGCCGCCACTATTACTGCCGGCAGCACTGACGGCTCAGTATCGGTTTACGTCACAGACATCACGGATGTCATTATTGATGTGAACGGTTATTACACCGATCTGTCAGGCTCGATCGGTCCGACCGGAGCCACGGGTCCAACCGGTCCCGCAGGAGCAGCTGGAGCCAGCGGTCCAATCGGCCTGCCGGGGATACAGGGAATACAGGGCGCTATCGGAGCCACCGGCGCGACTGGAGCCGCCGGGCTTGGCTACCAGGGAGTCTGGAATTCTGGCACCACCTACGCGGTTGCCGACACCGTGTACTACAAGGGATCGAGCTACATCAGCCTTCAGCCCTCCAACGCGGGCGCCCAGCCTGACACGCTACCAAACACTTCGTGGTCCCTATTGGTTCAAGGCGCGCTTTTTTCGGGCGCTTTTAGCCCATTAGCTGCATATTCTGTCGGCAATATCGTGACCTACGCGGGTTCGAGTTATTACTCGATTACCGCCCATGCGCTGTCGCCCACTACGCCCAACGTGGATACCACTAACTGGTTGCCTCTGGCCAAAGCGGGTGCAACCGGAGCGACTGGCGCAGCCGGACCTACTGGCCCAATCGGAGTTACTGGCGCAGCCGGACCTATTGGCCCAATCGGAGCCACTGGCGCAAGCACTGGCTTAACAATCGGAGGCCAATTTAACTACGCCCCGAACTCCACGGTACCTCCCTTCTATTTCCCAATTAATTCTTCTGGGGATCCCACCTTCGGGGGCACTGTTGTCAGCTTTGCCGATGCGGCGATGATAATGGGCGTGGCTTGCACGGTTGACGCGATGTACGTTTACCAAGCCCCATCCAGTGGTCAGCCCATAACGTTAAGTCTCTGGTTGCAACACCTCGGAACAGGAACCATCTCTAACACTGGCCTGTCTGTGACTGCGGGGAACGGATCGGAGTCTTCAAATACTTCAGCAACAATTTCCGTCAATCCCGGAGATCTTCTCTCGTTTCATTTAGACACCGGCGCAGGTGTTTCTGCCAACGGCGCGATATTAACCACTAGCATTCACTGCACGCCTACACCTTAGCAGTCGTAAGGTCACTGGGGGCTGCCCCGAGTGGTTGGGAGGAGCGTGTTCGATAGCTCTAGGGAATGTTTTCGCAACCTAATCAAAATAGGGTACCGTTGCGAAGTTTGGAATAGAAGACAACTGCGACGATGCGGAGAGATCGCCGCTTGCTATCTTAGCTGGCATCTGGATCATCACGCGCCATTCGACGAAGCATGCAAAACGCGCTTGGGGGAGATCGCGCGGCGAGGACTTCAACTTAACCAAAAGCTATAACATGCTGGAGATTCACCGATGACTCAGATATGCGGACCAGCACTATACTTGTTTCCCTGCTTGCAATCTATGCGTTGGTTTCGACCTGCTATTTTGTAGTTCATACCGGAGTTATTCAAACAGATTGCGCCGAGCTCGTGGCGCTCCGGCGCGCGCCGCCGAGGCAGACGTTAATCTCCCCATTGCCCCACCTTTCACAGAGGCAAACCCGGCAGCGGCCCCACGGTCAGATTTATCAGTTCGCGTGCAGCTTGAAAACGAGCTGGGGTACCCGGACCTTCAATCGTTTGTCTGTAGCGAGCGTATGGAACGCTACAAAGGGACGCCTAAGCGACAAACATAGCCTCCGGATCGACACGGTCGATGCGCACGTTTCCTTTGAGAAGGGAGTCGAGAACTACACCGCTATTCAGCAGAACAATCGTGAGCGGATGAGTCTGGCCAGCATCTCAGGAGCTTGGTCTGAAGGGGAATTTGGAACGCTTTTGCGCCAAACTCGCACGCTGCTCACCACGCAGTCTGCGACTTTACAGACGAGTTTAAACATTAACGGCGTGTCCGCTATAGCTTACCGCATTGAAGTGAATAGCGAAGACAGTCCTTGGGCGCTGAGTGTAGGTGCTGAAAGTTATCGCGTGCCCTTCAGAACCGACGTTTCAGTCGAAAGAGCAACTGGCCAGATTCTGCAAATCGAGCGCACGTTGACGGCCATGCCACCGCGGTTCGGCATCTCCGAAATTCAGTGGAGTGTGGTCCTTAAGCCGGTCCAAATGGATGGAAAAATCTGGCTCCTTCCCGGTACGGGAAAATATTCGGTACTCTATCAAAGATCCAACCACCGAGAATGGAACGTGATCAGCTTTTCCGATTATCATCGCTACGCAGCAACTTCAGTGATTCACTTTTAGAGTGCCCGGGCCGTCTTGCAGCCCTTGCGAACGTTGTGGCATTGTTCCTTCCCCCTCGCATCATTCAAAACAATCCAACTTGAGATAGACCCGAAATCAATGAGCGATGGCCGCTAGCACGATCACCGCTCTAGGTCTATCGACGCCCTGTGCGCTTCAAGAAGATTGCGGTTTCTGATCAACGTGATACCCGCGCCTTTCCTTGGAGTATTGGCGCTTCCGTATGCGAATCGTTGATCGCACGGTCGTGCATCAATTGCTTAACAGTTGCCAGTTGTCGCTCGGTTTGCCTCGAAATCGAACGGCGTGGAGGAGAAGAGTTTATCGGCTTCCGCGCTAACTGCCTCCGGCTGTTGCTGGGCGGGCTTTTCTCGGTATGCTGTTTTCTATTCATAGCCTTCCGGGTGACTCCCTGAGAATCGATCCGCGAAGCTCGAACTTCGCCGATCTCCTGCTTTACGGCGGGATTCTCCGGGAAAATTCCGGTTGTCACATCACTTACGGCACTTGAGCCACTCCGATCACATCGCTCGGCGTGCATAGGTCCGGCGTAACAAGCATCCAAGTGGCTGGGAATCCTCATCCGACCGGGACACGAATCTATTCGATTGTGATGAAAGATAGCGATACGTATCAAGGGCACTGGATGTAGATTCGGCGGTTACGTACGGAAGGAGTCGAACTCACCTCGGGAGATCCGGTTGTCCTGGATTCAGGCGGAGAGTCGAGAGCGCGAATCGACGATGACGGGGCGGCAGAAATCAGCAGATGGCATAGGAAGGCGCATTGCTTTCCGCATGGAATGAAGGTCCAAAGGTCCCCGACGGGCTTAACCGGGAAAGCAGCTACAAAGACTTGCGAGTTGCTCCTTGGCGGATATTACGTCCCAATCCGCCCGGTACGCTATAGGCTGAGCCAATAGGCGCCGATAAGCATTTTGCGTAGATAACACACCGTTCCTCACAAACGCACGGAAGTTCAGAAGCGGTTTGCAGTAGTCTCCGCAGCATAAGAGGAAAAATGCAAACAAACAATGTTTCTTGCCCTTATCGGGCATCCTTTCTCCTGGGCGCGATCTTAACAATCCTTGCTCAAGGAACTAGAGCTCAGACGCCCGGCCAGACCCCCAATTGGTCCCCACTGTTGAACGCTACCACCGATACTATGGGAATTGCGCGGAGCGGCGGTTGTGACGGAGAGAGACCTTATCAACGCATGCAGCGGCAAAATAACCCAAATTGCGTTGGTGGGGGGATATCGGCAGAGATTCTCGACCCGAGCGCCGGCGGCAATTTCACATTTACGGCTTCATCTGGGCCGATGCGTTATGGCGGTCTTACAAATAGTACGGTTCTCAATCTACCAAATTTGTCTTATTCCATTCAACTATCTGCTCAAAACACCGCTAGAATTATTGAAAAGGGCTATCTTCGAGAAGATGTTCCGTTCACCGATGGAGATGTTTTTGAGATTGCAGTCCAAAACGGGGTGGTGACGTACCTTAGAAACGCGAGCGTTGTTTTCACCAGTCCTACTCCGGCGCAAACTCCGCTGCACGCGGAAGCGCTGTTGCTGTCGCTCACATCGCGCCTAGACAGCCCTTTTATAACATTCAACCAAGTCTCGGCGGCAGCTCCCGCTCTCTCGGGGCTATCGGCAGTGTGGGCGAACACCGGAGAGGATAAGATCACCCAGGACGAGCTACGCGCCACTAAGAATCCACATGCCGTGACCAACAGCGCGTGGGATGGAAAGACGATCCAGCTTTTCGGTGCTCAGAACGAGATGCTTGGTTTCAACATAATATTGGAGGCGGCCAACCAGACCGCTAATAATGTGTCGGTGGATTTCGTTTCGCTTGTTGGTCCGGCCGGTGCCACCATCAGCTCCCCGCCGCCTGATCCGTCGAAGATCTATGATTGGACCGAGCGGAACATCGAGCTGTTCTTTATTCGTTACCTGCAGATTAAAGGTTTGAGCTACTTCGGCTATCAATCTGGCATGGAAGGTTTTGATGAAAGAATTGTTCCGCAACGGTTTGAGAGGCCCTGGACCGGCAATGGCGTGGCCACCGGGTCGTGGACGGATCGTCCTGATCACGACAAGTTCTATCCGGATATAGCTATCCCATCGGAACTCTGCACCACTTTTAGTGTTGCTGAGGGCTATAACCAAAGTATCTGGGCAGATATATACGTGCCCAAAGGCACGCCACCAGGCACTTATATGGGCACTGTTAGCATTACCGAAAATAGCAGCGTTACGTGGCAGATTCCCGTGCAGCTAGTCGTTCATGCGTTCGCGCTACCAGATCAGCCTACGGCCAAGACGATGGTCTATTACAGTACCGTTAACTTAGCGGACCGGTTCACGGGCACGAAATGGGCGCAGCCGGGAAGTCCGGAGGGTGCTGTAGTTATGCAGGTACAGGACCGGCTCTTTCAGATGGCCCACCGGCACAAGATCTCAATGATTGGGGATTCTGAAGCCGATGCATCAGGGATCGACGCTCCGTCTGCCCATTGGCAAAGCTCTTTGCAGGGTAGCCTATTCACGGCTGATGCAGGTTACAACGGACCCGGAGCAGGAGTTGGAAGTGATGTCTATAGCGTGGGTACCTACGCTGTTTGGCGGAATTCTTGGATGTCCGGCAGCGAAAGCGCCGTTTCCGAATCCGATGTTTGGACCCACTCCGACAACTGGGAAAGCTGGTTCCAGGCAAATGCTCCGGCAACGGAGCGCTTCTTATACGTCTGTGATGAGTGCATTGGAAACAATGGCACCCCCGGACCCGCTCAAGTAAATACTTGGGCCGGCTGGGTGAAATCGAATCCGAGTATCGGGAATTCCTTGCACACCATGGCAACCATCAGCTTTGATACGGCAGCACCGCTGGAACCTAACGTTGATTTTCCGACTAACACAGCGATAGGACGAACCTCGGTATACGATGCCGCAGTGAGCACAATCATGCTCAGGCCGGGCTCTCAAATCAATGAATACAATCCCTACCGGCCCTATGCCGGTTCCTTCACCATTGAAGATGATGGCGTCTCGCTCCGCGAGTTGGCCTGGGCGCAGTACAAGAAGGACATCCACCGACTGTACTATTGGGAATCGACTTATTGGAAGGACAATCAAGTTAGCGGTGCCGAGAACGACCTCTTCCACGATGCGGAAACCTTTGGCGTGAAACCGGCCCCGCAAGATGTGAATAATGGTGCATTCGGGTATGGGGCTACGAATGGCGAGGGTGTGTTATTTTACCCCGGAACCGACATGGTTTTTCCAAACGATTCTTACAACGTGCAAGGTGTATTCGCCAGTCTGCGTTTGAAGCACTGGCGCCGCGGCATCCAGGATGTAGATTACCTCGCTCTCGCAGCCGCCAAAAATCCGGCTGCCGTTCAAGCTATTGTCCAGCAAATGGTGCCCCAGGCACTTTGGGATCTTGGCGATCTCGGCGGATGGATTATTTCTCCCATTCCGTGGTCGAACAATCCAGATACGTGGGAAAATGCCCGAGCCCAACTCGCTGCGATCATTGACAACCAGCCCCTCCTTACGGGAGCGAGCAGAGCACCCCAGTCCCCGGCGACCCATACAATTCGCGGGAGGGTCTACGGTGTCCTAATTGATGTCGCTCGGGCAGTCAAATATGTTTCTCATCAATTCCTTCGTCTAATCGGAATCAAGAAAGCATAGTATGCCTTATGCTCCGTTTACACTTCATTCTTCGTACGCCTCGCGGCCCGAACCACGGAAAGCTCCAGGCCGAGCGGCTTGCTGGTATTCGGCCACGATCTATATCAAGTCTGGGTACCGCTCGGCAGCAAGGACTGGATCGCATATTGAGAAAAGTGCTGGAATGGTCTTCGAATGACTCTACGGCGACGCACCGAAGCTTGAGCAGACAAACCGCCAAGTTCGCCGGATTCTCTGTCAGGCGAAAGGCTTGCTCTAGGTCGGTATCGATAGGACAATTTAGGCCGACAAATTTCAAATCCATACGTCACCACACCAAATACACAGCTAAAATCCCTCCAAAGTTGCTGAGGGTCACTTTTGTCGTATTTCTGATCGCCTGGAAACGGGTGCGCAGTTGCGGGTCATCGAAGCGCCATACGTTTGCGTGGTCAAGAAGCAGAACCGGTGGGCGATTCGAGCCGTTGACAGGTGCCGTTTCTGAACCATAGATCACGCAGACCGCCCGACCTTCAGGCCACCGCAGCCATGCGCTTTCCGATTTTTCCGAAGCGGCCCTTCGCGGGTTGATTTAAGCCGAATTGGGTTGCGGTCAGCTTCATATCGGAGTGAATCCGCTCGACTCGTCTGATTGTCAAGATAAAAGCGTTTCAAAATCTCCCGATCTCGGTTGTCAATTTCTCACGGCCTTATCAAGCGATCAATACTCTCTCCCGGATGAGCATCCCACATTGCAGATTCTCTTGCCACCCGCTGAAGTAACGGAATTTACCCTGCCGCCCCGCCTCGCGATTCGGTTGCGAGGGCTGAGTAAGAGCCGTTTACCGAGCATAAGGCGGCTCATCCGTTCCGCAATTGTTGGCACACGGAAAGAGCACGAATTCGACTATTGGCCGCGACTGCCATGGCGGCGGAAGGAGTAGGCGAGGCGCTTTGCTGCGGGCAACAAACTGGAAGGCGGGATCCAAGGCATTCCCGTCGTTTCAAAATGCTGGCTCGGATCCATGGACTGAAAGAAACGACGCGCGACGTGCGTCGACGATGATCCGTCTCAAGGCGCAAAATAGCTCGATACGTCGAGAATGACTTGCGTCAGACTCGGGCTGAACACATCGACCGAACCGTTGCTAGTAGGCACAATCGCCATGTTGGACGTTACGGCTCCGTCTGGCGCGTTTAGTGTCGAGGTCAACGGCTGCGCGCCAAGGCCGTCAGGAAACAACGTCAAAAAACCCAGAGCGGCTGTTGGCAAAGCAGTCGCGTTCAGCACGAATGCCCGGGCGGTTGTTGGAGTAGAACACTGACTGGCGGAAGCATTCACCACCAACGTTCCGCTGAAGGGCACCGGCTCGGAGCCACGCGTATCAAGGACCCGGCATGGAGTGACGGTGTAGAGCAAGAGCCCTCCGGTTGAGGCCTTTGCGAAATAACCGTCGATATCAATCACGAGGTCGGTGCCATCGCTCGCGTAAACGTCGATATCGCCATTCTCTCCGGCCGGCACAATGGCCGCATTAGCGGTAACAGATCCGGTTGGTGCGTTGAGCGTGGAAACCAGAGGCTGTGGCTGACCGGCAGGCCAAGTTGAAATATACCCGAGGGGTGCAGACGGGACAGCTGTGATGTTGAGCGAATAGGCTTGCGCGGCGCTCGGCACTTGGCAGTTGCTCGCCAGTACGGGTAACCTCCTTGTGTGGCCGCTTGCAAGTTGTGGCCCACCGAGCGGGGCCATGGCCGCACGCGTATCTGCCACTCGGCAGGGTGGGAGGGGATAGAACACCAGTGACGTGCTCTGCGGAACGGCGAAATAGCCGTCGATGTCCAAGATTACATGCGCGGTATTGGAAACATATACACTGATCGCGCCATTTGTTCCTGCGGGCACTATGGCCGCGTTCGCCTTTACGCGGCCATCAGAGTTGAGCGTTGAGACAACGGGTTGAGATTGCCCGTTGGGCCAAATGGAAAGGAATCCGAGAGCGCCGTCGGGCACGGCTGTCACGTTTAACGAGTAAGCCGAAGCTTCGGCGGGGATACCGCATCCGCTCGCCGGGATGACAAAATCGCGCTTCGTGGCGGCAGCTAATATCGGTCCTCCGAAGGGTCCATTTAGGTTGCGGGTATCGGCAATCCGACATGGAGCTACAGGGACGAAAGCGAGACCGACCGTGCTGGAGGGCGTGCCGTTTCCTTCAATGGCGACCTTCTTTACAGTCGTTAATTGGCTGTATCCGGAATACGTGTAGATGATGGATAGATTTGCCGATTGCGTGCCGGTTGCCAGTGGGCTGAAAGCAAGCGCAATCGCGCAACTTTGCCCAGGGGATAGGACGCTTCCACACGTGTGACTAACAAGAATGAAGTTATTACCCCTTGACAGCTCCGGGTTTTCCAACTGCGCCACCAACGCCGAAGTGTTGGTTACCGTGATGCTCTGGGATGAGCTGATGGTCCCCACAGGCTGATTGCCAAAACCAACCGCATTCACATATGTTGACAAAGGAGGTATCCCCTGACCCGCGAGCAAGATCGTCTGGGGAGAATCGGGTGCGTTATCGACAAAGGTAATCGTGCCGCTCTTCGCTCCCACGGTGCTGGGTGCCAAGGCGATCAGAATATCGCAGGTCTGATGGACGGCGAGAGCAGAACCAATGGGACACGTTGTGGTAACAACGAAATCAGAACTACTGACGGACGGGCTCGTCGTAAGCTCGACCGGCGCGGTGCCGCTGCTGGTCAACGTCACCGTCTGTATATCTGTTCCTTCGAAGCCCACGATCTCTGATCCAAGGCTGACGCTCGTAGCCGAGAGAGAGATGGCGCGCGCTCCCAAACCGATACCGCTCAAACCGACCGTTTGTAATGAGCTTGCGTCGTCATCGGCTATCGTGAGCGTATCGGTTACGAGCCCAAGATTCTGCGGCGCGAAAACGACGGTGATGTAGCAACTCGCTCCTGCGGGTAGGGCGGCTCCGCAGGCGTTGGATTGGGTGAAATCGCTCGCACTCCCGTTCGTCAACGAAATAGCCGAAATATTGAGGAGGGCGTTGCCGTTGTTGTGCAAGATGACCGTCTGGGATGCGCTGGTCTGCCCGATGTTGGTGTTCGCATAGGTCAATCCTGCCACCCCACTCAAGGTCTGGATGGCCGGGGTGGTAAAGTCCGTCACCTGGAGTCGACCATCAGCATCAAAAGCAAGTGCGACGGGACTCGTTATTGCACTGAGCGCGGTAATCGTATTGGACCCTCTATTATCTATACGCCTCACGCTGTCGCCGCCGAAATCCGCCACATAAAGGTTTCCTGCGGGATCAATCTGTATTCCGAACGGATTCGTGAATGCCCCGCTCAAGGCCGGACCTCCATCTCCGGAGGTCTGTGACACGGCATTTCCTGCAAAACGGCTGATCAACCCAGTCTGAGCGTCCACTTTCCGAATGACACACTGACTGGAGTCGGAAATATACAGATTTCCACCGCTGTCAAACGCGAGGCCCATGGCTTGGCCTAGGGTCGCCGCCGTGGCAGGGCCGCCATCACCGGTGTTGCCGTCATTGTTGAAAGTGCCCGCCACGACAGAGATCTGCCCACCCGCCAATTCGCGCACTACATTGTCAAGTTGATCACCGATATAGAGGTTGCCGGATGCATCAAAAGCGAGAGCAAACGGTCCACTTAACTGGTCCAAGGCTCCGTTCGTGTTATTCCCTGCGACCGTCGAAATGATACCTAAGGAGTCCACTTTCCGAACGACATCGTTGCCCGAGTCGGCAATGTAGAGGTTGCCCGCCGCATCCAGTGCAAGTCCAGCTGGACTATTCAACGTGGCGCTAACCGCAGCCGAGCCATCGCCAGTGAAGCTGGGTACGTCGAGTTGCCCAGCAACGATGACGGCAGGTCCGGAAGCCGGCACCTTGAAAACTACGTCGCGAAGAAAGTCCGCTACATACGTGTCCCCGGCCGAATCGTCGATTGCTATCCCCGCAAATGAGAAAGGCATTTGGCCTGGGACCGTTACACTTCCAATCGAGACGGGTTCGACCGAAGCCATAGGCCCTAGGCCCGTTGCGCCGACCTGTGTCCAGCCAATTTCATTTTCGGCGGCATCGCGTACGATGATAGCGTCTTTGCGGAGCCCCGCATGCAGCGGCGCAAAGGTTATCGGTACCGTGCAAGACGCATGGCTGTTGTCGCACGTTGGCGTTCCAAGGGCGAACTCCCGTCCAACCCGCAACGAAAACACGGGATTGGCCGTTAGGGCAAACGAACCCAAAAAGAAATGTACCGTCTGGCTTCCAGTGGTCGAGCCGACTGATGCGGACGCTAAATCAGCAGGCGTGAAAACCGTTTGCGCTAATCCTGAGCCCACAAACGAACTCACCAGGAAGAGCGGCAGACATCGCACAACACCCTCTAACATGAAGCTACCTCGGAGAGACTAAGAGCGGATACTTCACAGAGAAAAGTCGCGATTTCAGATTGATCCTTAGCATATTGAAATTCTTGTTCGAGCGTGACGATCCGATTCGGAAAATCTGTATTCTCATTCACCAATCACCAATAAACACCGGGGTTGAGGCTCTCAATCCAATGGTCTTGGTTTCTGTAAGAATGGCGACGTTTTCCGGCTGCCGTTGCAGGAGGTGGAGGGAACGCGGCAGACCTAACCGTCCGGATTTGTCCATCGGTACAGTAATTCTGTGGCACTCGCCGCTAGCTTTTCTCAATCGAATCAAGTGGGTCGGCTTGGAACCGAAGCGCGTTGGTGATGTTTCGAATGGCGAAATGAATCTTTATGTGAACAGCGACCCTCTTCTCTGGCGGGTGCGGTCATGTATGGCCAATCACCGGGAAAAACCGTAGAGAAGTGGGCGGAGCTGCCGCACTATTCTACCGGAGACTTAATTGATCCTAAGGTCCCTTTTCGCTTCGATCCACGACCTTCGAAATGAGGGTGCAGATATTTCGCGTCTTCACTCAGGAGCGGACGCAGCACGAGCTCACGGGTGGCTTCTAGAACTCAGACGGAATTCGACCTCTTTTATTTTTTTTTTGATCGCGAGCGCCCATGGCCAGAACCAAATCGACGCGATCACCGGGATAAAGAATCTACCCGTGTACAACGTAAAGTCGTTTGGCGCGCTGGGCGATTCCCAAACCGACGACACGGCAGCGATTAAGGCAGCATTGGCAGCAGTATCGGCAAAGGGAGGCGGTTACCTGTTCTTCCCGTACGGAAGTTATGAAATTTCTTCGCAGATTAATATACCTACCGGTGTTCAGATTTTTGGGCTCGGCTGGAGCAACCCGCCCGAATATGGGCTGTTCGGTACCACAATCCAGGCCAACGGTAACTTCCCGGGCAATGCACCCTTTCCCCAAAACATGATGCTGGCGATCGATGGACCTACTGACACTTACGGTTCAGGGGCCTCAAATTTAACGGTGGATTGCAACAGCGTTCCGGGTTGCGGCGGATTGTATCGCGGGCACGCCAACGAACAAACTTATTTCAAGCGCATTAATGTCGTGAACTACAGCTCGTATGGTTTTTATATTTGCGGAGCCGGTGAAAACTCCGATGCTCCGCATGTGTGCGGCGGCAATTCGACAAGTGGAGCTCAGGGCGACGGTCCGGATGAAGACCTGCAATTTTATCCCGGCCTCGTTTCGAATGCGAACACCTTATCCGTCGTGATTCGCAATGATTTAAGCTACCGAGGCATGTCTAACATCACAATTAACGCGTATTCAGATCTGGCCCACCAGCCGCTCTATGCAGGCTGGTTTTCGGGAGCGACTTATGCGGTGCGGGCGGTCCATATGGAAGGGCCAGCCAATGGCTTTTACCTTGGGCCGCCGCGAGGAACCCTCTGTCCGACGAACTGTAACGGTCTATCAAATGCCGAATTCAGCCAAGTCGACTTGAACACACGCGGCGGACCCAATACGATTGTTTTTAATAGCGTTCAGAATCTTAACTTGCGCAATATAACTGGAGTCGTCCTAGACACTCAGTTCGGGCAGAATATCAGTTCAGTTCCCAGTTATTTGGGCTTTTTGGCAGTGGGGCTAAACGGCCAGGTGATGTCCAATGATCCAAACTTTGGGTCGACTGCCGCCGGTCCGGGAAATTTTACGAATTCTCTATCCATTCGTTCGAGTACGTCGCCTCAATTTGTGATCCAGAACGAGGGAGGACCTAACTCGCCGTTTATGGGCTTCACTGTCGGTACCGACGGAAGTCTCACTACCCACGGCCAAGGAGGGACCGGGGACTGGCTATTTACGTCAGCTTCCGCCGTATTTGGAATAGGCTCGACAGCACCATTCTCTGGCTTGAACCTACAGTCGCCATTCACGACGGCTACGGGAAATATGCATGGCGTTATCTGCAGCAATGCTAGGTGGGTTCCCAGTGCCGATGCGTGGGGTCTCGCCAGTGACGGGGGGTCCGACTATGCGTGCGCCTATTTTCCAGGAACGGGTGGATTTTCCATTTCGGCGTCCTCCGCGGTTTTGGTGCCAGGCACTATTACGCAGCCTCAGTTCCTCGCCAATACGCACCTAAACTTGACGGGCGCAGGCAGCCTCATTCTGGGTCCCGGCTCAGCCGCGACCGCGGATAGCGGTCAAACCTTACAGGTCCTTGGAGGAATCCAAATGAAAGGGCAACAACGTCCAGTTTGTACCCCAGCGATCCGAGGTACTCTCTGGTTTGTGGCGGGACTGTGGGGAACTGAGGACCACGTTCTGATATGCGCTCAAAATTCCAAAGCTGCCCTGCTTTGGCAGCAACTTAATGCGGGGCTCTCCGTTGCTGGGTCCAACCCCGAGGCTGCAAAACCAACGCAGTTTCGCGGAAAAGCCATGGTGCCGGTGCGAGGGATACGCCAACGATCTCCAGCAGTAAAATGAGATGACACCCTCGGAGCGATCCTATGTTACTCCTGATGTGATCCGTTGCGGATCGGCGCCTCTGTCAACGCTTTCACTCAAGAGTGCTAACCGTAGTTGCTGTCGCCAGTGAGTGGCTCTGTTTCTTCCGGCTTGTTAGGATCACAGGGTGGGGGAAATGCTGGAGTACAATGGGGTGTCAATCCCTCGAAAACCCCGCCAACCTCTCCCATAACACTAAATTGTGAAACACAAGGTGCCGCTCCGCTCTCAGTTCATATGACGCTTCAGCACGTGTTCAGGATCCTGGAGATATCTCCTCGAAAACGTCAAACTGTGCAAACGGCAAGAAATTCTGCGAATTGAGTGTGGGTCACGCGTACCGGGGTTTGGATCATGCTGATTCGGGGCTCTTCGGCAGCTTTACAGGATGTCATGCCAGGCACAGGCTTTCGTGAGATGATGTATTGCGAAGCAAAAGCTTCAATCTAAAGTGAAATCACTTAAGAAACCCGAAAACGTCACTTTTGAAACACTTCAGTTGCGGCTGCTAAAGTTCTTAATGCATAAGCTACATAGTGGTGAGTTTACCGAGCGTGGATTGTCCAGAATCCTGGGTATTTCCCAGCCACAAATGCATAACGTGCTGAAAGGCAACCGCCGATTGCAGTGCGCGCTCGCTGACACGATGTTGCTCAAATTCCAGATCGGTATAGCGGACTTGTTCAGCGACACAGAGTTGGGGGAGGCTCTTCAGAAAAGAATCGGCGCGGAGCATCCAAATCGGCTTCAGGATTGAAGAGTTCCCGAGAGATCCTCAGATTCGCGCAGCCCGACGCGCTGAGCGAGCATCGGGCGTTGCGACTCTTCGAGCCCAAACTCGTTTCAGATCCATACGAGTAGAGAAGGCAGGCGCTGAGCGAGATAAATACCAAACGAACAATGAGGCTCCGGTATCTCTGTTTCTTCTTCAACTTTCACAGTGGCACTTGACCGGAACCACAAGTTAGGTCGCCTCGCGCAAACACCCGTTTTCGAATGGCAGGCACATAGACGTGCTCTTCTTGGACATCCAGTACTTCACTTTCACGCTACGCTCGGTCTCGATACTTTCTAGAAATGCGGTAATCTCCACGACCCATTTCCAATTATCAAATCCATATTGGCTCAGCTTTCCTTAATGTCTACGTAGCGGGCCACTCGAAGCGTCGGCGCGATGACCCGTTCGATATATCCAGTATTGACCTCCGTGGCGGGGAACGATGCATACAGGTCTGGACGCAAAGTTGTTCGGCCGCTCGTGCGGATTCCGAGGGATGGCGATCAGCATTCCGAACTGATGTCGATCACGATTCCGAAGTGATGCCGATCGGTATTCCGATTCGAAGCCGATCAGTTTTTCGGTCGTAGTTCGGAAGACTGATCGGCATCGGATTGGAACGGCGGCGCAAGGCAGCCGTGGTGACGGACTCCACTGGTAAGTGGAGAATCCCAGTTGCCACAGAAGAGGCTGACCATGCGTAAGTTAAAGGAAGTTCTGCGGCTACATTCGCTGGGCCTGAGCCAGCACCAGATTGCCCGCAGTTGTTCGATCTCGCAGAGCACAGTCCACGAATACGTGTCGGCTGCCCAGGCGGCAGGCATGAAGTGGCCTTTGCCCCAGGACTGGGATGACGGGAAGATTGAGAAGGCGCTGTTTCCACAGCGGCCTGCGCCAGCGGTTTGGCGCAAGCATGCGGAGCCTGACTGGACGCAGATCCACCAGGAGCTGCAGACTCACAAGAATCTGACGCTGCAGTTGATCTGGCAGGAGAAGCGTGAGAGCGAGCCGGAAGGGTATGGCTACAGCCGATTTTGCGATCTCTATCGGCGCTGGCTGAAGAAACTCGACCTGGTGTTGCGGCAGGACCACCGCGCCGGCGAGAAGATGTTCGTCGATTACGCCGGAGCCACGATCGCGATTCATAATCCGGAGAGCGGCGAAGTCCAACCAGCCGCTGTGTTTGTGGCGGTGTTGGGGGCCAGCAGCTACACTTTCGCAGAAGCTACGTCGAGTCAAAACCTACGGAACTGGATCGGATCTCACATCCGAGCTCTGGAGTTTTTCGGAGGAGCGGTGGAGGTTGTGGTGCCGGATAACTTGAAGTCCGCCGTCACCCACCCCAGTTATTACGAGCCGGATCTCAATCCCACTTATCGCGCCCTGGGGGAACACTACGGCGTGGCTATTATTCCAGCACGGCCTTTTCGAGCCCGGGACAAAGCGAAAGCAGAGGTGGGGGTTCAGGTGGTGCAGCGCTGGATCGTCGCCGCCTTGAGAAAGCATAAGTTCTTCTCTTTGGAGGAAGCGAATCGGGCGATCGCCGAGTTACTGGTACGGCTGAATCAACGGCCATTCCGTAAACGGGAAGGCACTCGCGCCACACTATTCTCGCAACTGGATCAGCCGGCGCTGAAGCCATTACCGGTTACCCGTTACGAGTTTGGTAAGTGGAAGACCGCACGCGTCAACATCGACTATCACATTGAAGTGGAGCGGCACTATTACAGCGTGCCGTATGCGCTGGCGCACCTGGCGGTAGAGGTGCATCTGACCTCCGAGCTTTTGGAGGTTCTCCATCGCGGAGTGCGCGTTGCCTCGCACGCTCGCTCCTATGAGCCGGGAAAAGCGACAACGTTGACCGAGCACATGCCGAAGGCGCATCAGAAGTACGTGGGGCGCACACCATCGCGCCTGATTGAAGACGCGCAGAAGATCGGGCCCTATACAGGCCAACTGGCAGAAGCGATTCTAGCGGCCAAGCGTCATCCGGAGATGGGCTTTCGATCCTGTCTGGGGATTCTGAGACTGGCTAAAACTTATCCCGCTGGGCGAATGGAAGCGGCGTCCCAGCGTGCGCTTCGCGCCCGCGCCTACAGCTCCCAGAGTCTGGACTCGATTCTCAAGAACCAGCTTGACCGTCTGCCCATGGCAGAGGATAACTCAAACAACCCACAAGTTCAGCCGACGGTGGAGCACGATAACATCCGCGGCGCCGGTTACTTCGATTCCCCGCCAGAGGCCGAACCTCCGGTGATTCAGTGAACCCACAAGGAGAAACTATGCTCAACCAACAAACGATTGATAAGCTGCACACCATGCGCATGCGCGGCATGGCCGAAGCATTCACACAACAACAAGAAGATCCACAGAACGCACAACTCAGTTTCGAGGAACGCTTCGCGTTGCTGGTAGATCGTCAGTGGAACTGGCGTCAGAACCGAGCGCTGGAGAAGCGCCTTCGAGATGCGCGTCTGCAAGGCGCCGCTTGCATCGAAGACATCGACTTTCGAGCGACACGAGGACTGGACAAACAGGTGGTCCGCTCTCTGATCAACGACTCGGATTGGGTGCGTCGCCATCAACATGTTTTCCTGGTGGGTCCGACTGGCATCGGGAAGACGTTTCTGGCACGGGCATTTGGGCAAAAGGCTTGTCGCGATGGCTTCACTGCCTACTTTGCGACTGCGGCCCAGTTGTTTCGAGACCTGGAGCTTGCCCGGGCGGATGGCAGCTATCCCAAGAAGCTTCGGGCGCTAGGCCAAGTAGATGTGCTTATTGTTGATGACTGGGCGATGGCGCCCTTGACCGATGCCGAACGGCGTGCATTTCTGGAGATCTGTGATGAGCGGTATCTCACCAGGGCAACGCTGCTAACGAGTCAACTGCCAGTCACAAAGTGGCACGCGCAAATCGGCGATCCAACGCTGGCTGACAGCATTCTCGACAGGTTGGTGCATGCAGCGCACCGGCTTGAGTTGCAAGGTGAATCAATGCGCAAGAAGAAGGGTGGGCGCAGTGACAAGGAAGCTCAATAGCCAGCGTGGCGACCGTTTTTGGTTGCTAACTCCAGTCGCCCTACGGGCTCCTTCCCGTCAGCAACCAAAAACAACAATTCAAGACAAAGAAAATAAGCAAAACTCTTGACTGATGTCGATCACTATTTCACACTGAGAAAGCCTTGCGTCGCTCCGCTCCGATCTGATCGCCATCAAATCGGTTTGACTGATCGACATCATTGGAATGCGCACGCTCGTCGGCAATGAATGGGTTTCTTCCTTGTAATGTGCAGGACGCTACGGTGGCTCAGACTCTAGCAGCCACAGGCTTTATAGAATTTAACCTCGCGCGGGCACCAAACATCGTCGCCTGCATCGCGTTGCATCCGGCGAACACGAATCTTCAACTGCTCCACATCTTGAGCACCCGCAGGTGCCGAGAGATGATATCCGGCAGTTTCTTTTGTCGCGACTGAAGCTGATGTAAGAGCGCGTCCAAGGCTTCGTGATCGCCTTCTGCGAGCCATTCGCCGGGGAATCCGGCAATCGTATTCCACAGAGTCGCCTCATCGAGTGCCTGGATGCGCGCTAAGCCTTCTTCCACCATGCTGAGAGGGTCCACATAGATTTCTTTCCGGAAGTAGACGCCGTGCAACGGTATGTCTTCCAGGCACCACCTGTCGCCCGAAAATATCATGCCGTTATCTATGAAATATGCAGTTAAGCCATTCGTTCCGGGTTTCCGCGCGAAAATGCACTGTCGCGTATCGACGTTGTGGAGCCACTTGTCGCAGAGGAGCGCCAGAACAAAATCTTCACGGTTCAACACCTTTGGAAAAAGCCTGGGAGGTATGAAGTCGAGGATGGCGGTCTTGTCGGGATTGACCGGATAGCGAGAACCCAAATGAACGGTGCCCAGTGGCGGCAGTCGATGGCTGCCGATCAAGAAATAGAGGTTTTCATGTCCAGGGATAGTGGAGGACAGAGCCGGAAGGTGGAGGATGGACATATCTGGCGTCGAAATACCTATTCGTCTCATTAAGCTATGGCCGATCCAATCGTTAATCAGAGTTCGGCAACCCTGGGGATTGCCGACAAATTTGGCAACATAATAGTAGCCGTCGGCGGCTTTCACAGTATGCGCTTGACTTCCCCCGCGCATCTTCCTGATGATGCGTTCTATTCGGATGGGACTACCATCCATATTCGGGTTCCCGCGCCGCACAGAGCGGAACTTGGACAATAACACGATGACGACAATAAACGGATGATGGCATAACAGTTTTCCCGGAAAGCCTCAGCGAAGCAGCTAGAGTGGTAGTGCGAAATGGACAACCTGATTATCGGGAATTCGCGCGAGTAAGCTTCAACCAACGGGCAAGATTGAGCCGAGGAATACTACGTGCAAGAGTATTGCAACGTTCTCGTTTGGGTCGATGCTTCAGGGTATTGCACACGGTCTGCACATGCGTCTAATGAGGGACGCGAACAAATCGATTTTCCTGATCTTGGGTTCCATCGTGATGAACCACATTGAAAGGTCTGGACGGAATGCGACGTTATCAGCGGATACCTCTTTGTTGAGAAACGGCCCATTCCCCAATTTTTGTGACTCAAGCTTCGTACGCGATCTATTCGCGAATACCCATTTCTGATGCAGCCGTTTCAATATTTCGCTAAGGTCGTTCGCTGAACGCGTCGCCGGGCAGACCTACGAACCCAGTCCGTTCGCCACAAGGTCTCATTCTCCCTTAGAGGGCAGCTATTTAGTTTGTAAGCAGAATATTGAAAGCAAGGTCGAGCGGAGTGGGCCACCTATCGGCTGCGTTGCCGGGGTAAATTCACAACTGTCGATCCACAGGCAACCGATAGCCAAAGAGCCTCGAAAAGAGAGCACTCGATTATCGACTGGACTGCCCTGGTCTCTCAGATTAAGGCTGGGGAGAGCGCCGGAATAGAACAGCTTTATAGGATTTTCAACCGGGGAATCAGATTTTACCTCTGCCGCCAGTTAGGGCCGCAGGAGTTGGAAGATAGGGTTCACGACGTCTTCTTGATTGTGATCAAGGCCATTCGGCGCGAAGGTCTCCGCGAACCCGAGCGCTTAATGGGATTCGTCGCACCGTCGTAAAGCGTCAAGTAGCCGCCCACATCGACCAAATAGTGCCTGTTGCCGAATCATGGCTTGCTGCTCGGGATTGTGCTCGCGGTCGGTGACCGCGATTCCCATTTCAAGATCGGCCTGTTCACGGCGCAAATGCACTCGACCAGGACGGATTACCAATAATGGAAGGCTCTGCTTGTCCCCAACTCCCCACGCCTCATTTCCTCAACGATATGGCTCCTCAATTTCCGGATCGCGTCTTGAATATCAGCACTTTGTCGTGAGACACCTTGCTTTGTAGGGCATTCTTCCATTGCTCCAACTCGTGCTGTCTAAGCCCTTCACGCAATACTGCAATTTCGTGGTCCACAATCTCAAGCGATGATCGACAAAGCTCGCAAATCAGAAGATGCTCTTCAATGGACTCCAGGTCCTTGCCCTTCAAGAGGCCGAGGGCGTAAAGTTCCAACGCGTCGTCGGTCGCATGCATCAGAAGCGTCGTCTTTCGAAAATGGTCACCCATTCATAACCGAGTCCTGTTAAAAATGCTTTTTTATTCGAGACACTAACCATATTACCCCGCAAAGAAGGGTAACATGCCGAAAACCGAAGCTGGAGAAGGTTGGACGTGACCTTCCCGGTTTTCCCCACGGGGCGAGCCCCGCGCAAGCACTTCGCAAAAGCTCTCAGTCAACGCGTACCGGATATCAGTGGAGATATAGCCTGAAGGCTAAAAAGTGCTGAGATTCGACCAGGAGCGATTCTATTGTGACCTATCTAGCACGATCCCTTGACAGCTTATGCGAAGCTGCTATGATTCACTCATAAGTCAGAAATACTGACTTTCCTACTTTTATGAGCGCCACCACTAAAATCCAGCACAAAGGCCAGGTCACCATTCCCACTCGCGTTCGCGAGCAGGCTGGGCTTTCGAAAGGTGATCTCGTTGAATTTTCGTATCAGCGCGGTAGGATTGTCATCACCCCGAAAGTCATTATTGACCGGTCAAAGTTCCCGAATGCCCATGACGAATACACTCCCGCGCAGCGTCGCCAGATTGATTCCCGTCTTGCGGAATCCGAGAAGGATTTCAAGCAAGGGCGCACGTACGGTCCCTTCAACACCGCCGCCGAAATGATCGCCCACATGAAAGCCGCCCTCAAGAAACAATCACCGCCTTCCAAAGCCAAGCGCAAGCGATGAAAATCGACTATTTGCCGAGGGCGCTCAAAGCACTGCAAGACGCGCCTCCGACCGTGCGCAAGGCGTTTTTTAAGCAGGTGGCGTTATTGGAGCGAGACCTTCGGCATCCGTCGTTGCGAACCAAGAAATATGACGAGACATTGGATCTGTGGCAAGCGCGGGTAAACAAAGATTGGCGGTTCTACTTCAATATCGTGGACGACGCATATATCATCCGCGACGTCATCCCCCATCCGAAATAACGGCGCAAAGGTCGAAACAAATCAATCTCAATCCCATGGGATATTTTTGAGAAGTTGACCAGTGGCACGATAGGCTCTTACAGATCTGGCGGATCAGAAGATAAGGTGTGGTCACTATCGCGGGCGGCGAACGGGAAGACACGCCCGGGAGATTTACTGTGGAAAGTGCCAAAGACATTACGGAAAACGCCAAGTCCCATAGTGCTCATTGCCGGTTGCGAACAAACATTCCAACCCGCCAGACGAAGATCTCGGACCAGCTCAGCTCTTTATTATCTAAGGTCAGAACTAAAGCGGGAATGGCGCTTCCCTCATTAAGCCAAACTTTGCCGTCGTTCCCGTCGATTTAGTTGCGCCGCGCGCACTTTTGACCACCTATTCAGTAGCGGGCCAACTGATAAAGTGACTGTGCGCTTCAATAAGGTCGAGTTGAAGCGCACCTATACAAACGTAAGTCGCGTAGTGTTCATCCCTCAATTTCCTCATGACCGGGCCGCTCGCATACATTGGCGGGAAGAATCGCATTGCCAGTAAGGTGATCGCGATCTTCCCCAAGCACACAACCTACGTGGAAGCGTTCGCCGGTGGCGCGCAGGTGTTCTTTCACAAGGAGCCATCACCCGTTGAAGTTCTGAATGACTTGGATGGCGAAATCGTGAACTTCTTCCGTATTTGCCAGTTTCATCACGAGGGACTGGTCCGGTACCTGAAATTCATTCTCGTCAGCCGCAGGTGGTTTGCGCTCTTCGAAGCTGAGAATCCGAACGCGCTCACGGACATCCAGCGTGCGGCCCGTTTGTTCTATCTCCAGAAGAATGCCTTTGGCGGGTTGATTCGCAATAGGAAGTTCCATTTTTCCGTTGCGAATCCCTCGAATTTTAATCCGGCAACTATCCCGAAGGTGCTCGAAAAGGCACACAAGCGACTCGAACGCGTTCAGATCGAGTGCCTCCCGTACGCCGCAATTCTTGACCGATACGACCGGCCCACCACGCTATTTTATCTAGACCCGCCGTATTGGAATCGCAAACTGTATCGCTTCAATTTCACGGACGATGATTTCGTCGCGCTCGCCGAACGCCTCCGTCATCTCAAAGGTACATTCGTTCTTTCTCTGAACGATGTGCCGCGCGTCCGGGAACTGTTCCAAGAGTTCACCTTGCGAGAAATCGAGATTTCCTACACGTCGCAGATGGATGCTGGCAAGCGTTTTCGTGAGCTTCTGATCAGCAACTTTAACTGACGGGCGCGAAGCAGGGTAAACACCAGCGAATAAATCGGATGGCGCGATCGTGAGAAAGCTCAGGATCCTCGCATCGCTGCCCGAGTTGTTACCGTTTTGCTCGCGGCCACCCTCATCCTCATCTCATGAAGACCTGGCTCGAAGCACTGCTCGCGTGGCTGTGGAACGGACGCGCACGGCGGCGGCCACATCACCGGCAGCCCGCCGCGTCCTTGATATTGGCGCCGAGGTGGTGGATGGAGAGGTTGTCCACCGTCGCGTCGGCGTTCCGGAAAACCGCCGCGCGGAACACGTTGCGATCCTTGGTAAGACCGGAAGCGGCAAATCGTTCGAGCTTCGCAATTTTGCAAAACAAGATATTGAAAACGGGCGAGGGTTCGCATATTTCGATCTGCACGGCGACACGACACCATTCCTGGTCGGCACTATCGCGGACCACGAACGCATTACACGGCAAGACCTGAGCAACCGGCTCATCGTCGTTGAACCCGCCGATCCCGAGGCATCCGTTGGAATCAATCCGCTCGAAGGCCAATCAAAGCATGACCGGTTTGTGCAAGTTGCCGAGTTTGCCCAAGTGCTCAAGGAGCGTTGGCATCTGGATTCCTTCGGGGCGCGTACCGATGAGCTTCTCCGAAATTCCCTTTACGTGTTATCCGAAAACAGCCTAACGCTCCTTGAGCTCGCGCCTCTTCTCACGCATACCGGCTTTCGTGCTGAATGTCTGAAGAAAGTCACGAACGCCGAAGTGCGGCAATATTTTGAGCTGCGGTACGACCAAGCAAGCGAACCGATGCGGGCAACAATGCCGGAACCGATTCTCAACAAAACGTCGGCTTTCACCGGAGATCCTCGGTTCCGCCACATCGTGCGCCAGCGGAAATCAACCATTTCACTCATCGAAGCCATGGATCGCGGGTACTGGATCATTCTCAATCTCCACAAAGGAAAGCTGGGAGAACAGGCGGTGACGCTCGGCAGTTTGTTCCTCACCATGTTCAAGACCGGATTATTTTCACGCAGGAACCATGAACTCTTTCCGCTCTACTGCGACGAAATCCAGAATCTCGTGGCATTTGGCAGCGGGCTTGAAACGATGCTTAGCGAGAGCCGCAAGTTTGACATTTCGATCACCTCTGCAAACCAATTTCTTGATCAGTATCCGGCTGAAATGCGCGCGGCGATTCTCGCGGTCGGCACCCATATTTTTTTTCAGCTTTCGAGTGCCGACGCCCAGCAGATTGCGACCGCGCTCGACGGCGGGAAACCGCTCGCGGAAATCCTGAAAAATCTCCCGCGCCGCCACATGATCGTGAAAACCGGAGATGAACGGTGGCGTCAGGCGGTGGTTCCCACACTCCGGGAGCCAAAGACAGATGACGCGGATCTCCTTGCACGGTCGCGAAAACATTTCGCCCGCAGTCGAAGTGACATCGAGACGGAAATCCAAACACGTCAGGCGATGGTAAGCCGTAACAGCACGGAGATCCTCCATGACTGGGAATAACCGAGGCATCATTCTCCAGGATCGCGACCGGCACTTGCTCGGCGAGCTTGTGGTCATGCGCGTCATTGATCGCGAACAGGCGATGTGCGTTGGGGGCCTTGGTTCGATCACGCGCGTGAACAGCCGACTGCTTGCGCTCACCAGCGCAAAATTTCTCAGGCGATTTTTTCTCGGAACCATCGGGGGTGCGCGCAAGGCGCTCTACGCGCTCTCGCCTGCCGGAGCTGCCGTCGTGCAAGTTCCCTATCGCGGCCCACGCCATGCGAACAATGAGACGCTTGCTACCGACTTCTTCGTCACGCACCAACTGTGGATCAACCAAGTGTATTGCTTGTTGAAGTACCGTCCGATCCCGATTGCGGGTTCCACCTTTGTCCGCTGGGTCAGTTTCTATGAGCCGCTTGTCCAAGGCATTCCATTGATCCCCGATGGATATGCAGAAGTGAGCACACCCGCGAAAACGCTTGCGATGTTCCTTGAAGTAGATCTTGGAAACGAGAGCCGGGCGGTGTGGCAGAAGAAGATCCACGGATATGTCCAGTATGCCGTCTCCGGCAACTTTGCCAAACAGTTTGGCGAATCGCAATTCCGCACGCTCGTCGTAACCAATTCGGAACGCCGCTTGGCCTCCCTCCGCGTTGCCACCGCCTCAGTCACCGACAAAATTGTCTGGTTCACCACACTCGACGCAATCACTAAGGAAGGATTCTGGTCGTCGATTTGGAGCCGACCCACGGGCGATTCCCGACAACCGCTTTTGTGAATTCTTATGCGCTACTGCTACAACTGCAACAAAATCACTCCCGGCGAACCCCTCTTCTGCAATTTTTGTGGCAGGAGCTACAACGTGAAACTGTGCCCTCGGGGGCACAGGAATCCCCGGAATGCGGAAGCGTGTTCCCTGTGCGGCAGCCGCGACTTTTCGACGCCGCAACCGAGAACGCCCTTTTGGGTGCCGATGGTCGAGCCTCTCGTAAAGCTTGTTCCGGGTGCGTTCCTCGCCGTGGCCACGGTAGTGATTCTTATCGTTGCCATTCAGGGGCTTCTCGAACGTCCTCAATTGATCCTTTCTTTTTTCTTCCTGTTTGTCGCTCTTGGCATTCTTTGGGGGATCTGGTCACAGCTTCCCGCATGGTTCCGCTCCTCTATATATAGGTTGCTCAAGCGGAGGCGCGAAGGTCACGACCGAAAGGGAGGCCACTGATGGACCTGAAGCGCCAAATCCTACGCAAGTCGGGTTTACGGACTCCCGCCAACCCCAAGCATTTATTGCCTTCTCTGCCAACCAACCTAGGGCAGAGCTACCCGCAGCAATACCCGTACCGCGAGGACGTTGCACCGGCACCGTTCACGGAGCCTCTGGGCGCGCCGCTCTCCATCCAGGAGGTCGCCGACGTCATCGGCTGCTCGGCGTGGACAGTACGCCAGCGGTATCTACCCGCCGGCTTGCCGCATCATCGCCTCACGCCAAACGGAAAACTGATCTTTTATCGCAATCAAGTCATTCGCTGGCTCCTCATGCGCCAGCAGAAAAGAGGAATTAGTACGTGAGTCTTTTTAAACGGGGAAATATCTATTGGAGCTTTCTCTATCGTGATGGCATTCGCCATCCGCAATCGACGGGAACCGGCAACCGCCGGCTCGCCGAGACCATCGAACAGCGCTTCAAGGAAGAACTCAATCTAACGCGGCATCAGATTGTCCAGCCCGATCCCCACATGTCCTTTGGCGAACTGGCCGCCCGCTTCCTCGCCGAAGGCGGAGCCCGCCCCTGGCATATCGACCGGCTGAAACTCTTGCTGCCGTATTGGAGCGAGATACCCATTGGCCGGATTCATAAATCAATGGCAGCCGATTACCGTCGGAAGCGCCATGCCGAGAAAACGGTTACCGATACCACCATTAACCGCGATCTCGAAGCCCTTCCCACATTCTCTTTTGGGCGTTGGATGAGGGATTGCTCACCGCAAATCCGTTGAATCGGCTTCGTCTCGTCCCAGAGCGGCGTAAGCCGCGAACGATCTTGGGATCCGCCGAGGAGGAACCAGTTCTCGATGCCGCCGCTCCGCACCTTCGCTCTATTATTGTCGCCGCGCTCGATACCGGAATGCGTCGTGGCGAACTGCTCCACCAGCGATGGGAACACATCGACCTCTCGCGGAATCTGCTCTTTGTCACGCAGTCAAAAACCGCTGGGGGCGAGGGTCGGGAGATCCCGCTCACCGAACGGCTGTCAACACTACTCTTCGCCACGTGGCAAGACTCAGGGTTGCTCTTCACATTTCAAG
The DNA here is from genome assembly GCA_963718465.1 of Bryobacterales bacterium. GTDB lineage: Bacteria > Acidobacteriota > Terriglobia > Bryobacterales > Bryobacteraceae > Bog-105. The sequence continues at coordinate 348,974 of CAVQZK010000020.1, read as the reverse complement.
GCAATCCCATCCAACAAATCAAAACCGCTTGGAAGGCTGCCATCCGCCGTGCAGGCATCCGCTATTGCCGGTTCCATGACCTCCGCCATACGTTTAACACGAGGCTTATGGAAGCGGGCGTTATACAGGACGTCCGCAAAGCACTGATGGGCCATTCAAGCGGTGAAGATGTAAACGCCATTTATACGCACGTTGAGCTGCCAGCGAAGCGGGAAGCAATCCGCAAGCTTGAGCGCTGGGTGCGTGAACAGAAAACCTTAGTTCAACCAAAAAAGGAGGGTTGAAAATGAGCCCACAAAAAACACCGGAGTCGGCACCGCCGAAGCCGCAACCAAAAGGTCAGAACGAACGGAAACCGTGGAAGAAAAAAACCCCGGCCGAAGTTGTCCTCGACCAGATAGACAGAGTTCGCGACGACGTCGCGAAAAAAGAAGAGGAACTGAAGCTGGCCCGCCGCCAGCTCCAGAAACTCGAAGAGGCCCGGAAGGTCCTCGAAACGTAATTAGCTCATTCTCGATGGGAGCTTGTCACACCGACAGGCTCCTTATTTTGATCGTGATCAAGGACATTTTGAAAAGACTCAGCATGACGAAACGAATGACATCCGTAACCCAACTTTGGCCGCGCTGCGGTTGCCCGATTCGTGGATATATCTTTTTCGATTTTTTTCGGCGCTCAGCGTGAGCCCCGCGTTCATCAATCCGCAGTGTGGGAGAGGACCCGCCTCCCAAATTTGAAACAAAAGGAAACATTATGAAAAAACTATCTGTTGTTGTCGCTGGAACCGGTCAGATCCGGGACGTGGAGATCCAACCGGGCACGAGTGCTGGTGACATCCTCCACCAACTAAACCTTGCTGATTATCTCCTCAGCAAAGGTCCCAACGAACCCTTCTTTGCCGCCTCCGAAAGTGTTTTCGACAAGGTTAAAGACGGCGAGAAGATTTTTGCATCCACGAAAGCCGAGGTTGGTATCGCGCTATGCGCGTGAAAGAACTCGGCTCACGGCCTGCCCCCAATTCCATCCGCGAGATGATCTCGCGGGTGGTGCGGGGGCAGGGCCCCGCAATTTCCGTAAAGCGCCGCGAGATTCCGTATTGGCGGGAACGCGGCTGGACTCGGGACGGACAAAACTACACGGGATCGTATCAGACCCCGTACGCGGCGTTTCAAGGCTGGATAGAAGAACGCTGGTCCGGCGGCATCAATTGTTTCCTTTATAATCCCTCGGCACAGATCCGCAACCACAACCATTGGGTCTGTTTTGCCCCGCGTGGCGGCGAATGGTATTTGGTCCACATGGCACGGCGACCAAAGGATGTGAGCTCGGGAATATTAACCATCGAACGACTGATCACGGAGGCATACCAACAATGAACACCACCCATATCGAGGAAAAGAAAAAACTGCTGGTCGAGAAGCGCGAAAGGCTAATCGACCGATTCACCGACGCCGCACGCTCTCGGAAGGACACGGCGCATCTCACGACCGCAATCCGGCGAACGAACGATTTTCTCGCTAGCCTTGACAAGATCATCGAGGAAAATACCCGGAAGCCAGATGAGCCGCGCCGCTATGCCGTCAGTTCTTTGTTTTTGCATGAATGCGCGAAGAAACTGACCGCCGACGCGGACGAGCAATTCTTTTTTATCACGGGCTCCGAGGTCGAGGGCATTCACGTCCTCGATCAATGGGCCGAATTTGCTCACCAGCGTCGCAGCCGGATGGGCGTCGTGGCCGACATGCCCGCGACACACAACCTGCTCATCAAGCTCGAACAATTCGGCCACAAATTTCTCGCCCATTTCCACAGTCATCCGGGTAATGGACCCGACGCTACGCATCCATCGGGCACGGATGAGAATTTTCAGAGGCGGCTCGAAAAAGCAGGTCATCTGGCACTCATGGCCATTTTCAGCCGCGACGGGTACGTGCGATTTGTACGGCTCGACCAAAATTTTGAACTCGAAATTTACGGGGAAGGAGTGGAGCTCTATGCACCCGGCATTTACCGGCTCAAGAACTTCGATTAAGCTTCGGGGCAAAACAGTTCCCCGGGGCCGAAGATCGGCAGAAAAGAATTGTGGGATTCGACCAAGAAAGGTTTTCGACAAGCCACGTGCTGTGTATCGGGGCGGGCGGGATCAACTCCCAGATCGCGCCCACCCTAGTGCGGAAAGGCGTCGGACGGATCACGTTGCTCGATGCCGATATCGTCGAGCCAAGCAACTTGAACCGCCAGCGCTTCTATATAAAGGATGTCGGCGAAAACAAGGCAATCGCGCTCGCCAGGAACCTACAGCAGGAATGTATTGTCGCGACCGAGATCCGCGCATCTCCGTTCCGGCTGGAAGAAGCGATCTCACATACATCTCTCGCCTGCGATATCGCGATCTGCGGCGTCGACAACAATCCGGCCCGTGTTACTGCGAGCTGGTTCTTCCGCCAAAGATCTATACCCGTAATCTTCACCGCCGTCAGCCGTGACGCCGATCACGGCTACGTGTTCGTGCAGGAGAAAGACGGTCCCTGCATTGCGTGCATGTTCCCGGATATGGTGAACGACGACCGCTTTCCCTGTCCGGGGACCCCAGCCATCGCCGACATCCTTCAGGCGGTCGGGGCACTCGCGGTCTACGCGGTAGACACTGTTCTCACGAAGCGGCCGCGAGCCTGGAACTACCGGCGACTCAGTTTGTCTGATTCGAGGCTCGATGGTGGCTCGATGATCTTGCAGAGGGAGACTTGCCAATTATGCAGACGGGAAATAGAAATAGCCCACTCGTGGGGCCGCCCGATTTTGGAGGGTTTGCCAGACCCGAACGCTCACCTGCGCAAGAAAGTATAGCCGAAATCTTCCAGCGTACTGGGAGATGAGCAGACCTGATGAAAGATTCGCCGGTTCTGCGCCGATGTCCAGCAGCAGGCCCAGCATACGCCTTGGAATTTCGGACACTCGAGAGCTACCGCGCGTTAATCTCGGATATCGGCGAGCAATTCGAATTTATTTCAGGGGCTGACTACTCGATTTCGCTCTGGCACGACGACAGACAGCGGTAACGTGATAGTCACGAAATGCGAGCAGACGTTCGCAACAACCACCATCTATTTGTGTATCCGACTGACAACAAGTACCACTGATTTCGCGTCCGCTACCTCTTGCAGCGAATCGAGAGCAGCCCGCTCGAACCTTAGGCCACCAAATCGTTACAGTTCTCCGTCAGCAGACGCCCAATATACGCGAATCGCGCTTCCCCGTCGCCACTCTTCTATAAAGCTGCCCCTCCGAAATCGAATCGGCAAACGCAAACTACTACTATTTGGTCCGTCGCAAAGGCGGCCAGTCATGACGCTCATCAATCTATTTAAGAAATGCCAGCTTCGCGTGTTTGGCAGTCTAGTCCTATCGAGCGTAGTTCGTGCGCCGTGCTGGTCCTCGAACCACTAAAGCGGCCCGCTCAGCATCAGTGGTTGTTTGTCAACCTATTTAGTCGTCCGCGTCTATAACAAATAAGTTCAGTCATACTACTCAATGCAGTTATTTGTAACTATTATATTACTCAAGAAGAGAACTTGTTGTTATTAACAGCACCATATAAATAAGTGACGCTTGTTATTTGTTATAACAACCATCCAACCGACAGTTACTGTCGTAACTAATTTAAACTGGAGATTTACAGATGCCCAGAGCAGGCCGTTTTTTTCTATTAATGCACGCGCCAATTGTGTTTGAGCCTTGGCTTAGACACCTATTTCACTTGTTAGTTAGTTAGTTGGATCGACTGCAGTCTCTAGTGTTTACCCAGAACCATCGGACCCTAAAGTTAGTTGGCGTCGAAAGGGTAAAGAATTGCCGTACTGCGATTCCCCGGTGGGCACCTTCATTGGAGAAAGCACCCGCCAGGGATCTCAGCGCCCACCTGAGACTGACACTGCTCCGCGCGGATTTAGCTTAAGCCGGGGGAGCTTCGAACAAAAAACCTATTTACCCGGCTACCTCGGCAGGAACTCGTAAAAATAAGCTTCATGGAAGAGCTGGTGCCACTCCTTTCCTGCCGATTTCCAAAAGTTTTGCCTTCGCCCGGGATTTAAGTAATCTGAACTGTGCTTCGGTGAGGTCCATCTCACGGTAGATCTGCTCCCGCGGCTGTTCATGTAGGTAGAAGCGGACAAGAATGTTGCGGTCTGTCTGCGAGAGCGACGACAGGGCACTCTTCATGAGTTCTGCCTTTTTGCGGATGATCGCCTCCTGTTCAGGATTCCACTTGCGATCGGCTGCGGTGATATCCACTTCGAGATCGGCGTGTGTCCGGCGACAATGCACCGTTTGTTTGGTGTATGCGGCGACTTGGCGGCGCACGACCGTTCGCACAAACCCCATGATGTGTTCAGGCTCGCCGAGATGTCCGCGCTTGATGGCGTGCACCACAATTAGGAGTGTGTCCTGGACTTTATCTTCGAGCTCTTGCGGCCCAAGGTGGCGGCACAGGTAGTATCTGATTCCTCGGTTGAGGAGCTTATACAATTGCTGCATTCCGGTGTCGTCACCAGACCTGATTTGTGAAACTAAGGCACGCCATTCTATAACTGGGCGCTCTACGTTCGAGGCTCTTTCGCTAGCCTCAACTGCGTGTAGATCCGTATTTGGGGATTTAGCGGTTGACATTTAGGAGGATAATCCAAAATAAGAATCTGGAGTCATGTTGGATATTGGTCCACTTTCAATCTTCGTCCGACGTATTGCGCTTTCGAGAGGATTTTTTGTTATTTGGAAAATTCGGAAACAACCATCCGAGAGTTTCTGGAATTAGCATCCCTGATTTTCGCGGTCCCCGAACTGCCATGTTGCGGGCGTTTGAGTCTGGCTGCCTAGCCGAAGCGAGATGAGTTGAATGTACAGTACTTCTGGTACTGTGTCCAATAAATCACTTAAGACTTTTGGACCTGGGGCGGTAAAGGATGACGAATAACCCTCAACAACTTGAGGAATAAGGTACTTAACCCAATTGATCAAAAAGGGACGAACTTTGTAAATTTAGGTGGTTCTACAAAAATGAGGAGACCCTATCTCACAGTGGAATCAATTTCCGTTGGCTGGGAACGGAATTCGTTCAGCGGGGCGTTGGGCGAGAAAACGCCCCCTGTTCTTTCGGTTTAAAGGATTGCGTAATCGAGTTTGACTCAGAAAAGGTGGCCTTGCGAGGCCCAGTAATGCCAGTCGCTGAGCGGCGAAACGGCTTTCGAAGCGATGCACTTTGCTTTGAACGAAAGTGGATGTTGTTGTTGTCGGGATAGTAATACCAACCAACCCCTCCCCGCTCTTCCGGCCCGTAAAGCAATCGACGGTAGCTTCCTCATCGATTCGTGTTTCCCGAATCGGGATCTTTACCTGGTTTTTCCATCCCCAGCTGCCAGAATGCGGCGCACCGATATCCGACCCACCTGGAGTCGACGGACGATTTCAGCTTTGCCGACACTGGCGCAGTATGGTTCTGGATCTCAGCGGCCTGAAATCCAGCCGTCATCGGCATGCCAAGCTGTTTGCGGTTTTACCGCGCGTGCGCTAAACCAGAGCGGACCCGGTCGCGCAGAATCTCCCTCTCGAACGCAGCGAAGAAAGCTAGAGGCCGGAGACTGCGCGACCGGCTGGTGTGGGTCAGATCCAACGCTTCTGTCAATGAGACGAAACCAACTCCGAGATGCTGGAATTCCTGGAGCGTATCCAGCAGATCCGTTACAGACCGGCCCCAGATCTAGTCGCCACGCCAAAACGACATCTCACACGCGGCGGTGCGCCGCGCACCTGTCGCTGCGCTGCCTTGGAGTCGATCTCCCGGGTTTGCATGGCGATGATCCAGACGCGTTTGCCTGGCTAGTCGCGCAACGGGCATCTGCATGGGAGGCGTCCGCGGGTCAAGGGTGGAGCGGTGGGTGTACAGCCCAGCGGGTGTTCGCCGTCAACTATCTCTTGGCCTTTTGCCTCAGGGCGACGGGAAAAGTAGTTGCCGCCGAATAACCGGGAGATTACTTTCAACGCGGCAGTTTTCCTCATATACCCCTCTCTTTGCGGGGTAATATGGTCAGTGTTTAGGAACTCGGTCGTGAGCGGCGACCATTTGCGTAGAGTGACGCTTTGATGCATGCGACCGACGACGCGTTGGAACTTTACGCCCTCGGCCTCTTGGAGGGCAAGGACCTGGAGTCCATTGAAGAGCATCTTCTGATTTGCGAGCTTTGTCGATCATCGCTTGAGATTGTGGACCACGAAATTGCAGTATTGCGTGAAGGGCTTAGACAGCACGAGTTGGAGCAATGGAAGAATGCCCTACAAAGCAAGGTGTCTCACGACAAAGTGCTGATATTCAAGACGCGATCCGGAAATTGAGGAGCCGGATCATTGATGAATGATGGGCGTGATGATAGAGGGTAGATCAGCGCCTTGCGTTATTTGTATTTAACTGATCCGCCCTGTCGAGGATTTCAAACGAATCATCAGGGTACCAAGCTGCTTCACGTCTTTCAGCACGCTGGTGCCCGTCAGATTCTTGATTGGTTTTTCGGGTCGAACGACGAATCTCGCGCCAGCGGAGTACGCTGCATGCGGGATAGAAAAGTGCTAGCCCGGTTCCGAGGAGCATCAAGGTGTTTGATTCCATGATTCGTTAGTAACAACGTGGCTCGGTGAATTCTCAACCGCGTCGCGTCGTTGTCATTGCTACAGACTATGGAAGAGCCGGTTCACGCCCTGCCAGTAGGCCGCTATTGTCCATCAGTATTTTCCGATACGCCTTCTCGAAGGCTCCTGAGAAAAGACTGCCTGCTACGCCACAGTTGCTTTCGCCGGCTGCGACAAAGTTCCGCTCGTCCTCATTTTTTTCCTACCGATTTCTCCTAATTTTGCCTTCGCCCGGGACTTTAATAATCTGAATTGCGTCTCAGAGAGGCCTAACTCACGACAGATCCGTTCCGGCCCTTGCTCTTTTAAATAGAAGCGGATCAGGACGTCGCGGTCTCGCTCGGATAAGGCCGACAGAGCGCGTTTCATCAGTTCCGCCTGTTCCCGAATCATGGCTTGCTGCTCGGGATTGTGCTCGCGGTCGGTGACCGCCATTCCCATTTCAAGATCGGCCTGTTCACGGCGCAAATGCACTATTTGGTCGATGTGGGCGGCTACTTGACGCTTTACGACGGTGCGGACGAATCCCATTAAGCGCTCGGGTTCGCGGAGACCTTCGCGCCGAATGGCCTTGATCACAATCAAGAAGACGTCGTGAACCCTATCTTCCAACTCCTGTGGCCCTAACTGGCGGCAGAGGTAAAATCTGATTCCCCGGTTGAAAATCCTATAAAGCTGTTCTATTCCGGCGCTCTCCCCAGCCTTAATCTGAGAGACCAGGGCAGTCCAGTCGATAATCGAGTGCTCTCTTTTCGAGGCTCTTTGGCTATCGGTTGCCTGTGGGTCGACAGTTGTGAATTTAGCGCTCAACATGAGTAATGGGATCACCAATCCAATTTCGAAAAGCACAATTACGGTAACTATTACCGAGTATTTATTACACTACAGTACTGGCAGTACTAAACGCCTGAATACTGGGAAAGATACTAGTATTTGGCTAGGGCGAACGCAGCCCGGCCCGAAAATCCTCAGTCGGCCTCTTTATGCAGATGTATCCTATCTGTCATGACGGAACAACGCCGTTCTATGGCGCAAAGCCTTTTGCGCTCATCTGGCCTGGCTACCGCTCTTCGCCGCTCCGGGCCGCTCCGGCGGAACACCGGTCCAACGCGGTTTCGCGAACCGGAGGTCGCAGTTGTAGCAACGGCACGTTGTAAAGAGCAGACTCATGGCATTTTCAAGGAAATGCCGCTTCCTCGAACTGTTAATGACGTCTGATTTACAGCGGGGACATTGGGAATTGAACGTAAACCGCACTGCCGAAAACCTTTGAATTAAATTAGTAACAGCCGGGCCGTCCGTACAGGGAGGCATCATTGGCTTACGTGGGAATGTCTGCCGCCGCGACGTAGTGGATGCTTGGCTTTCTCAGGTTACCAGCAATCGCCGAATCGGCCCCCTGCCAGAGTAAATTTATTCCTAAATCTGTTCAGCTTTTTCCCGGATCGTTTCCGTGCTGGTCATAAGCGATGGATCGTAACTAGATGATCGTTCTGTTTATATCTAGACAATGGCTATCTGGTCCATTTTGTACTTCCAGCGGAAGATGACCGGATCGGTATTGACCTCTGCAAAATAAAGATGGATGCGATCGATCAACTCTTGTTTACTGGCGACGCGGATGCCGCGGAGCATGCTGCGCGTCATCTTGCTGAACATGGTTTCAACGATGTTCAACCAGGATCCATGCCTGGGCGTGAATACGAACTCGAAGCGCTGCGGGTGAAGTTTCAGCCAGGCTTGCGTTTCCTTTGAGATATGTGCCGAATGATTGTCGAGCAGCAGGCGAATCCGGGCCTGTCGGGGATAGACCTCATCCAGCTTGGTCAGTAGAGCGATAAAGTCAGCGCTGGCATGACGGTCGCGGACAATCTCGATCACTCGACCCGTATGGAGATCAAGGCCCGCCAGCAGCGAGACTGTTCCCAGTCGTTCGTATTCGTAGTCGCGTATGTGATTGGCAAACTGATTTGGCTTTGGCGGCCGGTCCGGCGTCGTGGTTGCCAACGCCTGAATGCCGGGTTTCTCATCGTAGGAGATCGTCACCACAGTTGGTTCTTTCACAGTACCTTCCACCATGCCCGAGTTGACGATCTCCACTTCTTTATATGCGTGCAGCACCTCCACCATCTTTCTGTCGAACTCCGGATCCCGGCGCTCCCCATAGTATCGGATCTTATGCGGTCGGAGCTCGCCCTGTGTCAATATTCGATGGAGCCTGGAGCGGCTCAATCCGCTGAGGCTGGGATGACCAGCCTCGATGCAGCGCTTCCGTATATGCTGTTGCAGCAGCGCGTAAGTCCAAAGTTCATACGAGTAGCCCAGTTCCTTCGGCTTTTGGCACGAGCAGTTCTGCACCCACGCGATCGCATCGTCGGGGATAAGCCGGCCCTTGCCCGGACGCGGAAGGTCTCCCAACGCCGCTTCCCGCCCAAACTGAAGGAACTTTCGAACACACAACGCAACGGTGTGGCGGCTTACTCCGTTACGCCGAGCGACCTCGCCATCACTCATACCAGCTGCGGAGTCCAGCAGCAAGGCCGCGTGCTGGACTCCGCGTTTCTCTTCTGTTCGGGAACGCCGGAGCTTCTCCAGTTCCTGCTTCTGCTCGGCTGAAAGCTCAAGCGGCGGCCGCTTCGTGCTGAATGGCATAAACCATTCTGGCACGAAGTTGTTTGTATTGTATAGCTATCAACAGAATGATTAACTAGATCAGACCAGGGGCGGACGCTTCGTCCCGAGTTTCTCGCCCAGAGTAACGCACTGCTGCACGGTGGCTGCGGGCGCAGTCGGGCGAAGGAGTCTTATCGGCTTCAGGCCACCCAGGGCGGTGAAAGAACTTCCCTCAGGAATCGATACGGGAGATCGTCCCGCAAACATCTGTCGTCGTGCCTCTGCACTTGATCCCTTTAGGTTAGGCTTAGACTTAGGTCGAATCGCTTTTGTTAAAGCTATTTACAAGATGAATAAACCACAAGCAATAACTTTGGCAGAGTGGAAAAAAATAATGCAGGTTCCTGTTATCAAACAATCGTGGGGACTCGACGAAGGTGAAACCGCAGAACAATTTGCCGAAATTGCGTACGGGTGTCAAATTCGATTTTGCGAGTTCGATGGCTCCCGGTTACGTGGGGGACTTGTATATTTTGCAAGGCGATGCTTTGGGTGAACCAATAGTGTTGATCAGGAAGGATGGAATATTATTAGTAGTCGTAAGTTAAGAAGCCCCTGTTATTCGGCTTCGGCAACTACCGAACCTCAAGGAGTTGGAACCGGGTCAGTCCGAGTTTTACACAGGGTAGCCGAGGCGGTATCTTTGTGTGCCTGCGGTTCTGTTTCTCAGTATCACTGCTTTGGTGAATCGTTATTGACGAGGGTCACCTGGGCAGTAGCGCTAAGTCGCTCGAATAGGTCAACCTGTTAATTCTACCCCGAATTTATACAAAAGTGTTCCTCAGAGGATAGAAAAAAGTCCGTAAAGCCTATTTTTGCTCCCGTGTTAATTACCTGCGTTTGTTTATTAAGCATTTGAGTTGCACCCTGGAATAAACATGAGGTGTTACTGGCTTTTCGCTCTCTGTGGGGCCGTTGTTTGGGTAAAGATATACTTGACCACCCATGGATTTAGGCTTTTGTGGTCGAGAATGACAGAACCCGAAGCGGACAATGGTATTGCCGAGATGGTCCGTTTCGCTTCACTGTGACTGCGATAAAATCTAGCAGGAGTCGATAACAATGTCCGTGTCACATCCCACCGCGACACTTCTGATTGAAGTCGCTCCCAAGCATGATCTAATACCCGTCGAGTCATTTCTACGTGTTGTGCGAAATGCGCTGGACATTCTGCGCAACATAGATCTGGAACTTTCACCGGGCGCTAAGCCATCCGCCAAATGGAGCATAGCGAGTGTCAGCATGAACACTCCCTTGAAAATTAGCCTGCAAAGTGAGCCTAAAACGCCGATAGTTATCGCCCGGAGGTCATCGCCCTTTACTTGGAAGGCATGCGTTTATTGGAGAGCGCCGTAGATAAGGCAACGGCTCACTTTAGCTTTGACTCGCTACAGAAGGCGAAAAATATAGTAGCCGTCTTAAATGACGGTGTTGCTTCGGTCAAGTTCGCCAGCGGCGATAGAGAGAAGCTAGTGCGAGTTGGTCTGCGCTACGTCGCGATCAGCTAATTCGCCGGGCGGAAGCTCAGCGCTGCTGACAAGCGGGCGGGCAGCGCGGCGGACCTTGCCCGTTGAGAGGCGCTCTAGCACCAGGATGGCTTGGTCGATCCGCGCTTTTTCACTTCCAGTTCGGCAATAATTCTCTTCAGGTCCATTAGGATGTATATACGGTACCAAGGTACTGGCGAATCGGAAATGACAAAAACAAAAAAGCCCAAAACTTCGGAGCCACCTGGCTCATAATACCTAGAAATGACTTGGCAACCTCAAGATGCCCACGAGCCACCCGATCAGACTCTAGAGTTTTTCGGTGTTCCACTAAGGCTTTCGTCTGTTGTAGAAACTCTCGTGACCCAACACGACAACGCCGTCAGGCAAATGAATCAATGCACTCATTGGTATAAAGAGCGGGCTTTACATGAACTTTACCCCGGCAGAAAATCGCTGGCTTCCACTGATCGAGCTATGCGACGTGCAGTTGCAAAGAGGGCGATTGAGCTAGCGATTGACGATAGCCGCTCAGGGCGTGGTGCGCCGGAAGTACACCAATAGCCATCCTGGCGGAACGTTACGAGCGGGGTAGTGTCCTGATCTCCTCCAATCTGCCGTTTTCCAAATGGCGATCTTCAAAGATCCGATGACGACGGCTGCCGCCATTGACCGGCTCGTTCACCGCAGCGTGGTCCTCGAGCTGAACATCTCCAGCTATCGCATGGAGCAGGCCAAGAAGAATCAATCGAAGCCGGAGGACGAATGAGCGGGCGATCAAAAGGAAGTTATCTTTTATTGAACTGGAGGCTCTGCCTCCAGACCTCAGGGAGTTATCGCTTTCCTGCCATCCTAGGCCATTGCCGTTTAACCGAGGGGCGGGTCACCTCCGCCTCTCTGGTCTGGCCCCGAAGTCAGCGCTCAGGGTGCATCCCTGCAGAGCCTTGCCCTCTGCTCCGGCCAGCACGAGGATAGAGGAGAAATTAGTTTTGGAGAACCTTGTAGATGTCGTTAACCGGGAAAAGTAGTTGATGCCGAACACGAGATGGGCACTCTTTGCCGGTTCAGTCGTGGTATCGGCGCGGGATGCCCCGAGCCTATGGATTTGTAAGGTCGACGGTGGACCACTACAGTCGGTAAAGGAAGAGATTGCTGAAGGGGAATCTGACGGCAACACGATGTTTCTGCTGGACGAAAAGAACCTTTCCATTCTTTCTGATACCGGCCCACAGCAGATCCTACCGCCATCGATCCATCTCGATCAGATCCGCTCGATTTGACCGGGAGCGACTCTTAAAACGGCTCGGCACGCTCGATGCGGCAACGATACGCAAAGTCGAGAATGCCATTAAGATTAGCCTCGGACTGTTTGAGCTATAGCCCTCCTCTCTGGTTCGATTCTGTCCCTCGGGGTCTATTCCGATAACTATAGTTGAACCGCCGCCGGGGAAGCTTTTCCGGCTCAAGTTGACCGTAGAGAATCCTCCAGAGCCCTTGTATCTCCGAGATAGCTTGGCTCAACTTTTCCAAATGGAAGGCTACCCTGTTGCAACCAAATCGAACCACGCCCTGACTATAAGGCATTCAGGTTCTTGTTGCTGGCTTGCTTGTTGGGTAGCCCCGCGGGATCGAGTTCCTACCGGATCAGGTAATTGATTTCCACGCGAACTTCATGGAGAATATCCAAGATATCGCGTGCCATATCAACCTGGTCTTCTGCGGCAGCGAAGAGCTCATCAAGGCATTCCTTGAGATTTCTCGTCGCCGCAGGCTCCGGCCAGACATTATTCGATCCCATATACATAGGATGGATGAAATGTTTTCGTGCAGCCGACCTTTTTGTAATTATTATCTGCACGGGGAGCCGTTATGGCTCCGCAACCAACCCTACGCCCTCTGGGCCAAGATAAAAGGTGTGCAAAAGTGCGTGGGGCGCAAGGTTATCTTCTTTTATTTTAATAACCTCTTCGTCTTGTATTTCTCCCTGAATCCGTCAAAATTATAGAAACCTCTCGGCCTTCTGGCTACTCATTTCTATCCATGCGTCACCACCATCGTTCCGCCTTCACCCTCATCGAACTTTTGGTTGTGATCGCTATTATCGCTATCCTCTCCATCGTTGTGGTCCTCACACTGAACCCTGCCCAGCTTCTTATGCAGTCACGGGACGCGAACCGGATTGCTGACTTGGCGAATCTAAATGAATCATTGGGCATTTATTCGGAAGATCAGGGAGGCTCTTTTGGCAATGCTTCAACTACATACATCTCGATCTCGGATCCAGCAGCAACCTCAACCGCAGGGGATCAATGCCAAGGTTTAGGATTACCAACCCTGATCCCCACAAGCACCGTCTACCACTGTGCTGCAAGTTCAACTTACCGGAACCCCACCGGCACCGGCTGGATCCCAATCAATTTCTCGTCTATTTCTTTCGGCACTCCTCTTTCCGTGCTTCCCAGCGATCCAATCAATACCACTTCTTCCGGAGACTATTACACCTATATCTCCGGACAACCATCCGCAGGCACTTATGAACTTCTGGCAAGGATGGAATCACAGAAATATACGAGTTCCAACGGGGGAGCCGCAGCCAACGACGGAGGCTACAGTAACCAATACAACGAAGTGGGAAAAGACCTTACCCTAGCTCTTAATGTGCCAGAAAACCTGAACCATATCTCTTCCACTGATTATCTCGCTTTTGACCAATCGGGCTTGGTGGGATACTGGCCGCTGAATGAGGGTAATGGCGCAACGGCTATTGACCAGAGTGGGAATGGGGGGAATGGGACGTGGTCTGGAGCCCAGGCGGGAACCAGTGGATATTATAGTGTGGGAAAAATTGGGAGTTGGGCAGGATATTTCAATGCCTCCAGGGTCTTGCGGTAGAGGAGTACGCGCCTAGATGCGGCAGCGGGTAGTTCCGTGCTGCGATTTCTGTTAACTTATCGGTTTGCCAGGTAGTGTCAAGTCTTTTGTGTAAACGCTTTTCAAAAAGTCCACTTAGTTGTCCGCTTCGGCCTCATATTGGATTTCTTGGGCAGAGGCGGGAGTGCTGTCAAGGCCGAGCGGAGCGAGCCCGTTAGGGCTGCCTTGACAGTGCTCCCGCCCCTGCCCTATTGACGCTCAGGAGGGCGAAGCGGACTCTGCGCCCGGTAGCGGAATTCGACCCGGCCACAGAATCGCGAATCGATTTAGCGCCTCTTTCCAGTTCTGAATCGTGTGCCACTTCTTAGATATGTTGCGCAGCGCCAGGTAAAGCAGCTTGCGCGCCGCCTCTTCGTTGGGAAATGAGCCGCGCGTCTTGATCACTTTGCGCAAGGTCATGTGCAACGACTCGATGGCGTTCGTCGTATAGATGACCCGGCGAATCTCGGCAGGAAAGGCGAAGAACGGAATCACGCGTTCCCAGTGGCGGCGCCACAACGCCGCAATCGTCGGATACTTGTCCTCCCATTGCGCGGCGAATGCCGCCAGATGCTGCTCGGCTTGCAGGGCGCTGGGGGCGCGGTAGATCTCGCGTAAATCCGCGGCTACGCGCTTGCGCTCTTTCCAGTTCACATAGTTCAGGCTGGCCCGAACTAAGTGCACAATGCATAACTGCACTTGCGTTTTCGGAAACACCGTCTCAATCGCTTCCGGAAAGCCCTTCAGCCCATCTATGCAAGCAATTAATATGTCTTTCACCCCGCGATTTTGCAGCTCCGTCAGCACCTGCAGCCAGAACTTAGCGCCCTCGTTAGCGCTGGTCCACAGCCCCAAAACTTCCTTGTTGCCATCCAGCGTGATCGCGATGGCTGTGTAGATAGCACGGTTCTGCACATGCCCGTTGTCGCGCATTTTCACGTACAGCGCATCCAGATAGACGATCGGATACAACTGCTCCAACGGCCGGCCTTGCCAGGCTTGCACTTCTTCCAGCACCGCATCGGTCACGTTCGAGATTAGCGCCGGACTCACCTCCACCTGGTACATCTCTTCCAGGTGCGCTTGGATATCGCGCGTCGTCATGCCGCGCGCATACAGCGATAGAATCTTGTCGTCGAAGCCGGTGAACCGCGTTTGCCCTTTGGGCACGATCTTCGGCTCGAACGTCGCCGCCCGGTCGCGCGGCACCGATAGTTCGATCTCGCCAACCTCGCCTTTTACTTTCTTCTTGCTGCTGCCGTTCCGGCTGTTGCCGCTGCCGTACCCGGCTGGGTCATGCTTCTCATATCCCAGATGCGTCGTCAGTTCCGCCGCTAACATCTTCTCCAGCAGCGCCTTGCTTAGCTGCTTCAACAGCCCGTTCTGCCCCATGATGTCTTCCGGCTTCTGGTAGCCTTCCAACAATTGCTCTAATACTTCTTCCCTAATTGCCATCGCCACAGGTCTTCTCCTTCTAACCTGCGTTTACACAATCCTTTGTACACCCTCGTTTGCCAGATCAGCCTCCGTGCCTCCACTGTCCTTGTCGTCCCCTCTTGACCGTTCGGAATCAGAATAGCGCTCAGAATTCACGGGCAACGCCTTTCACGAAAACATGGGCGTACCCCGCCTTTTCCTCCACGCATGCCACGATCGCCAAAGGCCGCCACGGTGGCACCATCTCTTCGTCCCATCGATTCGTTGTGTCCTTCTGTTCATCCGGCACCGACGTTAAAACCACCACGCCCGTTCCGCTGTCGCATTTCTCAGTCCAGCCACAACTCCCTTTGAGTCTCGCTGGCGATCCCCAGTATTCCTTTCTTCCCGTCCTTTCCTTGGCACGGCTTCGGGCGTAATTCCTGCGTTCTGCGCACTGCGCTCCTTCTGCTTTCTACGGAACCACCCAAAGAATTTGTTCGCTCCGCTCAGCCAAGTCTAAATTCTTTCGGTCCCCCATAGAATGCAGTCGCTGGGCTTGAAAGCAGCCGCCAACTCAGCTCTTTTCGTGCCCAAGCAAAGGGCAGAAAGAAGGAATTTCAAGTGAATCTACCAGTTATGTGGAATCTGGCCGCTGGTCGATTTTCAGGATAACCAGACCAGCATTGCCAAACCATCATTCTATGGATTCCTTTCCTTGAAGGTTTGCGTCTTAGGTTCGAATGTATAGGTAGTCGTCATCGTAGCGGTGGGAATGTGGGAATCGCGAAGCGATTTCCAAGAACGGTGGGAAGGGCGGAAAACCTGGGTTTGGTTTTCCGGGCTTTCCTCCGTTCGGCATTTCCACGGCTTCCGGATTCCGCGCAGTGCGGCGACAGATGCGCCGGCGTCTTCTTTTCGCCGTAGCCGACCTTTGATAATTGGCGACTTTGATCTACCCTGCGCCATCAGGAGGGTCCAATCGGAACCTAGGGCCGCATCCCGAGAATCAAAGCTCAGTCATAGCGCAGGGCTTCTGCGGCCTGGATATGTAAAGCCCGCCGGGCGGGAATGCACACGGCGAGGCCTGCGACTACCAGAAACGCGACGACGGCCGAAAGATAAGCGAGCGGATCAGACGGCCGCAGGCCGGTGAGGTTATGGCGGAGGATTGAGGAAATAGCCGCCGCGCCGAGGATGCCGAGTGCGATACCGAAGACGACCGGAGCGACAAGCGGCCTCAGCACGGCACCTACGATGCGTGAGCGAGCGGCACCGAGGGCAATCCGGATGCCGATCTCTCGAGTACGCTGGCCGATGGAGTAGCCAGTGAGGCCGGCCAGACCGATGCCCGCGAGAAGGGTGGCGAGCAGGCCGAGCGCACTTAAGATCGAAACAAGTCGCCGGCTCTGAGTCACAGCGTCGTCATAGGCGTTGCTCAGGAGAGTGGAAACCGGGCGCAGTTTGGGGTCCGGCGCCACGGCGAGAGCGATAAGAGTGGCGGTAAGGCGGCCGGGATTGCGGAAAGCCTTGACAACGATCGAAGCGGCGCGAAAGTCCTGAGGAAGTATCGGATAATATGCGGCCATCGCATCGATGTCTTGAATATCGAAGCTGCCGGCTTTTGCGACAACGCCTATAACGGTGGCAGGGCTGATATTCGTCAGGCGTTTGCCAAGTGGGTCTTCGCCTGGCCACCGCCAGCGGGCAAATGAGTCGCTGACGATGACGACGTCGCGCTCGGTGGAATTGAATAGGCGGCCCCGGGTAAGGCGCAATCCAAGGGTGGAGAAAAAGCCGACATCGACGCGGTTGATAAGGATTTTGTGCCCGCCGTCGATGAAGCCGGAACCGATGTTACCCCATACCGGGAGCCAAGTGACTCCCGCACTTTGGACGCCGGGAACTTCAGTCAGGCGATGGAGGAGCGTGTCGAAATAGAGTTGGGCGGAGACATCCGAGTAGCCGTGCGCGTGGAGATCGGGTGAAAGGGTAAAAGTGGTTCGATAATCAAAGCCGGGATCGAGGGTGAGAAGATCGGCGAAGCTTCGGACTAGCTGACCGGAGACGATAAGGAGGATGCAACTGGCGCCCACCTGACAACCGAGAAAGACGGCGCGGGCGCGGCCACCGTGCGGGGCCGAACTGGTGAGCCTGAGAGCAGGAGCGAGTCCGAAGGAGATGGCGGCTAACAGTGCAGTGGCGAGGGTGGCGACCATGATGCGCCAGTCGAGCGCAAGTGCCCAGTTTTTGGGATCGCCGCTTGCCGTGAGAAAGACCTGCAGAGCGATGCCGCTGATGAGCCATGCGACGAAGCTTCCTGCGACGGCGAGCACCGTACTTTCCGTGAGCAACTGCCGCACGATGCGGTTACGGCTGGCGCCCAGAGCGAGACGCGTGCGGATTTCGCGGTCTCGAGCGACACCGCGGGCAAGCAGGAGAGACCCGAGATTGGCGCAGGCGACCACCAGGATCAGCATGATTAGGGTGACGGCAATCGCGACTGCGGCGATTTCTTGGGGATGCATCCGATTGCTGCTGAAGGGAGCCATGGCGAGGCGCTCGTCCTTGCTCACGGCTTCGGGATGGGACTGGCGAAGTGCAGCGGCGATCACGCGACTCTCTTCTTCGGCCGCATGAACAGTGACGCCGGGATTCAAGCGGGCGACACCGAATACCGATGCCGAAGTCCAATCGGTGAGTAGGGTACTCCCTTCGACGATGACCGGCTGTTTCGCGAGGGGCATCCAGAGATCTTCGCGTCGGCCCTTCGGGTCGTTCATGATGCCGACTACGTGGACAATTTTTCCGTTCAGCCGGAGCGTCTGCCCGATCACGTCAGGCGAAGCTAAAAGGCGGTTTTCCCAGAAGCGCCGACTGACGACTACCGCAGGATCAGAATTGGGCGATTCATCGAACGCCGCAAGACCGCGCCCACCGATAAGAGGCGGGGCCTGTTCCGCGAAGTACGACGCCGTGACGAAGTTCAACCTGGCAGTCTCCGAGTCTCGGCCGGCTTCAGTTTCGCCGAAGGTGACCGAATCTTCGTGGGACGCGATGACGGCGCGGAATGAACGGGCGTGCTCGCCGTAGAAAGCAAGGACCGGCCAGGCGATGGTATTACCTGAGCCATCGGGGAACCAGCGCGCGAGTTCGACGAGAGTATCGGGGTTGCGGACGTTTGGGGTAATTTCAAGGAGCAGAAGGCGGAACGCAGTCAGGTTGACACCTACGCCGATGGCGATTACCAGTAGTGCTGTGAGAGTGAAGAACGGAGACTGGCGGAGGACGCGGAGGGCGTAACGGAGGTCCTGCAGGAGACGGTCGATCCAAGTCCATCCCCAGACTTCGCGGGTCGTTTCGATATGACGGAGGGTGCTGCCGAAGGTGGGATTTCGGTGGCCATCAGCCTCCGATTCAGCGCGGTGTGCATCCATTTCTTCGGCGAGTTCGCGTTCGGCGCGATGGCGATTTAGCAACCAGAGGAGGCGGCGGTAGAGTTCGGTCATATGGGTCCGCTCCGCTCAGGCGAATTTGATGACCGCCTGAATAGCTTCGTTCATATTGGTGTAGCCGGAGAGTTCAGCGGCGAGCTGCTTGCGTCCGGCAGGCGTTAGGCTGTAGAAGCGAACACGGCGTTTCGTCGCCGAGATGCCCCATTCGGCTTTGACCCACCCCTTCATGAGCATCTTTTGAAGCGCCGGATAAAGCGAGCCTTCCTCTACCTGAAGTACCTCTCCTGAGACTTGACGGATGCGCTGGGAGATAGCGTAGCCGTGCAGGGGGCCGGTCCGAAGGACGCGAAGCACGAGCATGATCAAAGTGCCGGGAACGAGTTCGGGTCTTTCAGCCATTGTTCACCTACGTATAGGCTATCAATGGGTGTGCTGCCTGTCAAGTGCAAACTAAGCTCAGTTAGCGCGGGTCCTTCCCAGCACGTTGTCGATCCTCAAATGGTAGTCGGCTAGGGTGGCCCTGTCTGCGCACTTTGCGTAGATGACGATGGCATCCGGGAACAATCGACGCGCGAAATCTTGTCAGCGCCGGAGACGCAACTTCAGAATCC
Source organism: Bryobacterales bacterium (assembly GCA_963718465.1). Classification (GTDB taxonomy): domain Bacteria; phylum Acidobacteriota; class Terriglobia; order Bryobacterales; family Bryobacteraceae; genus Bog-105. The sequence goes on along the minus strand of CAVQZK010000020.1, from coordinate 329,747 downwards.
TTACTCGTCTGGGGGTATGACGGTCGCTGCCACAATCTGATGAAGTCCTTGCGCGGCTAGGCGCCGTGGCGTCTCACCGTCAGGCGCCGGCACGTCCACCAAACCGCTGAGCAGCTTCTCGTATGCCGCGAGTCCTTCGTCGACAGCGGCAAGTTCGGGCTCGGTGAGTGGAATCTCCTGTCTTAGCCGCAACAAATTACTCTTGGCTTCCAACATTGCCGCGCGTGCGGACTGTTTTGGCACATAGAAGGAACAGTGTGCGCAAGCCATGCGATGCGGACATTGCTCGAAGAAATCATACGTGCAATAGCCATGACCTAAATCAAAGAACTTCCAAGGCTCTTTGTCGCCGAGGCCTTGCCGCACAGTATCTTGATCGATCAGCACTTCAATGGCACGAACGTTGCGCTCGAAATAACCCGCCTTCTTATACGAATTCATCAACTTTGTAGGGGTAATTTTTACATAGTGCTGGGTGCTCGAAGGGTCCTTATGGCCGAGCCACTGTTGCAGTTCGAACAGGCTCATTGGCTCCCGAGCGTTAAATAGCTGAGAGGCGATCGTGCTGCGGGCTCGATGACTGGTGATTCGCCCGCGGATGTCGGACTCCGGCACGCCCGCTTTTTTGCAGAGCGCCGGGATCAGGATTTTGTTCAGGTAAGCTGCACCCAGTTGACGCAGCCGGAGCAAGAATACATAATCCACTTGCTCACCGGTCTTAGCATCCAACAGCTTGCTTTGTGCCGGACGCTCTTTTTCCCAAGCTTCGATCGTTTCGCCTACCAGTTTGTCGACAGGTTTGACGAAAGCAGTGGAAGTTTTGTTCACTGGTACAGACAGAAGGCAAACGCGCTCACCAGAGGAATCTTCTTGCCAACGAATGCACCCTAAACGCAAACGGCGTATTTCATTCCAGCGCAATCCCGCGAACAACCAGACCATTGTGACAGCCCTGACGTAGGAAAAAGGATACATATGATAACCACCGCCGCTGCCACTCTGTCCCGGGAAATCGGCTAGGTCCATGTTCAATCCCGCCCAAATGAGCTTAGCCCAAACATCATCGGCTAGGACACGAGGGTTTCGCTCCAGCAGGTTACTGATGGAGCGTGGAGTCCGGAATGCTCTATAGGGATCAAAGCGACGGGGAATGATATCCCATTGCTGCAAATCTTGAAAGAAAATCCGCAGCGATGTCATCCCGGCTATTCGCGTGCGAGGCGCAAGTGGCTTGCCGAAGTTGCGAACATGTTCTTGACGGTGAGACCATTCACCACTCGTTTCCCCAATGAGCATAACTACGACGTCAGCCGCTGTTGTGCGGGTCCATTGCTCTGGCGATTGGATCTGCTGATGCTTTGCATCCAGCCATCGTCCGACAGAGAGAATCCGATAGTAACGACCCAGCCTCACCTTTAGCGACGCCGTCGAATGGTCATACCAATATCGGGCCACTCTTGCCCATTCGGAAGCAACGTGATCCAAAAGAGTTGGCGAATCGTCTACGTAACGCGTTTGCGCAAGCCGATTCAGCGGCTCAGAAAGAATACCTCTCAAGACGAACGCTCGGGAAACTGCAGTCAGACAGTCTTCGCCGACAGGGTTGGTATTCGCTTTTTGGAGGTTCCGGAATGCATCTATCGAGATGTCTTCTACCCGCGGTGACTGAACCGACAGCAAAAGGTGTGAAACCGTGAGCGGCACCAGGCGTCGGGTTTTGCCTTTGTAGCCTAAAGCTTCTAGTTCTTTCTGTATCTGGCCGTTGATGACGTCCAATCGGTGCTTCCCGAAAACACGCTTCGCCAATGAGGAAAAGACATGTGAGCGTTTGGGCAGCGAGTAGAGACTACGAAAGTCGCACAACAAGAATGCTGCTGCGATCACCCAGCCCGTGAAATACCGGTGAGCTGCCGCAACATCGAGCCAATCCCGATCGGTCCAACCCCAGAAACTAATCTGGCGTTTTCCCATCTCCCGAAGCAGAATCGAAAGCAGATGGTCTCGCTTGTGCTTCGCCACATCGATGTAGGCGAAAACATCTTCGAGCGGCTCGATCAGACGGCGAACCGGCAAGAGTGCTGGTAACCGAGGGCCACTGTAGTTGACTCGCTCGGTGGGTCCGTCCGTCAGAAAGAAAAGCTCCTCTTCGCTCAGCGCCACCTTGCTGTCGTATGCCTCGCGGTTCACCGGCCAACCCCATTCGACTGAAATATCTTCATTCATTGAAATAGCTCCTTCATGAGTTCGAGACGGCGTTGGTGGACTTGGTCCATCGTTGCGCTAAACTTCGCCGCGAGATCACGGGCACTGAGGTGGATATAAATCATGGTGGTTTCGATGTTTCGGTGGCCCGCAAACGTGGCGATCTCGTGAATATCCCAATCAGCGCGCGCAAGGTCCGTAAGGCAGAGATGGCGCATGGTGTGCGTTGAGAACCCGTTCGCATCCGCACGTATTGCAATGGCGCGAACGACCTTCGACCAACTCCAAATCGATACCGGTTGACCAAGGTTCCGTCGCGACTCTGACAAAAAGAGCCGACCGCGGCTCACGCTGAGCGTCCGCCTTTTCTGAAGGTAAAGGCCAAACAACTCGCCGGTAATCGCCGAATAAGGAAGTACGCGCGCCCTTCGGTTCTTCGTTGTTTCCGCACGAATCCGGATCACCCGGCGGGACGGATCTATGTCGCCAGTTTGCAGTGAGCACAGTTCCTCGCGGCGCAAGCCCGCGTCATAGCTCATAGCCAACATAAGTCGATTGCGGATTGGTTCACGTGCCGTTACCGCCAGTACTCGACACCAGTCCTCGTCCGTTGGAATCCATGGCAGCTTGTGTTCGCGGCGGACTAATGGGCGCGAAGACAAGCCGCTCCCCTGTTTGAAAACATTTCGTTTGCATCGTTCCTCCTCCAAAAGATATTCATGAAACAGCCGGACCGTTGTCAGGTGTTGTTGAATGGTGGCGTTGCCTAATCTTGATTCTTTTTCCGCCGTGACGGAAATCGCCACCAAATCACGAAGGTACAAAGCGACTTGGTCCTGTTTTACATCCCATGGTGGAACTCCAGCTCGCTGCAGAAACGAAAGATAACGCTCCAGATTGCGGCCGTAGGCGTCTAGGGTGTTCTCAGCAAGACCTCGGCAAGCCTGAAAAGTCATCCATGCCCGTGCCTCGGCGAGCTCCGCCACCACGGGTATGCGGCTCCAGTCAATCTCTTCGATCATCAGTTGGTTGTTCATCAAACAGCTCCTCTCTGCAAGTAGACTCTGTCCGCGCTTTACGATTGCTTGTGCTTGACAGCCGCCGTATTCGTCGAGGCCTTATAGTCGTACGTTCAACCGTCATTACCCGCCACACGGCACCAGCAAACGAAAGCATCACGGACCCAATTCGCCCGGCAGAAAGTTCTTCCGTTGTCGTGCGACAGATCGCACCGTTGTTGGTGGCTGTCTCTTGGCATCTCCGTGGTGGCCATAGGTCCGCTTGAGAAACATTAGTCATGTTCTCTTGCTGCACGTTTTCATCGGGCACTGCTGCGCTTGACGGCTTGACGCCTAATCGCGCCCGGCGCTCCTCTCCGTTCTGCTTTGTCGGCTCCCCCATGCCGAGCTTCAGGCTTTTCAGCCTTCTCAAACGCGCTCGTTTGGTTCCCCCAACAAAGCACTCCGACTCACCGCTTCGCTCTTGGGAGCGATTCCACTTGCTTTCGGGTGCACCGATAAAGAACGGGGCAGAAAGAGAAATGAAAATGTACCTCAATAGCGTAACCTTAATGGGCTTCCTCGGCCGCGATGCCGAATCAAAGACGTCGACAAACGACAGCAAGATGACGATCTTTTCCGTCGCAACGAAGAACTCGTGGAAAGATCAGGACACCGGCGAATGGGAATCCCGGACCGAATGGCACCGTTGCGTGGCTTTTGGCCGCCTGGCAGAGGTCACTGCCGTGCTGAAGAGCGGTGATCACGTTCATATTCAAGGCCAGATCCAGACCCACGAATACATTGGATCCAAGAGCCAAGAGAAGCAACGTGACAAACAAATCCGGGTCTCCTCTGTTCTCCGAGTCGAGCTGCTCGCTAAAGATGAAGCACCTCAAACTGACGACGAAGAGAAAGTCTGATGGAATCCGCATCACTGTCCTTTCGGAGCCCGCGCAACCCGCGGGCTCTTTAGCCGAAGGGCTTCAGTTATGGTCCGCCCTCAGATTCCACATAATCAATCAGCTTTCAATCATCGGGTTTTTAGGCAAGGACGCCGAAACAAAGGCTTTGCCGAACGGCACCCCGGTGGTGAAGTTCAGCGTCGCGACCAAGCGGTCCTGGAAGGACACCAACGACGAGTGGCAGGAACGGACTCAATGGCACCAGGTCGTCGGGTTCGGCGACGGGTTCGCCAAGTTGGCGGAACGTCTCGCCAAGGGCGCTCATGTCTTCGTACAGGGCGAACTCACCACCCGCGAATACGATCGCACGATCAAAGTTCCCAACGGCAAGAAGGCTATCGAGCACCAGATGAAACAACTCGTCGTCGAACTCAAGGCCGACACTATCCGCATTCTGGACCGTTCCTCAAATGGCGAACGCGAATCGGCCGAACCGCAGACCGCCGAATCCCAGGAGGTCCCGTACTAGGGCCTTCGCCCCTTTTCATAAGGTGTCGCTCCGCGAAATCAGCCGCAGGCGCAATGTACTTCTTCTCTTCCTGCTGGCGTCTCCATCCTAGCTGCGGGGTCAAGGCTCAATAGCACTCCGCTGCCGCTCCGGCCTTGACTCCCTGCGCTCCCCCAGGACTCCGTCCAGCAGGACAATAAGGAGCCTTTTATGACAAGCACTCGAACCACGAAAGTCGTGCACTGCAAACGCGCACCGTTCGACATCTATATTGGCCGGCCCTCGAAGTGGGGGAATCCCTTCGTGATCGGCCGCGACGGCAATCGCAAGCAGGTCATCGAGAAATACCGCGCGTATATTCTCGGCCATCCGGCGTTGTTGGCAGCCGTGCAGTCCGAACTGAAAGGGAAGGCCCTCGGCTGCTGGTGCGCGCCCCAAAGCTGCCATGGAGACGTATTGGCCGAACTCGCCGAATCGTAGCGAATTCAGACTGGGCACTGGGGAACCATGAGCCTCGTCGCAAGCCGCCCATTCAGGAACTTCAACCAGCCCTTGGTCTGGCAGCGCTCCGTTGCACAGCGTGAAACACACAGAGCCTCCTCGTTAACGAGGAAGCATCCGATGGCCACTTTAGGAAGCATCGGTTGGCCGCGCGCTGAAGGAGCGGTGTCGCCGCCCGAAATCAGCCGCGGGCGCAAGGTACTTCTTCTCTTCCTGCTAGCCTCTCGATCCTAGCTGCGGGCGTCAAGGCTGAATGGCACTCCGCTCCCGCTCCGGCCTTGACTCCCTCCGCTGCCTAGGACTCCGTCCAGCAGGACAGACAAGGAGTCTCTCATGACCACTACCACAAATATCGACATCATCGTCGATGCCATCAACTGGGACGCAGCAGCCATCGGCCGCCCTTCCGATCCAACAGACCCGACTACCGCCGCCGACCGCGATCCAGATCTCTACGACTTCGTTTCGCAAGCCGCCGCGTGCATTCCCGATCCCCAAGACTGGCTGCGTTTCAAGAAAGCCCTGGCACAGTATCAAGCCAGCGTGAGGAGGCGCTAGCCTCTTCCCTTCCTTTATCGGTGAGTGGGCTCCCTTCCAAACCGCCAGACGGGAGCCACTGCCTTGACCGTTCCATCCATCGGCGCCTCGCTAGCGTGCCCATTTTCTGCCGGTTCCAGAATTCCATTGCATCCTGCTCACCAAGCCAAGCAGTACACCGAACATCCACAAACAGAATCCTGCTCCTTCCGCATCGCGATACGCAAGCACGCCTTCCTGTCTGCTGGTCTTCCCATCCTAACTACGGGGTCAAGGCTGAACTGCACTCCGCTGGCGCTCCGGCCTTGACTCCCTTCGTTCCCCACTGTCGTGTCCAGCAGGACAGAAAGGGATTTCCAAACCTCATGCCGCTTCGCGCTAAAGATTCCGACCGCTTCCTAGATCAGTTGAGCTTGTTTGCCGTTCAGCAGACTGACACCGACATCAGCCTCGCTGCTATCGTCATAGCAGGCGATGGACGATACACTTCCACTCACCAGCCGAATGATCCTCCAACGCTGGACCTCCGCGGCTCCGGAGATGGTGGCGACCCTCGCAGCATCGAAGCAACTTTTGCCGGCGCTCAACCAGGCGAACGAACAACTGCTCGAAACGCTCTACCAACTCACGATGGTCCAGAAGATGGAGTACAACTCAGCTCTGGAGATCGCCCTGAACGAGTGGAGTGCCTCGCCGAGCCCGCCACCCCGGTAACCACCCTCGCTCGCGATTTCCGCTTTCCGCAGAACCTGGTTGTCGGAAACGGCACGCCGCGCCAAAAGGCGGCCGCCAACCTGGAAGCCATCCGGCTCCTGCAGCTCCTCGAACGCGAACAAAGGCCAGCGTCCGACGAAGAGAAACGGATTCTCGTGCGCTATACCGGCTGGGGCGCACTGCCCCACCTCTTTCAACCGTCCCCCGCGCCGGAATGGCAACCCGCGGCCACGGATTTGAAAGAACTGTTGAGCGAAGCGGACTACGCGGCGGCACGCGCCTCGACGCCCAACGCACATTACACGTCGGCACCGGTCATCGCCGCCATCTGGGAGACCCTCACCCGGTTGGGCGCTACGTCGCCTCTCCACATCCTCGAACCCTCGCTTGGCATCGGTCATTTCTTCGGCCTCATGCCCGACAGCCTCGCTCCGAACACTGTCCGCGTCGGCATTGAACTCGATCCCTTGTCCGCCCGCATCGCGCAATTCCTGTACCCGGATTCGCAGATCCGGCTGGCCGGATTCGAAACCGTCGCCCTCCCGGATGGATTCTTTGACCTCGTCGTCGGCAATGTCCCCTTCGGTTCGTATCCCGTGCTCGACTCACACTACAAAAAGCACCCCGCCTTGACCCGTTCCATTCACGATTACTTCCTCGCCAAGTCGATCGATCTGGTCCGGCCCGGTGGTTTGCTGGCCCTGATCACCAGCCGCTACACGCTCGACAAACAGAACAGCGCCGTTCGCGAATACGTCGCCGCCAAAGCCAACCTCCTCGCCGCCGTGCGCCTTCCCAACGGCACCTTCCGCGCGAATGCCGGCACCGATGTCACCACCGACCTGCTGTTTCTCCAGCGCCGCGAGTCCGCCGTTCCGGAACAGGCTGAGCCTTGGCTCCAGTTGAAGACCTTGCAAACGGGCGACGGCCCCGTCGCGATCAACGAGTATTTCGTCGATCACCCGCAGCAGATGTTGGGTACGCCCGCACTCGACTCGACCCAGTACGCCGCTGCGGAATTCACTCTCAAAGGGCAGTTCTGCCCGCAACGCTTCGCCGACGCTCTCAGCACCGTCCCCGCTGGCCTGTATACAACATCGACAAACCCGGTTAGGATCACGCCCCTCGCTCCGCTCTCCGCCGCCGACTTAGGCTCAATCAAAGACGGCGCGTACGGACTTTTCGATAACGCCCTGGTCATCCGCAATGGCGATGCCCTCGAACCTACAAATCTCGGCAAACCCGTCGAGTCCCGAATCCGGCTCCTCTTAACCGTTCGCGATGCCGTTCGCGAAGTACTGCGCACCCAGTTGGAAAACGCCGCCGAAGAACAAATCCTCCGCGCCCGCCGCCAGCTCCACCTGGAATACGACCGGTTCTTCTACCGCTTCGGTCCCATCTCCTCGAAGGAGAACTTCCGCGCTTTTGCCGGCGATCCCGATCACCCGCTCCTGCTCTCGCTCGAAGACTACGATCCGGACACCAGGCGCGCCGCCAAAACGCCCATCTTTCATCAGCGCACCATCGAAGGCTACCAACCCGTCGAACACGTCGAAACCGCCGCTGAGGCGCTGCTCGTCAGCCTGAATGAAACCGGGCAAGTCGATTGGCTCCGCATCGCGAGTCTCACCCAAAGAAGCATTCCCGCTCTGCAACACGAACTGACCGGCCTGGTGTTCCGCAATCCCGAGGGCAACGCCTGGGAGCCCGCCGATGCCTACCTTTCCGGCAATGTCAGGCGCAAGCTCGAAACCGCCGAAACCGCCGCCGCCGTTGCGCCCGAGTTCACCGCGAATGTAGACGCCCTCCGCACCGTGCAACCCCGCGATCTCGAACCCGGCTATATCGACGCGCGCCTGGGTTCCCCCTGGATACCCGTAGCCGATATCCAGCGCTTCCTCTGTGAACTGTTGTCCACCGAAGAGAAACACGTCACCATCTCGCACGCCCAAAGCATCGCCAGTTGGACCGTCGAACTCGGCTACCAAGCCAAATACGCCGCTCCCAACACCACTACATACGGTACAGCGCGGTTCACGGCCGCCGTGCTGGTCGAGCACGCCCTCAACAACCGCACCCCCACCGCCTACGACGAAATCACCGGTTCCGATGGCCAACCCAAGCTCGTCGTTAACCAGAACGAGACCCCGGCCGCCCGCGAACGCCAGCAGGAATTGAAAGACAACTTTCAGAAATGGATCTGGCAGGAGGCCGACCGCGCGCAGCGGCTGGCGCGCCAATACAACGATCAATTCAATCACCTGCGCCTTCGCACCTATGACGGCTCGCACTTAACATTCCCCGGTATGTGCCGGCATAGCCTTCGCAACGGCGAGCTGGCGCCGCACCAGAAGAACGCCGCCTGGCGCATTCTGCAATCGAATTCCACCTTGATCGGGCACGTCGTGGGAGCCGGCAAGACGTTCACGCTGGTGGCGGCCGCGATGGAACTCAAACGGCTCGGCCTCGCTCAGAAAACCATGTTCGTCGTCCCCAATCACTTGGTAGACCAGTGGGCCACCGAATTCCTCAAGCTCTATCCGCACGCCAATCTCTTCGTCGCCGGCAAGGACCAGTTCGCCACGGGCAACCGCCAGCGGGCCATGGCGCGCATTGCCACTGGCCACTACGACGCCATCATCGTCTCCTTCCGCAGCTTCGAATATTTGCCGCTCTCGGACAACCTCTTCAAACGATTCCTCGACGAAGAACTCAGTGAGATCGAGGACGAGATGGTCCGCATGAACGCCAGCGACGGCGACAACCGCCGCATCGTCAAGCAACTCGAAACGGCCAAGAAGCGTTTGAAAGTCCGCTTTGAAAAGCGCGCGAACCGCGAGATGAAAGACAACGCAGTGACGTTTGAGGACCTCGGTATTTCGGAGTTGATGGTCGATGAAGCCGATGCCTTCAAGAACCTGGCGTACATCTCCAAAATGCCGCGTATCGCCGGCCTGCCGAATTCCGACTCCTTCCGCGCCTTCGATATGTATCTGAAGATCCGCTACATTCAGCAAAGCCCGCACACCCGCGGCGTGGTCTTCGCCACCGGCACGCCCATCAGCAACACCCTCGCCGAAATGTACACCGTGCTGCGCTATCTGGCCCCGCCGCTGCTCGAAAGCACCGGTACCCGGCACTTCGATGCTTGGGCAGCCAGCTTCGCCGAATCCGTCACCGCCTTAGAACTCGCGCCCGATGGAAGCGGCTACCGCATGAACACCCGCTTCGCCCGCTTCATCAATATGCCGGAACTGCTGACCATGTTCCGCTCCGTGGCCGATATCCAAACCGCCGACATGCTGCAACTGCCGAGACCCGAACTGGAAACCGGCAAGCCGATCATCGAAGCAACCCAGGCGAGTGACACGCTCAAGCAATACATCCAAACCCTGGTCAAACGCGCCGAGGCCCTCAAGACACAGAAGATCGATCCCAGCATCGACAACATGCTCAAGATCACTGGCGATGGACGAAAAGCGGCTCTCGACCTGCGCCTCGTGGGACTCAGCGAAGATCCCGGCCACGATACCAAACTCAAGCGCGCCACGCGCCGCATCTTTGCCGTCTGGCAGGAAACCGCCGCCGAACGGGGCACGCAACTGGTCTTCTGCGATCTCTCCACACCCGATCCGCAGCGCTGGAACGTCTACGACGAAGTGCGCGAGCACCTCGTCCGTCTCGGTGTCCCAAATTCCGAAATCGCCTTCATCCACGAAGCCGATACCGATGCCAAAAAGAAGTTGCTCTTCGATGCCGTCAATGCCGGCCGCATTCGCATCCTGCTGGGCAGCACTGAAAAGATGGGCGCGGGCACGAACGTCCAAAAACGGCTGGCCGCGCTCACGCAACTCGATCCGCCTTGGCGCCCCAGGGACATCGAGCAACGGGAGGGACGCATCCTGCGGCAGGGCAATCGTTACGAAACGGTCCGCATCTTCCGCTACGTCACCGCCGGATCGTTCGACGCCTATATGTGGCAACTGCTTGAAGTCAAAGCGCGCTTCATCGCCCAGGTCATGTGCGGCGATGTGTCCACACGCCGTGTCGAAGATCTCGAGAACGCCGCGCTCACCTTCGCCGAAATCAAAGCCATTGCGTCCGGCAACCCGCTCGTCATGGAGAAAGTGCGTGTCGATACCGAGATCCGCAAGCTCGACGCGCTCCGGGCCTCACATCAAAACCAGCTTTACCGCGTCACGCGCGAAGTCTCTGAACTGCCGTTCCGTGTCGAGCGCTCCAAGCAGATGATCGCCCAAATCGAGGCCGATATCGCCTTACGAGATCGCAACGATTCCGAATCATCTGCGATGACCATGGGCAATCGCACCTTCACCGGCAAGGGTTCTCGCGAAGAATCGGCCAAAGCCCTGACGTACCTCATCCTCACCTGGAAAGACGATGAGTCACGCCAAGTCCGGGCGCACTTCCGAGGCTTTGACATTGTGAGCCAAGGCAAGCGGCCATCCTTTCTGGAATCCGATCCCGTGCCGTCGCTCTTCCTGCGCGGTAGCGGCACCTACTCCGCCAGTCTGAACCCGGCGAATCCGGTAGGCACCATCCAGAGCATCGAATACACCCTGCGCTCGCTGGAACGCGCTGCCGAACGCGAGCGGGAACAGCTTCAGCAACTCGAAGCGAACCTCGCGGCTTTTCGATGTGAATTGGCAAAGCCCTTCGAACACGAAGCGCGGCTGAAAGAGCTACTGCTCAAACAAACCGAACTGAATGCCGCTCTCGACCTGCACAAGAATGATGTCCTAGCAGCCGCCGATCAGCCCGAGGAACAACCCACCGGCGATGCGGCCTAAGCCTCTAAAGGGGAGGAGAACCACCCTCCCCAATAAACCTGTACGCTCAAATACGTTTTTGGGGCCGTCGGGAAGAAGAGGATCGCTTTCTCACACATTCGGTTAAACACGGAGCTGGACTTTCATAAACGAGACAGCACCGCCGCGGGGCTCAATACATCTTCTGCCTTGCTTGTCTTCCCATGCTAGCTACGGGGTCAAGGCTGAACTGCACTCCGCTCCGCTCCGGCCTTTGACTCCCTCCGCTCTCTCGACTTTCGTCCAGCAAGGACAGAAAGGACATTTCACAATGTCAGACACCAGTACACTCATCGGATATCAAACACGCACCATCAGCCGCGACGAACTCGCCTTGGTGCCTACCCCTCCTTCGACAGCCACCCACCGCCCTGTCCCGCATCACGAAATCGTACAGGCCCTGGTCGAAACACTCGGCTTCCGCCACATCAGCGCCGTTCACGACGAATACGCAGTATCGCCAGACGGCATGAAAATGTTCGGCGTTCTCGACCTCGCGACCGAAATCCACGGCTGCCGTTTCTCCATCGGAATCAGGAATTCTCACGACAAGTCCATGCGTCTCGCGATGACTTGCGGCTACAGGGTGTTCGTTTGTTCCAAGATGGCCTTCCAGGGCGAGTACACACCTGTTCTCGCCAAACATTCCAAATCCTTCTCCCTCGTCGATTCCATCTCCATCCGCGTCGACCGGATGCAACGAAGCTTCGAACCCATGCAGCAGCAAATCACGGCCTGGCGCCAAAGTGAACTCACGAACGTCACCGCCAAACTCCTCATCTACGAAGCCTTCGTCGAAGGCGAACTCGAAGTTCCCAAACATCTCGCCCGCCGTGTCCACGACTTGTATTTTGAACCCCAATACGAAGAGTTTCAACCGCGAACGCTCTGGAGCCTCTCCAACGCCTTCACCTCCGCTTTCAAGGAACTCGACCCCGTTCCGCAGTTCAAGGCCACTGCGAGACTGGCCAGCTACCTCCAAACGCGCGCCTCGCGCAATTTCTAATTCACACGAAGGGCGAGTCTTCAACACTCCCCTTTTCTCCCTTCCCCATTTCTTCTTCCGATAACTCAACTCCCTCCAGAGCACCCGCCTTCGTCACCCCTCCGCATCACGCAACCCGCTACCGCTTTCCTGCCGCCGAACCGTGCCTCTCTCCCAAGGAACTCTTCCCTCACTCCCCCCCTCGCCCCCCGGAGGGGGGACCATATCTTCCACTTCTTCCACTTCATGTCCTTCCCACGTTTCTGTCACGCAACACTCTCATCCACGCAAACGGCTTCAGCGTCGTGTCCTGGTTCCGTTCTGTTGTTCATCATCATCAGCAGCAATACCTTCGACATCACCAGTCTTGTGTTTTTCAACTTCCGTTGTACATCCATCGCTTCGTTTTGTTTCATCGCCCCAATCAGACCGTTCATCTGTTTCATCCTCGTCATGTCTGTGTCTCCGTACTCGTTGAGTTCGTTTGTTCTTTGGCGTCTTGTTTTCGTCAACACCCTTCCAATCCCATCCACTGTCGCTTCTACTTCTACTCCTACTCCCATGTGTCCTGAGCTGCCTCCCATTCCTCTGACGCCCACATCCCTTCCGAACGCTCTGGAGGGAAGGCGCGGCCCCTTATAGTTGATCCGAAGGGACGAGGATCAAGAGAGGGTTTTCCACAGTAGTCGGCGGCGCCGAGCTGTGGAAAACTCTTACCTCAGCAAAAGGCGTGACCTTCCTGTCCGGTGTTGCGCCGACGGGCGCGATGTCGGGTAGTGTAGTTTTCAACCGGCGGAAACCCGCGGTTACGAGTAGGAGCCCCCAACGTTCGACGTTTTAGGGAAGATTCTCGAACCGCGGGCTTAGCCTTGTTTCCATGACGAATTCTCAGGTATCGTCCCGATGTCTGAAGACTACTATAAGGCTCTCGGGGAGACAAGGCCCTCTTGCCGGGATGAACATTCTCTTAAGAAAGGCAAGGCATGGAGCAAATACCAGAACAACCAATCGTGAAAGCAGATCTGGAACCCGAGTTCGCTGCTTTTGTGGCGATCGACTGGGCGGATCAAAAACACTACTGGAGTCTCAAAGTGGCTGGGCAACAAGCCCTCCAACGAGGGAATCTGGACAGCACTCCGGAAGCGGTGGAAGTGTGGATCATGGAGTTGCATTTGCGTTTCGCAGGCCGGCCGTTGGCCGTGGCGCTGGAACAGCGACGGGGGGCCTTGGCGGTGATACTAAGTAAATACGCGCACGTGCATCTGTATCCGGTCCACCCCACGACGCTGGCCAAATTTCGCGAAGCTTGGTACCCATCGCGCAGCAAGAGCGATCCCGTCGACGCGGATCTGCTGCTGGAGATTCTGACCGCCCATCGGAGCCGACTACGACGCCTGGATCCGGATACGGTCGAGATGCGATTAGTGCAGACTCTGGTCGAGAATCGGCGCAAGTTGGTGGACGAGCGCACGGCACTCAGTAACCGGCTCACCGATCTGCTGAAGTTGTATTTTCCGCAGATCCTAGGGTGGTTTGACGAGGTGACTTCGGCCGTAGTGGGTGATCTGCTGGAACAGTGGCCGAGCTTGCAGGAGCTCCAACAGGCCAAGCCGGCAAAGCTAGAGAAGTTTCTGCGCACCCACCATTGCTTGGTGATCCCAGAGCGCCTCAACCAGATCCGGCAGGCCATTCCAGCCACCTTCGACCGCGCCCTGATGGATTCGGCTCCTTTCCTGGTGGCGGCCTGGGTGCGGCAGATCGCAGTGCTGCGGGACTCCATCCGGGAGCTGGAAAAACATATCGCCGAGCTCGCGGCCAAACAGGAGGACTGGCACATTTTCCAATCCTTTCCCGGAGCAGGTGCGGCTCTGGCACCCCGGCTGATGGCGGCCCTGGGAACCCAGCGCTATCGCTATGCTTCGGCCAACGAACTGCACTGCTTTAGCGGTATCGCGCCCGTCAAAGAAGCGAGCGGCAACACCGAATGGGTACATTTCCGACGGGCCTGTCCGAAGTTTTTGCGCCAGACATTCCATGAATGGGCGGGTTGTTCGATTGCCCAATGCGAGTGGGCCAAAGCCTACTATCAGCAACAGAAAGCCCGCGGCAAGAAACACCACGCCGCAGTGCGCTCCCTGGCGTTCAAATGGATGCGTATCCTTTACCGTTGTTGGAAAGATCGCCAACCCTACCGTGAGGAGATCTACCTGACCAGCTTGGCCAAACGAAGAAGCGCCTTGGTGGCCGCACTGGCCAAAGCTGTGCAAATGCCGTAAGTGATAGCCCTGTGGCTGTGGAAACGGTCGCAAAAGAACTCTTGACTCACTAACTCACGTAAACCGCGCACTCCTGCGCCTGGCCGCCGACCTGGAGCATTACTGCCGTGGCCTGAACGATTCGCCGCGCTCGCGGATGGGATGGGAACAAGATCCTGCCGTCGGGCCAGAAACTCGTGGCCTGCTTCCGGCCATTCCTGGAATACCTGGTGACGTGTGCGGATCTGTCGCCGAAGATCATCCAGAAGCAGCCGTGATGAGGTGTGCGGCGATGCGGATTCCACACTCGATGGCGTTATTCACCGTGCGGCTTTTCGGATGACGAGTATCTGAAAGGTGACTGGTTGGCGATTCCTAAATGCTTGGCGACTACCCACGGGCAATCATACTTTTACGGTCAACATCCTATCGATGACAAACCGGAAGGCCCGCAGATGCGACGCTTCGCTTATCGCCGTATCGAACACTTGAGTGTCGTAAGCGCTCAGGCGGCCAACAACGCGCGTTAGCGGCGCACTTGATCGGAGCGATGAATCACTCATGTCGAACAGCGACCATTGGATCGATTCTAGACGCCCTCCGCGCAGGCAAATAGCCCGCCACGAACGCAGCACAAAGAAGAATACCCGCCGCGGCCGCTAGCGCGCGGGGATCACCGGGTTTGACTTCGAAAAGAAGAGATTCGACAATTTTCGAAGCGCCGAATGCAACCGGCAGGCTGATCGCGAGTCCCACGACCGCGAGAATGAGAACGTCGCGTAACACCATCCATACCACCGCGCGCCGTTGCGCCCCCAGCGCCATGCGGATGCCGATCTCGCTGGTGCGGCGCGCCACTGTGTACGACGTGGTGCCGTACAATCCTACGCACGCTATCGCTAGCGCCAGCGTCGCAAACATCGTACACAGGCGCGCGAACATGATTTGCGGGATCATCTCGTGCTCGATTTGCGCCGCTTGCGTGCTCAGACCCGCCACTGGAATCCGCGCGTCGGGGTCGTGGACAATCTTGCGAACCGCGTTTGCGTACTCCAGTGGATCGCCCGCCGTGTGAAGGAAGAATGTTATCTCGTCGACGGGTACGTCCAGGTTCTGCTCGAACGGCATGTAAACGACCGCCGGAAAATCGCCCGTCAAATCGTCGTACTTTGCGTTTCTGACTAGTCCAATGATGTCATCTCCTGCGGCTTCATTCTGAGCCCGAAGCTCGTCACTCGCTTACCCACCGGGTTTTCTCCTGGAAGATTTTTCTTCACCCATGCCTCGTTCACGATCGCAACAGGCTGGGTTCCCATCCGGTCCCGTTCGTCGAATTCACGCCCCGCCAACAGGGGGATGTGCATCGTCGAAAAGAACTTCGGGCCGGTCCCCAGAACGTGCGTAGCGGTTGGATCAGACCCGGAACCATGCCCGGTTGGCGCTTTCTTAGGCCGCGTCTTGCCCATCGGAACAACAGGCCATCCCCATGCCCCCTCGCCAATCAGCGGAGAATTCGCCATAGTGGCGCTGAGCACGCCCGGTATCGCCGCCAACCGCCTTTCCAAATTACTGTAGAACGAAAGAATCTCCGGGTCGCGATGGCCCGCCTGCCGCGCATTCACCTTGAACAGCAAAACGTTGTCGCGCTGAAAACCTATCTGAAGCGACCGTAAATTCGAGAGTGTACGCAGAAACAAACCAGCTCCTACCAACAGCAGCAGGCAGATTGCCATCTGAGAAATCACCAGCATTCTGCCCAAACTGAGTCTTAGCCGCGCACTGGAGCGCCGTTCGCCCACCCGAGTCTCCTTTAGCTCCGGCATCGCATCCACACGCGTTGCCTGCAATGCAGGCGCCAGTCCGAACAACAGCCCGGTGATCATGGAAAGCAAAAACACGGCCGCCAACACCTTGGGGTTCAGCTCTGGGTGTAGCGTGAAGGTTCCGCTTCCGGCGGCCAGCACATTTGTTAGAAATTTGATTCCCCAAAACGCGATCACGATCCCCGCGCTGCCTCCCAACAACGCGAGCAACACGCTCTCGGTCAGCAATTGGCGAATGACCCGCCATCGTCCTGCGCCCATGCTCAGCCGCACAGCCATCTCGCGCCTTCTCGCCGTCGCACGTGCCAAGAGCAGGTTCGCTATGTTAGCGCACGCGATAGCTAAAATCAGTCCTGCCATCGACAACAAGATGGATAGCGGTTGGACATACGCTCGCCGCAAGTTGTCCAAGCCTGCGGCACCTTGTTTCAAAAGAAATTCCGGAAGGTTCTTTTTCTCCACGTCATTAGTCGCCGTTGCGGCAACCCATCCTTCAAATGTTGTTGCCAGCTTCGCCTGCGCCTGGGCCATCGTTACACCTGGCCGCAGCCGCCCCATCATCTCCGTCCAGTAGTAATGTTCGTCCCAATAGCGGCTATTCGGATCTTTAAACGGACTGTTCTTCGCATCAATGAGGAGATCAGCATGGAATGGAAGATAGAAGTCAGGAGCTTTCGACGGATCGACTCCGAAGAATCCCGGTGGCGTCACCCCAATGACAGTGAACGGCGTATCGTTGATCAGCACTGCTCGCCCCACGGCGTTGGAGGGTTCCCCGAATCGCTCTCGCGCGAAACCGTAACTGAGCACCGTCACCGCAGGCGCCCCCGTTCGATTGTCATCCCCGGTAATTAGCCGCCCTACCGTTGGTACGACCCCTAACCCCCGAAAATAACCGCCGGAAACGTGTTCGCCATTCCTGACTTCCGCGTGTTCCTGTGCGATCACGTTCAGTTTTCGGGCTGGGTGATAAGCAAACAAGATGGAAAACACACCGCTCGACTTCCGTAACGATTCAAACGCGGGATACGGGAATACCGGCGAAGTTGGCCCGGTCCTCGGATCGTCATAGACCTGGCCGCTCATGTAATGCAACACCGAATTGTCAATACTCTTCTTGCCCGAGAGGTGCCACTTCAGGACCACGAGCGCCGCCGGGTCCGACACGGGCAAGGACCGCATCAGGAGCACCTCCATGAAGCTATAAATCGCCGTGTTTGCCCCGATTCCTAGCGCCAGCGAGATTGCCGCCAGTAGAGTAAAGGCCGGATTGTGCAGCATCGTCCGCGTGCCATACCGCAGGTCCTGAGCCAGTTGTTCTAACGGCGTCCAACTCCACATCGCCCGAGTGTCTTCCCGCACTGCGCTAAAGTTTCCAAGCTCCCGCCGTGCGGCCCAACGCGCGTCTTCAGCGCCCATGCCGTCAGCCTGCCGCTCGTCTGCTTCTTGCTCGAGGTGGAATTGCAGTTCCGCTGCAAGTTGCTCCTCCTTGTTACGCCGTCGGGTCAGCCAACCCAACTTTCGAAGGAATGAACTCATTGCCCCTCCTGATCTACCGGATTTAAGATCAATCCCATCGCCCTCGAGAACGCTTCCCACTTTGATTGCTCAGTCGCAAGCTGTTTTCGGCCCGATACCGTCAGGCGATAGTACCTGGCGCGCTTGCCCTTGTCCGAAGGTTCCCAAGTGGCCGCGACCCAACCTTTCGCCTCAAGCCGATGTAGCGCCGGGTACAACGAACCTGTCTCGACTTGCAGCAGCTCTTCTGAAGTTCGCTGAATATGCTTTGCAATGGCGTGGCCGTGTTTCGGTTCCGCAAGCAACGTTCGGAGAATCAGTACATCAAGGGTGCCTTGCAGGAACTCTAAACGGGATGGTCGAACGCTCATTGTGTAGTGATTCTACTACATTATTATGTAGAGTGTCTACTTTCTCCTCCCTGAATCCCCGGAATGTTCCCAGCCGGTGCCCGCATTGCAGCCATTTGCAGGTTGGGAGAAAACGCTCGATAGATCCTTCCTGACGGCGTACCGTGTAGCAACGTGCCGGATTGTTCGGGCCGGTATACCGCACTTGAGTGCGCTAGTGACTCAGCCGAACACCATTGACAAGAAAGCGCACCATCGTCACTGCCACGAGGGTGATCACAAGCCCATCCGGTCAATCAAGAGATAGTCTCGGCTGTTCGCGGAGCTGAAAACTGAAAGACCGCGCCCACGATTGCAAACAGCCAGAATACAGATCCCACGAGAGTTGACCTGATCAGGAGCCTGGGCAGGGCAACCCGAGCTTGACTCGCGCTACGTCGGTCTTGAATCCGAGAATCGTTCCTTGAGGAGGTTGTTCGCCCGCTTGTCCAGCGGCTTGCCGTGTCCAAACGCAGCCCGTTCAAACGGGTAATCCGCGACTCGCAGAATCGACTTGCGCGCCAAAGTCCGGTCTTCGTTCAGAATGCTGTATCCCAAGCCCATGACGTTGGAACAGATGTCACCCGCGATCAACACCCCCTCATGCCGCAACAGCAGCGCCACATGTCCGGCGCAGTGTCCCGGCGAGTGGATCACTTCAACATCTGGAGCCATCGACAGCCTCGCACCGTCTTCTAGTGTCTGGTTGATAGAAAACGGTTTGTAGGTTGTGCCTCCCGGTCTGATGAAGAGAAGGTTGATGAGCTTTGGAATGAGTCCGGGTGTAACGGTAGTTCCAGGATGTTCGGCATGGCCCGCACGGATCAGGTCGAGATCAGCGGAATGGGCATACGAGCGCGCACCCGTGCGTTCAAGCACTTCGGCCGCGCTGCCTGCATGGTCGATGTGGCCGTGAGTGAGAACCAGATGCCGGATGTTCTTCGAGTCATGCCCGGAATCCTGCACGGCCTTGAAAATAGCATCCGCTTTATCTGGCCATCCGGCGTCGATTAGAACCAGTCCATCCTGCGACTCTAGCAAGTACGCGTTCACCATCCCCATTTTCAACATCCAGAGGTCGCGTGCTATTTGAACGGCATTCGCCATTACGTTCCTAAACTTTCTTCGGTTTTCACATCTTTAAGATGGCATGACAAGGCACAGCAAGCTGCAATCGATTTCAGAGGAATTATCCTCACAATCCACCGCAGGGTTCTGAAATGCCTTTGGCCATAGAGTCAGCTATGCGTGGACATGCCAACCGAAGAACGGCGCTACCGGAATTTGGCGGCCACGGGCGTTCTAAGACCATGTGTGACGGCGATGTGGCGATTAATCCACCCTGGGCGACTACTCATTCGGAATCTGGTTGCGGGCTAGCGCCAATCCGCTACGGACTCAGCCGACGTAACATCCTCGCCCAAATCGGCGCCATTTAGAGGGCAGGTCTTGCCAGCTGCTGCCGCTCGCCAACCTAAAAAGCGAGGCACCCTTGAGTGAGCAATTCACGGTGTCAGATCTGGAACTCCCCGGCTCGCTCGTTCCTGCCTGAGTTCTCCCGCGCCATCCTGGCGTGGCATAAGCGGGATTGGAGATGGTCAGAGCCAAGCCTCGGCAGTCTGATCGCGACGATGCAATCGCGTGCCCCATGAGTGAGCCGCTGCCGTGGCGTGATCCGCGGCACAGGCTTCGAAAATGGCCGCGCGATCTCTTATCTTCATCGAGGAACCGCTCCACGAGAATGCCACCCAGATCGCTAAGGGCGAGACGCGCGCGCGGGAGCGAGTGCGTGACGCGTGGAGCAAAGACCAGGGATGGGTAGGCCCGATGAAGTCTTACCGATAGTCCTGCAGTTCGATGCCAGTGCGCATTTGGGCTCTGAACAGCAGCTGAATGAGCCCGAGGCGGTTCGCGGCGTTGATGGTCGCGTTTCGCAGCCACAGCCCGTAAGCACTCCTGGGGACGAAGCTCGCAGCGAAATCGCGCGCCCCCTTCTGCTTGCGCTCCACATAGGGCCGCAGGCGCTGTTCATAGATTTCGAATGCGGACGCGTGGCCTGCCTGCGCGACAACCAATTCCCCAGCGAGCGTGTAGGCTTCGGCGATCGCCATCGCTGACCCTTCGCCGGCGAGCAGGCTCGGACACGCGCACGCGTCGCCGATCAGGGCGACGTGGCCCTTGGTCCAACTCGGCATGATGATCTGACTGACCCGGTCGAAATAGAGATCGATGCTTGTCTGAAGCGCGTGGAGCATCTCGTCGCTTTCCCAGCCACCGCCAGCGTAGAGGCGGGTCAGGACCTCTTTCTGACGCGAGGCATCGTGGACGGGAGCTGCGTGGGAATCGGATTCGGCAAACACCAGCATGAAGACCGTCGTGTCCTCGTCGACAGTGATTCGCCAAATCTGCCGACCAGGTTCGCCGTAAGTCACGTATGCGTCCGGATCACGGAACCGGTAGCCTTGGGCGGTGAACGCGGCAACGTAGTATCCGAGAAAGCGTTCGAATCGCGTTTCTTCACCAAAGCAGAGTCGTCGCACGGCGGAGTGGAGGCCGTCGGCACCGATGATCAGATCGAACGTCTGAGCCTCACCTTCGCGAAACGTCACCTCCACGCCGCACGGGCTGTCTTCGACGCTGGTCACGCTGTTCCCGAACCGTACGTCGACTCGGTCCTTGACCGCTTCGTAGAGCGCAGAAGCCAGCGCCGAACGCGGAAGGCTCATGCCCCGGCCCTTGATGAGCTTTTGCACCGCGCCCTGGTTGAAGCCGCTGATCCGCCGGCCCACGCGATTGACGATCCGGAATTCCTGAACCTTGAGGTCATGCCGGCGGAGTTCGTCCAGCACGCCCATCTTTTCGGCCACGTCGTAGCCGAGGCCCCAAAAGTCGATGACGTAGCCGCCGGTGCGCGGTTCGGGCGCCTGTTCCACCAGGGTCACCGCATATCCGTATCGATCGAGCCACCAGGCCAGACAGGAACCTGCAACCCCAGCTCCTGACACCAGAACGTTCCCAGGCATCCCACATTCTCCTATGGACCGCTTCTCTGATCGGGGATTCAACCCGGCGATTGAGAAACGAGAACAGGTGCACCAGTGTGACAATCCCCCAGCACGGACCATGAATGGTATCGCCTATTCACTGTTTGGTCGCGATCCAAGGACAGCGCTCGCGGTGGCGGAGTCGTTGAGGTGAGGTTCAAATGCAGTGTGATCGAATTCACACCAATCTGGATTCGGCCCCATAATGAATCGAACAGATCGCCGGTAACGACGTGTTATTTGGTAGCCTGCCGGGTGCCAGTGATTTGACTGGCCGCTCTACACTTCCGGACTACACGCGAGGAGTCGGGCCGGTTGTTGAAGCCAAGCTCGTCTTTTAATACATATTCCTTAATTTGACGTGCAAGGGAAGCGCGATGATTGTTTTGGCCTGAAGTCGCTGACCGTTTGGCTCAGTGGCCATACGCCGTGACCGTCGCTTCGGGAACAGGAGAGATACGGCCGTCGAACAGCGGCTGATTTTCGCCGAGAAGTGTTTTGTCGAGAAATGCACGAACGAATTGTGTGATGAGATCCAGGTTGTGCAACACGATCGGGGTCTCCGGAAATCCATCCTGGCCATGGAAGAGAAGCGGCACATCGCTAAAGCTTGGGTGAGCGATCCCTGGTGAATGCAAGACGACGCCGTACGAACCCGAGCGCAGCCCCTGAAGCTGCTTTTCCTTGACCTTCTTGTATTCCGCAATCTGATCGGGCGTGCCGCCCATGTTGTTCTCAGGGTGGAAGGCTTCGAGGAACAGCAGGGGTTGGAGTATCTTGCGATCATCGCCATAGAGCGGAAGCGCGGAGATGGGCACCATAGCCCCGTCGAGATCGACACAGGCATGGAGGCGGGAGTCCTGCTGGCATGCACGTGCAGCAAACTCTGCCCCGGCCGAGTGTCCCATCGCGGTAAGCCGCTCCAGGTCAATCGCGCCGGCGAGCGCGAATTGCTGCTTGTCATGGTTGAGCTGCGTCACGCGATCAAGGACGAAGCGAACATCGGCCGCTCCTTGGTCGATTCCAACCGAAGTCTCTTTCATGATCCAGTTCATACGCTCGCCCTGGGATAGCCCGGCAGGCGGTGAATCGTCGCGCTGGGTGATGATCCTGCCATCTGGGAACCAGATCGCCTTCGCCGTGTAGCTGTGTTCAATGCTGGCTACGACGTATCCATGGCTCACCAGGTATTCGATCAGCTGCGTGTATTCGAACCCTGTGCCACCAAGCCCGTGTGAGAAAGTGACAAGCGGAAATGGGGTGGGGCTGCTGGCGATCGGCGCGCGGTCGATCGCATGGGATGAAATCTCTCCCGAAACAATTGGCGCCCACAGGTTGCCGAACTGCTGGCTCATGAACTCATGCACCGCAGGCACTGCATCCATTTGCGCCGCGCCTGGAAGGTACTGTCCTTTGGCGCCGACGGATTTCGCCGTTGGGTACCAGAAATAAACCATCATCTCGCGCTTGCGCTTTGGGTCGTACTTGTCAGGGCGCGAAGTGTCGATCCAGTGAAAACCGATCCTGCCGATTCCAAGCGGACCAGATGGAGAGGGAATTTCGGGAAGAGCGACAGATGTCTTTACGCTACTAAATGCTTTCGGCTGCTGCGCGCAAACAACAAAGGCGCTGAACAGACAGGCAAGCATCGCACTGCCGAACAAACAGGAACTCATCAACATAGGTCCGTACTTCGAATTGCCGCCTTCAGTCGCCGCGAATACTACTCCCGCTAATTATAGGGCAAATCGTCGAGTCGTCCTCGATCGGAAATTGAATGGTCGGCTAGTCATCTGCGATCTTCAGAAGCTAGTCGTTTTGCTGTAAAACGCACGAGTCAGTGGTGTGCCCTGCGCCTGTCGAAGCCTACCGACAGGATTGGGCCAGTGATATGCCAAATATTCGGGTAGACGCGCGATTGTGAGTACCCGTCAGAGATCTCGGTGGTTCCACTGTATCCGTGACCGATGGTGCATTTCGGTATCATCGGCGGTCTGATACAACAACTCGTCTCGGGTGATCATCACCTAGCTGTCGAAGGGTTGCCCTGCTGGACACCGGGATACTGCTTCTGATCTGTACGGAAGGCAGAATAGAATTTACTCTGAAGAAGAGTTTGCCGATTCTGTAGCGGTCCTGGCCGCAAGATTTTGAGGTTTAGGAAAGAAAAGTTGCTATGTGCCTGGCACACGAAGGGAACGCTGAAATGAGAAGACAATGTTTAGCGGCCTTTTGCGCATCGTGCATATTCTCGGCGTCGGTACTCGCGGCCTCTCAAGTATCCAGGTTTAAATTCCTGCAAGACCCCGGACCTTTTTCGGTAGGTTTGAAGGTTGTCAATCAGTACGATCGCTCGCGCACCTTTCCCGAGAACGACTCGACGTTGTCCTCCGCTGGGAAGAAGGGCGTCCACTGCAGACCCTGATCTGGTATCCGTCGCTGAGAAGTCCTGCCAAACCGATGACGGTTGGCGACTATGTCGCACTGGCCGACATGGAACTCTACTTCAACGCTCCTAATGAAAAGGAGAACCGGTGGCGTTCGCTCTTGAAGACATCCTTCGACATCCCACTGTGGGCGGTGCGTAGTGCGCAGCCGACGAAGGGGCATTTTCCGGTTTTGATCTACGCTCCCAGCGATTCTTCAGTTTCGTGGGAAAACGCCGATCTGTGTGAGTACGTTGCCAGTCATGGCTATGTCGTTGTGGCCAGCCCCTCGATGGGGGTGTCGACGCGCGATATGACCGACGATCTCGACGGAATTAATGCGCAGGCTCGCGACATCTCGTTTCTCATTACATATGCCAATTCGCTCCCGGACGCGAATTTGTCGGAGATCGCTGTTGTGAGCTGGAGCTGGGGCGGCATCTCCAGCCTGTTTGCCGGGGCACGAGACCCTCGGATCGATGCCCTGGTAGAGATGGACGGCAGCATGCGCTATTATCCGGGCCTCGTGCAGCAGGCCGCGGATGTTCATCCGGGGCGGATGACGATACCGCTGCTCTTCTTCAGCCGGGGAGATCTCAGCCTTGAAGCTTTGGCCAAAGACGACACTCCTGCCGCAGACAGAGTTGGGCCAAACGTACTGAACGCCTGGACACACGGCAATCTCACCACAGTGAACATGCTCGGCATGGCACACCCGGAGTTCAGCTCCATGTTTCAGCGCGGAGAGAGAGCGCAACGCTTTGCGGAGAACCAGGTAGCCGATTACGGGCGAGAGGATGCCAACACAAGCTATGTCTGGGTGGCGCGCTACACTCTGAAGTTCCTGGATGCCTATCTGAAGCGCGACGCGTCGGCAAAAGCCTTTCTTGAAAAGACGCCGGCACAGAATGGTGTTCCTAAGCATTTTATGGGCATAACGTTTCGCCCGGCGCAGGAGGCATCTCCTCCGGACGCGAAGTGACTTCGCGACTATGAGCATTAAACGCAAGCCTTATCTGATGGGATGAACGCGTATCTGGTAGAAACCGGCTGCCCGGGACTCTCGACCTCAATGCATCAAGTCCTCATTTTTTGAGGAACGGGTTTCAATCTTATCCTGTCGGATCATGCGCCATCCTGAAACTGACAATGCTTAAACGCATAGATCGTGAGTAACGGCGATGTGTAGATCTAACCCTTGGCGACTACGCGGCCAATCTTACGTGTGCGCTCAAGCGCGGAAATGCGTGCTCGATCAGGAGCGCTTCCGCGCCGATACCCGGGGCGAGGCTTTGCGGCTGACAAACTTGTGTGCCATTCCAAGCAGTCTCGCAGCGTGTTTGGAGTGATGAGAGACAAGCGAACGAGGGCGGCGCTGTAGCCGACGTAATGGTCCGTGACGTAGTAAACATCTGGAGCCGCAGCCAGCAGCTCGTGCGATCATCGGAATCTACGCGAACGACGAGCGAATCCGGTTCGGCCGAACGATTAGATGGGATGCAGGCTAAGAGTTGTCCCTGAACCTTCAAGGCCGGCGCTCCATACGCTGTACTCTCCTGGACTCCGGGCAGCTTGAGACCGATGTCGCGCACTAATTAAAGTTCACTATGCTTTTCGCCATTTTTGGAGGCACCAGCGGGTGCAAACCGGTTTTCTTCACGTAGTATGACGGCCTCAAGTTGCCGGGCTAGCTCTCCGAAATAGGAAAATTGACAGTGGCATCAAGCCCGAGTTGTTCGCCGACGAAAGCACAAAGCTCAGGAGGCGGTTGCTCGCCCCGCTTGGAGTATCCGTCCGGGGAAGCGCAAGTAGCAGAAGCATCACCGCGAAGCCAAGCCGATTGGGGTCACCACGCCGCCGGTTGATTAGCGTTAAATCCTCTGGGGTCAACGTGTAGTGGCGTACCATGCCACGCTCATCGCCGGCGGGAGTTTGGAGGCTGAGGCGCTGCGACTCGGTGAGCAGTTCTTGAAGAGGCATGATTTGTCCTGTTGAAGTATACTTTCAATGGACCGACGCTCTGCCACACGAAATGCCCTTTTTCTTGGTCTTTTGAAGCGAAGAGTTCGATGGGGTTCAATTGGGACAGTCTGCAGCGCTTTATTGCCGGGTATCGACCGCCGACCAAACCTGCGCCCGCCAGGAACGGGATCTACGAGCCTTTGCCAAGAAGGCGGGTTATAAAGTTGTAGGGGTCTGGAAGGAAACCGCCTCCGGCGCTAAGGATGAGCGCGCCGAACGTAAGAAGGTCCTTGCATTGGCGCAGGCCCGCAAGGTCGACGTGATTCTCGTTACCGAGCTTACTCGCTGGGGCCGCTCGATGCTCGATCTTTTCCATACGCGGCAGGACCTTCAAGCCCGGGGCGTCTCCCTTGTCGCTCAGACCGGCTTGCAGTTCGATCTGCGTAGCGCGCAGGGCAAATTAATCGCCTCTCTGATGGCGGCGCTGGCGGAGTTTGAACGCGATCTACTGCGCGAGCGGGTCCATTCGGGTATAGCGGCTGCTCGCAAGCGTGGTGTCGTGTTCGGCCGGCGCCCGGGTCAGCGCGTCAAAGCCGACCGTTACGCTCCCAAAGTCCTGAAGCTCGTCGGCGAAGGACAGTCCTATCGGGAAGTAAGCCATCGGCTCGGTTTGAGCAAGAACACCGTCATGGATATCGTCAGGCGCGACCGCGCATAATGACCGGAATAAGATGAACATTCTGGAATCGAACCGACTTCTCTTTCGGCAACATTCATTGATTGATCTGGAGCAATATTGCGCTATGGAGATGGATGGACGCGGAAGTCCGGCGCTACGTTGGCGGATATCCACGTTCGCATGATGATGCCGAACGTAAGTTTCGGGACCGTATATAGGCCGCTCTGGGTTGTACCCACATGTTCACTCCGGCGGACGTATCACCGTCGGCGAGGCTGCATTATCCTTTTACATTGCGCGTAAGTTCTGGGGACAAGGATTTGCGACCGAGACCGCAGTTGCGTTTGTTCAATTCGGCTGGGAAGAGCTAAAACTCTCGCGCATAGTTGCCACCGTCCAGGAGGGCAATGACGCGTCCGTTCACATCCTGAAAAAGCTTGGATTCGAATTGATCGGTACTGAGCGTGGTCCTCGGTCATTTCTCAAATTTGCCCTCAATGGGCCCGCTTTAGCCTAAACATTGTGTCCGATATCCGGGTGTCTCGTGCACGGCCATAGGAATTTTACCTTTTCGAGGGGTTGGGCATTAATAGCCTAATTCGGGCTCTTCCTCAGGTTTGGTGCAGACCAGCGCTTCCCTTCGGGAACGTGGTCATATATCGATTCAGTGAACGGGCAATTTTATCCAGGGGTCATGCGCGGGCTGGCGGCGGAGCATTGAGTTCCGACTACACGACGCTTGCAGACCGCCTATAGAGCGGGCGTTTTCCGCTCCCCATCCATGCGGGCCCGTTCGAGACTGTTACGAAACTCGCTATAATCGCGTTTCATGAAGACTCTTCTTGTGGCTTGCATCACCTTCGTCGCAGCAAGCCTCGTCGGCTGCTCCACTCGGGCGAATTCAGCTTTGTCCGACAATAAAGCGATCATCCTCCGATCCGAGGCCGAGCTGTGGAGCAAGGGCAACCTCGCCGTGGCAGATGAGTTGTACTCCGCTGACTTTATCTGCCACTTTGTCGGGGGAACCGAGTGGAAAGGAATACAGGGCATCAAGACTCAGGTAGCAGGCCATCGAGCCGCATTCCCCGACTGGAACGAGAATGTAGACGACATCATTGCCGAGGGCGATCGCGTCGTCATCCGGTTTACGTCGAGCGGAACCCAGCGAGGCGAGTTCGCAGGTATGGCCCCTAACGGCAAAAAGGTGACCATCCAGGAGGCTGCCATCTACAAAGTCGTCGCTGGAAAGATTGTGGAGCAGTGGGGATTTCCGGATAGTCAGAGCCTCATGCAGCAGTTGATGGCGCCCGCCACCGGTAAGTAGTAGTAGCAGCCATAATCACTTCGCCGTGTAGTCCGAAGAAGTTGTGATGGCGGCGTGTTTTGTAACAAGGCTCGCGAGGTCGTTACGAAACTGTTGTCACTTTTCCTATATCGGGCTCTTCCTCAGGTTTGGTGCAGACCAAGCTGGCGAGAATAGAACAGTGAGAACGATTCGGACGAAAATACGCCTGATGTCTTAATCTTCTATTAAGGATTCCTTAATCTTTGCCCCGGCGTCGGGATCTGATGCCTCCAGTTTGCCAGGCAACCCGCAAAAAGGTAGTGGAAGGACGGCCGACAATCCGACCACGGCTACTCTTCTGTCAATTCAGTAGTGATTCCAAATTCGAGGACAATTGACTATGACGGATTGGTTCGCGCGCCCCTTTCTGCACGTCAAGCCAAGGGACTGCTATTCATTTCTCTGAACACCGAGCCGGAGACACAGGTAACCGCGTTGGACGCGCTGCATCCTGGACGGCCGCAAATCACACACTCAGCGATTGCGCGATCTTCCGGGCTCGAAACCATGAAAAAACGCAAGAACCCCAAAGCAGAATCCCTGTCCCCAGCGAGGTTGAGATTACCAGCGCATTGGAGCGGAAAAACGCCCAACAAACGACGCACCAAACCGTGATCAAGATGCCGCGGACGATGAGCTGAGGCGCGCGAAAGATCCTTGCCAGGGGCAGAAAATGGAGTCCCACGATCATCGCGCACCAGTTGGTAGCGAGATCGGAACGATGGAGCCGATACGCCAGGATCGAAAAGAATACGATGGCAAGGACCTCCATCAGTACGATGAATAGAAACCATTTGCGGACGGTTTGCCGCGTGGAATCAATTGCAGCCGGGTACCTCTTGCGGAGCAGTCGGCCCTTATGGATGAAATAGATTGAGCCAGCGAAAAGGAGCAGTGCCGTGAATCCAAAGGTGGGAGCAGTGAATCCGTTGAACGCCTCGGCGCTCCCCAAGCCCCACCCGAGCCAACCAGCTCCAAACATCGCGCCAATCAACGCGCTGCGGCCTGCACCGATGACAGCTTCCACCTGCAACGAAGCGTTCATGTACCGTCCTTTATCGATAGGCGACGATCTGATCAATTTTCTATTTGCTCAAACTGAGAATTCCGCCGGCTTTCTTCCATGCTGTTCACAACGCCTTCTCGTTTGCCGCCCCCAACTCGTCTGAGACCAACATTCAAATAGCTGAATTGTGAATCCTGTGTCATTCTTTGACCCGATTGCGGGCGTATAACGCGGCACACGGAAGTTATCCCGACCCTTCAGCCCGCCGCGACAGTTCCCGACGCCACCTCTACCCCGTCAGGCCGACTGTTGCGAGCTGGGCATCACCAAGACATTTGGTGTTTCCATTTTGGGGAGGCTTTCGAAAGTCCGAAACGATCGGCTCTGGGGACCTCCCGAAATTCGGATTATAGTTGCCAAATCGATTAATGTGCTCGGTCGGGTAAGGACTGAGCGAGGCTGCCAACTCATCGGAGACGAGATGCCCGTCGGCTTCCATCTTTTGCATAGCTCGGGTCATGTTAGCGATCATCCAAAAACGTATTTTTCTGAACGGCGGCCGTGCCGTAATTGTAGAGGAATCGTTGGGAATGGGTCAATCCACGGGCTACGACGGCCGCAAATCGCGCACTGACACACCGTCGGCGGCCTCGGAGCGGCCCCGGAAGTGATCGGCGGGATAGGCTGATCTGTCACTGCAGGTTGGCGCGTCCGATCGCGATAGCGCTGCTGGCAAAGGCGATGGGACTCCCTGCCCGGCCCGGTTTGCTGGTAGCGGCCGTTAGCCTCAAATCGCTGCCGTCGCCGCACTTCCAACCGGCATTCTGGACTGCAATAGCGCTGGCCACGGTCGCAGCTGACGCAGATCGTGAACGCCGCCCGGCAGGCCGCGTGCGCGCAAAACCGAAGGCGGAGAATAGCGTTCCCGTCGATATTCACATGAGCCACTTCGAAAATTATGTCATCCGACCGACGGGCGCACCGGCGTTGATAGGGTGCCTCGCTGTGCCGCCTTTCGGATGGTTGGTTCGCGATTACTAAATGCTGTGGGACTAGCATGGATCTATTTTCCGATGATTTCTCTGGATCAGCCAGCGAAGTCACCCGATGAGATGTTCACCTCACATCGCGCCATGACTATACGCATGAAGGACGGGAACAAACGACCTTCGCTGTTTCTCCTTTCAATCAGAGGTGGGAATTTTCCGTCCGATCCGGCTACGGCGTCCTGAGTCCGAGCAGCTTTGCGAGTTGGTCGTCGAGCATTCTGGCAGGAAGAAGTCGGGGCAAAGTCCAGTTCTTGAACCGTTGCGGAACGACGGCGTAGCGGGCCTTTGGCTTTGCCGTGCTGAGGGCCTGGTGGACGGTTTCGCCAAGGCGCTCAGGGGATAAACCGTTATTGCGTGCCTCGGCGACAATGAACTTCTGAAATTTCTGCACCGCTTCCCAATACTCGGTCTGCTTGAACTCACTCAGATCTTCTTTTTCGCCCTTGTCGTACAGTGCAGTGTTCACGGTTCCCGGTTCAATGATCACGACGTCGATACCAAATAACATCAGTTCTCGCCGCAGCGCGTCCGACATTCCTTCAAGACCAGATTTGGAGGCGCTATAAGCGCCGAGAAGCGGGATAGCCACTTTTGCTACGCTGGAGCTGATGTTCACGATTCGGCCAGCTGCACCCTGTCTCTTCTTATCCGTTCCCAATAAAGGAGCGAACGCTTGGATTACGACAAGTGGCGAGATCATGTTGACATCCAGCTGGCGCCTATATTCGGTGGGCCTCAGATAAAGCAATGGTCCACTCACGACAATTCCCGCATTGTTCACCAGGCCAACCAGATTCCTGTCGCCTATTATGGAGCCAACCTTCTGGGCCGCTTGCTGTACCGCGTCGGCATCCGTAATGTCCATCATCAGAGGCACAAAACAGTTACCGAACTCTCTTTCCAGACGATCGGCGTCGGCCTGCTTGCGTACAGAACCGAACACGCGAAAGCCCTTCGAAATAAGTACCTTTGCGGTTCCCCAGCCAATTCCGGTAGAAACCCCAGTCACTACGACATCTTTGTTGTTCGTCACGTATTTCTCCTAAGATGTGCACTGTCCATCTTCATAATGATCACTGTACAGCTTCCTTTTGCCGCTGTCAAGGTGTACAGTGCTACTAATGCCTTATCCATCGAAAACGGACCGCCAAGCCATCCTTTCGGCCGCGATCAGGGATGTGGCGCAGAGAGGCATCCGAGACTTATCGTTACGAAATCTGGCTACCTCCCTCAACTTGGCGCCGAATGCAATCTACCGCTACTTTTCCGATCGCTCCGCACTCGAAGCTGCGCTGGCAAACGAAGCCGCCCGACAACTTGAACTAGCGCTGAGGAAGGCAGCTGCGCGGTTGGAACCCGCTACCACAATCCGTAAGATGTCATCTGCATACCTAAAGTTCGCAAGGGACAACCGTCACCTGTACGAGGTGATGATGAGTCGCCGCGCGCCGGAGCACGATGCGACGTTTTTCGATAGCCTTTGGGCGTTCACCCTTGAGCAGGTGCAACGAATCGCCGGGTTGGAGAGCGCTCCGCAGGCGTCCGTCGCGCTTTGGGCGTTCCTCCATGGAGCCGCAGTATTAGAAGCAGCTCAAGTGCTTGGTGCGCGCAAACCTGCAAGCGGCCTTGAATTCGGGCTCGAAGCGTGGTTGATGGCTGTCTCTACCCGTGTGGAACCAATCGAGGCGCTCTCAATCAGGCCCACCAAGAAGACCGCCGGTAAGAAAACATCTGCGCGTGAAAGTTCGGCGCGAATCCGCGAGTGAGGCTTCAGTTAATGTCATTTTGATCAGAGTGTGTGTGCCCCTGAGCACCTAAACGTCGGCCTGTCAACGCTAACAGCCAAGTGACGTTTAACCCGCAAATCAAAGATTTGAACGCAACTTCGTGAATTACCCATGTGTAACGGCGAAGAGTAGTTCTACCCTTTGCGACTAGGCAGGAGGAATCGTGCCGACGTCTGTTCCCGAGCTACCGACTTCGTCCCGCTCTAATACCAATCCGTCTATATGCGCGTCGAGTCGCGAGCTTTTTCGTGGGCAAAGTCCAGGCTTCATCGCTTGACTTATCGTTTGTTCAGTCCTTCGTCTGCTATCGCTGACGGTTATCGCGCCAGGCGGTCGCTGATGCTTATCGTTGACCGCCACCTTTGGCAGAGAACGCAACATCCTCCTGGTTGAGGAACGCCGATAGATCGGAGTTGATCGTGTCTGCTTGCGTGGTAGGCATGCCGTGCGGGAAGTCCTTGTAGGTTTTCAGGGTTCCGTTCTTCAGCAGCTTTGCAGACAGCGGCCCGGCGGCGACATAGGGAACGATCTGGTCATCTTCGCTATGCATAACCAACACCGGAACGGTGATCTTCTTGAGGTCTTCCGTGAAATCGGTCTGAGAAAAGGCCACAATACCGTCGTAATGCGCTTTGGCGCCCCCCATCATCCCCTGCCGCCACCAATTTTGGATGACGGCCTCCGAGGCTTTTGCGCCCGGCCGGTTATAGCCGTAGAAAGGTCCCTCCGGCAGGTTGCGATAAAATTGCGAGCGATTGGCGGCGAGTTGCGCCTGCAGATCATCAAACACTTCCTTGGGAAGGCCGAGCGGATTGGCTGCCGTTTTCACCATGAGCGGCGGTACCGCGCTGATCAGCGCTGCCCTAGCCACTCGGCTTTCGCCATGCCGGCCCAGATAGCGCGTCACCTCGCCGCCGCCGGTGGAATGGCCGACGTGGATGGCGTTTTTCAGGTCGAGATGCGCCGTAAGTGCGGCCAGGTCGTCGGCGTAATGATCCATATCGTGGCCGTCGGCGGTCTGCGTGGAGCGTCCATGGCCACGACGATCATGGGCGATCACGCGATAGCCCTTATGCAGGAAAAACAGCAACTGGGCGTCCCAATCATCGGCCGATAGGGGCCAGCCATGGCTGAATACAATGGGCTGTCCCGAACCCCAGTCCTTGTAATAAATCTCGATGCCGTCTTTGGTCATGACCGTAGGCATAATGGACTCCTTTTGGAATGGAAAAGCGTCCCAATTAGACCACATCCAGTCCATAGCCGTCCAGAAGCTTTATGTGGGAGGCGGCAGCGAGCGCAGACAAAGCTTAGCAGGCCGTGAGCAGACTAACAGGGTGATGATCAGGTTTATCCTCCGCTCATAGAGATCAATTCGTCGAGCTCCGAAGCTGAGCCCGGTCGCCGCTGTTCCGGATTGTCGCTTGTGACTCCGGCTATCCTACTCAGATGACGACGCCGCAGGCCGGGATATTCACTCTCGGAACCGCATCGCATCCCCACCCGAACGGTTTCCCGATGCAGGACGCCCAGGGATCTTTCTCTGCAGCAATTTCGGAGCGGTGTAGTTGCGCCTAACGCGGTGGCTCAAAGAGGGCTTCGCTACGTAATAAGACTCTCAAACCCCCTGGTAAACGAGCCCAATAAAATCACTCGGGTTCTGGAACAGGTTCCCCCATTCGGCGTCATAGCGTGCGCCGGGCTTAGCTGCGATAACTTCAGCTAAGGGCTTACCTTTTCTTTTCATGGCTGCAACTTTGTGGCGGATTTCGACCAAGACCTCTCGGAATAGAATCAGGTCGGCTTTGCCGCCCACAGCTCCGTGCCCAGGAATGACGATCGTCTTGTCGGTGACTCTTGCGATATTCGTTTCTGCCGCTCGTATGTGGCCATCGATGCTGCCTCCTGTTGCGTAGTCGATAAAGGGGTAATCACGGTTCCAAAAGGTGTCTCCGGTATGAAGAATGTCGGCCTCAGCAAAATACACGGAGACATCGGAATCAGTGTGAGCGGGCAAGTAGTGTTTGAGCATCAGAGTGCTGTTGTTGACGTGTAGACTATATTCGTCTTTGAAGATGGTGGCGGGAATCGCACCCGCCGGTGCAGGAGGGAAAGTGTGCTGCCAGTTGCCTTCGACGCGCGTGGCTTTGGAAAGATGTTTGCGCGTGTTCTCGTGCGCCAGGATGCTGGCTCCGGCTTCGTGAAACCACTCGTTGCCACCGGTGTGGTCGAAATGCCAGTGAGTGTTTATCAAATGTTTGATGGGATCTGCATTGATGCTCGCGAGAGCTTCGGAAAGGTGCGGACGTGCGGTGATGATTTCCGCATCAACCAGCAGCTTTCCGTCATGGCCAGTAAGGACGGCGATATTTCCACCAGCTCCCAAAAGGACACTGATATTGCGGCGAAGGTTTTGAACCGTGATTTTTGCTGTTGCGGCTGCCTTGAACGCACCTTCAACGAGGTCGTCTGTCTGGGCGACAAGGCAACTCGGAACAAGATAAGCCGTGGCGACCATACCTCCAGCAGTAAGAAACTGGCGGCGTGAGATGTCGGGTGATGGTTCGGTGATCATATAAAATTACTCCTTTCGCTTGAGTTTAGTCGCCATCTTCTGTCTTTGCATCTAAATCCAAGAAGAATCATTAGTTCTTCTTCAAACTCGTATGCCGCAGGGCAATCTCCTCTTGATAGTTGATCCAATCCTGATTGTAGGGCCGGAAGCATGTGTCAAGAATCCATTGCTGAAAACGGAGGCCGCTCCGCTCTGAATACTCCGGGATTGCTTCTTCCTTGGGGCTGCGAGAGTGTCTGACCAAGTTCGGGATATTCGTGATGATCCCGCTGAAACAATGGTCCACTATTTCTTTCGTCTGGTCAGCAAGCACGTCGCCCGCCAGCCGAAGGTACTGCTCATCATCAGGTGAATCCGACAGTGATTTTTTGAATCCTCCAGGTCCCGCAAACGAAACAGCAGAGGTAGCGACGGCAGCAGTTCCGTACACGTAGCCGTAAATGTCTTCGGCGACCTTTCTCATATATTTTTCTCGTGCGAGCGGCCAAGCCTTTCAGGCATGCGCATGCGACGCTTTGGACGAAGGCACGGCTGAAAACAGCGTGACCAAGCCTTCCACCAACGTGGGATGACTCAAGATAGCATCGCGCAGAGCGGTATACGGCAATCCTGCAATCATCGCAATCTGGACGG
This sequence comes from Bryobacterales bacterium, assembly GCA_963718465.1. Lineage (GTDB taxonomy): Bacteria > Acidobacteriota > Terriglobia > Bryobacterales > Bryobacteraceae > Bog-105. The sequence goes on along the minus strand of CAVQZK010000020.1, from coordinate 295,077 downwards.
CGCCCATGATCTCTCCGCCGTCCACACCAAACACGGTGAAGCCCAGGATGCGATCACTCTCGGTATCGATCAATGCCTTCATAAAGCCTCTGGTTTCTGACAACGTTCGAGTGCGTAAATCAGCAGCCATCGGAATCTTCGCAAGCCGATAGGGAATTCCTTTCGATGTAGCGTCTGTTTCATTGAGCCCGATTCGTGCCAGCTCCGGGTCCGTGAACATGCAAAAAGGCACTTGCCGGCTGGTCGTCATCCTGGGCTGACCGGCGAGATTGTTCCGAATCACCCTGAAATCGTCGAACGCAATGTGCGTGAACTGTGGACTTCCCGCGCACTCGCCGACTGCCCAAACATCAGGAGCTGTTGTCTCCAGCCGTTCGTTAACCTTGATGTACCCGCGACCCGTCAATTCGACTCCGGCCGATTCTAGGCCAATTCCCTCGGTGTTCGGAGTACGGCCCGTGGCTACAAGAACGTCGGTCCCCTCGAGAGTTTTCTCCGCACCGTCTTGCGAAAGCCGAACTTTTACCGATTTACCGGAAATTCCTCTCACATCCAAGATGCGCGCGCCCAGCATAAGCTCGATGCCCTCATCGGCACACAGCTGCGCGAGTGCCTCAGAAACATCCTCATCCTCTCCATGCGCCAAACGGCTGTTTCGATCGATAACGGTTACTCTGCTTCCAAAACGCCGCAGCGCTTGCGACAACTCCAACCCGACGTAGCCGCCACCTAAAACGAGGAGATGCTCCGGTATGTGATCCAGCTCAAGAGCTTCGATGTGCGTGAGCGGCTTTACCTCTGATAGGCCCGGAACGTTCGGAATCGTCGCACGAGTGCCGACGCCAATGATTACTTTGCGCCCTCGGACGACACGCGCTGTTCCGTCAGCAAGCGTAACGGAGAGTGTTCGGGGGCCGATAAATTTTCCGGCACCGATGATTAACTCTACCCCGCTTGTCTTGAAATTCGAAATATGGATGTCCACTAGGCCCCCCACCATTTTTCGTTTGCGATCGCGCACCTTGGACATATCGATCCGGAAACCGTCTTTGAAAATCCCGAACTCTTCGCTTCGCCTGAAATAGGAAGCAACTTTAGCGCTGTGAATGATGTTTTTGCTGGGGAGACAGGCAATGTTCGGACAGGAGCCGCCGATATATTTCCGCTCGATACTCGCAACGCGATGTCCATCCTTGGCCAGGGTCCACGCAATGTATTTAGCCCCCTCACCGGTACCTAGAACCACAAACTCGTATTCCGAAAATATGGCGTTGGGTTCCACTGCCGTGCTCAAAAGCGGGGTGTCCATGGTTTGCATCATAAATCTGCTCTCCTACTCAGTCGCTTTGTCTGCCAATGTTTCCACAACAGCGAGGGTTTGTACAAACTGCTGGGGGACGCCATGCCGCTCTTGCAAATAGTCGGCTCGGTTGTAGGAGGCCCAAACCTTGCCCTTCTCGTCCTCCCAAACCAGAATCTTAAGAGGCAGGTCGAGGGCGACGCTCGGAACCGCCAACATGAGGGGAGTGCCCGCCTTGGGGCTTCCGAAAATCAGCAACTTCGTAGGAAGCATTTTCATCCCCGCCTTCTCTGCTTCCCCGCTGTGATCGACTACGGCAAACAGGGTGACGTCCTTGGCTTGCAGAATTTGCTTGAGTTTCTCCACTGTCTGATCTACCGAGTGATTGCTCGGCGTGTTGATAATCCCGTTGCCTTGGAGCATCAGGGATACCTCCTTGTTGCTTTTAGACTGCGAATGAGTAGGACCGCGAACCGAGATAAGATAAGCCGCCATTACCAATCCGGCCAGTGCCAGAAAAAACGCAACAGCGACGGCCTGGAGCGAAGCACGAAAGTGTGTCGCTTCACCATTATCTAACTGTTGGACTAACCGGATATGGTGCCATCCGGCAAAAGCATTTACTACAATTCCAGCTCCGATCAGCGCCGTACCGAACCACAAGGACAATCCGTACGATTGCTCTTGAGTGGTGCTTTCCATGATGAGGAGCCGTTGCAGGAACAGTCCAAAGCGCGCCACCACAAACCCGAATCCCATCAGAGCGAGACCGGTACGAATCCACGCCAGCAGAGTTCGCTCGGCGGCCAAATAATCGCTGAGAGAGGCCCTTTTGTCAGATTCGGCTCGGACAGCCATATATTCCCCCTAACTGGCTGCCCAAGCATCCTCCGGTTGCGAAGCAACCAGTTGAAGCAAGCAGCGCTCAACCATCACATCTCGATCGCAACCTTACCCAAGCTGCCGGATTCCACCAGCGCGAAAGCAGCTTCCAGATGAGAGGGCGAAAAGCGTTGCTTGCTAAGCAGCGGCTTCAGACTGTCTGCTTCTGCAAGTGCCGCCGCCTGGCTGAGAATCTCGCCATGATGTGCGCGAGCCTCACCCGTGATCAGTGGAAGCAGCGTGAACACGCCTGAATACGTCGCTGCACGGAAGGACAAGGGCGCCAGAGCATGAGTGCCCCATCCCAAAGAACTGACAACATGACCCGTATAGCGCTTAACAGCAGTGAAGGAGGCATCCAGCGTCGCGCCGCCGACCGTGTCGTACACGACGTCGAAGCCCTGACCATCGGTATGCGCCGCTACATATTCCTCGACAGAAGAGCGCCGATAATCGATTGGAGTCGCGCCAAAGCTCTTGACGATTTCCGCTTTGTCGGATGAAACAGTTGCGAAGACTTCTGCTCCCAGCGCACGAGCAAGCTGTACGGCTATGTGGCCCACTCCGCCTGCGCCTGCATGAACGAGCACTCTCTGACCTGAACGAACCTCAGCTCGATCGACAAGGCCTTCCCAAGCTGTAATGACGGACAGTGGAAGGGCCGCCGCTTCGAGCATGGAAAGATTCTTCGGCTTATGCGCCACTAGGGTTTCATCAGCGGCAATGAACTCTGCAAGCGTACCCTGGAGACCACCGACGCCGCCAACCAGTCCGTAGACTTCGTCACCGGGCCGAAAGCTAACCACGTCAGCGCCCACTTCTTCTACGACACCGGCCATGTCTAGGCCCAATACTGCGGGCAGTGGCTGTCTTGCGTGATCAGCCTTCCCCAGACGGATCTTTGTGTCGAGCGGATTCAATCCGCTGGCTTGAACGCGGATCACAATCTGGTCGGACCCAGTAGCGGGACGTGGAACATCCGCACTCCGGAACGGCCCGCCTGGCTCGTCAACAAAATATGCGCGCGTGACGTGACTCCTTTTTAGAACGGATTGTCCGAGCTAAGGCTTATCGCCTGACATCTCACGGCGCACTGCTAATTCGCCAACGGTCACATGCTCGACTTCTAGCTGCTGAACGTGCACCCGATTCAGGCGTGCCTCTCGTATCACCAGCCGCCGGATGGCCAGTGCGCCGATAGCCAAAGCGCCAAGTGCAAATGCGCCCAGCGCAAAGGCCCCCACTGCCAACGCACCCGCCGATACCGCATCGCGCTTGAAGTGCTTGCTTAACACTGCTGTGTCTGTTTTCGGCAATGCGACGTCTCCAATCTTTCAATTATGCATTTGTCACTCGCCAGGTTCACGCCATGATCCGCTAGGCTCCGCGGAATCTCCGGATAGCACGTGAGGTGAAGGAGAATTGGCCGACGAAATCTAAAGCCAGCGCGAATTGCTAAATTCTATCTCTATGAACGAAAAGAAGGCCAACAATGCACACGTGACATCCGCCGATGCAGGTGAATCGTTGGGTGCCGGGGGATCACTAAGCCAGGTTTCTTTGCAATTTCACCAGCTACGTTGGTCGTGTGTGACGGCGAAGGGTAGATCTAACCCTTGGCGACCACGCGGCCAATCTTACGTGTGCGCTCAAGCGCGGAAATGCGTGCTCGATCAGGAGCGCTTCCGCGCCGATACCCGGGGCGAGGCTTTGCGGGTGACAAACTTGTGTGCCATTCCAAGCAAGTCTCGCAGCGTGTCGGGAGTGATGAGAGACAGGCGAACGAGCACGGCACTGTAGCCGACGTAATGGTCCGTGACGTAGTAAACATCTGGAGCCGCGGCCAGCAGCTCGGTGCGATCATCGGAATCTACGCGAACGACGAGCGAATCCGGTTCGGCCGAACGATTAGATGGGATGCAGGCTAAGAGTTGTCCATGAACCTTCAAGGCCGGCGCGCCATACGCTGTACTCTCCTGGACTCCGGGCAGCTTGAGACCGATGTCGCGCACGATATCAAAATTCACTGTGCCTTTCGCCATTTTTGGAGGCACCAGCGGGTGCAAACCGGTTTTCTTCACGTAGTATGCCGGCCTCAAGTTGCCCGGCTAGTTCTCCAATTATAATTTCCTGGGAATCAGCCGCCAGACACAGGCATTAAAGGGCGGTAAGCCGGACACGTAGTGAGGAGCTGAAGTGATTCGACAGAAGGCGCAGATGATCGGACGGATGAATTGAGCCTCTGGCGCAGATGATGTTGTTTGGGCCGGCTCAAAGTCCAAATTTCTACGCTTTCAAATGATCGTTGACATTGTGCGGGCGAGGTATGGCTGGTAGGTCCGGCGGCGGGCGATCTTAACAAGAACAACTTAGCTTTGAGCCAGTTCCTGATTGTCGCGCAGCACTTGCTGAACGTGAAAAACCCCGCCATTAACGGCACGCTTGATTGCCACATCGGCCGACACGCCAAACTGGAGAGCCTTACTAAATGACGCTCAGGTTTGCCAACGCTACCGTGAGGAGATCTACCTGGCTAGCATTGGCCAAACGAAGAACCGCCTTGGTGGCGCACTGGCCAAAGCTGTGCAAATGTCGTGGGTGAGCGACACTTGCTTGTGGAAACAGTCGCAAAAAACCTCTTGACTCGCTAGCTCAGGTATCTTCCCTGCCTTCAGCCAGGCCGCCGGAAACTTCCTTTTGTCATCCCCACACTCCCCACCGCCGGCCTGTCTTGAATGGTCGGACTCATGGGTAACAGACCGGACTGGGGACATGGGTGACAGCCCAGCGACTCCGTTACATTATCCTCGCTTGTCAGCATTGCCACAAGTACCAAGAGATGGTCCGCGAAACGACCGTCCTCTCGGATGGCGGCTAAGAGATTATTTGCAACAAATCAGCAGCCCGAGCTCGGGCTAAAGATTCAGTTGGACTGCGGTGCGGTTGTTGTTTGGTTTTGTTCAAGTGTGTAGCAGTCGTCGAAGATGTGGAAATGTGGAAATCGCGAAGCGATTTCCAAGGGCGGTGGGAAGGATGGAAAACCTGCTCTTGGTTTTCCAGGCTTTCCATGGGCCGTCATTTCCACATCACGCGGGCGTTGGGTAACGGCGCCTTGCGCAGACGGCACTTTTGATTGGAACAACTGAAGCCAAGGAGACGTAGTCTTGAATGTGGCGGTTTGGGACCGGATCTTCGTACCATTGGCCTTCGTCTTTCTTGTTCCGGTGGGAATCGTCATTCTCGCGATGAGCATCGTCGAAGGAGAAGGCGAACTGCTGGGTGTCGGGTGTCGGGTAGAGGAGAAAACAGACGGGCTGTTCACGCGCGTTCGCAAGCTGCGAAAGGCGTGCGTTATCCCTAACTAATTGCGCCGCATTCAATTTGGGTGCAGCTACAAGCTTGACAGGCTTCGCCTTTCCCACCACTTCAGTGCTTGTTCCACCACTCTCCCTCAAAAAGAAAGCTAACTTTATGACTTGATCCCAGTCGTAGTCCCGGGTTGCGGCCGCATGGGGAACGGTCTCCGAGAATGCCGAACTCTATTTGGCAAGCGTGGCAGATGTTGTTACCGCGCGCGCCGAAGCCTTGAATCCGTTTAAGCACCTTTGCTTCTCAGTCCGACTGATTAGCAGCGGCGTTTGGTGGACGTGACACGGATTTCTAGGTGACCCGCCTCGCACCAGTCGCGAAGCGGCGATAAGTGCGAGGTGTCGCGGAAAGCAGGTTGACAATTTCGAGAAGCCATTTTACGATTAAGTCTGTGATGTTCGTTCTCTTATCCAGTTCGTGTCTGTCGAGCCTCAGCTATCGGCTGAGCGCAGCGGCTTTGGCTGGATTGGATGAGAGACTCATGTAACTCGCAGACAAATCTGAGCTTTTGAAAAGCCGCCGGCCACAAGCTGAGCGGCTTTTTCGCGTTTATGCACTGAAAACCAAGCGGTTAGGTGTCAGCCTGCAAAGCTGATTTGATGCGTTCGACTCGCATTCAGTGCTCCATGGCCGAGTGGTGTAATTGGGAGCCACGCTGGTCTTAGAAACGAGTGCCTTCGGGCGTAAGAGTTCGAGTCTCTTCTCGGCCACCAAAGTTCTTTGACATGCGGGAGGTGCCGGTGACTGGTCGCCGAACGGTCCTGAAAACCGTGGACTGGTGATGAATCAGTGGAGTTCAACTCTTCCACCTCCCGCCAATAGTTTTTTCCGAGAGCGAGGCAGACGGTAAGCCAGCGCACTGCTAACGCGCCAACTCCGTAACAGGAGGAATGAGTTCGACTCTCATGCTCTCGGCCATTGGGTGTCACGCGGATATTGGTTGGCCGCACTGCGCCGTAAACGCAGCTCTCCTTGGAGACGTTATGTGTTCGAATCACTTGGCACCCACCAATTTTATTTAGGGCCGTGGCGGAACGGTTTACGCAGCACGCTCAAAACGTGTGGTCTCCGGACACTGTGAGTTCGACTCTCACCGGCGCTACCAAAAGATTTAATGTTTTTTGCTTTGCAATTTGCGAAAACGTGTGTGATCATGAGTTCAGGTTATGTTGTTTACACTGCCAACCCGCGTCGCGAACCCCGCCAATCAACCGGCCGGACAGGGTACGCACGCCATCATGGGTTCAGGGTAGACAAGAGAACAGACCAATCGTTTTCTAAGACCCCGGCCCTTACAAGGTGCCGGGGTTTTTTGCTTTTGTGCTTACCGATTTCTAAACATTCCGAGATAGCCAAGCGGCAAGGCAGCGCACTGTTAATGCGCTCATCGCAGGTTCGAATCCTGCTCTCGGAGCCAGATCTTTGACAATGTCGGCTGTTAGTGAAGCGGCATCACGCGACTCTTTGAAAGTCGAATGCCTGGTTCGAATCCAGGACGGCCAGCCATAAGTTTTGGGCAGTCGCCAAGCAGGTAAGGCGCGGGGCTCTGAACCCCGTTATGCGCTGGTTCGATTCCAGCCTGCCCATCCAAAGTTTTGCGGGGTTAGTGTAGCGGCTAACACGGAAGAGTGCCACTCTTTCAACACCGGTTCAAATCCGGTACTCCGCTCCAAGTTTTTGTGGCTCTCTGGCGTAGCGGGTGCGCGCGCCGGTCTGAAAAGCCGGAGGATTCAGTTCGACTCTGAGGGGAGCTACCATCAGTTTTTCGGGGTGTGGTGTAGTGGCCGCATCCGTGTCTTGGGTACACGTGGACTCAGTTCGATTCTGAGCACCCCGACCATTTTGTTTGTGTTTGCCGGAGTCGTCCAGCCTGGCTAGGACCACTCATTCGTAAAGAGTAAACCGGGGTTCGAATCCCCGCTCCGGCTCCAGCGTTTTGTTTGCTTGAAGAGAGAGCGAGAATCATCATGAACGTAGAATCGCCAGTCCTGGTGCTGAACGCCAGCTACGAGCCGATCGCCATCTGCCGGGCGCGGCGGGCCTTGACCTTGCTGGTCAAGGGCGCCGCAGCCGTGGAAGAGAATCATGATGTTCTTGTCTGGCGGAACATGCGGATGCCCTCCGTGATTCGTTTAAGCAGATACCGCAAGGTTCCGCAAAGGCGGCATGTAGTGACGCGCCGGAATATCTTCAGCAGGGATTTAAACGCCTGTCAGTACTGTGGCGTGGTATTTCCCAGCAGCAGGCTGACGCTGGATCACGTTTTGCCGCGGTCGCGCGGCGGCCGGGAGACTTGGGAGAACTTAGTGACCTGTTGCCATTCCTGCAACCACCGGAAGAGGGATCGCACTCCTGAAGAGGCGGGCATGGCATTGATCCGGATGCCGCGCGCGGTTAATGTTCATACGGCGCGCAGTCTGATGAGGACGCGGGGCGAAGATTTCCCCGCGTGGCGGAAGTACCTGTATTTTTGATTTTGTTTTAGCCGTCATAGCTCAGTGGCAGAGCACTGCCTTCGTAAGGCAGCGACCACGTTTCGATTCCGTGTGGCGGCTCCAGGCCGGGTTAGTTCAGTGGCAGAACGCCTCTTTTGTAAAGAGGATGTCGCAGGTTTGATTCCTGCACTCGGCTCCAGTTTTGTTTTGTGGTCGTAGCTCAATGGCAGAGCGGCGGGTTGTGGCCCCGTCTATGAGAGTTCGATTCTCTCCGATCACCCCAACTGTGGGTTGCGGGGCTGCTAGGAGTGGCCATCTCACTTGCAATGAGAACAGCAGCAGAGTTCGAATCTCTGGCGATCCACCATACTTCATAAGAGGCGGCAATGCAGATTATCTCCGACAAAATAGCAATCTGGGGCAATCACGAACCGAAGACGGTAGCGCAGATCGAGCGCTGTGCCAATGACGAGCGCGTGGTGCGCGGGGCCCTTTGCGCAGACGGTCACCTAGGGTACGCTGTTCCGATCGGGGGAGTTGTCGCATATAGAGACGCCGTAAGTCCTTCCGGCGTAGGATTCGATATTGCGTGCGGTAACAAAGCGGTCCGGCTTGACATGCCGGGCGCGGAGTTGCGCGCCAATATCGCCCGCATCATGGATGATCTTTGGAACACGATCAGCTTCGGTATCGGGCGTAAGAACTCCGAGCGCGTCGATCACTCACTATTCGACGACGCGGCTTGGGCGACCGAAGCCGCCAGGCCGCTCAAACAAAAAGCCGAAGCGCAGTTGGGGACGGTCGGCAGCGGTAACCACTATGTCGACCTGTTTACCGATGAGCAGGACCGCGTTTGGATCGGCGTTCACTTCGGTTCTCGCGGATTGGGACACGGCATCGCGACATGGTTCCTGAAGGCCGCCGGCGCAAAGGACGGCATGGAGGTAGATCCGTGCGTGCTGGATGCGGCGAGCGATCTTGGGGCGCAGTATGTTCTAGCGATGCAACTGGGCGGCGCGTACGCTTACGCCGGCCGCGACTGGGTCTGTACCAGAGTCGCGGCACTCCTGGGCGCGAACATCGTCGAGGAAGTTCACAATCACCACAATTACGCCTGGATAGAAGAGCACGATGGCGAAAAGCTATGGGTCGTCCGGAAAGGCGCTACGCCCGCCTTTCCCGGACAGAAGGGATTCGTCGGCGGCACTATGGCGGAAAACGCTGTCATACTCGAAGGCTTGGCGAACGAAGAATCACAATACTCACTCTGTTCCACTGTTCATGGCGCCGGCTGCGTCATGGGCCGGATGGAAGCCGCTGGTTCGTTTGATCGTAAGACGGGCGCCTGCAAGCGCCCGGGCAAGGTGACTCAGGAGATGATGCAGGAGAGCGTCAAAGCGGCGCGCGTCGAACTACGCGGCGCCGGCCTTGACGAATCGCCACATTGCTACAAGCGGCTACCGGACGTACTGGCCGCCCATGCCGGCAGCATCCGCATACTGCACACACTAACTCCCGTAGGAGTGGCAATGGCGTCGGCGAAAGAATTTGATCCCTACAAAGATTAAAACGTTATTGCCTTTTTTCGTATTTGATGCTAAATTTTAAATTCAAGGAATTAAGCCCTTCAAGTGAGACACCAGATACAACTCGTCACCATGATTCGCGGAAGCCGCGAATGGAGGAAAGACGTGTGTGTATCCGGGGAGTCTCCTTTAGCTGAGTAAAGCAATTCAAGCTTAGTGAGTCAAAAGGCCCCGGACTGAAGAGTCCCGGGGCCTTTTGCCGTTTATTGGATGTTTGACAACTGAATAGTTATTGAATTACACCGGGATCGTTCAGCGGCTAGGACGGCAGATTCCAGACCTGCCTACGAGGGTTCGAGTCCTTCTCCCGGTGCCAAATGCGGTTCCGTCATTCAGCGGCCAGGATGTCCGGCTGTCTACCGGATCACGGGAGTTCGAGTCTCCTCGGAACCGCCAAACGATTTCTTATTGCGGCGTATCTGGATTGGCCCCAGGGAAGGCTCATAACCTTCAGAAGCACGTTCGATTCGTGCCGCCGCAACCAATTTTGAAGCCGGATAGCACGGGTGTGCGGGGAGGTCTTATAAACCTCCGAAAGCTGCCAGATTAGCGGCGACGGGAGGATTCAAGTTCCTCATCCGGTACCAAGTATGGACTGCAAGCTTTGATGGCGAAGCAATCGGCTTTTAACCGAGAGAACAGGGTTCAACTTCCCTGGCGGTCCACCAGTTAGTTTGGGTTGCAAGCTTTAATGGTGAAGCACTCGACTCTTAATCGAGAGAACTCGGATCGTTACCGTGGCGACCCACCAATCCTTTATGTCCCTATAGCTCAATCAGGAAAGAGCGTCGGCTTCTACCCGACAGATCGGTGTTCGAATCACCGTAGGGATTCCGGCCGGTTCGACTACGCTGATTAGGTCGTCAGATTCTCGATCTGAAAAAACGGGATTGTCGCCCGTACCGGCTACCAAGTTTTCTGGCGCATTCGTCTAGCGGACAGGATGACTGATTTTCAATCAGTAGACGGGAGTTCAATTCTCCCATGCGCTACCAAGTTTTGACCGCGTAGCCCAAATGGATAGGGCCCTCGTTTCCTAAACGAGACACATCCGGGTTCGATTCCCGGCGCGGTTTCCCAGGTTTGCTCGCGTGGTGTGAATTGGATTAGCCCAAACGCCACGAACGTTTTGCCCGCAAGGGGATGCAGGTTCGAGTCCTGCCGCGAGTACCAGTTTGTTCCTGTGGCGCAGATGAATAGCGCGGCTGTTTCCGAAACAGCAGGTCGTGGGTTTAAATCCCACCAGGAACTCCAGTTTAGCCCCTTGGCGCAGTTGGTCAGCGCGTCTCTCCTACAAAGAGAAGGTCCACAGTTCGAGCCTGTGAGGGGCTACCAGTTTTTGAGGAGTCGTCTAGCGGCTAAGACGCTCGCCCGATTAGCGAGATATCCAGGGTTCGAGTCCCTGCTCCTCAACCAAACTCGCGGCGCTAGTGTTCAACGGCACAGCACCTCTCGCTTCCAACGAGACAGTACCAGTTCGAATCTGGTGCGCCGCTCCAAAGGGTTTCAAATTCCAAACGGAGGCGACGAAAATGGCAATCAACACACTGTTCGCAAGCTACCGCGGCGAGATGATCGCGCCGGCTGATTGCACGAACCACGAAGGGGCCGCGGCGTATATCCTCACACCGAAGCAGGCGCTGGCACAGTACGCCGCGACCGGTTGCTTCGGCCGCACGTTCTACGCATCGGAGCAGGAACAGTTGAGCCGCGTCTTTCAACTCTGTGACGCGGCAGGGCCGGAGTTCGTAGCGAAGGTTGCGGTCTATTCCCGCCGGCACTCTTTTATGAAGGACATGCCCGCGCTTCTGTGCGCGTGGCTCTCGCTTCGCTCGCCACGGCTGCACGAGGCTGTGTTCGCCGACGTGATTGACAGCATGAAGATGCTCCGCAACTATGTACAGATCCTGCGGTCTGGAACCGTGGGACGGAAGTCTCTCGGAACGGCGCCGAAGCGGCTGGTGCAGACATGGTTAGCCGCAAAGGATGAAGAAAGCATTTTCCGCTCGAGCACGGGTGCAAACCCATCTGTCGCTGACATTTTGAAGATGGTACATCCGAAGCCATCCAACAAGGCGCGTGCTGCTTTCTATGGCTACATGATTGGAAAGACGATCGACAGCTCGGCTTTGCCCGGCCTTGCAACCGAATTCGAGCGGTTCAAGGCAGGAGAGACAGTGGACGTGCCTGACGTTCCATTCACCTTGTTGACGTCGTTGCCGCTGTCTCAGCGAGACTGGGCGATGGTCGCCCTGCGCGCGTCCTGGCAGACTGTTCGTATGAACCTGAACACGTTCGCGCGGCACGGTGCTTTTCAGGAGCCTGGCGTGACCGGGCGGGTCTCGGAGTTATTGCGGGACCGGGCCGAGATTCAGCGTGCTCGTGTCTTTCCATATCAACTGATGTCCGCTTATCGGACTTGCGACCAGAGTGTGCCGTCGGAGGTTCGCAATTCGTTGCAGGACGCAATGGAGATCGCTCTCCAAAACGTGCCGGCTGTGACGGGGAGGGTCTATGTCTGTCCGGACGTTTCGGGTTCGATGCGCAGCCCGGTTACGGGATACCGCAAAGGCGCAAGCACGGCTGTTCAGTGTGTGGACGTGGCGGCCCTGGTGGCCGCCGCAATCCTGGCCCGGAACCAGTCTGCGGAGGTGCTGCCTTTTGAGTCTCATGTCGTTACTGTGGATCTGAATCCGCGCGATACGGTGCTGACGAATGCGGGCCGCCTGGCCGCCGTGGGCGGCGGCGGGACGAATTGCAGCGCTCCCGTGCGTTTACTGAATCAGCGGCAGGCGAAGGGCGACTTGATTGTGTTCATCTCGGATAACCAGTCCTGGGTAGACGCAGGCAAGGGAGTTGGTACAGCTTTGATGCAGGAGTGGGCCGGGTTCCGGCAGCGGAACCCGAGCGCCCGGCTCATTTGTTTGGATGTTCAACCGGGTTCCACCACGCAAGCGACGGAACGCGAGGACATACTCAATATCGGCGGTTTCTCCGACCATGTGTTTGAAGTTATGGCGGCCTTCTCGGCGGGCGAACTGGAGCCCGACCATTGGGTGGCCGCCATAGAAGCAATTAAAGTTTGATTGGTGAGCGGCCGAATGCTGTTCGGGACTACAATCCTGTTAAGATCAGTGTCTCGATCTTGTTCTTGTCGGCCGCTTGGGTTAGCCGGTGAATGCCGGCGGGAGTACATGGACGCTCGCGGGTTCGAATCCCGCTCTTTCGTTGTTAAAGATGGAAGACAGAGTAAACTCTCGCTCCTCTTGTCACCGGCGTTTGTCTGGTCTGTGGCGAATGCCTGAGGAACTACATCATAATCTGCAATTCCCGGTTCGATTCCGGGCGGGCGCAAGCGTCTGTAGTTTAACGGTAGAACAGCAGAAACATGTTTCTCGAATTCTTGTCGCCACAGACCTGAGGAATAAAAGACGATGAGTGTGGCAAACATGGTCTTCTGCCTCTGCAGTGTAGTGATAAAACCATGGCGACATTGACAGCGTTTTGGGAGGCGAGGAATGCTTGCGATAGGGCGAAGCATTCCTCCAGCGATCAAGCTCTTACAACTAGCGGACTGAAGTAAACGTCATCCAGTGAGTGTCGACTTCGCCGAGTAGAATATCGCCCAAATACAACTCGTACAGTTGATCCTCCACCTCTAAAAGGCCAATCCGTTCATGACTTAAGACTCCGCTGATAAATATGTACTTCCCTTCCAGCTTGATGTCTCCGTCCTTCCTTACCTTGCGGACAGCGAACTGGTCACTATATTCGTGCCCAGGCAGCTCTTTGGGGTATAAACGCGTGCTGGCGACGTATAACGAGTCAGGCGTCGCAAAGGCCAACGCTTCGTGCGGGCGCTCCTTGTTGAAGCACCGCCGAAATTCGTCGAAGCGCGCTTGCTGTTCTCTCAACGTGAACGCGGGCGGCGTCGCCGTTTCCAATTTAAGCGTTCGATGCATTCTTTCGTGCCGGCCATTCTCGCCAGGCTCTCCGGGGTGAATTCGTTCGTGCAAAATCCCAAGCTTCCCCCACTTGATCGATAACTTGCTCAGGCCCAAAGGACCCGTCGTAGCAAACGGGCTTCCATTATCGGTGCGGATTCGATCCGGCAAACCGTGTTCGCGCATCGCCGCCTCACAGATGGCGTCAACGTTTTCGAAGTTCAGTTTGGGTACGGCCTGGCATCGGATGATGTATCTGCTGTGCGCGTCTGTGACCGTAAACGGATCACACCGTTCTTTGTTGCCGCACCGAAAAAAGCCCTTGAAGTCCATGCACCAAAGCTGATTCGGCGCCGCGATCTCTCCTAATGGTGACGACGATGGTGTCACCCTTCGCTTGCGCTTTTGAGGCTGTACGAGCCCCGCACGCCGAAGAATATCATTCATCGTGCTGGCTGCCGGCCAGTCTGTGTCACCCTTCGTTTGTTCCAGTTTCGCCCGAAGCTTCCGTGCACCCCACGTCGGATATTTGTACCGCAATTCCAGAATCTCTTTGACAATCGGCTCTGGCGTCGCGTGTGCACAGCTTTGCGGCCGCCGCCCAAGATCCTCCAGTCCTTTCGGTCCGGCTTCCTCGTACCGTTCAATCCATTTGTAGCCAGTCTTCCTCGAAATTCCGTACTGCTGGCAGAGTTCCTTGATTTTTCGTTCGCCCTTCAGCACCTCGGCAACGAATTGCACTCGTTCGTCCACTATTCGACTCTCTTTCCAGGGCATGGCAGTCATTGTTTCCATGTCCTTCTAGTTTTTGAGTCGCTGGACTGTCACCGATGTGCCCGGTCCAAAGTGTTACCTATGTGCCCGGTCTGTACACCCAGCGGAGGCGTTCCCCCTCCGCAACGCCTCCCCCTTCTTTGGTGTCGCTCCGCCTAAGCTCCGTTTCACCCTAGCGCGTGAAGTCCAAGCACAACGCGACGCCGGCATTCGCTTTCACGAAGAGCGGGCCGAGCATGCCCTGCAGGGTTCCCGTCCAAGCCCGTTGATCGCCGGGTACCTTCTCGTCGCAGCTGGGATTCTGTTGCTCCTGGTCTTTCTGGTGCGCGGAGGACACTAGCGAATGCTGCAGTTATGGATTGCCATCGCGCTCCTCGTGGCAGGCCTCGCCCTTTTCGCCAAGCGGCTGTATCACCGGCGGCAAGCAGCACTCCCGGGCGGTACTGCAATCGCCTCCGACACCGCCGAACACCCATCCCCCATTCTCATTTCGCGACGCTACGGATTAAAAGGAAGGCCTGACGCGCTGCTACAGACTCCCGCGGGTGTAATCCCTATCGAGCGCAAACAGTCCCGAACCCCACCCCAGCCTCACGAGGGCGACATTATCCAAGCCGCCGTGTACTGTCTATTAGTCGAAGAGACCTATGGGCGCACGCCGCCCTTTATGCGCATCCATTACCCCGGCAGGTGGTTTGACGTTCCATTTACGCCGCAGCATCGTGAATTGGTTGTCAGCGCCAGTACACAGCTCAGGACGGCGCGGACGGCAGGCCTCTGCGACCGGTCCCATCACATCCGGGCTAAGTGTCGCTCGTGTGCCCAACGCTCCAATTGCGACCAGGCCCTCGTTTGATCTATCGCTTCAGAAGCCGAACCGGGCGCAAAAAGTGGATCTTTGCTTTCTGCTGTCGTCCCATCCTAGCTGGCTGTCAAGGCCAAGGTGCACTCCGCTCCGCTTCGGCCTTGACTGACGCCAGCTCCTCGGTCCTGTGCAGAAAGCACACGACAAAAGGAGATCACCATGCAATCAGACACACAACCAAAGAAGAAGACTCTCAGCGCCGCCGAGCTGGCGCAATTCACGGGAACAGAACAGTGGTACCGGCATTCCGTCAACCGAACTGTTCTCTACAGCGAGGGCGCCCAGCATGTCGCCGAGCACGGCGAAGCCTATGCGCCTTCGAGATGCGCGTCTGCAAGGCGCCGCTTGCATCGAAGACATCGACTTTCGAGCGACACGAGGACTGGACAAACAGGTGGTCCGCTCTCTGATCAACGACTCGGATTGGGTGCGTCGCCATCAACATGTTTTCCTGGTGGGTCCGACTGGCATCGGGAAGACGTTTCTGGCACGGGCATTTGGGCAAAAGGCTTGTCGCGATGGCTTCACTGCCTACTTTGCGACTGCGGCCCAGTTGTTTCGAGACCTGGAGCTTGCCCGGGCGGATGGCAGCTATCCCAAGAAGCTTCGGGCGCTAGGCCAAGTAGATGTGCTTATTGTTGATGACTGGGCGATGGCGCCCTTGACCGATGCCGAACGGCGTGCATTTCTGGAGATCTGTGATGAGCGGTATCTCACCAGGGCAACGCTGCTAACGAGTCAACTGCCAGTCACAAAGTGGCACGCGCAAATCGGCGATCCAACGCTGGCTGACAGCATTCTCGACAGGTTGGTGCATGCAGCGCACCGGCTTGAGTTGCAAGGTGAATCAATGCGCAAGAAGAAGGGTGGGCGCAGTGACAAGGAAGCTCAATAGCCAGCGTGGCGACCGTTTTTGGTTGCTAACTCCAGTCGCCCTACGGGCTCCTTCCCGTCAGCAACCAAAAACAACAATTCAAGACAAAGAAAATAAGCAAAACTCTTGACTGATGTCGATCACTATTTCACACTGAGAAAGCCTTGCGTCGCTCCGCTCCGATCTGATCGCCATCAAATCGGTTTGACTGATCGACATCATTGGAATGCGCACAGTGCGCCTCCAGATGATTTGCTCCTGCCTTTTCTCCACGTCAAGGCAAACATTCGGATCGTCAGGTTTACCGTGATCTAATCCGACGAATAGAAGCCGTTCACGGTTCCCGAACCGAGGGCCAATGTATGTCTGACAGTGGTGCACGTCTTCAACGCAGGGAGTTGAGGCGCATGCGCCGAACTGCCCAGGCACACTCAGCACTTTCATCAGCTCTGCCCCGTTCAACAAGGGATCTTCAGGGTATAGCGACATGTGGTCACTTATCCTTATCGGTTCTGGAGCGAACCCTGCGATCCAGAGTTTATGATAAATTTCAGTCTGGTTGGTTCCCAAGGGCTCTCGGACGAAGAGCCGACCACGATTGCACCAGCAGCCGGAAACAAGTCACCAGAGTGAAAGGACTCGCTCGGTTACCCGACTCGTCAACCACCGCCCAGGACCTGCTAAGGCCCGACAAGCCTTTCAGGGCCCGCTGTCGGCGATCAGCTTCCTCGATAGCCCAAAACTGGTTCCTGACGTCGAGATTATTCCGGGCAGCCGCCGTCCGACGGGCAAGCGGTCACGCCGACCTTTGCCGATCACATCTGGGAATTATTCCGGGTGTGAAAATCATGTGGATGCCTGTTTTCGGCACTTTTTTGCAAGTCTTAGACTCGACTCGGAATAATAACCGAATCGGAATAACGATGGATTGCCGCCTCATCCACACCAAGATTGAACTGCGCCCCTAAAGTCCCGTGCGTATTTACGTAATATCTCGGGGTAAATTTATTTTTCTCTCCTTACGGATTTCACGTTTTTGAACGCTTCTGCATGGTGAGGAGCGCGTTTATGAAAACTGACGATGACAAAGAAATTTTGACTCTTACTGAGGTGGCTCAGCGGCTGCGTCACTCAAAGGCGCACGCGGCGAGACTGCTGAACGGAGAAGTTCAGGGATTACCGCCGCTCACGCACTTCGCGATGGGACCGCGGATCGTGGTCACGCGAGAGTGGCTTGAGACTTCGGTGGCAGCTAGCCTACGTCGAAAGCATGGATTCGGATGTGCGCGAACCGGTCAGGAACCGGACCACCATGTAGCGACAGGGGAGTCGTGCTGCTCGAAGCCGTTTTGACATTCGTTCAAAGTCAGGACATGGAGCAAAGACAAGCATGGCGGGTGCATCTCAAATCGTAGGCGGCAACCCTAGTGAAGAAGTCGCGCCGTCGAGCCCAAACTCGGACGGGAGGCAATCTTACGAGTCGCCACAACGGGACCTGCAACGCGAGGATCTGTCTCGTGCAGGGTCTCCAACAAGAGCCGATCCACCTGATGAACAGTTGCGTGATTGCTCGGGTCACCACGCGGCCGGAAGGGGGACTCTTTCTCAACTCCCAAGCGGAGTCGAGTCGCGAAGTGGGCATCCCAGATCTCGATCTCTGACAAAGAATGAGCGCAACCCAGATTCCTGGTCTAGGCCGCCGATGACAGTTAAGGAAGCTGCGCGTTTTTTGGGCGTTAGCCCTCAGACGGTGTATCTTTGGGTAGAGCGAAAGCAGATTCCCCACTTCCGCGTAATGGGACGGAACATTCGATTTTTGAAGTCGGATTTGAAGCCCTTCCGCGCTCAATTTAGACAAGAGGTGGAGAATGGCAAGACCGCGTAAGCATGATGGCGTGGTTTATAGACGAAGTGATAGCAATATTTGGTGGATGCGTTACCGCGACAGAGACGGTAGCCGGCGCTGGAATCAACGAACACAGTGGACTGGAGTGAGGCGCAGCAACAACTTCGCACGCGCCTTGACGCCAGAGATAACAATTCCCTTTCGACTCTCCGGAAAGGTAAGCAACTCACATTTAATGAATGGGCGGATTTCTTCTTGGTGAACTATTCCAAACCGCCAATTCGCGCGGCAAAAACTCACGAGGCTAATGAGAACGCACTAAAGACTCTCCTGCCAGCGTTCGGATGCAGCAAGCTATTGGAGATTGACGCGACCGGGATCGAATTTCACCTTCGAACCCGGCTTCAACAAAGACGGCGCGTACGGCGGAAATCAGGGATCTTTGAACTTGGCACTCTAAAGGCAACAACTGTCCATCAAGAGTTCCGGGTTTTACGTCATATCTTCAGCGTAGCGGTGCGGAAGAAAGTCGTTCCAACGAATCCGTGCGCTGCGGTTGAGTTTCCGGTAATGGTCAAAGGTCTGTTCCGGCCGCACTACATGACGTGGTCGGAGCAGGCAACCATTGAGCAAAAGGCCCCGGCATACCTTCGCAACGTGATCCGTATAATCACCGAAACGGGTTTGAGGGTTTATAAGGAACTTGCCTGTTTGAGAAAAGAGCAAGTGGACATCCCCAACAGGATGGTGTTCATCTCGGACTCCAAGACTCCTACCGGGATCTCGGAAGTTCCGTTAACCGACTTGGCGGCGACAGCATTGCAGGACCAACTGGGGCTTGCCGGCCCGGCCTTGGCTCTTTCCCAGTCCTGTTAGTCCCAATAAACACCAGCAGAATTTTAAAAGAGCTTGGCGAGCAACCCTTCGACGCGCTGGCGCGCCCTATTTCAGAATCTACGACCTGCGGTCCACTTACGCAACCCGTCTCAGTGCGGGTGGCGTCGCCGACGAATGGGTCACGCAAATGCTGCGTCAGACCGATGCGAAAGTATTCAAGAAATACTCGCAAATGAAGCTGCAAATGAAGCGAGAGGCACTAAAGCGCCTCGACCGAAAGGCTGGCGACGCGGCATCCCAAAAGAGTTTTGATACGGGAGGCGACGAATGAACGAGTTTTGATACAGTTCTGATACGTTTTGGGCTTATTGAATTTTGGAGCAGAAAGACTGGAGATGAGCAAGGCGATGAAAATGAACGATTTGGATGGTCGGGGCGGGGCGATTTGAACGCCCGACCCCCTGCGCCCAAGGCAGGTGCGCTACCAGGCTGCGCTACGCCCCGACATCTACGGACTTCTTCATTCTAAAACACTTCTTGACTCGCCGCACACCGCGATGAGGGGTAAAACCGGTCAAAATAAGGCCCGACCGTGGCAAAGCCCCATCAGCTGGTCTCTCTGTGTCAAAACTCCGGCCGCTCTCATTTGCCTCCCGTTTCATCTGCGGCTTCATCTGTCAGTACTTCTTGAACACCTTGGCGTGTCTCTGCCGGCGCAGTTGCGTCACCCACTCATTCGCCACGCCACCCGTTTCCAGCGAGAGCCCATTGGTCCCGAAACGCCTTGACTGCGATCTCGGTCAGCGGAACTTCGGCGACCCCGTTTGCCGCCTTCGAATCAGGAATCCACACGACAGCATTGTCCAGGTCCACCTGATCCTCCTTCATCGGCATCAATCCGTTATAGACGCGAAGGCCTGTCTCGGTGATGATCCGACGATGTTCCGAAGGTAGTCTGGCGCCTGAAACTCAATCGAAACCCTGTGGGTCACAGAGGATCGAATCGTTGTGCTCGGAGAGGCTAGCGGCACGCGGGCGGAATCATTCTTCGGCGTCCAGCCAACCGGGAAGAGCTTCACGACGATCTCGCTCGATATATTCACCGTGAAGAACGGCAAGTTGTCGTCTGCCTATCACGTCGAAAATTGGATGGGCGCGATCGCCCAGGTGAAAGGCGTGAGCCATAGTGAAGCGAGAGAGTTATTGTGTCCTACCAGATCGACTCGAAAGAAAACGGGCTCACCGCGAAGGGGCCGCAATCCGAGAAGGATTGGGAAACGATCTTCGCCGTGATAGAAGAGCACCGCATTACCAGGCTGGAAGCGGGCCCGGTTACCGACGCAGCCATGAAGCGTTTGGCGCAGATCGACAGCATCACCCACCTGGGCGCGATTTCCAATGCGCTGACCGACGAGGGGGCGAAATACCTGGCGAGCATGCCGCAGCTTCTTGAGTTGGAAATTGGCGGTCCGCAGGTCACCGACCGGGGACTGGAGGCGCTGCGTCATCTTACTAAATTGCGGCGATTCCAATCGTGCTGGACGCCCGGCATCTCAGACGCCGGCGTGGCGAATCTGGCTTTTTGCGATCTCTTGGAGAGCGTCAACCTGATGGGTACAGCAGCCGGAGATGGACTTATTAAGGCGCTCGCGGGAAAACCCAACTTGCGCCAGCTCAAGACCGGACGCGGCGTTACCGATGCGGGAATCAACCTCTTGCATCAAATTCCGGCCTTCAAGGCTTGGCGGAGTGAAGAGATTCGATATGGCCTGATGAGCGCTGAGGCCCAGCCTAACCACCTGCTGATTGACGGCCCATTCACCGATGCCGGTTTGGCCGGACTTATGGGGCTAGATGGACTCTTCGGGCTTTCGTTCTTCTGGCATAGCCCAGCATTCACCTCGGCCGGCCTGGCACCTTTGCGGCGCCTCCCGAACCTCGGTTTTCTAGGTTGTCAGGGAGCGCATTGCGATGACGAGGCGATGCGTCAGATTGCCGCGATCCCCCGGCTGCTTATGTTGATGGGACAGGGCGCCGTGGCCGGCGATGAGGGTTGGGAGGCGCTAAGCCGGTCGCAGACTATCGAATACATTTGGGGCCGCGAGTGTCCTAATTTCACGGGACGAGGATTCGCCGCTTTGGCGGCCATGCCCGCATTGCGAGGCATCGGAATCAGTTGTAAGCAGGTGGACGATGCGTCGCTCTCCGCATTGCCAAGCTTCCCCGCTCTGCGCCAGATCATGCCGATGGATGTGCGCGACGCGGGCTTTCGTCACGTAGGCCGCTGCGAAAATCTGGAAGGCCTGTGGTGCATGTACTGCCGCGACACGAGCGACACGGCCACCCAGCATATCGGGCGTTTGCCGCACTTAAAGACCTACTATGCCGGCATGACCCAGATCACGGATCGGAGCCTGCAGATTCTGAGCCGCATGAATTCGTTGGAGCGCCTTGAGTTCTGGGCGTGCCAGGGGATCACGGATGCGGGCGTTTCGCACTTAGCCGTTCTCCCGCGACTTCGCGAGATCACCGTCAATGGTTCGCCGGGCGTGTCCCGGGATGTAGTAGCGCTGTTTCCGGCCCGCATCGAGGTGAAATACTCAGGATGATCCGCCCACTGCCTTAGCTGTGGAGCATTGTCCTACTCTGATCCTGTCCAATAGCCGGCGCGCGCATGCACATGCAAATCTCCAGACTTGCGGAGACTAACAGATAAGCGGTGATAGCCTGCCGGTTGCGGCTCTGGCGGTACAAACGTCAGCGTGTAACGGTTGTGAATTTCGGTGCCGATCGCGCTCAACTGTGTCTCAAGGCCATGAAGAGTGGTGAATTTGTCGTGGCCGCCACCGGTAGCTTGCGCCAAAGCTTCCGCGACATTCACCTTAGCAAGCCGAGCCAGTTCCATTCCGATAGCCAACAGATTGATCCCTCCTTGGCCATTCGGATCGTACGATCCCGGTTGATCGGACGGTTGCCGTTCTGAGGCCTTTTGAGTAAATGCAGTGGTGAAAGCCGAATAGGAGAGTGTATAAACGGCGACTTGGTCCTGCTGCGCTTTCAGAGCGACATCGGCAAAATGAGCCTTGCTCTGCAGGTCGCGCGACTCGCTTATCAGCACAATGACGCGGCGTGCCGGTTCTTTCCTCGCCGTAAGCAGATCGCATGCCAGACTTACGCCATCGAGGAGACGCCCGAGTCGCCGCTTGCCGAGAGCTTGGCGAATACATCTCCCAAAATGTCCGGATCGGCCGTGAAATCCTGCACGATGCGCACTTCGTCGGAAACGGTTACAACGGCCGCAAGACTGGGTGCGCCAGTCTCCATGTCGTTCGTAATGAAGCTGCTGACGATGGACGCGGTCTTCTTGATCTTGGCTAAAGCTGCGTAGCTCGAGTCGTTGGTTTCGAGAACGATCACGGCGTGAATAGGGAGGCCGCCGGAATCGCGCGAGATCAACCGTACCGTCTGCGGTTTTCCGTCGTTCAGAACGAGGAAATCGCTCGCGCTTAAATTTTCCACGGGTTTGCCGCCCTTCGTCAAGACTGAGACCGGAACCACAACCTCGTGCGCCTGCGTCTGAAATCGCGGCTCTTGCGCCCACGCTGCTGCGGCAAACAACGGGACGACCGCCCATTTCATTGTGCAAGGTGACGCACCGGCGCGGCTTTTCGTTTCGGAGGAAGCAAAACCATAGAATAGGCCAGAGAGGTGAGATGATTTCACGACTCCACGGCAAGAGGTTAACAAGGCTCGGGGCGCTCTTGCTAACGTGGGCAGCGACTTGCATTCATGGCCAAGACCCGCTTCGAACGCTTCCCGAAAATTACCATCTCATTTACGAGAACGAATATGTACGGGCCATCCATGTGATTTATCGAGCGCACGAGAAACTTCCGGTTCATGATCATTCAGATAAGCCAACCATCTACGTGTATCTCACGGATTCAGGGCCAGTTCGGTTCAGTCACATTGAAGAGCACGCCTTTAGCCTCATCAGACAGCCTGAAAAAGCGGGGACGTTCCGCTTGAGCCCGGGGCGCTTGGAAAAGCATACCGTAGAGAATCTCGGAGATATTGCAACGGAGTTCCTCCGAGTGGAGCTAAAGACAGTACCCTTGGGTTTCCAGGCTGCCTCGTTCAGGAGTTCGAAGTCGTTCGATGTAAGTTACAGCCATGTATCGACCGAGTTTCCGGGCCTGTTTGTACGGATCAGCAGGATAATTGCGGCGGGTAGTGAGGCGACTGAAGTGAAGGGGTTGGACGATCCTGCACTGTTAGTGCTTTTCACGCCAGCGGTGCTTCGACAGGGCGATTCTACAGAGAGATCGCAAAAAGTAAGCGGCGGAAATGTTCTGTGGATTAAACCGCACCAGCCGCTTCACATTGCGGGTACCGGCGAGAAAACCGCAGCGAATCTGGTGCAAACCCATGCCTGCAGCGAACTGGGCGCATCAGAAGCATAGGCCTTGTCGGCGGATCTGCGCGAGGGCGAGCAAGTGATCCTCGACGCCGATTTCTTGCTTCAACTGATCAGGCGCATCCATCCTTGACATCAAACGAACGGTTCGTTCCCAAAGGATAAGTTTCGAGACACGCGACGGACTTCCGCTTTTGCCCATTCCTTACTATAATGAGTCCTGTAAGGATTACGAGCAAGCCATGAGTACCGATGAACACTGACCAGTAAGGGTCAGACCACAATCCCCAAGCCAATTCGAGACAGTCTGCGCATGAAGGCCGGCGACAAAATGAGCTTTACCTTGATGCCGGATGGCGTTGTCATTATGCGAGTAAAGAATAGGCACGTTTCTGATCTCGCGGGGCTGCTTTACAAGAAGGGCAGGAAACCTGTGCCCACTAGTTGCTGTCGCGGTGATGCTTGGCCTGGACACCAACGTCCTTATTCGGTACTTGGTCCAAGACGATCGGCGACAGTATGAGAAAGCTAAGCGGTTGATTCATCGCGAAGCAGGCAAGGGCGAGCCCGTCTTGGTCAGTCTGCTGGTGCTGCTCGAAATCGAGTGGGTATTGCGAAGCCGCTACGGACTATCAAAGACGGAAATCCTCGCGGCATTTTCCGCGCTGCTGGACGCTGCCGATCTGGCGTTCGAGGACGAGACTTCGGTTGAATACACCCTCTATTCCTGGAAGGATTCGGCCGCCGATTTTGCCGATTGTCTAATCGAAGCCCGCAATCGCCGATTGGGCTGCCGCGCCACGGCGACCTTCGACAGCAAGGCGCTCAAACTTGCCGGTTTCATTTCGCCTTGAGAGACCTAGTCCGGGCCGCAAGCTTCCGCTTCTGGTGTTGTCGCGCAAAGCGTAAGTCTTGAAACGCGCCTGAGTCGGATAACGCTTGCCTTTGCCTGTGTTTCGAATCGATTTGATTCGCCGCCCGCCTGGCTGTTATCATATCTTTCATAGCTGATAACATGATCCGAACACAGATTAGTCTGGACAAGTATGAATACGATCTGGCAAAGAAACAGGCAGCGGCCCTCGGTATTTCGATCGCTGAGTTTATTCGTCGGGCCGTGCGGGAACGATTACCCGTCCGTGGAGAGGGCGCGTGGATGAAGTACGCCGGGTTCGTCGAAACGGGCCATGCCCACTCCAGCCAGGCGATCGACGATCTCATCTATGGGACGAAGGACTGAGCATCGCCGTAAGGTTAAAGCAGCGAGGGGGAATGCGTCCATCGAGGCTTATCTTGATACGTCGGCATTCATTGCGTTCCTCGATAAATCGGACAGCTATCACCTGATATTCAAACGGCTCTTCTCCGAACCGCCGGCACTGACGACATCCGCTCTGGTGATTGCGGAGGGCCATGGATGGTTTCTGCGACGCTATGACCGGCAGCGCGCAACCGAGTTTCTTGCCTTTATCGAGACGCTCCCGGATCTCACCGTGCAGGTCTTCGATGTGACGGAGTTGTCGAAGGTGCGCAAGACGCTCGCCAGATTCAGTGATCAAACTCTTACCTTGGCCGACGCCCATGGACTCGTGATCATGCAAGACCGCCGAAACGCGATTTGCTGGTCCACGGACCGCCATCTGGGTCTCACGGGAGTGGACCTCGCGATCGCCGGCTGAACGAGACGCAAACCGCCCCAGCCACGTGACTTCCGCCAGGCGGTGCCATCGTCTTGCAAATCAAAGCTTGCAGCGTCTCATAAGTCCATCGCGCAATACGAAGGATGAAATCGCCCTATGCACGATTCAGCGCCGACGAGCTAGAAACCGGCGAACCTTGTTGCGTTCGGCGGCGGGCCAGCATTTAGAGTTTGTACTGTAAACGCCGCTCCTGCACGAACGTGGGTAGTTAGCCCAATTGAGCAACGTTGAATCGAATGCCAGCACGCCAAATACGGAAGTTGAATGTCTGTGTGGTTGCCGTTCGCCTGTCCACAAGCCGAATCTCCACAAATTCCAGACCATTTGTATTTCGTATGTCTATCCATGCCCCTTCCTCGTGATAGCCGTGATTTATATCCCTTGGATCATCAAGGGCGAGTAAATTGTCGCCTGCAATACAAATCAGAAGTTCGCGGGTATCTCCCACTTCCATATCAGTGCAGTTGATAGGCGAATCGAGCCAGACACCATAGTCTATTGCTTGCTCGGTAACACGGTCAGCGGAGCGAAATGACAGCTTCGCCACCACGTCCATCGCGCGTTTAGATATCCCCTCGTTGGAGACGTTCTCAAACTTGAAGACGAGAGCCTGATGAGCCTCTTCATCCTCTTTAGAATTATGCGGATTGCGATTCCGCAATTTGCATGGGGGCTTATGAAATCTTTTTTCTCTACAACCCGTATATTTGAAGTGCGGCTTCGCAAGAAGCGGCGTTTTGACGACCCGTACAGTTTCAGTAGATACGAACAGCTTCGGATGAAGTCGCCGCCAGAGTTTCATCCACAATCGACGACCATTCTCAAACAATGCAGAAACACCTCCCGCAATTACGACTGTTGCCGCTATTACCTCAACGGGGCTATGAATAAACTCCTCGAAGGCACGCTCGAAAGCGTCCATTAAATCCCTACATTCGCGTATTTACCGAGTGAGGCTTCTTGTTGCGCCGGTCATATGGCTTGGCGGCGCGCGGTGACGAATGATTCGCCATTTGCTGCGCGTCCTCCAACGTAGGCTCATGCCCGAAGTAATCAGTGATTTCAGTGGCCCGCATCGAGTTATTGCCGATTTTCGTTTTGATACCCGCCTGCTTTGCCAGTATGCCTAAGCCACAGTGCCTTGAAGCTCGAAAATTTCCAGACGCTTCTTGGCAATCTCAACATCTAGGTCGGCTCGCTCGCGATTGCCCTCCATCATGGTCAGGGCGAAAGCAGACTCGTCCATCAGCGCTAAGTCGAGTTCCATTGAGTTGTTGTGTTGCCATACTTTGGAATCACTATCCAATTCCAGCGCGGCTTTCCGCGCTTCTTAAAGGGCCAATTCGAGTTCCGCCCGCCGCGTGTTAGTCATATTCTGTATCTCCTTTGTAATTACCAGACGATTACGGGTCACACTCTCGATTAGAACCCTATCGCCTTCAGATATCTCTATTTCCGAAAGAATTGTCTGAGGAATTGAAATCACCATTGAACCGGCGACTCTCCGAAGCTTCACAATGTCTCGGGCCACTCACATATATTAACATACATTTGAGAGTCGGAGGGGGACATCATAATGCTCCTTCAGTTCTACTAACGGAGACCTCATTGGAGCCTATCCAGGGCCTGTACAAGGCTGGCGTGAGCCTAAATCCATGTAAACAGCGCCGATTTGAGCGTTTCTTACGCCCTCAAAATCTGGCTGAAGAAGCCGACGCAAGCCCCCGGGCAATCCATGCACCATTAGTCACAACTTTTCACCAAAACACAAAATATGTCTATCCCCCTCATTCCAAATTACTTACACCTACCGATCCCGCCCCGCAATTCCTTTCTAATCCGCTCCCACCCCTCGCCTTGCCACCATAACTCAGGTTCGCCCGAGTTTCCTCTCGCCGCGAACCACCCAATTTTCCAATGGAACCAACCTAAATGCAGACAAATATGTCACCCCGCTCCCTTCGCCGCGCCGCCGAGCGCCAAACCGCCAAACTGGCCGCCAAAACCACCAAAGCGCAAGCCATCGCTGTTCCCGCCCTGAAAGTCATGTCCGCGTCCGCCAACGGCCGCGACCAACCGTTCTCCACCCCCGATTTCATCGAACCCTTGGACCCCGCCGACCAACCCGCCAACTATCAAATCTCCGACGCCCGCCTCGCCGCCAACCGCGCCAATGCCCAGCTATCCACCGGCCCGAACACTGCGGAGGGCAAAGCCAAATCTTCCCTCAATGCCGTAAAAACCGGCCTCACTGGCCGCACTGTCGTCCTCCCCACTGACGACGCCCAAGCCTACCGCGAACATGTCGCCCGCCATTTCGCCCGTCTCGCCCCCGCCACCGATCAGGAACACACCCTCGTCCAATTCATTGCCGATACCGAATGGCGTCTCCTCCGCATCGCCCCTCTCGAAGCCAGCCTCTACGCCCTCGGCCGCCGTGAACTCGCTCACACCGTCGCCGATGAACCCGATCCCGTCAACCGCGAAGCGCTTCTCATCGGCAATATCTTCGTCATCTACCGCCGCGACCTCAACAATCTCGCTCTCCAGGAGCGCCGCCTTCGCAGCCAGTACAAGGCCGATTCCGAAAAGCTCCAAGCTCTTCAACACGAGCGCGTCGAGAAAGAAAAATCCGCCGCCCAAAAGTCCTACAAAGAAATGGAGCGCGCTTTGAAAATTTCCAATAACGCCCGTAAGCACCGTCTCCCCTTTAATCCAGGTGACCATGGCCGCGAAGCGGTCACTGCTTCGCACCGATGGCTTCGAATTTTCACTCGACGAATTCGAACACTATTGCGCTCAAATCGACACCTACTACAAGCTCACTGGCGAGTATCCGAACCTCGATAAGGTGCTCGCCGCCTACCGCGCCAGCCAACAAGGAGGCCCTTCGGCCCAATCATGATCGTCCGCAAACTGAAATCAGTTTCGACAATCAACGCGCCTTCGCTAACTCGGCACGAGTTTGCTCAAGGATCTGATGCAATCCCACGGCGCTCAAGCCACCGGTTGATGCTCATCTTGGATAAGGGTGGCCACGCAAAGTTGTGAAGGCGCGGTAGATCTGTTCAGCCAGCATGGCGCGAGCCAGCTCGTGCGGAAACGTCATCGGCGAGAGGGAGAGCAGCAGGTCGGCGCGGGGCTTCCATTCCGGCGGCAGGCCATCGTGGCCACCTGTTAAGAAGACCATATCCTGGCCTTCTCGTTCGGCTTGCGCGACAACCTTGATGAATTCGGCTGAATCCAGGCGGCTTCCGACTGGGTCGAGGAAAATTTTTCGTGCTGCGGAATGGCGGCTGAACAGGTCGAACTTTTGTGGCGAGATCTCCCTCATTTCGCAAGTGGAATAGCGGCCGGCGCGCTTTATGAACTCGGCGGCGATAGCATTGGCATTGATGTCGCGTGGTTTGCCGATGAAGTAAAGGAAGATCTTCAACGGACGATTGTACTAGTACTTGCAAAGTACATAGTGACAAGATATTGTTTTAGGAAGGTTTATGGCTTCAACCGTTTGGAAAGGTTTCATCTCGTTCGGCCTGATTACTATCCCGGTTCGGCTCTTTGCGGCCGCGCGGACGGAACGCGTCAGTTTCAATCAGATTCATCAGGTATGCGGCGGGCGCATCAAGCAGCAGACGTTTTGTCCGCAATGCGACCGCATTGTTGAGCGCAGCGAATTGGTGAAGGGGTTTGAAGTAGAGAAAGAGCGCTACGTCATTGTCAGCGACGAAGAGGTAAAGGCGATCGCTCCGGAATCGAGCGACACCATGGAGATTCTCGAATTCGTCAAGGCCGAGGGGATCGACCCGATTTATTTCGATTCTTCGTACTTCATGGTTCCCGAAGAGGCCGGCAAAAAGGCATATCATCTGCTGCTTGAGACGATGCGCAAATCCGGCTACAGCGCGATTGCGAAAATTGCCATGCATCAGCGCGAGTACACCGTCGTCGTCCGGCCGCATTCGGACGGCTTGCTCTTGCACACCATGTTTTATCCGGAAGAAGTGCGCGAAGTGCCTGAGTTCAAGCAGGATGGCAGCGTGAATGTGAAGCCGCAGGAAGTGGCGCTCGCTGAAAAGCTGGTGGAAGGCTTGGCGGCCGATTTCGACCCGTCCAAATATCACGACGAGTATCAGACTAAATTGATGGGCATGATTGAGGCGAAACGCGAAGGACAGACAGTGGGCGCGGAAGCACCCAGAAAACGCGCTCCGGTGATCGATTTGATGCAGGCATTGCAAAAGAGCTTGAGCGATTTGCCGCGCAAACCTGCCGGTAAGAGCGAACAGGCGGAAGCCCAGGAATCGAATGTCACACCGATTAAGAAGGCTGGCAATGGCGGCAAGAGGGCGCCTCGAACGGCACACGGTTAGTGCCCGAAGAATCGCTCGCGCGCCGGTTGGGCGTGTTCGACGCCACCATGATCGTCATGGGCGGTATCATCGGCTCGGGCATTTTTGTTAATCCGTACGTCGTCGCGCGTCAGGTCCACAGCGGGCCGCTAGTTCTGGCGGCGTGGGTATTGGGCGGATTTACCGCGCTCGCCGGCGCATTTGTTTATGCAGAACTCGCGGTACTCAGGCCGAATCTGGGCGGGCAATACACCTACCTCAAAGATGCGTTCCACCCCGGTGTTGCGTTCCTCTATGGTTGGGCCTTGTTGCTGGTGATGCAGACGGGCGGAATGGCTGCGGTTGCCGTCACGTTCGCGCGCTATTTCCGGCAGATTGCCAATACGGGCATGCCAGACGGCTTAATGGCCTGCCTCGTGCTATTGGTGCTGAGCGCCATCAACTGTTTGGGCGTTCAATATGGGAGCGCAGTGCAGAACTCGCTCATGGTGCTGAAAATCGGTGCGATTGCAGTCCTCATCGTCATCGGGTTCAGAGCGCCGCATGCCGTCAACCAACATAATGTCGAACCTCCTTTTTCCATCGGCACGTTTGGCGCGGCTATGGTGCCGGTGCTATTTGCGTATGGCGGCTGGCAGACGGCCAGCTTCATGACTGGCGAAATGCGTAATCCGAAACGCGATCTGGCGAGGGCGCTGTTGTTCGGCGTAATCGCCGTGACTGTGGTTTATCTGAGCGTAAATGTGGTCTGCTTACGGGTGCTTGGAATAAGCGGACTCGCTGAGACAACAACGCCCGCGTTCAGCGTGATGCAGGAAGCGATAGGGCCGCGCGGCGCCCAATTCATGGCGGTGGCAATTGCGGTTTCAACGCTGGGCTTCTTAAGCCAGGGCATGTTGACCGCGCCGCGAGTATTCTTTGCCATGGCGCGCGACGGTCTATTCTTTCGAGCGATCGCCTGGCTGCCGAAAAAGACGCGCGTCCCGGTGGCGGCCATCATGCTGCAAGGCGTGCTGGCGTCCATAGTAGCCGTATCAGGCAAGTATGAGCAGATCTTGAACTATGTGGTTTCGGTGGATTTCATCTTCTTTGGACTTACCGGCGCGTCGCTGTTTATTTTCAGGAAGCGCATGCCGGCGGCATCAGAGCATCGCACGCCTGGACATCCATTCACCACCATCTTCTTCGTCGCGGCTTGCTGGCTGGTGGTGCTGGCCACCTTCTACCACTTCCCTGGAAATAGCTTTACCGGGCTTGGAATTTTGATGCTTGGTGTCCCGGTTTATTATTACTGGAATCGAAAACGATCGTTAGCAACAACATGAACAGAACAATGCGCTCCGCTTATATGGAATGGGTTAAAACAAGTGGTCAAGCGAAGTACAGCTTAGCCATCAGCGGTGTGATGAATTACCCGCTATCGGAACTGCCGGTGGATTTTTCGGCGCTCAAGCTCAGCGGATCGGGCGCTTACGGGTATCGTCCGCTGGTTGAAGCCATCGCCAACAAATGCCGTGTTCCGGCCGATTGCGTCGCGACGGCGCTTGGGACATCGGGCGCGAATCATCTGGCGATGTCGGTGCTGATTGAGCCGGGCGATGAAGTGCTCGTGGAGTTCCCCGGCTATCCGTTGATTTGGGAAACGGCGGAATACCTGGGAGCAAAAGTCGTCTATTTTGAACGCCGGGCCGAAGCGCAGTTCAGCGTCGATGTGGATAACCTGAAACGTATGCTGAGTCCGCGAACAAAACTGATCATATTGACCAATCTGCATAATCCGAGTTGCGCGTTTCTTGATGAAGGCACGATCAGAGCCATCGGCGAGGTTGCGAAAAATGTCGGCGCGCGCGTGCTGGTTGATGAGGTCTATCTGGATCTGCTGTTTGAAAAAGCGCCGCCGACGGCCTACAAGTTCGGACCTGAATTCGTCGTCACCAACAGCTTGACGAAGGTATATGGACTGAGCGGCCTGCGCTGCGGCTGGGTGATTGCGGAGCCATCTATCATTCATGACATCTATCGGCTGAATGATTTATTCGGCGTGAATAACCCTTATATAACCGACCAGATCAGTTGCGTGGCGCTGGCGCATTTGGATGAGATTGGGCGGTGGTCGAGAAAAGCTATTGGATACGAATCGTGCGATCGCGAACGAGTTTCTAGCGGCAACACCCGAATTGGAATGCCCGCCGCTGGCTGCCGGTACGGTACTTTTCCCGCAAGTTCCGGTGCCGGTGAATGAGTTATGCGACACGCTCAGACGGAACTACGAAACGGTAATTACCCCTGGTAAATTCTTTGGCGCGCCGCAACGCGTAAGGATCGGCATCAGCGGAGACACATCTATTCTGCGAGAGGGGCTCGGGCGCATTGGAGAGGCGCTCAAGACTTTATTAGCCACTCGTACTGGGCTTCCGTCAAAGGCACCACGGACAAGCGGCCCTGCTTAACCAGAGGCGAATCGGCAAACAGCTTGTGCTCTTTAATGGCAGCAAGAGTCGGCGGTTCTTTCAATAGCCTTTCCGGCTTTGATTTTGACCTGCGGCGTCTTCGGATCTTTGGCGTCGACGCTGACCACGGTTGCCGTTCCCACCGCGCGGCGTTCGTCGCCGGTGTGATAGATGACGAGTTTCTCGCCCGGTTTCATCTCACGAAGATGTTTGACGGCAGTGGGATTTGTAACGCCGTCCCAAATGGTTTCGCTGTCGCGCTCCAGATCCGCAAAGGAATAAGCTTCGGGCTCTGATTTGAGGAGATGAGGCATGGTGTGGAACATCATAGCGCGGTATCGTTCTAGCGGGGCAGCATATCGTCTGGACTTTGGATCTGCTGGATGAAAGCCTCAGCGTATTTCGTGCCGTTTTCCACACCCCGGAAGTGCGCCACCTCGCTTTGCAAGGCGTAGAAGTGATCGGGCTGCTGGCTCGCATGAGCGTAGCAGGAGGCGCGCTTTTGAGCTTCCACGGCGGTGATATCGACATAGTGCGTTGGGCTGAACATCAGCGTGTCTTCGCCATTTGAAACTTCGTAGTAGAACAGGGCGAAGCTCTTTCCCATCCGAAGCCAGCCATCGAGACACAGCATGGAGGTGGCGCGGTGATCGGGGTGTCCGTCGATGGGCCATTGGGTAAATAGAACGTCAGGCTTCTCGGCTTCTAAAATCTTGCGGAACTCTTCGTAGTGAGCGCGGTCGACAATGCTCTGGCCGTCTATCTGATTGGCGAAGACCGGGCGGGCATGCAGGATTTGGCAGGCATTGCGGGCTTCGGCGGTGCGGATTTCGCCGGCTTCCGCAGGAGTTTTTCCGGAAATGCCGCCTTGGCCGCGATTGAGATAGAGGAGAACCACCTCGTCGCCGCGTGCGGAGCAGCGGGCAGCGACGCCGCCGCAGCCATACTCGGGGTCGCCTGGGTGACCTCCGGCGATGACGACCTTCGGCTTGCGAGGCTGGGCGGAAACCGCGGTAACTGAGGAGAGAAGGCAGGCAGTCTGCGCGAGCATGGTCCGGCGAGTAGGGTTTGACATTCGAGTTCTTCCGTCAGCGAACGACATTACCACGCGGCGTTTGCACGCTTCTGAACCGCGCACCACGAATGACCCAACTATTCCTGCTCGTTTTCCACAAACCGTTTCAAATTGCCCAGCACTCCGTCCCATTGCGCGGCAATCTCGTCCAAGCACCGGCGCGCGTCTGCCATCGGTCTCATTTCCACGGCCCACTGTTGCGTGCGGCCTTGCTGCGAACGGCACAACAATCCTGCGCCTTCGAGCACATGCAGGTGTTTCGTCACGGCTTGACGCGTGACTTTTTCGCGACTGGTGATGGCCGTGATCGATTGCGGTCCCTCGGTAACAAGACGGGCGACGATGCGCAGTCTTATCTCGTCACCAAGCGCCGCAAATATAGGGGCAGATCTAGCCAGTGTGCCGTTAAGCCGCCTGGGAGACATATTGATTGAGCGATGCCATCTGAATATCCCAACCGCGCGAGTTATCGCTGAACATCTTTGCGCGCCGTTCCAAGCTGAACTGGTCGAAGCCGGTTTCAATAACGGTGACCAGCGTTCCGCCATCCTGCTCCACCAGCGTGAATTCAACGCGGGTCTTGGGTTGGGTGGATGCATCCGCCGCGTCCGATACACCCGGACCCCAGGTCCACGAAAACGAATCCTCCGGCTCAATCCGGTCCACTTCTATACGGAAGGGCTTGCCGTTGTGTTCGCCAGGGTGGGTGGATACCATGTTTAGCCGGGCGCCGGGTTTGAATACTCCTTCAAACTTCGCGCCAAACCAGGTGCTGAATTCGCGCGGACTGATGATGGCCCGCCAAACGCGGTTCTTCGGCGCTTTGAGGAAGACGCTGCGCTCGATTCGTGTTAATTCCGGTGCTGTAGTTGCCATGCAACCTCCTGGTTGCATATTAACTTTGCCTGGAATATTATGCAACCTAAAAGTTGCGCGATTAATTCATTACGAAATCGAAAATCCGCCCAAGCGCAGCCAGCGCTTGCGCATGCGAAATGCGCTTCGGATCGTACGCCTGTTCCAAAGCCAGGCCGGCGAGCGTCACTTCGAGGATCATCTTATCTACTTCGGCCATCCGCGGATTGAAGGACTTTGGCGGAAGAAGCTTGACGATTGTTTCCAGATTGAGCGACGCCCGGATACGCCGGTGTGCGGCGGCGAGTTTTGCGCGCAGAGCGCCATGCCGCAGCGCAAACAATTTAAATTCAAGCGTAAGGATGGCCCATTGCCTGTCGGAAGCGTGCTCCAGGAAGAATTTACGCAGAGCAGCCACGCGTTTTTCCGGCGACCCGCAGGCCTCCAGTCTTTTCTCAAGTTCGCGCAGCCGTCTGGCCGATTGATGCTCCAGCAAGGCCAGGAAAAGCTCCTCTTTGGTGGCGAAATTGGCGTAGAAAGCGCCGCGGGTGTGGCCGGCTTCAGCGGCGATATCTTCCAGCCGGGAAGCCTCGAATCCATCGCGCGCAAACACCCGCAAGCCAGCGTCCAGCAGTTTGCGCCGGGTTTCTTCAGTTCTTCGCTGGTGCTTGTTTTGAACTTCGGGTGGCATTCGACAACTCAATTATATACACGAACGTATGAAATGTGGTACACCTATGTATGTATTCAT
The DNA here is from genome assembly GCA_963718465.1 of Bryobacterales bacterium. Lineage (GTDB taxonomy): Bacteria > Acidobacteriota > Terriglobia > Bryobacterales > Bryobacteraceae > Bog-105. Next base: position 260,765 of record CAVQZK010000020.1, on the reverse strand, counting down.
CCGATGCGACACTCTATCGGCAAAGCGATCATACTTTTGGGCGTAAGTATTGCGGCCAGTTGGGCGCAACTCCCCAGTGGCGGAGGAGCGCAGAGTTCCAGCCGTGCCGCGCAATTGCCGCTTTCCGGCAATAACGGCCAGTCGGGCTCGGTCGCCACGCAGCAGTCTGCCTCGCCGCAAGGCCCTGCCACCATCAACAGCTCTATACAGGTGGGCGGCAACTTTGCGGGCAGCATTCCGGGTAAAGATTTGCCTGCCGGCCCTATTCGCCTCACGCTGGCCGGCGCGGTAAAGTTCGGGCTCAGCGCCAACCTCGGACCGATCTCCGCGAATAACTCCACGCGGGCGGCGCGCGCCGAACGAATTCAGGCATTAAGCGCCTTGCTGCCGAATATCTCCGCGAATGCCAGCGACACCGTAACGCAAGTCAATCTAGCCGCTTACGGGTTCCAATTCAAGGTGCCGGCATCGCTAGGCTTCTCTATTCCGAGCGTGGTCGGTCCGTACAACTATTCCCAACTCCAGGGCTCTTTAACGCAATCGATTTTCGATCCGGTATCGCGGCGCAACTGGCAGGCCAGTAAAGAGAGCGAACGGGCATCGCAGTTAAGCGGGAAGGACGCGCGCGAACTGGTGGTGTTGGCGGTGGGCGGCAGTTACTTGCAGGCTGTCGCCACCGCAGCGCGGGTTGATTCGCAGCGCGCGCAGGTCGCGAACTCAGATGCCATCTATCGGCAGGCTCAAGTCCGCAAAGCGGCGGGCACAAATGCCCGGATAGACGTTACCCGCAGCCAAGTGGAGCTGCAAACCGAACAGCAACGGCTTAGTTCGCTCGAAGCCGATTTGCGAAAACAGAAAATCGCGTTGGCGCGTTTAATCGGTTTACCGCAGGATCGAGAGATGGAGTTTGCCGAACCGCTGGCTTATACCGAGACGCCTGCGCCTGATACCAACGTCCTGGTGCAGCAAGCTCTAAAGCAACGTGCAGATCTGCAGGCGCTCGAAGCGCAAGTAAGCGCGGCTGAACGGACACTTTCCGCCGCGCGCGCCGAACGTTTGCCTTCCGCCAACGTAAACGGCAATTATGGAGTCATTGGACCAAACCCATCGTCAACCCACGGCGTGTTTGCCGTAACCGGCTCCATCAATATGCCAATTTGGCAAGGTGGGCGCGTAAAGGGAGATATTCAGCAGGCAGAAGCGACTCTCAATCAGAGGCAGGCGGAATTGGCCGACGAACGCGGGCGCGTAGAACAGGACGTTCGAACGGCGCAGATTGAATATGAAGCAGCGAGCGGGCAAGTGCGGTTGGCGTTGAGTAACCGCAGTCTGGCAAACGAGACGTTGGCGCAAGCTCGGGACCGCTTCGGCGCCGGCGTCGCAACCACAGTGGAAGTGGTGCAGGCGCAGCAGCAAGTGGCCAGCGCCGAAAGCGACTACATTTCAGGCCTGTTCTCTTTCGATCTGGCACGATTGGCATTGGCACGAGCGGCGGGCGATGCGGAAAGCAGCATGGCAAGCGTTCTTAAGGGAGGTAATCCATGAGTACCATTCAACAAGAGGCTGAATTGGAAAAGTCAGCGGAGAAGAAATTGCCGGTGGAAAAGCCTCCCGTAACAAAAGGCCGCGGCCGCGCATTCGCCATTTTCTTCGTTATTCTGGCGCTGGTAGGCATCGGCGCAACGCTTTTCTGGTTGTACTCGCGCCAGTTTGAAACCACCGACGACGCGCAGGTGGATGCGCACATGAATTCGGTCAGCGCTCGCATAGACGGCACAGTAACGCATGTTTACGTGGAAGAGAACCAGCTGGTGCGAGTGAACGATCCGCTAGTCGATCTGGATCCGCGCGATTTTCAGGTGGCTTTAGATCAAGCCCTGGCGCAATTGGCGCAATCGCGCAGCCTGGTTTTCGCGCAAAGGCCGAACGTGCCCATTACGCGGGTGCAAAACTCAGCTAACATTTCGGGCGGAGAAGCCGACGTAGCCAATGCTAATGCGGCCATCAGCGCCGCCGGGCACGATCTTGATTCGGCGCGCGCCAAACTTGCACAAGCGCAGGCCAATAGCGATAAAGCGCAGTCGGACCTGACGCGCGACAAAATTCTAATTGCCAAAGAAGAGATTTCGCAACAGGAGTACGATTCGGCGGAATCGAACGCCAAGGCGCAGGCGGCAGCGGCGGCGGCGGCGCAGGCCTCGCTCGAATCGGACACGCAGATTGTGAAACAGCGGCAAGCGCAATTGGCGCAAGTGGAGAGCAAGCTGCTGCAGTACAGGCAATCGGCGCCGCAGGAAATAACCGCGCGCCAAGCCGCCGTCGCCTCTGAAGAAGCCGGCGTTAAGACTTCCCAAGTGCAGGTGGAAAAAGCGCAGCTGAATCTTACTTACACGAAGATCGTTGCCCCGGTAGCGGGCATAGTGATGAAGAGGTCGGCCGAAGTGGGCGCGCACGTCGCGGCCGGCCAGCAACTCGTGATAATCGCGCAGATTGACGATGTTTGGGTCACCGCAAACTTCAAAGAGACTCAACTGCGCAACTTGCGGCCCCAGCAACCGGTCACGCTGCACGTGGACGCACTGAAGCAGGATTTCGAGGGATACGTTGAGGACATCGGCGGCGCAACCGGCGCAGTGTCAAGTGTTCTGCCACCTGAAAACGCCACTGGGAACTTCGTAAAAGTAGTCCAACGCATTCCGGTTCGCCTGCGCTTCAAGAAAGATCAAAAAGGACTGGACCGGTTGCGGCCCGGCATGTCGGTCGAGCCGGAAGTGCGTATCGGAGGCTAAGGCAGATGCCAGGTTCCACGCCCATTAGCCACGGCAATTGGAAGCCATCTCACAATCCATGGCTGGTTGCCCTCACGGTTACGCTGGCAACTTTCATGGAAGTGCTCGATTCGTCCATTGCCAATGTCTCGCTGCCGCATATTGCCGGATCGTTGGGGGCCACCTACGAAGAATCCACTTGGATTCTCACCAGCTATCTAGTTTCAAGCGCCATTATCCTGCCGGTCTCCGGTTGGCTCTCCACGAAGATTGGCCGCAAACGATTTTACATGGGCTGCGTGATCTTGTTCACCGGCTGCTCATTCCTTTGCGGCATCGCTCCAAGCCTGCCGTTTCTGATTCTGGCGCGCGTATTGCAGGGCTTGGGCGGCGGCGGATTGCAGCCGTCGGAGCAAGCGATTCTGGCGGATTCGTTCCCTACTGAAAAGCGCGGGCAGGCGTTCGCCATGTATGGCATGGCGGTGGTGGTTGCACCCGCCATCGGGCCGACTCTGGGCGGCTGGATCACCGACAACTTCAATTGGCACTGGATCTTTTTCATCAACATTCCGGTGGGCATCATCTCGCTTGTGTTGACGCAAAGAATGGTTGAGGATCCGCCCTGGCTCAAAGAAGAGAAGAAGGCCGGCGGCGTGATCGATTACATCGGCTTGTCGCTTATTGTCATCGGCATAGCCTCAATACAGATTGTGCTCGACAAAGGCCAGGAGGACGATTGGTTCGCTTCTAAGACAATCACCACCATGCTTGCCATTGGGCTTCCCACGATAGTGGCGTTTGCATTGTGGGAGTGGTACCATCCCGACCCCATTGTCGACGTGCGTCTGCTGAGAAATCGGAATTTCGGGACGGCGGTGTTTCTTTCATTCATCTTGGGAATGGTGCTGTTCGGCTCAACCGTGCTGATCCCGGAATTCTTGCAGAGCAGTCTAGGTTATACGGCTGAACGCGCCGGGGAAGCGCTATCGCCTGCCGGTTTCGTGCTTATGTTCATGATGCCGGTTGCGGGGCTGCTGGTATCCACCAAGATAGACCCGCGCATTCTGGTTTCCATCGGCTTTCTGGGAACCGGCATAACTTTGCACATGATGACGATTATCAACTTGCAGATCGATTTTCATACCATGGTGGTTCTGCGCATGATCCAGGTGATTTTCATGCCGCTGATCTTCATTCCCATCAGCACGTTGAACTATATAGGCGTGCCGCGTGAGAAGAACAACCAGGTTTCCGGCATGTCGAACTTCGCGCGTAATCTGGGCGGCAGCATTGGAACATCGCTGCTGACCGTTTTCCTCGCGCGTCAGAACCAGACGAACCTCCACAACTTTGGCTCTCATACCAACATGGGCAATCCGAGCTTCGTTCAAATGCTGAACGGTTTGAAAGCCACATTCATAGCGCAGGGATTTGACGCCGTGACGGCGAGCACAAAAGCGTTGGCCATGATGTATCAAATAGCTCAGAACCAAGCCGGGGTGCTCAGCTTCGTGCATGCGTTCTGGATTATGGGGCTCGCCATCGGGTGTCTTGCGCCGCTGCCGTTTATCATGCGCAGGCCGAAACGCGGCGCCCCGCAAGTGGCGGTCGCTGCACACTAAGCCCGTGCCATACTCAATTTAATTTCTAAGCATGAAGTGTAATCTACTATTCTGGGCAGCATTGTTCATGAGCTTCCCGCTAGCCGTGGCGCAAAACGTAACCGCAGTCCATTGCGGATCTCTGCTCGACCCGGCAACGGATTCGGTAAGCCGCGACGTTGTAATCGTCTCCGACGGCGGCGTGGTGAAGCAAGTGCTGGCTGCGAAGGATATGAGCCAGGTTCCCGAAGCGGCCGCGCAGATCGATATCTCGAAGGGCTTCTGCCTGCCCGGATTGATTGACGTTCACGATCATTTAACCAGCGACCCCAGCGATTCCGGTTATCAATCGCTCGGCGTCTCCGTGCCGCGCTCCACTGTCACCGGCGTAAGAAATGCCCGGCGAACACTGCTGGCGGGATTCACCACGGTACGCAATGTGGGCGCCGCTGGGTTCAGCGATGTCGCGCTGCGCGACGGCATCAACGCGGGCGATGTGCCCGGTCCGCGCATGTTTGTTTCCGGCCCCGCGCTGGGAATAACCGGCGGCCACTGCGACAACGATTTGCTGGCGCCCGAGTTCAACTTCTCGGAGTTCGCCGTGGCGGATGGCCCGTGGCAAGCGCGCAAAAAGGTGCGTGAAGTCATCAAATACGGCGCCGACTTGATCAAGATTTGCGCCTCGGGCGGGGTCTTATCCAAAGGCGATTCGCCGGGCGCGGAGCAGTATACGCCTGAAGAGATGAAAGCGATAGCCGATGAAGCGCACAAATTGGGGCGTAAAGTGGCGGCGCACGCTCACGGCACGCTCGCCATCAAAGACGCCATTGAAGCGGGCATCGATTCCATAGAACATTCGAGCCTGATTGACGACGAAGGTATTGAACTTGCCAAGAAGCATCACACTTACCTGGTCTTCGATATTTACAACGACGATTTTATTTTGAAGGAAGGCGCAAAATCGGGGATGCTGCCCGAGTCCATCGAGAAGGAAAAGGCGCTCGGCAAACTGCAGCGGGCGAATTTTCGCCATGCCTATCTAGCCGGAGCCCCGATGGCATTCGGCACGGATGGCGGCGTGTACCCGCACGGTGACAACGCCAAACAGTTCGCTACGATGGTGGAGTTTGGCGCGAAACCGATTGACACGATTCGCATGGCTACGGTTCACGCCGCGAGTTTGCTGAGCCTGGATGGGAAGGCGGGAGTCGTTAAACAAGGATCGTTTGCCGACATCATAGCGGTGGATTCAGACCCCAGGGCGAATGTAGAGCAACTGCAGCATGTGCGTTTCGTTCTAAAGGGCGGCCGAGTCTACAAGAACGAATGGCAGCCGCTGACCGCAGCTGGCGTGTTCTAGCCGAATGAGCGATAAGCGGATCATCGTAGCCATTGATGGACCGGCGGGGGCGGGTAAAAGCACGCTCGCTCGAAGAGTTGCCGACAGGCTTGGTTTTGTCTACATCAATACCGGCGCCATGTATCGCGCGGTCGCCCTTTGGGCTTTGCGCTTGGGCGTTGCGACTAATGATATGCACCGGCTTGAGCAGCTTGCCAAAGAAGCGAATATTGAGATGATGCCCGGCGATGACCGTATACGTCTTAATGGCGAGGACATTACAGAATCCATTCGCGATCCGAAAGTTGCAGAAGCCGCATCGCAGGTCTCGGCTGTTCCAGCAGTAGGCGCGCGTTGCTCTCGCTCCAGCACGGCATGGCAGAGAAGAACAGTGTAGTGATGGAGGGCCGCGATATCGGATCGGTGGTGTTTCCGCACGCTCAAGTAAAGATCTTCCTCGATGCGCACCCGGCCGAACGTGCCAAACGTCGCGCGCGAGAACTGCATGGCTCAGATGTTGAATCGGTAGCGAAAGAGATGACGAAGCGCGACCAGCGGGACCGTACGCGCCGGGAAGCCCCGCTGGTGCAGGCCCCCGACGCGCAGCTTGTAGATACGACCGGGCTTGTCGCTTGAACAAGTGGAGGAAATTGTCCTTAAACTGGTTCGCGCGCGGATTTCAAATGGCAAAGCCGCTACCGGCTAACAAGCAATCCGCTGAGCGATGCGCGCAATCTGCAAGTCCTCCTCCGCCGGCAACACCCGAATCTCAAAAGCATCGATAAACTTCAGCGGCCCGCAAATCTCGTTCCGCAATGCTTCCGAGTGTTCGCCGATGCCCGCGGTAAAGACCAGCAAATCCATGCCGCCCAAAGCTCCTGCCATGGCGGCGATTGCCTTTCGCACCTGATAGCAGAACATTCGGAGCGCCAGGTCTGCGTTCGCGTTCGCTCGCGCATGCATCAACTCGCGCACGTCGCTGCCGATACCGGAGACACCCGCCAACCCCGATTTGTGATCCACCAGATCTTCCAGCGCTGCCGGATCAGCGTAGCCCCTGCGCATCAGGAAGAGCATCACACCGGGGTCCAGATCGCCGGTGCGCGTACCCATCATCACGCCGCCTGTTGGCGTCAAACCCATGGTTGTGTCGATCGACTTTCCATGGTGTATTGCGGTAATGCTCGACCCATTTCCCAAGTGCGCCACCACCAGCCGCTCTGGAATCGTTTTCAACTGCGCCAAAATCGATTCGATCGACAAGCCATGAAACCCATACCGTTCCACGCCCATGTCGCGAAGATCTTTCGGTAACGCGAAACTCTTCGCTACGTCCGGCATGCTGTTGTGAAAAGCGGTATCCAGGCAGATCACCTGCCTGCTGTTCGGCATCTGCCGTTTCACGGCCTCGATCACTTTGAGCGACGGAGGTAAATGCAGCGGAGCAAAATCTATCGCCGCCTTCAGGCGCGTCAACGTCTCGTCGTCTAACTCCCGATGCTCGCGCATCTGAGGGCCGCCGTGCACTATGCGGTGGCCCACAACTTCAAACTCCCGAACACTGCGTTTACCCAACAGATCGAGAGCTTGCGCGAGAGCTTCACCGTGATCCGCGCTTGCCAATCTCTCCCGCTCTTTCTTGCCGCCGGTCTCTATCCAAAAGCTGGAGCTGTCGCGCCCAATCTCTTCGGCTTCACCTTCGCAAAGAAGTTCGGGGTTCGGCTTCGCCAGCGCGATAGACGCCGAATTTGAGTGACGAAGATCCGCAGTTCAGCGCCAGAACCAGCTTCAAAGAGTCCATTTCCAATCGCCGACTTCCGGCATGTCCTCCCCGTACTGCATGACAAACGATTTGTGGCGTTGATGGCTATCTTCCAGCCGGTCGTGTTCCTTGCCGACTATCGAGTGCAGCCTCTCAACACGCCGTATAGCGTCGAATGCCAGTTGGAAGCGGTCCATGTTATTGAGAACCGTCATGTCGAAGGGCGTGGTCGTGGTTCCTTCTTCTTTGTAGCCGCGTACGTGGATATTGTCGTGTCCGTGACGCCGGTAGGTCAGCCGATGGATCAGCCATGGATAGCCGTGAAAGGCAAAGATGATCGGCTTGTTTGTGGTGAAAATGTCATCGAACTCCTCGTCCGATAACCCGTGCGGGTGCTCAGTCGAAGGTTCCAGCGCCATCACGTCCACAACGTTCACCACTCTGATTCGAATGTCCGGAACATACTCGCGCAGCAAGGTCACGGCTGCCAACGTTTCAAGCGTCGGAACATCTCCGGCGCAGGCCATTACCACGTCCGGGTCGCCGGAGCCATTGCTCGCCCACTCCCATATGCCCAATCCTCGCGTGCAGTGCGCTATGGCTGCGTCCATATTGAGCCAAACGGGGGCCATCTGCTTCCCCGCAATGATCAGGTTCACGTAGTTTTTGCTGCGTAAACAATGATCGGCGACCGACAGCAGCGTGTTGGCATCGGGCGGTAAATAAATTCTCACGACGTCCGACTTTTTGTTCGCTACGTGATCGATGAACCCCGGATCCTGGTGCGAAAAACCATTGTGGTCTTGCCGCCATACATGCGACGACAACAAATAATTCAGCGACGCAATCGGCTCGCGCCATGGCAAATGCCTGGTCACCTTCAGCCATTTCGCGTGCTGGTTAAACATCGAATCGACTATGTGAATAAACGCTTCGTAGCAGGAGAAAAATCCGTGCCGCCCGGTAAGGAGATAACCCTCCAGCCACCCCTGGCACATATGCTCGCTTAACACTTCCAGCACGCGACCATCGGTGCTCAGGTTCACGTCGACCGCCTTCACCTCGGCCTGCCAATCTTTTCCAGTGACCTCAAAAATCGCATCCAGCCGGTTCGATGCCGTCTCATCCGGCCCGAACACGCGGAAGTTGCCGCTCTTCAAATTGCACTTCATCACTTCACGCAGGAATTGCCCCAGCACGCGCGTCGCTTCCGCTTCTTTCTCGCCGGGTTTATCGAGTTTTACCGCGAAGTGCCGGAAATCGGGCAGCACAAGCGGTTGCAGAAGTTTGCCGCCATTAGCGTGCGGGTTCATCCCCATGCGCCTCTCGCCGGTGGGAGCAAGCGCCGCTAGATCCGGGCGGAAACGCCCCTCTTTATCGAATAGCTGGTGCGGTTTATAGCTCTTCAGCCAATCGTCGAGCAGCTTCAAGTGTTCTGGATTTTTCGCTACATCGTCAACCGGAACCTGGTGCGCACGCCACGTACCTTCCACTTGCTTGCCATCCACTTTCTTCGGACCAGTCCAGCCTTTCGGCGTTTTCAAGATCAGCAATGGCCATCGTGGACGCATCGGTTTTTGTTCGGCGCGTGCGTGCTTCTGAATTGCTTGGATCTTGGCGAGCATTTCCTCCAGCACGTCCGCCATCTGCTGGTGCATCTTCACTGGATCGTCGCCTTCCAAAACAATCGGCTCATAACCATAGCCGATAAACAGATCGCGAAGCTCCTCATCACTGATACGCGCTAGCAGTGTCGGATTGGCAATCTTGTAGCCATTTAGATGCAAAATCGGCAATACCGCGCCATCTTTCGCCGGATTCAGGAACTTGTTTGAATGCCAACTGGTGGCGCAGGCGCCGGTTTCCGCTTCACCATCACCGACGATGCAAGCGACAATGAGATCCGGATTGTCGAACGCGGCACCGTACGCATGCAGCAGCGAATAACCAAGTTCACCGCCTTCATGAATTGAGCCCGGCGTTTCCGGCGCAACGTGGCTTGGAATTCCATAAGGCCACGAGAATTGGCGAAACAGGCGCTTGATGCCGTCGCGGCTCTGCTCAACGTTGGGATAGATCTCGGTGTACGAACCCTCCAGATAAGTGTGCGCCACCAGCCCCGGCCCGCCATGCCCCGGCCCGATGATGTAAATCATGTTGAGGTCGTGAAGCTTGATGAGCCGGTTCAAATGCGTGTAAATGAAATTCAAACCGGCGGTTGTCCCCCAATGCCCAAGCAACCGCGGCTTGATATCGTCCTTGGTCAGCGGACGTTCCAACAATGGGTTGTCGCGCAGATAAATTTGGCCGACAGTCAGATAGTTCGCGGCGTCCCAATATTCATGGAGCTTAGTTACTTCTTCAGCGCTTAGGGTTACAGGCATGATTACTTCCAGTCACCATTATGAGGAGGACGGGTGAGAGAAACGTGAATTTTCTTTGATGTTCTGGGGCCGGTGCTGGCGACTTGATCTGGATTGACTTTCGATGGGTGAAAGGGATGGCAAGACACATTTCCGGTTCGGACTTTTACGGACGGCGCGATGCGGATGGTTTTATGCGGCGCTGGCGGTCCTCCGTTTGACGTCGGCCTGGTATTCGGCTACGTGAATTCGCATTTCGGATTCAAATTTGCGGGTTTCGGTCAGATCGATTTCGACTTCGGTTTGAAATTTCTTGAGGGGATGAAGCTCCTGGGCGCGTTTCTCCCGTTCGAAGCCAGTTTTGATAGCTTGCGCTTCTTTTCTTAACTTTAGGAGGTCGTTGAGGCATTTGTGGAAGGAGCGCTCGTGGGTGGTGAGATAGCGCTGGTAGAGAGCGAAGTTCTTGGGGTCGGCGATTTCGCCGGTTTTGGGATGGAAGCATTTTTCCTGGAGACGGAGGGCGCGATCGCGCAGCCACTGGTGCTGGGCCATGTGTTCGACCAGCAGCGTTTCGGTGGGAGTGGCGGGTGAGTATTCGGCGGCGAGATCGAAGAGCAAGTTCCGGAAGTCGTCGGGACTTTCACAAGGGAGGACCTGGAAGCGGCCGCCGATATAGGTGAGGCCGTGGGTGCGGCGATTTTGAGAGGAGATGGTTTTGCCGGCTTCGGTTTTTGGTCCGGTGCTGAGGGCGGCGTTGGCGCGGTTGGCGGCCAGGCGCGCCGGTGAGGGTTCGGGCTTGGACTCCGCGGCTGGCGCGACGGCTGCCGGGGTTGAGGCGGGGATGGCGAGGGCGGGGTTTAGCGGCGGATTGTTGGATTCGCGGAGGGCGGCTTTGATAGCGGCCTTGTTGGCTTGGCGCGCGGCGGTGCGGCGTTCGGAACGGTTCATTTTGCTTGGTCTCCAGAAATAGAAATGGCCCGGTGCGAGGAGACCTCGACCGAGCCTGATTTACAGTAGCAAACGAGATGGGGGAAACGTACTTTCGCCTATGGGCGAAAGTGAGGGTAAGGCCTGTGGAATGTGAGGGAAAGAAATATTTTCATTCGTTGTGAACGAGAAAATGGACGGGGTGGAAAGCGAGTCGGGACTAGAAATCGTTGGGTTTCTGATAGGGTACCTGAAAGGCAAAAAAAAATTAGTTACAACATAAAGGACGTTATGTTACTTCAATCTAGCGGGGATCGTTTTTCAGTGGATGGCCGGGAATTTGAAACTTTAAACGGGATGGTCACAGCAACCATCGTGCGGATTCGAGAAGCGGATAGTTCCGCCGATCAGGTCTGGTTCGATCTCAAATTCTCTAACGGGAAAGAATTGACGCTTGTGCTCTCGGATGCCGGCTTAGTTCATGACCAAAACGGCCAATACAAAACCCAGGCTTTGCGGCGCATTGAGGATTGGCTGAATTTCGGCGGCTCGCCCAAAATTGAGTATTTCGGACGGTGACCGGCGCGCTTGTTCCCAAACCGAAGACGCCGGCCGCCATCGTCAGGACCGGCAAGATGCAGTTCGCGCTGCCGGCAGGCGGAGCTGGGCGCAAAAGCCAACTGCCATACATTCCGCGCGACCGCATTACGGCCTATCTGCTTAACGGCGGCACGATTGAGAACGCCCAGGCCATCGCCGCGCATGAAAGCCCGCGCACGACCAAGCTATACGACCGCACAAGCGATGAAATCACGCTCGATGAAGTGGAGCGCATCGGAATTTAAATATGACGCTTTTTCAAATGTTTCAAGCTTTCGGCACATGGGTAGGCGCTGTGGCCGCTGTCGGCGGCAGCAGCGCGGCTATTGCTTACGCGCTATTTCGCTGGCTAGGTGCCAAATGGCTCGATCAGCACTTCAATAAGCGGCTGGAAGAAATGAAGCATGAGCAGCAGATAGAACTGGAGCGTCTAAAACATGAAATCAATTCTTTGTTTAGCCGGGTCAGCAAAATCCACGAGAAGGAATTCGAGGTTCTTCCGCAAGCTTGGAATCTGCTGCAACAGGCGCACGGTGCAGTTTTTGGCGTTGCATCGCCGTTAAAGCAGTATCCGGAGTTCTCCAAGATGAGCGAGCAGCAGTTCGAGGAATTTGTCGGAGCGAGCCGTTTGGCCGAGTACCAGAAAACCGAGCTGCGAGCTTCAACGGATCGCTTGAAATATTATCAACAGAAAATTATATGGGTTGACTTAGGCGAGGCCAGGAAAGCGCAAATAGCTCTTAACAATTACCTCGCTGTGAACAGTATTTTTATGACCGAAGAGCTTCGACAGCAATTTAAGAAAATCAATCAGGCACTCGACAGCGTGATTATCGGGCAAGAGATTGGCAACCAGGGTCACTCTGAAATGTTAAGAGCGAGCTCGAAAACCCTCGGCGAGATTTCTGGCATGTTCAACGAGATAGAATCGGCCGTTCAAAAACGTCTTCGATACGAAGAAGCTTAAAGGGCGGCATCTGGACGGCAAGGCGGGCGCTGCTGAGAAACAAACGACATTTGCAACATGGAAGGCTCAATGTTTGCAGGGAGTTCGCGCCGGACGATCGAATCTAGACCGTCGATATCGGAACTCACGATGCGACGGAATGTTATGACCGCCCCCTCCCCGCACCCTACTGGTTCCGTGGCGGGCTGATTTGGTCCTTCCGGGAGCTGGCGAAACTCCAAAGCTTCAGCCTGCCCATCAGGCCAACGAAGCCGATCCCCAAACATATACCGGAAGCGACGAGTCCCCCGACATCGGAGCCATGCAGCGCCTCTACACGCGGCTTGCCCAGATTATTCAGGAGCACCATCGCTCCCAGCAGCGCCAGCACTAAACCGGTAAACCGGCTGCTTTTCTTCATGCACTCTCCTCCGGTCCCGTATCCCGGCCCCCAAATCATTGTGACAGGAAAGCCAGGATCGTTTCACCCGAGCCTGCTAGGTGGAATGTGACCGGTGGCTGCGGCGGCGGAAATGATCGCAACGGTTAGCATCCTATCCATACGAAGGAAAGTCTAGACCAGTTCCAGCCGTTTCAGCTTCATCCGGCCGGTGCGAACGTGCGCAAGATCGTACTGCGCTTGCTGAATAAGCCAGCTTTCGGCGCTGCCGCCGAAAACCTTGGACAATCGCACGGCCATTTCCGGCGATATGCCACGCCTTTCGTTCACCAGTTCGGATAGCGTGGTGCGCGTGACGCCAAGGGCGGCGGCGGCGTCCGTGATGCTCAACCCCAAAGGCTCAATGCACTGACGGAGTACAAAGCCTCCGGGGTGGGGTGGGTTCTTCATCGGCATGGTTCAGTCTCCTTTTCAGTGGTAGTCCACATAATCAACATCGAAGGCGTCATGATCTGCAAAGCGAAAAATTACTCGCCAGTTTGCGCGAACCGTTACGGCCCAAAACCTTTCTCTCGACCTTTGAGCGGGTGCAGCCTTAAACCCGGCACGTCCATATCGGCTACGGCTGGAACAGCGTCGAGCCTCGCGAGAATATCGCGGAGCTTGCCGGCGTGTTCGGCGATGACGCCGCGCGGGTCGTCGTCTTCCTGAAGGCGTTTCAGCCCCTTATGACGTATCGTCCGTATCATCCCGGAACCGTAACGCGTTACATAACGCAGGTCAAGAATTATGTTAGCAAGATTGTTGCTTTTTGGATGTCGGGCGCTGTTTTTCCCTCTATCTGCTGGCGTCCGTACGGCTCTGCTGCTCGGGCGGCCCGCGCCATCAAAATGGCGCACAGATTGGGCAATTCCGCTCTGTTGCAAAACCTACCCCTTGTTGGAACGCTCGGCGCGTTTCCAGATTTCGGTGACTGGTCTTACGACAGCAGAGTCCGCCGCCTAGGTTTGTCCTTCAGGCGGTTGCTCCGGGTAATAGAACGCATGTATCGCCTTAATCTTTCCGTCTACGATGTGAATCCGGTCAAAAACATGATCCACTCCATTAACAGTCTCCATGTCGAAAAGGGTTGCAACGTAATCTCCCTCGACGATGTGTTGCTTTAACTGAATACCGCTGACCATTGGGAGAATTTGCGTGAGGAATCCGAGTACGGTTGCCCGACCGGTCAACTTTGGCATGCGCGGGCCTTCAAATGTTGCGTCTTCGGCAAAGGACACCTTGGACAAGTCCTTTGTTGCAAAGCAATCCAAATAGGCTTCGACCACAGCGACTTTCTGTTCTCGTGACATGACTTCTCCTCGCTCGCATATGATCTCAGACGCGCCACTGAGAGCCAATGAGTCTGGTTTTCGGGCAAGTGAGCTTATGGGAAGCGTGTAGCCCTACTGGCGTAGAGGGAAGATCCTCCAGACGTGCGAATGGCGTCATCAACATATCTGCCCGGCCGCGCGGCAGGAAGCATAAATCCTACTCAACAATGCATTGAGAAAAATTAACTTGTGAGGTAGCCGTTCTAAGGCTAAGCTTAACCGCATGACGATCAAGCATCTTCCCCTTTTGGCAGTTGCGCTGATAGGTTCCCTGACCGCTTCAGCGCAAACAACAAAACGAATTCCGCTGCCGGCTAGTCAAAACCCCTCGAATTCCGACCTTCCAATTTCGGCGGCAGTATGGGCCGGAGACACGCTGTATGTGAGTGGATGGCTCGACCCGGACGTGAAGACACACACCGATACCATGTCACAAACCGTGGGTCTGATCAAGGACATCCAAAAGCTCCTCGACTCGCAGAAACTAACGCTGAGCGATGTGGTGATGATGCGTGTGTATCTTGGGAGCGATCCTGCGAAAGACGGAAAGATGGACTTTGCCGGAATGATGGCCGGATATTCCCAATTCTTCGGCACCAAGGACCAACCGAACAAGCCGGCACGCACCACGGTGCAGGTGGTTCTGCCCGCTGGTGCTCGTGGCGCTTTGGTAGAAATCGACCTAATCGCAGTGCGTCCAAAGTAGCAGCGGCCGCCTGAAATCTTTTCGAACGCCGGCGGATGCTATCCGTTTGCCCCAGCCTGCATCAGCTGTTCGGCTTGCTTCAAAGCCTCGGCGGTAATCTGCTCGCCGGAAAGCATTCGCCCGATCTCACGGGCCCTTTCCGGTTTCGCAAGTTCTTCAATCTCAGTAGAAACGCGGCCGTTCTTTTCGCGCTTGGCTACTGAAAAATGGTGATCGGCGAAGCCGGCAATTTGCGCAAGGTGTGTGACGCAAATCACCTGATTGTGTTTCGAAAGCAACTTGAGCCGCTTGCCGACTGCTGCCGCGGCTGCACCTCCTACGCCGGCATCGACTTCATCGAACACCAGCGTGGAGATCCCGGTGTTTTTCCCCGAATCGCCCGCGGCGGTTTTCAGAGCTAGCGCGATACGCGAAAGCTCGCCGCCGGAAGCAATTTTTTCCAAAGCTTTCAATTCCTCGCCGCGATTCGGAGAGACCAGAAACGCCACTTCGTCGAATCCGGTTGCAGTCCACTGACCCTGCTTCACGGCAATTTGAAATTGCGTTCCGCCCATCATCAGGCTTTTCAATTCCGCCTCAACCTGCTTGCTCAAAATATTTGCGGCGGTACTGCGCTTGCGGCTCAAATCCGCCGCGAGTTTTTCATACAGCTTAGCCGCTTCATCGCGCTGCTTCTCAAGCTCCGCCCGGTGCGCGCTGGCGTTCTGTACTTCGTCGACGCTTTTGGCCACATCGTCGCGGAAAGCCATCACTTCTTCCAGCGTCTTCCCGTACTTGCGCTTTAACTTGTCCAGCGCCGCCAGCCTGCCTTCCACTTCGTCAAGCCGCGCCGGATCGCCTTCTAATTTGCCCAGGTAATCGCGCAACGCATAGGCGGCTTCATCCGCCTGCACCGAAGCTTGCCTGGCGGCAGCCAGCGTTTCGCTCAAGCTTGCATCGATTTTCACCAGCTCTTCCAGCCGCTTCAATGCTTGCCGCAGTTGTGTCGTGGCGCTCTGCGGCGATTCATACATCAGTTCGAATGCCGCCGCCGCATTCTCCTGCAGCTTGGTGACGTTTTGCAGAATCTTGCGTTCAACTTCGAGTTCCGCATCTTCGCCTACGCGCGGCTGGACCGACTCAATTTCCTTTTGCTGAAAGCTCCACAAATCGAGCAATCTGAGCTTTTCCTGCTCATTCTTGTTCAATTCTTCCAGTTTTCCGCCCAGTTCCCGCCAACATGCAAACGCATCGCTTGCTTGCCCGCGCAATGCCTCTGCCTTGGCGTATTCATCCAGCAATTGCCTCTGCGCCGTGGCCGTGAAGAGCAACTGCTGTTCATTCTGTCCATGGATATCCCCCAGGGCCGGCGCGAGTTGTCTTAGAAACGCCGTCGTGACCGGCCGATTTCCTACGAATGCTCGTGATTTGCCATTCGCGGTAATCTCGCGTTCCACAATTAATTCTTGTTCACCATCTACTTCGATTCCGGTTTCGCTCAATAATTTGACTGCATCCGGCTTTCCTTCCAACGAAAAGATGCCTGAGACGCGCGCCCGTGTTTGTCCGGTACGCACCATTTCAGCCGACGCACGCGCGCCCAGCAGCAATCCCAGCGAATCGACGACAATGGATTTCCCGCTGCCCGTCTCGCCGGTTAAGATATTCAGCCCTTCGTGAAAACGCATGCGGGCCTGTTCCACTACTGCGTAGTTTTCAACTATCAGCTCAAGCAGCATGTGACCGAATTATACTCGTGCGGCAAAGGCGTGTAACCTCTTTGTTTTACCCACATCCAAACCAACAGATGTCTCGCTCCCTATAATGAAGACGAGGAAATGAAAGGACACTGCTATTGCCCTTTGTGCCGATTCCCGCAGACCTTACGCTGTGGGACATCATTCAGAATCTTAGACCAGTTCCGTTAGCAATCATCGTAATCTTGGTCATATTTTCGCTGTTCTCCTGGACAATCGTATTTTCAAAGAGCAGCGTGTTCAGCCGGGCGCGGAAAGCCAATAAGAGCTTTCTGCGCGCCTTTAGAAAGGCTGCCAACCTGCAGGCCATTGCGGTGGCCACCGAACAGTTCGGCACGGCTCCGCTTGTCGCGGTGTTCGATTTCGGCTACGGCGAAATTGAACGTCAAATGAAGCAGCGCGGTTCGCTGGTGAATAAGGCCGCCGTTGAGCGCAGCCTTCAGTTGGGAATCAGCGAAGAGGTGACCAAGCTTGAAATGAACATGCCCTGGCTCGCTACCGTCGCTTCCGTGTCGCCGTTTATCGGTCTCTTCGGCACCGTATGGGGCATCATCGACGCATTCGAGGGCCTTGGCTCGGCGGGCAGCGCCAGCTTACGCGCGGTGGCTCCCGGCATATCCGAAGCCCTGGTCACCACCGCCATCGGCCTGGCTGCCGCTATCCCCGCAGCTATTTTTTACAACATCTTCGGCAGCCGCATTAAAGAACTGGGCACTCGCATGGAAGATTTCGCCATCGAGTTCCAAAACTTTGCCGAGCGCGATTTCGGGGGCTAACCTATGGCCTTTTCAATCGGTAACGGGAATGGAGGCGGCCGGCGCGGACGCCGCTTCGGCGCCCCCACGGCAATGTCCGAGATCAACATCGTCCCCCTAGTCGACGTTGTGCTCGTGCTGCTTATTATCTTCATGATCACCGCTAACGTCATGGAGTTCGGGCTCGACATTCGCGTGCCCCAGGTTCGGCGCGTGCAAAACACCGCGCAAGACCTGCCCGTCGTCAGTATTACCAAAACCGGCGAATCGTTTCTCAACGAGAAGCCCATCAATATCAATTTGCTCGCCCAAGGCATTCATCAGCGATTCAAGAACGCCACCGCTGTCTATGTGCGGGCCGACAAAGACACGCCTTGGGATCCTATCGCACAAATCGTGGCGGAACTAGGCGAGGCGAAATTTGAGGTAAGAATGGTCACCGCTCCGCTCGATTCCGGCGCGCGCCAGCACCGTTAACCGGCATGACCGAACCGCTCGATATCCTCGATGAACGCGACCCGATGACCGGGCCGCTCTTCGCCTCGTTGTTTATCCATGGCGCAGTGGTTGCCGCGCTCTTCTTCGGCTGGTTCTGGATCAAACACAAGGCCGACACTTTGGGCGACGTCAATCCGTCCGGTGGCCCCGCTTATGCTGTGTCGCCCGTCCACAATATCCCTATCCCGCAACGCGATGCTCCCATAAATCCAGTGGCGCACGACACGGAGTCTGCCGTTCCATCGGCCCCCGCTCAACAGGAAACCGAAAAGCAGATCCCGCTGATTCTGCCTAAAGATGCCTTCGAGATTCCCGATAAGATCAAGCATCAGGCGGAGAAGCCGCATCCCCAGCAACAGTACACTCCACCTGCGCCGCCTAATCAGGTCTACAGCAGTTCGAAGGAGGCCATGTCAAATCCCATGTACGGCATGCAGTCCGGCGCGGGTAAGGTGGGCGTAGGACCCAATTCTCCGCTGGGTAACCGTCTGGGCTGGTACGCGCAGCTGATTCGCGATAGGCTGGCGCAAAATTGGCAGACCAGCGGACTCGATATACGCAGCCAGAGTTCACCCGCCGTTGTCAGCTTCCACATCTTGCGCGACGGCAGCGTTAAAGATCCGGAAATCATCCAATCGAGCGGAAATCCGACCATTGATAACACCGCCCTGCGAGCCGTTTATTCGGCCAGTCCTTTACCTCCATTACCGCCGCAAATCGCGGAAAACGATATCTCGGCTCAATTTACTTTCAATTTACGCTGATGCGAACACTTACTGCTTTTCTCATAACTTTCCTTGGCCTTGGCCTTCTTTCCGCCCGGCAGCAGGTTGTCGGCACCATCGAAAAAAATCCCGGCAAACCCTTTGTGGCAGTGCCGGACTTTCGAGCGAATGGCGCAACTGCCTCTACGCTCATCGGAACGTTCAACAGCACGGTTGCCGCCGATCTGCAGAATTCTCCGCTGATCAACTTCGTTCCAAAGACGCTATACCCCTTACAAGTGCCGCAAACCCCCAACGATCTGGTACCGGGCGACGCCCCACCGAGTAACCGGGCAGTTAACCCGCAAGGCAACCGCCTGAGCGACTGGAATCTGCCGCCCATCAAAGCTAACTACCTGGGCATCGGCTATGGAGCCGAGGACCATGGACTGTTCGCCGTTTTCGGCTGGTTCTACACGTCCGCGCCCAACATGCCCAGCATTCAGCAAGCGCAGATTTTCGGTAAGGTGTATACCGCCTCGCTCGATCAAAATGGCGCAATTGACGCCGCTCACCGCTATGCGGCAGATATCCTGGCTCAATTCGGCGGTAAGAGCCTGGTGGGCACGCGCATTGTTTTTGTTTCCGACCGCACGGGCGCAAAAGAAATCTGGGCGATGAACTGGGACGGATCGGACCAGCATCAAATCACCAAGTACGGCTCAATATCAACATTTCCTTCGGCTTCGCCCGACGGCCGCATTGTAGCGTTCACGACGTATGCCACCGGTTATCCCGCCATTCAATTGTTCTCGCTCGACACCGGCCGCAAACTGCCCTTCTATAACCAGCGTGCGTCCATGAATGCATTCGTCACATTCACGCCCGATTCGAAGCAAGTGGTGTTCTCTTCCACAACCGCCGGCGGAGCCGCGCAGTTGTACCTGGCCAATACCGACGGCTCGGGCTTGCGCCGTATCACGCATTCCGGCGTCATCGAAGTGGAAGCCAAAATCAATCCCAAAACCGGTAACGTCCTGGTTGACGTGTCCGGCCGCTCCGGCCTGCCGCAGATCTACCGCATGAATTTAGAAGGCGCGGACGTGCAGCGCCTTTCGGCCGGTACGGGTGAAGCGACCAACCCCGCTTGGAGTCCCGACGGGTCTCACATCGCCTTTGCCTGGACCAAAGGCTTCGAGCCGGGCAATTACAATATCTTCGTAATGGACACCGCCTCGCAACAAACCGTCCAGCTGACGGCATCCGAGGGCCGCAACGAAAATCCGAGCTGGGCACCCGACGGCGCACATATTGTATACGCCTCAAAACGCGGCCGCCAATCGCAAATCTGGGTCATGAACGCCGATGGCACCGGAAAACACGCGGTTACAGAAACCGGCGGCAATGAAAAACCCGTTTGGGTAAATGCCGAACAATAACTCAACAACTCAACTATGCTCACCGCCGCGTGGGCAAAAATACGAGCACTATTTAGTCAAATGAAGTAACATAAAAGGTTTTCAGGAGGGATCTAGACAAACACATGAATAGACACAGAGCGCCGCTGGCATTTGTTGCCACGCTTCTCTTGGTTACAGCAGCCGGCTGTCACAAGAAAGTGCCACCACCACCGCCACCGCCTCAGCCGGCGCCCGTTGCACCACCTGCTCCCAAACCGGTAATCAATTACTTCAACGCTGAGCCCACCACCGTCTCGGTGGGGCAGCCATCCTCTCTTCGCTGGTCGGTGACCGACGCAACGAGTATTCAAATCGACAATGCCATTGGCGAGGTAAGCCCCAATGGCCGGCGTGGCGTTTATCCCACTGCTACCACTACCTATCACTTGACTGCCACTGGTCCTGGCGGAACTTCAGGCGCCGATGCCACGGTCACGGTAAGCACCCCGCCGCCGCCTCAGCCAGCGCCGTCCGCGCCGACGCAAACCGTTCAGGAAATCCTGGCTAAGCAGGTACAGGATCTTCATTTCGACTACGACAAGAGCGAGGTTCGCCCGGAAGATCAATCGATCCTGAACGGCGACGCCAGCGCTCTAAAGACCATTTTCCAGATGGATGCCAACTTCATTGTGACCATTGAAGGCCACTGCGATGAACGCGGCTCGGCCGAATACAACTTAGGCCTTGGCGACCGGCGAGCCGGCGCTACCAAAGATGCGCTGGTTGCCCTGGGCGTTCCCGGCGATAAGCTCAAGACCATCAGTTACGGAAAAGAGCGCCCCATCTGCACCGATCCGACGGAAGACTGCTATTTGCGGAACCGGCGCGCTCATTTTTCCGCAACCCAGTAAGACCTAGATTAAACTTCTCTTACACTAAAGACAGTCCTGTAACGGGGGCGGAGCTAATCCGTCCCCTCTCACAGAGGAGTCCATCCGAATGAAATTCCTACGCCTCGCCGCCTTGCTCGTTACTTTTTCCACTTTCTCCTTTGCCGTCAACAAAGATATCGTTGCCTTACAACGCGATCTGGAAGATAAAATCAACGCGGTCCAGAACGACGTTAACTCCAAACTGGACACTATGAATGGCATGCTCACCGCCATTCAAGCCGACAGCCGCCGTAACGCCGAGTTGTTGTCCTCGATGCAGGACAACGTCAGCGCCGGCGTTTCAAAGTCGTTAGCTCCCGTTAACGGGCTCAATGGGCGTGTCGATGCGGTGGGCGAAGACGTTCGATCGCTGAAAGACGCGCTGGCGGATTTGAGCGCGCGCATGGAGCGGATGGACGCCAAAATCACCGATCTCAAAAACCAAATGCAGATCATGCAGAGTCCACCGCCCGCGCCGTCCGGATCGAATCCGAGCGGCGGTGCTAATCCACCGGCTGGGTTGAGCCCGCCGCAGTCTTCGATATTGCCGCAAATGCCGCCGGCTGGCTCGTCCCCCACCGGTACGCCTGGTGTGTCGCCGAATCCGGCTGTGGCAGCCCCGCCGCGCGGGATGAGCGCCGAACGCAGCTATACGGACGCGATGCGCGATCTGCAAACCGGCAAGTCCGACCTGGCCTACAGTGAATTTCAGCAGTACTTGACTTACTTCCCGAATACTGAACTGGCCGCCAAAGCGCAATATTATCTGGGCGAGATTGATTACAACCGCGGCAAATATGCGGACGCCGTAAAGAACTTCGACATTGTGCTGGAGCGCTATCCCGAAAATCCGAAGACCGCTGACGCGCATTTGATGAAGGCCTACTCGCTCATGCGCGCGAATGAGCGCAACCGGGCAGTGCAGGAGTTCCGCGTATTGGTGGCTAACTACCCGCATACCGACGATGCGCGAAAGGCCCTGCAAACGCTGCGTCAATTGGGTGTTTCGGCCGCTACGTCGACTGCCAAACGGTAGATCGGTCGAGAGGTCCGAAAGATTAGTCATTTTGTTGGCCTCTGTGGACGGTAAGCGCGAGGGGTTTTTCCCGCCTATAAATATATAGCTGGTTCCGTGTGGAATAATTCGCCCGGAAACCGCAGCGGGATTTCGCCCAAAAGATGGCGGCGGCGAGGTGTTTGCGCTTGCCGGAGCAGGCCATTTTGTGGAGGACCTGGAGGACGGCCATATTCGCTTCAACGGAGCCGAGGGTGAGTTCGCGGCGGAAGTGTTTACGGAGGGTTTTAGGAGGGATGCCAACGGTGCGTGCAATCTGGTCTTGCGGGATGCCGCGCGCAGCGAGAAAGCGAGCGAGTTTGCGGTGATTGGGTGTGGGGCAAAAGGAGGGTCGGCCGGGGCGCTTGGGCAAGTGAAATTCCATAGATGAAGGGATCCCTTTCGAGGCCAGAATACGGGGAGCTGCGCGGGGCGAAATTGGCGATGCGCGGTAAGTGGTTGATTCGACGGGGAAGAAAGATGAGAATTTTTGTGATCGGCGAAAATGCGGGGAATCAGCGGCTGACTAGCGTGAGTAAGAATGGCCGATTTTCAGAGTGATTGTTGCCGGCTTCCGGGGAATTTTTGAAGGTCCTGCCGCATTTTTGGGGGTTTAGCAGAGGGTTTCGGCGAATTAAATTTGGCGCTGATCCTCCAAGAGCGGGGCGGCGGCCAATGGATTTTGATGGTTTCTCGGTTTCCCGGTTTAAGAGCTGCGCTCATGGTTTCCGGTCTTCCGGTTTAAGAGCTGCGCTCATGGTTTCCGGTCTTCCGGTTTAAGAGCTGCGCTCATGGTTTCCGGTCTTCCGGTTTAAGAGCTGCGCTCATGGTTTCCCGGTCTTCCGGTTTAAGAGCTGCGCTCATGGTTTCCCGGTCTTCCGGTTTAAGAGCTGCGCTCATGGTTTCCCGGTCTTCCAGTTTAAGAGCTGCGCTCATGGGGCATTTCTTTTTCGGTTTGGGGGCTTTCGCAGAAGTTCTATTGAATTCTTGGGAATTAAAGTAGGATTTCAGAAAGTTCCGCATGCCGGGTTTCATATTGGGGTAAGGTGCCTGTGCCAACATGGAAACGAAGGCTGGCTATGAGCTTGACCTAAAACTATCCGACGAACAGGCGACCGCGCTGCAGGCGAGGGCTTTCTCTGGATGAATGGATTCAGAAGCTTGATCGAACTGAGCCTGAGCCGACCGCTGAGCGTCCCCTGCAAACTGCGGCGGACATCATTCTCGCTAGCATGCGCAATGTCCCGCCCGAGATCATGGCGACGATGCCCAAGGATGGCGCCAGCCAGCACGACCATTACATTTACGGCTGGCCTAAGAGAGAGAGGTATGACGGCGGTTTTCGCCGACACTTTCTATTGGGTTGCTCTCGCGGATTCCGCCGATAGCGCTCATAATCGGGCCTTGACTTTAACAGCCGAGCAAAGCAACGTCACGCATCTTCACGACCGATGAAGTATTGACTGAATACCTCACTTTCTCAGCAACCGCACCGGAACAGTTTCGCAGTCAGGCGGCTGAAAGTGTTGAGGGTTGTTGGCGAGTTCAATCGTTCGGGTAATTCCGCAGACCCGGCAACCTTCGCGCAGGGCTGCAACTCTAACGGGAACGTCCCGACAAGGGACCAGTCTGGTCGATTGCATTTCGATGCAGACCATGCGCAAGGAAGGACTGACAGACGTTCTCACGAACGACCGGCATTTTGAACAGGAAGGTTTCCGCGCTCTTTTTCGGATTCCTAAACGCAAGCCATGAAATCAACTCAGGTGATGTCACAAAGGTAAGTTTTTGAGAATTGAAAAGCGCGTTTGTGACCCGTTGCACAAAGATTAAGTTTCAGGATTCACCCCTGCCCTTACCTACGTGACGCCGCCGCCGAACCGTGGTAAAACGCTACGATGAAAAGAGGGTTATCACAATGACTTCAACTCTTGATTGGTCCCAATGTCCTGCCGTGGAGAGCATCCCCGGCAAAGTCAGCGGCGCATGGGTGTTTAAAGATACCCGTATGCCAGTCGCCACAGTGTTCGAAAATTTGGAAGCTGGCTTGACGGTGGAAGAAGTCATGGAAGAATTTGCCGTCACACGCGAACAAATCAACGCTGTATTGCATTTCGCGGCACAGAGCTTGGGTACGCCCATCACTCCACCACGTGGCGGCGGAAGGTGTGATCTCGACCATGGGAAAACACGAGGAGTGTTGAGTTGGGGCAATATGGCGCGGACAGTTCGTCAGTATTAACGCTTTATCCCGGTTCCTAAATGGCCGTTTATGGACGAGATCCCAGCCGAGCGGCCCGTCTTCTAGTCAGGCAGGCACTGTTTCCCAAAGTGATGCCATCTTGATAAAAGCAGACTTGCAACGGGGCCACTCGTGCAGCGTCGCCGGATCGAAATCAGCTCCGTTCGGCCACACCAGCGTGTGCGCCTGCATGTCAAGTACGACACGGTTGAACAAAGACAGGTCCCGAAGCGGGCCGTATAGTTCTCCACGTAAAATCGGCTCAAAATCGATGATCTGCTCCGTTGCGTCGTCAAAGACTACGCGCAGGGTGTACGGAGCTACGATTTCGAACTTCTGAACACGGGATAAAAGATGTGTCATCGGTGCCGTCTCTTATTTTAGCGGCTCAATTGGAACCGCAGACCGTCCAGAATGCAGACGCTCCCAGTCTGACAGCAATTCCTCCTGGTGCAATTCAGCCCAAGCCTCCACCAGGCGCTGCTGTTTTTGTGGCAACGTCCCAGCAATTAGATCGACCGGGCGAATCGAAAAGACCGCAGCTTTGTTTTGAAAATAGGCGTGGAAATGCGCAACATGGTGCGACACGCCCGCTTCGGAGAACATGCGAATGACAATGCCAAAGAAGCGGCTCAGTTCCGGCAAATCCATGCTACACCGCGCCATCAATTAGGTGTGCTGAAGTGTCTAATGGACCAGTCTGCGTTGCAGGAAAGAGGGAATGTCCCGCGCACCTTGTGTTACGGCGATAATCTCCACCGTTGGCCGAATGGCGCGATAGACGATAAGGCAAGCGCCCACCGGAAAGAACAGCACCGAATAGCCGCTAAGGTCTTCGCGCTTGGACGATGCCGGGGTGCCCGCGCGACGGTCTCAAACGCATCAAACAGTTTACCTATCCAGCGGTCGGCAGCGTCGATACTGTCTTGAGCGATGTATTCCCAGATGTCGTCCAGATCAAGGTCGGCATCTTCGCTGAGAATATAGGCACTCATGCGTTGGATTTTCGGCGCTGTTCGGATATACGCCTGAGCCGGTCGCGGGCCTCAGCGGGTTTAACGTGTCTGCCGCTGTCCAGCGACCCCAGCCGCCGCCCAAGCTCCTGATTGAATTCTCCAAGCCGTGTAGCCCGGTTCTGGTCGTATTCTTCGAGCAGCCGCAGCGCTTCCCGGACAACTTCGCTGGCCGAATTGTAGCGGCCTGCTTCAACCTTGGCACTGACGAACTTTTCAAGTTCGGGGGTGAGAGAAACATTCATTCGCGCATTGCTCCTGTTTCTCTCACTCTATTCCCAATAACAAACGTTGTTAATCTCGGTTAAGTCAGTTGGCCGCCGCCGTGTTTCAGAAAGGTCACTCTTTAGAAACTCACCAGGTCGCCGAAAAGTCAGGTGGGTCGCCTTTGCGAAAAATACGCCCGCGTTTCCTTGGATGCTCGTGACACCGTTGCCAAATATCAACCTCGTGTCCATCGCTTACAATTCCAATAGCATTGCCACCACCGCTGGGCCACTCCGAAACCTCAAAAGAGCCAGGTTACGGACAAAAATATCTCTTGCAGACCATGCACTGATGAGTGTGTTTGGGACTGTTATCCCAAAAGAAAACTCTCGGCACACCGCCGTACAAAGTACTCGCGCAAGGGTGACTAGTTTCGTCTCTACTGGAATCCCCAAGAGCGCCACAAAAAGCGCATTTTCTTTCTAGACGAAGCTTCTTGTCTTGAATCCGTTGGTTTTCCCGTCTTTTCGTATCAGCCGTTTCACAGCTATCGCACCTTGAGCCGGGACACGATCACTTGTGCACATATAGCGAGAACACTCCCAACATTGGGCGCTCGCTGGCTGCCCGCAGATATGACAGACCATCGCCCACCGCCTTTCCCTTTTTGAGGCATTTTCACACAATTGACTCTTAAAGGCTGAGGTATATCGCAAAGGGTAAGTTTGCAACATTCGCGGAACCCGCATAATCATTGGGCTCGCGCTGTGCAAATGTCACTCTCAAAACGCCCTGGCAAAGGCGGGGCGTTTGTGCCACAAATCACAAATTATGCACAAAAGTGAGAGGCCCGGATTCGTTGGCGTTGCGTTGTGCATAATATATGTGCATAATGCCGCATATGAAATACGGTTATGCGCGGGTGAGTACGGTCGGTTCAGAGCGTTGCGGCGCAGGTGGAGCAACTCACCCAGGCGGGTGCCGAGCGCGTCTATAGAGAAAAGAAAAGCGGTGCGACCATCGACCGCAAACAACTCAAGCACGTTATTGAAGCCCTTGAAGAGGGCGACTTATTTTGGTGACGAGGCTTGACCGCCTGGCCCGCAGCACACGCGACCTACTCAACATGATGGCATCCATCGCAGAGAAGAAAGCGGGCCTTCGTTTTTTGGCGGATAGCTGGGCGGACACCACGACGGCGCACGGCAGGCTCATGCTCACGGTCCTGGCAGGTTTGGCGGAGTTCGAGCGCGAGTTGATACGGGCGCGCACCTCCGAAGGCCGTGAGCGGGCAAAAGCGCGAGGCGTGAAGCTCGGGCGCAAGTTCAAGCTCACGGCGCACCAGCAAAAGGAAGCGCTGGCGCGTAGAGATAAGGGCGAAACGCTCATGGATATCGCCCGAAGTTACAATGTTAGCCACAGCACGATATCGAGGCTCACCGCATGACCGCTGTTGTTCTCTACCGCATCAATCCAGAAAAACGCATACACCGCTAATTACCGGATGGACGGGCAGGCGGATTTGCTCGGTCAATGGTGTCTTATGAAGGAATGGGGACGCACCGGGAGCGCGGGGCAACGGCGGCTAATTGCATTTCCGGCCCACGCTGAGGCTGTTTCCGCCCTGGATAGCCAGCGCCGGGCCAGGAACGAAGAGGTTACGAACAAGCTTGATAAGCGCAACGCCGTTTCAACGGGACAATCACTTCGTACCGTGCCTTTACTTAAAGAACTTTGCTGCTGACGGCCTCCACGTGCAAACGTACCGCACCGTTGTCTCTCATGAGAATGTGCCGCCATGGAAGGAACACTCTATCCGAAGCATTGGTTATCACTCGCATCTGTACACCCGTCTAGCGGCGGGTCAAGAGACAGATGAAATTGAGAAGTGGCTGGAGCATGACTTTGAAACGCCAGCGGCGGAGCCGATAAAGCTAGCGTTGGCGGACGACCGCCTAACCCGTTCCCATTGGAAAATTCTTGCTCGCTTTGTCGCGGCTCAGCACATACGCACTCCGGCATGGTTTCTGAAACAATTCCCGCGATGGAAACACGAAATTCCGAATCTCACGAATCAGGTGTTAGAGGATGTAAAGACGCTCGCTGCGTCAGCCGCGCTGCGGGGTCATGAAGACACCAAACCGTTTCCCAACACCAAATACCTTCCTATACGCGTGGTTCAAACCAATGAACCGGACACCGTGCAGCTTCGCCTTGATGTAGCAATTGGTCGCGGCTTCTGGCTTTTTGCAATTAAGCACGTCCTAACCAGCACTCTAAACGTCCTTTTACAACACCGATGGACGATTCTGAAGTCGCCGCCTGGATTACAATTCTTCACCAGCGATAACCCGTCGATTTGCCTCAATTTCCACCGAAACGGTGCATTCGACTTCGAGGGTGGATGGGGCTCTCCGAAGACGGAAATCATGTTGCCGCTTGGCCCAGGTCATATGCTTTATGCCCAAGTAGGAAACCAGCACCCACCTCGACGCGGAACAGCCATGGAACCTGCGCACGCCCATCCTGTGCGCCAAGTCATTGCCAATCACGCGCACCGCATGATTTTTGCCGCCGCACCGGACGG
Organism: Bryobacterales bacterium; assembly: GCA_963718465.1. Taxonomy (GTDB): domain Bacteria; phylum Acidobacteriota; class Terriglobia; order Bryobacterales; family Bryobacteraceae; genus Bog-105. The sequence goes on along the minus strand of CAVQZK010000020.1, from coordinate 232,852 downwards.
AGACATTGCAGCTCTTCGCCCGCGAATCGTGAGCGCCGAGTTGTACAAGGCCGAGAACGAAGCTTGGGAACAGTGGCACTTGCAGCAACTGTCCGTAGAGCGAAACCTACTTAGCCCTCCGTAGTGGTTCGCGCCTCTGACAAACCACATACAAACCGGCAAAGACTATTTGTCGCTCGCCCCGAATAACTCAGTGGCATTCTTCTTTAGTAGATTCGCAAAATGATTTTGCAAATATGCCACCTTATCAATGGCCAACGCCACTGAAGTATTTTGCAGCATGTTCCCATCTTGGCAATAGTCGAAGGCTCGAATGATGATGTGGTGGTGCCGACATAGCATTAGCAGGGCAAGTTCAATCGCACCCGGCACCAGGCCAAATGAGAAGTCTGAGCCGCCACCGGGTCTTTCAGTCTCTTCCCATGTGTACCGCCAGAAATATTCGGGAGTGAAATGCACAGCAAAATCGGAGAGCTGCCCAATCTCCGCCATCAGGTCGCTGTAAATAGGCACTCCCTTCACGTCGGCAAAATTGAGTTGAAGATTCTTCGGAATTTCGCCGCTCGCGCGGCTTTCCCATCGTTTAAATCTCTGCGCGGCCTTCAGCCATTCGCCATAATTTGCGGGATTGGCCTTCACCGCCACACAGGTCTTGGCAGCTTCAAGCGCGCGGCGTGTGATAGCTTCACCATCCTCCGGCAAGGAACTGGCCATCGCCGTTGCCGCAGAGAGAAACGCCTTATGACACACGAACAAACACTTGGTATACAAGTCGCCTGGCTGTTCGCCGCTCTCGCTGTGAGGAAAGGGGCAATGTTGGGGCGCGATGGAGTATAGTTCATCCACCGCCTCAATAAGCCGGTGCATGTCGTCCTTTCGCCCTTCGTCAAAAAATATCCGCGCGTTCGCTACAAACGAGGACCAGTTCAGCCTCGCATCAGCAACTGTCTTCTTTCTCAGTCGCTGGAAAGCAAGCAGCACACCCGCACCTAGAAATAGTGCTCCCGCGAATACAAATTTCAATGCGTGATAATGTCCTTTATCACACGGTACAACAAAAAGGCAGCGAAATGTTTTTAAAATTAGGCGGCTGGTCGTTAATATCGTTTCCCAAATGGCCGAGACACAATTTAAATTCACAGAGCTAGACAGCCTGATTCCGGAGCACGCTGTTTTAATCGTTGGATTCGATGGCGCACGGGTTTATCCAGGCGGAACTGGAATTTTTATAGCTCCGAATCTGCTAATGACTGCGAAGCACGTTGTTTCGGAATGCTGGAATTTATTTGGTGATGGCACGCATTTCTCAGGACCCGACCGCCGCGAGGGTGAATTTCAGCTACTTGCTGTCCAGCATCCGGGAGCGAATACTAAGCCTGCGGTTTGGAGCGTTCGTACTGGCTGGGGAGCGCCCACCACGGATATTATGTTTCTGGAATTAGTTCCGTTTTGCGATGAGGCGAAAGCTTTTGAATGGAAGGGAACGGTAGCTATGACCATGCTTCCCCCTGCGGTAGGTGAAACTATTGCAGGTTTTGGCTATCCTTCCAGCACCGGCGAAGTATTGCCAGGAGAACCATCACAACTACGCTTTGCCCTTCATCCTCATACCACTGTCGGCGAAGTCACGCAGGTTTTTGAAGAGCGCCGGGATAGAGGGTTGCTTACGTTCCCCTGCTTTGAATTGAATGCGCGTTTTGAAGGCGGGATGAGTGGCGGTCCGCTGTTTAACAGCAAAGGGCAACTGTGTGGAATCATCTGCGCCAGTCTTCAGCAGCTTGATGAACAGGCTTCCTATGTTTCGTATGGGACGACTCTCTGGCCAGCGATGGGAACCAACATCGAATTCCAAGGGCCAGGCTTGATTTGCAAAGGACCTTATCCAGTTTTTGAGCTTGCAAAAATTGGCGTGATGCACGCAATTGGATGGGAAGAGGTTATTAAGCGGGTTGTACTCGAAGTCGATGATGAAGGGCGCGAAATGCCGCGTTTGCGGTCTTCAACGTGACTGGTATCTCCGTTACAACATACGTCCTTTATGTTGTAGTAAGCGCCGTGGGTTTCCCGTTCCGGGCGGAAGCCGTCCGGTCGAGGTCGACAGATTACCGGATGCTTTGCGTTTAGGGAAGATCGGTTTCAAGAGTTTCCACCACTGTTGACCTTCACCCACAAGTTGGCGGAGTGCTTTGCTGGCACCGCAAACGGCTAATACAAGCGTGGTGAATGCAACGACGGAAACCACACAGCACGGCCATGAAGTATCCAAATCGGAAAGGAGGAATGAGATGGTTTTTTTGATGTCGTGAATGGACATCATTCTGGGAAGAAATCGTTAAGAGGTTTGCGGAGTTTTTTTTAGTCCGCTGTATGGCCAGCGTCAGGCATCAGCCACCAGGGGCGTTTAGAAAACGGACACACTTCAGCCGTGGCCGGATATAGCTCCAGCGAGGACCATTCAACCGCGTTTCCGTGTAAACAGGCCTTTCACCCGAATGCCGAGATATCAGGGCCGCGAACGGTCACATTCAACCTCGATAAGTTACAGCGCAGACCCACGCCGTTTCAAAAGGCCACTCAGAAAATTTCCTTTTCTGAGTTTGCACACTTCAGAGGTGCCTAACTTCTTTCGCACTATGGGCGACCAACGGTGGCCTCTCTCTAATGTTGGGCCAATAGCAAGGCTGCCACCCGAGGGTTTACTCCATCGCGGCCATCTATGCGACGCTACCTTGATCCTAGCATTTATTTGGAACATTTGCGCAGTGAAATGATTTTGTTGATTTCCCCTACCCGCGCGGTCGCTGCGTGCTGTTCATGGCTTTTATGGTTCCTTGAACAAATCCCGCCGGCGCAGCGCTTCCACAGCCGCCGCATCGAGGCCGGGAAGATCGCTCTTGATTGATCTCGAAAAGCTTGTCTTCCCTGATCTCGTCGTATTCATGCCGCAGCATATTGCCACAGGTGCCGGGCCATGTCCCCAAGTTTTGCCGCCGCTTCGCTGATCGTTCCAGGCAGCGCTCGACCGCATCATAGGTTTTCGGTCTTCCTCGAAGGCTGTTAAATTCATGCCGTCGGTGTAACGGAATATTGCCTGCGCGTTGTCAATAATGTCCTGAAGACGGCGCGGCGCTTTACTAGAAGGCAGTTGCGCGGTCCCGGTCGATTTCGTTTTGAAAACGTTTCTTGCGCACCGGCTCAACCACCACATCGACCTTACGGCCGAGCAGCAAGGAAAGGCGCTTTTCAAGCTGTTCCAGTTGCCAGAAATAATCGAACCCGCCCGTGGAAAAACTCTCGGACAGCTTCACGACCACATCGATATCGGAATCCGTGCCAGCATCATCACGAGCCACCGAGCCGAACAGGGACGCGCTGACCACACCTATGGCTTTGAGCTTTGGTTCATAGTCGCGCAATGTCGCTATGGTCTTTTCGCGGTCCATCCCTTTCATTCTTGCCTGCCGCCGACATTCGGTCAAGGTTTTGTAGCCTAATTGCCCTGCCCTGCTCTGCCGTCGTAGTTTGAATGCCGGTATCAGAGGCAAGAAACTTTGCCTGAAGGCAAGTTATCGCCGACCAGCGAAGTCGGCTAAGTTGGAATCGTGGGACATGCCGGCGTCGTCGACGTGGATGATGATAACGCGGTCGCCTTTCTTCCCGGCCAAGGAGTTCGGCATAAGTCTGGGCGAAGGCGAGGGAGCCCGCGCGGCCGACAGACAGTGTTTGAGAAGTTTCAGGCGAGAGCTTTCGCCAGGAACGGCAGACCTTTTACACCGTGAAAGGAGTGTTCGCCGGAGAAGATTTCCTGATCGGCCAAATCTGGAACTCCGAAGACTTCGTAGACAGTTTTGACTTTGGCAAAAGCGGCGCGGGTGGCGTGAACCGGGAAGATGGGGTCTTGATCGCCGCCTTCAGAGAAGAACGGGCGTGGGGCGATAAGGCTGGCTACATCGTAATTCTCGGCCCAGTTGAGAATGCCGGGGACATAGTTGTCGATACAGTGCGAAACGCTCATGATGCTGGCCTGGAAGGTGTTTAGATAGCCGCTGACGAAAGCGGCCTTGATGCGGGGCTCGAGCGCGCTTGAGAACTGAGTGCATGTGCCGCCGCCCGAAATGCCCATGCAGCCGATGCGTTTGGAATCGAGTTCGGGACGCTGCTCAATCCAATCGATGGTACGCATGACGTCGTAGACGCGCCAGCCGATCATAGTTTGTCCGAACAATAGAGCCGAACCGGCAGCGGGCTGGCAAGCGGAATGAGTAATGCCCTCCTTCTCGGTTTTGGGATCGCGACGGCAGCCGAATGCCATTGGTTCAATGGCTACCGCGGCGAGGCCATGTTCCACAGCTTGGATGGCGAAATCGTGCTGATAGCCGGGCTTGCCAGTACGGTCGTTGCCATGTTCGTCGATACCTACGATGTCGTCAACGCCGCGGCCGTGGCCGGGTACGCAGATTACTGCGGCGTAAGGAGGCTTGGAGCTTGCGGGCGTGAGCAGGTAGCCCACGACGGCGACACCGGGGCGGCTTTGGAAGATAAACTTCTCGCGGCGATAGTTGGGAAAATCGCGCGTTTCGAGAGATTGCGGGCTGAGAGCGATTTTCTGTTCGGGAAAGCCGCCGATAAGTTCGGTCAGTTTCGCACGCAACCGGCGCTGCCAGGCTTCGGCGTCAGCTTTGGCGGAAGCACGAAACGTGAGCTGCAGGGGCGCTGATTGATAGGTTTCGAGAGTCCACTGAACGGGGTCAAGATTAGGTTGGTTGGGTTTGTTGTCCAAAGCGGCACCTTGAAGGGGCGACAGCGAAAGTGGCGAAAGAGCGGCACTCGCGACGGCGGCCTTGCCTAAATCGCGGCGTGTGAAGGAACGGGCCATTGCCGCGATTATATGATGACGGATTATGAAACTCGCGGTCGCGTTTGTCTTTTTAAGCGGAGTTTTAGCGGGGCAAGATGCCGTCCCTCTGCAGCCGCTGGCGCAACAGGTGCGGCAATTGGAAGAGGCGCTGAACTATTTGGGCGATCCGTTGCCCGCGCCGGAGGTGAAGCAGATTGATGCGGCGATGGGGAACCAGAATGAGGCAGCGGCGGCAGCGGCGATTGAAGCGGCCCTGGACAAGCATGTGCTGGCGGTGGTGGATATTAACGCCGAAAGCCGGGTGAAGGTGGAGCAAGGGGCGGCGACGCCCGACTTACTGGAAGACGGCACGCGGTTGTTTCTGGTGAAGGTGGTGAATCGTGCAGGCGTGACGGCGGAACTGAAGGTGGTGAGCCCGAATTCCGGCAACATGTTTCTGGCATCGACCGGCGATCCGCAACCGGAGATGAAGCTGACTAAAAGCGACGCAGCGGACCGTTGGGCGGATATTTCTCTGTATCATCAGGCCCCGATGAAGAAGCGTCTTTCGGGTTTGGGAGTTGAGTATCAGATTTTGGAGGTGTATAGCCGGGATGCGGGGCAGCGGGCGGCGAAGATCGGTTTTAATGTCGGGCAAGGCAGCCAGGATATCGGCTTTCGCAACGATATAAACGTGTTGTTTAACGCGGAGGCGGCAACTCCCGTCACGCTGCACATTACCGATGAAAACGGCCAGCCGGCGATGGCGAGTTTCGTTATCCGCGATCGGTTAAACAGGCTATATCCAGCGCCTTCAAAACGGCTTGCGCCGGATTTCTTTTTTCAACCGCAGATCTATCGGGAAGATGGCGAGACGGTGCGCTTGCCGGGGGGATATTACACGGTTCAGTTCACTGGAGGGCCGGAGTACCTGACGCGCACGCACGAGTTTGCGGTGGGGGATAAAGGACCGGACAATCTTTCGTTCAAGCTGGAGCGCTGGATCGATCCGGCAAAGTATGGCTGGTATTCGGGAGATCATCACGTACATGCGGCGGGGTGTTCGCACTATATGAATCCAGCGGAGGGCGTTGAGCCGAAGGACATGATCAGGCAGATACTCGGGGAGCGGTTGAATGTGGGATCGGTGTTGACATGGGGGCCTGATTACTATTACCAGAAGCAATTTTTCTGCGCGAAAGACGACGCGCGTTCGAAGCCGGGGCGCATTATGCATTACGACCTGGAAGTATCAGGGTTTCCTTCGAGTCACGCGGGGCATATTGTGCTGCTGAAGTTGAAGGACCAGGATTACCCGGGCGCCAAGCGCATTGAGGACTGGCCCACTTGGGACCTGCCGATCTTCAAATGGGCGAAATCGCAAGGGGCGATTGTCGGGTTTGCGCATTCGGGTTGGGGCTTGCAAGTAAGCGGGCCCGACCTGCCGAGTTATGAGATGCCAGGGTTCGACGGCATTGGGGCCAATGAATACATTGTGGATGTTACTCAGCCGAACACGGTAGATTTTATTTCTTCGGTAGATACTCCTTATCCGTGGGAATTGAATATCTGGTACCACACTTTGAATGTGGGTTTTCGCACGCGAATCGCTGGTGAGACCGATTTTCCTTGTATTTATGACGGGCGCGTGGGCATTGGAAGGACTTACGCGAAGATCGACGGGGCGCTGAGTTATGCGGCGTGGCTGGATGCGCTAAAAGCGGGGCGGAGCTACGTGTCGGATGGGAAAACGCATCTGATGGATTTCAAGGTGAATGAGACGGAAGTGGGCACGGGCGCAAGCGAGGTGAAACTGGGAGCGCCCGGGAATGTGAAGGTCACCCTGAATGCGGCGGCGTATTTAGGTGAGCGCCCGAACGATGCGATTCGGAAACTGCCATTTGACGAGAAACCGTATTGGGATGTGGAGCGGGCGCGAGTGGGCGATACGCGAGAAGTCCCTGTGGAAATTGTGGTGAACGGAAAATCGGTGGCAAGGAAAACGATAGTAGCCGATGGAAAAGTGTATCCGCTTGAATTCAACATAACGGTAGATGAAAGCAGCTGGATCGCGGCGCGAGTACTGCCTGCCGCGCATACCAATCCGGTGTTTGCCATTGTGGGCGGCAAGCCGATTCGGGCGTCGCGGAGGAGTGCGGAGTGGTGCCTCAATGCAGTAAATCAGTGCTGGACACAGAAGGCGCCCAGGACTTCGCAGGCGGAGTTGCCGGATGCAAAGAAGGCATACGATCAGGCCCGTGAGGTGTACCGGAAGTTGATGGCGGAGAGTGTGCGGGAGTAGATTTGGGCGTTGGCAATTATTGACAATCTTGCTAAACTGGAGACGAAAATTGATGCCGACTCGCAATGTAAACTTGACGGACCACTTCGACAATTTCATCGAAACGGGAGTTACGTCCGGTCGCTTCAATAATGCGAGCGAAGTGGTGCGCGAAGGCCTCCGTCTCTTAGAACAACGCGAGCAGGAGGACGAGGCCAAACTCGAGTGGCTGCGGGCTGCTGCCAAAGAAGCATTCGATCAACTTGATCGGGGCGAAGGTATTATGTTCAACTCAATGGACGACCTTGCCAGCTATATCGGCGAAATCGGAGAGGAAGTCTCCGCCGAGATAGCGGCTAAACGAAAGTGTGGCTAAAAAGCGTCGTTCCAGGCCAATAGTCAGTCTTGCCCCGGCCGCACGCGAAGACGTATGCGAACTTCTGAGATGGAGTGAAGAGAAATTCGGTACGCGTGCCGCACGACGATACCTCGCACTTTTACAACAAGCTTTTCGAGATATTGGAGCCGACCCCAATAGGCCCGGTTCGAAGGAACGGCCGGAAATGCTGGTTACCGGAGCGCGCACCTACCATCTGTCTTTCAGCCAGAGCCGAGCGGACGGCCCAAGCGTGAGGCAACCCCGGCATTTCCTTATCTATCGCCGCCGGGAAGACGGCATGGTCGAAGTAGCCCGGATTCTTCACGATAGCCGCGATCTTCAGCGTCATCTTCCCGAAGCCTACCGCAAGCAGCACTGAAGGTTAAGACAGGAATGAACGCGGCTTAACCGCAATTAGATATATAATCTGGCTAACATGATTGAATTTCTGGTGGTTGGCTTGGCCTTGGCGCTGGCGGCCCAGACAACGCCCCAGACCGGTAAGAAGGTCGACTTCGTTCACGATGTCCAACCGATTTTCCAGCGCTCTTGTTTGCCATGCCACGGACCGAATACGCAGATGGCCGGATTGCGGCTGGATGCGCGCGGCTCGGTGTTCGCCAAGGTGGTGGTACCGGGCAAGGCGGAAGACAGCCCGCTTTACAAGAGAGTGGCAGGGATCGGCGATGTCGCACGAATGCCGATGGGCGGTCGGCTGGCAGACGACCAGATTGAAACGATTAAATCGTGGATTAACCAAGGTGCGGAATGGCCCGAAGGAGTTGGCGTCGACGTAGCGGGCGCCAAGGTTCATTGGGCGTTCGTACCGCCCCAGCGGCCAGCGATTCCAGAAGTGAAAAATAAGGCCTGGGTTCGCAACTCGATCGATAACTTCGTGTTGGCTCGACTAGAGAAGGAAGGGCTCGCGCCCTCGCCTGAAGCGGATCGAACCACCTTGTTGAGGCGGTTGAGTCTGGACTTGACAGGGTTGCCGCCGTCGCCGGAGGAAGTGGACGCGTTCGTCGCCGATAAGAGCCGGAACGCTTATGAAAAACAGGTAGACCGGCTGTTGAATTCGCCGCATTATGGCGAGATGTGGGGGCGGCACTGGCTGGATGCCGCGCACTATGCAGATTCTGACGGCTATGAGAAGGACAAGCCGCGCGAAGTTTGGTTTTATCGCGATTGGGTCATCAACTCGCTGAACCACAATTTGCCGTACGACCGCTTCATAATCAAACAAATTGCCGGAGACTTGCTGCCGGATCACACGCAAGACGACGTGGTGGCAACGGGCTTTCTGCGGAATTCACAGGTAAACGAAGAGGGCGGAATCGATCCCGAGCAGTTCCGGATGGAAGCGATGTTCGACCGCATGAATACGGTTGGCAGCGCGGTGTTGGGATTGACCATTCGCTGCGCGCAATGCCATGACCATAAGTACGATCCGCTGAAGCAGGAAGAGTATTACCGGATGATGGCGTTCCTGAATAATACGCACGAAACAAATGTTCAGGTGTACACGCCGGCAGAAGAGATGCAGCGCACCGGGATATTACGGCGTACTCGGGAAATAGAGAAAACGCTGCAACGCCGGAATAAAAACTGGCAGGCGCGAATGGCTGAATGGGAAGAGAGCGTCCAGAATAACCAGCCGGAGTGGACGGTGGTGCGGCCGGAAGTGGACGACATCTCAACAGGCGGACAGAAATACACGCCGGTGAAGGATGGTTCGTTCCTGGCGCAGGGATACGCGCCGACGAAGCACACGGTTAAAATGACGGTGAAAACAGATCTTCAGAACATACGCGCTTTCCGGCTGGAATTGCTGAACGATCCGAATTTGCCGCGCGGCGGACCGGGACGTTCGGTGAAAGGCACTTGCATACTGACCGAATTCAAGGTGGAAGCGGCTGCGGCCAACGCACCGGACAAAAAAGTTCCCGTGAAGATCGCGCGCGCAACGGCGGATGTAAATCCAGCCGAGCAGCCTCTCGACCCGACATTTGACGATAAGAGCAAGAAGAATCGCGTGACGGGTCCGATTGAATACGCGATCGACGAGAAGGATGAGACTGGTTGGGGTATCGATGCCGGGCCTGGATTGCGGAATCAGCCGCGCAAGGCGGTGTTCAATGCGGCTGAACCGGTTGCGAACGCCAGCGGGACGATACTGACTTTCTACTTGAAACAGGATCACGGAGGCTGGAACAGCGACGATAATCAGAACAACAATCTTGGCCGGTTCCGGTTGTCGATCACGAGCGCCGAAAATACGGCAGCCGATCCGGTGCCTGCGGGGGTGAGGGAGATTCTGGCTATTGACCGTGAGAAACGGACTCCCGAGCAAGTGGAAACCGTTTTTGCTTACTGGCGAACGACGGTGGATAAATGGCACGAGGAGAACCAGCAGATTGCGGAGCTATGGAAGGGTTATCCGGAGGGTTCGTCGCAATTGGCTTTGGCGGCGCGCGAAGATCCGCGTGAGACGCATGTGCTTACGCGCGGCGATTTTCTGAAGCCGGCAAAACTGGTGCAGGCGGGTGTTCCCGCTTATCTCAATCCCCTGCCCCCGGGTCCGGTTGACCGACTGGCTTTCGCCAAGTGGATGGTTGACCGGAAGGCGCCTACAACGGCGCGGGCGATGGTGAATCGTTTGTGGCAGACCTATTTCGGGATCGGCATTGTAGCTACTAGTGAAGACTTCGGCAGACAGTGTGAGCCGCCGTCGCATCCGGAGTTGCTGGATTGGATGGCCGTTGAGTTCATGGACCGGGGTTGGGACCTGAAGGTGATGCACCGCTTGATTGTGACTTCGGCGACATACCGGCAGGCTTCGAATGTGACGCCGGAGTTGTATGAGAAAGATCCCTATAACCGGCTGCTGGCGAGAGGCCCGAGATTTCGGGTTGAAGGCGAAGTGGTGCGAGATATTGAGCTGGCGGCGAGTGGCTTGCTCAACACGAAAGTGGGTGGGCCCAGTGTTTTCCCGCCAGCACCGGCATTCCTCTTTTCGCCTCCGGTAAGCTATTCGCCCAAGGTTTGGAACGAATCAAAGGGAGCCGACCGGTATAGAAGAGCGATCTACACATTCCGGTTCCGGTCGCTGCCGTATCCGATGCTGGATACGTTCGACACGCCGAATGGCGACAGCTCGTGCGTTCGGCGATCGCGTTCAGACACGCCCTTACAAGCATTGACGACGTTGAATGAGCCGCTCGCAATGGAGACGGCGCGGGCATTGGCATGGCAGGCGATTCGCGAAGGCGGGACGACAGACGACCAGCGAGTTGTTTACGTATTCAGAAGGTGCGTCTCACGGCGACCGAATGACCGTGAGGAATCGGCACTGCGTGAGCTCCTGCAAAAAGAAGAGCAGCGTTATTCCGACGGCAAGCTGAATCCGTGGCAACTGGCCGCGGACGATCCAGCGAAGCCGCCAGCATTGCCGGTTGGCTTCACGCCTGCCGAGGCGGCCGCGTGGACAGTAGTATCGCGAGTTGTGTTGAATTTGGACGAGACGATCAGCAAACAGTAGTGAGGATGCAATGAATTGTCAGGACTTTCTGCGGAAAAGAGAAAAGCCAGCGGACGTCACCCGGCGCTGGTTTTTCGAAGAGTGCGGCGTGGGGCTGGGAGCGGTAGCGTTAGCGAACCTGCTGGCCAGTGCGGGATTGGCGGATACTCCGAAGACCAATCCGCTGGCAGCGAAAAAGCCGCCGTTACCCGCTAAAGCGAAGAACGTGATTTTTCTTTTCATGGCTGGCGCGCCGAGCCATTTGGAGTTGTTCGACTATAAGCCGCAACTAGCGAAGTTCGACGGCACGCTCCCTCCGCCGGAGTTGCTTAAAGGATACCGGGCCGCGTTCATCAATCCGAATTCAAAGTTGCTGGGGCCGAAGTTTAAGTTTGAGAAGTACGGGCAGAGCGGCGCGGAAGTGTCGGAACTGCTGCCGCATTTCGCGAAGATTGTTGACGATGTGGCGATTGTGAAATCGATGGTAACCGATGCGTTTAACCACGCTCCGGGGCAACTGTTGATGAACACGGGCACGCAGCAGTTTGGGCGGCCGAGCATGGGCGCGTGGGCCACGTATGGATTGGGAAGCGAGTCGAAAGATCTGCCGGCTTTCGTGGTTTTCAGTTCGGGCAAAAAAGGGCCGAGCGGCGGCAATTCGTGTTGGGGCAGCGGTTTTCTGCCTACGGTTTACCAGGGCGTTCAATTCCGCGGCAGCGGCGACCCGGTGCTGTACCTTTCTAATCCGCCGGGCATCGACAGTTCGGTGCAGCGGGATTCGCTCGATACCATTCGCGGTCTGAATGAGATGCAGCAGGGGGTAACGGGCGATCCGGAAATAGCCACGCGCATTAACTCTTACGAGATGGCGTACCGGATGCAGACGAGCGCTCCGGAGTTGATGGACCTGTCGAAGGAGCCGCAGCACGTTTTAGACATGTACGGAGCGCAGCCCGGTAAACCTTCGTTCGCGAACGACTGTTTGCTGGCGCGGCGGATGGTGGAGCGCGGGGTCCGGTTCGTGCAGCTTTATCACGAAGCATGGGACCAGCACGATCATCTGGTACACGATATCAAGGAGAATTGCCAAGACACCGATCAGGCGTGCGCAGCGCTGGTGCAGGATCTTAAGCAGCGGGGCATGTTAGACGACACGCTGGTGATTTGGGGCGGCGAGTTTGGACGAACGCCGATGGTACAAGGCGGAAGCGATGGGCGCGATCATCATCCCAACGCGTTCACAATGTGGCTGGCGGGCGGCGGCATCAAGCCGGGCATCAGCATCGGCGAGAGTGATGAACTGGGCTTCAACGTGACAAAAGACAAAGTTCACGTTCATGATTTGCACGCGACTATCTTGCGCTTGCTTGGTTTCGATCATACGAAATTCACCTATCGCTTCCAGGGGCGCAACTTCCGCCTGACGGATGTGGCTGGCGAAGTAGTAGATAAGATCTGCGCTTAATTGCGAGTAAGAGATAGTAGTTCTTATGCCTGAAAGCAAATCTGCGTCCAAAACGTATGATGTGGTGATTGTCGGATCGGGAGCAGGCGGCGGGGTAGCGGCCCACGTACTGGCACTGTCAGGGGCGAAGATTTGCATGCTGGAAGCGGGCGATTGGTTCGACGGGACCAAACAGTCGCACATGTTCGAATGGCCCTATCAAGCGCCGCATCGCGCATCGTCGAGCAAAGAAAAACCATTTGGCTACTTTGACGCGACGCTGAAAGGCGGCTGGCAGGTGCCGGGGGAGCCATACACTAATGCGCCGGGCAGCGAGTGGCAGTGGTGGCGTGGGCGCATGCTGGGTGGGCGGACCAATCATTACGGACGGATCTCGCTCCGCATGGGGCCCTATGATTTCAAACCGTACAGCCGCGACGGCAAAGGATTCGATTGGCCGATTACGTACGATGACCTTGCCCCTTATTACGACAAGGCAGAAGAATTGATTGGCGTATTTGGCACGCAGGAGAGTTTGGAGAACACGCCGGACGGAAAGTTTCTGCCGGCTCCCGCGCCGCGCGCCTATGAGCGCATCATAAAGATGGGCAGCGACCGGCTCAAGATTCCGTGTATTCCATCGCGTTTGGCCATCTTGACGAAATCGATTCACGGGCGGGCGGCGTGTCACTATTGCGCTCAATGCGGGCGCGCCTGTGGCGTGAACGCTAATTTCAACTCACCGGGAGTGCATATCTTCCCGGCCATGAAAACGGGCAACCTGGATGTGCGAACCGGGGCGATGGCGCGAGAAGTTTTAGTTGGGGCCGATGGCTTGGCGCGCGGTATTTCCTATGTGGATACCAAGACGCGCCAGGAGGTTTCGGTCTACGGCAAAATTGTGGTGCTGGCGGCGAGCTGCTGCGAGACCGCGCGCATCATGCTGAACTCGAAGAGCGCGCAGTTTCCAAATGGTGTCGGGAACTCCACGGGTTTAGTGGGCCGCTACATTATGGATACGGTGGGCTCTGATGTCGGCGGTTATCTGCCTATTCTGGAAGACCTGCCGCCAAGGAATGAAGATGGAGTCGGCGGCATGCACATGTACATGCCGTGGTGGCTCTATCAGCAGCAAAAAGAAAACAAGATGCCGTTTGCGCGCGGCTATCACATTGAAATTGGCGGCGGCCGCGGCCAGCAGGACGCGGGAGCTTTTGGCGGTTTCGAAACGCTTACAGGCGGCGGTTACGGCGTGGAGTTGAAGCGTACCCTGCGGAAGATGTACGGCGCAGATATATATATGTCAGGCCGCGGCGAGATGATTCCAAACGAAGACAGCTATTGCGAGATCGACCCGAGCGTGGTCGATCAATGGGGTATTCCGGTGCTGCGCTTCCACTTCAAATGGAGCCAGGACGAACTCTTGCAGGCCAAGCACATGCAAGAAACATTTAAAGAGATTATTGAAGCTTGCGGCGGCAAGGTGACTGGGAGTTCTGACGCTTCCAACAACTGGGGCATCAGCCGGGGCGGCGAGATTATTCACGAAGTTGGCGCGACGAAGATGGGTGACGATCCGAAGACGTCCGTGCTGAACCAGCATTGCCAGGCTTGGGATTGTAAGAACCTTTTCATTACAGATGCGGCACCGTTCGTCAGTAATGCCGATAAGAATCCCACGTTGACTATAACGGCGCTAGGTTGGCGTACTTCCGAATACATTGTCGATCAGGTTAAGAAATTGAACGTGCAGGTATAGTGCGAAGGCCCCTAGAAAGCGAAGGTCTAATTGTTACAACCTGGCGCGAGGTTGGGGTCAGCATCGCCGGAACTTAGAGCAGCATTGCCAGATAGACTCGCATCCAGGAGTAGCTGGAATTCATACCCACCCTGTCGGGCCGCTCGCTTTGAATTGATTTCACCGCCGACACCACCTTAGCCGCATCTCGCGCGCTGCCGAAACCTGTCTTTACGATGTCGGAGGCAAGCACAAACTTCACCATCGCTCTCCGCGTGACGAAGTAACTCGTCATCGCAATCAAACCCAAAACCGCAATATAAGGCCCTGTGCCACCGCCTTCTTTCGACGACTGCGCCCCGGCGGCAATCAGGAAACAGCCCGCCGCAATTACCGGCAACGAAGGATGTGTTCTCTTTTCCGTTTCGATTCTGAAGATGCACTCGGCCGATAGGACCGATTTCGAGTGCCTATCGCGATCCGGCACTACTACGCAATTATCGGTAATAGTAGCCAGTTGGCTGGTGTGGACTACCCTTTCCCCGGTCATGGCAGAGAGGATCGTATGCGGCAAGCGTTCTATATGTTGTGGATGTGTCCCTAGAGTTCTCATGGTCCGACAAGAACTCATCGAAGAAAAACGCGCCGATTAGAGTCAATCAAAGCGCGCGGTTCCGCTAAAAGTTCATTAGGCCGGCCAACGATGGCGAGGGAACGCGCCGGAGTGCCGGTTTTCAGAATGGAAAGCCCGCGTTCGGAGGCGAAGCCAGGGCTTCGATGCCGGCCGGATCGGCGCGGTGTAATTTTCCAAGCCGCTCGTGTGACACGCAAGATTGCCGCTTACCTTCACCTTGTTGATAAAGTAACGGCTAAGGTCGAGTTCGGTTGAACCGCCGGAAACATCGAGCCCAGCCTGCCCTCGGCATGAATCTGCTACTGAGTGTCGAAGATGTGCGAGGCTCCTGGCTGGCGCGATTGCTGCTGGAGCGAGGCATAGGATTCATCTGCCTACTGGCCTTTCTAAACGCCTGGAATCAGTTTCTGCCGCTGCTCGGAGAGCGCGGATTGCTGCCGGTTCGCAGCTTTATTCAGCGCGTCCCTTTCAGTAAAGCGCCGAGCTTGTTCTATTGGTTTCCACAGGACCGCGCTTTTGTTATTGCAGCCGCCATCGGGATGCTGCTGGCAATATCGGTTTTGAGCGGGGTTGCGTCCCGGACAACCGTGGGAGGCGCACTCACGTGGCTGTCAATTTACCTGCTTTATCTCTCCTTCGTCAATGTCGGACAGACCTTCTACGGTTTTGGCTGGGAATCGATTCTTCTGGAAGCGTGCTTTTTCGCAATGTTTTTGGGTGGTTGGGGAGCGGCGCCCCAAGCGACTTCTCTTTGGTTGTTCCGCTGGCTCCTATTCAGGATCATGTTTGGCGCTGGATTGATTAAACTCCGTGGCGACTCGTGCTGGCGAGAGCTGACCTGCCTTGACTTCCACTACGAAACACAACCGATGCCGAATCCCCTTAGTTGGTACTTCCATTGGTCCCCGCATTGGATGAAAGCGGGAGGTGTTCTCTTTAATCACTTTACGGAGCTGATCGTCCCGTTCGGTCTGTTGTTGCCGCAGCCCTTGGCCGGTATTGCGGGTCTCATAACCATTGCCTACCAGATCAGCATCATCGTGACGGGAAATCTCTCGTGGCTGAACTGGTTGACGTTGATTCTGGCGTTTTCGACACTAGACGCAAAGTTTCTGGGACGGATCTTTTCACGGTTTGGGCCGCTGATGCACGCGCCCGCCAAGCCGGTCGCGGCAGCGTACTGGGGCGTCGCAGTGCTGGTCGGCCTGATGAGTATTCCAGTAGTGGTGAATATGCTTTCCGCGCAGCAAATGATGAACGCCGATTTCAACTCTTTGCACCTGGTGGGAACCTACGGCGCTTTCGGGAGCATTTCCCGCACCCGTTATGAAGTAATCGTGGAGGGCACGGACGAGAGCGTCATAGCCCCGAGTACCGTTTGGCGTGAATACGAATTCAAGGCAAAGCCAGGAGATCTCGCCTATCGTCCCCCGCAGATTGCGCCTTACCATCTTCGGCTGGACTGGCTCATGTGGTTCGCGGCCATGTCGGATTATCAGGACTATCCGTGGTTTGTGAATTTAGTCGCCAAGCTGCTTGCTAGTGATCCCGCCGTCCTGAGCTTGCTTCGCAGCAATCCGTTTAGGCAAACGCCGCCGCAGTATATTCGCGCTCAGCTTTACGAATACCATTTCACGACGCCGGAGGAACACCAGGCAAGCGGTGCGTGGTGGAAGCGCACCCTGGTTAGGAAATATTTTCCGGCTGTATCCCTCCGGGATGAAGCCTTTCGGAAGGTACTAAAAAGTCAGGGCTGGCTTTCTGAATAAGTTTGAGGACTCGAATTATTGCGCTTCGCGTCCGGCGATGCGAAATTGAAATCGGCAACTGGATTACCGATCGCAGGCGATGCATCCCGAAGCGTTAAAGGAGAGAGGCCCAAAAATCGTAGAGAACCCATTCAAACTCGACATACTATGCACACTGAGTTCCGCCGGGCCGAAACACCCAAAGAAAATCGCAGCCTTGTTGTTTTCGATCACAAGGCCTTTCACAAACATCCGGCAGACTGGTTCGATCAAGCTGTCTGGCAACGTTATGAATCGTGGTGGATGATTATTGGCGGAAGGAAAATCGGTTGTTGCGCCTTTGGACGCCATATTGATTTTCAGGAGGATCTTCGCCCGGAAAAGAGTAATCCTCATAGTCGATCCTCGCTCTATATTGCCACCACCGGCATCCTGCCGCAGTTTAGAGGAATGGGCTTCGGCAATTTAATGAAATCATGGCAACTCTCGTATGCGCATCTTCATGGCTTTACAAGGATCGTCACAAACACAAGGAAGAGCAACAAAGCCATGATCGGACTAAACGAGAAATTCGGCTTCAAAATTATTCGAACTACGCCAGGCTACTACGAAGGTCCGCGAGAACCAACCGTGGTAATGGAACGACGGCTCTGATCGGTCCAACGGCGCGGATCCGGCGGTTTTGTAAAAATTTGGGGGTATCAAAAACAAAGGCTTATGCTGATTCCAGGGATTAGAAGACGCTTCGAATTCCGCCTCGGCAGGCTGATTCCGAACCTGCTCATATTTCTCGCGGTACTCGCCACGGTGCCTATTCGGGCGCAAGCGCCAGCCAAACCCGCCAACCGAGCTGAGGCCGCCGCGATCGTCGCCAATGCGCGCAAGATCGTGACCCCCAATGGGGTGGAGCGGCTTGAGAAAGTGCGGATCGGCGGGATCGATCAATGGGTCTCGATTCGCGGCGCCGACCGCAGAAACCCGGTGCTGCTGCATATTCACGGCGGACCGGGCTATGTCTCGATACCGATGAGCTGGTGGTTCTCCCGCGGCTGGGAGGAATATTTCACGGTCGTCCAGTGGGACCAGCGCGCCGCCGGCAAGACTTATCTCCTTACCGATCCTGCCACAACCGCGCCTACCCTCACACGCGAGCGCATGATCGCCGACACCGAGGAAATGGCCGCCTGGGTCCGTCGGGAACTCGGCAAAGAAAAGATATTCGTCCTCGGCCACAGCTGGGGCAGCTTTCTCGGCTTGCAGCTCGCCGAGCGCCACCCCGAATGGCTCTACGCCTATATAGGCGTTTGCCAACTGATCGACGGACCCGAGAGCGAGCGTCGAGGCTGGCGCTTCGCCATGGATGCCGCGCGCCGCGCGGGCAATGCCGAGGCTGTGCGCGAGTTGGAGGCGATCGCCCCCTACGCCTCACCTGGCCGGACCATCCCTATCAAGGACATTTACATTGAGCGCAAATGGGTCGGTTATTACGGCGGTGTAATGGCCTACCGGCACGACAACTCGGCCGACAGCGCTCTCGCCCAACTTTCCCCGGATTACAGCGACCAGGAAATTAGCCGGATTTGGGAAGGCAACAAGTTCGCAACCCCCTATCTGCTCCCCGAGTTGGTCGCGCTCAATCTCACTACGGCCAATAAGCTCTCAGTGCCGCTGATCCTCTTTGAGGGCCGCCACGACCGGAACGTGAATTCGGAGGTCGCCGCCGCGTGGTTCAACACGGTGAAAGCGCCGGAAAAACAGCTCGTCTGGTTCGAGCATTCGGCCCACATGCCGATGACCGAGGAGCCCGGAAAGTTCCTCCTCTCCCTGGTGCGCTGCGCCCGGCCCATCGCGGAGAAGGCGGGTGACGCAGCTCCGTGAAAGGGAGTTTAATTGAACGGTATAGCAACCTCGGCATAACTGCCAGGTGTTGCTGCGTTCACTGCCGCCGCAATTTTTTCCATATGCAATACGGCGGCCTCTAAGGTTCTGCTGGTATCGCATGTTTTTGTCGGCTGTAAGCAGCACGTCAAAACCAGCCCGCTCCGCCTCTGTAAGCAAGTTGCCATTGGCTAACGTGTCCCATCCTCGCTCTTTAGCCCTTACGACGGTGTGGCCGAGGAGGAATCGAGCAATACCACGAGGCGTTACATGGTCAAAAAGTATGAGCATCCATTGAAACGTTTGAAGCGGGAAGGGTGGCAGGGTTCGGATCGAGACTGCGGGCGGCAAATTCAAGTACGGCGTTGATCTGCTCCCGCGTGACGTCGAACTGGTCAATAATTTCTTCTATGCCAGGTCCGGCCTCAAGGTTCTCGAACACGGCAGACACGGGCATTCGGGTGTCGCGAAACACGCATGCCCCGCTTAATCGCCCCGGTACGCTTTCAACGGCGGCGCATTGTGACCAATCAAGAGTTGCCATATGATTACCTCCTTTCATCGTAACGTTTAGTACCCGGCAAAACAGTCAATATCGGCAGCGGCGGCGTTCTCTTCTACCTTCCCGCTTCTAACGCCACGTACTGGCTGAGCGCCGCCGCCAATCTCTCTTTCGAAATCGGCTTCACCAGATGGCCCGTGCAGCCCGCTTCTATGGAAGCTTCCTGGCTGTCGGCATGCGCGGTGCAGGCCAGAATCGGCGTAGGTGCCTTGCGATGCAGCTGCTCCCATTCACGAATCAGCCGCGTGGCCTGCAGGCCATCCATTTCCGGCATCTGCAAGTCCATCAGGACAATGTCGAACTTACCGCCGGTGAATTTATCCACCGCCTCGCGCCCGTTGGCCGCGACCTCCATCTTCAGGCCGCCAAGGTACGCCTGCACCAGAAAGACATTGTCCTCGTTATCCTCGGCCAGCAGAACGCTCATTCTCTCGAAGGCGCTGGGCCCGGACTTGTTTGGCTGGGAAGCATCCGCCGCCGGGTTAGGGCCGGCCACGCCCAGCCGCGCCGTAAAGCAAAAGCGCGAGCAGGCGCCCGGCGCACTCTGGACCCGGATCGAGCCGCCCATCTGATGCACCAGCTCCCGGCTGATCGTCAAACCCAGCCCGCTGCCGCCGTACTTGCCGGTAATAAACTCTTCGGCTTGGCTGAACGGCTCGAAAATATCGTCCAGCTTATCGCCGACAATGCCGATGCCGGTGTCCGCCACTGCAAATTCCAACAACACCGTGCGGTCTTCGACCGCTGCGCCCTGCATGGTAACCGTGATCTCGCCCTGTTCGGTGAACTTCAGGGCGTTGTTGACCAAATTATTCAAAATCTGCTTCAGCCGCCCCGGATCTCCGGTCACGCGCGCGGGAATCTGGCCGCCCAGCCGCAGCCGCAGCCCGACGCCCTTCAGCGCCGCCGCATTCTCGAACGCTTCGACCACCGCCTGCACCGCCTCGCGCGGGTCGAAATCGGAATGGACCAGCCGCAACTCGTTCAAATCGCGCCGCGATAAATCGATCAAATCGCTCATCAGCCGCAGCAGCATTTCGCCATTGGCGCGGAGGATCCGGATGCATTTCCCTTGCTGCTCGGACAAATCCGTCGCCGCGAGGACCTCCGCCATGCCCAGGATACAGTTGAGCGGCGTGCGAATCTCGTGGCTGGTGCGGGCCAGAAACTCCTGCTTGGCGCGAACCGTTTTTTCCGCCGTCTCCCGCGCCTCTCTGAGATACTTCTCCGTCTGCTTTTGTTCGGTGACATCAATCGAGACGCCGACCAACGCTTCGATCCGCTGATCGACCGGGCTGTGAATGGGCACGCGGGTGGTGGAGTACCAGCGCGCCCGCTCATTGGGCTGTTCCCATTCGTCGCATTTGGAGATAATGGGATGCCCGGTCTGAAGAATGCGGCGCCCGTCGGCCGCGGCGCTGCGCCCGAACTCGCCGGGCAGGCACTCCAGCTCTGTTTTGCCGGCCGCTTCTCCCGGGTTGGCCAATCCGGCAAGCCTGGCGAACGCCCGGTTGACCAGCGTGTACCGCTGCGCCGCATCCTGCACGTAGACGCAATCGGGAATGTTGTCCACCAGGGTGCGCAGCAAGTTGCGCTCGGAGCGCAATACTTTCAGCAGATGGTGTTCCGCGGCGGCCTTTCGGATGGTGCTCCGCAGCGCCAGCGGATCCCAGGGCTTGCTGACGTACGCGTATATTTTGCCCTCGTTCACCACCCGGGCAAGCGCTTCGATATCGGCGAATCCGGTCAGCAGCACGCGGATTGCGGAAGACCTGTCCCGCGCGAGGTGCAGAAATTCGTCGCCGCTCATTTCGGGCATACACTGGTCGGAGACGAGCACCGAAATGTCTTCAGCGCTGAGATTTTCCAGCCCGCGATGCGGATCGGTCGTGGTCGTTACGTCGAACTCGGATTCGAGCAGGTCCGAAATCGAATTCAGGATCGACGGTTCGTCGTCCACCACCAGCACTTTCGCCTTACTTTGGGTTGCTGACATGTACTGCTTTCTCGCTTAAGCCGAACGGGAATCCGGATGCGGAACTCCGCGGCGGACTAACTGTGTCGATCTAACTCCCGCTCAGCCGGATTATCCAATGGGAACTTGCTAGCACGAGCCCATTCCGACCTCCGATCATGCCAATGGCTTCAGCCGGCACATTCATCAGCAATTGGTTCGGTTGCTCCGCTGTTGCTTCGGCCAAGTAAAGCGGAAAATGCTTCCTTGGCCTTCGGCGGACTCAAGCTGAAGTAATCCGCCGAAGCCTTCGATATTCTTGCGCACCATGGCAAGTCCCATGCCGCTGCCCTCCACCTGATCCCTGGGCCTTAGCGTCTGAAACATTTTAAAAATCTGATCATGGAACTTCGCGGGAATGCCCGGACCGTCGTCTCGAACCGCAAACGTATAGCAATCGCCGCTATCTTCCACCGTCACCTCAATGCAGCCTTTTTTCTTGTCGTGATGCTTAATGGCGTTGCCGATGAGATTCATCAAGATCTGCTGCAGAGGCATTCGCCGCAGCTGGATGCCCGCGAAGCTGGGACTCACTTTCAACGTGAAGCCTTCAAGAGAAAGCAGCGCCAGCACATCTTTCACCAGCAGGTCTCCATCCATGGTTTCCGCGTAACGGCTATCCGTCACCCGCCCGATACGGGCATATTCCAGCAAATCGTCCAGCAGCTTATCCATGCGCCTGACGCGGCCCCGCAGCAGGTTCATATTCTCGCGCGATTCATCGGTCAGATGTTCCCGTAAGTCCTCCTCCAGCCATTTCGAGGCGTTCTCGATGACGCGAAGCGGCGCTCTCAGATCGTGCGATGCAACGTAGGCAAATTCCTCCAGCTCTTTATTGGCGGCTTCCAGTTGGGCGCTGCGTTCAGCCATCTCCCGTTGGTTTGTCTCCAATTTCCGTTCGGCTTCTTTACGCGCCGTAATATCATGATTTATTTCCAGGACTGAGGCAAATCGGGGCGAGTCGTCGCGTTGCAGCGTCCAAGTGCTGGCCACAATTACCCAGGATCCATCGCGCCGGACATGCTTCAATTCGCCTCTCCAATAACCTTGGGCCAGCAGTTGCGCCTGAATTTCATCAAGGGATTCCGGGAACTGCGTTTTAAGCAAGGCGTGAGTGACCTGGCCCATGGCTTCCTCCTTGCTCCAGCCATACAGCCTTTGCGCGCCCTGGTTCCAGTACGTAACGCGGTCCTTACTGTCTCGAATAACAATGGTGTCGTTCGCCAGGTCAAGCATTAACGCCTGCTCGCGCAAGGTGCGCAACAGATTACGCTCAGAGCTCAGAACATTGAGGAGCTGGTATTCCGCCGCCGCGTTTCGGATGGTCGTCCGCAACGCCCGCGGATCCCAAGGCTTGCTGACATAAGCGTATATTTTCCCCTCGTTTACCGCGCGGCCTAGAGCTTCGATATCTGTGAACCCGGTCAGCAGCACGCGCGTTGCGGAACATCTTTCCCGTGCCAGATGGAGAAATTCATCGCCATTCATGATAGGCATACGCTGGTCCGAGATGAGGACCGAAATCTCACCTGCGGTGAGATTGTCCAGTCCGCGCCGCGGATCTGTCGTCGTCGTTACATCGAACTCCGATTCAAGGAGGTCCGAGAGCGAACTCAGGATCGAGGGCTCGTCGTCCACCACAAGCACTTTCGCCTTAGTTTTTGTTGATAGCATGCACTGTCTTCTCGCTTAAATCCATGGGAATACGTATGCGGAACTCGGCGCCGCCACCCTCCGGACTGAGTATCTCTATCTGGCCCTTGTGGGCCTGGATAATCGAATGCGAAATCGCTAGTCCAAGGCCGGTGCCGCTGCCCACCGGCTTAGTGGTGAAAAACGGCTCGAACAGGCGTGCTTGGATAGCGGCGGGCACTCCAGGACCGCTATCCCGAACTGAAATGCAATACCAGCCCTTCTCCACGCTCGTACGGATGGTGACCTTACCCGCCTGTCCATCGATGGCATCCAGCGCATTAGCCAAGAGATTCATCAGCACCTGATTCAGTTGGCCCGGAGCGCAGTCCAACAGCCGATCACTCCCAAATTGCTTATCGACTTCCACGCGCCTGTTTCTATGCTGCAAAAGTACGAGAACTGAGTCGATACTTTCGTGGACATTAATGGTTTTGAACTCACCTTCATCCAGCCGTGAGAAGGTTCTAAGCTTACTGACCAGCTCCTTGACGCGTTCCAAGCCCATACGGGTTTCGCTCAGGCGCTCCTGCCCGCTCTGGATCAGCCTTTTGTGAGCGGGTGTTAAGAGTGCCTCGCACACACTGCCCAATTCTTCCAGCTTCTCCTCGATCAGGAAGCAGTTATTGTCGACAAATGCAATGGGATTGTTGATCTCATGCGCGATGCCGGCCACCAGTTGGCCGAGTGAAGCCATATTGGCTGAATGCACCAGATGCATTTGTGTTTCCTTAAGCTTGCGGTTAGTCTCTTCCAGATGATGGTTCTTCTCGGTGATCTGGCTGAGCAATGCCGCTTTCAACTCCGCGGCCTCCCGGGCGGCGTGTACCCGCAGAATTTCAATTTCTTTGTCTTTTAATGCGTCCTGAAAGAGTTTGCGCCGCAATAGAGCGCGCACTCGCGATTTCAACACGGTAATATCGCTCGACTTTCCTACGAAGTCGTCGGCTCCGCTCTCTAAGCCGCGCGCCATTTCACCCGCGCTCTCATGCCCGGTAAGCATCAAGACAAGAGGATTGCTGCGTAAATCGGCGCCCATTTGCGAGATGGCGTGACAGACCTCAATCCCGTCCATGCCTGGCATTACAAGATCCAGGAGTACACAGTCGTAGGCCTGGGTCCTGATCCTTTCAAGCGCGTCCGCGCCATTGTTGGCGCCTTCAACGGTATGGCCTTCGCTGGACAATTCGTGTACTAAGTACTCCAGATACGAAGGGCTATCGTCCACCGCCAGCAGCCGCGCTTGCCGCAGGACTGTATCCTCCTGCCGAACCGTCCTTCGGTTCGTCTCCGATTTGCGCAGCAGAGTACGTACCCGCAGCAGCAATATGGGATCTTCGGCCGACTTGCTGAGATAATCGTCGGCCCCGCTTTCAAGCGATTCCCGCTGGACTGCGAACGCGTTCTCGGCGGTGAACATCAGAATTGGCGGATTCCACCCCGTGCTGTTGAGCCGGATTAACTTGCACAGTTCCACGCCTTTCAGCCCAGGCAAATAGTGGTCCAGAATGATCAGGTCTGGAACGATTTGGTTAAGCTTATCGACGGCCTCCTCGGCGGTCGAAGCTCTTTCGGTCTGCCAGCCCTGTTCTGTAAACAGGAACTCGAGACGGAGGGCCTGGGTCTCCGAATCCTCCACCAAAAGAATGCGGTAAGTGGAACTCATTGATAAATCTTACGGAGGCATTCCGGCATGCAAATCGTAGCTAATACAAGAGTGCCGAAAGAGTCGCTTCTCTTCTCAACCCAATAAGGGTGAGAAGTTTGGCTGCTCTACCCCTCTTTTCTCTTTACGGCCACCGCGAGTGAAAGATATAAGACAAATCTCTATGAATTCCCGAATCCGGCAGCCCGTTGTGGCTCCCGCCACATTACGGATTAACCCGATAGCGGTTTGCATCTCGATGGCTGACTCGAAGTCATAAGGGACTTTTGTTTGTGCCGCTAAAATCCGATCGCGCCTTAGTGGTGTTCCATCTGGGCGAAAAGCTGGCTGCTTTGCCGCTCGAAAGCGTGCAGAAAATCGTATCGATGGCCGATCTTGCCCGGCCCCCGGGCTTGCCCGCTCCTTTAGAAGGGATTCTCAATTTCGCCGGTGCGTCGGTGCCGGTGTTGCGTCTCGACCGTCTGCTTCAACTGCCCGTGCGGCACCCCGGTCTGTATTCCATGCTGCTGCTGCTGAAAGGCGAGTCCCATAACCAAGTGGCGCTGCTGGTGGACAGAGTGAGCGAGATTTTGCACGTTCCGAACAACGAAGTGCTGCCGGTGGGCGGAGAAGACTCGTTCAATGCTTGCGTCGAGGCGACCGTCAACATGCGCGGGCAACTCGTCCACGTGCTTTCCCCTGCGCGCATCTTACTCGAAAGGGAACATGTATCGCTGTCCGCGTTCCAGACCATTGAGCGGCTGCGTATCGCCGATTGGAAGCCGGGTGTAGGGTGAATCCGACGCCGTCTTCCATGGATGAGCTTACCGGCGATCCCCTGTATCCGTCCCTAAAGGAGTATCTGATCCAGGCTACCGGCCTGACCTATTACGCGGACAAAGACGACGACTTAGCTCGCCGTGTTCGCCGCCGCTTATCGAGCCTGGGCGTGAGCGATTGCGCCTCGTATCTTGAGATCCTGCGCGATCCGCTGCTCGGCCGTCCCGAGCTGGACGAACTGATCGCCGAGATCACCATCGGAGAAACTTACTTCTTCCGCCATAAGGAACACTTCGATGCGTTGCGCGACGTGGTGCTGCCCGATCTGCTTGCCCGCAACCAGCTCAAGCGATCCTTGCGCATCTGGTGCGCGGGCTGCGCCGAAGGGCCCGAAGCTTATTCGTTAGCCATTTTGCTGAGACGCGAAATGGCCCATAGGCTAGCGGGTTGGGAGGTGAGCATTCTTGGAACCGATATCAACCGTCAGTCCCTAGCGCGCGCGCGTGAAGGCAAATTTGAAGAATGGGCCCTGCGCACGACGAATGAAGACCTGCGGCGCGATTGCTTTTTGAAAGAAGGAAGGTTTTGGCAAATTGCGCCGCGCTACAAGGAATGGATCTCGTTCCAGTACCACAATCTGGTGGACGATCCCGTCCCGTCGTTGCTCAATAACCTTAACGCCTTCGATCTCATTGTTTGCCGGAACGTGATGATCTACTTTGGGCCTGAACTCATGCACAAAATGATTCAGCGGTTCCATCGGTGTCTGGTTGAAGACGCTTGGCTGCTGGTGGGTCCCACCGAACCCAATATGACATTCTTTACATCGTTTTGCGCAGTCAATGCTCCGGGTGTGACCCTCTACCGGAAAGCCGCACAACGGGTTCCGGTTGCCGCCGCGCCGCATCCCTTCATCGTGCCGCTTCCGCCGCCGCCCGCCGTTATGCGCACCCGTCCCTTGCCGGCGGCGGCGCCATCCGCCTCAGGCCTTGAGCGGACGCTGGCGGATGTGCGGCTTCACGCCGACCGCGGCGAATGGGCGAACGCCGTTCAGTGTTGCGAGCAACTGCTGAAAAAGGACCGTTTGAACTCGCTCGTTCATTTCTACCATGCCTTGGTCCTGGAGCAAATGGGACGCCACGCCGAAGCCGAACCCGCGTTGAGGAGGGCCATCTATCTTGATCGGCAATCTGCGCTGCCGCACTATTACTTGGGCCTTCTTCTGCAATCGCGAGGCGATCCGAGGCAGGCCGCGCGATCTTTCGAGAATGCCGTCGACTTGCTCGAATCGCGCAGCGATGCCGACGTCCTTGCCGATGCCGACGGCATGACGATTGCCGAGATGAAGAAGCTCGCGAAGAGGCATCTTGAGGTTCTCCACGCTTAATGGCGAAGCTTACAAGCATGAAGAAGTCCGGAGTCGATTGGGAACAGGCTCGAGAGCGGCTGCGGGCTGGTGAGCACGCGCTCGCCGAAGCGCTTGCCGGGAGTCCGGCGCGCATCGAAGCGGCCTATCGCAAGCGCGCGGCGCAGCTGGCAAATAGCCAAGCCCTGGGAGAGCCGCGGAGCGAGGCTGCGTCCGCATTGGTCTTCAGCTTGCAGCACGAGCGCTTTGCCATCGAGTTGAGCGAGTTGGCTGAAATCCTTCCGCTTGGCCGCTGTACGCCCGTCCCGGGAGCGTCTTCGGAGTTTCTGGGCGTGATCAACGTGCGCGGCGATCTGCGCCCGGTCGTCGATCTGGGGCGCATTGTCATGCGCGTGGAGAATGGAACGGCGCCTTCCGGTATTGTTTTGATGCTGCGCGCGCCGGGCCGGGAAATCGGCTTGAAAGTGGACCAGGTTGAAAGCTTGCGGGAAATCCCGCGCGAAATAGTAGGCGCCTCCGAGCAAGGCAAATACACCAAGCGGATCGCTGGCGAGACGTTGTTGCTCCTGGATGTTGAGAAAGTGCTGGCTGAGGTCTTTTCCCGAGAGGAGTTGTCGATCGCATGAAAATGAACATGAGTATTGGAACGCGAATATTGGCCGGTTACGGCGTCGTCTTGGTGGTTGTCGGCGCGGTTGGAATTGTCGCCTACCGCGCTACGACGGAACTTATCGGCAGCGCGAGTTTGGTCGCGCATTCGCACAAAGTGAAGGAGGGTATCGCCGACCTTCTTTCCACTGTTAAGGACGCCGAGACCGGCCAGCGTGGCTTCGTTCTCACGGGCGAAGAAAGGTATTTAGAGCCTTATACTAACGCCATTAGAGAAATCGACCGCAAGGTCCAGGATCTAAGAGACCTGACCGCAGACCGACCTGTCCAGCAGCGGGAGATTGACAAACTTCAGCCTCTGATTGCGGGCAAGCTTGCCGAGTTGGCAGAGACAGTTTCCTTGCGGCGCTCAAAAGGTCAGAGCGCAGCCCTTGCGGTGGTGCTCTCAGATAGGGGGAAAAATGTCATGGATGAAGCTCGCCAGGTATTGAGCGAAATGGACGCCTCGGCAAATGAACTCCTGAAACAGCGCGACCAGAGTGCTAGAGCGACCGCCAGCTTCGCCACAACCGCCATGCTGTCCGGCGGCTTCCTGGTGTTGTTGCTCGTTCTTGCGATAGCGATGGTCATTCGCTCGTCTATCACCCGTCCGCTGACCGTCTTCATGAACTTCGCTGGCCGCGTCGGAGAGGGCGACTTGACGCAGCAGGCGAAGGTTTCAAGCCGCGATGAGTTAGGGCAACTGGCCCTTTGCCTCGACCAGATGGTGGTGGGATTGCGGGATGTCGCCGGCCAATCGCGACTCGCGACAGAGAATCTTAAATCCGCCGCAACGGAAATCCTGGCGTCTACCCAGCAGCAAGCCGCCGGCACCGGCGAGCAGGCGGCGGCCATACAGCAAACCACCACCACCATGGAAGAAGTTATGCAGGCTGGCGTGCAGATTTCCGAACGGGCAAAGCAGGTAGCTGCTTCCGCGGAAGCCACCTCCGCCGCCAGTCATGCCGGATTGCAGGCCGTGGAGAACACCACCCGGACCATGGAAGCCATCCGCGAGCAGGCCGAAGCGGTTGCCGGAAACGTGGTGTCGCTGAGCGAAAGAACGCAAGCGGTCGGCGAAATTATTTCCACCGTAAACGATCTCGCGGAGCAATCGCACCTGCTGGCGCTGAACGCCGCTATCGAGGCCGCGGCCGCCGGCGAGCATGGCCGCAGCTTTTCGGTAATTGCCAGCGAAGTGAAAAACCTGGCCGATCAATCGCGCGAGGCAACGGTGCAGGTGCGGTCCATCCTCGGAGATATTCAGAAGGGCATCAACAGTTCGGTAATGCTGAGCGAAGAAGCCGTCAAGCGAGTGGAGTCCGGCAAACAGCAGGCGGACGTGGCCGACCGGACCATCCGCGAGATGACCGAAGGCATTCAACAAAGCGTCCAGGCATTTCAGCAAATTGTGGCCGGCTGAAGCCAGCAGCAGATTGGCTTCACACAGGTTACTCAGGCGATACGCGATATCGGTCAAGCCAGCCAGCAGTCGGCCGCTAGTACGCGGCAGCTCGAAAAGGCTGCGGTAAGTCTTACGACGCTTGCGCAGCAACTTCAGAAAGCTGTCGAACGATATCGGATCTAGAGGCTCTACGATTGCAGGATATCCGTCAAAAGCTGCTGGCTACGTTTCAGGTGGAGCACCGCGATCACGTGGACCAGATCCGCTCCCTCTTGGCAATGATCGCCAAGACAGGCGGACAGCCCGCGGAGGCCCAACTGGAAGAGGCCTTCCGGCGGGCGCATACGCTCAAAGGCGCCGCCCGGGTGGTGGAACTGCGTTCCGTAGAGGGCATCGCCCACCGTCTGGAGACTCTTTTCGCACAGGTACGTCAAGGAACGCTGCCGCTGAGTAAGGAAGTGGTCGATTTGGTGCAGAGCGCGCTCGATGCCATCGAAGACTGCGTTGCGGGACCGGGCGAAAACCGTTCCAAGGCAGCCTTCGGTTCTGTGATTCAGGCCATCGAGCAATTGCTGGGAATACAACCGGAAGCCGGCGAAGCCGCCGTTTCGGAAACGCCCGCGCCGGTCCCCGCGTTTCAACCTCTGGATACCGTTCGGGTCAACGCTCAAAATTTCGACGGTTTGCTTCGTTCCGCGGTCGAACTTCTGGCCGAGAGTCAGCGCCAGGGCCAGG
Organism: Bryobacterales bacterium; assembly: GCA_963718465.1. Lineage (GTDB taxonomy): Bacteria > Acidobacteriota > Terriglobia > Bryobacterales > Bryobacteraceae > Bog-105. Next base: position 203,549 of record CAVQZK010000020.1, on the reverse strand, counting down.
TAACCATTCAATTGAATGCCATTGCCAGGCAAATCGCAGGTGTCGAAAAAGAAGCGGAAGCCGCACTGCGGGTCTCCGGCCGGATGCAGCGTCCTGCCGAAGCGGCGCGCGAATCTTCTGGAACTGTTTCCCGCCTGGGTTGGCTCGAACGTGAAGCGCGTTCGGTCTCAATGCAGGTTAGCGCGGTCGCCGCTTACAGCAGCGCAGCTCATGGACCATGACGCGCCTGAGCAGGCAATTGCAAAGGGATGTCTGGCAAGCGCGTATGGTCCCGGTCGAAAGTTTGATTGAAGGCTATCGCAAGATGATGCGCGATTTGGCCCGCGACGAATCGAAACAGATCGAGTTCCTGGCAACCAGTACCGCCGAGCATGCCGACCGGCGCGTGCTCGAAGCGCTCAAGGGCCCTCTCATGCATGCCTTGCGCAATGCCGTCAGCCATGGAATCGAGCTTCCGCACGAACGGGTGGCTAAAGGCAAACCAGCGCAGGGGTTAGTGACTCTTCGCATCGACGGCGCCGGCCAGCGTCTGAAGATTGCCGTGGAGGACGACGGGCGGGGAATAGACGTTGCAAGAATCGTCGAAGTCGCGGTACAACGCAAGATTCTTTCCCAGGGCGAAGCTGGCCGCTGCTCCCAGCCGGAAGTGGCGCGAATTCTCTTCAGCCCAGGGTTCTCCACGTCCCTTTCGGTCAGCAACTTGTCGGGCCGCGGCATGGGATTATCCGTCGTTCATGAAGCCATACGGCGTCTGCAGGGAGAAGTAGATCTCCTGCCGCGCGCTGGCGGCGGAATGTCTCTGCAGCTCTCGGTCCCGGTGTCGATCTCCGCGCAGAGTTTGCTGCTGGTGAGTTGCGGCGGCCGGCCTTTCGCCATCCCCATTTACTGGATCGAGCGGTTGCATCGCCTCCACCTCAAGGATGTGGAGACCGTAGAGGGAAAGCCTGTCGTTACGCTTGACGGCCAGAGAGTATCCTTATTTGCCCTGCAGCAGTTGCTGAATTTCCAGTGCGAGTCCGGTCCCAGCCAGCCGGACTCCTTGGCAATAATGGTCTTGTGCTCTAAAGGCGGGCGCACCGCTGTATCCGTGGACGCCTTTCTCCGGCACACTGAGACGGTGATTCAGGATCTGGGACCCGCCGCGCCGCGCGATGGAAAAATCTCCGGCGGCATCTTGCTCGAGGATGGCTCGGTTGCCTTAGTGCTTAACCCGGTATACCTGTTGGATCGTTCCGGAGGTGCTGAATTGCCGGCATTCCCCAGAACCTCCCAAACGGCGCCCAAACGGGTCTTTTCCATCCTCGTGGTGGACGATTCCATTACTACGCGAACCTTGGAGAAAAGCATTCTGGAGGCGCATGGATATCGGGTCCGGATCGCGGTGGATGGCGTGGAAGCGCTGGCGCAGTTGCGGGCCGAAAAGGTCGATTTGGTGATCTCCGACGTTCAGATGCCGCGCATGGACGGCTTCGAACTGCTGGAAGCGATTAAAAAAGACCGGAATTTGACCCAAATCCCCGTGATCGTCGTGACCTCGCTCGAGCGGCGCGAAGACCGGGAGCGCGGCTTGAAGTTGGGCGCCGACGCCTACATCGTGAAACGAAAGTTCGATCAAGAGGATCTGCTGGCTGCCATCCGGCAAATTCTGTAGCTTGTTCTATGAAAAAAATTCGCGTTCTGATCGTTGAAGATTCGAACGTAATTCGAGAGCTCCTCGAATACATAATTGGCCGCGATTCGCGCTTGGAAATTGCCGGAGCCGTCGGAAGCGCCGAAGAAGCGTTGCGGGTCCTTCACCGCATTTCTCCAGACGTCATTTCCATGGATATCCGTTTGCCCGGAATGAACGGATTTGAAGCCACCCAGCGGATTATGTCGGAAAAGCCCACGCCCATCGTCGTGGTTGCCGCAAGCGTTGAATCGGAGGACCTGAAGATCGCGGTAAACGCCTTGCAGGCCGGCGCGCTCACGGTATTGGAAAAACCGGTCGGCCCTACCTCCGCCAATTATGAGGCGCTCGCAAAACGGCTCTGTACCCAACTGGCCATCATGAGCCAAGTGAGCGTTGTCAGGCGACGGCGCGAAGTCCCGTTCACTCCGCGTCGCGAACGGCCGCTGGTCAATCATTCCCGCGACTGCCAGATGCTGGGCATCGTCGGTTCCACGGGTGGTCCGAGTGCGTTGGTGCAACTGCTGGGTGCGCTCGGGCCCGATTTCCCCCTGCCTATTCTGCTCGTGCAGCATATCAGCAGCAATTTTTTGGATGGGTTCGCGGACTGGCTTCAAAGCGTTTCCCCGTTTGCCGTGAAAATTATAGAGAACCGCGCAATACCGGCGCGCGGCAACATATATCTGGCAGCTCGCGATCGTCACTTGCGGCTCAGTTCCGATTGTGTGGAAACGGATACCAGCCATCCTGTTTGTCTGCAGAGGCCCTCGGGAACCGTCATGTTCGATTCCATGGCCAGGACCCTCGGCCGTCAGGCGCTCGGCGTGTTGCTGACCGGCATGGGCGAGGACGGTGCGGAAGGTCTGTTAAGAATTCGGGAGGAGGGCGGATATACTATCGCCGAGGACGAGTCCACGGCAGTGGTGTATGGCATGCCAGCCGAGGCGGTCCGTTTGGGCGCCGTCTGTGAATCTTTGCCGCTTCCCGCAATCGGGCCGCGGATATGCGAGCTCATCGGCCCCCAAAAGGCAAAGCCGGCTTAGCGCCATCGTGAGCGTCATTATGCACCTGAACCTATGACCGATGAGACGCGGCCTATTCGACAGACTTCAAGAAATCTCGATCAAGGAATTTCAAGCAGCCAAAGGTGAATTGAGCTACATCCGAAGTTCGACGCTCACCATTGCAAACGCACTTACTTATTCTGCACCGGCCTTATCCTCAAATTCTGAAGAATCGCTGAACAAATTCGATTTTAATTGAGTCTGCAGTTCCGGTACATGCAATCTGAATGTCATTCACTTGTAACGTCGTTGTTACCGACATTCTCTTAGTTCTCTGAAATACTAACTCCAACGAAAGTCTTTGGGGTTAGTGTCTTACGATCCCTCCATCTGGCCGTCTCAAAAAAACTTATATCTGATTAACTTAACAATGTCTACCCTTCCAGTGTCCCGTTTGCTCCGTCTATTTCTCTCGTCCCTGGCGCTCGCTTCCTGCGCCCTCGCCCAATCCGGAAAGGGGGTAGTGACTGGAACCGCCAAAGACGCCGCCGACGCAACTTTGCAGGGAGCGCGAGTCGAATTGGCGCCGCTGAACAATCAGCAGGTCACTGATGCCCAGGGCCAGTTTCGATTCGTTGATATCCCGGCGGGCGACTACACGCTCAACGTTTCCTACGTCGGCTTTGCAAACTTCAGTCAGCCGCTCAAAGTGGCCGCATCGCAAACTGCCAACGTCGATGCCGTCTTGCAAGTTGCCTCGCGCACGGACGAAGTCATTGTGAGGGGCGAGCGTCTGCAAGGCGAAGCCGAATCCATCAATATTGAACGCAACTCCGCCAACATCGTCCAGGTGCTGCCGTCCACCGTCATACAGAGCCTCCCGAATTTCAACATTGCCGACGCTGTCGGACGAGTGCCCAGCGTGACTCTCGAACGCGATGAAGGCGAAGGTAAATACGTTCAGATCCGCGGCACGGAACCACGCCTGAGTAATGTCACCATTAACGGCGTACACGTGCCCTCGCCCGAAGGCACCGTCCGTAATATTAAGTTCGATACCGTCTCAGCTGAACTGGTTGAGCGCATTGAGGTTTTCAAAACACTTCTCCCCAACCAGGACGCCGATGCTATCGGCGGTTCCATCAATCTGGTCACCCGCACGCCTTCTGAAAAGCCTTATTTCGAGGCCTCGACCCAGGGCGGCTACACTCCTATTCAAGACGGCCGCTGGATGGATGTGTTCTCCGGTGTTGCCGGTCAGCGCTTCGGTTCCGAAAAGAAACTCGGTGTCCTCTTGGGCGGCAGCTACGACCACAACGACCGTGGGATCGACGACCTCGAACCAAGCCAGCACATCGGCACGCTCAACGGCCAGAACTTTGCCTATATCAACAGCGAAGACCTCAGAACATATCACTACGACCGCACCCGTTACGGATTCGATACCGATGTAGACTACAACTTCAAAAACGGCTCAACGTTGTACTTGAAATCCTTCTACTCAAATTTCCTCGATAACGGAAGCACCTACGTCTATACGCCAAATTCCGGCACGCCGGTTTCGAACAGCGGATCTCAAACTCTTTTTGACAACACCGGTAGCGCCCAGTACCGCGAATACATCCGCCGCCCCGACCAGGGCGTATACAGCATTGCGCTCGGCGGCAACAAGGATCTCGGATCTACCGTTCTCAGCTATCAGTTCGCTGTCTCGCACGCGCACAACGCCGGCGGCCAGGATTTCGCTACAACTTACTTCGATGGCCCGCAAAACGTCGCCTACGCACTGAATGAGAGCAACCCCTACCGCCCAAAGCTGACCGCTGTCGACGGTACAAACATTCTCAACCCGGCGCTGTATTCAATTTCCGCCGGCAGTGGCATCGACATTCCCAATTACAACAGCACGCAGCTGAATCTGGAGGGAACCATATCGGCTGCGCATAGCTACAGCATCGGTTCCCATCCAAGCACTTTCGAAACCGGTTTTGAATTCCGCAACGCTCACAAGATTCAGGATCAGAACGATCACTACTATCTCCCGAACTCAACCATCGGGATGACACAATTTCTGAGCGGAGACTCGAACCCCAACTATTACGACGGTTCATTCACGTATGGACCCCTGACGAACTACAACAAAATTCAGCAGTTCGTCAACGGCAATCTCCAGAACGGTTTCACCCCCGACCTGGGGACCGACCGCATCACTTCCGATCCAGCCACTTGGAGCGCCATTGAACAGGTCTACGCCGGCTATGTCATGGATTCCATCACGCTTGGCAAATGGCGCTTTGCCGGTGGACTCCGTATTGAAGGAACCAACACCAGCTATCGCGCAAACAAAGTTTCGCTCAGCGGTGGTTCTTATGTAAGCACTACTCCCGTCACCGGCAACTCCGGTTACGTCAACTTCGCGCCCAGCATTCAGGGCGAATACCAAATCACGCCCAATACGCAATTGCGCCTTTCCTATGACCGCGGCATCTCACGTCCCAACTTCCAGGATCTTGTGCCTTCGCAAGAAGCCGACCCCAACGCCAGCCCCGCAAGTCTGGTCTTAGGCAATCCGAACCTTAGGCCCACCAAAGCAAACAATTATGACGTGCTGGTTGAACATTTTTTCCGCCCGCTGGGCATTATACAGGCCGGCTATTTCTATAAGAGCCTCTATGATCCTATCTACCCGGTCGCTACTTACTTGCCGGCAACGGATCCTAATTTTCCCGGCTTCTTGGAGCAGCAATCCATCAACGGACCAAGCGCCTGGATCTCAGGTTTCGAAACCTCCTGGCAGCAGCGCCTTTCCTTCCTCCCCTCGCTGCTGAACGGCATCGGCGTCATCGCCAATTACAGCTATGCCGATTCGCGCGTCACTTTCCCCACGGGCTTCGCCGCCGCCCAGATAGGCGGCCAAGGCCGAATCGATCACCCTCGCCTCCAAAGACAAGCGCCCAACACCTGGAATCTCGGGCTCACCTACGACAAATCGCGCTTCTCCATGCGCTTTGCCGTCAGCCACAACGACGCCAATATCTACGCCTACCAGTACGTTCATGACGGCACAGTCCCCAACGTCGACAAAGACCCAATCCTCGGAATCAAAGGTCCGCTGGGCGATCAGTATCTTTACGCTCACACCCAAATCGACATCCAGGGCAGCTACCGCATCTATAAAGGACTCCAAGCTATCGTGTCCGGCCTCAATCTGACCAACGAAGTATTCGGCTTCTACACCGGCAGTCCCATCTACCCCAATCAGCGCGAATACTACAAACCCACCGTCATCTTCGGCTTGCGCTGGTCCTCCGCGGTCGATTAGCACTGTCTCAGAGATTCTTCAGAATTGAAGTTCATACTCAAAAAACAATGCTCAAATTCTTCCGTACCTGTCTAGCGCTTACCGCTTGTGCCACTCTACTCGCCGCCGCTGATGCCCCTGCATTCAAGGTCGCAAAACAATATCCGGTTCCCGGCAACGGCAGCTTCGATTACATTGTCTTCGACGCCTCGGCCAACCGCCTCTACGTCTCTCATGGCACGGAGGTCAACGTTCTCGATGCCAACTCCGGCAAAGTGCTGGGCATTGTGACCGGCACCCTCGGTGTTCACGGCATCGCCATCGTCCCAAATCTCCACCGCGGCTTCACCACCAACGGCGAAGAGGCTACCGTCTCCGTGTTCGACACAAACACGTTCAAGACCATCAAGAAAATTCACGTCGACAAAGACCCTGACTTCACCTTCTACGACTCCAAACTCAATCGCATATTCGTGTGCCACGGCGACGCCGCCGCTATCACTTCCATCAATCCCGAAAGCGAAGCAGTCGTCGGCAAAGTCGACCTCGGCGGCGGTGCGGAAGCCGCGGTTGTGAATGGCGCGGACAATGGCTACGTCAATTTGGAGGAAGAAGCCATGGTGGTCAACTTCGATCCGCAAAAGCTCACCGTCAAGGCTAAATGGCCCATCACCGGCTGCAAAACGCCTACCGGCATGGCCATCGACCCCTCAACCTCGCGCCTCTTCATCGGTTGCCGCAGCAAGGTGCTCGCCGTCATGGATGCCAACACGGGAAAAGTGATCGCCACGCTTCCTATTGGAGATCGCGTGGACGCCGTGGCCTTCGACTCCGCTAATCACCTGATTTTCGCTTCTAACGGCGGCGGTACAGTCTCCGTCGTCAAACAGAACAGCGCCGACTCCTATTCGTCCGAACCGGAAATTCAAACGCAACCCAGCGCCAAGACAATGGCGTTCGACCCGAAAACAAACCGCATCTTCCTCTCCGCCGCCGATATGGAAAGCGCTCCTGCCGCAAATGGCCAGCGGGTGCGCATGCATCCTAAGCCCGGTTCATTCCACGTCATCGTAGTTGAACCGTAGCCGAGCCCAGCTACGGCGCAGCTCAGTCCCCTTTGTGCGAGTCGCCTTGCACTCGGGTTCTGATCCGTGATCCAGTTGACTCTCTCAGATTTTTCCTCCGTCATGCGATTCTTCCGCTGGCTCGACGCCTCGCCCCTCGCATGGGCCAGATGCAGGAACTCGGTAACCATTGAAGACGATTATGGTGGTGAGTTCCACTATGAGGGCGGCCGCTGCACTTCACAAGTACATGGGCGAACGTGTGCGAAATGACAGGCCATGGCTCCGGCGCTCACGTCGTGATATGGCCTGGAAACGCGTTTCAGAGACACCTTAATAGCCCACGCGGCATCGCGGAGGTTGGCATCTACGGAATATCGCATTGCCTCCTGACGCAGCCCTCACGGCCAGGGATAATGCTCGGCTACTCGCAGATGAACGAAAAGAGATTCGAGAACATCCGGTTATTGGGCGAAATACTTTGAGCTCATGGCCAGTGGATCTGACCCTCGCTATCCTCCACCAGGACCACTTCATACTTCTCCAACATCGGCATTAAAATATTCTCCAGTTCCCCCTTCCAAAGCTCCCCTTCATAAAACTTGGCCTTCATCGGATCACGCGACGCCAGATCGGGAAAGCCGCGCATAAAAAAGAAGGTGTCGGGATCCTCGATGGAGAGAAATGGGCCTGATATTTTCATCCCGATTTCTACGTGCGCCGGAATAGATTTCAATCGGAAGATCTCAAGAAAATTGTGAACGGCAGCCTGGCTTGGTTTTATAAGTTCGCATTTCGACGATCATTGCCTATTGGTTTATATCCTCCTTTGCGTCCAATTGCCTCACCAGTCCGTAATAGCTTTTCTGGTTGTCCGGAGCTGCTGTAACCGCCAGTTTCATTTCCTTGACCGCGTTATCGAACTTGCCCTGCGACGAGTAGACGCGGGCCAATCCGGTATGCACAAACCACATTGCGCCAGGCTGATGCTCGGCATGGCTGCAGTGAGCAGGCAGACCAGAAATACGCGCCAACTTGCTCGAAACATCAGGGAATGACCTCCTTGGGTTTCCGCCATAAGTTCCAACAGTGGCGCAGCCTCTGGTACTTTCCTAGATCCACTTTTTACGGAATCCGTAACACCACATTTCGGCACGTCTACCCCGGTCTGAGGAGCACTAACGGAGAACGCCCTCTCCGTCTCAGTCCGAACCAACGCACTCTTGGGTTCTCTCTCGGCTTGCTGCCGCAATCGCCCGTTCAGAACCGCGTCGGCGTTCACTTCTCTCTCAGGAATAGCGTCTGTAGACCGGCAATGGCGGCGAAAAGAGTGGATTGCCGCAGATGATTTGCAAATGGGAGTAACTGGCTTGGGATCATTTGCTCTTGCCCTTTCGGGTGGAGTTCTACAGTGCCTTGCGGGCTTCGTGTACTTCCTCGGGTGTGGGCTTCCCAGAATCGATCAGGTGCGTGACGATGGGCAGAGAACGGCCACCGAACAACACCACCAGTTCGTCAATCATCCGGCGCGGCGCGGAGGCGCGGGAGACCAAAGCTTCGAAAACATACGCGTTGCCGATCTTCTCCGTTCGGCGTACCACCTCCTTAATCAAGGCGATAAACTGACCGAAAACCCAAGAGCCAGATAAGGGGAAAGTTGAAAGCGACCTGCCGGCGCATACCGTTCGTGCGACAAATCTTAAAGTTTGGGCCTATTTGCTTTCTTAATTGTAAGCTTTATGGGTGGCCATCAAATACGTCAGAAAAGCAGAGAACTCCGGTTAGCTAAGAATACGTTTCACAAGTCCGAAACTATCCCCTGGGGGACCAACGCTCGATGGTTTTCTGTCTCGCTGTGGCGCGTGGTACAAGGACCATGCGGAAGTTGCCGGTTCAACGAATTAGACTGCGACCGAATTAAGTTAGTAACTCTGCCGCCGATTCGCAACGAGTCGCCAAACTTCGCTCGAAATTCGAAAAGCGAATGGGCTCAGCAGATTTTCATCAAGGATTAGTATTGTTGATCTGGCCGTTTACTAACGTAAAGCAAGTCCTCGATAGAGAAATGACTGGCTATGAAAAAGCGCAGCGCTTCTCTAGTCCTCCTCAGTGTGTCCAGATGCTTTTGAGTCAGCTCGTACAAATCCTTGATTTGCTGGACATCACTAGGCAGAAGACTCTAAAGGAAAGATTTGATTTGTGACCGTGGAAGCGTCGCTGAGTACGTCGGTCATCAGATCATTGAGCATCTTGGGCCAGAAACGAGTTCTTTCGGTTTCTTCGATCCATAAACCGAGTTGCCTCCTGTTTGCGAGAGACACCGACGCCTCCTCCTCCGCTCGCCATTACTTTCGCCGGTATTACGCAACGGTTCACTTTGTAACACACGGCAGATCTTGGTCGCTGATATCGGCAGGAACGGCGTGATTGCGCACAAGTTTCTGTTGATTTTCCTTAAGTACGGCAGATACTCGCTCGAGGCGGAAAGTGACGGTCTTTTTAGCCCCCCGGCGCTCTATAGTTAACTGAATCTTGGCCGGAACGGTTGTCGAAAACAGTGCTTCGATTTCCCCATTAGTTTTTCCATCGAGGGCGGCGCCATTCAGTTGCAGAAGCAAATCGCCCCAATGTATTCCAGCACGAGAGGCGGCGCTGACCTCAATACCTCCCACCATCAATGCTCTCGGTTCACGCAGTACAAAAATTTCAAAGCCAGGATAAAAAGCGCGATCATTCATCGGGTAATGCGTAGGGAAGATGCGCTCGGCAATTCTTCGTCCATCAAAGTGGAGCATGTTGCCGACCTCGACGTCGGAAGTGTCGATAGGCACGACTACGCCAGAAACGTCTTTCCACCCGTTAAGCCTTAGAATCTCTTCACGTGGAACGAGCCGAATGTGACGTATGTATTGTTCGCCGCTTTTGTGACGTAACGTCAGCAGAACTGCACCAGACGGCGAAGATTTAATTGAGGTAGATGCCTGAACCACTGAGAGCAAGCGAGCGTCTCGGCCGTTAACGCTCGTTATTTCATCACCTGCCCTGATTCCCGCACGGGCCGCGGGGGAATGCGGAAAGATGCTCGCAACTATAATTGGACACTGTGAGTCAGCCCTTTGAAGGGCCAAACCTGTCGAATAGTTATTGGCCTCAGCTAACGTCAGAATAGGGCAGCAATAAATAATGAGCCAAAGTAGCCAGCGCTTTTCCGTTGCGCTTCTACAGCAAGATGAGCTATGCTTTTGTAGAAGTGAAAGGTAAGAACCGTGGCAGAACGCATCGACCTTCCTCAAGGCACCCTCGATCTCCTCATTTTGAAAACCGTCGCTCTTGAGCCGCAACATGGCTGGGCGATCTCCGAGCGCATTCAACAAATATCCAGCGATGCACTGCAGGTTCAGCAAGGCTCGCTCTATCCCGCTCTGCACCGGCTGGAGCGCCGCGGTTGGATTAAGGCTAAATGGGGCGTCTCGGAAAATAGCCGCCGCGCTAAATATTACGATCTTACCGCCGCCGGCCGCAAACAACTGGCTTTAGAGACGGATCTCTGGCGAAAGTTGACTCTTGCCGTTTCCCAGGTGCTTGAAACCGCTTAGAACAAGGAGGAATTTGCAGCCATGTTCAGCGATCTTCCGCGCTCAGGTGTATGGAGTAACGCCGGAAGATCCGTTTGCTCTCACCGCAGTGCTCGGCCTGCTCTTGTTAAGCGCGAGTTCGGCGATATGTTAGAAGCTCTAGCGGCCCCAGCGATCATGATGCTCGCGGTATTCGCGCAGGCGGCCTAAATCGTCGTTTAAGACGTCCCTATCGCGCGGCCCCATGTGGTTATCGGACACTACTTTGTGCAGCGAGGCAATCACATCGTCCAATTCATCCTTGTCGAAACGGTGAGCTTCCAGCTTGCCCTGCAGTTCGTCTAACTCGTGTTGGGTTTTGTCGAGGCGGTAGCGATCGTGCCCACCCGGCCAAGTAACACTCCGGACGTGGTCTAAATCGGTCCTTACGTGCGCGAACAAATGGCCGCGCCACTCTTCACCCCGGAAACGAGCATCGCGGTCGTGATACCAATCCTGCGCGCCGGCGGTGAGTGCAAAACACGCCAGCATCATTAACCCGGCTTTATAAATCTGTTTCATGGTGCAACTTCCTTTCGCGTAATAAGACGTGTGCTGTGGCGGCTTAGCAACGTCGTGAGTGATTATTTGTTATTAATCAGAGTGTCCGGCACGTCAGGTCTTTCTCAGGTAATTCTATTCGAGGCAAAGTATCCCCGCATTTGGTTCTACTCTTGCCGCAGTGCGACAAGCGGACCAACTGCAGCTGCGCGCCGGGCCGGAACCGAACTTGCCAGGATCGCCATGCTCAAGAGAAGAAGCGAAACGAGGCTGAACGTCATTGGATCTGAGGGCTCGACGCCATAAAGGAGGCCCACCAGCAAGCGATCCAATCCCAACGCCAAGACCAGGCCAGCGCCGAGCCCGATTGCCGCCAAGCGCACCCCTTCGGAAATGATCAGCCTCTGAATGTCGCAGGACCGCGCGCCCAGCGCCATGCGAATCCCGATCTCACCGGTGCGTTGTGTCACCCCGTAATGAATGACTCCATATATTCCGACGCTTGCCAAAATGAGCGCTATCAAAGAGAAGAGACCGACAAGCCACGTTTCGAAGCGCCGCGGCGATAACTGCTCTTCAAGTTCTTGTTCAACAGTGGAGACGGCGGAAAGTATAGCCGTGTGGTCAAGGCTTCGCACCACGCTTCGAAGCGTACCTGCCAGGGCAATTTGGATCGCCACTTGTGCGCACTACGAGATCCGGTGTACTCTGGCGGCTTTGCCGATACCATTCATAGATTTCTCCGGGCGCTTGCCTTTCCAAGCCGTTTGTACGCATATTTTGAACAACACCGATGACCGTCAGCCAGTCATCGTTGCTTCCCCGCTTATCGAAACCCTTAAATCGCCTGCCGACGGGATTCTCGCCCGGCCAGTATCGGCGGGCCATATTTTCATTGATAATAGCGACTAGAGCAGAGTTCGCCGTATCACGATCCGAGAAAAATCTTCCGTTCAGCAAACGCGTTCCCATCGCCTGAAAATAGTCTCCCCTGATGGTGGTCCACGCGAGGGGCCTCCATTGAGTATGAGATTCGGGCGCCCGGCCGTCGATACTTCGAAGCCCAAAGTCGCGGGTGTCTCCCAGAGAGAATAGCCCCCCAATTGCGCCTACCGCGCGAACTCCTGGAATTGATCGTGTACGAGCAAGCGTTAGATCGTCAAGGAATTCCGCCCGCCCGATAGCGCTGCCAGCGGGCAGAGTGATGTGCATTGTCAATATGTGATCGGGGCGAAAGCCCGGATCAACTGCTCCAACCATCAGAAAGCTGCGAAGCAAGAGTCCGGCAGCAGCCAGCAAAACTACCGCAAGCGAAAACCCGGCAATCACCAGGGCGTTGCGCATACTGCGCAGCGCCGTCGAGCCGCACATCCCTCTTGCTCCCGATTTCAGCGATTCGTTCGGGTCGACATGTGAGCTCTTCAATGCGGGAATGAGCCCAAACACTAGAGCAGAAAAGCCGGCGATCACGAGCGCAAAGATCAGCACTCCCGTATCAATATGAGTTTCGTCAAGACGCGGTATGCCCGGCGGCGCCATTGCGATGAGTGCGCGAATGCCTATTGCGGCGAGCGTTGCTCCGAAGCACCCCGAAAGGATTGCCAGCAGCAGATTCTCCGTGAGCAGTTGCCGGAGAATGCGCACGCGACCGGCACCCAGCGCGATGCGAACCGATATTTCACGCTGTCGAGCTACACCGCGGGCCAGCACTAAATTAGCCACATTGCTGCAAGCGATCAGCAGGACCAAACAGACGGCGGCGAATAACACGGCAAGCGCAAGCTGCGTATTGCCTGCAATTTTTATCCGCAGAGGAACAACCGCGATGCCGGAAGACCGGTGCGGATCGGGACTCTCTTGTTCCAGGCGTTTAGCGATTGTGTCTATTTCGATTTGCGCTCCGCGCTGGGTGATTCCGGTTCTCAGCCTGCCGACAGCTTGCCATCTGGTATAGAATCCGCGGCTGCGGTTTGGATCATTTATCAGAAGTGCCGGATCATTCCAATAACGGTTAGTTGTCATGGGCGCCAGGAATTCTGAATCCCTGCCGGGGAATTGAAAACTCGCGGGCATCACCCCAATGATTTGGCACTTAGCTCCATCGATCTGCAGAGATTGACCGACTACATCAGGTGAGCTGCCAAATCTGCTTGTCCACAATTCGTGGCTCAATAGAATAACTCGTTCTCCACGCGCCGCTTCCTCCGCGCTGAAGAAACGCCCTAGAATCGGCGAGACCCCCATTACGCGCAAGAAATTGGCGGAGACGAAAGCACCCTGGACCGTTTGAGGATCTCCCGCTCCGGTGAGGGTTACTCGCGACCACCCGCTGTCGCGGTAGTAGACAGCCAGCGCATCGAAGCTTCGACAGCGAGATTTTAGAACGTCAAAATCCCGATAGAGTATGCCTCGGTCGTCGAAATCTTCAGGGTCTGACAGTAAAACAAGCTGGGATGGGTCATGGTAAGGCAGAGGCCGAAGAAGCACGGACTCAATCACGCTGAAAATCGCGGTATTCGCCCCAATTCCTAAACCCAGCGTTAGAACTGCGATGCCAGTAAATGCAGGGCTGGCGCGGAGCCCTGAATCCATAGCGCACATCCTGCCATAACTGCTCGGCTAACGTCCATCGCCACATTTCCCGCGTGACCTCCTTAATGAGGGTTGTATTGCCTAGTCTGCGTTTCGCGCTTAGCTGCGCCTGCGCTGGGGTTTTGCCGTTGTCCACGCCTTCTTGAGCAAGCTTCGCGAGGTGATAGGCAAGTTCTTCATCAATCTCCTGCTCGCGAGGCGTCTGGCGCTTGAACCAAAAAAACACGCCGACCTCCTACGCCGGCCGCATGACCCGAGCAACGGCCGTGCTGAGCCGTTCCCACTTCAACTGCTCGGTCAGCAGTTGCTTTCGTCCGAGCCTCGTAAGCCGATAAGACTTGGCTCGACGGTTGGTATCCGAGTCTTCCCATTTCGAGATCAACCAGCCCTTTCGCTCAAGACGGTGCAGCGCCGGGTACAGGGAACTGTGATCGACTTGCAGAGCTTCGTCCGACATCCGTTCGATTACTTTGGCAATCTGGTAGCCGTTTGTCGGACGGTGCTCCTCCAAAATGGGATTGCCAGCATCCATAGCTCAGCAGGGCGACACGGCCTCCTTCCTTAGTGTCGGAAGGGAGGAAGGCCCGGCCGATCATCGGTTCGACACCATACGTACCGAGCATGTCCGTACTCGCCGCAACCTCGGTTAATCTTTGAGGCTCGGCTTTGCCATTCAATGTGACGGCGGTCTCGTCATGCGCTGTGAGAGTGGCAAAGACATGGTTCTGCGCGAGCCAGTCCGAGTAGTCCGCTGGAGTAATGCCATTCTCCTTGGAGCCCTCCTTCGTGCGCTGCTCCCAGGCGATGATAACCCGGCCGGCAGCGCGGTACGGCAACGGCCGGAGCAACACTGCATTGAAGATGCTGAAAACCGTCGCGCTCGCACCAATCGCTAACGAAGTTATGAGGACGACAGCAGTGGAGAAACCCGGATTTTTGCGACAGGTTCTTAGCGTGTAACGGAGAGCCGTCATGACCAATAGTTTAGCGGGAAGCCAGTTTCGTCAAGCGCGAATTATTTTTTAATTTGGTGCGGCCGCCGACCTCCAGCAATTCTTCAATTCGCTTGCCGATCACGTCTTCTTTCATGGATTCCGAATCGCCAAGGCGCGGAGTTTGGTAATGGATGGCGCCGTTACGATCAATGAGAATGAGCTGCGGTACAACGGGCCTTTCGGTAAAGCCCATATAGGTCATCATCTGTTCGATGGGTGTCCAGCCAACAGGGAAGCCGACCTGATAATCCTTTGCAAAGTTCTCGACTCGTAGATCGGCATTGGGATCAATCGCCAGGTCGAGGGCTTGAAAGCCCCGACTGGCATAGCGTTCCTGCATTTTGCTCATGACCTTCGAAGCGGCTTGGCAGTGCGGGCAAGTGGTTAAGATGAACTCCAGGGCCACTACTTTTCCGTGGTACTGACTGAGTAATTGCTGGCCCTGACCGGGCAGGTTAAAAGCCAACTCAGGCGACTTGTGGACGGCTGATTCGCCAGATGCGAGAAGCGCCGCTCCTACGAGCAAGCTAATTGCGATGGATAACTTCATTTCATTTCTCCTGAATGTGGGTTGGTGTGGAAACGCATTGCTCACAGTAGCCGCCGGCGATGGGAACAACGGTCATTAGAATGGCGAGGCCGGCAATCAATAGCCGGGGAACATACAAAAGAGGAGCGGACGGGCGGCCATCGAGGATCAATTCCACCCGGCGCTTCAGACCGGAGCCTGTCAGCGTACTCACACCGGCAGCAGTCTCAAACAGATGAAAGCGGCAGACCTTGAGAATGCCGTCTACGTAGGTTTGCGGTTTCGTTCCGCAAGCAATAACAATCTCATCGCAGGCGCGTTCCCGCTCGACAATAAGGCACCGTTCAACCAGCCAAAGGAGGGGATGGAACCAAAACACACACACCAGGAGGTGAACAAAAATTGCAGTCAAATTGTCGAAGCGTTTGGCATGCGCGAGTTCATGGAGCAGTACGGCCTCCAACTCCGATTCCGTCAACCTCTCGGAGAGACCTTCGGGAATGGTGATGGTGGGACGCCAAATTCCCCACAGTGCCGGTTCAACGGCGGCCGGTGAACGGCGCAACTGAACAGGAATCCCGACTCGCAGCAAGCCTTTCGCACGGAGCAGTGCTTGCTCCTCCTCGCCGGACGGAAGCGCCCAAGACATACGACTCTTGCGGAGGAGGCGCAACCAGATGGTGAGCAAACAGATGGCGCCGAACGCCCAAATAGAGACGACAAAGCTGTCGCGAGGCAACAGGCCAACGACAGCTGTCAGGGCAGCCGAAAACCGGTGCATCATAGCGGACAACCACTCAGCAGCGGGCCAGAGGAATGCGATCCGCGCGCCGGTGGCTGTAAGGAGCACCGAAGGGATTGCAAATTTCGAAATGCCGAGGAGCAAGACTGAGTGCCGGGCGGTTGCTCCCCGTCTCAGGCAACAGGCCAGCAAACTCAACAGCAGGCAGAAGAGAGTGGATTCCAAGAGGTGGCGAATGACGAACGGCATCAGTATTTCTTCTCCCTCGCTTCGATCGTTTTCTCCAGTTCCTTAACATCTGCCAAGGTCAGCTTGCCGGTCTCGATCAAATGCGACATAAGAGGCGCGGCCGAGCCGCCGAACAGGCTCAACAGGTCGCTTATGAAGCGGCGATGGATCGCTTTACGGGTTGACACCGCCTGGAAAAGATGGGCGTTTCCAATCTTCTTCACCCGGCGCACTATGCCTTTCTCTTCCAAGCGATAAATCATGGTCTGGACCGTGGTGTAGGCGGGGCGGTCTTTTTCGGCGAGGCTTTCCTGGACTTCGCGCACCGAGCAAGGGCCCAAATCCCACAATTTTTCCAATAGCTGAAGTTCGAAGCGGCTGATGCGCGGTTCCGTCATAACTACTCTCGTGGTCTAATTTACTACAATGTTAGTAGATATGCAAGAGAAATATTTTATAGGCGGCCGAATTTGGCGACGGCTTGGCGGATGGATTTGTATTTTTCGATGAAGGGGATCATGCTGTGCTCGCTATCGTCGAGCTGCTGGGCGCGTTTGAGCACTTCGGCGACCTTGTCGCGGGGAACGACAACCACCCCATCGAGATCGGCAACGATGATGTCGGCGGCATTGACCTTGGCTCCGGCGCAGGTGACGGGAATGTTCACGCCGACCACGCGGTAATGGTTGACGGTGGTTGATGGGGCGACGCCACGGCTGTAAACGGGGAATTGGAGTTTTGCAATTTGGGGCGTGTCGCGTACGCTGCCGTCTACGATAGCTCCAGTGAAGCCGCGAGCTTTCATGGCGGTGGCCATGAGACCGCCGATGCCCGCGTAATCGAGACCATCTTCGAGAACCATGACATAGACAGAACCGGCGGGGGATTCGTCGATCAAGTCGAGCATGCCTTGAGAGGCTTTTGCGCCTTCCTGGTGTTCCTCCTTTTTCAAATAGACAGTGACGGCGGGACCGGCGAATTTGGCTTGAGCGAGCGGGCGCATGTCATGAGACATGTAGGTTTTGGTTCCATAGAGCTGCTCCATAGCGTCGGCGACGGAGGCGGCTTCGACCAAGCGAAAGCCCTGGATCAAATCGTCGAGGTCTGAGGCGCGCAGAGTGATCGCGAGCAACAAGATGCTTAGCAGCTTCATGCGTGGCTTTGCTCCTGAAAGGTCCACTTGGTTATTTCATCGATCAGTGCGCACACGGACTGGGCCGCTGCTTCGAGGAATTGCTCGCCCTTTTCCGGAGTAGCGAATTCAGGCATGCCGATTACTCCGTTCCCGGAAATTTCATGGAACTCGCTCATTAAAGTGAAAGGTAGGGGCTTCAACATGTCGTTGACTCGATAGCCCATGTGCGGGCCGGGGCCATCGCGGCGAGCGCGCGAGATGTCAACCAGATCGGGATATTTCAAGAACATGATGGACGTTTCCATTTCGCAGGCGTGGCCCATGCCGCCAAAGGGCGAGGAACGGATTTCGTTGAATTTCTCCGCGGCGAGATTCCAATAGGCGGCGTACACAATGTAGAGGTCGTGCATATTTTCAAATTCGCTCTTTAGTTCGCGCAAGGCGCCCTTGCAGGGAATGTCGTTGCCGCCGTGGCCATTGAGCAACAGAATGCGGCGCGCGCCGATGCCGATGAGAGAGCGGCAGATACCACGGATCATTTCGATATAAGGGAGCAAGTCAAGACTGACGCTGCCGAAATGGCGATGGTGCGGGGAGTGGCCCAGCCACTGGACGGGCAGCAGGACGATTTCTTCCGGACGGATTTGTTCGACGCGATCGGCGACTTGAGAAATGATAAGCGAATCAGTGAAGACGGGCAGATGGGGGCCATGTTGTTCGAGAGAGCCGAGCGGCACGACGAAGAGGCGATTGGCCAGCCCGGAGAGTTCAGGCCAACGCGCGTTTTGGAGAAGCATGATTTATATGTCCTAAATGCGGCAGTATTGCGATTCGGCGGGCGGGGTATAAATGACGTCAAGATGAGCGGTGTTGAGACGCTTTCCAGCGCGGCTTTTCGAATCGAGGCAGCTTTCGAGAATGCCGCTGGTGAGCAGGGTGCGCTGAATGGGGTAGGGCGCACGGCCAGTGACGAACATCTGCTCAATTTTCGAGACGAGACAGGCGGAGTACGTGACGTTGGGTACAGGCGAGAGAAAGAACTGAGTAGAAATATTACCCGAGCTACGAATGCGGGCGGCGAAATTGAAATCCTGAATGGCGCCGTCGAGCATCAGCAAAGCGGCGCGGAGACCATCGCGGTATTCGATAAGGTAAGCGGCGGGATTCTTAACGAGACCGGGCAGAACGCCGTCGGCAACCAGATCTTGGGTGCGGCCATCTTTGACGGTGAGGCCGAGCGGAGTGTCGCTGCGCGAGAGGGCGGATGAAAGCAGATCGCGGGACCAGAGACCGCGCGATCCGGCCTTCCAGACATCGTCGCCAGTGAGCATTTGAACGGACTTGACGCCGGTTTCACCACCACGCCGCCGTTCGAGCATGCACTGCATGCCTTCGAGCGCATGAAAATCCATGGCATCGGAACCACCGTTGCCGACCATAAGCGCGTCTTCAATCTGGGAGCCGAGAGGCATTTCAATATCGGGGAGACGCCATGTCACGGGCAAGGAAGAGCCGCCGAGCATGGGGAAGTTCAACTCTTTGGAAGCATCGACCATGGCCTGGGCCTTTTTGAAGCTGTAGGACAGGTGCTTGTCGTTGTAGAGAGGGACGGCGCGTTTGCTGGATTTGAAAACCTCGACGCACTGCTCAAAGAACTCGTAGCGAGGATAGAGTTTTTGACCCTTATCGTTATCTGGATATTCACCGTGCTCGGCAATGATGAGGACAGCGTCACAAGCGAGGCTGCCGGTGCCGCAGCGAAGGGCTTCGGCAATGGTGGGATATACGTGGAAATTGAATTCTTCAGCACGAGCGGAACTGAGGTCGCCTTCAGGCTTTTGATCAACGTAAAGAGACACAACTTGCACGTTCGGCTTGTGCCACGTACCGGCGATGGGGTAACCGATGAGGAAGCGGTCGCCCATGTGCTGGCCGTGGGACAGATATCTATAGATGGTGGTGATGATGGCGACCCGAACCGGCGGTTTGCCGATCTGCAATCGAGCGGCAACGGGAAGGGCTGCGGCGGAGCCGATGAAATCGCGGCGAGTGAGCATCATGATCTCTCGAAAGTGGACTCTTCAGAAGGTCGATAGCGAATGCCGAGGTGAGGCGTTTCGATACGCGTTTGCCCGGCGTGAAGACTGTCGACCCCGGCGGCGGTCAGGCCGGTTGTGAGCAAAGTGCGTTCGATGGGATAGGGCGAGCGGCCGGTGGTGAAGAGGCGCTCCATATTCCAGACAAGCGGGCTGAAAAAATTAGCAAGAGTGGTGCGGCCGTCGGGCATGGGGAGATAGAGTTGCGTGGAGACAATGCGAGACGGATTATCGAGACGCGCGGCGAAATTGAAATCGCGGACTAGACCACTCATTAAAAGCATGGTGCAGCGAACGCCATCGTGATGTTCGCAGGTATAGGCGACGGGATCTTTGACGAGTTCGGCCATTTGGGCGTTGGTGGGGAACATGTCGTTGAAGCCGACGCGAGCGGGAGTGAGCGTGTGACTGCGGCAGAGAGCGGCGTTTAGAAGATCCTGAGACCAGACGCCGTCGCGCAGGGCGTTCCATAATTTTTCGCCGCGATAGGCTCGCATCCAGCGGACACCGGACTCGCCTCCTTTGCGGCGTTCAACCATGCATTGGATGCTTTCGAGGCCGTGAAAGTCGTAGCTGTCGACGCCGCCGTAGCAGACGCACAAAGCTTCGCGGACGCGCGAGCCGAGGGGCAGTTCGATGGACGGAATGCGCCAGGTGACAGGCAGACTTGAGCCGGCCATGAGAGGGAAGTTCATGGATTTAGCAGTGCGGTACATTTCGTCGGCCCAAGCCCAATTCCAGGAAAGGTGTTTATCGTTGAAGACCGGAACGGTTCGACTGCTGGACCGGAACACTTCGACTATTTGCTTGAAAAATTCGTAGCGCGGATACTTTACTTGGCCCTTTTCGGTCTTTGGATAATCACCGTGCTCGCCAACCACAACAACGCCGTCTACAGCGAGATCTTGGCCGCCCAGAGTAAGCGTTTCGTGAATTGTGGGATAGATTTTGAGCGATGGATGGCGACTAGCGCGTTCGCGGCTGAGATCGTCGGAGCCGACTTGATCGACATATAGAGAGACGAGATCGAAAGGTGGGTGATGATATGCGCCGTTCCAGCCATAACCATCGAGGAAGCGATCGACGATGTGTTGGGCGTGGGAATACTTGCGGTAAACCGTCACCACCGCAGCGAGGCGTGGACGATTTCCGGTAATGGGTGTCTGCATGTGCGAGCGGGATCAAGCCAGCTTGATGCGATTTACCTTTATTTTGGCGTCGTCGAAAACGCCGAGTTGGAGCATGCCGGCGATTTCGATGTGTTCGACCTGAGCGTTCAGGAAGTGGCTGGCGTCGTCGGGTTTTGAAAGAGCGATGGACGACATGCCGACCTCGGCGCGCTTGGCGTCGATCACTTTGAGGCCGGTTTTATCGATAGCGACAGGGTCGGTACCGAAGAAGAGAGTTTTGGGCTCCCACATGAAACGGGGCTTGGCAGGCGGACCACCGTGGTAAGAGGCTTTGACGGCATCGACTATGTGGAGTACGACTTTCTGACGGATGACCGGCAAACTGACGACGCTTGGAATAAAGACTCCGCAGGCATTTAATGTGGGCGTGAGGTGGCTGCGGTTCACATTATTCACCATGCCGTGAGACATGTTCTTCAAAGTGATAGTGACGCCGGCGGATTGGTGATGCTTGAGCACCGGCAGGTTGACGATTTTGTTTACCTGCTGGGTGACGACTTTGGCAACGTAGGAACGGCGGACGTGCTCATCGGTAGGACTGTCTTGCGGCTTGATGAGAGCCATCTCCATAAAATGTTTTTCGTCATAGCCTTCCATATCGAGCTGCGTTTCGGTGTACCGCTCAGAGGCGGCGACGAAGTGAACACCGGGAGGAAGCCACTTGTCGATGCCGGCTTCGATGGTTTCCTGCTTATAGCGGTTAAAGACGACGATGTTTTCGTTGGTAACGCCGGATGCGTTGAGACCTTCGATGATGGAGTGGAGGACGGAAGCATCGGAACTGAGTTTGGGGCCGCCGACGGGGCTGACTTTGATACCGACGATGTCGCCCTTTTCAAAGAACGTGCGCCAGGCGTCCTGCCAAGCGGGGGCTTGGGTGAGTTCGGTCATGCCACGCTGCATCATTTGCCGGATGGTTTCGGGCTGATAGGAACCGCCGACGATGGAGCCGGCGTCTTCGATGGCGATAACGCGGCCAGGGTAAGGACCGGGGATGCCGAGATTTGTTGAAATCGCCGCATTGCTTTGGGACTGAGAAGCTGCGGCAGCGGCAGTCAGGAAAGAGCTTTGGATGAAGTGCCGACGGTCAATGTGCATTGAAAATGGACCTCTGTTGAAAATATCACTGCCGGCTTGGGAGTGGGGCATTAGATATCCTCGGTCGCTTGTTCAATAAGGCGCGGGTCGAGGTAAAGGCCATTGGCGGCTTGGGCTTCGCGGTTGACGAGTTTCCGCCAGATCTCGACATTTATGGACTGGATAAGGTTATGGTCCTCGATCCAGGCGTATTGCGGAGGGTTTCCATTGTGGAAAGTGTAGCGGCGCTCGACTACGCTGAGAGGCTCCTCACACCTGTGCAACCATTCCCGGACGGATTGGTTCGTGGGATCGACGCGGTGGGCCTCATATGGATTGTTTCCGTCGATTTCGATGAATTGCGCGATGGCGCCATCTTGGATGGAAGCTACTTCCACGGAGAATTCCGTGTCCTGGTCGAATTCAGGGTTGTTCCGGGCATGGCGGTGAATTTTCAAGTGCTGTTCCAAGATGCGGTAGCAAACATGGAAGCTGCGTTCGAGCGAGTTTTTATAGCGCAGGAGGAGGCTGAGGCGATGTTGATCGTCGGCACTCCAGTCGCGGGGATCCTTTTCGGCTAAAGAGTCGGAGAGGAGATCGTATTGGCGCAAAGCGCGGCGCTTGTGCCACTCGGCGCTGACGACGTCGAGGACGAATTGTTTGACGATGGGGTCTTCCGGCTGGTATTTGGCGAGCCAATCGGCTTCGAGTTGGGCGCGTGCGGCGGGATCTTCGCCTTCGATAAGGGGGCGGGTGGAAAGGACGCAGTGCTTTTCCGCGTTTTGGCAAGAAATGGCCTTGCCCTCGGGCGAGGTTGGACCCGTTTTCCCGGAATTGCGCTTTTCCATTTCTGGTTGCAGTTTGGAATGGCGGCAGGCGGGAGGATAATTTCCAGGAGGGGTAAATGGATGAGGGGAAAGGGGGATAGTTTTTTATGGTTTTTTGTGAATGAAGGGGATGAAGGCCAAAAAGCGCGAGCCGGGGGCTCGCGCGCCGGCGAGGGCGCCCGCCCCACCATATGCGAATTGTTGTCGAAATTAGAGGGGATGGGTTGCGTTTACCAAACGAACTTGGGGGCTTGCCGATTCTTTGCCCGCAGGTGTAACACTCCAGCCGCCCGTGGCGCAGCAGGCGCATTACCCGGCAACTCCGCGTTGTGCATTACGATAATCAGCCAGCGCCGGTGGAGGTTTGTCAGCGCCCAGTCTCATGCCAAATAAAGCCCTCCGCGGCAAGCAAGGAGAGCGGTTATCTCCCTTCGATTGCCGCAACGACCTTGTCGATGTTCATCGCGCCGTAGTCAAAAGTATGCTGGCTGCCGTCGGTTAGAGTGAGTATGCAGCGCTTACTGAGGAGCTTCTTCGCAACATCGACGCGCTGAATGTCTTTCTTGTCGATCTGGAGAAAGCCCTCGCTGCCCCACTTGACAAAAAGGGCCTCTGAGACCATTCCTTTGAGGCTGACATCAAACATGGCGTCATAAAGGAGGCGATGATTGGTCACCGTCAGCTTGCCGTTGTATTTTCCTCCGCCAGGCGGGATATAGAGAAGCGACCAAGTGTCAATTTTGGTTTCGCCTGGTTGGAGATTTATGTTCATTGATTTTTCCTTTACGCGTTAATGCCCGCAGTATCTATGCGACCTGCGCGACGCTTCGCGAAAGCTCTCCCCTCTTCGGATTGGCGCCATAACCGTTCTCACTCTCCTGGCTATCCAGACACAGAAAGATGAAATTAATCAGAGGCAGAAGAATCCACCACCCACTTCGACCCGAGTCGTGCATTCTCCGAACCGCCACGGCAATGCTGGGAATCAAGACAGCCAAACTATAAACAATGCCTGCTAGAACGGCAATGGCCTGAGCCCTTTCCATTACAGAGTCTCCGCGCTCCGACTGCGCGAGCGACGCCAGCACCGATAGAATACCTGCCGAGATGGGGTGCAAGCGTTATTGCTGCTGATCCAACAAGGGCCAAGTCCACCCGACTTGATCCCGAGCGTTTTCTCACAAAGGTTAAATTTTGCAACAGCGACGTTTCTAGTTTCTGAGTAACCGGCGATGCGCGCACGACCATCTGTTAGTGTGAAGAAATGCATAGTTTTGTGGTTGGGCGACTCTCCTGCCCAATATGCCGCGGGAACCTTAACTCGAGTAAGAATAGGCTGACCTGTCAAGTCGGCCATTCATTCGATGTCGCTCGCCAGGGATACGTCAATCTGGTGCCAAGCAGGCCTTCGGTTCGAATTCGCTGACACGGCCGAGATGGTGGAGGCCCGGGCGCAATTTCTGAACGCCGGGCATTACAATCCTCTTCGCAATGCTCTCTCGGCGCTATGCCTTCAGCGTGGTGAGAGGGCACGGTTTATCACAGATCTCGGCGCAGGAACTGGCTTCTACATCTCTCGAGTTTTACAGCACTTGCCAGAGAGCTTCGGCCTAGCTATCGATTTGTCCAAATATGCTGCCCGCTGGGCCGCCAAGGCGCACAGCCGCCTTGATGCCGTTGTCGCCGACGTATGGGGCGGGTTGCCGCTCAAGGACGGCAGCGCCGATATCCTGCTTGTCGTCTTTGCACCGCGGCCGGCGAACGAACTGTTCCGAGTAATAAAGGGCGGTGGAAGACTAATTGTTGCAACTCCGACGGACGCTCATCTCGAAGAGCTTCGGGATTCGCTAGGCCTCCTGCGCGTTCATCCGGGAAAGCGCGCAAAAACGGCTCAAGCTTTGAGCCAATACTTCGTCTGTAGCGATCACGGCTCATACCAATGGAGTATGCAGTTGACCCACATCGAAATAGAACATCTGGTGCGAATGGGACCTTCGTCCAGACATATTGATTCGGCGCTTCTCGCAGGAAACATAGCAAGACTTCCAGCGATTACCAACGTGACTGCCTCTGTTGACGTCAGCGTATACACACGCCCGGAATAAAAGCCGCAGCGGAAAGGACGCGGGGGCGTTGAAGAAGGTCGGATGCAAAACGATCTTCAAGGATGAACTGTCAAGCGCGACCGGCCTCAATCGCCTTGCCCTTCTGCGGTGCCTGAAAAAACTCGAACATGGCGACACGCTGATTGTGTGGAAGCTCGGACCGGTTGGGCCGAGCTTTGCGTGATCTGATTCACATGCTGGACGAGTTTAAACAGCTGCGTGAAATTCCATTCGCTGAGATCCGGCGCAAGAACCCAAAACAGAGGGACGAATGCCTTTCCCGAAATGTACGCGCTTTACTTTTATCGACGATCGGGATCTACGGAGTCATTTCCTACGCTGTGTCCGAGAGGAGCCATGAATTTGGCCTTCGTATTGCCCTCGGCGCACAGGCAGGAGATGTGTTGCAAATGGTCTTACGCCAAGGCTTGATCCTGTCCGTTACGGGCGTGGCGATAGGATTGACCGCTTCACTTGGCGTGACTTCTTTGCTTTCCAATTTCCTTTACGGTGTGCGCCCCTACGATCCGCTAACTCTGGTGCTGGTCTCGGTCTTTCTAATCGGCATCACAATACTGGCAACCTACGTACCGGCGCATCGAGCGGCGAACGTTGATCCGATGGTGACGCTGCGACGTGAATAGCCGCTTTATCCTGAGACGTAACTGTCTAGAAAGAGAAGTCGCCGAGCGTCCTTTTGGGATATACAGAGCCCGCAAACTTCACGAAATCATTTTTGATGTGAGTGTCTGGGAGCAACTTACCCCGCACCGTCAACAAACCGCGCCGCTTCCTCTTCACTCATCGCAAAAAGAAGCGCATCGGACACGGGCGGCACTTCGTATCACGCCGGCGCACTGGCGCCCGTTGTTCTGATGGCCTTTTCACCATCGGTCATGGTGTCACGAGACGGTCGCAACCCCACCTGCCGATATTGTCTCCATCTTCTTCAAAATGGCGTCGACCAGCGGCAGCAGATCATCCAGCTGATTTGTTCGTGACTTGATCGAAATGATCGCAAGCTTTCGACTGCCGAGATTCTGTTGGTGCAGTATCCCTTGATCTACAGTCATCAAAACTTCATACCCGGCGATTTCGGCCTCGCGCAACAGCGCCGTTCTTTTTGCCCTTTGAAGCCCGCCCACTCGGCGCTATGCGCGTCGTGGCTGGGAAAGCTATACCGGAAATCGACCGGCAGACACTCGTCCAGCAGGATTTTCATGCAATCCTGGCGAACAGCGATTCCTTTGCTTCTTCCAGCGCTTCGACCGCCATTTCTCGCGTAACCGTGGGAAATTGGTCAAGAAATTCACCCAGTGAATGGCCACCTTCCAAGTAGTCTATTAAGTTCTTGAAGGGAACGCGCGTACCTCGAAAACACGGCATGCCGCTCATCACTTCCGGGTCTCTCACAATTACTTGGTTCGCCATAGCTTCACTTTATCCTGGGTCCGAACCAGTCACAGCATGAGCAAAGGGCCGCTCAACCTGACGAGCCGCGATCATCGGCGCGGGACATACCTGCTCAAGCTGATCCGGTTTCTCGTTCGGCAAATCCACTCGATAAATAAAAGCTTGGCTTCTTCAGTGAGCAGGGTCTTCGCCTCGATGTCCATCGGTATTCCGCAACCGGGAGCCTGCCGTGAGCTATCGCTTTAGGAGTTCAAGATAGCGATCACGGGACATTCCGGCGGTGCGCAGGTTGTTCTTAATGATGAATACGGGAACGGCGGCATATTTGGGAATGACCACCGGCCTGATCACACCGGCTTTAGTAAAAACCATATGATCGCCTTCGGTGCGAACACATTGAAAACCATCAGCTTCAAATACCGCGACCAGTTGTTTGTAAGAAATACGGGCTAAGCCTTGACATGGCTCAGCGGAAGCGGGAGGGTCACACGCTGCACGCTGATGTACTTTGGGCTCGCAATCGCTTGCTTGTTTCTCGTGTAACCAGCTTCTTGAAGAATCTGGTCTAACGTGCCCATGTTCCCGGCTTCTTCCAGAAACAATCGGACAGCTTCCTTGAGATTCTTTAGAGCCTTCTCCTTGGGCCACCGCACGAGGATACGTCGAGTTCCAAAGCGTGCGCAACAAAGCTGCGGCCTTCTTTGAAAATGCGAGTTGTGAACTGAATCTCCACGGCTTTGATCCTAATTAATGCTGTATTGGAAGCATAACACCCCAGCGACTCCGCTCCGTGTCCCTGCTTCCAAGCCCGAACCCTCAATCATCCGGAATCAATCTCCCAAGAAACTTCAGCATCACCTCCACACAAGCCTCCGGTTGATCCGTCGTCAGCACATGTCCCGCATTCGGAATCAAATGGAACACCGCATTAGGTATGCGCGATGCCACAACGCGGCCATTCTGGGAAGGTACCAGCCGGTCTTGATCGCCGTGAACAACTAACGTGGGGACTGCAATCCGGGGAAGCCGCCGATAGGAATCCCACATGAGAATGCCTGCCAACTGGCTCAGAAACCCTTGGCGGCTCCAAAGGCAAGTGGAACGAATCCCCAGATCTTCGGCAATACGTTCTTTGGGCGTGGTGTCGGAATAAAGCAGCGGAATGAAAGCCGCCTCATGTTCGGCGCGAGTGGATCTGCGTAGCGACAGGTTCCTGGGCCGATACTTGCGCTCCGGCCAGCGGGCAAACAATCCACTGTAGCTGGTACATCCAAGCAGCAGGCTAAGAACGCGATGCGGGTAGCGGAACGCCAATTCTTGTGCAATCATTCCCCCCATGGAAGCGCCAATTATATGAGCCGAAGAAACACCGGCTGCGTCCATCACAGCGGCGGCATCGTGCGCCATTTGACTGATTCGATACGGACCGCGCGGCGTTTCGCTGCGTCCCATGCCGCGATTGTCGAAAAAGATGGTCCGGAACGACGCGGACAATAGCGGTAGGACTCGAAACCACATCTCATGAGTGAAGCTCAATCCCATTATCAGAAGCACCGGCGGACCGGAGCCGGCCTGGTTCCAGTAGATTTTCGCGCCGCTGCTTTCAGCGAATGGCATGGAAGCTTACCCCAATATATAATGTGTCTATCGCGATGATCCACAAAACAGAGTGGTGCAACTCCTTTACAGCGTCGTCAACGTTGTGTAGGATAGAAGCACCCCCGAGAATTTCACAAAGGAATGGTACCTCCGTTTGCTGAAACTGAAGCGAGTCGAGATTCACGGGTTTAAGTCTTTTTACGACCGGACGGAAATGAAGTTCAACGGCAGCGGAATTGCCGCCGTAGTTGGTCCGAACGGATGTGGGAAGTCTAACCTGAGCGACGCCATTAGCTGGGTTCTGGGCGAACAATCCGCCAAAAGCCTGCGCGGAGCCCGGATGGAAGACGTGATCTTCTCTGGGACTAGGGACAAAAAAGCGTTGGGCATGGCGTCCGTAACTATGACGCTGATGCCGGACGAGACGAAGCTGAACCTGCTGGATCGCGCGAAAGCGCCCGAAGCGCCGCCCCCGTCGAGTGAAGAGCTGCCGGCTGCGGCCGAAGTTCCCGATGAAGCAACAGTGCCCGTTCCGGTCAACGGGTTGAACGGGCACGGTCCATACAAAACCGAGGCGTTGAGAACCGCTGAGAAGAGCGGCGAGATCACCATCACCCGCCGCCTTTACCGGTCGGGCGAAAGCGAATATCTCATCAATGGGAAATCAGCCCGCTTGAGGGATATTCAGGAATTGTTCCTTGGCACCGGCCTTGGCCCGGAAAGCTACGCGATCATTGAGCAGGGCCGCATCGGCCAAATTCTCAGCAACAAGCCGCAGGACCGCCGCGCTGTGATTGAGGAAGCAGCGGGCATTACGAAGTTCAAAACTCGCAAGCGCCTGGCGGAAGCGAAGCTCGAAAGCGCGAAGCAGAATCTTTCGCGCGTCTTCGACATTTTGGAAGAGGTGACGCGACAGGCGAATTCGCTGAAGCGGCAGGCGGCCAAAACCAAACGTTACGGCGAGCTCAAAGCCGAAGCCACCGGTTACTTGCGTCAAGTGCTGGCTGCCAAATTCCGGCATTTGGAGCGCGAGACGACCAAGATCGCCATCGAGTTGAACTTGGCTTCGAGCGAATTGCAGAACGTGCAGACGGCCATCCAAGATCGCGAAACGGAACAGACCGGAGTGCTGGAATCGTCCTACGCCACTGAGCAGGAACTGACGGCGGCGCGTAAGCTTTTAGCCGATTTGAACCTCGATGCCGAGCGGGCTCGCGGCCGGCTCGAATATCAAAAGAAACAGATAGAGCAAATTGATCAGCGGCTGATTGCGAGCGGGCATGAAGCTCAATCCATTGAACAGCAACAAAATGAGCGGTCGCACGAATTGCGAGCAGCAGTCGACCGAGTGGCAGGCGTTGGAAGGTGAATATGCCGACGCACGCGGCCAGTTCGATGCGAAGGCTAACGAACGGCAGCAGGCACAGAATAGGCTCAACGAACAGGAACGATCGCTCGAAGCAGCACGGCAGAAGGTGTTGCGCATGCTGGGCGAATCGTCAACCCTGAAAAATCGTATCACCCAAGTTGAAGCGCAAATGTCCGCGTTAGATCGCGATACGGCGCGGGCGCAGGGTGAAGAGCGGCAGTCCGATACCGACTTGCAGCGGATTCAAGGCATCAAGACGCAGCTAAGCGAAAGGCTGGCGGCCCGGCAGACTGAATTGATCTCGGTGACCGCGCAAAGGAAAGAAGTAGAACTGGAATTGCAAGGCGCGCGCGCGCAATTGAATGAGAGCAGGCATGCGCTCGACCGGATGCGCAGTGAGTACTCGCGCGTAAAGGCTCGCAAAGATTCGCTCGAAGAAGTGATTCAGCATCGCAGCTACACCACTGAGACGGTGAAGCGTTTGTTCACCGAAGTGGAAAAGGGACGAGCCAACGGATTGAAGCCGGTGGGCGTGCTGGCGGACTTTCTCGAAGTGGACCCGCAGTTCGAAAAAGCAACCGAAGAATTTCTGCACGACGAACTCGAATTCGTCGTCGTGAAGAATTGGGATGATGCCGAGCGCGGCGTGGAACTGATGCGCGGCGAATTGAACGGGCGCGCGACCTTTCTGGCCGAAGATACCGGCGATTTGTACGAGACACCGCCGGAATTGTCGCAACCGGTGGCGCCCGAGGGCGCGCTCACACATCTTACGTCCGTTCTGCGGTTTACCAATGGACTGACGGAACTGCCGAAGCATCTGCTGCCGCGTATCGCAAATTGTTACGTGGCCGCCGACCGGAGTTTGGCACGGCAGTTAGCTACGCAGTTTCCGCATTGCTGGTTCTTAACCACCGATGGCGTCAACTATCATGGACGTGCGGTAAGCGGCGGCAAGAAGAGTGGGGCGGGTCCGCTGGCGCTGAAGCGTGAACTGCGCGAGATGCTTACCTTGGAGCAGACCAAGCTCGCCGAGGTCACCGAGGCGCAGAACGCAACGGCCGCTCTGGAACAATCGATCGCCGGTCTTTCCGAGCAATTGGAGCAACTGCGGGGGCAGCAGCAAGCGCAAGAGAAAGACGCGCTGACCCTCGATCATGAAAGCCGGAAGCTGGCCGAAGAGTTTCAGCGGATACAGACCCGGCTCTCGAACGCGCGCTTGGAATTGGACCGCATCGGGCGTGATCGCGTAAAGCTCGAAGAGAATATTGAACTTGATCGCCGGACGCTTCAGGGCGCGGAGCAGGCGCGCGCCGAACAAGAGAGCGCGTTGGAAGCAGCGCGCGACGAACTGAGCGTTTTGCAGAGCGAAGTGGCGCGCGCGGTCGAGGAACATGCCGGCCTTCGTGCGAATCTGGCCAGTTTGGAAGAGCGCCGCCGATCGTTGTCCGCCAGCAGGTCTCGTCTTGAGCAACAGGTCCGCGAGTTTGCCTCTAGACGTGAAAATCTGCTCCATGAAACGGAACGGCTAGTGAGCGAGAAGGCCCAGTTTCATCGCAACAATGAAGAGCTTGAAGTAAAGCTCGAAGAGCTTAAGGACGTCTTGATCGCCACTGAAGCCGAAGTGGCCACGCTCGCTGGCCAAGAAGTCGAGTTGCGTGCCCGGCTGGCCGCAGCCGAGGAAGACCTGAAAAGGTTGCGCGCTGAAGCGCAAGGCTGGCATGACAAACGTTCGGAGTTGCAAGTGGCGTTGGCTCGCGCCGAATCCGACCTCAAGCATTTGGAAGAGACCTGCCTCAAGGAACTGGAAACGGCGCTTGCAGAGCTGGTAGATAACGCGGAAACGCTCGACGATGAAACCGCACTGGAAGATATCGACGCAAAATACCTAGAGGTCCGCCGCAGGATTGAGGCTCTTGGTCCGGTGAATCCGACAGCGCTCGAAGAGTTTGAGGAAGCCTCGCAGCGGCAGGAGTTTCTGCAGGCCCAGCGGCAGGATCTGCTCGATTCCATTCGCGACACGGAGAAAGCCATTCATGAGATTGATGGCGAATCGCGCAAGCGCTTCGGCGAGGCGTTCCGCGCCATCAATGATAATTTCCGTGTGATGTTCCAGGTGCTGTTTGGCGGTGGTACTGGCGAAATGCGCTTAACCGATGAAGAGAACCTGGCGGAGTCGGGCATCGATATCGTGGCGTCGCCTCCGGGCAAAAAGCTGCAGAGCGTACTCCTGCTTTCGGGCGGAGAAAAGTCTCTCACCGCCATGGCTCTGCTGATGGGCATTTTCCAGTACACCCCAAGTCCGTTCTGCATTTTGGACGAAGTGGATGCGCCGCTCGACGAGCCCAACATTGAACGCTTGACGCGATTGCTCAAAGAAATGTCCGATCAGACGCAGTTTATTGTCATCACCCACGCGAAGCGGACCATGGAAGCCGCGCAATCGCTCTATGGCGTAACCATGCAGGAGCCCGGCGTTTCTAAGCTGGTCTCGGTAAAGTTCAAACAGCAGGTCGAAAGCCGGTCAATTGGGCGTAAAGCGGAAGAAGTGAAAACGCCGGAAGAAGAAACCGCTATGGCAACGGCTTAAAGTTCATCGGTAACGCAGCCGGCGCTGGCGTTTTTTACCAACCGGATATATTTGGCAAGGGTGCCGCGCTCGGCCTTGTACGCCGGCATGCGCCAGTCGGCACGCCGCCGCCGCATCTCATCCTCGGCAACATCCACCGCTATCTCATTGCGTTGTGCGTCGATAGTAATCCTGTCGCCCGTCCGCACCAAAGCAATCGGCCCCCCCTCCTGGGCCTCGGGAGTGATGTGGCCCACCAGAAAGCCGTGCGAACCACCCGAGAACCGCCCGTCGGTAATGAGCGCAACGTCCTTCCCCAATCCCGCGCCGATGATCGCCGATGTGGGAGTAAGCATCTCCGGCATACCCGGTCCTCCCTTCGGACCTTCATAGCGGATCACCACCACATCTCCTTTCTCAATTTCCTTGCGCTCCAGCGAGTGCAGCATTTCCTCTTCTGAATCGAAAACTTTTGCGGGCCCCGAGAAGCGCAGCCCTTCTTTGCCGGTGATTTTGGCGACAGCGCCTTCCGGAGCCAGGTTACCTTTCAGAATCTGCAGATGCGAAGTCGCTTTAAGAGGATTCGAAAGCGGCCGCACAATCTCCTGATTCGCGCTGAGACCCGGCAAATCCTTCAAGTTCTCACGAAGTGTCTTGCCGGTCACAGTCAGGCAGTCTCCGTGCAGCAGCTTGTTTTCAAGCAGCAGTTTGCAAACCGCCGGCACTCCTCCAGCGGCCTGCAGATCTTCCATCACATACTTTCCGCTCGGTTTGAAATCGGCCAGCAGCGGAGTACGATTGCTGATGCTCTGTAGATCGTCTATCGTAAGCGCTACGCCAACCGAGCGCGCAATGGCCAGCAGATGCAGAACGGCGTTAGTCGATCCTCCCAGCGCGCAGGCAATCGTGAACGCGTTTTCAAAGGCGTCTCGCGTCATGATGTCGCGCGGTTTCAGATCCAGTTCCAGCAGCGTTCGAATAGCGGCGCCTGCCCGCACGCACTCATCGTGCTTGCGCGGATCTTCCGCCGGAGTCGAAGAACTATACGGCAGCGACATGCCCATTGCTTCAATCGCCGATGCCATGGTGTTCGCCGTGTACATGCCCCCGCACGCTCCCGCGCCCGGACAGGCATGCCGGACAATCCTCTGGCGCTGCGGTTCGTCTATCTTCTGGCTCAGAAATTCGCCATAACTCTGAAAGGCCGATACAATGTCCAGCTTTTGTGAATCCGCGTGTCCGGCGCGAATCGTCCCGCCGTAAATCATCAGCGATGGACGGTTCAATCGCCCCATCGCCATCACGCAACCCGGCATGTTCTTGTCGCAGCCCGGAATGGAAATGTTCGCGTCATACCATTGCGCTGACATAACCGTCTCAATCGAGTCCGCAATCAGATCGCGCGATTGCAGCGAGAAGCTCATGCCGTCCGTTCCCATTGAGATGCCGTCGCTCACGCCAATCGTGTTGAAGCGCATGCCCACCAAGCCGGCGGCCTGGACGCCTTCCTTTGCTTTTTCCGCCAGGTCAAGCAGATGCATATTGCACGGATTGCCTTCAAACCACATGCTCGCGATTCCCACTTGCGGCTTTTGCATATCTTCTTCGCGCAAACCAGTCGCATAAAGCATTGCCTGCGAAGCGCCTTGCGATTTAGGCTCGGTGATTACGCCGCTATAGCGGTTGAGTGGTGATTTCATTTTGCTTGGGTTCAATTTGTCGGTGTTCGTCTAAAATCCTATCGCAATCCCCCGCCACAACTGTCGCAACCGGCACAGCCCGCAAGAACGCGATACTTTGGTGCAGGAGGAGGTTCCATTGATGCTCCCTAAAGGTAACGCCAAGAAGGTAATCATTTACCTGAATCAAGACACACGCGCTCATGTGGACACGCTGTGGTCTGCCATTCTTGGGTTCCTCCGCCACCAGCACGTTGCAGGCGCAACGCTCATCCGCGCGGACGCCGGCTTCGGCTCCCACGGTCAATTCAACAACCCGGAAAGCGAATACAATGCTGAACACTCAGGCGTTCGTATCGAATTCATCGACACCCCCGAACGAGTGGACCAGTTGCTCCCAACGTTGTACGACATGGTGACCGACGGTCTAATCACCGTCCAGGAATTGACCGTTGTGAAATCCATTGCCAAAGACGCGAAAGCCCCGCAACCGCAACCGCCGACTTCCAAGAAAATCGTCAACTCCGCGGCAAAGTTAATTCGCATCTATTTGGGCGAATCGGATAAACACGGCGGCGAACCGCTCTATGAAGCCATTGTTAAGAAGCTGCGAATGCTTGATTTCTCGGGCGCTACTGTGTATCGCGGCATACTCGGCTACGGTGCCAAAGGCCACACGCATAAAGGCGGCCGCTTCCACCTGTCGCACGATTTGCCCATTATGATTTCCGTCGTCGAAAAGCCCGAAAAAGTGAATGAACTGATTGGGGTTGTCGCTGAGATGATGCACGACGGCATCATCGTAACTTCAGACGTGGAGCTGCACCATGTTGTACACGAAATCCCCACTTAAGGAAAATTCAAAGCAATGAACGACCAACCGGCTAAACTCCTTCGCCTGTATGTCACCGAGCACGATCGGTACGGCGGCAAGCCGCTCTATGAGGCAATCGTGGACCGCTGCCGCGAATTGAACGTAGCCGGCGTCACGGTCTTCCGCGCGTTGGAAGGATTCGGCGAAACAGCGGAGCTGCACCGCCAGCGCTTATTCCAAAGCGATCAATCGATTGTGATTACCATTGTGGAAACTCCCGGCAAAGCGCGCCGAATTTTACCCGAATTCGAGAGCATGATGAACAGCGGGATGATCGCCATTACGGATGTGGAGGTAACCGTTATTTCGAACGGCGCCCGAATAACTCTCCCGTAGACCCGGATAAGTCAATGCGGCCACAGGCGGTTCGCGGCCACCAATCCCAGCCAAGCTCCGCCCAGTCCCAAAACAACGCTCAATCCAATGTACAGAAATCCGGTACTCCCCGTGCCATTCCGGAAACTCGTCAGCGCTTCCCATTCAAAACTCGAGAATGTGGTATAGCCCCCTAAAATGCCCGTTACCAGAAATAACCGCCAATTTACGTGAAAAACAGGCCGGTTCTGAAATACCGTCATCAGCACGCCGATCAGAAAGGAACCCGAGACATTAATCAAAAACGTTCCCAGAGGAAACGAGCCTGGGTAGAAACCGGCAACCAATGATCCTATGATGTATCGGAAAACGGCGCCTATGGCCCCTCCCAGCATCACGACGAAATATCTGCTCATGACTCCTCCACTGCACACGAATTTCCGATCAGTGCCAGTAGGAGTCATCTTCCCCATAAGGGGCGGTTTGAGGCGAACTCCAACGCCTTTTCTATCACTTTACTAAACGCACATCTCAACGCATAATGAAAGTGATCTGATGAATACCGCGCTCGTCGGCGAAATTTCCGCTTCCAGTATTGCAGCCATTTGCCGCAAATACCGGATTCAAGAAATGTCCATCTTCGGCTCGGTGGCCCGTGGCGAGGCCGGTACTGGCTCCGACGTCGACGTTTTCATCGAGTTCGAGCCCGGCTGCCATCCAGGTCTCAAATGGTTCGACCTTGAGGAAGAACTTGAATCCCTATTCGGCCGCCGCGTTGACCTAAGCCGCAAGTCGCTCCTCAAGCCGCGCGTTCGCCGTGAAGCCCTGCGCGACGCTGTCGTTCTCTATGCCGCGTGATCTCGACCGGCTGGATGACATCTTAGCCGCTTCCGACGATATAATCGATCTCGAACTCGTATGGGAGGTTGCTCGCACGCTGGTCCCGGAATTGCGCGCCCAAATATCCGCTATCCGTTCGATCTATCCAGAGGAGCAGTAATCTGAAGAGCGGCTCGAATGTCCTCCGATCCCAGCGCGGATAATCGCCCCAAAGCAGTACTTTATGGAAAGGGAACGTAATAATTTATGCCCGCAACAAAAAACTCGCCGTCCCGTCGTTCCGCGGTCAGAAGGAAGAAGCGGCCTGGTGGGAAAAACACCGCCCCAAGATCGAAGCTGATCTCCGCCTGGCTATGCGCGAACGAAACACGCTTTCACTCAAGCAGATCCTTGCCCAGGCCAAACGCAAAAAAGAACTCCAGCCCGTTCCACGTAATCGCCGTAAGAGAGTCCATCATCCCGTAGAACGTTGCAGTTAATTCCAGAGTTGGTTGACGAGAGGAGGATGCAGTAGACTTAATTGATTCTGTACCTTTGCAAACCGAAGTGCCTCCGCAACGTCTCGCTCAATCCTTACTGGTCGGAACTCAGCCCCAGAATGCTTTGTACATCGCGGGCGGCATGGAGCACGCGAATCACCTGTAATGGCTGCGGAGAAGCCTTCCACCGGTAGCCCGGAACCAAGGGCTGGCTGTCGTATCGATAAACAATAAGGTAAGCATAAACCAAAAAGAAGCGGTAGCGGCGGTCAGCCAATTCCTCGCGAAGATGACCGATGCCTGGATTGTTGCCAGGCTGCACATGCTCTTTTCCAAAGCGGCCAACACGCGGTCGTCAGCTTCGATGCTGTCCTCGGCGATGTAGTCCCAAATATCGCTAACATCCTGCTCGGCGCGTGGCGTGAGGATGAATAGCTTCATCTCTTTGATCGTTTCCGCTGGGCGCTGCGCTGCCGTATTTTCGCAAAAGCTTCGGGACCATCCACGAACTGGCCACGGTCTGCTTGTTCGATCCCTGCGGCGATTTCTTTGCGCAGTTCGGCCAACCGCATCTGCTTCATCTCTTCGCGCTCCTTCAAAAGCCGCAAACTCTCACGCAAAACTTCACTCTGGGTTTGGTAATAGCCGCTCTTCAAAAGCTCGGCCACGAATTCATCCAATGCAGATCCTAGATGAACGTTCATAAGTTATCAACCTAAGTATAACAACAAATGTCAATAGTTAACACAAATTGCACCTGGACCACCTACTCAGCAGCCTCCGCCCCATCACCCGGCCTTTTCGCCAAATCGGCCGCAATCAGCGCAAATTGATCCAGCGCCGCCTGCAAATCCTCCACAATCTCCGCCGCCAGCACCGCCGGATCTGGCAAATTATCCGTGTCCTCCAAACTCTCGTCCCGTAGCCACGTTATATCGAGGCTCAACTTATCCCGCTTCTGCAACTCCTCATAACTGAAGCACCGGAATCGCTCGCCTTCCGCCCGCTCAAACCGGTTCTCCGCGTGGAAGCACTCCACAAACTCATCCAAATCCCCGCGCCTCAATGGATTCGTCTTCAGCGTGAAATGCTTATTCGTGCGTAAATCGTAAATCCATAGCGATTTCGTCCATGCCGTCTCGCTCGCCGGCTTCCTGTCGAAAAACAGCACGTTCGCCTTCACGCCCTGCGCATAGAAAACCCCCGTCGGCAGCCGCAGCAGCGTATGCACGTCGCAGCTGTGCAGCAGCTTCCGCCTAATCGTCTCTCCGGCCCCACCTTCAAACAGCACGTTGTCCGGTACCACCACCGCCGCCCGCCCATTCATCTTCAGCAGACTCACTATATGCTGCACGAAATTCAACTGCTTGTTGCTTGTCGTCGCCCAGAAATCGTCTCGAAAAACCGTCAACGCCTCCCGGCTCTCCTCGCCCTCCTCGTTGAAAATCGTCACGCTCGATTTCTTCCCAAACGGCGGATTCGTCAGCACCATTTCATAGTTGTTCGAATCTTTTGCAGCCAAGCTGTCCGCCACCCGGATCGGACTCTCATCGCCCCCAACCCCATGCAGAAACAGATTCATTGCACACAGCCGCGCCGTTGCATCCACAATCTCAACACCGCGCAGCGTGTCCAACTTCAAAGCGCGCTTCTGCTCCGCGTCCATCTCCTTGGCGTAATGCCGGCTGATATAGTCGTGCGCCGCCAGCAGAAATCCTCCCGTACCCGCCGACGGGTCCATGATCGTCACTCCCGGCTTGGGTCGCATCACATCCACAATGGCCTGAATCAGCGGACGCGGCGTGAAATACTGCCCCGCTCCCGACTTCACGTCTTCCGCGTTCTTCTGCAGCAGACCCTCGTAGATGTCGCCCTTCACATCCGCATCCAGCGTCGTCCAAGTCTCCTTGTCGATCAAGTCTGCAATTAGCCGCTTGAGCTTCGCCGGATCTTGAATTTTGTTCTGCGCCTTGCGAAAGATCACCCGCAGCATGCCCGGCTCTTTTCCCAGCGTCTCCAGCGTCCGCCGATAATGATGTTCCAGCGGAATGCCATCCAGATTCACCAGACTCGGCCACGCATAGTCCTCCGGCACCGTCGGCGGCAGATTATAGGGTGGCTACGTCCGTTCATGCGCCGTCTTTAGGAACAGCAGGAAAGTAAGCTGTTCCACATAGTCGCCGTAAGAAAGCCCGTCATCCCGCAGGATATTGCAGTAATTCCAAAGTTTGTTAACGAGAGCGGAAGATGCTGTAGACACGTATGTTTATCAATTCCTGCGCAAAACCAAGACAGGCTTTGCGCTGTTTCCAAATTCCACAATCGCGACCGCGTAGCGTCTG
Organism: Bryobacterales bacterium; assembly: GCA_963718465.1. Lineage (GTDB taxonomy): Bacteria > Acidobacteriota > Terriglobia > Bryobacterales > Bryobacteraceae > Bog-105. The sequence continues at coordinate 165,401 of CAVQZK010000020.1, read as the reverse complement.
ATCAACGCCGCCGCTGCTTCCGTCGAGTAATCCATTCTTTCCAACTGGACGACCTGCGGCGGCGCGCCATATCTCTCCGCCAACCGCACAAAATCCGCATCCGCCGTGAGAATAACGAAGTTGTTTTCCTTGGCGTACTCCCAAATAGTTCTGTCCGCGGTTTCGCCCGAGAACCCGACAAGGGTGATATGAGCTGACTTTGGGAATAGATCGTCGAGCAACGGCACAATTCTGCGCGAGATATTTGCGTCGAACAGCAGCTTCACTGCGTCACTTTGTCTTTAAGCTGGTACGCAAACTGAAGAGCGGCTTGGATGTCTTCCGAAGTCAACTCGGGATAGTCGCTTAGGACTTCCGACTCGGTGATACCGCCGCCAAGCCAGCCGAGAATATCCCAAACTGTGATGCGCGTTCCCCGAATGATTGGCTGACCCGACCGTACTTGCGGGTTCGCAGTGACACGGACTGATACAAGATCGGCAGACATCACTTTGATTCTACAGCCGTATGCGTAGCTATGCGCGAACGAAATACGCTCTCACTCAAGCACGTTCCTGCCCAGGACAAGCGCAAAAAAGAACTCCAGCCAGTGACCCTCCGCCGGCCAAGCGAAGATATTGCTACAGCTCGCCTGCCCGCCGACGAAAAGGGAATCGGCTGCCACGCTTACGTAAAGCTTCTGCTGGACGAGGTTCTTCAGTTCTTCACAAGGAAGCCAATCAGCACTCCTCAAACACCCGAAGGTAGTTAGACGCAAAACCGCCTGGAGTGACTTTTAATCGGATCATCTCCAATCAGGCTCGGCCCAAGAATCCCCTAACGAGTTTTCGAATCCGGACCGTTTGCTTAAGTTCGCATTCCCATAACACCAAGCTGTCCCAGCCGCGCAGACGCAATTCTTCTCGGCGTTCAGCATCCCGAATTTGGTTGCGTTCCAATTTAGGCGTCCAATAATCCAAATTTGATTTCGGCATTCGGGAACCTTTACAGCTTTCGTGCTGGTGCCAGAAGCACCCATGGACGAAGATCACCTTGCGTCTAGCAGGGAAGGCCAAGTCTGGCTTTCCCGGCAGGTCCTTCCGATGGAGACGATAGCGATAGCCCATGGAATGCACGAGCCGACGGACCAGCATTTCCGGCTTCGTGTTTTTGGATCGCACGGCAGCCATGACCTCGCTTCTGTTCATGTAACACCGAAACCTAAACTCCTGAGGATCTTAGTCCTCGTAAGCGTTCGGCCTACGAGGCAGCCGTGAACCAAATCGCAAAGTCTCAAGCTCGACTGGCAACGTGATAACGCACCTAAAAGTAGGAATTCTTGACGCACCGGCCTAGTTGGGCTGCAAGAACCGGAGGCACAGCATTGCCTACCTGCGTAAACTGACGCGCCGATGGGCCAACGAAGACGTAGTCGTCTGGAAAAGTCTGTAAACGGGCGCACTCGCGTACACTTAAGGTTCGGGGAGTCTCTGGATGCAAATGAGATCTTCCTCCTCCTTTTGTGCCTCCCGCAATTACCGTCTTAGATGGAATGATCGGGTCGAGTCGATCAACCCGGCCAAGCTGATCCCGCTGGCCGTAGTACAGTTTCATATAACGGATAACAGACTCGGCCTTGTGTTCTCGGGTCTCGCTGTTTGCAAGAGCAGAAACAGTTCTACAGAGAATGCTTCCCGCCCCTGATTGTCTGGCAACCCGAATTGGCTGGATAAATGTTCCCTGGCCGCGCGTACCGATGACAAACAACCTGAGCCTTTGTTGCGGTACGCCATAATGCGCGGCGTCGAGAACAAGGGGGCACTCTACGGTATAGCCAGCCAATTCAAGCTCTTCCATGGCGGCCTGAAGTTGAACACCCCCGTCCAGGTCTCGCAGTCCCGGAACGTTTTCAATGACAAAGACTTTGGGCTTGAAGGTGGTGATCAACCGTACAAAGTCGAAGAGTAAGTTTCCATGCTGCTTATGGGAAAACCCGGTTCGCTTGAAATTATCGCCCGCCCGAGCATACCGTTGATTCGCCGCGATAGAAAATGGTTGACACGGAGGCCCCCCAACAAACACGCCCTCAAACGGGACTTGAATAACAGGAGTTAAGCTTTGCACTACGTCCTCAAAACGAGATATATCGCCCGAGTGATTTGGCGGCCCAAAAATCTTCCAGTGAGGGCGATTTCGCCGCAAGGTTTTGCAGAACAGTTCATTGATCTCAAACGCCGCAATGTGTTTGAATCCGGCCGCTTCAAACCCCAAATCCATGCCGCCGCAACCGCTGAAAAAGCTAACAACGGGCACGTGAGTGTCTTCGGCGCGAAGATCGGCTAATGAAATGGGAGGATCTCCTTTCCAAACCCGCTCTTTAGAGTTCTCGTAGATTAGGTCATCATAGGACCAGCCAGCGCGCTCAAGCGTTATGGCCAAAGCCTCCCCGGTTTCCTCAGCCATCCTCAAAAGGCGGGTCTGCTCGGCTATATGTGCGCCGCTAGCCTTAACTGCTTCAGAAGGCATAAATCAAACCTGGGAAATCCTCCTTTAACTTCGTATAAACTTGAACCGCCTCGCTTCTGTTCTCAAAATCTTGCTTGCTCTTCCCGAGCAGCCAGCGCTCGTAGTATCGGTGGACTGCTCTATGGCAAGTTGGACAAATTGGAACCAGATCATCAAAGGTAGTACCGCTTGCATCGACTCTAGTTCCTGATGAAAGAGGAAGAAGATGGTGCAGATCCATCACCCGATCAGCCCAAGGATACGTGCGAGAGGTGTTAAGACTACACATATCACACGTCGAGATTGGACGAGCAGCAAAGAATTCCTTTCGAAGGCTGCTATTTCTCTCAATCGTGACATGCGTTCTTTTTACCTTGTTTCCCTCATGAAATCCACTCTCGATCACCTCCGCCAGAATCGTATTTGGGTAGTCAAAGAAATCGCTCGTCGTGCCCCCTTCAAAAAAAGAGGAGAGTCGGCGGATTTCGGATTCTCTGTCTGCCGCCCGGGGACCGAGTATTGGCCCTAAATCTTTAAAGATGTCATGAGCATCCGCAGGGTCTAGCGAGACAAGGATATGACCGTCACGCACGTGCAAGTAAGAAATTTGAGAGAGAAAAATAAGACTTTCTCGCGCTTGTCTGAGCAACTCTCCAGGTGCCGTGCTACCCGAGTGTTCATAGCTAGAGGTATTCCCGACGGCCGCGATAAACTGGCTGTCTTCCTCATCGCCTAAGAAACCAGTCTCTCGATAAGCCCCGATTATCTCATGCAGGCTCGCTAGCGGTTGTCCTGATACGGCAGTTTTAGTGAGAAGGTATTTGATGGCAAACAAAAACGGAAAACGAAAATGACTGTTCCGGTCCCAACCCTGTAATGCCGGGGATGGCTCGCTGAAGGAACGGACCAAGAAATGCAAGTATTCGTCACACGTGACTGCACCACTTTGCGACAGGATATGAGCGACAGGCGTCGGTTCTGCACGGCCGTTTTGCTTGCTGACTAAAAGGCATAACTTAAGCATTCTGGAATACTGTCGCCAAGGGCTATGCGTGGGAGGAGCCTTAAACGAAAGCCCAATAGAAGCGAACAATTCAGGACGATCAGCGGCTATAAAGTCTTGATGAACGGCGAACTTAGCCATTGCTCTAATGGCGTCAAATTGAAAGTAGGGCAAATGTCCTTGATCCCAATGCCACATGATGTCTATCGTTTCGTTGTAGAGAACAACTTCTAGGCTATATGTTTTAGGCCACCGCCTCAAGACCAAAGACGCTATTTGGTACTATCGCGGCGCGCGCTGAAATGTCAGTGGCGAAATAATCGCCCGAATCTCACGGCGTATGATATCAATCCGCCGCGCCTAACAACTCGGCAACGGTCCAAATGTGGCCTGCGATCCCGGCTTCCATCGCAGGATTAACGCAATTTATGGACGCGGCAAAAATTGAAAGCTGTAGTAAGCAAAGCGACGGGGAGCGGGGCCCAATGTTTTTCAGACTTCTTGGAGAATCCATTCGTAAGCCCAGTCATGCGGCGGAACCGCATTCGAACGTTTAGGTTGGCGCTCTCAATCGACGTGCAGATATGCGCTCGATCAGGATGCTGATGCTGGATGTTGGCGAAAGCCTCATTGATGCAACGGTGGCAGCCTTATAGAACTGTAGACTCTGATGATCCGGGCGACGTCAACGCGGTTGCCAAAAGGCAATTGGATCGCGCTCACGTAGGGCGAGAACCCATCGGTAGTAGTCTGGAAACAATGGCCCGGCTTGATGGCATCGAAGACCTTCGATAGACGTATCCATGGTCTTCCCGATGCGAATGAACTATAACGACGTGAGGCGGGCGCAGATCCTAAGACCCGCTTTCACAACCCTTTTCTGGACCGCTTTCGCGCGACCCATTAGTTCAGCCGCGTTCATTCGCCTGCGCGTTCATATACGCCCGCAAAATGGCGTTAATGCGCGTCTGATATCCCCGCTGCTGCCGAAACCAGGCGAGCAGATCCGCATCCAGCCGCATCGTCACAACCTCTTTGCGGGTAGGTAACACCACTTTTGCGTTCTTCCAGAATTCCGCGTCCGTAGCCTGAACATCTGGGTCGGATTTGATATCAGCACTGACGGAGGAATCGCTCCTCTGGCGCACCTTCTTCCGGGTGATATCTGGATTTTCTGTAGGTTTCAATGTTTTACCAGTACGCATCATCTCACGTATTTACGCAATGTCAATACAATTTCGGCAGTCGCCCTCAAAAAAGCCAGTCACACAATTATCGAATTTCAGGCCCTTTCCTTTCAACAACTTACCATCCATATCTAATTTCCGCACCCTGCCCTCGCAATATCCTGACTCTCGAAAGGCCATTTCATGTGAAGACATCGCAATCGACCGAATCCTTTTTCATTGCTCGCAATATCCTGATTATCGAAAGGCCGTTTCACGTCCATGCGAACCCTCCATATTCACTCCGCCCTATCTCCCCTCCCGACCCGCTCTTCATCCGCCTTAATCGACCGTCGTCCCACGTCCGCCCAACAACCCGGCCACCTTCTCCCTTTCTTCGCCCCATTCCCACTCGGCTTTATTCCCCACCGCCCCCTATATATATTTATAGGCGGGAAATACCCCTCCCCGGCGACCCCTTCTCGCCCCATATTGCAGCTAGCAATTGGGTTGAACTTATCCCCCCCTTCAAACGTTTACCCAAGTGAAGCCGATGCACACTTGAGCCGATCTCAAATAGGCGCAGCCGTTGCGGAGGCGGACGTTTCAGGATCAACTAAAATGTCGACCGCCTCGGTTGCCGCCATTTCGATACACTCAAAGCTTCCGTTACGCTTGAACGCGAACGGCGCAAGCTGGACTTGGTCTAGCGCACCAAGCATAGGGATAAAGCAGAGGTTGGACGCTGAAACGAGTCTGGTAGAGCGTTGCCTGGGTGGGGAACAGGGCGCTTGGGAAGAAATGGTGAAGGTCTATACCAAGCGTGTCTACGGCATCTGCTACCGCTTCACCGGCCGCGATAACGAAGCGCAAGATCTCACCCAGGATGTCTTTCTGCGCGTCTTCAAAACCCTGGGCAGTTTCCGCGCCGGCGAAGGCTCCTTCGTCGTCTGGCTTACCCGCTTAACCCGTAATCTCTTGGTGGATCATTACCGCCGCACCAAGCACGACCGCGTCACCGATCCGCTCGAAGACAAACTGGCCACCCTCGAAGAGAAGACCGCGCAATCGTCGCGCACCGATGGTATGCTCGCTGGCCGCGAAGCCGGCGAACTGTTGCAGGCTGCCTTGCAAAAACTGTCGCCCGAATTGCGCGAAGCCGTCATTCTTCGCGACTTGCAGGAAATGGAGTATCGTGAGATTTCCCGCGTTTTGGATATCCCGGAAGGTACTGTAAAATCGCGACTCAATCGTGGCCGCGCGGAATTAGCGAAGGTATTGAAACGGAATAAGGTAACCGTGTAGGCGGTCGTTATGAACTGCGCGGATTTTGAAAGCACGCTCGCCGATTACATCGACGGCACTCTAAGTGACGCCGGGCGCATAACGCTCGAAGCTCACGCCGAAGTGTGCTCGGGCTGCCGCGAATTCATGCACGACGTAGTCGGCGCAGCCGGTCTCCTCAAACGGATTGACGACGTCTCTCCGCCCCAGGAACTCATCACCCGCATCGCCAATCAAACCCCCATCGGCCGTATTCGCGACCCTTTTGAGCGCCAGAGCTGGTTCAGCCGCATGACCGCCCGCTGGCTTCAGCCCGTGTTGCAGCCCCGCTGGGTGATGGGGCTTTCCATGGCTGTCCTGTCTTTCGCCATGCTCGACCGTTCTACCGGCGGCCGAGTCCAGCACATCTCCGCCGCCGAAATGAACCCCGTCCACGTTTGGAGCGGCGTCGAAGAAAGAATTGTCCGGCTGAAGGACCGCATATTTAAGTCTTACGAAAATTTGCGCATCGTCTATGAATTGGAGACGCGATTGAAAGATTTGGAGCAGCAACAGGAGGCCGCGCAGGACCGGAATTCTATCCAGGCGCCGGCGAAGAAGCCTTCAGGCGCTTCCACATCAGAGCGGAGATCAAAAGAAATGAATTGCTATCTGCACCCCGATACGCAAGCTGTTGCCTACTGCCGTGCCTGTGGCCGCGCGTTGTGTTCCGTCTGTCAACGCACCGCCGACGGCACCGTATTTTGCCAGGACCACGCGCCTCAAGCATACAAACCCCAGGACTACAAGCCTGCGCCTGTCCCGCGCCCTGTGATCGCCGCGCCTCAGCCGGGCGGCCCCGGCTACACGGCTCCAGGTCCCAATCCCTACGTCCAGCCCCCCGGTGCCGCCACCGCCATCAACACCTCTCCCGGCCTCGCCTTTCTCCTCGGCTGGATACCTGGCGTCGGCGCCATCTATAACGGCCAATACATGAAGGGCCTTGTGCATGCCATTCTTTTTGGATTGCTCATCAGCCTCATCGATAACGCCGGACACAGCGCCAGCGAACCGCTGCTCGCCATTATGATGGCCGCCTATGTCTTCTACATGCCGTTTGAGGCATATCACACCGCCAAAAAACGCCAGTTGGGTATTCCGGTCGATGAATGGTCCAGCATCGTCGCTCACAATCGCTTTGCCTCCCGCACCCCGGTCGGCCCCATTCTTCTGATCGGCCTTGGCGTGCTTTTCCTCCTCGACACGCTCAATTTAATCGAGTTTCGCGAGTTGGCGCGCTTCTGGCCTATCCTGCTGATTGTGGTCGGAGCGTTCATGCTTTATAACCGCGTTAAACCTCCCGTCGTTCTGCCGCCGCAATCCGAACCCTTTGAGCACACCATAGCGGAGTCGCCCCATGAATAACCGCTATGCTCTCTTCGCCCAGGCTCTGCGTGGTCCCGTACTGCTTATTACGGTTGGCATCCTCTTCGCGATTCACCAAGCTGGCTTTATTAATTTCTCGCGCACCTGGCCGCTCATCATCATCGTCGTCGGCGTCATGAAGTTGTTTGAACGTGCTTTTACGAATCCTGGTCCTGGCCCGCAACCGCCTCCATTCCGCGGAGGACGGCCCCAATGAGGCCCCGCTACTCTGCTTCCGTTTCAGGCCCGCTCGTCCTGATCGTCATTGGCACGGTCTTTCTCATGCACGCCATCTCGCCCGATTTTCAGGTCGGCGACCTTCTCTCCCACTATTGGCCTTATGCGCTTATCCTTTGGGGCGTCATTTCTTTCTTTGAAGTCTGTTTCCGCTTCATGCGCGGAGCCGCTATCCCGGCCAACGGCGTGTCGGGCGGCGGTTGGGTCATTGTCTTCTTCGTAGCGCTCGTTGGACTCTCCGCCTTTGAATTCCGCCGCCCCAATACCTGGTGGCGCCAGATCGGCTTCAATCAGAGCGTCGAAGCCTTCGGCGAGCAGCACGAATACTCCGTCGAGCCAATTCTAAAAACCGTCGGCTCCGCGCCGCACATCGTGCTCGAAAGCTTTCGCGGCGATGCCAAAATCACCGGCTCCGACACCTCCGACGTTTCCCTCACCGGCAGCAAATCCATCCGCTCCTTTGAAAACGATTCCGCCGACAAAGCCAACAAGCAAACCCCCGTCGAAATCTCGCTTGAGGGCGACACCGTTATCGTGCGCTGTCATCAGGATCGTGCCGATTCCCGTTCGCCCGTCACTACCAACCTCGAACTCTCCGTCCCAAAAGGTTCCAGCATCGAAGCCACCGGCTCCGTCGGCGATTTTGAAATAAACACTGTCTCCGGCAACGTCGACGTCACTAGCGGCAACGCTGGCGTACGCCTCCAGGACATCGGCGGCAATGTCAAAATCGACACCCGCAAAAGCGACGTCATCCGTTGCGCATCCGTCAAAGGCACGGTCGACCTGCACGGCCGTGGGTCCGATGTTGAACTCGAGAAGATCCAAGGCCAAGTCACCGTCGCCGGCGACTATAGCGGTACCGTCTCCTTGCGCGCACTATCTAAACCCGTGCGCGTTGAAAGTATGCGTACCCAATTGGATGCCCAGCAGGTTCCCGGTGAAATCCGCCTCGACCGCGGCAGTCTTACCGGCGAAAACCTCATCGGCCCCGTCAAGGTAACCACTAAATCCACCGATGTGACTCTCGACCATTTCACTGAGGGCCTTGACCTTACTATTGATCGCGGCGACGTCGACCTGCGCCCCGAAAACGTTCCCGTCGGCCGCATGGCCATTCACACCAAATCCGGCAACATCGAACTCGCCTTGCCCTCAGCCGCCCGCTTTGCCATCACCGCCAGCACCGAAAACGGCGAAATCGACAATCAATTTAGCGACGCCCTCAAAGAAAATTCAGAAGGCCGCGGCGCAAAACTGGAAGGTTCGGTAGGCAGCGGCCCCGATATCAACATTTCAACTAAGCACGGCACCATCACCGTCCGCAAGGCCAGCGGCGAAAAACAAACCGCGGAAAAGGCCATTTGATTCGATTCCAAAGCGTTTTAATTCTCTTTTTATTAAGAAGATAGTCTAAAGAATTGGACCTTTCGACGCCGCTCCAATACGTGAAGGGCATCGGCCCTGCGCGCGCTGAGATGCTGGCCGCCAAACGCCTGCTCACCGTCGCCGACCTGCTTTACTACGCCCCCTTCCGCTACGAAGACCGCACCAACGTCAAGACCATCGACCAGCTTGCTCCTGGTGAGAAGGCTGCCGTCATGGTGCGTGTAGCCAGCGCCAAGCTCTCTGGCTTTCGCCGCAAGTCCCTGGGCTTGTTTGAGGTCACTTTTCGGGACGCTGGCCCGGCCAGCCTGCTGGCGCGCTGGTTTCATGGCGAACGTTACGCCGATAGCCTCGTTCCCGATGCCCGCGTCTCCCTTTTCGGCAAGGTCGAACTCGACCGCTCCAGCGGCCACCGTTTGATGGTCCAGCCCGAAGTAGAGATGCTGGACGACGACAACGACGAAACCCTTCATTCCGGGCGCATTGTGCCCGTCTACGAAGCTGCCGGCAAAATCTCCACCCGCGTATTCCGCAGCCTGCTGCACCGCATCCTCAGCGAGGTTCCGCCGCCCGACGATCCATTGCCTGACAGCGTTCGCGCGCGCATTAACTACCCGAGCCTCGCCGAAGCACTGCAGCAGATCCACAATCCCTCCCAGGATGCCGATTTAAGGCTCCTGAACGAGTTCCGCACGCCAGCGCAAACCCGCTTAATTTTCGACGAGTTCTTCTGGCTTGAATGCGGTTTAGCGCTTAAGAAAAACAAAGCCCGCGTGGCATCCGGCATCTCGTTTGCCGTCACTGATAAAGCTCGCGAACAGATCAAGCGCATGCTGCCCTTCAAGCCGACTGGCGCCCAGCGCCGCGTCATGCAGGAGATCGCCGACGACATGAAGCGTCCGCATCCCATGAATCGCCTTTTGCAAGGCGATGTGGGCAGCGGGAAAACAATTGTCGCCGCACAGGCCGCTGTCATAGCCATTGAGAATGGCTTTCAGGTGGCCGTTCTCGCGCCGACCGAAATTTTAGCGGCGCAGCACTATGCCTATTTCAACCGCTTGCTGAAGAATCTGGGCTACATCGTGGCATCGCTTACCGGGTCTGCTGGCGCGCGTGAAAAGCAGCAGATCAAGAAACTGATCGCGGAAGGTCTGGTGCATGTCGCCGTCGGAACCCATGCACTGCTGCAGGAAGATGTGAAATTTTTCAAACTCGGTCTCGCCATTGTTGACGAACAACATCGCTTCGGCGTCATGCAGCGTTTGGAACTAATGAAGAAGGGCGAGCAGCCCGACGTGCTGGTGATGACCGCGACTCCCATTCCGCGGACGCTTGCGCTTACGGTCTACGGCGATCTTGATGTCTCCTCCATTGACGAAATGCCACCCGGCCGCAAGCCCATCGTCACAAAACACGTACAGGAATCAAGCGTCGAAGGCGTTTACAGCTTTGTCGCGCAACAGATCAAAGCGGGTCGTCAGGCTTACGTCGTTTATCCGGTGGTTGAGGAATCGGAAACTGAAGCCGTCAAAGCCGCCGAAAAGATGTTCGATCACTTGTCGAAAAAAGTGTTTCCCACCGTCCGAGTCGGCCTTTTGCATGGCAAACTCGCCAGCGAAATCAAAGAATCCGCGATGCGCGATTTTAAAACCGGCGAGATCAAAATTCTGGTCGCCACCACCGTCATTGAGGTCGGCGTCGACGTCGCGAACGCTTCCGTTATCGTCATTGAACAAGCGGAGCGTTTCGGTCTCGCGCAGATCCATCAACTGCGCGGTCGCGTGGGCCGCGGTTCCCAGCAGAGCTATTGCATTCTGGTAACCGGAAAACTTAACGATATAGCGCGCGAAAGAATCCGCACCCTCATTGAATCGAACGACGGGTTTTATATCGCTGAAATGGACATGAAACTGCGCGGACCGGGTGAGTTTTTTGGTACCCGTCAATCCGGCATTCCCGGCTTGCGTCTGGCCAATCTGGTTAGGGATTCCGAAATTCTTGAAATCGCCCGGAACGAAGCGCAACGGCTGATTGAGAGCAAAGTTGGCGAGGAACTTCGCTCCGTCGTGCGTTATATCCAGGAGCATTGGCAGCGCAAGTATGGGTTTGTTCAAGTAGGCTGAACGTGCGAATCATTGCAGGTGAGTTTCGCAGCAGAAAACTAAAGAGCGTTCCAGGGCTTGATGTCCGCCCCACGCCAGACCGCCTGCGGGAATCCTTGTTCAGCATCCTCGCTCCGAGCATCGAAGGATCGATATTCCTGGATGCGTATGCCGGCAGCGGTGCCGTCGGAATCGAAGCCCTCAGCCGTGGCGCAAAACGAGTAATTCTGATAGAGAAAAGCCGTACCGCAATAGAAGTCATCCGCGAGAATATCGCAACACTCGGAGTACAAGTGCAAGTCAGCGTTGTTCGCGGTCAAGCGAGTGTACTTTTGCCCAACTACCCTGCCACCATCGCATTTATCGACCCGCCCTACAATCTCGAAAACGAATATGGCGCTTCAATCAACGCCCTAGCGGGTACTGACTGTCCACTTGTCATCGCCCAGCACACTTCGCGGGTTACGCTCGCCGAAAGTTATGGTTCGCTAAAGAAATATCGCGTCTTGAAGCAGGGCGACAATTCTCTGAGCTTTTTCTCACCCGGCGAGTAGGATGTTGATGTCCATCACGTTGGTTCCAGTTGGTCCAGTGTTCACCAGATCGCCTAACGCATAAAAAAATCTGTAAGAATCATTGCGCGCCAAGTAATCTTGCACGTCAAGCCCCATCTGTTCGGCGCGCCAAAGCGTCTCTCCAGTGACAATTGCGCCTGCTGCATCGGTAGGTCCATCCGTTCCATCGGTTCCGGCGCAAAGACAAAGCACTTCGGGCATTCCTGCCAAATGCGGGGCTAAGGCGAGCGCAAATTCCTGATTACGTCCTCCCTTGCCATTGCCGCGAACCGTCACCGTCGTCTCACCGCCGGACAAGATGCAGGCTGGCAGATTGACCGGATTTCCCGAGGCGGCGGCTTCCAGCAGAATCTCCGCATGGAACTGCGCCGCGTTGCGCGCCTCACCTTGAATCCTGCTCGACAAAATGACCGTTCGATAGCCTTTCCCCTTGGCTTCGCTCGCAGCCGCTTCCAAGGCGATGCGATTACTGCAAACCACTACATTGTGAACATCGTTAAAAATCTTATTACCTGGTTTCGGCGTTTCATCAGTCTCCCCGCGCGCACCGCGTTCTAGATGTTCGCGCACTTCCTGCGGAACTCGGTCGAAAATCCCTCTTGTCTTAAGGACTTCAATGGCTTGGCTGAAAGTGGATGAATCGGGCGCAGTCGGCCCAGACCCAATGACATCGAGTGGATCCCCCACAACATCTGACAGAAGAAGGCTGACGACAGCCGCCGGATAAGCCAGCGCCGCTAAGTTGCCGCCTTTCAGTCGCGACAGATGTTTGCGAACAGCATTGAGTTCGAAGATATCAGCTCCGGCGCGCAAGAGCATATCAGTGGTTTGCTGCTTCGCTGGGAGGGAAACACCTTCAACTGGCGCGCATAGCAAAGCAGACGCGCCACCCGATATAGCGACAATCAGAAGATCTTTAGCTGTCAAATCGCCCAGAAGTTCAGTCACGGCCCGCGAGGCGCGAACACTAGCTTCATCGGGAATGGGATGTCCAGCCTCTATGACTCTTAATTTGCCAGGTAACTCGCCGGTATGACCGTGTTTGGTTAAAACGATGCCCCCGGTTAGCTTGGACCCTAAAATGGCTTCGAGTGCTGCGGCCATCTGCGGCGCTGCCTTGCCCACTGCGATCACAAAGATGCGAGGAAAAACCGGAATCCTTAATGAATCAATGTGTAAGTATTCGCCTTCGAGCGAGACGCGCTTTCTGACAGCTTGTTCTGCGTTCGCCGCATCAATTGCCGCACGAAAAATAGCTAAAGCATCATCGCGAAGATTCAACGTAAGCCTAGAAAATCGGAAGTTCCAGGATACGGCGGATCAGCTCCGGAATTTCCTCCGTATCGACGTCTATCTTGTAATCGGCCCGCGCATACAGCGGCCGCCGGTCCTCATAGAGTTGCGCCAGGCCACTGCGATTGCTGGCCAGCGGCCTGGTCTTATCGTCGCCAAGCCGCTTACGAATCATTTCCATCGGGCAATCGAGCCAAACCGTAATGCCGTTATTTTCGATCAGCTCCCAATTCCGCGCCTGAATAAATGCGCCGCCGCCGAGCGCCACAACGCAAGGGGATCCGGTTTCTATTCGCCGCACGTGCCGGTGAATGACTTGCGATTCAAGATCGCGAAAACCCGCTTCGCCCAATTCGGCGAAGATCTGCGTTATGGTTTTGCCGGCGCGCGACTCAATTTCAGAATCGATGTCGGCAAAAGGCCAACCAAGCTCCTCGGCCAAGGCACGCCCAAGGGTTGTTTTGCCGCTTGCCATAAAACCCACCAGATAGAGCCCAGGAGTGCGTTTTAGCTTCAGAGTCATGGACAGCTAATTATTATCATTGATCGATTTCGTCTAGTATATCCTTGCGGTTCTAGCCCACTCGAACGGAAACGCCGATAATAAAGGAGAATGGCTACGCAGCTTTTGCCGCTTTTCCCGTTGTCTGTGGTCCTCCTGCCGGCCATGCCCCTGCCTTTGCATATCTTTGAAGACCGCTACAAAGAAATGATGGCTGACGTGATTCCGCAAAAATCGGAGTTTGGCGTGGTGTTTGCAAAAGACGATGGAATCGTGAACATAGGCTGCACTGCCTCGATTGAGAAGGTGATGCGGCGCTATGATGATGGCCGGCTCGATCTTCTTTCCATTGGACAAAGGCGCTTTCAGATTCATTCTCTTGACGAGGAAAAATCGTATCTTCGCGCTGAAGTAGAGTTTTTCAACGATGTTGACGCATCGGACGTCCCCGCCGATTTACGCCGAAAGGCGACCGCAGCATTCAAAGTTCTGGCCAGCATGGAAGAAGAATCGCCCGTGGGCGAACCTAAATGGGAACTTTCGCGCATGAGCTTCCAGCTAGCGCGTTTTATCGACGATTTCGATAAGCGCCAGACGGTGCTTACACTGCGCTCGGAAGTGGAGCGCTTGGAATATCTGGTTCGAGTGATTCCCGAATATGTCACGCAACGCGAGCGGAAAGCACTTGCCAAGCGCGTCGGCCCGCTGAACGGCCACGCCAAGGGCGTTCACTAGGAATGGCGGCGCGCCAGTTCCTGATCTTCGACGCCGATGATACGTTATGGGAGAACAACATCTACTTTGAAGATGCGTTCGACCAATTTTGCAGCTATCTGTCGCACTCTTCCATGTCGCCGCAGCAGATTCGCGGCGTTCTAGACGAGATTGAACTAACAAATGCCAAAATCCATGGTTACGGTTCGAAGAACTTCGCCCGCAATTTGACCGAGTGTTTTCAGCATCTCGCCGAACGACAGATCTCCGAAGAAGATCTGAAAGCGATAACGGAGTTTGCTCACGCGATTCTTGAAAAACCCATTGAGTTGATTGCAGGCGTGGAAGAAACTGTCGCGCATTTGTCTGCACTTCACGACCTGACCATATTCACGAAAGGCGATAAAGAAGAACAGCGCCTGAAGATCGACCGGTCTGGCCTGGGTCGCTATTTCCAACATGCGGCAATCGTCAAGGAAAAGAACCAAGCTGCCTATCGACAGCTAGCGGAGGAGCGGGGCTTTCATCCCGAGATTACCTGGATGATCGGCAATTCACCAAAATCGGATATCAACCCAGCGCTGGCGGCAGGCCTTCGCGCCGTGTATGTTCCGCATCCGCGCACTTGGAGCCTCGAGCACGAAGAGGTGCCTGAGAGCCATCCACGGTTGATGAAGGTGACAGGTATTCGCGAGTTGATCCTGATTTTTTCGTAAAACAAGCTGCCTGTAGACCAATCACAGCACCATGGCTTGGTTATGCTACTTTCCCCGCAACAAAGTTTGTTACCAGCCGCTCGTAAATCTGGCGGTTGAAATGCGAATAGTTAAAAAGAATAAAAAGCGGCTCGCAGAGATGTTCTACCAAGTTAACTATTTCGGATTCCACATCAGAAAGGCGGAACGAAAGACTTACAGTCGATTCGCCCTCAAGCTCATTTCTGTCTTCACTGATTGGACGAGCTGTGAACTGGCTGGCAGCTTTCAATATTCGGCCACGCATTCCGCCATATCGAACGGTTAAATCAATGAGAGAATTCGGATCGGCTCCTAACGCCCGGTAAACATTTGCAGCATGAAGAAGCGCCTCTGTTGTCCGAACAATGCGCGTATCGAAAAAGATTGCCATTTCGTCTCGATCATCCTCAAACAAGGACATTAACGCATAGAAATCCCCGGTCTTAGTGAGAGCCCAATAATCGTATTTCTGGCGGCCCGAAAAATCTCCCGATTTCAACTCTGCGACAATGCCTTCGTTGGTCGGCCGGGGGCGTGCGTCGTCGCGGTCGAGCACTACCCCAATTGGCCAGCCGAATGTATGAATCGCCGCTTGTCTTGCTGCAGTGAGCAACTCGGACTGCGAGCGGCTAACCTCCGAATCGACGAGGAAGTGATACACCTCCATAAAGCCCGTTTTCGAAAGGCTTTTAAGTCCCTTTTTTGCCCTTAGGCTATGCTTGTTCAACCACTCAACATTTAGTTGTCGGCGTTCTGCAATTGGGCGGGGAGGTAGGGCTTGGCCCCTCAGGGCCTCATCCCAATTGAGGCGTGACGCTAGGAGGCGTGCCAGAATTTCGTAGGCGCGCCCGAGGCTCGCCGGATCGTTCGTTCCGTCTCTTATAGGCAGCTTCTCGCCAAAGCTCCAGTAAGGGAAATACGGGATCTTCAACTGTTCGATTGCATCCTGAACACTGATACCTGTCGGTAGCCAATCTTCGTAGAGGTTCTTGAACCTATCGGCAAAGATTCTCTTCCACTCTGCTGCCTTTTCATATTCGGTGCGGCTCTCGTCCCGAGCCGGGACGGGAACCGCAATCAGTCGGCCCCGATCTACGGGAAGCCTCTCCCTCGCCTTTCTAGCTCGATCAAATATTTCGAGCACACCATCGGTTGACGCGTATGTAGCTATGAATAATAGGACAAGAACGTCGGCCAAGTGGACCGTGCAAATACCTCCTATGTCGGTAACGCCGGTTCGGCTATCAATCAGCACAAACTCAAAGTCGGAGATCCAATCATTCCGAAGCTCTTCAATGTATGAACCCAACTCATCTTTGCTGAACAACTCAGGAAAATTAAGAGCATGTAGATTGTCGATGTATTCCGGCCCACTCCGGCCCGCAGTGATCAGTTTGACGGGAGAGGGATCGCCATTCAGTCTGAACTCATGCACGCAGTCTCGCCAGTCGAGAGATCTGCCTTGAGCTTTCGCCATCACCAGATCGAGAACGCCTGGCCTCGTTGCACGGACTTTTTGAGCTTCTGAGTTGCTTTCGGCGAAAAAACGCTCGACCCCCGGTGCTTCCAGATCCCAGTCGACCACCAGCACTGAACGGCCCCACTTGGCTAAGAGGGCGGCTATATCTGCCAAAGCCATTGTCCGCCCGACTCCTCCTTTAAAGGAGTAGAAGGTGTAGACAATACCTTTCGGTGTTTCTATCGAGGCGTTCGTCATAGTCTCGCTAATTCGATCTTCGGAGGTGACTCCCCTTTCGCTTCGACGACCGGCCAAGCCGCGTCAAACGGGGGAGCATATCTTATTATTTCGGCCAGCTTCTTCACAAATTTCTTGAGTTCGTCTTCAAGTTCGAGCGCCCGTGGGGTTTGCCAGAACACCGGGAGCGTCAGGGCATATGGCGCGACGTCGTGCCACTGGACATTTTGGGCTTCCTCCGGGAAGTGCTCGCCATCATGGAAGCGAAGCGGCGCGATAAGTCGATGGGATTTAAGGCCCAGAAGCTTTTCGCGTTCAAGAAAGCTTCTCCATTCGGAGACGCACCAGTTCGATTGGAAATACATTGGCGACCAAACGCAGACCATACAACGCGAGTGTTTCAACCCTTCGCGTAATTTATCCGGCCAACGGTCGCCCAACTCGATGGTTTCTTCATCTACAAATATTCGGGCGCCTGGGATCTCTTGGCCCAACCAAAACTTTAGCTTGTCCAGGACCTGTTTAGTCCAATGTAGCGTTTGGTCTGCGCGTTTGTAGCTGAAGAAGACCTCGTATTTGTAATCCAGAGACGCCATTTCGCGGTTAGCCTGATTTTACGAATCTTGGCACATCGAAACGAGCCCGCTCAGGCGACAATTCACCCAAATCACTTCAAAGACGCCGCTGAAAACGAAGCAAACTGGAACAGCGCCGACGGGAAGATTCCTAAAATCAAAACTCCAATCGCGCTCGCCCAGATGGCTACACGCAATCCCGCGGAAGGTGGTTCGATATTCTGGGTAGCGATATCGGGGTCGTGCATGTAGATGGCGACAATGATTTTCAGATAGTAGTAAGCCGCGATGGCGCTGTTGATCAAACCAAGTATCGTTAGCCAGATCAAGTGTGAATTAAGCGCCGCCTGGAAAACATAGAATTTCCCGAAGAATCCGCCCGTCAACGGCACGCCAATCAACGAGAAAATGAATATGGCCAACAGAGCGGCAGTCACCGGCTCGCGTTTGCCCAAGCCCGCCAGATCGTCAATCTTGACAAAGCGTTCGTTGCGGGCCGCCACATGGCTGACGACGGCAAAGGCTCCTATATTCATCAGCGCGTACGAAGCCAGATAGAACATGGCGGCCGAGACACCGATACTGGATGCTGCGGTCAAAGCCACCAAAACATAACCGGCGTGCGCGATGGAGCTGTATCCCAACAGCCGCTTCACGTTAGTTTGCAGAAGCGCGCCTAGATTGCCGATGAGCATTGTCGCCAGCGCGCAACCCCAAACCAGAAACACCCAGCGATCATGCAAGGGCCGGAACGATGTCATGAACAATCGGAAGAACACAGCGAATGCGGCGGCCTTCGGACCAGCCGACATAAACGCACTCACCGGCGCAGCGGCACCCTGATATACATCGGGCGCCCACATCTGGAACGGCGCCACCGAAACCTTAAATCCAAGCCCAACGAAAATCAGAGCAGCGGCCAGCGCTGCCGTAATCGGAGCACTTTGCTGATTTTCAAGCGCATGCTGGATTACGTCGAGATTCGTGGAACCAGTGAGGCCGAAAATCCACGCTATGCCATATAGAAGGAAGGCGGTGGCGAAAGATCCCAGCAGGAAATACTTCAATGCCGATTCGTTATTGCGCCGATCGTCGCGGAGAAAGCCAGCCAGTATGTAGGTGGCAATCGACGAGATCTCCAGCCCGATGAAAACCATGATCAAATCGGACGCGGTTGCCAGAATGCATTGCCCCACGATCGAGAAGAGGATCAGCGCGTAATATTCGCCGGTCTGCGCGCCTTCGCGTTCCAGGTAGCTGAACGAACTCAGAATACAAAGAAAACCTACTACCAAAACAACGCCGCGAAAGAAAGAACCGTAGCCGTCGACGGCAATCATGTCGTGAAAAGCCGGCCCGGGCGTACTGACCAGCGGCGTATTGGCGATAAATGCGGCGACCAAGCCGGCGAGCGCGATCACGCCCAGATAAGTTCGTTTGCCGTGCGAAACGGCCTCAAGCATCATGATGACGATGCCGAAAACGCTCAACAAAATTTCGGGCAGGAACCTCAGGTACTCAGCACTCGACGGAATCAGGTCAGCGGGCATTGGCCACCTCCGTGGCTGGCTGCGACGGCGGCAGCAAAGCGGGCGGAGACTGCTTCACCCTGTACTGATTATTCAGCGTAGTTTGCGCCAGCAACAGCGACGTAGCCGAAGAAATTGTGGGCATGAACGTTTGCGTGTAGCTGCCGAGCCAAACCATCAAAATGATAAGCGGCACGAGCGGCACCCAATCGCGGCCAGTTAGATCGTGGAAATGCCCGATGCCCTCTTTGAGTTTGCCGAGGAACGTTCGTTGAAACATCCAAAGCATGTATGCGGCAGAGAGAATCACGCCGAGCGCCGCCCAGGCAGCCCACGGGAAATGAGCCAACGCCGCCCCCTGCAACACCAGGAACTCTCCCACGAAATTACAAAGCGTTGGCAAGCCGATGCTGGCGAACATTGCGATGGAAAATACTACAGCAAAACCGGGCGCAAGGCGCGCGATACCGCCAAACTCGGAAATCTCGAGCGAATGGCGGCGCTTCTCCATGTAACCGGCCAGCAGGAATAGCGCTCCGGTAGAGAGACCATGCGCAAGCATCAGGTAAACGGCGCCATCCGCGCCCTGCTGATTGAAAGCGAATATGCCGAGCACGATAAAGCCGAGATGGCTGACTGAAGAATAAGCGATCAACCTTTTGATATTGGGCTGAATGAGAGCGAGCAGCGCTCCGTAGACAATCCCGATGATGGCCAGCACTTCGATCCAGGGCGCGCAACGCTGCGCCGCATTGGGTGCGAGTGTAATTCCGTAACGCAGCAGCCCGTAAGTTCCCATCTTCGACATAGCGGCAGCCAGCAGGAATGTGGCCGGCATGGGCGCTTCGACGTAAGTGTTCGGCAACCAAGTGTGGAATGGGAAGATGGGAACCTTCACGGCGAAAGCCGCGAAGAAGCCGCAGAATATGAACAGCTGCTGGGTCTCAGTCAGCGCGGTTTGGCCCGATGAGAGTGCGTTCAGTATATCGACGTAATCGAACGATCCGGTGAGGCTGTGCAAATAAATGATAGACCCCAGCATCAACACCGATCCGGTCATGGTGTACACGAAGAACTTTACCGCGGCGGGTCCACGCACGCCTTTGCCCCACGCCCCCACCATTAGATACATGGGTACCAGCGCCACTTCCCAGAAAATATAGAAGGCGAACAGGTCAAGTGCGCTGAACACGCCAATTAAGCCGAACTCAAACAGCATCAGCATGGCGAAAAAGCTTTTGCGCCGTTCATGAACCATGCTTTCGGTTGACCAGACGGCAATCGGCAGAAGGAACGTCGTCAGCAGAATCAGCCAGAGACTGATGCCGTCAACACCCAGGTGCATGCGCATCTTTATGCCGGGGCCGTCAATCCAGGGCGAGTTGATCACCGACACGAAATGAGCGCCGTTTACCATCGCGTGGGGGATGAGCGCCAGAGAAGCGAAGAACGTGCAAAGCGAGCTGATCAACGCATATAAGAAAGGTAAGCGCGATCTGCGCGGAGCGGCGGTGACGGCAAAAAACCCGGCCAGCGGAATGAGTAACACAAGAGCCAGCACGTTGAGATGAGGAACGCTGTTCAGGAAATCCATGGCTCTAGCGCGCGCCCCCAACCAAGCCGAGAACGAAGATCACCAGCAGTGAACCGGCCAGAATCCAGGTGGCATAGTTGCGAATACTGCCGGATTGCAAACGCCGGAACAACGAACCCCAACCCCGCATCGTTTTCGCCAACCCATTTACGATTCCGGAATCAATCAGGGCCTCATCGACACCGCGCCAAAGCACGACCCGCGACAATCCTTGCAGTGGTTTAACGATGAGGGCGGAATAAATTTCATCGACGTAATACTTGTTCAAAACCAGCGTATAGACAGGGCCAGCAGCCGAGCGGAACGAATCGGCCATCGCCGGTCTGGCTACGTATAGAACGTACGCCGCGAATATCCCCGCAATGCCGCAGAACGAGGAAATAATCACGGGCACAAAGCTCTCGTGCGCGGCCAACGGAAATATGGGAGCAAGCCACTTGGGAACGTTTAAGAATCCGCCGCCAAAGGAAAGCACCGCCAGAACAATCAGCGGAACAGTCATTACCAACGGCGATTCGTGCGGGTGATGATGGCCGCGATATTTGCCGAAAAACGCCATGAAGTAAGCGCGAAAAACATAGAAGGCGGTAACGCCCGCTGTCAGCGCGCCCACCCAGAACATCCAGGGAGCGCTAACGTAAGCGGCCGCCAGAATCGCGTCTTTGCTGAAGAAGCCCGAGAAACCCGGGAAACCGGAGATAGCCAAGCTGGCAACACCCAACGTGGCGAAGGTGATAGGCATGGCCTTCCGCAAGCCGCCCATATGTTGCAGATCCTGCTCACCGCTTAAGCCATGAATCACGCTACCAGCACCCAGGAACAGCAGCGCTTTGAAGAACGCATGCGTCATGAGATGAAAGATACCTGCGGAATAAGCGCCCACTCCAACGCCCAGAAACATGTAGCCGAGCTGCGAAACCGTGGAATAAGCGAACACCTTCTTAATGTCGTTTTGAGTCATGCCGATGGTAGCGGCAAATACGGCCGTGAACAAACCAACCAGCGCGACAACGTGCATTGCCAGCGGAGCGTGGTCGTACAGGAACGCGACGCGGGCAATCATGTACACGCCCGCAGTGACCATGGTGGCCGCGTGAATCAGCGCCGATACCGGAGTAGGACCCGCCATGGCATCGGGCAGCCAAACATAAAGAGGAAGCTGCGCCGATTTACCGCAAGCGCCCACTAACAACAGCAGCGTAATCGCCGTAATCGGGCCGATCGCCGATTCCGGATGCATATTCGCAACACCCGCCGCAATCTTTCCGAAATCAAGCGTGTGGAACGTCGCAACAATCAGAAACATGCCGAGCGAGAAACCAAAGTCGCCAATGCGGTTTACTACGAATGCCTTGTTAGCGGCATCGCCCGCAAACTTCTCCTGAAAGTAAAATCCGACAAGCAAGTAGCTGCACAATCCGACGCCCTCCCAGCCCACGAACATGAGCAGAAAATTCGAGGCCAGCACCAAAATCAGCATGAAGAACATGAATAGATTCAGATAGGCGAAAAAGCGGTAGTAGCCTTCTTCATGCTCCATGTAGCCGATGGAGTACGCGTGAATGAGCAGGCCCACGCCCGTGACAACCAAAAGCATCACCGCCGTTAGACGGTCAACCAGCAGATCGAAGCCGATGTTCAGAAAACCGCTCTGTATCCAGGTGAAATCGTGCTCTGTAACGGGCGAATTCAGCGGGTAAACCCTCGCCAGAATCAACACGGCAATTGCGAATGACACGGCCACCGATCCAATGGCGATCACGTTGATGATTTGCTTGTGCAGACGCCTGCCAACGATTCCGTTCAACAGGAAACCGGCTAGCGGGAAAAGCGGAATGAGCCAAAGGTTCATGATTTAGTGGTTAGAGCTTCATGGAATCGACTTCGTCGATCTGCAGAGTGCCCCGGTTTTTGAAGATGGTCAGGATGATTGCCAATCCAACAGCAGCTTCCGCGGCAGCCACTACCATCACGAAAAACGAATAGATGTGGCCATCAATCTTATGCAGGTCGTAAGAGAACGTGACAAAGCTCAAATTCACGGCGTTCAACATCAATTCAATAGACATGAAAACCGTGATGATGCTGCGCCGGTACACGAACCCCGCCACGCCAAGGCCGAACAGCACGGCGCTCAGAATCAGGTACCAGGAAAGGGGAATGTGAGCTATGTGCATCAATCAATCTCTTTCCGCGCCAGGACGACTGCGCCGAGAATAGCAATCAGAATCAGAATAGAAATAACTTCGAAGGGAAGCAGATACTTGGTAAACAGGAGCATGCCGACAGCCTCCGCCGTGCCTCCCACCCAATCGCCAAAGTTCACCTGGCGCGTGCTGGGGACTACGATGCGAATAAGGAACGCCAGAATCACCACCAAGGCCGAGAGCAACGGAAACCCCGCTATTTGCGCGAACCATGATTTATTGCTGCTCTTTTCCGACCCGGCGTTCAGCAGCATGATGACGAAGATAAACAACACCATCACCGCGCCGCCGTAGACGATCATTTGCGCCATGGCGATGAACTCAGCGCCCAGCAGCAGATAAAGAAGCGCCAGCGACGACATTACGCCGATAAGGGAAAGCGCGCTTGAAATAGGATGCTTTTGCAGCACAAGATTCAGGCCGCATCCGACCGCCACAACGGCGGCAGATGATGAAGAGTATGGAATCCATCGGAACTATTTCACCTCAGGGAAGACTGCCACCAATAAAGCCGTCAGCAGGAGGTTGATTAAAGCGCAAGGGAAAAGAAAAGTCCAGGCGAAGTTCATCAGCTGGTCATAGCGGAAGCGGGGCAGAGTGCCGCGAACCCAAATATAAGTAAAAAGGATAAAGCCGGCCTTCGCCGCGAACCAGAAAATGGGAACAATAAAGGGATGCAGAAAGGGGATGGCAAAAATGATGGCCAAGACCACCGCAGCCACTCCGAAAACGGGAAACGTGACGTTATCCCACTTACGCACGGCCTCGCGCCCTTGCAGAAAAAGTATTGCGGCAGCGGCCAGGAAGACCAGCGTGGGAACCCAATCGGAATAAGGCGAGGGGAACAGCGGATGCCAGCCGCCCAGGAACAGCATGGTAGCCACGCACGAAATAGTCACCATGTTGGCGTATTCGGCCATGAAAAAACAGGCGAATTTCATGCTGCTGTATTCGGTGTGGAAGCCCGCCACCAATTCGTTTTCAGCTTCAGGAAGATCGAACGGTATGCGGTTGGTTTCGGCAAACCCGGCAATCATGAAAATGATAAAGCCGAAAACCTGCGGGAACGGCAGCTGAAAAACGTTCCAGCGCGGGATGAGGTGGAGGTAATATCCCGCTTGCTGATTGGCAATGCCCCGGAAGCTGAGCTGGTTCGCGAGCAGCAACGGCGAAACGATAGCCAGAGTGAGCGGCAGTTCGTAGCTGATCATCTGCGCGCTGCTGCGCAATCCGCCCATCAGCGAATATTTGTTGTTCGACGACCAGCCCGCCAGCGCAATACCGTAAACGCTCACCGCTCCAATTGCAAGAATGAACAAAATGCCAACATTGATATCGGCAATGCCCATATTGGTCCGCTGGCCAAACACCGTTATCGTTGGACCGAATGGAATGACGGAAATGGAAACCAGCGCCAGACTGACGGCGATGAACGGCGCAAGCAGATAGAAGACCTTGTTCACATAAGGCGGGAGCAGATCTTCCTTTGTCAGCAATTTGAAAACATCGGCCAGCGGCTGCAATAATCCGTGCGGCCCCACGCGTAACGGCCCCGTGCGCGATTGAATGTGAGCTAAAACCTTGCGCTCCACCCATTGCAAATAGGCGAGCGTCGTCATAAAGACGGCGAAAACAATCGCGATTTTGATCAGGCTTACGATGAAGAAATTCATTTCTTCTCGCTCAAGGCTTCGAGCTGAACACTGCCTTCGTTCACAACCGGCTTGTTGTGCGGATCGTCATATAACGCGCCGGGAGATTCAAGCACCGAGCTCAGCATATTTGAGAACTGGCCCAGCGTTCCCGATGTAAAGAGGGTATTCGACGCCGAACGTATCAGTTCCGGCTGCGGATAAACAATCAAATCGCCTGTTCCCGGATTCGTTTGCGCCGCGCCGCCCGTTTCAATTACGCCGAGCGGCAAATCGTAACCCAGCACCAGACGCTTGATCTCATGGAACACCGTGTCGGCTTTGGGCATTGTCCAATCGGCTCGCATTTCCCTGGCAAGCAGGCCTATAATTTCCAGGTCCGACTTCGGGCCCATGGTCTTCGCAGCGCGCGCTTACCTTCTGCACATCGCCGCATACGTTGGTAACGGTGCCGTCCTTCTCGTAGATGGAAAGGGCAGGCAATACCACGCTGGCATAGCGCGCCGTTTCAGTGAGAAAAAGCTCCTGAACCACGACAAACACGCCATTCGCCGCAACGTTGTGCCGGGCCAGCGGATTCGCACCCACCACCCATAGGGCCGATAGATCAGGCGCGTTCAGAATCTGATCGTAATTCAACCCCGCTTCCATGCCGCTATCCGCAACCGAACGGTAGCCGGGTAACAAGTCCGGCAACAGGCCCATGTCCGCCGCGCCGCGCGAGTTTGAATAGTCAAGCAAGCTGACATACTTAACCGGAATGCCCAGCGAATCGCCAAATGCCACTAGTTCTTTGACCGCACTACCTTTAATAGCCGCGCCGAACAGAATGACCAGTTCAGGCTCAGCCGTTAACTTATCGCGCAGCGTTTCAAGCGCCTTAAATTCTGTGCCCAGCGCGGCCCGCTTCACCGTGGCGTAATTATCTTCGCGCACCGGTCCTGGTGTCACCGCATAGACTCTCGCCTTATTCAAGCGTGCATTCGTGCGCAGCAGATAGGCGATTAGCGGATGCTCTTGTGCGAGGTCCGCGTCAATTACCAGCGCCGCCTTCGTAATGGAAAGATCCGCGGTACTTGCCAGTGCGTTTTTCCGTCCCTTAAGCGCGCCCAATAGCGACGTAATATCGCCCGTGCGGTGATGATCAATATTCGAAGTCTTCAAAATCTGCCGCGCGAATTTCTGCAGCAGATAGTTCTCTTCGTTGGTCGTATGATTTGACCCGATCACGCCAAACCTGCCGCCCTTGGCAACAGTGTCGGTAAAGCGTTTAGCGACAGTGGCTAATGCTACCGCCCAGGAAACCGGCCGAAGCTCGCCGTTGGTTCCGCGCAGCATGGGCGAAGTAATGCGTCCTTCATGCTGATTAAAATCGAACGCATAGCGCCCTTTAATGCACAGGAACTCGCCATTCACGCCTGAGTGGTCGCGGTTGTTGGCGCGAATAATCTCGCCGTTGCGAACACCCAGCGTGGTCTTGCAGCCGTTCGAGCAATGAGTACAGATGGTGCCGGTATGCTCCATCTCCCAAGGCCGTGTTTTGTAGCGGTAAGTGCCGGAAGTCAGCGCCCCCACCGGGCAAATATCGATACAAGCGCCGCATTCGTCGCACTCCAAATGGTCGCCGCGATTGGGAATAATTTCCGATGCCGAGCCGCGGTTGCCAATGCCAAGCGCATTAACGCCTAAGCCTTCTCCGCAGATTCGCACGCAACGATAACACAGGATGCAGCGCGGCGCGTCGTAAAACACCACCGGCGACCATTGCTTCTCGTCAACGTGAATTTTAGTTTCGCGGAAACGGCTCTCCCCTGCCCCGTAGCGAAACACCATGTCCTGCAATTCGCACTCGCCGCCCTTATCGCATACCGGACAATCGAGCGGATGATTGGTCAAAAGGAATTCGAGCGTGCCCTTGCGTGCCTGCCTTACCTGGGCTGAATCGGTGTACACCACCATGCCCTCGGCCACCGGAGTTGTACACGCAACCTGCAATTTCGGAGTTTTCTCAATTTCAACCAGGCACATGCGGCAGGCTGCTTGCAGCGACAAGCCATCGTAGTAGCAGAAAGCCGGAATGGAAATACCGGCCTGGGCCGCGGCATTGATCAGCAGCGTGCCAGGTTGCGCCTGCAACTCCCGCCCGTCGATAGTAAATTTGACTGGATCAGCCATAAATCTTGTTCAATTCAGCCTTAAACAATCGCCAGTTCCGGCGTCTGCTGGGTCGCGCGGCCTTGCTTCAATTTTGCTTCGAACTCATCGCGGAACTTAGCGACAAACGCCCCAATCGGCATGGCCGCCGCATCGCCCAGCGGGCAAAATGTACGGCCCAACATATTCGCGGCCAGTTCGCCCACTAAATTAATGTCGCTCTCAACGCCGCCGCCATCGTAGAAACGCGTCAGGATCTTCTTGATCCATGTCGTACCTTCGCGGCAAGGGATGCACCAGCCGCAGCTTTCGTGCGCATAGAACTTGATGGTCCTCAAAGCTACCGAGACAATGTCGGTATCCTCATCGAGAACGACAACGCCGCCCGAACCCAACATGCTCTTCACTTTGGCTATTGAATCGTAATCAAGCGTAAGATCGGCGCACTCAGCTGCCGTGAGCACCGGCGATGATGACCCACCTGGAATGACCGCCTTCAACTTCTTGCCATTGCGAATGCCGCCGCAAACCTCGTTGATCAGCTTCATCATGGGAAAGCCCAGCGGCACTTCGTAAACACCGGGTCTATTCACATGGCCGGAAACGCACGTCATGCGCGTGCCGCCGCTTTTCGGTATACCCAAGCCCGCGTACCATTCGCCGCCCTTGCGGAAAATCACCGGAATCGATGAGAACGTCTCGGTGTTGTTCAAAATAGTGGGGCATTGAAACGCACCTACTACGGCAGGAAATGGCGGCTTCAACCGCGGAATGCCGCGTTTGCCTTCCAACGATTCAAGCAATGCCGATTCTTCACCGCACTCATAAGCGCCCGCGCCCGAGTGCGTATACAAATCGAAATCCCAACCGGACCCCAAAATATTCTTTCCAAGGAAACCCTTTTCGTAAGCCTCCGCCAGCGCCTTGTCCACGATGTCGATCAGATAACGATACTCGCCGCGAATGAAAATATATCCCTTCGCCGACTTTATGGTCCAACCGGCGATAATCATTCCCTCAATCATTTGGTGAGGGTCGTTCTCCATCAGCAGCCGATCTTTGCAGGTGCCCGGCTCACTCTCGTCGGAGTTGCAGATCACATAGGTTGGCTTGCCGGTGGTGCGGGGAACAAAGCTCCACTTCATGCCGGTGGGAAAGCCCGCGCCGCCGCGCCCGCGTAATGAAGACGCTTTCAACAAGTCGATGATCGCCTCGGGCGTCATGCCGATGACCTTCTTCAGCGCGTCATATCCTTCAGTCGCCAGATACGCATCTATCGAAGTGGAGTTAGGCGTACCGAATCGCTGCGTAATCACTCTAGTCTCAAGCGGACTTGGTTCGTTGTAAATCATCGGTTTCGCCTCAAGAAGCCTTCCTCCCGTAAGTGCCATCGCGCAGTGCAGCCATCAGGGCATCAAACCGCTCCGGCGTAACAAAATGATGGAAATCGTAGTTAATCTCAATGGCGGGCGCCCAGGAACAGGCCCCCATGCATTCCACTTCCTCCAGCGAGATCAAACCGTCGCCGCTCACCTGCTTGTTTTTCAGCTTCAGTGCCTTCTTGGCGTGTTCCCACAACTCCTCCGCGCCCACCGCCTGGCAGGCGATGTTGGTGCAAACCTGCACGTTGAACTTCCCCAGCGGTTTGCGGTGCAGCATGGAATAGTAGCCGATCACTTCATCCACTTGCAGCGGTGTCACGCCGCAACGCTGCGCTACCTCTTCCACCAATGCCTGCGTTACGCAGCCAAGTTCGTCCTGCGCATAAATCAACATGGGTACCACCGCCGAACGTTGCCGTCCCGGCGGATAACTGGTCAGCAGTTTGGCAAATCGCGCTTCGAGCGCCGGTGAAAAAGTCATGATCTTAGCGGTCAACGTCTCCCAGCACGAAATCCATGCTGCCCATGGCGGCTATAGAGTCCGCGATTAAAACCCCTTCCAGCATCGCGCCCAAAGCTTGCAAGTTACCGAAGCTGGGTGTGCGCATAAAAACCCGATGCGGTTTCGCGGTGCCGTCGCTCACCACGTAATAACCCAGTTCGCCGCGCGGCGATTCCACCACCTGATAGACAGATCCCTCCGGCACGCGGAACCCTTCGGTCACAATTTTGAAGTGGTAGATGAGCGATTCCATTTGGGTCTTCATCTTCTCGCGTTCGGGCAGCACCACGTGCGGCGCATCGGCTTGCCATGGTCCCGCCGGCATTCCATCCAGCGCCTGCTTCACAATGCGCAAACTCTGCCGCATCTCTTCCATGCGCACTTCGAAACGGGCATACACGTCATTTGCACTCCGCGTGGGTATTTCGAAATCGAACTTTTCGTAACTCGTATGCGGACAATCTTTGCGCGCATCCATCTTCACGCCGGCCGCCCGGATCATCGGCCCGGTCACGCCTAAGTCGAGCATCAAATCCGCCGGAAGTCCGCCCACGCCTTTCGTACGGTTAACCCAAATGGGGTTCGATGACAGCAGATTTTGATATTCGTCAATGCCCTTGCCGAGCCGCGGAATCACCGCCCCTATCGCTTTCTCCCATCCGCGCGGCGGTTCCAGCGCCAGGCCGCCGATACGGATGTAGCTGGTCATCATGCGCTGCCCCGAAAACATCTCGAAAATCTTAGCGATCTCTTCGCGTTCCCGGAAGCAGTAGAAATAGACCGACATCGCGCCTATGTCCAGCGCATGCGTCCCCAACCAAATCAAATGGCTGCTGACCCGCGAAAGCTCGCAAAGCATCACGCGCATCCACTGGGCCATCGGCGGTATCTCAAGCTGCAGCAGCCGCTCCACCGCCAGCGAGAAACACAGATTATTATTCAGGTTCGAAAGATAATCCACCCGGTCGGTCAGCGGAATGCCTTGCTGATACTTCTTAACCTCGAACTCCTTCTCAATGCCGGTATGCAGATAGCCGATTTCGGGCCGCGCGCTCAAGATCGTCTCGCCGTCAAGTTCCAGCACCACCCGCAATACGCCGTGAGTAGATGGGTGCTGCGGACCCATGTTCAGGGTCATGCGCCGCGCGGTCGCGTAATTCTCGACAGGTATTTCCAACCCCGACGGGTCGGCTATCGTCAGCTCTCGCTGCGCATCGAGAGAATCAACGTGAGTTGTGCCTTCTTTCATTTGATAACTACTCTTCGTGATATGAGTACTTGTACCCATGCACCGGATAATCTTTGCGTAACGGATGCCCTTCCCAATCGGCCGGCATCATAATCCGCTCTAAGTTTGGATGGTTGTAGAACTCGACGCCGAACAAGTCGAACACCTCTCGCTCATACCAGTTAGCGCTGCGCCAAACCCGTGCCAGCGATTCAATCGAATCCGATTGCTTCAACCGCGTTACCATGCGCAATCGAGCGTTGTTCTTCAACGAATGGAGAAAATAGACCACCTCGAAGCGTGGATCTGCCGGCCACCAATCCACCCCGGTCACAGCCGTTAGACGGTCAAACCCCGCTTCGTCCCGTAAGTATTTACCAATGGCTGCAATCTGATCCGAGGCAACATACAGAACCAAACCATCCACCGCGACTTTAGCGTCTACGATCGATCCGGGCAGGTTCTTTTCTAATTCAACGGCGAGCGGATTTTGCGCCGCTATTTCAGGCAGCACGCTTGGTTTCCCTCCGCACTGGGCGGTTTCGCTCGTCCACTGACCAATCCAAAACACCCTTCTTCCATATATAGAAAAAGCCACAGAGCACTAATACAATGAACAGCAGCATCTCAAAAAACGCAAACAACTTCAGCTGGCGGTAAACCACTGCCCAGGGATAAAGAAAAATGGCTTCTATATCGAACAAGATGAAGACCATGGCCACCAGGTAGAACTTAACCGAAAACCGCTCGCGCGCATTGCCCACGGGCTTCATGCCCGATTCGTAAGGACTCGATTTAACCGAATCCCGCACGCGGCGGCCTAATATGGAAGAGAGGCCAATCATCGCGCCCGCTACCGCCATCGCAATGAGAATCTGAACTAGTACGGGGAACCACGTTTCAGGATAGTTACCGGGCATTTAGTCTAGCGTCGCTATTCACTGGGAAGTTAAGTAATAGAGTAGCAATCATGAGGGCCATGCAGCATCGCCTCTCTTTATTTTCACCCGTCGAAGCCCAAAGAGCATTATGCAATCCGAATCGATCGCAATCTTTATCAACGGCGAGAACCGCCAGGTACCGGCTAATCAATCTGTAGCCACGCTGCTTAGTAGACTCGAGATCCATTCTGAGCGCGTCGCTATCGAACTCGACAAGGCCATCGTTCGCAAGCGCGATTGGGATCGCACTATGATTTTGAGCGGCGCGCAGCTAGAAATTGTGGAATTCGTGGGCGGCGGATAAGTGCGGTGAAACGGCCGTTCAAACAAACCCATTGACACTGGATTCAGGTCTAGTACAATTTTGGGAGCAGTTATTTTTGGAAAACACAAACTGGACGTCATGTTCAAAACACGGAAAGTCCGTCCTGATTTACCGCAAGACCAGCGGACATTCACTAGCACGGATGTTGCCAAGATCGCTCAAGTGAGTCTTCGCCAGTTGCAGTGGTGGGACGAGCGCAAGGTTGTTTCGCCGCGCCACGAAGGCCACAAGCGCATCTACCTGCCTGAAGAAGTGATTGAGATCACGGTGATAGCCGAATTGCGCCGCAAGGGCTTTTCGCTTCAAAAGATCCGCCGGGTTCTGCGTTTCCTGCAGCGTGAGATGGGCCGCCGCTTGGCCGATGTCCTCTCCACCGACTCGCGCCTGCACCTGATCACCGACGGCAAATCGATCTACCTCGAAGATCAGCAGGACCGCATCATCGATCTTCTCAAGAATGCCCGGCAACCCATGTTCCTGGTCTGCGTCAGCGATCAGGCCAAGCGCCTTGACGAAGCCCCTGCTAAGAAAGGTCCACGCAGTGAAGGGTCGTTGGCGCGCCGTGCGCGAGCTGCCGTTTAGTCGTATCTAAGCGCACGCATCGGATCAACACGTTAAAGCCCGCCGAGCCGGCAAAATAGCCGCTAGCGCTATCGCCAGCACAAAGAGTCTCAATCCTCCGGTGCATCGAGGTCTTCAATAGAACAACCATCGGCGGGCGAGACCAGCCGGGCGCTTCCCACTACTCCAACCACGGTGTACCGATCGGTTTACCGGCTGGGTTCAGGCCCGCCTGCGTGAATTGCGTCCCGCAACAGCGGAATCTTCATCTTCTGAAAGAACGGCCCACTGATGTGATTGAAGTGAACGTTGATTGTCCGCCCCAAGGTACCTGTAGACGATCGCATCAAGATGGCTCGCAAAACCGCATGACGATGAACATCTCTATTGACATTCGATATCGCCTGTCGATATCATTGAAACGTGTCCAAATCCGCTGAGATTCTGCAAGGCACGCTCGATCTGCTCGTTCTCAAAACTCTCGAATGCGGCCCCTTGCACGGCGTTGGTATTTCCGACCGGCTTGAGCAAGTCACCCGTGGGGTATTCGTCGTCGGCCCCGGCTCTCTCTTCCCTGCCCTGCACCGCCTGGCCGAAAAAGGCTGGATCGCTGGCGAGTGGAGCGAAGCCGATGGCAAGCGCCGCGTCAAAACGTACACGCTGACTTCCTCCGGACGCGCTCAACTGGTCGAAGAGAAGCGCAATTGGAAGAGGATTTTCACCGCCATGAACCAAGTTCTCGCGGAAGAGACTTAATATGACCCGGATTCGCGCAATTCTTAACCTGCTGTTTCGACGCCGCACTCTCGAAAGCGAGCTTGACGCCGAGGTGAACGCATTTTACGAAACGATGATCGAGCGTTATATCAAGCAAGGCCTTTCGGAGCCCGAAGCACGCCGCTTGGCCAACTTGAATTTCAATGCTCCGGAGCAGGTTAAGGAAGACGTCAGGAACGCTCGCACTGGTGCGGCCATCTCCTTTCTTATGCGTGACGTTAAATATTCGTTCCGCACGCTTCGCAAAGCGCCGGTCTTCGCCGTTGTCACCGTCCTGACCCTCGCCCTCGGTATCGCCGCCAATGGGACTATCTTTTCCATGGTGAGCAGGTTCGTCCTGCGTCCTCCTCCCGTCGGTGAACCCGGCAGGTTAATGGCGCTGAACACAACGCACCAAGGCGAATGCTGCAATCGATTCTCGTGGCCGCTTTTCGTCGATGTCCGCGAACAAGCGAAATCTTTTTCCGGCGTCGCTGCATATTACGAGCTCGCACCGGCATCCATCAGCGGCGGAAGTGAACCGGAACGCGTCTGGGGTCAAGCCGCTACCGCCAATTTTTTCGACGTCGCGCAAGCCGGCATGACGCTGGGCCGCGGCTTTGCCAAAGATGAGGAGAATAGTTCCGTCGTCGTTCTCGGCTACCGGCTCTGGCAGCACCGCTTCGCGGCTGATCCTGACATCACTGGAAAAGCCATCACGCTCTCCGGCCACCCGTTCACCGTCATCGGCGTGGCGCCCCCTTGTTCCGCGGTCTCGACCTCATCCTTGATGGACAATTCTGGGTGCCGCTCGGCGAAATCGATCAGCTGTTGCCCAATACCAGCAATCTCACTTCCCGGAATTACCATTGGATTGCGGTCGTCGCGCGTTTGAAGCCGGGGGTTACCAGAACTCAAGCGGCGGCTGAACTCAACGTGCTGGCGCCCCGTTTCGCCAAAGCATATCCGGCGGCAGAAACAGAAAAGGACGACGGCTTCCGTCTCGAACCTGCCGGTTCCCTTCCCCCACGAGATAGATCCGTGATTCTTATGTTCTTCAGCGCCTTAACTTTTGTGGCATTGCTGGTCCTGTGCATCGCCTGCGCAAACGTCGCCAACATGTTCCTGGCGCAAGCTTCCGGGCGACAGCGGGAGATGGCAGTCCGTCTCGCACTCGGTGCAACTCGCCGGCACCTTCTTCAGCAGATGCTCACGGAGAGTTTGCTTCTCGCGTTTGGCGGAGGAGCGCTGGGCGTGACGCTCTCGCTTTGGTCCACCCGCTCTTTGGCCGCGTTTCGCTTCCCCGCTCCTGTTCCACTCGATCTCAGTCTCTCCGTCGATTGGAGGGTATTGCTGTACAGCTTTCTTTTGAGTATTGCCGCTGGCCTTCTGTTCGGGCTAGTCCCAGCATGGTCGGTGGCGCGGCCTATCGTCGCGAACGGCCTCAGGGGCGAAGACGCGCTGGCCCGGCCCGGCCGAATATGGAGCCTTCGCAACGTCTTGGTCGTATCTCAAATCGCCATGTCGCTCGTCCTCCTTTGCGCTACTGGGCTTTTCCTCCGTAGCCTTCAGAACGCCTCCCAGATTAATATCGGATTCCGGTCCAGCGGCGTTCTGATGATGTCCGTCGACCCGCGCCTGCATGGATACTCTCCCGAACGCATCACCCAATTTCTCAATCTGTTGCGGCAGAGGATCGCCGCTTTGCCAGGTGTCGTTTCGGTCGGCTATACCGATTCGGTGCCGCTCTCCGGTGGACACCGCAGCGACGCGTTTCGCACCCAGACTCAGTCGGCCTCTCCCGGGCCTTACAGCAACACAGAGCTTTACATGACTGGCCCCGGCTATTTCGAGACCATTGGAACGGCGCGTATTTCGGGTCGTGATTTTGACTATGAAAGTCCCACCGGGCCGAAAGTTGCCATTGTTAACGAAGCTTTCGCTCAACACTTCTTCAAGGGAGAAAACCCACTCGGTCAGCGCGTCTCCGGCCGCGGCACTACTTACCAGATCGTCGGGGTTGTCAAAAACGTTAAATCTCGTTTTCTCGGTGAGGAGTTCAAACCCGTTCTTTACCGCTCGCTGGCACAGGATATTGCCGAAGATCCATCGGCGACGGGATATTCGGTGCTCGTTCGGTTCAACCATGACCCTGGCGCGTTGGCAATAGCCGTTCGCCGCCAGATTCACTCGCTGGATTCTACACTCGCTATATTCAATGTCGAGACCATGCAGGAACACCTCCGTGAGGCGCTCTTCCTTCCTCGCCTCGCGGGCACTCTGTTTGGAGTCTTTGGCTTACTCGGCCTCGCTCTTGCCGCCATTGGCCTATACGGTGTAATGAATTATTGGGTCACCCGCCGCACCCGTGAGATTGGCATCCGCTTGGCCCTCGGTGCGCAGATCGGGAAAGTCCAGCGCCTTATCGTTCGTCAGGGAATGCTGCTCACGGCAATTGCACTAGCCCCAGGCATAGCCGCCGCATGGGCTTTGTCAAAGCTCTTCACAAGCCTTCTCTACGGCGTACCCGCGCATGATCCGGTGACCTTCGTTTTCGTGCCGTTGTTCCTTACGGCGGTCGCGTTATTGGCTTGCTGGATTCCTTCGCGCCGCGCAGCTAGCGCTGAACCTCTTGACGCCCTCCGTCACGAGTAGCACGGTTCAATACTGTCCTTCGGTTACTCTCAAATTCGTGAGCTGCGGCAGGGCGGGAGCGACCTTGCAAACTTGAATCGATTCTCTATCGTAAGGACATTCCAACCCCTTACTGTCAGCAGTGTCCAGCACCACCCAGGAGACGCCATAATTATGCGCCAACCCCTGAAAATCGGCCAGCCGAAAATCTTCCCAGTCCTGTTGTGCAACCACCTGCTGCTTCCAGGTCGCAGCCAGCGCCGGAAACATGGTGACGACGCCGGTGTCTTTCGAATTGTCCGCCAGCATGCTCCTTTGCGCCAGGGCTCGGAAGCCTTGGTTGTCCTCGTCCGGAAGGTGCATGTGGTTCGGGTTCAATGCAAAGACTGCCGACTCCGGTGTATTCGTTCTAATCCAGGCAAACGCCTGAAGCCAGCGGCCGGTAGGCGCAATTCCAGGCCACTCAACGTGGCGATTCCCCGGAAACGTCGCCCTCTGCACAAAAAACATGGCGAGGCAAACAGGTGCAAACAGCAGTAAGCAGCGTGCCGGCTTACCTCGCAAAGTGGTCGCGAGAGTCCCGCCGAGAACCAGAAAAAACACAAGGTAAATCGGATGGAAAACTCTCATTGGCTGTAGTTCAGCGAGGCTTTCAAACTGTGGAGACGCACTCAATATCAGCGCGACAATCGTCAACAGAACTCCGCACGACACCGACGAGTAACAAAGGTGGCGCAGCGACTGCAAGCTCGTCTTAGGAACGAAACGTGCCACCAGCAGCAGTATGACAAGCGGCGCAATCGCTCCTATCCATTCGTACCAAGCCCAGTTCTTAACGAAAAAATAGCCGCGCGTCTGAAGAGCTTCCAGATAAGCTCCGCTTGCCGGATGAAAGCCCGGAAAAACGAGCGCCGCGCAAAACGGAAATACCAGCACCTTCAACTCAAACGCAGGTTCCACGCCCGATTGATCGCGAATCCGTTCCCATGCGCGGCGCGGCAAACCCGTTTGAAAAAGCGCCAGCATGCCGCAGAGCAGGGTTCCATAAACCACCATTAGAGGATGAAAAACTCCGGTAATTAAAAGCCAAATTGCAGCGCTGAAGTATCGCCTCCCCAGCGTCGCGGAAAGGGCGAACAACACAGTACTTGTTGAAAAGGACCGGGGCGTAAGATAGGGATCTGCCAGCAATAGCGACGTTCCCGCTGCGGGTATCGTCAGTAGAGCGGCGACCAGTGCAACGCCTGTCCAGCAAACTACATCGTCGGCGAATAGGTGCCGCGATAACGACCAGCACGCGCTCAACAGCAGGAATATCGAGAACAGGTACCAGATAAACAAACCCTCATCCATGCCTATATGCGCTAGTTTCATCGGCCACGCAACGAACTCTGGGAAAAGCGTCATCTGGGCATGCGATAAGAAAAACTCTGAACCAAAAGGGAAGAGCTTGGGATGCAGCAGTTTTTCAATGCCAGGGACATAGATAGCCGCGTCCTCTGCGCAAGGGTGATAGCCATGAACCAGCAACGCGGCAACTGTCATGCCGCAAAGTATGGCGAACGTGCGAATCTGGGTTGCTGGCGTTGAGGTGAAGAGGGCCTTAACTCGGTTGATCAATAAGCCTCGCAACCGGGCCCGCTGGCATCATTCCGGAATTAAGGCGTTTCCGGCAAATCAGGCACAACAGCAATGTAAGTGTATATGGATACAAATTTGAGCCATCCGCGAATCAAACGGCCGATTCGCCCAAGAAATCTTGCTTAAGCAGACGTGAACGCGTACCGCGGGGTTGCGGCTTGCGCGGCAAAAATTCCGCGCAGTTTTGGAACGTGAAACGCTGAAGTAATAAACTTCGTCATGGTATCAAAAGCATTCCGCGAAGCGGACTCAACCGGTGGCCCGGAAACCATTTTGCACACCTCTCTGAAATCCCCATTGCGTGTCGCTTTTTTCCCCGACACTTTCAGCGAAGCCAATGGAGTGGCCACTCTCAGCCGGCATCTCGCTCAGTTTGCACAGGTCAATAATCTTCCCTTCATGCTGGTTCACGGAGGGTGCCGGACCAACCTCGCACGCTGCGGCTCGCTCCAAACGCTCGAGTTGAAGCGCGGCCCGGCGGCATTTCCCATAGACAAAAGCCTCTACTGCGATCCTTTGCTCACGCGACATAAACAGCTGGTCATCGATCAACTCATCGCCTTTAAGCCGGATGTGGTACACGTCACCGGTCCCGGCGATCTCGGTTTCTTAGGGCTCTGGGTAGCGCGCATTCTGCGTATTCCGCTGGTGGCCTCCTGGCACACGAACCTGCATGAATATCTGGCGCGGCGGCTTGATCGCGCCTTTCGCTTTGTTCCCGATAATTTGCGAAACCGCGCCTCCTCCGCGCTGGAGACACAGGTTCTGCGAGGCTTGCTGCGCTTCTATCGGTTTGCTCGCTTCGTATTAGCTCCCAACCAACCGCTGGTCGACCTGCTGCACGCAAGGACCGGCAAGGCCGCCTTCCTCATGCCCCATGGCGTCGATCTTACCGGCTATTTTCCAGCCCCGCGCGCGAACAGCCACGATCGCCCCTTCTGCATCGGCTACGTGGGCCGTTTGACCACAGAGAAAAACGTTCGTTCCTTTGTGGAGATAGAACGCAAGCTTCTTTCCTCGGGTGAGAAAAATTTTGAGTTCCTTATGGTGGGCGAAGGTGGTCAACAGGGATGGCTCCGTAATCACCTTCAACGCTCCGAGTTTCCCGGCGTGCTTAGAGGTGCCGACTTAGCGGCTGCTTACCGCCGTATGGACGTTCTCGTTTTTCCCTCTCAAACCGACACCTTCGGACTTGTAATTCTAGAGGCTATGGCTTCCGGCGTTCCGGTGATTCTTTCGCCGGATACCGGAGCGCGCGTCGGCATCGAAGACGGCATCTCCGGCTTCCTTTCGCAAGACTTCTCCGCCAGCCTGCGGCACCTCATGCACAACCATTCTCTTCGCCTGTCAATGGGTTGTGCGGCCCGAAAATTCGCTGGTTCCAACAGTTGGGATTCCGTATTCGAGCAACTCTATCGAACTTATGTCGAAGGACTAAACACCGCAGTGGGTCAAAGCCCCGAATACATGACTACGACGGCGTTCTGAAACCTCAAGTTGCGGCGCGTGAGCGGCGGCGACCTTGCTATGTTCAGCAAATGAGCTTTTCGTGTACTATCCGCCAGTTTGCCGCGGCGCTTGTTGTTATCCTTTCTGCCGCTGCACAAGAGCGTACGCCCCAGGACCACAAAGAGGCCGCTCCATCTTCGAAGGAATCCGCTGCCGCCCCCGACGTTAAGCCTGATCCTCTGCCTCCGTTGCCCGCGGATGTGTCGGTTCCCCAGACCGCAACTGTGAATGGCAAGCTGCTGCATTACACCGCGACAGTCGGCGTCATTCCGGTGTACAACCGCACGGACGCGAGCAAGCCGGAAATAAAGACTGGCGAAGTGGTCGTAACCTCGTACATATTAGATGGCATAAAGGACAATGCGGATCGCCCCATCACTTTCGCCATGAACGGCGGCCCGGGTGCCGCTTCTGTTTATCTCAACTTCGGCGCCATCGGCCCGAAACACATTCAGTTTGCCGACCAGGGGGACAGTCCCTCTGATCCGGCGCGGCTGACGGACAACCCTGGAACTTGGCTGCCGTTTTCCGACCTTGTCTTTATTGATCCGATCGGCACAGGTTTTTCGCGTTCGCTCGTATCCGTGGCAGATACTAAAAAGTTCTTCTTCTCGACTACGCCGGACATTGAGTACCTTTCTCGCGTGATCTATGACTGGCTGGTGAAGAACAACCGGCTGCAGTCGCGCAAATATCTGATTGGCGAAAGCTACGGCGGTTACCGGGGACCGCGTGTCACGCATTATCTGCAATCGCAGCTCGGCGTCGCGATGAACGGTGTCGTCCTGGTTTCGCCTTATCTGAACCCATGGATTGAAAGCAACGGCGAGATTTCACCGTTGCCCTGGATGATGACCCTGCCTTCCATTGCGGCGGCGCATCTTGAACGCGAAAAACAGCTGACCTCCGAGCATATGGCGGATGTCATTGCATACACGCGCGGCCAGTATGTGACCGACCTGCTGGCTGGCCGTTCCGACCCGGAAGCCACGCCGCGGCTCATCAAAAAGGTGACCGAGTTGACTGGGCTTGATCCGGCATTCGTCAAACACTCCGGCGGCCGCATTGAGACGGGCGCCTATCTTCGCGAGGTACACCGCGAAAAGAATGAAGTCGGATCAGTATACGACTCGAATGTGACCGCGCCGGATCCATTTCCATTTTCGCCC
Organism: Bryobacterales bacterium; assembly: GCA_963718465.1. GTDB lineage: Bacteria > Acidobacteriota > Terriglobia > Bryobacterales > Bryobacteraceae > Bog-105. The sequence goes on along the minus strand of CAVQZK010000020.1, from coordinate 126,459 downwards.
GATCGGATATCAAGCGATCCTATCCTCGAAGCGATCATCGCGCCCACCACCACGGCAATGGTGGACTGGGTGACGCGCGTTGTGGGCTGGAAGACGATGGCCCGCTATAACGCTCTCTCCTACGAGGTGAACGAGCAGTGGGATCGTGACCGGATACTCGAGCGCGGCTCGACCTCAGACCTGCGACAAGCGGTGGCCGCCGATCCGAAACTGCGCGTCCTGATTGCGCACGGATGGGACGACCTGAGCTGCCCGTTTATGGGCTCGGTGTTAACAGTCGATGAAATGCCGCTGATGGGCGATCCACAGCGCGTTGCCGTGCGCGAATATCCAGGCGGACACATGTTCTATACGCGGCCGGGAAGCCAATCGTCATTTCTGAAGGATGTCGAGGCTATGGTCGCCGCCCATTAGGGAGTATCCGGCCGCCATCGCTTTGTGAGAGCCTAGTCTTAGGTCATGCAAGTGCAATTTACCCCCGAGCAGGAAGCACAGCTTTCACAAATCGCCAGCCACAACGGCACCGATGCCGAAGAACTGGTAAAGGAAGCCGCTTTGCGCCTACTGCAAGAAGACGCCCGCTTTCGTGAAAGTGTTCAGCGAGGCATTGCTGCAGCCGACCGAGGCGAGTTCGTGGAGTCTTCGGAAAGTTTGGGCTAACATCGAGAAAATGCTTCAGTCCTGATGCGCTCCCGATTTACGACGGATGCGAAAGCCTCGTTAATTTGCCGCACCGTGGCCGCAAGGGGAAGCAGCCCGGCACCCGTGAACTGGTCTTTTCTCCGCTGCCCTACATTGCGGTTTACCGCGTGGTGGATTCCGTCGTTGAAATCCTACACATCTGGCACGGCGCACAGGATAGGTGATTTTAGCGCACGGCGGCCTTTGGTGTCGTCACGGCAACCTGTCGAAGCCGCTCATCACGTTGTCCAAAACCTCAACGCTGAAAGAGGCGGCTGCCTTTTCGACAGCCGTGAGTCCGGTTGCTTGATTCTTGGCTTTCGATAAGACTGCCTCGGCTCTCCGGTAGGCGTCGGCGGCCTTCGGACCTGTGCCTTGCGCTTTCAACTTGTCCGCCATATTCAGTAGCACCCAGGTCAAATCGATATAGGTTTCAAATAGTTGAAATTCCAGCGTCTTGGGCAATTCTGCTGCTGCCTGCCCGGTTTTCATTGCGATGTTCATTTGCGATAGAGGTATTACATTCTCATCGGCAAGTTAGGCGCGCGCTAGATTCGATCCGCTCTAGCGGAACTTCTAGGAGCTACACCCGCGCACCAGTGCGGTATAAGCTCACTTTTGGCCAGGCGCTTTTTCCGCGTTGTGGATACGTGCATGATCTATAAGAACCTGCCGCATCAAGCGCGCAGCGACGCTGAGGAAAGTGCGCGCGGCTGCGGTAATCGGGCTGGTCGTTTCCTATCAACCTTACATAGGCCTCATGGACTAAAGCGGTGGGCTGCCGGGTATGGCCGGAGCGCTCATTTTTCAAATGCCGCCCCGCCGGCTTTCGCAGCTCCGAATAGACGTGCGGCGTCAGCCTGTGGAGCGCGGTCTTGTCACCCGCCGCAAACTCCTGCAACATCAGCGTAATGGGCCACCCGGCCATTTGGAACCTGCCAAAAAGTCTAATACTGGCCCGCCCGCCGACGTTGTTTCGAAAATCTCAGCCGTTTTAAGGCATCGGGCGTTCGTGGATGATCATCCATAACGTGCCGAACTTATCCCTAAGCACGCTGAAGCGATGGGCGAAAAAGGTCTCCTGCATCGGCATGAAGATCTCACCGCCATCGGCGAGCAGCTTATGGACCCGCTCCGCCTCTTCCGTACTCGCAAGGGTGAGCGAAAGATAGGCGCTGCGCATGGGCTGGAAGCGTTCGGGCGGAACGTCGCTCCCCATCAGGTCCGTTTCTCCGATGGTCATGCGGGCGTATAGCACGTCCTTCTTCCGATCGGGAGGGACGTTGCTCGCATCTGGCTGATCGCCCTGCGTCATTAACATGGTGATCTTCGCGCCGAGATGCTGTTCGTAGAAGCGGAATGCCTCCTGGCAATTACCGCCGTAGTTGAGATAAGTATGCAGTTTCATTACGCGGCTGTTCCTTCGGGTTCGAGGTCGAAAGCGGGCCGCAAACTGCCATCCATGTAGAAAGGCACCGAGGTGTGCTCATGGACAATCTGCCAAGCGCCCGGTTCACGATGCAGGCACACCGTCGCGCGCATCCAAAAGCTGATCGCGCGGCCGGCGGACTTAGGAGCGCCGCCAAGCCGGTAGAAGCCATGGCAGAACGCGAAGTCGCCGCTGAGCGTAATATTAAAATCGCGTGACTCGCGCTCGATCGGCCCGTCCCACGTGGCGAGCCACGCCTCTTTCTCCTGTAGATCCATTTTACGGGAAAGCGGCGGCGCAAGATCGAACACCGCGGCATCCGGCGCATATGGCGCAATGATTGCGGCAGCGTCTTTGTCGTGATGCGCCTTACCGACGCTTTCGATGACCGCTAAGATGTCGGCTTCATCTTTTGAAGTTGGCTGGTTCAAGACTGACTGGTCTTTCACTGTTGCTGCGGTTGACATGTTTATTTCTCCTTTGTTTTGATTTGGTGAAGAGCATCTCCAGGTACCGGCGGAGATGATCGAGACAGGCAGCGGCGACCTCGGGGCCGTGCTTTGCCTTGGCGAGTATGAACGATCCCTGAATAACAGCCTGCATGTAAAGGGCAAGGCTCCCGGCGCTCCATTCGGCATTGATGCCATACTTGCGGATCGCTTCGTCAATATCTGCTTCAAGCATTCCGGCGTGCTCGCAGATATATTTCTCGCAAGCTGCGCGGATCGGCGGATGGGTGTCGTATGCTTCCTGCACCATTGTGCCGAGCAGGCAAGTAAATTGCGGCAGATCCCCTTTCAGAATAGCTTTGCGGAAATCCACATAAGCCAAGAGCCGGTCGACTGGATCGGGCAGATTGCGGTAGGGCGCATTCGAGAACAAATTTTGCGCCATCGCGGAAAAATGCGCGGCGGCTGATACGGCAAGATCTTCTTTGCTTTTGAAATGGTGGAAGAAGCCGCCCTTGGTCACGCCCGCTTTCTGGCAAAGGTCATCGACGGTCGTCGCGGAATAACCTTTTGAGCGAATGACAGAGAGCGCCGCGTCCAGGAGTTTGGTTTTCGCTGCCACTAGGAACCAGCATACCGACCAGTTGGTATGCTGTCAAGAAAATTCCTCACTTAAGGCGTCGCCCAGTACCCGGCCTTGGCGGCAACCTTAAGCTTCTTGCCCTTCACCTCGATCGATATTCGTCTGAATTGCGCGTCCACCTTTGAGTTGCTGGGCATATACGCAAGAACATATTCTTCACGCCCGTCCGCAAACGCTCTGCGGATTCCTTTCAGCAGGTCGTTGCTGCTTTCGAAGAACGATCCGCCCGTTTGCCGGGCCAGCTGCGACATCGCGTCGCCGTTAAACCAAGCTGTCGTCATCTCCTCTTGCATGACTGCCGGCGAGGCTCCGGCACTGCTCGCATCCTGGCCGCTGCCCGGAACCGCCGAATGCGTGTAGAGCCCGCGCGAATCGAGAGTGTAGAAACGAACGTCGTAACCGACCGCCAGGCTTCAATATCCTGTCTAAATCCGGCTGCAGGTCCCGCGGGTCGAACTTAAGGCTGGGATCGTTCACCGAGTAGGCTTTCAAGATGCTGTAAAGCTCTTGTCCCGGGAAGCGATTAAAGCCGTCGGAGATAAACAAAACCGTGCGTTTGGTGGGCATGCTGGTCATCGCGCCCACCAGTTGCTTGAGTTGCTGGAGGAAATTCTGATTGAGAATGGCTGCCCGTTCGGAGAAACTCAAGAGAGTAGATTCGACCTCCGATTTCCAGACCGGACACTTTATATCTTTGATATCGATCAATTGGTTCATGCACGGGCAGGCGCCGCACCAGTGTCCTACCAGCCCGGCAAACCGCTCAGTCTCGTTAGCAATATTCGAGGCCTCGCTGTCCTGGATCGTTTTGAGCAGATTCTTACTGCCTATAGCGGCGAGGATGACCGCAGGGTCGCGCGTGGAATCCACTACGACATGCAGCTTCCAGCCGAGCGCCATGAGAGCATATTGCGAGTCGCCCGGCTGCTCTTCGGCAAAAAATTTCTTGAGCGCGGTACGCACCGTGGCGAAATTACTAAAGGCCGAATGCAACGTATCGAGACAGATCAGATACGTTCGCTTGGGGCTTTCGCTCTGACTCGCATTTGGAGCAGCTATCGTCAACGGACCGGATGGAACTTCAGCAAGTTGCGTTGACGAAGCGGAGACCGGCGACCGGCTGAAAGCGACAATGGTCTGCGGCACTCCGTCTTCAAAGACGCTGAAATCGTCACGGCCCAGGTCGGCAACATAGTGCCCGGATTTGTCGGTCACAATCACTGGAACCAGCACCTGGCGAACGTTCGTTCTGATCGTAGGCGGCGGTGGTTCTTGCGGCCCGCTTTGCGCCGTCGCGGCGGCAGTGGCAGCAACAATCATGGACAACGCGAAAACCGACCGGCAAATCGCGGTGCGCCTACGCGCCAAACTCCAGTACCGTCGCACAGCTGGCAAATATGTTAACAAGAACGGACCTGTTATCTAGACTGGCCGCTTCTGGACCTCTGCGGGGGGCGTTCGGCTTTCTCGAATCCAGCAACGACTTGGGCGTGATTCAAGGCGGAGACAAGGGCCACTCCTCCGAGGATATTGCCGATGAGCGTGGGAAGCATGTAGCCGCCGAGGTAATCGAACCAGGAACGGGCTCCGATCATAACGAGGTAGAGAACTTCCACGGAGCCGGCAATGATGTGGGTGAGCCCGGCCAGACCGACGACATACGTGAGAATAACAACTATGGGTATGCGGCTGGAATCGGAGGCAGCATTCATCCAGACCATCATGGCAATCAGCCACCGGCGAAGACGCCACGCCAGAGGGCGCTGCCAAACGATACGGCAGCCGCTTCCTTCGCCAAGTCAGTTAGCGTTCTTTGAACATCGGGCCGCAGAAATGTTGTGTCCGCAGCCGCCCAGGCAAAGATGTGAGCGCCAATGAGATTTGCGGTGAGCACCACGGCCCAGAGCCTTAATACCGTTAACAGGGTCTTGAGGTTGCGATCGGCCAGCAGGGGAATGATCGCCGTCAAAGTATTTTCGGTGAAGAGCTGCTGGCGGCCAATCACGACTATGAGGAAGCCTAACGGGTAACCAAGATTGGTGATCAACGGCCGCCACGGTGCATTGGGCAGATAGGTGCGGATTAATCCTTCAGCGACAAAGGAAAAGCCCATGGAGAGACCGGCGGCGAGGCCAGACCAAGCCAAAGCGGAGACGGGACGGTTGAGTTCTTCGTCGCCATCGAGGCGAATGGCTTCGTGAACGACGGCCGCACTGACGGATGTGCGGTCTGCAGCCTCTTCCCGCTGATGTTTGGTTAAGGGAGGAACAACCGTTTCGGGTTCATTTTGTTGGGCCTTGGCGGGCTCGGCACGGTTTGCGGGCATAGGTTAATTGAGGAGACGCGCGGTGAGTTCGGAAGCAGTCAGAATACGTTAGAAGAAAACGCCGGCACTTATCAAGTCGCCCATGTTGATTCCTAAAATCGGGCACTACCTGCGCCCGTAAGCGCTGATTCCCTTGAATTTAGATTCTGATGGCGTGATTGCGTTGTATTGATTGTGCCACTCGATAGGCTATGGTCACCTCGCCAGATGCTACGCTCCATTCGTGAAAATTATTTGATGGCGTAAATACTGTAACCGACGCCTTTGGGCGTAATTTTTCCCACGCCGACCGTAATTAGCCGATTCAGCCAAGAGTATTTTGGGGAGGCCGTCTCAAAAACCGGCGCGGTGCGAAAGTAATATTCAGACGCGTCAACAGCTTCTCGCTTTGAGATCCGCTGCCGCACCTTCGGCGGGATGTCGGAAATGCCCGATAGCTGACAAAGATCAATGCACCATCATCGGTGCGCAACGTGATCCGAACGTCCAGTTGAGCTGCTCCGTCGTGGCGAACCAAATACCAATCGCCGCCACCGCGCATAACTTCACCTTTGATCTTAGGACCAGAGAACGATCCACCCAGCACGTAGACGATATGGCGAGTCCCAAGCGGCGTGTCTCCTAATTCTTGTGATGGCTGTTCCAGATCGGCACTTAGCTCCATCAGAAACTCGGAACGGAGGGGCTGGGGTGTGTCTCGCGCACCAGCTACCGTGCTGGCAAGTCCGGTGATAGTAACTAGCCAAACTATCGACCCGCACAACGCTACACAGGAATTGGCAAGACAAGTAGCAGCCATACCCGGCATTGCGCGTCGCTGAGTTGTCATCGTCCTACTCTAGCGCCGTTCTTTCGCACTGCGGCACACGCTAGGCCCGGCAAGTCCGATTGGACGACCTACTCTCTTGTGCGCTGCTTCGGCAAGCGAGCAGAAAATGTCGTTGGCAACCCGGCACGGCTTTTTCGACGACGCGAGGGCTCGACTGGCGGATGATTCGTCCAAGTTCTCTTCTAGGGCCGACGCCCCCAGATATCATGGGGGTGATGGAGAAGCGACCCTCACCGAAAAACCGCAAATCGGTTAAACAATCTCAACCCATTGATAGGGAGAAAGGCGCGTCTGCTGCCCGAGAGACGGGGACTGGGCGTTTCCTATTGCCGTCCAACACTCCCCTCAAAGATGTTCTGCTGCGACTGAGGAAAGTTGGCGATTACATCATAGTCGCAAACCCATCCCGAATGGATGACCAAGTCATCGACGACATCTCAATCGAGACGGTCCCGGGCAAGCCGCGTCATACCGGGAAGATGCCTTGGCGGACAGTGCTATCGATCTAATAGTTGATCGCGCCACAGAAGTAATCGGCGACCGCAAAGAAGCCATGCGCTGGCTCGGAACGCCCGTCCGCGGACTTGACTTCGCTACGCCTATATCGCTTTTGGCAACAGTAGAGGGGCAGATGCGCGTTAACGACATTCTGGGCCAAATGGAACACGGCATTTGGTAGCGAGTGACCGTCTACCGAATTTGCGGTTCTAAGTATCCAAATAATGATGGTGTAAGGCGCCCGGCTCTACGGAGGCCGATGGAATCACAAAGGAACCGCCCTTCTATATTTCGGATCGACCATTTCTCTTTGCGCTTTGGAAGTGTTGGCCAATAGCGAAAAGCTGCCGGCAAACATGGTATCCATTGGAGCTGAAATCCCTGACCGAATGCTGGTACCGGCCTATACCGAAGCGGATCTTCCGATGGGTTGGAATGCGCCTATTCCGCCGTCCTTCACGAAGGATTTAGGAACCACATGGGTCAAACTGAAAACATCGATTGCACTATCGGTTCCCTCCGCGATAGTGCCCAATGAGCGCAATTACTTAATAAATCCGCTGCATTCTGATTTTGCCCTCATTCGATTCAGCCCGCCAAAGCCATTCGTCTTTGATCCAAGGCTCAAATAGTCAACTTGTAATCCTGCTACACTCCGATTCGTGAATCACGGCGCCTTCATCCCCAACCTTCCCAAAAACTAAAATCCTAAACCCTGCCAGCGGTAAGTTCGCGCGGCTCCCTAGCCAATTTCGCACTGCGGCACGCTAGGCTCGGCAAATCCGATTGGGGCGACCTACTCTCTCGTGCGCTGCAGCACTGCAAGGAGATGATGAGCTTCGTGGAGGAGAAAGAATTCCAGCCACAGCAGCACCGTCAGCTCGCCGAGACGTGAATGTATTCCAGTTCGCGCCAGTTCGCCTTCCGGTAATTGTTCAAATCTTCGAATCAGTTCCGCGCGTTCCGTTCGGAGATTATCGAGTATCCGGGCGGCCGGCCGATTCGCAAACAACGCCCACTCCAGATCGTTCTCAGCCCGATAAGCCGGCAAGGTTGGGCGGTCCTCGGTTCGAATGCGTTCCAGCCGGCTCAGAAACACGGTTTGACAGCGCGCCAGATGGGCGAGATTTTCGCGGGCTGACCAGTTGTCCGGCAAGCGTTTGCGCTCGAGCGCATCTTCATCAATCCCAGCAAGCAAAGTTGGCAGGCAATCGAGCTGTGTTTTCAAACGGAGCCAAGTCGATTCCGGGAGGGCCATCTCTCTTCATACTACGGAATCGTCAGACGGTCGGGGATATGTGCTCTCTTCTAAGCGGGCAGCTTGCGTGATGAGGTAATTTCGTTCGGGGATACTCGCGGTCTTCCCCGCCGCAGTCCTATAGTGTGCAATCGCGGACTGACGATCTCCGGCTAGCTCCAGCAGGTGGGCGCGAACGGCGTCAACCCGGTGATGGCCGGTCAATCGTCCGTCGGCGTCCAGTGCATTTAGCAGATCGAGTCCGGTGGACGGGCCATGCACCATGGCTGCGGCAACGGCGTGATTGAGCATCACCATGGGATTGTCCGACATGCGCTTGAGGAGGTCATAAAGCGCCAGAATCTGCGGCCAGTCGGTGTCCTCGGCTCGCGCCGCTTCATCATGAACCGCCGCGATGGCGGCTTGCAGTTGGTAGGCTCCGACCGACCCTTTCGAAAGGGTTGCGGATAGGAGTGCTATGCCTTCCGAGATCTGCTTCCTATTCCATAGAGATCGATCTTGCCTTGTGAGCGGGATCAACTCGCCATCGGACCCGGTTCGCGCCACGCGGCGCGCGTCGGTTAACAGCATAAGCGCCAGCAATCCAGCGACCTCGTCATCGTCCGGCAGCAAATTGTGAACGGCTCGCGTCAGCCGGATCGCTTCGTTAGACAGCTCAGGCCGCTGCAACTCGGCACCCGTGCTGCTGGTGTAGCCCTCGTTGAAGATCAGGTAGAGGACGTGCAGCACGGCGCGGACGCGCTGCGTTTGCTCCTCGCGGGTTGGCAAGCCGAATGGCACGCCGGAAGCCTTGATGCTCTGTTTGGCCCGGCTGATCCGCTGCGCCATAGTCGCTTCGGGGACGAGGAACGCATGGGCAATTTCACCCGTTGTCAGACCGCCTACGGCTCGCAGCGTTAAGGCGATTGCCGAGGACGAAGTCAGCGCGGAGTGGCAACACATAAAGAGCAAAAGGAGGGTGTCGTCCTGCTCTGTTTCACTATCGGGGCCCGCTGGCTGCGCCCGTTGGTCGACCTCCATCGCCATAGCGGTTTCGCTGCGCCGGCGAGCCGCTTCGCTGCGCATGTAATCGATCATCCGCCTTGAGGCGACCTGAATGAGCCAAGCGCGAGGATTGCTCGGAATCCCTTCGCGCCGCCATTGCGCCGCCGCTGCCACCAGCGCCTCCTGCACCGCATCCTCGGCAGCAGCGAAGTCGTGGAAACGGCGGATGATCGTGCCCAGCACCCGCGGCGCGAGTTCGCGCAGCAGGTGCTCGGAATGGGCGTCTATCAACGCAGCGGGCGGCCCGGCAGTCACGGCATTTCGTCGGGCGGCCTGCTCATCACCTGCCGCACTTCGATGGACATGTTCAGCGGCGTACCGCCGGGCCCGGGCGCAGTGGACGCGCGCCCTGCAATCTCATAGGCTCGCTCTGGACTCTCAACGTCAACAATCCAGTAGCCGGCGAGAAACTCCTTCGATTCGGGAAACACGCCGTCTGTGACCGGCACGCCGTCCTTACCGGCCCGCACCAGTTTGGCTTGATCCGGCGACGTCAAACCGACGCCAGCCACCAACTCTCCGCGTTCGCTGAGTTCACTATTGAGGCTTCTCATGAATGCGATGTGCGCCTGGAAATCCTTTTTCGGCCAACCCCCAATGGCGTACGGTCCCGCACCGGCATGCATCATTAATATGTACTTCACGTCTTATGCTCCTTTCGATTTTCGCACTGGTTGTGCGCTTTCATAGGGGAGTCGGAGCACGGGTTAGCTTCTCGACATGGAAGACAAGAATTATTTTTCCTAGTCGCGTGCGCGTCCAGGGTTCAGAAATGTGTTATCAACGCGCCGGCTTCAATCCGGTTCCAGCCAGCCGAACTTCGTCGCCTGAATTCTTCACTGTGAAGTTCTTATTGTCTGGCGATTCCGCTTGTTCGAAGTGAATCTTGTTCTTGCCGGTTAGGGTGTTCGTTGTCCGGTAGTAGACGGTGGAACCGCCCTGATCCCAGGTGCTGGTGTAGACCCATTTATCGCCGGTGATTTGCAAATCGGCGCGGCCGCTGGCGCGTCCTTCCGGCATTACATTCTGCGTGTAGTATTGGCCAGGCTTGTTGGGCGCGGGAATGAAAATGAGCAAGGCGCCAGGCGTCCCATTTACCGTCTGTTCACAGGCAAAGAACCGGCCCACCAGCGCACAGCGATTAATCAGGGTATCGGGAGGGCCGTTCTTTTTTGTGATCCGCCATGTCCCGTTGTAAAGCCAAAGCGGCGCATAAGGGTCGGCGGCAGCGGCCAGATTTGCCAGGAACAGAGCGGCAAGCGGGAAGATAGCGATTCGCATTCTATACCGATGGTACTCGGGCTTTGAAACCGACGCTTTTCGACTTAAACGCGTGTTATTGTTCAATTTCAAACCCTTGTTGGTGTTTACGCAACCATGGCGAGTATTGTCGAGACCGATTTCACGGTTGAAACTCAAATAATTACCTTCCCTTCGCTACGGCTTGATTGCGGCGTGACGCTGATGCAGATTGACGTAGCGTACGAGACCTATGGGAAATTGAACGCCGAGCGGAGCAACGCCATTCTAGTGTTGCATGCATTTTCAGGGGACGCGCACGCTGCGGGCATTCACAACGAGACCGGCCAGCTTGGCTGGTGGTCCGAGATGATTGGCCCCGGCAGAGCTTTCGATACTGATCGCTATTTCGTAATCTCCTCGAACATTCTAGGCGGCTGCCGGGGAACAACCGGTCCGAGTTCAATAGATCCGGCTACTGGAGAAAGATACGCGACGCGTTTTCCGGTAATCACCATTTTCGATATGGTCCGGCTGCAAAAGATGCTGGTGGATCACCTGGGGATCGAGCGTTTGCTCGCGGTCACGGGCGGGTCAATGGGCGGGATGCAAGCGCTGGCGTGGACGGTGGCTTATCCGAACTCGGTGGCGGCGGCCATCCCGATTGCAACGACGGCCCGGCATAGCGCACAGCAAATTGCTTTCAACGAAGTGGGGCGCCAGGCGGTGATGGCCGATCCCGATTGGAACGAAGGCAACTACTACGGCGCAAAGCCTCCGTCGCGCGGGCTGGCAGTAGCTCGCATGGTCGGACACATCACGTATATGAGCGACGAGTCGATGCGGGAGAAGTTCGGGCGGCGGCTGCGCGACAAGGACGCGTTCGGGTTCGATTTTACCGTCGACTTTGAAGTAGAGAGCTACCTGCGCTACCGTGGCAGCCAGTTTGTCACGCGCTTTGACGCCAATTCGTATTTGTACATCACGAAAGCGATGGACTACTTCGACCTGGCGGCGGGATATCCATCTTTGGCGTCGGCTTTTGAGAAGACGAAGGCGCGTTTCCTGCTGCTTAGCTTCACCTCCGATTGGTTATATCCGACGTATCAAGCACTGGAAACTGTAAGCGCTTTAAGAAGCCGCAGCATTGATGCGGCGTTTTGCGAGCTTTCATCGAATTACGGGCATGATGCCTTCCTGATAGAAGTTCGCGAGCAGAGTGAGATGATCGCCGGTTTTCTCGATAGGGTGCTGGGTGAGACGGACCGCGAGCCGGGGAAGAATGTACCGGCCGAAGGGAAGGCTTCCATCAGCGACAGGCAGGATTATGCGATGATCGCCGAGCTTGTGGAACCGGGCGCGAAGGTGCTGGACCTGGGCTGCGGGGAAGGTGAGTTGCTGGCGTGGCTGCGCGAGAACAAACACGTGAATGCCCAAGGCGTGGAGATCGATCCGAATAAAGTGAGGCGGGCGATTGCGCGCGGAATCTCAGCCTACCAAAGCGATATTGAACGGGGCTTGGCGGATTATCCCGACAACACTTTCGATTTTGTGATTCTGAGCCAGACGCTGCAGGAGATGCGCTATCCGCTGCAGGTGCTAAGGGAGATGCTGCGCGTGGGTAGGCATTGTATTGTGGCCTTTCCAAACTTCGGACATTGGACCACGAGGCTTTCGCATTTGCTGAGCGGACGTTCGCCGAAGACCGAATTATTTCCTCACGACTGGTACGAATCGCCGAACCTGCATTTTCTGACGATCGACGATTTTGTGCTGCTGTGCCGGGCTCAGAATTGGGTGATTGAGCGGCAGATATTCCTGCGTTCGAGCCAACGCGTGACGCGGATGCCGAACCTGCTGGCCGAGGTAGGCGTTTTTTCTATCCGGCGCGAGGGAACGCCGCAGGGCCGCGCGACGGCTGGCACCCATCGGATCCCCACTGGAGACTAACCCCATTGGCAGAGAAAGAACTAGAAGAAGAACTTTTCGCGGCGGCCCGCAATGCCAACGACGGCGACTTGCATGCTTTCGAGGAGCTTATCAGACTGCATCAGAGGCGGATCGTGGCCGATTGCCGTCACATCACCAAAGATGAGAGCGTTGCAGACGACTTGGCGCAAGAAGTATTTGTGAAGGCGTACTTCGGTATGGGCAGTTTCGAAGGCCGCTCATCGTTCCGTCACTGGCTTCAAGTGATAAAAGTTCACCACTGATTGAATCATCTGAAGAAGCAGAAGGGCCGGCCGTTCAGTATCGACGACGAGACGGCGCAAAGCAGCGCCGACGTGATTGCGTACTCGTCGCACGACAAGAGTTATGAACGATTGAGCGAGCAGCAGATCATTCACCGAATTCTGGAATCGATGCCCGAGAACTTGCGGGTACCACTGGTATTGCGCGACATGGACGAGCTTTCTTATGAAGAAGTGGCCGGCAATTTGAAGATCAGCCTATCGGCCGCCAAGATGCGAATCAAACGGGCCAGAGAATGGTTTCGAGAACGCTACCAGGTTGAGACAGGGCAGGCGGCGAGGATGGCGGAAGCATGAGCGAAGAACCTGGATCTCCCGGCACAAACGGGAACGGCGAAACGGACCTTCCTATTCGAGCGCTTGCCGAACTGGAGCAGAACATATCTCCCGCATTCCTGAACAAGGTGCGGGCAAAAATTTACCGGCGCACAACTGTTTCGCAATTTGCCGCCTTCTCATGGACCATGCCCGCGAAGATCTTCGTCGAGTTTGTTAGCATTGTGGCTCACTTGTTTTCGGTAGTGGCAGGCCGGGACACGAGGCGGTAATGAGAGAAAAGCTGGTAAACGCCTTCACTAATTTGGCGGATTCGGCCATAGCGGCGGCTCCGAAGGTACTCGTCGGGATCGTTCTGATTGTAATCGGGCTGTTGGTGGCGAAGCTTATCGAAGTGATTCTGCGCTTTGTATTAACTCGCATTCGCTTCGATCATTTGATGGAGAAGGCAGGAATAGACAAAACACTGCACCGGATCGGATTGCGGCAGCAGTTGAATTATGTCATTCCTAGGCTGGTCTACTTTTTGACGTTGATCGTGCTGGCGCGGACGGCCGCGGACGCGCTCGGGTTAATCGCAATCTCGGTCGCGATCGGCGCTTTCTTTGCGTATCTTCCGAACATTATCGCGGCGCTCCTGCTGTTGATTGTCGGCACATCGGTGGGGCAGTTCGCCGGAGAAACGGTGGCGGGGGCGGCCAGGAGTTCGGGGATCGATTTCGCGCCGGCATTGGGCAAGATGGTCTCTGCGCTCATCATGTTCGTTGTGGCAATGATGGCCATCAGCCAGTTGCAGATCGACACCAACATGGTACGGCTGGTTACCAGTTTCATTCTGGGCGGCGGAGCGCTCGCTTTTGGCTTGGCATTTGGATTGGGAACGCGCGACGTGGTACGAAACATCACCGCAGGTTTCTATCTAAAGAAGATTTTGAAGACGCGCCAGGACCTTGAGATTGCCGGACAGCGGGGCGTTTTAACTGGATTTACGCCGACGCACGCGATTCTCGAAAGCGAAGGCATGGAAATCAGCGTCGCCAATTCCACATTCCTCGATCAAGTAGCGAAACAAATAAAGAAAGTGACTTAAAGTTACTTCGCGGGAACCGGCGGGGCCGGAAGCATGTTTCGTATTGCCGCGATGCGCCAGCCGGCGGAAGTGTGCACCAGGACAAACGTGCTCCACATACGGCGGGTCTCGCTGCCCGAAAGACCGGTGAGTTCGTAGCGGCCGTCGGCTACCGCAGTGTCTTCGGTAATGAACCGTACAGATTCGACGGTGATCGTGCGTTTGCCGCCGGTACGTTGAGAACTTTGGAGAGTACCGGTGACAACGGCGTCGCGCCCCCTGCGCCACTCGCCGCTGGAAACCAGCTGGTCGGCGTCCGCAACGAAAAGATTGTGTAAGGCTTCAGAATCGTTCTGGTCGCGTGCGTTCAAATAGCTCTGAACCAATTGACGGATAGCGTCTTCGCGACGAGCAGGAGGGGCCGCGGTCAGGTTCAAACTGAGCAGCAAGGCAACGTGCAGCGGAAAGCAGCGCATATTGAACCTGATGCTAACACCCTTTTAGGCCATTGCCCGGCGACACACGGCAAGGAACCTGATTCGTGTTAGCTTCATAATTAGCGCAAGTGGGGCTTGGCCTACGGGTGGCATCATTGCGCGCGTATGCGGGCCGGCAAAGTCTGGCCATCTTGACCAGCCGTTCTATGAATACTTTGGACCAGCCGTCTGTGACGTTCCGTCCAGCCGCGTTTCTTTCCGGAACTCCGGGCCTGTGGGCCGGACACTTACCCTTTGCGTGCGACCTGATCGCAGCATTAAAGCCGCAGATCATTGTCGAACTCGGAGTGTACTACGGTGATTCCTATTTCGGCTTCTGTCAAACAGTGGCGGAAAGCAATCTGACCTGCGCCTGCTACGGAATAGATACCTGGCGGGGCGAGGCTCACGGCGGCGTTTGCGACAATTCGATTTACGATGCGGTAAGCCGGCATAACGACCGCTATTACCGTTCCTTTTCATACCTTCTGCGGAGCGCCTTTGACGATGCTTTGAACCAGTTTTCGGAACAGAGCATCGGCCTATTGCATTTGGACGGATCACGCACCTACGAAGCGGCGCAGCACGATTTCACCAACTGGCTTCCGAAGGTAAAGCCCGGCGGCATTATTCTGCTGCACGATATAGCGGTGCGCACCGGCGATTACGGCGTCTGGCGCTTATGGGAGGAGGCGCAGAAGAAGTACCCGAATTTTGGTTTTCGGAATAACAACGGCCTGGGCGTGCTTTGGAAGCCGGGTGGGACCGACGAGAAGAACGCTTATCTGCGCGAGTTGTTTTCCAGTTCGAAAGAAAATCAGGAGCGCATCCGCCGGTATTACAGCCTATGCGCGGAGCATCTGGAACTGCAACATCGATTGAATGTGTCGCGAACGGCCGACGCCGGGCAATCGCAGGTGCAAGTAATTACGATGCGCGGCGATGGGCGCGACGAGGACAAACTTAGTCAGATAGCGGAAACCGGCAAATGGGTGAACGTTTTTATGCGCCTAGCGCATGGGCCGGGAGATAAGCCCATCCGCATTTCTCCGGCGAGCCGCACGGGTATTATCGACATTTCGAAGATCGTGTTGCGGAAGGAGGGTGGGCGAACCGTTTGGAGCTGGAATCCGCAGGAGAAGTTCGACGGACTCAGAATTGAAGGTACGGCTTATCAACTTCCTTCACACGATTCGCTTCGTATCTTGAGCTTCGCCAGCAATCCGCAAATTTATCTGCCGGTGTTGTCCGGAGTGCCGCAAGATGAACCGCTGGAATTAGAGATCAGGCTTAAGCTGGACCTGGAATTCGGCTCCGTGCAGCAAGTGGCGCAGAGGGTGGCCGACCTGGAGCGCGACCGGATTGATTGGGAGAAGAAGCGCCAGCAGGATTTGGCCGAACTCGAGAAAGAGCGCGGGAAGCCGGTGCCGTTGAGCAACGAACGCGAGCAACAGCTGATTCGCAGGAGCGAGGAAACGAAGCTTGCTTTGCAGCAGAAGCACGAGCAAACCACCCGGGCGCTGGTGCAGCAGCACGAAGAAAGCAAGCTGGCAATTGTTCAGCAGTTTGAACAAACGCGGGAAGATTTGGAGAAGCGGCTGGCGCAAGCCGAGGAGCAATTAGACCAGCAGCGCAAGAGCCAGTTGGCCGCGACTGCCGAGCACGAAAAGCTGCAAGCCACGCACCGCCTGCTGACTCAGGAACTTTCCATAGCGCGGGGCAACGTGGAGGATTTGAAGGCGGAAGTTGAAAGGCTCTCGACGATTCAGGCGCAAATGCAGGCCGACGTCGCGGAGGCCCGGAAAACAAATTCCCGGCTGGCGTCGCAGCTCGATCAGGAGCGCCTCATGCGGGCCATGATGGAGAATACACGTTCCTGGCAAATGACCAAACCCCTGCGCGATGTGGTAGGTCTGTTCAAACCATCGCCGAAGGGTTGAGGCTTGCAGCAGCCAAGTTTTTTCAACTACCACCCGGCCTTTTTTCCCGCTCTTCGAGCGTCTCGTGCAGCAGCGATTTGATGTAGGTCTGGTAAGGCAGCCCCTTCTTTTCGGCCTGTTTCCGGGCCAGAGCCAAATCCGCCTCCGGAATCCGCAGCGCCACAACGGGTGAGGGCGTCTTCTTAGCGGCGGCGATTCGTTCCCTCAGCTTTTCTTTCGTCAGCACTGCCGCGCGGCCAGCCTTCACGGCATCTAAAAGTTGTTGGCCGTGAATGTTGCGGCTCTTGTACCACCATTCCGCTTCGTCCGCTTCGGTGGCGAAGTTTGGCACGGTGCGTTTGGTCTGCCGCTTCATCTGCTTTTTCATCGGGGTCTCTCCAGAAACGCTTTCTTGTCTGAAACGCTGGCCGGGAACGCGGTTATCGCCCGCACCTTGCCGTTGCGAATCGTCCACACCACGGACAACAATCGGCCGCTACTCGTGACGCCGACAGAGCGGTACCGATCTTCCTTGTCGATCAACTCGTAATCGAAGTCAATCGTCATTGCTCAGCAACTGCTCAAATTCCGCGGATGTTATGTTGTGCGCCGCCAAGTGTTGCCTGTTCTCATCGTCCCAATCAAACTCGATTTCATCGGGCACTCTTCGACTTTGGCCACATCTCCAGGACGGATACCGGAAAACAGCTCCGAGATCGTAATCGCGCAACAGGCCAGTCGGTCTCCTCGTACCACCAGCGCGCGTAGCAACTCTTTATGACCGCGTCTGCCATTCAGGGCATTGATCAGAATATTGGTGGCCGGCAGATACGTCGTCATTCCGTGCTTTCGCCGGACCCGACCCAATCGCCGAGTTTGTCTCGTTCAAGCCGCAGATCCTCTTCCCGCAAACGGCGAACCCAGGCTTCACTGCCGTCCGAAATTCGGGATAATAGGCATCTTTGAGAACCGGTTCTGGGTTGTTGAGGATTTTCAGTAAGCGGCGCCGATTCACCTCTTCGCGCAACACTTCCACCAAAAGGCGCTGCGTTGGCGTGGCCCAACCAAAGCGTCAATATCGGTAAGCAGCTCGTCTGGTAGTATTACGTGCGCACGTTTGTGTGGCATACTCGGACCCACAACTAGTGTGATATGAGAACCACTTCGATTATCTCCTTCGTACAAATGATCCTTGCCGCAAGATCTCTAACGGCAAGCGCACGGCGGTCAACGGGCAGATCGCCCAGCCTTAATATTTGTTTGTCAATTGCTATTGCCAAATCGCGTTGGGCTATTGCAGGCAGTTAGCATAGTCACCGATCAATAGCTGGCTAATTCCCTGACCATTCACTAAATGACGAGACATTATCTTCGTCCTTTCTCGAAACGCTCTATTTCGTGAACTTAAGATATTCCGCGGGCAACTCGATCCCAAATCGCTCACATAACAGCCGGACGTCGTGGTAGTCGTTGTGGTCAAGTTCATAGCCCGAGTGAAATTTTACGAGCCACTCGGGCGAGATGCACCGAACCGGATAGCCGTTAATGCACCCTTTCCCGGTAAAATGGCCGCCAATGTACTCAACTCCGTAAATATTGTTTCCAGCGGCATCCAGAGTATAGGAATGCACATCCAGCCGGCAATCGTTGTCGTCCACAAGGACGAAATTGCATTCCCACGTGTCGTCGCACGGCTGCTCGCGGAATCCTCGGGCGGCAAGCAACGTGCGCAATTTTGGCACTTGCTGGTGAGGCAGCGCGATGTCGAGATCGCCGTGAAGTCTGGTCTGTCGCCCCAACAAAGCGTCCACGGCCCACCCGCCGTCAACGTAGACTTCCAGGCCGCTCCGTTCCAGAAATTCAATCAAGTCAGCGGCGGTCTGCGGACCCATCGGGTTCTAGTCTAACGAATCCTCGCCAACGCATTTCTATTGACAAGACGATTCCTCAAAGGACATACTATATCCGAATCTGTACTAATATGTCTTTGCAGGATCAAGATGCCGCAAACCACCCCGCGCCGCTAAGCGCCGCCTTCTTTCACATTTTGCTATCGCTCGGCGAGGGCGAACGGCATGGTTACGCGCTGAAGCGTGAGATCTCCCGCCGCACTGGCGGCAAGCTGAACTTAGGGCCTGGTGTGCTCTATGGGTCGATCAGCAAGATGCTGGAATTAGGGCTGATCGAGGAGTCGGACAGCCGGCCCGATGCTCATCTTGATGACGAGAGGCGGCACTACTACCGGATCACCCAACACGGCCGCAAGACTGCGCAGGCGGAAGCGGCTCGGATGCGCGTGCTGGCAAAGTTGGCAGCAGCCACATTTGGAGTACCCAGGCATGCGTAACACACCCTTCTCTCTAACTGTTTACCGGTACTTGCTGAGATTCTATCCGGCAGTCTTTTTTGAAGAATACGCCGGAGCGATGGAGCGCGAATTTCGCGATCAGCTCGCGGAATCAAACGGCGCCTGCGCCCTTGCCGCGCTTTGGATCCGGCTCCTGGTCGACTTGGCTATTTCGATCCCGCTGCAGTTCTCCGGTGAGGTGTCTCAGGATGCCAGACACACGCTCCGGCTTTGGGCCAGCCGCCCCTGGCACACCGGATTCGCAATCACTGCCTTGGCCATCGGCATTGGCGCAAACACGGGGGTCTTCAGCGTCGTCAATGCGTTGCTGCTGCGCTCACTGCCATTCCGCGAGCCAAGCCGCTTGGCTTCGCTGCGGACCTACCTGGTGCCCCACGACAGCGCAAAACAGTTCCACGATTGGCGCCGGCAAAGCAAGTATCTATCCGATGCCGCACTCTTCGAGCAGACCGATCTCAACCTCGGGGGAGTACACAACCCAGGTAGGGCGCATGTCGCCCAGGCGTCCTGGAATTTTTTCTCGATCCTCGGCGCGCAGCCGGTACTTGGGCGCACCTTCAGGTCCGATGAAGATACCCCAGGGAACAATGCAGTCGCAGTTATCGGTTACGGGCTCTGGCAAGAGCTTTTCGCAGGCGACCCGCGAGCTCTTGGCGCCACTATTCGTGTCGATGGATTTCCTCTTGCCATCATCGGCGTGGCGCCTCCTGGGTTCGACTATCCGCATGGCGCGGTTCTCTGGAAAGCGGCGGCATTTTCTCCGGGCAACAATGGCTGGGAAACTATTGCGCGGCTGAAACCCGGCGTGACATGGCCGCAAGCCCGCGAAGCATTCGCCGCCGATTTGGATCGTCTCTCGCCGAACCGCCGCAAGATCGACGATGTCAAGCTCCGGCCAACCATCGCCTCGCTCCAGGACGAACTTGCCGGCCCCGTCAAGAACGCCTCGCTGCTGCTTATGTCCGGCGTGGTGTTGGTCCTGCTAATCGCATGCACAAACGTCGCGAATCTCTTAATGGCGCGCACCGCCGATCGCGCCCCGGAACTATCCATACGCTCCGCGCTAGGGGCAAGCCGGGCGCGGCTCATGCAACAGCTGCTGACCGAGTGCCTGCTTCTCTCCTTGGTTGCCTCTACGGCCGGATTGGCCGTCGCGTTTTGGACGGCTTCCATTGCCGCAAAGTTCCTGCCGGCGCCGCTCGCCACCCAGTCCTATTCGATTCTCGATGGTCGCGTGCTGGCTTTCGCAGTGTTGGTGTCAATTGGCAGCGGGCTGTTTTTCGGCGTCTTGCCGTCAATATACGCGGGCCGCGTCCATGCGTTCCGAGCCCGCGGTTCCAGCGAGAGCCGTGGTTCACGCCTGATTCGCGAAACACTAGTCGCCGCGCAGGTTATGCTCACCATCGTTCTTCTAACTGCATCGGTTTCGGTGGGGCGTGCGTTCGTCAACTTGATGCGAACCGATCGCGGCTTCAATGTGAAAGGACTCGTCACGGTAAGCGTTTCGCTCGACGGCACGACTCATGACGCCGCCGGGCAACAACTTCCGTATTTTGAGGAGGCGCTTTCCCGGATCCGCAGGCTCCCGGGTGTTCGCAGCGCCAGCGCTACCGAGTACCTTCCCTTATACGCAACGGGTTTTGTCGGAGGTCCATGGGGATTAGACGGACGTCCAGCCAAAGGGAATTCCATGTTTGTTCCAGTGTTACCCGACTATTTCCAGACGATGGGCGGGCGTATTCTGTATGGGCGCGAATTCACTACCGCTGAAGTGCGCTCCGACGCCGAAGTTGCTGTCGTCAACGAACAATTTGCTCGGGTCTTTGGGGTGCCGGCAGAAGCGCTTGGCCATCAAATCACTCAGCGGAACAGCGTTCCGAAGAAAATCGTCGGCGTCGTCAAAGGAATGGACTATGCGTTCGAAGAAGTATACGCGAACCCGAGTCAGATCTTCGTCCCAGCTCACTCTCCTGGCGGTTTTTCCCCGACCTTCGTAGTACGGGTAAATGGCCGGGCCGAAGATCGACTCGCTATGGTTCGCGACGCAATCCGGTCGGTGGACACGCAGGTTCCCGTTTTCAGCGCAAAAACGATGGAGCAACGTTTGACTGACGCCTTCATTCGCCCGAAATTCTACAGCGCTGCCGTCCAATTCTTTGCGGCATTTGCGTTGCTCCTCGCCGTGATCGGTATTTACGGAGTTGTTTCCTACGCCGTTGCTCAGAGGACCCACGAAATGGGGGTACGTATGGCTCTCGGCACTACTCCGCATCGGCTAAGAGGAGTCCTCCTTCAACAGGGCTTGGTTACTGTCGCCGCCGGAGCGATTCCAGGAATCGCCGGAGCAATGCTCGTTGCACGCTTTCTCGAAAGCCTCGTCGAGGGAGCGAAGTCCATCAATCCGGCCACGTTCTTCTTCTCAGTTCTGTTCATCGCTCTAATCGCCTCAACAGGTATCTGGGCCGCTACCCGTCGCATTGCTGGGCTCGACATTATGGAAATCCTACGCACCGAATAGAATTCCTCTAGTACAACTGGCATGACGGCGCCCGAAATATGAAGCGGTTATTCGTGGCGCAATGCGGCAATGGGGTCGATTCGGGACGCTTTTCGCGCCGGCGCATAGGCAGCCATCAAGGCTGCAGCCAGCAGCGTCGTTACTGCGACGATCAGCGTTGACGGATCATTGGCTTTCATCCCGAAGAGGAAGGATGCTACAAATTTTGAGGTCCCGAATGCTGTCGGCACGCTGATGGCGAGCCCCATTGCCGTCATAATAATCACGTCGCGGAGAACCATCCAAACAACGCCGCCGCGCTGCGCTCCAAGCGCCATTCTTATGCCGATCTCGCCCGTGCGGCGGGCCACATTGTAGGACACAGTTCCATACAGTCCCACGCAGGCGATCGCCAGCGCCAGAATCGCGAAGGCCGAACACAATTCAGCAAATACGATCTCTTGATTAAACGACTCGTCGATTTCTCCGGCCTGGGTTTTTACGTCGGTCAGCGGCACACGGGCATCCGCTTGATGAACAATAGCGCGCGCCATGTTGACGAACGCAAGCGGGTCGCCTACCGTACGAAGCGCGTACACCATTTCATTCGGCTGCGGGAACCCCTGGTTATACGGCATGTATACTACTGGCCGGAAATCGTTCGTCAGATTTCCATATCGCGCATTCCTTGCTGCTCCGACAATCTCCATGTCGCGGGGAACGGGACCGTCATCCATCGTAATGTGCTGGCGAATCGGATTCTGCCGCCGAAATTAGCTTTGGCAAACATCTCGTTGATTACGGCAACGGAAAGCGAGCCGGGCCGATCGCGAGAATCGATTTCGCGGCCGGCTAGCAGCGGAATCTGCATAGTCGTCAAGAACCCGGGCCCGACGCAGAGGATGCGCGTTGACGGACTTACCGGCGCGCCATGCACGAAGAGGGGAAGCCCCGTACCGGCTCCAATCAGGGAAGACTCCGCCAAACTCGCATTGCGCACGCCTCGGATTGCGCTGAACTTCTTCAGTAAATCGTCATAGAAGGCCGCAATCTCAGGGTCTCGGTGGCCAGCCTGCCGGGCGTTCAATTGGAATAAGAGCACATTCTCGCGATTGAAGCCGAGTTCGATCGATTGCAGATTCGCCAGGGTCCCCACGAAGAGTCCCGCGGCAAACAGCATCAGCAGCGAGATGGCGATCTGACCTGCCACCAGCACCTGTCCCAGACCGATGCGCCCAAAAGAGCGCCGTGAGTTTGGCTGGCTCGCCCGCACCTCCTTCAGAGCTGACACCACCTCCACGCGTGTCGATTGCAGCGCCGGGGCAAGGCCGAACAGTATCCCGGTCAGAATGGAAAGCGCAGCCGTTACCGCCAACACGCGCCAATTCAAGTCTGCATGCAGCGTAAACTTCGTTTGGCCGCTAGCCAGCAGCAAGGTTAAGAAGCGAATCCCCCAGATCGCGACAAATACTCCAAGTGCCCCACCCATACTGGCCAGCAGAACGCTCTCCGTCAGCAGTTGGCGCACTATTCGAAAGCCTGCCGGCGCCCACGCTCAGGCGCAACGCCATCTCTCGCCTTCGTGCAGTGGCGCGCGTCAGTAACAAATTGGCAACATTGGCGCAGGCGATAGCCAGAATCAATCCCACCAACGTCATCAGCACATAAAGCGGTTAGAGTACATTCGCTGCAGACTGTCCAACCCTCCAGCGCCTTGCTTGATCATCAGCGCCGGCAGATTCACCCGCTCCTGGGCATTGGTGGCTGTGCTCGCTACCCAACGCTGAAATGGCGTGGCCAGCGCCGCTTGGGCTTGCGCGAGGCTGACACCGGGACGCAGCCGGCCCATCACCTCGATCCAATACTCGTTCCTCTCGAGATACGTTTCCGCACGGAAGCCAAATTGATTAGTAGCTCCGAGTCGTTCTTTTGGAAAAGTTCAAGGCCGGGAAGGGGAAAATGCCTGCCTCGGTTCCGGATTTTGGATCGTCGTAGGTGGTACCGTGGATTCCGTGCACGACACTGGACGATTCGCCGCGAAGGGTGAAATGCGGAGCCTGCGCGTGCCAGTTCAGCACTACCAGCGCCCCCGGATCGGAAACCGGCAGAGAGCGTAAAAGTATCGAGTCCATGAAGCTGTAGATGGCGGTGTTAGCTCCGATACCCAAAGCCAGCGACAGAATCGCAATCGTGCAGAAGCCTTTGTTGGCGGCCATCGTGCGTAAGGCGTAGCGCAGGTCTGGGCCGAATTGCTCTAAGAGGGTCCATCCCCAAGCGGTGCGAGTGTTTTCCTGCAACAAAGTGACGTTTCCCAAGTCACGGCGCGCAGCCCATTTCGCCTCCTCCTCCTTGAACCCTTCTGCTCGACGCTCTTCAGCCTCCTCATCAAGATGGAATTGGAGTTCGGCACGCAATTCGGCTTCTTTGCCGCGCCTCTGCACGAACCATTTCAATTTGCGAACAAACGGCTTCATTGCCCCTCCTGATCCGCTGGATTCAAGATTAGTCCCATGGCGCGGGAAAACGCCTGCCATTTCGATTGCTCGGCCGCGAGCTGTTTTTTCCCAAGCAACGTCAGGCGATAGTATTTGGCCCGCTTGCCTTTATCCGACAGCTCCCAGGAAGCCGCGATCCAGCCTTTCGCTTCCAGCCGATGCAGAGCCGGGTATAAAGAACCGGTCTCCACCTGGAGCAGATCTTCCGAGGTCCGCTGAATATGTTTGGCAATCGAGTGGCCGTGGGTAGGTCCGAAAAGCAGAGTGCGAAGGATTAAGAGGTCTAGAGTCCCTTGCAGGAGCTCTAGACGCGCTGGCGGTTTGGCGCTCATTGTGTAGACAGTCTATCACTTGTTATGTAGACTGTCTACTAATATTTAAGCTTGCGGGAGTCGATTACGTCGCGCGGTCACAACAAGAGCCACTTGCGAAACGCAGGACCGCAAGAAGCACTTTAAAACACGAAATTGCGAAAATGTTTAGGAGGAAGGGCCTCCGTCAAAGCCCGCATAAACGCGCCCAAGCCAAAGAACGCGGCCCACGCCTGCAACGCCAGCAGCACATGACACTCAAGGAAATGCTCGCCGGCCTGCCGCAGCACTGCGGTCTGGGCGTGAAGAAGAGCAGTCACGGACATCGGCAAAACTGGCGAATTCAAGCTGCACTGGGATGTGGCCGACGGCGGCCGCATTCCCATTAGCTGCCTCCTCACCGGCGCCGCCGTGCACGATTCGCAGGCCGCCATCCCGCTGATGCAGATGAGCGCCCAAGGCGTGCGCTGGCAATGCGAATTAATGGACTCCCCTTACGACGCCCAACTCATTCGCGCGCACAGCCGGAAACTCGGCCACCAAGCACTCCTCATTCAGCCGAACCCCGCGCATCCCCGCTCGGCGCGCGAGAACGCCTTCAGCGAGGAACAGAAGCAGCGCTTCCAGAAGCGCACCATCGTCGAGCAGCTCAACGGACATTTGAAAGATGAGTTCGGCGGACGTCTCATTTACCTTCGCAGCGCCAGCAAGATCATGGCGCATCTCATGGTCTCCGGTCTACCGGCTGGAGCTTGCTTCGCAAGCATGGTCGACATCGTAGCGCTAACCGTCGATCAGTTACTCCGTTGGGCTGGCTGAACAGAGCCTCCGCCCGCATCTCCGGCTTGTTTCTCACCGAACGAGAGCAGCGGTGCGTCTGCGCGCCCCCATCCGTCTTGCTGCCTGGCCGTTTCCGCTCCACGCTCGCTGGCAACAAGCTGCTTCAGCTTGAGGATGTGCAGTTGCCGCCCGGTCACAAATCCCGGAAAACAACCCAGCAGTAGTACATCGCATTGACGAAGAAAAGAATGGCGAGGAAATCGCAGCTCGCCGCCAGATCTGGGACGCTGATTCGATCACGCTCGGGACTTGCCTCCGCGTGATCAGTCGAGGCATTCCCCAAGCAATGCCTTTATTCGGAGCGCGTCTTGCGGAGCGTAGCCGGACTCGTCATTATCGAAGTAGACATAAACGGCAGACAATTTCCTGTTCCAGGTATATATCTTTTCCGACCACGTTTCGAGCGCCCTCTGACTGTAGCTGCCCTGGTATTTGCCTTCGGGTCCATGCAGGCGGATATAGGCGAAATCGGCGGTGACCTTGAGGGGCGAGAGGTAGCCAGCCAAATCGAAGATGCAGTAGCCCGTGTTGTATTTTGACAGCAAGTTGTACGTTTGCGGCGTGTCCCATGTCGAGTTCCGAAACTCAAAGGCGCAGTGGTGATCCGGAGGGAGAAGCGCGAGGAAAGCGGCCAGTCGGCTCAGGTCAATCTCCCAGTTTGGTGGTAGCTGAAAAAGGATGGGGCCAAGTTTTGGTCCGAGCAGATCAACGGCCTCGAGAAAGCGATTCAGACCGTCTTGCGCATTGTTGAGTTTCTTCATGTGAGTGAGAAAGCGGCTTCCTTTCACGGCGAATTTGAAGTGGGGCGGCGTTGAATCGCGCCAATCTAACAAGCTGGTTTGAGCCGGAAGTTTGTAGAAGCTGTTATTTAGTTCAACACTGTCGAAGTGCTGAATGTAATGAGCCAACATCTCCGAAGGGCGAAGCCGCGGGGGGTAAAAGTTTCCCATCCAATGCTTGTAGTGCCAGCCTGACGTTCCGATCCAGATTTTGCCCACTCCTATCAGCCTCACTTACGATATTGATACCGGCGGGGCGGCTCGGCGATTACGTACGACGTTAAATCGTCCGGCATACGAGAGTACGTCGTTTAAGCACGACATAATTGTATTTGGCCAAAAATCAGCTGATTCGAGTTCTTCCGGTTTTACTGGCGTTTTTATCTCTCCTGATAGCCGCGAGGGTGTGGCCGCAGGAACGGGACTCGCGAGCCGAAGTGACGGTAGCGGCGGCGGCCAATCTTACCAACGTCCTACAGGCAATGGCGCCGGAGTTTGAAGCGGAAACGGGAATTCATCCCGTCTTCAGTTTTGCCTCGACGGCGCAACTGGCGCGGCAGATTGAAAACTCGGCGCCGTTTGATGTTTTCGCGGCGGCGGATACGGAACATGTCGCTCAATTAGAACAGAAGCGTCTGCTGGTAACGGGTTCGCGCGCGATTTATGCGGTCGGCGTGTTGGCGTTGTGGATACCGCCTGGAACGAAGGCGCGTATCGATCAGATTGCCGATTTGACCCGGTCGGACGTGAAATTTATTGCGGTAGCGAAGCCTGAGCTTGCGCCTTACGGAGAGGCGACGGTTGAGGCGCTGCAACATCTCGGAATCTGGGACAAGGTGAAATCTAAAGTTGTCTATGCTGAGAACATCAATATGGCGAAGGAGTTTGGGACCTCGAATAATGCGGATGCCGTGTTTACGGCTTACTCGTTGGTATTGAAAGCGCGCGGCAAGGTGATTCGAGTAGATCAGACTTTGTACCGGCCGATTTCGCAAGAGCTGGGGATTTTAGCCAGATCAAAGAATCAGAAAGAGGCCCAGGTTTTTGTCGATTTCCTGTTGAGGGGCAAGGGGCGGGATGTGCTCGCGGAATCCGGGTATCAGGTTCCGGAGAGATAACGAGATCAAAAGGAGGAATAAGGATATGAAGAGGCTGGTTTTCGTTTTGGGAATCGCTGCGGGCATTGGATACGCGCAAGAGGCACAGCAGGCGAGCACACCCGCAAGTTTCTCGGTGAGCGGAGATGTTTCCTCGCCGCTAGTGTTGAAGGCTGACGATCTGGCGAAGATGCCGAGGCAAACGGTTACGGTTCAGGAGCATGATGGGACGAAGGTGGATTATCAGGGCGTCCTGCTGATGGACATTTTGAAGCGGGCTGGCGCCCCGGCGGATAAACAAATACGAGGCAAGGCGCTGGCGAGTTATCTTCTGGCGAAGGCGCACGATGGATACCAAGTGGTGTTTACGCTCGCGGAGATGTCGCCGGAGTTCGGCAACGAAACTATTGTGCTGGCGGATAAGAGGGCTGGTCAGCCGTTGGCTGCCAATCAGGGACCGTTGAAGCTTGTCTGTCCAGGCGATAAGGCTGGTGCGAGATCAGTGCGGATGGTGGAAGGAATCGAGTTTGTGAAGCTACAGAAGTAATTTGATGAGTCCCAGCGCGGCAAGGCGGCGGGCGAGGCGTAAGAAATCCTGGGTAACTTGTACCGCTGGGAGATTCTTTTTTCGGGCGAATGCAGCGGCCAGAGAAGCGAGATTTTGCGAACCATCCCAGTGAACGATAAGATCCGCGATTTCCGAGGAGAAGGCTAAGCGCCGTGGGAACGCTGAACGGCGCTCCAAGTAAACGCGCTCGGGTTTCCAGGCGCGATTTTCAATGGAGGATTCGCTGATCAAGACGACATCGCGGGCGAGTTGCGGACGGGCAGAGAGCACGGGCGAGTCGTCGCCAAGGGCCAGCAAATCTTCAGCGAAAAAACGCTCCAATATTAGATCGCCGATAGGCGCGGATGGCTTCGCACCCATTCCTTCGCTGACGAACCAACACGATTGACTACGGTGGAGGGTGACTAAACCGCCATGAATTTTCTCGACTCCGCTTTCGGCAAAATACTGCATATAGTCGTCGATCGATGCGGGAGCTGAATCGCCGTGCAGAGCGGCGGCCTCGTTGAGCCGGGACGCGGAGTAGCTGGCTGGGGTGACCGAGTAATCTTCTAAAACCAGGACGGCGTACATGGAGTCATTGAACCAGCGCCGCAGGCGAGCTTGATCCTGTTTGGTTTCCACCCATTCGCAGAGCATTTGGAAATAGCCGTTTTCGTTGAGGAAATCAGGGGCTTGACGGGCGAGGCTTCGGGCGAAGAGGTCAAGATGGAACGGATTGCCGGTGAAGAGGAGTTTCGATTTTGGTGTCAAGAAGAAGGGCGGGTTAGAGACGATCAGATCGAAGCGCTCTGCGGAGATCGGTTCGAAGCGGTCTCCGCAGCGGAACTCCACGTTCGATATTCCATTCAGCGATGCGTTGAATTGGGCGAATTGCAAGGCGCGGGGGTTGATATCGGTTGCAATGACCTTCGCGGCAGTTTGGGCGGCTTTAAAGGCGAGCGGACCACAGCCGGTACCGAGGTCGAGAACCACAGAACCGGGAGGAACGGGAAGCATGCAATGACCGAGGATTTGGGTAGGGCGGTTGACTCCGAGGACCAAGTCTTCGAGAACGCCGGCTTGAGCGCGGCGAACGGAATCGCAGGCAATCAGGAGGTTTTCGAAGTGAGTGAGCATGCAGGAGGGAGCCAGATCGTTACCGGAGCGCTCGAGCATTCCGGAAGCGAGCATGTCTTCCACAATCGATGACTGGAACGAGGAGGCAGGAACAGGCTCACCAAAGAAAAAGAGGCGAATGAGGACGCCTAAAGGAGAAGCCTCATCCACTTGATAGCTGAGAAGCGAGCGGTCGCGAGAAGGCCGCCAGGGAGTCTTGGTGAGGCCGAGATCCTGGAGCCGTATCTGGGTATAGCCGGAGGAAAGAATGAACGACTTTATGGCAGCGGCAATTTCCGGTGCGATAGAGATTAAGCTAGGCGGCAGCAGTTTGTTCGGAAGCAACGCGACGTTTCAGCAATTCGTATGCGGTGAACAGAACAGCGGAGTAGAAAAGGTCGCCAGCAAGTGTTCGGCCGAAGAATGGAATGGCGGCGATATAGCAGGCGAGCAGGCCGGAAAGATCGTGCGTGTAAAGGGCAGGCGTACCTGCGCCGAGCCAGCCAAAGAAGTTTGTAAAGATGAAGAACTGAATGCTGCCGAGGATAGCTGCCGAAGCGATACGAATAGGATCGGTCGAATTGCGGATCAGCAGACGGCCAAGCAGCACATTGATGAGAAAGCAACCGTAGATTACTGGCGTGAGACTTGAATACGCGGGACGGCCGACTATATGGCTAAGTATTGGATCGGTGACCAACATCGCCAGCAACGGGACAACGTATGCCTGCCAACCGCGCAGACGAGCGCCACCGAAGAGAGCAACGCTGCCTATAGGGGCGAAATTGGGCGGATGCGGCACCAGGCGCACCAGTGCCGCCAGCACAGTCAAAGAAAGCGCTACGGGCTGAAATGACGACAATTTGCGAGGCATGGGCAAAGTATAAGTATACAGAAAGTCACCACGCCGATGGGGGGTCACTCGCGGGGAAACTGTCCTCCACCGTTATATCGTGAGCTTGATCAATTTCTGAATGGCGAGCGCTGCGGCTGCTTCGAGACCAAATGGCGAAACCGGCCAATGGTATGGCGACGCCTATCAAGAACCAAAGGAAGCGAATGGTTCGGTCTTGCGTGTCGGTCATTATAAACACCTCCCCAAATGGATGCAGACAGGATGGCAGTTGCTACACGAGTAGTAGCTAATAATGCTGAACGATTACTTTGGTGAAACCAGTGTTGCGAAGGGCGTCGCGGGTAGTGGAAAGATCGCCGGTATCGCGGACGGGGCCGACGAGGACGCGGAAGAGATCGGTGGTGCCGGGCTTTTGAACGGAATGCGCGCGGAATCCTTTTTGGCGCAGAACCTCGGCTAGGGCATCGGCTTCGGTGCGTCTGACGGCGGCCACTTGCAAGAAAGTCTGACCAGTTTTGGGTGAGGATTCAGCGGAAGCGACGTTTGTTTCAGTTGGTACGGCTGCGGATTTACTGCTCTTGCGAGGATTTAGCGGAGCTTCTTCCGGCGACGGAACGTGAGCGACGGCGGGCGGTGTTGATGTTTGTTCACGCGCGGCGGTGTCCGAATTCGATGAATCGGGCGTAACAGAAAGCGTCGGAACGCTGCTGGCGGGGGATGGAGCAGCTTGGCTTGCAGTACCGGCGTCGGGGGTGGCGGCGAGCGCCGTCTTTTTTTCTGGAGGGCCGTGGCCGACCATGTAGCCGCCGGTGAACGCAATGCCGAGCAGGATTGCGATAACGAAAAAGATCGTCAGCAGCTGCTTGTTGCCGAGCAGGATCTCCCTTTCGGTGTCGCTGGTTGAGGACATTTCTATCTAGAATTGTAACTAAGTAGGTTGCGCCCATGAGTACGGCGCCGCTAATCTCTACCGGTCGTGGTTCAGTTCCGGTACAGAATTGCGCGGGCGCGATACTGTACTAGAGAAGATATGAGATTGAGCTTTTGGTACCTGCTGGGTGCAGGTGTATTGGCTGCGTTGTCTTCGAGCGCAGTTGCACAAGCGCTGCCCGGGATGCCTCCGTTGTTGGATCCGCATAACGTTTACGCAGCCGCTGGTCCGGGCATGCTTTCGCCGATTGTAGCCAACTTCCCAGTTCGTGTTTACGTGCCGAACACCAAGAGCGACACGGTGGATATTATCGACCCGAGCACGTATAAAATCATCGGGCATTTTGCGCTTCCGAAGAAGACGAAGCGCCTGTTGGAGCCACAGCATGTGGTGCCGTCATGGGATTTGAAGAAGCTTTGGGTGGCGCAGGATTTGGGCGATCAATTGACAATGATCGACCCGGCTACGGGCAAAGAGGGCGAGACGATTCATGTGGACGACCCGTACAACATGTATTACACGCCCGATGGCAAGTATGCGATTGTGATGGCGGAGCGCGAGAAGCGTTTGGATTTCAGAGACGCGCAGACGATGAAAATTGTGAACCGGGTGGCAGTGAATTGTGAGGGTGTGAATCATGCGGATTTCACGCCGGATGGCCGCATTATGATTGCGACTTGCGAATTTTCGAGCGAGTTGATTAAGATTGACGTCGTTTCGCAGAAGGTGCTTGGGCATTTGCGCCTGGAGCCTAAAGGCATGCCGCAAGATTGCCGTTTGATGCCGGATGGCAAATTGTTTCTGGTGGCGAATATGGATTCCGATGGCGTTCACGTGATTGACCCGGTCGCATTTAAGCAAGTGAATTTTATTAAGACGGGCAAAGGGGCGCACGGGATTTACTTCAGCCGGGATGCGAAGTACGCGTATATTTCGAATCGCGGCGAAGGTTCGGTTTCGCTGATGAACATGGCTACGATGAAGCTGGACGCGAAGTGGAAAATTCCGGGAGGCGGGAGTCCGGATATGGGCGGCGTCTCAAGCGATGGAAAAACGCTGTGGCTGTCGGGCCGTTATAACAGTGAGGTATATGTGTTTGATACATCGAACGGCAGTTTGAAAGCGCGGATTAGAGTGGGGCAGGGGCCGCACGGGCTGGCGTTCTTTCCACAACCTGGACGGTATTCCTTAGGCCACACAGGAAATATGCGTTGACGCCAGAAGTACCTCAGCCCGAGCCCTGGTTGCGGGGCGCTATGGCGGGCGTGCATCCGCTGGTGATGCCGGTCTTTTTCAGCTTTGCGCAAGTTCGGGAAGATCTTGCGACGCATACCGCCGGCTTGAACGATGAGCAGGTTTGGAGAATTGTGGGGACGAACTCGCTCGGCTTTCAACTCAAGCATCTGGCGGGGAGCGTTGACCGCATCACCACGTATCTGGTGGGTATGGCGCTCAGCAAAGAGCAGCTAAACGCCTTACGGGAACAGACCTTGCCGACGTTGAAATTGCCAGAGTTGTTGAAACTGGTAAACGACAGCCTTGCCCGGTCTGAAGCGCGGCTGATGACGATTCAGCCTGAAACGATTTATGATGCGAGGACGGTGGGCGGGCAGGCATTGCCGACGAGTGTGCTTGGACTCATTGTTCATTTAGCGGAGCACACGCAGCGTCATCTCGGGCAGGCGATTACGATTTCGAAGGTCATCCGGCAGGCGAGTTGATGGCGGGTTTCTCACAACTTCTTCTGCGCAACCGCAATTATCGCTACACCTGGATGGGGCAGATTGTCAGCGAAGTAGGCGATCACTTCAACAACATTGCAGTACTGAGTTTGGCGGTCGAAGAGACGCACAACGGCGCGGTGATTGCAGCGCTGATGTTATCGCGCGCCATTCCGGCAGTGTTGGCGGGCCCCTTGGCGGGTGTTTTGTTGGACCGGTTTGACCGGCGGCGAATCATGATCGCGAGCGATTTGATCAGAGGATTCATCGCGCTGGGATTTATCTATGCGGCGTGGCGCAGACAGGTTTGGCTGCTGTACATTTTGAGTGCGTTGCTGATGCTGGCATCGCCTTTTTTCACAAGTGGACGGGCGGCTATATTGCCGTCGATAGCGACCGAAGACGAACTGCATACGGCTAACTCTCTTACGCAGACCACGGGATGGCTGACGCTGGCGGTGGGTGCGTATTTCGGCGGGACAACAGTCGCCAGGTTCGGATACCAGCTGGCATTTCTCTTCAACTCGCTCTCGTTCTTCGTCTCCGCTTATTGCATTGCCAACTTGCGATCGGTAGCAGGACACTTTCGAGCGAACGATGAGAGCTTAAACGAGACAAAGGTCGCGCGGCCCTTGCGCGAATACCGCGATGGATTGAGTTACATGGCGACGACGCCGCTGATTCTGGGAATCGGTTTGATTGCGGTCGGTTGGGCGAGCGGGGGCGGGGCGGCGCAGGTGCTGTTTACTTTGTTCAGTGAATTGGTATTCAAGCGCGGCGCACAGGGTCTGGGCCAATTGTGGGGCACCGCGGGAATCGGCTTGCTGGTGGGCGGCATTATTGGAAACCAGATTGGCAAGCGAATTGAGTTTGAGACCTATAAAAAGACAGTTTTCTTCTGCTATCTATTGCACGGCGCCTCCTATGTTGTTTTCAGCCAAATGAAGAATTGGGGCTGGGCGCTGTTCTTCATGGCTGCGTCTAGAGGCGCGGTGGCTGTCAGTTCGCTCCTGAACTGGTCAAACTTGCTGAAGCATGTGGACAATCGTTTTCGCGGGCGGGTGTTCTCAACAATTGAGACGATGACTTGGTCAACCATGATGATGTCGATGCTGGCGGCGGGAGTGGCTTCGCAATATTTCAACGTCAGGCTGGTCGGAGCAGCATCGGGACTGCTAAGTTCTTCAACGGCAATTTTCTGGGGATGGGCGAACTGGACGGGCAAACTGCCGGAACCATCGTTGACTGAAGACAACGCTGCGGTGGAGATCCACGGCGACCCAACCGGCTAAAGAATAGACATGTCGCTTACATTGATGACGTTGCCTTGCAAGTCGCCATGCACGACGACTTTCAGGTCGTCTTTGGACGGAGTGTTCTTCAGCAGTTCCAGGATGTGCCGGTTGCCGGGATCCTGGAGCTTGTAAAACTTCTGATCGTCGGTGAGCAGGCCATAGGCTTGCCTTGTATAGTTTTTCATCAACGAGCAACTTTTTTGCCGCTTCAGGGTTTTCTCCCGGCCGTCCTTAACCATTGGTTTCACGCAGTTCCAATCGACGATCGAACCCTGGATATCGGCAGCTTCGAGCGATCCTGTCGCACAAAAGAGCAGCAGGACAGGAGCAGTTGACCTGAACATTCGGCCTATTGACGCGCCAACCGGCCGCACTTGTACAAAGTAGTTAGCATTAGACTAGCGGCTTTTGAAAGTTGCGGCCCATCACCATTTGACCGTCTCGCCCGGCTTGATCGGCCAAACCTCTATCCCGTCTTTCCGGACTCTAGCCGCCAGTTCCTCCGGACGCCCGGTGAGCGCCGGGAATGTGCCGTAGTGCATCGGAATCACTTTTTTCACCTTCAGCAAGCGCGCCGCATGAGCAGCCTCGTGCGGGCCCATGGTGTAAAAGTCTCCGATAGGCAAAAAAGCCAGTTCAGGTTGGTAAAGCTCGGCGATCAGAGACATATCGGAAAAGAGCGCCGTGTCGCCCGCAAAGTAGATGCGGCGGCCATCCTTCTGAGTGATTATGTAGCCCGCGGCGTCACCGCCGTAAACGAGTTGATCGCCGTCTTTGATAGCGCCGCTATGCAGGGCGTGCGTCATGGTGAGCTTAATGAAGCCTAAATCGGCAGTGCCGCCCTTATTCATGCCGATGGTGTTCTTTACACCCTTCTTTTCGAAAAAGGATGCGACCTCGAAGATGCCGATCACTTTCGGCCCGAACTGCTTAGCAACGGGGATCACATCGTTCGTGTGATCGAAATGACCGTGCGAAATACTGATGGCGTCCACGCGCTCCAGTTTATGGCCTTTCGGGTAAACGGGGTTGCCCTCAATCCAAGGATCTGTAAGCAACACCTCACTGGAATCGAACTGGAGCGTAAATACGGAGTGGCCGAGCCAGGTAATTTGGGTCATGTCGCCCTGTAGACGCGCGCACGAGTGTGCTTACTACAAAAGATCGAACTTATGACACGTCGGTAGCAGTGCGGGAATGCACCGATTTGCGGCAGGCTTGCCCAGCGGGTTTCTTGGGGGTCAATAAACGCTTGGTATGGCGAACCAGATTCGCCACTTCGTTGGCGCTTTTCTGAATTACTACGTCGGCGCCGCTGGTATCGGAGCGCATTCCAAGCGTTTCAGCAAAACCACTGAGCAGAATAATAGGATTTTTGAACCCGCCTTGTCGCATGCGCGCGATGAGTTCCAAACCATTCATCGGCGACATACGGTAATCGGTGATTACCAGATCGAGATTCCGTTCTTCGACAAGATGCAAGGCATCAGAGCCACAGCCGGCAGTGACCACCTGGTAGCCAAGTTCTTCAAGGACGGAGCGGCGCGCAATGACACCGTCTTTGTTGTCGTCCACTAGAAGAATCAAAGCTTGAGTTGGAGCGCGATTTACGGAAACAGATCGCATGAAGACTTCACGAAGGTAACAGGGAGGCTTATCGGGTGTCAACGCCCCTCTATCGAACTCAAACGAAGTGAGATTCAGTACTTGACAGAATTTTGGAACTCGCGTTCGAGTTTTATCATTCCACTTCGCGCGGCGCTTTGTAACCCGCCTTCGCGATGACCTGATATTTGATGAGCTTGCCTTTTTCGTTGGTGATGCGCAGCGGCTCGTTGTTTTCGGGGTTCACGAGTTCCACTTTTATATGGCGGAACTTACCGTCGCGAGCCGTATTGGTGGGATGGTAAGCCAGCGAGTACTGTTCACGCAGCGCTTGCGAGATCTGCTGAAAGATGCTGGGGTACTCGCCCGTGAATCTAGGAAAGAAGCTCAGGCCGCCGCTCTCTTTCGAGAAGGTCTTCATTTCGTTGTCGGCCTGCAGAAAGTCCATGTTCGCCATCTGCGCTCCCATGCCGCCGCGTCCTTCCAGCATCATGCGCGCGATTTGCAGAATACTGATGGTGTAAATAGGCACGCCCTCTTCTTGCAGCATTTTGCGCGTCTTGTCGAAGGTCAGTTTGCTGAACGTATCTATGCCGCTGGCAATCAGCAGAATGGCCTTGCGGCCTTCAATGCCGGACATGCGGTCGGCCATATCCGTCAAAGCGTCGAATACGTTCGATTCGCTAAAGCCGGGAATGCGCAAGCGCGACATGGCTTCTTCGGCGCGTCGCTTGTCGGGAGAGAAATCGGAAAGGATCGTGGTGCGCAGATCGTAAGCCACCACCGCTACGTTGTCATCCGGCTTAAGCGTGTCCAGGAAGCCATAAGAGGCTTGCAGCGTCTCTCGCCAGCCATAGCTCCAGAAGGCCTGGTATCTGCCGCTGAACTCAATCAGCATGCAAATTGTGATGGGCGCTTCTCCCTTGCCGAATTGCGAAATCTGTTGCGGCACTCCATCTTCCGCAACTCGAAATGCGCCTTGTGGAATCTTGGGTATGAAGTGGTTATGGTCGTCCATGATGGCCACATCCACATTCACCGTAGTGGCATTTGAATGGAATGTGGGCGTGTCGCCCGCGGCGGCCGCATCCTTGGGCTTCTTGAACTCCGAAGGAATGGCCGGTTTGTCCTCAGGCTCGTCGGCAGACTTCTTCTTTGGTTGCGCGACGGTATCGCTGCTGGGCGCTTGGGGACTTTCCTGCGCAATGGCGGGTATGGAAAACGAGCTAGCGGCGGCCAAAAAAAGCCCGGCTAGAAATAAACGGTGCCTCATGGGTTTTCTACCTTTGACGGATGAGAGACTCAAGAAGCTACGAGAATATCCTAATTTACCCAGCGATCCGGCCCGGAATCGCGCTTCTTGAGATAAACCTCGAACTTTTTGCGGGCTCGCCGAAGTTTCCACTCCTTGTAGCCGCTGATTACCGGTTGCCGTACCTGGCCTTGCAGTTTCTTGCCCCGCAGCAGCAGGTAGCCCACCAACATACCGCTCAAAAGCGCAATCGCCGACGCGGAACCGTACGACTGCAGAAAGACAACCGCTCCGATGATCAGGACGAAATACTTCGATTTCATCGGGATCAGAAAGCCAAACAGCAGGGTATTGTCCGGGAAAACCACCGCGTAAGCTGCCAGCAACCCATAAATCGCGCCGGCGGAGCTGTAAGTCGGAATTTGCGACTGGTGAAAAATGTAGGCGGTAATCACCACCACAAACCCGGCAATAATCCCGCAAGAGAAATAGAACCGCAGGAACTTGTTCATGCCCCAGGTGCGTTCCAGCTCGGCGCCGAACATCCACAGCGCCAGCATGTTCCAAAGACAGCTCATCACACCTACATGCAGGAACATGTAGGTGGCAAGCTGCCAAATTCTAAATTGCCCGACCGCCTCTGCCGGCACCAAGGCCAATTGGTTCGAGCAACAGCCCGGCCAGGCGTCAGGTAATAAATCAAGAACAAGACACAATTGACAATCAGTAGCCACTTCACACCCATAGGAAAACGGTTTGAAGGGGTGTACCGATTCACGTAGGAACGCGAGCTAATAGGCATTCGACCGCTGTGAATCCTTAACTGGAGGATAACAAAGAAAACGGCGCGCTTCGAGAGGCGCGCCGTTCGCCGAACAAAAGAAATGCTTCCGAAGGAATGATTGTTATTCCTCTACCGCTTCGGTGCGGGTATGGCGCCGCAGGATGCTAGCCGCCATATTTACCAGAATTGCCAAGCCGAGCCAAATTAACCAATTTGAAAGAGGGCCGGTTTGAAATACAAACGAATCTGTCCAACCCAAATTGCCCGCCAAACTCCAGGCGGCGAATGAATAGGCGCATAACACTGCGGGAGCCATTAAGACGGAAACCAATGGTCCAAATTGCTGAGCTGTATCTCCCGCCCAGACGCCAACTCGTCCTAAAACTAAAATACTAGCTTGCAGCGCGCCAGCGGGCCAGGCACGCCAATTCTCTGCCCTTGTTGCAACTGCGGTCGATCGTGGCTCAACAGTCATTTAGAATAACCTTCTGGGAATGTAGATGCACGTTGAGTACCGAAAGTTGTCAATTCCACAAAGATGTTCATTCATTGACGGTTAGCAGAAGCAGCGGCCAAACAGAAATACCGAACTCGGTATTAATTTCGGATAAAATACCATGATTGATGGAGCAAAAGGATTATTGATTGTGGAATATTTCCTACGTTAAACAGTACTTTCTTAGCGCGCTTGAAACGCTTAGTACTAAATATCACTTTTGTTCACACCATTGGCGGATGTGAGTATAGTCAGGCGCTAAATTAGAAGCCAGATGAGAAAAGTAAAAACAGCTATCGTTGGAACCGGGTTCATGGGCAAAGTGCACACGGAGAACGTTCGCCGATTAGGTTACGTAGAAGTCGCCGCCGTGGTGGGCAGCAGCCAGCAACGCGCGCAGAAATTTGCCGACAGCGTAAACATTCCGTTCGCCACCGGCAATCTGAAAGACGTTCTTCAGAACAAGGAAATTGAGGCAGTACACATCTGCACGCCCAATGTGGACCACTGTCCTATGTCGTTGGCCGCCATCGATGCGGGCAAAGCGGTGCTTTGCGAAAAGCCGCTGACTATGACGGCCGATGAAGCGCGCCAGCTAGTGGCCGCGGCTAAAGCCAAAAACACTATCAACGCCGTTCAGCACAATCTCCGCTACTACCCGGTAGTGCAGCAAATGCGGCAGATGATCGCCCATGGCGATTTGGGCGACATCCTGGTTGTCCAGGGCACCTACTCGCAAGACTGGCTTTTGTACGACACCGATTGGAATTGGCGGCTCGAAGCGAAATCGAACGGCAAGCTGCGCGTTATGGGTGATATCGGCTCCCACTGGATGGACATGATCCAGCATTTAACCGGGCTTAGCATCACGGAAGTCTGCGCCGACCTTGCTATCTTCCATAAAACCCGCAAACGGCCGAAGGGCTCCGTTGAAACGTTCTCCAGCAAGAAACTAGCTCCTGGCGATTACGAATCTTTCCCCATCGATACTGAAGACTTCGGTATGGTTATGCTGCACCTGGGAGAACGGGCGCGCGGCGCGTTTACGGTGAGCCAGATGTCGGCCGGGTCCAAGAATCATTTCGCGTTTGAGATTTTCGGCACAAAGGCGGGAGTGGGCTGGAACCAGGAACAGCCTGATTCGCTCTGGGTCGGCCATCGCAACGAACCCAACCAGATCATTATCAAAGACGCCTCGTTGTTCTATCCGGAAGCGGCCGCGTTCGCCGATCTCCCAGGCGGCCATAGCGAGGGGTATGACGATTCTCACAAGCAGCTCTTCAAGCATTTCTATGCCAAGATCGTCGATCCCTCTATACCGACGGAATTTCCGACGTTCGAAGACGGACTGCGCGGCATGATCCT
This sequence comes from Bryobacterales bacterium, assembly GCA_963718465.1. Lineage (GTDB taxonomy): Bacteria > Acidobacteriota > Terriglobia > Bryobacterales > Bryobacteraceae > Bog-105. The sequence goes on along the minus strand of CAVQZK010000020.1, from coordinate 87,713 downwards.
TCTCGAAAAGGTGGCTGAGAGTTCCGGGAAGCGCGCTTGGGTGAAGGTTTAACGGCATTTCTCTGCGCAGGTTCATGCGGCCGCTTCTTTGCCTGCTCGCTTTAGGATTGAGCGTGGTCGAGGCGCGGCCGAAACACTTATCCGGCATCGACGATTACTGCAATCGCCTGAAGGCTGAATTTGTCGAGGCTAGGCCGATCCTATTTTCCGGACCCGATCCTTGGGCCGAATTGGACGAACCGCCGCCCCACTTCAGAGATGAAGCGCTGGCCACGGTTTATTTGGACGGCGAAAAAATCCGCTGGGTGGTGATGCAACTTGGCGCCCGCCAGGACGCCTGGTCGGAAACGGTGCAATACTTCTACGGTCCCGACGGCAATCTGGTGAAGCGCGAACGCTACTTAGACGAGCCGCTTCCAACACCGCGCTTGAAGAAACCCTTTATTACCGCGACGGGGAGCTGCTGCGAAAAAACACCAAACATCGCGCCCTTGCCGGCGGCCGCGAAAACGATTCGATGTTTGAAAATCACGATGCGCCTGAATATCTGTCGACCAGCGAATTACCGTTCCCGAAGGCCAACGGAATATCCAGGCTCCTGTCCGGGTTAAACATTCGCGCTTCGCGCCGTTTCATTCTTGCTGGAGACTTCTTGAGCGGGTTCGGAACTGTCTTATTTGGAAAGGCAGCATTCTTGGGCTGCGCAATTCGTTATGAGAAAACAGAATCTTCTGAAAATGTTCCGGCGTTTGTTCTGAATTGATATTCTGAAATGTTAATGAATGCCGCCACGCTAGGAGAAGAACACCGCCGGAGGGTTTCGCGGGTAGGAGGGCAATACGGAAACCATGCCAAGCCGCGGAGGGAAATCTGGTCACTGTTCAGCGGAGCGATGGGGTTGGACTTGGGTCTGGAATCGAGCGGCCTTGGTCCGACAATCGCGGTTGAGTTTGATCGGCATTGTTGCAAAACCATACGCGTAAACAAGCCCGATCTGCGGCTATTGGAAAGGGACGTGCGTGGATTGGCCGGACGAGAAATGCGAACCACCGCATCGCACGATGGCGAGGTATTTCTCATGGTGGGCGGCCCGCCGTGCCAGCCATTCTCATCAGGAGGCAAGCGGGCGGCCCTATCAGACCCGCGCGGTAATCTAATTTATGAATTCGTTCGACTCGTTGGTGAGATAAGGCCAAAACACTTTGTTCTCGAAAATGTCGCCAACATCGTCACAGCGGCTATTCGTCACCGAGCTATTGTGGACCGGCCTGGACGGCACTGGAGTCTGAAGCGTTACAGTGCGGATCCGTCTTCCGCCAATGGCTTTCAACTCGACCCCGACGAATTATCCGGAACGGCAATCCGGCAACTGCTGAGCGACATCCGAACACACCTGGCGTATCGCGTGACGTTCGGTATTCTTGACGCGGCTGATTATGGAGCTGCGCAGCATCGGCTGCGGTTCGTAATGCTTGGGAGCCGCGAAGGTCCGCCGCCCAAATTGCCCTTTCCAACGCACGGAACGGCAGTAATTCCATTCGCCACAGTGCGCGACGCTATCTTCGACCTTCAGCATCGGGCAGGCCCTCACTCCGAATATACAAAGGCAACGCGCAGCCTGTTTGAGATGATTCCAGAGGGTTCAAATTGGCGGGCGCTATCGGTGGAGAACCAGAAGCGGGCGCTTGGTTGCGCTTGGGAATCGGGCGGCGGAAAAACAGGCTTTTATAGGCGTCTTGGATGGGACAAGCCGAGCCCTACAATCACAGGGCGTGCCAATCGCAAGGCAAGTGGAATGTGTCATCCTTCTGAAAACCGTCCCCTATCGGTTGATGAATGCGCCCGCTTGCAGGGCTTCCCGGACGACTGGATATTTGACGGTTCGATGAATAGGCAGTATATGCAAGTCGGGAATGCCGTTCCGCTGGCGCTTGGCCGGGCTATAGGATGTTCTATTCTTCAGGCCGACCGCTCAGAATCGACGCCGGTTGAATCTGATCCTAGCGACTCAGTAATGCTTAGTGCCGCTATTCAGCGATTACGGAACGCGGCGAGAAATAAGAAGAGCAGCGTCGGCCTTTCAGTGATCCAGGGCGGCCTATTCGCACAATGAATCTGGATCTTAGTCCGGACAAACTATCATTTGTCCATGATAAAAATCCCCTTCACCGCGTTGCAAGCGGACTAAAGACAAAACTGATTCAGGCACAACACAACCTAGTTACGAATGAGTTTTCAGATGCCGGTCAATTGCTTCATCGAGTGTTTGACGATTTAAAGCTCAACCTGCTGGCTCCGCCCTTCCTAAAGGACCACCCGGTTGGCGAGATTGCCGATGTCGAGTTCGGTGTACTCAGAACGCTATCTGCCGACCTGCTTCGTAAGTCGGGAGTTGCAGAGGATGCTATTTCTCTGCAAGCTTTGGCAATCGCACAGCGCATTCATCTGGTGCGGGCGTTTCACGATCCCGATAAGGCCATTGCAAAGGTGTTCACGAAGATCGCGGACATTGTAAAGACATTCCCTCGAACAGCACAAGACATAGAGAAAGGCAGGAATCCGGGTGATGTGCTTGACCCATACATTTTGGCCGCCACGCAGATCCTCTTACACGGTGGTAATTATCCAAGTGCCGTCACAACAACGGTAGGCCACAAGGCACTCATGATTATCGAAGGCCTGTTGGGGCATCTCCACGAGGATATTATTGGGGAAATGCGGGGAAATACTCGGGTTCCAGAACCCAGAGGAACACATCAAGAGATGCTGGATCTTGAGACGAATCCGTTTCCTGGTGCGGATATCGTTCAGCCGCCGGATCGGGCTGATGGAACGCTTCGGTTTCATCAAGTAAAAAGCAAGACCGGATCAGCCAAGAGCGGCGAGGGGATTCGATTGGGCTCGCAACTCAAGCGCCTCCAAGATTATTACGGCGGGGAGATTTTCTATGACGCTTTAATCGGCACAACGCTGCGTGGTCATAGATCGCGGGGCGGCGTAGAACGCGCGGCTCCGTCGGTAATCGTTCTCGTGGGCGAAGCCGCGTTCCGCGAACTGACCCGCAGCGACATCGGCCCGCAGCTTCTGTTGAGGGTTTATCAGACGGCCTTTAATCAGGTCGCCTCCGCGTCCGGGTACCGAGTGGAGACCATGACCGAATCGATTGTCGAAAGCTTCGCTAAGCGTGCAGTAGAACACGGCGACACGATCATCGAAACCATACTAGAAGCTGCAACGAAAGCCGACCCAGCCGAGCAAGACAGCCGCCTTGAAAAACGGCCGAAACGTCCTAGACGCCTCTAGCCGTTATTCCAGGAAATCAACAACCGAACGTCCCTCATATCCTGGATCTGATCTCTCAACCTTGATCCCGAGGTACCAAGCGTCGGCACGCGGCTTAAAACGCCATTTACGCCAATGCCTGGTCAAGATCCCAAAGCAGATCGTCCAGATCTTCCAATCCAACCGATAGCCTGACCAACTCCGGCATAACGCCCGCCGCCTGCTGCTCCGCCTCGCCTAGCTGTTGGTGGGTTGTCGACGCCGGATGAATCACCAGGCTGCGTGTATCGCCCACATTCGCCAGATGAGAGAAGATTTTCAGCTTGTCAATAACCTTCTTGCCCGCTTCATATCCGCCCTTTACTCCGAACGAAAACACCGCTCCCGCACCCTTCGGAGTGTACTTTTGCGCTTCCTTGTAATAGGGGCTGCCGGGCAGCGAAGCATATTTTACCCACTCCACAGCCTTGTGTCCTTCCAGATATTTGGCCACCGCGAGCGCGTTCGAAAGGTGCCGATCCATGCGTAATCCCAGAGTCTCCACACCCTGTAGAAACAGAAACGAGTTGAACGGACTCACGCAAGGCCCGATGTCGCGCAAACCCTCTACCCGCGTCTTGATAATAAAACTGATGGCGCCGAAGGTGTCCCAAAATTTCATGCCATGATAGGCGCGCGAAGGTTCCGTGAAATCGGGAAACTTGCCGTTATCCCATGGGAACTTGCCACCGTCGACAATGATGCCGCCAATTGATGTGCCATGACCGCCAATGAATTTCGTCAGCGAATGCACGACAATATCGGCGCCGTAGTCGATCGGACGAGTCACGTAAGGCGTTGCAAAAGTATTGTCCACTACCAGCGGAACGCCATTCTCATGCGCGATCTTTGCCGCTGCTTCGATATCAAACACGTTGCTGCGCGGGTTGCTGATGGTCTCGCCATACAGCGCCCGCGTTTTCGGCGTAATCGCTTTACGGAAATTTTCCGGATCGTCGGGCTCTACGAAGACGAAGTCATACCCAAGCCGCCGCATCGTTACGTCGAATTGAGTGAATGTGCCGCCGTATAGCGTGCTGGCAGCCACAATTTGCGAACCGGGTGGCGCAATGGTAGTCAACGCCAGAAACTGAGCTGCTTGACCGCTCGAAAGCGCCAGCGCCGCCACGCCGTTCTCAAGCGATGCCACGCGCTCTTCCAAAACCCCGCTGGTCGGATTCATGATGCGCGAGTAGATATTTCCGAATTCCTGCAGGCCGAATAACCGTGCCGCGTGCGCCGTGTCTTCGAAAGTGAACGAGGTTGTCTGGTATATCGGAACGGCCCGGGCGTGTGTGGTGGGGTCGGGATCGTAGCCGGTGTGTAGAGCGCGAGTGTTAAAGCCTAGCGTACGTTGGAGGTCTTTTATGGGCATAACAAAACAGTATAGATCGAAGCTCGATAGGTTTGCTGGAAGGCTAAGATGCCGCGCCGTGCGCGCGAAGCAACTCAATTACCGGCTTGTAATCAACCCCGCCATCACCGTTAGCGGCACACCAAAGCGCTTGGCCTAATACCGTTCCGCCGTATCTGTTTACCGCTTCGAGAGCTGCACCTCGCTGCAGAAGCAATTTGATCGCGTCCAGCTTTCCGCCCACCACGGCCCAATGCAGGCCGGTCATTCCGGTTTTCCCGTCGGCTCGGATGTCGACACCCTTTTGCAGCAGGAAATCGATGACACTGGTTCGCCCGTACTCGCAAGCCCACATAAAACCCAATTCCATCTGCTCTTTCGTCGGACTTGCCTCGTTGATGAAGCTTTCCACCAAATCCAACTGTCCTACGCCGGCCGCTCCCTCTAAATCTAACCGTGCGCCGCGCTGCGCCAGGAACTCCGCTGCTTCCGGCCGGCCATTGCGGAGTGCTGATACGACTGCGCTCCCATCATTCGCCGCGCCGTACTCCAGCAGCGTCTTCATAAGCGCCATCTGCACGCCCGCCTGTTTAGGGTGCCCGCTGGACGCCGCTAAGCCCAGAGTCGTGCTTTTTCCGTATATGTCCGCTAAGGCATCCACCTCAGCGCCGGCATCCAACAGCATCTTCGCAATCGCGACTGCATTTGGCGGAGATTTCTGGCGGTAAGTCTCAAAGCCGTTAGCACCCACGTAGTGAAGCAGAGTGGCCAGATGCACACGCGTCGAACGCGCCCGAGTGAGTTCCGGATATTCCCGAAGCAGCGATGCTAGTGTTGCCGCATCGCCGGTAACGATTGCCTCCGCCGCCAATTCGAAATTTGAGACGGGCGATTTCTCTCGATTCAACCCTTCGACATGCTTTGCAAACTTCGGCCAGCTTTCGAAGCCATGTTCGCGGGCGACCACTAACTGTGCATCGGCAAGGGCAATCGCAGAATCCGGGCGGGGATGAAATTTCTTGACTCGCCGTGCAACTTCAGAATCGCCTGATTTAGCAAGTTTGACGAAGTCTTTGGCCTGTTTCTTATACTGCGCCAGGCTGGGGTGAGCCGGTAACGGCGTGAGATCTATAGTATTCATTTACGAAGTTCCTTTTCTAGTTGTGCCTGGAGTCCGCCCGAGTCAGGCTAAAAGAACATTCGTAATAGCTATCGAACCGTTGAGAGGTGGGCACGGCCCTTTCCGCGGACTGGATGCGCCCTTCGCGCTACAAAAATACCCTAACGCGTTTCGGACGATGAAGTCAATTCAAATTCCGCAATCAAGGGCAAGTGATCTGAGGCCCGCAACGCCAGCCGCGTTCTATGCAAGTGCATGCCGCGCAGGTTGAATTGCGGATCGTAGTAAATATGATCGAGATGCATAAACGGCAGCACTCCGGGATATGTGGTTCTGCGCTTCAGATGCATCGTGATATCGGCGCTCCGCAGGCGCTCGCTAAGCATTCGTGTCGCCAGTCCACGCGTCCACTCGTTGAAATCTCCCGCTATGATCCGAGAGCCTTTCACGTCAGCGCGCTCCAGAATCTCCTCGGATAATAATCGCCGGGCTTGTTCACGCCGCTCCAGGAACGACGTGCCCAGATGGACCGCGAAGAATTGAATCGCGCTATTCTCCGCAAGCAGGATCTTCACGCGCAAGCAGCGGCGTGGTTCGTACCGCCGGATTGTGACATCGTAGCTTTCTGAACAGACCACGGGTAACCGTGTAAACACCGCGTTGCCGTACGGCTCTCCTTTATGCTGTCGCGCGGAATCGAATACGAACGGCAGCTCGAGGTGGGTGGAAATCGCCTCCGCTTGTGAATGATTTATTTCCTGCACGGCAAGACAATCGGCTTTGACCTCGTGGATTACTTCCGCGATTCGCTGTGGACTCACTTGCCAATCCACGCCTTTACATTTATGAATGTTGTAAGTTGCGCTTCGGAAGCGGGTCATTCCTGGCGTTCCAATAAAGAAAGCAGACGCTCGGCAATCCTGAAACGGCGTTTCGTCCGCCAGTCTGCATAAGTGATCTCCTTGCTCTGCGCCAGATCGTTCTCGAAGTTTTCGGCCACGCGGCGTGTTGAAACCGGGTCTAATAGAGCCAGATTCACTTCATCGTTGATCGCGAACGAACGGTAGTCGAAATTCGTTGAGCCGACCACCACCCAGCAATCGTCCACCATCAACGCCTTCGTGTGATTCATAGATGGAATGTATTCATAAATCTTGATTCCGTGCTTCAGAAGCGATCCATACAGGTGGCGGCTCGATGCGCGCGTAAGGCGTTGATCGTTGTTATCGCCCGGAGTTAGAATCTTCACTTCAACATTGCGCTCCCGGGCAGCCTGGATAATGGCCCTCCGCGCGCTCGGGTCAGGCAGAAAGTAAGGACTGGATATGTAGATGCATTTCCGCGCGCACGAGATGAGCAGCTGAAACAGAATACGAGCCTGCGTTGATCCAGCGGCCGGCGTACTCCCCACAACCAATGCTGGTGTTGCATCCGATCCATCCGGAAACTGGAAATATTCTTCGCCCGTGAGTATCTCCCCGCTGATGCGCAGCCAGTTCTGAGCGAACACGGCCTGCAGCGCCGCAACCGAGGGCCCCTCCACGCGAAGCATCATATCCCGCCAGCGCCGCCCCTTAACGCCGTCGCGATACCACCAATCAGCTACGCCGGCGCCTCCAATAAAAGCCTGCGTTCCATCAATGATGAGCAGTTCGCGGTGAGTGCGATTATTCAGTTGAAAAAAGAGATCGAGCCGGAGTGGGTGATACCACTCAACCTGGCCGCCCGCCTCAATAAGTTCTTTCAGATACGAACGAGGAGTACTAAAGCTCCCTATGTAATCGAGCGTGAGCCGGACCTTTACTCCCGCCCGCGCCCGCTCTGCCAGTGCCTGAACGTAACGCTTTGAAACCTCGCCCTTATGAAAGATATAAGCCTCTAGATCCACACTCCTTTGTGCCGCGGCGATAGCAGCCAGTTCGACCCGGTAAAAACACTCGCCGTTTGTGAGCACTTCCACCCGGTTGCCGCGAAGCAGCTTGGCTTCTGTCAAGAAAGCCAGTAAAGCACAGAATCGGGGATCGTCTAAAGGAAGATCAAGCGGCTGCTTGATAATGTACGGGAGATCGGGTCCAAAGAACGCGAGATAGACGTTCAGAATCTGAAGCGCAATTGCGATGATTGCGATGACGAAAAAGGTAGTATGCACGTTTACGAAAGCGGCCGCGCCTTCGCCTTAGAGACTGCGCGGCGCAGGAGTTCGCGACAATTTGATTACGGAGAGCTCACCGCCTCGTCCGGAGAAGGCGTCGCATTAAATCGGTTCGTCAATGTTACAGTGGCCGAGAAGTTGCCTGCGCTTCGAATTGACGCTATTTCCGTGGGAAGAGCCAAAACGGATACCAGACGTTCTGGTCGAGGGAACCTCCGTTTCAGTGCGATTGAGAATCCTCCCACGCGAAAATACTGCTGAATGACCGAACAATCGTTTGAACTTCAACGTATTTGTTTAGGAAGGAGATCAACCATGGCATTGAAGGACTTTGTTGAGGAGGTCCAGGTTTCTGGGGCGCGACCTTGTGGAGAAAGTGAGGTCCTTGATTCACGAAGGCAACGTTCAGCGGATCATCATTAAGGACGTTCAGGGTAATACATTCATGGAGATCCCCGTCACGATAGCGGCGATTGGGATGGTCGCGGCGCCTGTGCTAGCCGCGGTTGGGACGATATCCGCTCTGGTAGCAAAATTTACTATTGTGGTGGAACGGGCGGAACCGATGACCTCTCGTGCGCCGAATGCGCCGGGTGTGTAAAGCCTTCAAAGATTATCGATGGACAAGGCCTTAGCGATTAAGAGCAGTATGCAGAGTATCGAGGAGCGTTCCGTTAGAATCGCCGGCGTAGTCCCAGAACATCACACCTCCGAGCTTGTGCTTTCGCACATAAGAGGCCTTGAGAGTTAAGGATTCGGGGTCGTCATAAGAGACGAAGACATGATTTGCCGCGTTGTAGAGATAGGGCGCGGAGGCGACGGAATCCCAGTACCGGGTGTAGCCGGCGGCGACCGTCAACGAAGCCGTAATGTCGTGGAAATCGGTTGGAATATGGGCGCCCGCAGCGGCCTGATAGAGCCCGTGGCCGGCATCGGAACTGGCAGTCCACGCGTGACCATAGAATGGCACGCCAAGCACAATCTTGCCGGCGGGAACACCGGCGGCGAGATACCTCTTAACGGAAGCGTCGGCGGAAATATGCTTGGGGTCGGCGGGATTCATAAATAGCGGCGCGTGATGACCGGCGATTTTGTCGTCCGTCGGCTCGTAGTAGTCGTAGCACATCAGGTTGACCGAATCCACTTGATGCGCCACTTTTCGTAATTCCGTGTGAGCGGCGAAGTCGGCGTTTGCGCCGGTCGCGACAGAGCTATAGAAACGACGGTGCAGGCGCTTGCCCTCTCCGTTGAAAGCATGCCGCAGTTCCTTGAGAAGCGCGGTGTAATTCTGTTTGTCTTCAGGACGAAAAACATTGCCGTTGCCAACCAACCCTGGATATTCCCAATCGATGTCGAGCCCGTCGAGATTGTATTTGACGACAAAAGCGACGGCGCTTTCAATGAAAGTCCGGCGGCTCTCTTTAGTAAGCGAAGCGTCCGAGAAAGCGCCCGACCAAGTCCAGCCGCCTACCGAAACCAAAATCTTCAGTGTTGGATTGCGTGCTTTCAGGCCATTGAGCACGGCGAAGTTCTCAGCGTCGTGAGAGAAGCCTTCGACGACTCGGCCGCCTTTCAAATTGGCAAAAGCGTAATTGACGCGGGTGAGTTCTTCAGCCTTGATATCAGCGGGATTGAGAACGGCATCTTTGGCGAACACATAGGCGATGATTTGGTCAGGTCTGCGAGCAAAGCAACAATTCGAAAGGGCAAGTAAGGTAAGGAAAACTTTGAGCACGAAACTGAAAGTCTCGCACAGGTGTTTATTAGAGTCTAATTACTCGATTTGTTTGGCGGACCTTCTGCCCGACCCATTCGCAGTGTTTCAGAGTAGCGAGCACTACTTTGACAGAAGTGCAGCGAGTGGCAAGGTCAGAAAAACCTGGAGTTGAGTCCTGCAAATCATGTATGGGTTTGCCGGCGCTCTGTCGAATAAGCACAAATCCGTCTGAGTCTCATCCCGCAGCGCTTTAACGAAATCTAGGCTCAACAAAAACGCTGACCTTTCGTGGTTATTTTTTGCGCCAGTAGCTTTGGTGGAGCTTATTTCGACTCACTGGGATCTAAGACCACCAAGTCGGTGATCAAGCACTTATTAGAATGCGCTTGTGAGTGGATGAATCCCATATCGAAATTCCGAAACATCTTTGTGCTGTGCGCTGGGACGATTTCATAAATGGTGCGCTTGTTACTATCTATTGCTGTTCCACTGGAAGCGTAGCTTTGACAGTATATATCTAGGTCTTTTATAGCTATATCCCCGTCGTTGCGAACGGTGAAATCCCCTTTAACAGTTATTCCTAAGTCGTCCTTTCTCAGATGCCATTTTGTGATTTTCGTGTTCTCCCATGCGAGATCATGCGCAGTCTTCGTAGGGGTTGCTGGCGTCACTGCGCCAGCTTGACCGGAGTCCGCGGTGGCAGACTTGCGCGTCGAATTTACGCCTACAATAGTGAAACAGATAACCGCTAAAACCCCCATGCAACCAAACTTATTATTCCGTCCCATACTCTTTTCAGGGACCTCGGTGGGCAAAGTCGTTCGATTACCGCATTTGGGGCAGAACAGCGAATCTGGAGCTAGGGTGACTCCACACCTGTTGCAAAACATGGCTGAATTGAAGACCTTTCTTAGGACATCGGCCTTGCGCGATGGTTCAGCCTTCTGAAGATCAGGAAGTTCTCGCGCGCCAGATTCTGTGGCGACCCCAGGCACGGCGGCCGTTAGGCAATTAACAAGTGTATGATACTCTCGCGCTGAATGGATTTGCACTTGGATCTTTTTTACCCAGCTGCTCTCACGGCGGGATCGGTAATAGCAGGCTTCATTGGCACATTCTTCAGCTTCAGAATTCAGCGAGAGGCGAACTACTATCGACAGCCTGTGCTGGACTTCGAAACAGGAAGCTCAAAAAACGTCAATATTGACGATACCCACTTCACGGTCTCTCTATTCTTGCTGTGCTTAGGCGCGATTTTTGCCTTGATATTCGGCATAGTGTCGCCTCTGTTGGAACTGGCTGGTTTTGAACTCCTCCCTATCCTAGGGAGCCCACGTGCGGTCATAGTTGGACTTCTGGCGTCTCTGGTCTTTGTCGTGGGCTCTTTTCTCGCAGAATTGATCCACTATCGAATCATCAAGTCGTGTGACGGAGAGGGGTGGAAAAACGAGGGTTGGCTCATCGGCGTGACTATCGGAGCCGCGGCTGTGATCTGGGTGTGCGTTTACAGGTTCTAGTGCCCGTACAGTTTTAATTGCTCGTCTGATCGTTAATTAGCTATCAAAACGGATGCAGCTCGTTTGCATCCGGAATTCTTCCTTGCTCTTCCGAGTAAGCACCCACTATCGCGGTTTCCGATTCGATCAACCGTTGGAACAGCCTCGTCCGCACCGAATCTCTCCTACGGCGCGGGCGTATGGCTGCATTTCTTGGATCTCTTGGTTTTCAGGGCCTTGCTTTCCCTATGAAAGAAATCCATTATGAAAGGAATCTTTCGAGTCACATCAGAGCGCTTCCAGCAACTGAGGTGTATGAAATCGCCGCTCAACGTGTTCTTCCATGCAACGGATGAGCAAACGCCGCAAATCAAGGGCGGTATCTTTATTCCAGGTTTGCGGCGGGAGTTCCGCGATGTGAGTGCGCAGCATACTGGCTGCGAGGTCGCGCGATCCGCTTGAGATTTGACGTTCAGGCTGACTGGCCAGATCGGGCAGGAACCCGGAAAGGCGCGTGGCCCACAGAGAAAAATAAGTGATGGCCGACCAAATTGCGCCGGGTCCACGCTCATGCATGTGATCGAGAACCGTGGCCAGCAAACGGAAGAACCTTTCGTTCGGCTCTTGCGCGGGCAGCATGTGCTCGCTGACCTCAGCGACGAAATCCAGCGCAAGACTCGTGTCGAAGTCGCTCACCAAATCAAACTGCGATTGCAAGAGGTCGCAAGAGTTAAGGTTAACCAGTTCATAGGTTTCCTTTTGCGAGTACGATAAGTTGACTAGCGACAGCCGTTCCAGGCCCGAACCAAAATTGCTCTTGGGTTTTCTGGCTCTCCTGGCAACGCCCCGCAATTTGCCCTGATCGCGGGTGAAAAAACTTACGATCAGATCCGATTCGCGAAACGGGTATGTGCGAAGAACGTAGGTTTCACTCACCCGAGCCGGCATCACTCAAAAGGCCGGTGCTGAGCAGGTTTTGCAGCCCGGTAGAACTCTCAGAGTAGCAGAGCGGCCACGCTGCTATGGAACAATAAACGCTTGCTCCACAAGGTTCTTGGGTTATTGCTTGTGCTGGCCATGGCTGGCTCTGTTGCACTCGCGGATGAAATAGATGACGCACCCAGATTGTTGCTGAACGCGCAGCGCATCAGACGATTGAAACGCGACCGGGAGCGCAAGACGGTTCGCTGGACGAATTTCGAAAAGCGCGTGAATACGGCGCCCGAATCGACCGAGCGCGGGTTTGAGCTGGCTTTGTATTATGCGATTACCGGCGATGAGGCCCGCGGCCGGGAGGCGGTTCAGTGGGCGCTGGGGCATCCCATGAACCGGCAAGCCTCTTTGGTGCTGGATTGGTGTCGAAGGCTGATTTCAGACAGCGAACGCCAGAGAATGGCAAATTGCAGCTTAATGGCTCCCGGCGGTGGCTTGACCCTGAGCCTCATGCGAGATTGTTTGTTCGTTGAGATCGCGCACGGAACATTCAAAGCGCAGGGATCTGAAGGCGTGGCCCGTTACGACCTCTCGCCTCTCCGAAATGGAGGATTTCAAGATGCCGAAGAACTCTACGCTGCCTGTGAGCTGATCTATGTCTTACGTGCCATGCAGCACGTGGACTTGCGCGAAGACTCCAGGGAATTTTTCGCTCAGCTGCCAAACGAACTGTTGCTCGCGTTAAAGCCGAGCCAACTCAATCACCCGGATTGGCTGATGCACATTGCGGCGCTTGCCTTGGTGGCTGTCGACCCAAATCTTCCCAGTTCACAGTTCCTGCAAGGCTGGGCGATGGAAGACCGGCAGATGATTCGGGAAGGCCCCGGCGTTGCGTACGAACTCCTCTGGGCAGACCCTTATTTGCCGGGCGTGGGCTATCAGAATATGGACTCCTGGGTTTACGGCCAGGAAGGCCAGTTGTTCGCCAGAGCGGGCTGGGATACGAACAGTTGCTGGATCAGCATCTCGGCGCGGGGGGTTGAAGAGGAAAATTGCCCCCCCAACTGGCGCGACAAACCGGCCGTCTTTGGCAGGTTGACACTGTTGCCGATGATTGAGAAGTGCGTGGAGATTCCCCGCGTCGGCAGTAACGATTCTGTGATCGTTTGGCGGTTGAAACCTGCGCAGCGAGTCCAGCTTGGCAAAAATAATGAACACCATACCGGAGAAGCCGACGCAGCGGGCATGTGGCGCCCCGGCGCCAACGTAGAGGGAAAGGCCTGCATTACTACTAACCGCTAATTCGACCGCAATGCAACCATTGGATCGATTCGCGAAGCCCTACGAGCGGGTAAATACGCGGCGAGGGCAGCCACCACAATCAGCAGCGCTCCCACCTCCGATGAATGTCACCGGATCGCCGGACGTTACCCCAAACAACAAGCTTTTCAGCGCACTCGTCAGAGCTCGCGACGCTGCCATTCCCAGCGCCAATCCCAGGGCAGCTAACCCCAGCGTACCCAGAAGAATGCGGCTCTGTAGGTCGGTGGCGGACGCCCCCAGCGCCATCCGAATCCCAATCTCCTGTACCCGCTGATTCACCGAATACGAAATCACTGCATAAATCCCCAGCGACGCCAGTAACAGGCCGAAGCCCGCAAATCCAGCCAGCAGCATTACCAGAAACCGCCGCGGTGACACCGCTTTATCCACAAGCTCCTGTAGAGGTCTAAATTCGCTCACCGGCAGATTCGGATCGATTGGCCTGAGAGCCGCTCGAACGGCCGCGCGCCAGTCGCTCCGGAGGAATCACCGTCCGCACAACCAGGTTCATGGCGGAATAGTCACCAGTTTGCCGCATCGGCAAATACATCTCGGGCCCGCCCACCGACTCCAGAGCCATATGCCGGACATCGACAACCACGCCCACTACCCTCCGGCCGCCGTCTTGCGTGATGATCTGTCCAACCGCTTCCTGGCCCGGCCAGAGGATGCGGGCCAAGGTTTCGTTGATGACCACAACCGGTTCGCTGGATGCCCGATCTCTCTCTGTGAAACCTCTTCCCGCCCGCAAACGGATCCCGAGTGACTCGAAGTATCCCTCGCTCACTACGCGAACGAAGGGCTCAGGAGGATATTGGCCCTTCGGGTAAATGTGGCCTTTGGCGGAGACTTGCCACGACCGATCTCCACCAAACGGCAGAACGTCGGTCAGACCGGCTGCCCGCACGCCTGCAAGCGAGTGCGTGCGCTGCAGCACATTATCGATATAGGAGTTCTGCTGCGCCGGACTCGAAAGCCGAAAGCTGGGGTCGACCCTCATCGCGGCTGCCCTCTCCGGTTGAAATCCGAGATTCACATCCAGAACGCCTAGAAAACTCCGCATCAGCAGTCCCGCGCCAACCAGCAACGTGCAGGCAAACGCGATCTCTGAAACCACCAACCCGTTGCGGACCCATGCATGCCCCCGGCCGCTGCTCGACCCGCGGCTGCCATCTTTTAGCGCTTCCCCAACCGCGGCCGACCTCACTCGCAGCGCCGGCAACAACCCGAACAGGATGCCCGTAAGGACCGCCGCCAGCAGGGTGAAGCCAAGCGCGTCTCCGTCTAGCCGCACACTTGTCAGCAGCGGAATATTGAACGCATCCAGATGAGTTATCGCGCGTGTGCCCGCTACCGCCAGAATCAGGCCAAGCACCGCGCCGCAGCAGGAAAGCGCCACGCTCTCGGTAAGCATTTGCCGCAACAACCTCAGACGCCCCGCGCCTAACGCAGTCCGCATCGCCATCTCCTTCTGCCGCATCCCCAGGCGCGCCAACTGTAGATTCGAAAGATTCGCGCACACAATCAACATGACCACGCCGACTGCGCAGGCCAGCACGATCAGTGCGGGCCTCACTCGTCCGCTCACGTGCTGGTTCAGTGGACCCAGCCTCGGCGTGACCGGGTTCCGTTCGGGAATAGGGTGCTCGCTATCGAGCTGTTTTCCCAGTAGCGTGAACTCAGCCTGTGCGCTCCGCACCGTGGCGCCCGGCCGCAGCCTTCCTATCCCCTGCGTCGTATTTCCGTAAGCGTTCGTTTCGGCAGTCAAGGGCCATGGAATGAACACATCCACTGGAGTTCCGGGCGCGAAGATGCTTGCGAAATCAAAGGATTCCGGCAGCACGCCCACCACCATCACTGGCTTGTTGTTCAGTATCAGTGGCCGTCCCACGACAGCGAGATCTGAAGCAAACCGCCTCTGCCAAAAGCCGTAACTCAACAGCACGGCCGGTGGATTGCTGTATTTCTGTTGGCATTCATCGGCGGTGAATGATCTTCCGATCGTCGGTTGCACACCCAGCAATGGAAAGAAGTTCTGAGTAACTCGGGAGCTCGTCAGGCGCTCACGTCCGGCGGTTCCGGCCAGTTCGATCTCGCCGACGCCAATACCGGCGAACCCGGCCATATCGGAGAATGATTTGTTCCGCTCCCGCAAATCCCGAAAATGGTTCACCTGGATACTCCACTCCTGGTTCGCTATCCATACCAGACGCTCCGGATCGCGGAACGGCAGTGGACGCAGCAGCACTGCGTTCACCACGCTGAAGACCGTGGAACTGGCTCCAATGCCGAGGCCGGCGATGAGGATCACAAACGCAGTGAAGCCGGCATCGCGCCGCATCCCGCGAAGCGCATGCTTCAGATCCTGCCCCAAATCGTTCATCCATTGCACGACCCAGGTGGCGCGGGCGTCTTCTGATTTCTGTGTCATATTGCCAAACCTCCGGTGGGCCGCGACGTGAGCTTCCGGCTCGGACAAGCCTTGCGCGACCAGTTCATCGATCATCGAGGCGATGTGAAATTCCATCTCCTCCCGCAGCAGGCGATTTCTTTCGCTGCGGTCCAACCAATACCGTAAACGGCGTCGAAAACGCTTCCAACGTGAACCCGCTCGCATCCATTTTCTCCGTTTTGTTAAGCAAACCCCATAATTCGGGCCACCGCGCCGGTGACCTGGCGGTAACGGGCCGACTCCTCGGCGAGGTGTTTGCGGCCGTCGGAAGTCAGCTTATAGAAACGAGCGCGCCGGTTGTTGGCCGACAGGCCCCATTCGCCCTCGATCCAGCCATTCAGTTCAAGCCGCTGGAGAGCCGGGTAAAGAGAGCCTTCTTCGACGCGCAGCAGATCGTCGGACAGTTGCTGAATCAGTTGCGCGATCGCATACCCATGCAAATGGCCCCGCATCAATATCTTGAGGACCATCATGTCCAGCGTTCCAGGCAAAAGGTCGGCTTTCGGTTTCTTAGTTTCCATAGACGCTCTTATTATAGACGATGGAGTTTCTATTTGGCTAGGCGGGAAATGAACACTTCTTTTAATCAGGTAGGCTTTAGGAACGAGTAACGATCCGCCGTTCACGAAGAGCGCCGAACTGGACGGTCAACCCGGTGCGAGTCGTTACGGCACTCACCTCGTCCATCGATGAACTCAGAAAGCCGCCGGAATAAGTGGATATTCTTACGCTCCCAACGAAATGCCTAAGTACGCCGCCCCGGCGCCAACATCAGAAGGAAAGGCCTGCATCACTAACCGCTGATAGACTTGTAGTTTCCACAAGCGCGCCAGGAATGCGCACAAAAGGGGTTTTTTCGATACATGATTGCAGCAACACAACTGCGCCCGGGCATGGTGGTGAAGTTTAACAACGAGCTTCACACGATTTTCAGCATGGTCCATAGGACGCCTGGAAATCTTCGGGGGTTTGTGCAAGCGAAGATGCGGAATTTGCGGTCGGGCTCTATGATTGAGCACCGTTTCTCTTCGGAAGACAAGGTGGAACGGGTTACCCTCGACCAGCAGGAAATGGAGTACATGTACGACGACGGCGAGTTCTTTTACTTCATGAACACCGAGAACTACGAACAGATGCACTTGACAAAGAACCTGTTAGGCGACGCCGTCAACTACCTCATTCCGCAGCTGAAAGTAGATGTTGAGTTTTATGAAGGTAAGCCCATCAGCGTAGAACTGCCGCCGAGCGTTGAAATGACGGTGACCGAAACCGAGCCAAGCTTGAAAGGCGCCACGGTTTCAAACGTCACGAAACCAGCCACCATGGATACGGGATTGGTTGTGCAAGTGCCGCCATTCATCGCCGAGGGCGAAAAAATTCGCGTCAATACCACTGACGGAAGTTATCTCGAACGCGCTTAGCGCAAAAACCCGGTCACAACTTTCCCGCATTCCGCAAAATAACTATAATTCCCATTCGCTCAATTGGTTACCGGCAATTTGCCAGACCTGCGTTGCCCCGGTTTGTTCAAAGCCCATGCTACTTTTCAACCGGATTCGCCTTTCTCCGTCCCGTCGCGCCCGGAGCAATTGGCTTCGTTTCGTAATCCGCCCGTTGTCGGCGCTTTCCCATTCAAAGGAGAATTCAAATGTCAACCGCATCGCAAATCCATGCCAACCAACTCAACGCCCAGAAAAGCACCGGCCCTACCACCGACCTCGGCAAAATCAACTCCTCCCAAAACCGCCGCACCCATGGCCTCGGCGGCAAATTCACCGTCCTTCCCTGCGAGAACCAAGCCGAATTCGAAACGCTCCTGCAGCATCTCGACGACGATTACCGGCCGCAAATCGCCAGCGAAACCATCTTGGTCGAGCGCATGGCCGAATCCCGCTGGCTCAGCGACCGCGCCCTCCGCCTCCAGCAGACCTGCTTCGACGTCAATACCGGCGAAATTGCCGACGAAAAGAAGTTCTCGCTCTACCAGCGCTATTTCACCACGCACAACAACGCCTTCCACAAAGCCCTGAACGACCTGCTGAAGCAGAGAAAACAAAAGCACGACATGCGAATTGGCTTCGAACGGGAGAAGCGCAATCAAGACAAGCACGCCTTCCAGATTTCCATCCTCGATTTGGAGATTGGCCGCCGCGAAGGCATCCTCAATATCGACCATGGAGCCGTCCAGCTCGCCCGCGAAGCCATTTCCGACCGGATTTGGGCCGAAGCTGGGCAGAAAGCCGCCTAAACCGTCTCCATCTCAAGCGCTCGGCAAACTGCTGCGCCCGAAGTGTATCGTTCTAACTACTCATATGGCTGCTTAGGTACTTGTAGCTTTCACGCAGGCTGTCGATCGGATCACCCGGCGTTTGGTCTTGTTCCACGAAATAGTGATGCGCGCCCGCTTTGTCCGCGGCGATTAAGACGGCGGGGAAATCGATACTGCCGTTGCCGACTTCCTTGAAAGTTTCTTTCGGCACATTTTCGTTGTATTGAACCGGGAAACCTGAAGCTTTGTCTTTCAGATGCACCAGAGCTATGCGGCCGGAATACTTATGCAGGACGGCGACCGGATCATGCCCGGCAACACTCGCCCAGAAAACGTCAAGTTCCAGTGAGACCAATCCCTTGTGAGTTTCTTTCATCAGAAGGTCTAGCCCGGTAGTTCCGTTGAGCGGTTCGAATTCAAAGGCGTGATTGTGGTAGCAGAGCGCAAGTCCCGCGCTTTTTGCCTTTTCACCGGCCTTATTCAGGACGTCCGCCAACTTCTTGAACG
Organism: Bryobacterales bacterium; assembly: GCA_963718465.1. GTDB lineage: Bacteria > Acidobacteriota > Terriglobia > Bryobacterales > Bryobacteraceae > Bog-105. The sequence continues at coordinate 69,069 of CAVQZK010000020.1, read as the reverse complement.
TCTCAACGCCGCCGCGCTGCTTGGGCGGGATGTAGGGCAGCACTATGTATTGGAACCCACGCTGCTTCACGTCGCTAATGGCGGCGTCGAGCTTACTGCCGCCTTCGAAGAACAGCTCGGTGTCTAAATGAATACTTGTGGGTTTGAGGCTTGTCTCCTTCAGAGCCGGCCAGATTTTATCGAGGTTTCCATAAGTGGCTTCCACTTCCTTGTAGCCGATATCCTGGATGGCTTTGAGAACTGCCGGCGGGTCGTTCCCAATCGTGTTGCGGACAGTATAGAGTTGAACTCCCAGGTTATCGGCGCGAAGCGGTTCACGGGCGAAGAGCGCGCTTGAAGCGGGCAGCAGCGCCGCGTTGCGAACAACAAAGTTCCGGCGAGATATTCGAGACATGGCTCTATCCTATCCAAGCGAATTGCTACTCGGGTTCTCCGAGCGCGGCTTCGTGTTTCTGGACGAGACGCAAGGCCAGTGTGATCAACACCGCCAGCAGCAAACCAGCCCCTGCCACTTGGCCGCCGTGGGTTGCTAGATATCGAAATGTTTGGTGCCCATAGTGCCGGCTCAGGTAAGCCAGTCCAAAGTAGCGAATGGTACGCGCCGCCAGCACCACCGCAGCGAAATAGGAGAAACGTACTTGCAAAGCACCCGCGCAAAAGACCGGGATTTTCATTGGCAAGGGAATGGGAGACAGTGCAGGAAGGAACACGGTAGCCAGTCCCCAACGCTGAAACCATACATGCAGACGAGCGCCCGTACGGCTGGCCACATGCCGCATCAGCAAAACTTCTCCGCCCTTACGCGCAATGAAAAAGAGAATCAGACTTCCGGCAAGGGAACCGGCAACGGCCATTAGAGCCGCCCAGTAAGCCTCCTCAGGATTATTCGTTGCCACGGCAATGAGCAACGTATCCACGCCGCCCACCACCGGCAAACCGGCGGAATCGAGAAAAGCCAGGGCAAGAAGTCCAAGTGGCCCCCAAGCAATCAGAATTTGGGCAAGGTGCCGCCAGTCCGCGCTGAGCGAGTGAAAAAGATCCTTCAGTTGTTGCTCCGAATGACGTTAGAGCTCGTGTTCCGTGCCAAGCATAGCGAATAAGCCCGCTTCGTATAGAATGGGCACGTTCAGGTCGCGCGCTTTGTCGAGTTTCGAACCCGCCTCTTCACCAGCCAGCAGGTAATTGGTCTTGCTGCTTACTGAGCCGGCCACTTTGCCGCCCGCCTGTTCTATTTTCTCTTTTGCTTCTTCCCGCTTCAGGGTGGGCAACGTGCCGGTGATGACAAAAACTTTTCCGGTGAGCGGGCCTTGTTTCTTCCGTTGCTTCGGCCCCGTGAACTGCAGGCCCGCAGCGCGCAACTGCTCCAGAAGTTCTCGATTGCGCTTTTCGCCAAAGAACTGGCGTATCGACTCTGCGACTTTCGGTCCCACCTCATCCACTTCCTGCAGCGTCTCCGCAGTGGCATTGGCGATTGCGTCGAGATCTCCAAAATGCCCGGCGAGCAACTGGCCGGTGCGCTCGCCCACGAATGGAATGCCCAATCCGTTTAGTACTCTAGCCAACGGTTGAGAGCGGCTCTTATCTATGTTCTGGATCACCTTGCCGGCCGATTTTTGGCCCATGCGTTCCAGTTCAATCAGCTGTTCGCTAGTGAGCTTATAGATATCGGCAATACCGTGTACGAGGCCGCGCGCCAGAAGTTGATCGACAAGCGCATCGCCTAGGCCGTCGATATCCATCACGCCGCGCGACGCGAAGTGCAGCAGCGATTCACGAAGACGGGCGGGGCAATTCGAATTTACGCAACGGCTGGCCGCTTCACCTTCCTGTCGAACAATGTGGCCATGGCAGACCGGACATTGCTTAGGAGTCTTGAAAGGCTTGCGGTCTCCGCCTTGTTCCACCACGCGTACGATCTTGGGAATCACGTCGCCGCTGCGCTCCACCAGAACCGTATCGCCAATCTCCACTCCCAGGCGGGCAATTTCATCTTCGTTATGCAGAGTGGCGCGTGAAACCGTCACCCCAGCCAGGCTTACCGGCTTCAAATGGGCGACTGGTGTAAGCGCTCCGGTACGGCCTACCTGCACTTCAATGTTTTCAAGAAGCGTGGAGGCTTGGCGTGCTGGATATTTGAAGGCGATCGCCCAGCGCGGTGCTTTAGCCGTCCAACCCAAGCGGTTTTGCTGCTCAATCGAATCGATTTTGGCGACGACGCCGTCGGTCTCATAGGGCAGCGAATCGCGTTTCGTCTCCCATTCCCGAATGAAGGCGAGTAATTCATCGAAACTGCTGCACTTCCGCCGGTGTGGATTTACCTTAAAGCCGGCGGAGGAGAGACGCTCCAGGCTCTCCCAATGGCTGGCCAGCATGGGACGCCCGTCTTCCAACAAGAAGTAAGTGAAATAGTCAAGCTGCCGCGCGGCAGTGACGCTGGGGTCAAGCGCCCGCAGAGCGCCCGCGGCAGCGTTACGCGGATTGGCGAAGCGCGGCAATCCTGCCTGCTCGCGCTCTTCATTCAAACGTTCGAACGAAGGCCGCTGCATCACCACCTCGCCGCGAACCTCACAGGTTGGATGCGGGATCGCTTTGCCACGCAGCTTAAGCGGCAATGAGCGGATAGTGCGCGCATTTTCCGTTACTTCTTCACCTACCCGGCCATCTCCTCTGGTAACCGCCTGGTGGAAACTTCCGTTCTGATAATGTGCCGCCATCGAGAGTCCATCGAGCTTCAATTCAGCCACATATTCGTACGCTTCCAATTTCAAAAGCCCGCGAATCCTGCCGTCGAATTCGCGCAGTTCTTGCTCATTCAGGGCGTTATCAAGGCTGAGCATGGGCGAACTGTGCGCCACTTTCACAAAGCCTTCGCGGGGTTGGCCGCCCACTCGCTGAGTAGGTGAATCGGCAGTGCGCAGCTCCGGATGCGCTTCTTCAATGCCGCGCAATTCGCGCATGATCAGGTCGAAATCGGTGTCCGAAATCTCAGGTTGATCTAAAACGTAATAGAGGTATTCGTGATGTTCCAGTTGCTTGCGCAACTCCGCGGCGCGCTGGCTGAGCGACTCTTTCATTCAAAACCTGGACTAAACCTATAATGGAAGATTGGACTCATTTCGCGCGAAACGCGCAGCCATCATCTACAATCCGGTTGCAAGACGGTTATCTCGCAGCCGGCACTTGCTTCAACGTACCATCGAAGAGCTGAAACAGCAGGGTATTGGAGCGAGCCTGGTCGGAACAACCGGACCAGGGAACGCTGCTGTCCAAGCGAAACGGCAAATTGAGGCCGGTTGCGACTTGATTTTCGTGGCGGGCGGCGACGGCACAATCAACGAAGTTGCAAATGGCATGCTGCATACCGGCGTGCCGCTGGCGATTCTGCCGGGCGGTACGGCCAATGTACTGGCCCGCGAGACGCACATTCCGCTAAACATGGTGAAGGTGGCTGAGCGGATTAAACAATATGTGCCCACAAGAATTGCCACTGGCCTTCTGCGAGTCGGAAATTTTGAAAATCGCACATTCTTGTGCATGGCGGGTGCGGGGCTCGACGCCTCGATTGTTTACAGCATAAATCTCGATTTGAAAGCGGCCATTGGCAAGCTTGCGTATTACCTGGGCGGGTTTTCGCAACTGCTGCGGCCGCTAAGCGAGTTTGAAGTGACGGTGGACGGCAAGAAATATGAGGCTAGCTTTGCCCTTGTCAGCCGCGTGCGTAATTACGGCGGCGATCTGGAAATCGCACGCGGCGCGTCGCTGTTGCGTAACGAATTTGAGGTTGTCCTTTTTCGCGGCAAGCAGAGCTTCCAGTACCTGCCGTATCTAGTCGGTGTAGCCGCGGGCTTTGTAGAGCGGCTCAGCGGATGCACAATGGCCCGTGGAAGGACGGTCTCTTGCCAAGCCCTAGATAACTCCGAGATTTACGTTCAGGTCGACGGTGAACTGGCCGGGCATTTGCCCATGTCCGCCGAAATAGTGCCTGATTCTCTGACGCTCATGCTGCCGCCTGAATTCCTGTCGAAAGAACAGGCTGCGGTGAACGTAGCCGTGTGCGCCTGAAAAGTGGATGGATAATGTCACGCACTCGCTCACGGGCTTAGCCCTCTCGCGTGCGGGATTCAACCGGTTTTGTCCGCGCGCCGTACTGCTGCTGCTTCTTTCGGCGAATATGCCGGATATCGACATCGTCACGCTGACAAAGGGGCAGTTCGCCTATCTGGAAGCGCACCGCGGCATTACGCATACCTTCCTGGCAATGCCATTTCTGGCAATTGAGTGCGTTCTGGTAGTCGCGATGATTTATCGCCAGAAGCTTCCCTGGGTGCGAGCTTGGTTGCTCTGTTGCCTTGGCGTTGCCAGTCATTTACTGCTCGATTGGACTAACAGTTATGGCATTCGTCCGCTGGTTCCTTTCTCAACAAAGTGGTTCTACCTTGACCTCAACTCTCTAACCGACTGGACCATTCTCGCCGTCCTCTCGCTGGCAGCCGTTTGGCCGCTATTCTCGCGAATGGTGGGCAGCGAAATTGGCGATCGGAAACAGTCTGCCGGAAGAGGCATGGCCATCGCCGCTCTCCTGTTCTTCTTGTTCTTCGACAGCGGTAGAGCAGTCTTGCACAGGAGGGCGATTGCGCAACTGGAATCGCGTCTTTACGATGGCTTTCCCGCTATTACCGCGGCGGCGCTGCCCGACAAACTAAATCCCTTTCATTGGCATGGAATTGTAGAGACAGAGAGCGCCTACCGCGAGATGCAGGTGAATGCCTTAGGTCAACTCAACACAGAGACCGGTAAGACTTACTTCAAGCCGCCACCCTCGCCTTTTGTGGAGGATGCCCGCAAAGTTCAGCCCTTTGTGTTCTTTCTCTATTTTTCTAGATTTCCAGTCTGGTCCGTGCAACCAGTCAGCCTTAAAGCGAGCGAAGGCAAGCGGATCGATTTGAGCGACTTACGATTTGGATCGCCGGGCGAGGGCAGCTTCCACTGCATCGCGCTGGAACGCAACACGGGCGAAATCTTACGATCGTGGTTTACGTTCGGTCCAGGCGCCGATCTCGGCTGGGGTCAAGATGCCGAGGACATTGGACCGCGCTAGTTCGGCGACGCTAACGAGTCATGCACAATAGAGCGGCTGACCTGGAGCGAGTCCACCTGATACGTTCCCGATTTGACGGCAGTCATGATTTGGGCCGCTTTAGCGCGCATAACCGCAGCGCCCTTCTTCAAGCCGTTCAAAACAGAACTTAAATTAGTAAGTTGAAACTCATCTTGCGGACGAGTCTGCTCGATTGCAGTATTTGAAGTGTCCGGCGACGGATTCGCCGGTTTTCTGCTCGGTGCCGCCGCCACCGTGTTCGGGACGCTTTCCGGCAGGTTGGTTGTATTAATCGTACCCATATAACGTCTCTAAAGCCTTATCGAGGCTCAAAAGCCTTGAGTAGAGCCGCAAGTGGAGAAAAATGGGGTGAAACTTAACGGAAGGGGATTGATGCCGCCAAGTGGCCGCGCCTAGCTAGCCCGTTTTGAGTGAGTGATAAGCATCCCAAGCGCTCGCTGGCCGCGCTAAAAACAGCAGGATCGCCAACCGCCCACGAGAATACCCAGAGTCTTAACCCTCACTAGCTCACCGTGCGGGCGGCAAGGTCTATTGTCACAACGTCATCCGGAGTCTTAGTAGTGCCGCCGTCGCTCTGGGGATGAAATTCGATGCGCATAGTTTGGGCATTCACGACCACGCGGAGGTATCCGTAGTGGGTGTCGTCGTAGCTCTCAAGCGTGAGGGTGCTGTCGATCTTGTAAGGAGTGCGGTAACTGGCGCGCATACTGGAAAGCGGCGAGTGGCCGCCGCAGCCGGCGACGACGAACGGAATTTGGTACTTGTTGACGGTTCGCGTAAACCGTTGATAGTTGTGCGCGTGACCGGAGAATACGGCATGAGGCCATACACCGGCCGCTTGGCAAGCTTTGTCGATATCCTGCAGCATCAGAGGACTGCCGCCATGGACAGAGCCGCCGCTGAACGGTGGATGGTGAACGGCGACGATCAGCGCGCCAGTGAATTTCTCACTCTTTGCACGCCCGAGCGCGGTGGTTAGGAACGTAATTTGCCGGTCGTCGAGCACGGTATTACCGCCGTTCTCGCCGGATATGACGCCGGGATCTTCAAGTACATTGCTATAGAGACCAAATATTCGGACGAAGGGTGCTTCAAGCGTGAAGTACACCCCGGGCTGAGTGATCGTCGTTCGCGACAGACCGCCCGCATCGAGAGACTGGACCGGAGCAGGCGCGCAGAAATTACGCAAGAACGCATCCAGGGTTGGTTTCGGATCGGTGGCGTAGACGACGCCGTCGTGATTGCCCGGGATGGCGAGAATAGGAGCGGGGTAGTTGCGATGAGGCTCGTAGAACTGATCGTAGTAATAGGTGGCCTCGCCGAAGTAATACACGACGTCTCCGAGGTGGAAGAAGAAAGAGGGCGCGTCGGCTGAATTTGCCTCGCTGAAGTCGGTGGCCATTTTGTCGGCGACCAGCGACTGGGTGGCTGGGCCTACTACGCTGCCGGTATCGCCCACGGAATGGAAGACGATTTGGCCCGCTTGCTGGATGGCCTGGATCTTGGCTGCACCGGTGCTTCCATACACCTGCTGCAGCGTCAGCACCGGCTCCGGCGCGCCACTGGCGGGTTGCGGGACGGCTCCTAGAGTGGTGACTTCCCGCTGAGACTGATCGGTGACGGGGTCTTTGAATCCGGTTGGGTCGGGTGAAGGCTGGGGCTGGCCGAAAATGGGTTGCCCAGTGCTCGCGGGCGAAGTTGGCGCGCCGGGCTTCCGGTGCTTTTTGGGGTGTTTGGATGGGTGCGTGGCCATAATGGATTCTATAATAGGCGCCGCTGGCGGCAATAGCTGTTTTTTTGATGATATTTTCCTTGAAATGGCCGATATTCCGGCTTCCGTTTAAGCCGCCTGGGTGCTCTGCTTTTGGATTAACAGGCACCGCATAGGCGTCTGGAGTCCGTGATTTTCCAGCCGGGGCGCCGGGAACGGAGTTCCGTAAGGCGAGAAGCCCATCCGTTTGTACAAATTCAGCAAGTGCGGGTAGCAATGGCAGATTGCCGCTGAGGCACGGCGTCTCCGAAACTCGGCGAAACTTGCCTCCGCCAGCAGGTTCACCATTCCGTGGCCGCGCCACTGTTTCAGCACATACAGCCGTGAGCAGTAGAAGAAGGGCTTGGGCAGCAGCGCAACTTCCAACTGGGTTTCGAGCCCTGCGGGCACTATGTTCCAGTTCAGCCGGACTGAACCCGTCAGATTCTCGCCAATCTTCGCGTAGATGTGCGTTGCGTCCCTGTCGAGCGGGTCGGCCAATATCTGGCGCTGGTGATCGATCCCAGGCAGATCCATTCCCATTTCGGCGGCATAAACCTGGTAGCGAAACATCTGAATCTTAGCAATTTCCCCGATAGTCGAAGCCAGATGGATAGTAGGATTATCTTTTTCGGCATTATGCATGCCCCTGTCAGCGGAAAACGGCTTAAAAGCCGACTAATTTATAAAAAAAGTTTTTTGGGCGGAATGGACAGCCGTTTGCGCATATACCTTTGTGAGTACTACACCCACTCCCGCTGAGATCGAGCGATCACTCGATGCGCTGATAAATAGCCGCACTTTCTCGAAAACGGATACACTGCGCCGCTTGCTGCAGTTCCTTGTGCGGGCCGTGATCTCGGAAACTGGCGACGACCTCACCGAATCGGCAATCGCAACCGCCGTTCTGCGGCGGGACGCGGGATTCGATCCGCTGGAAGATTCCATTGTTCGAAAGACCATGGCCCGTTTACGCGACAAGCTTATGGTGTATTACGCCGGTGAGGGCCGGGCCGCGGAATTGCGCGTAGTATTAGAGCGCGGGTCCTACCGGCCTTCGTTCCTTCGCAAAGAACAAGTCCGCATTCCGCTCAACCCCATCCGGGCGCCGCGAGTTTTGCTGCTGCCGTTCAATCCTGTGAACTTCCAGGACGACGGTTATTTCACCGGCGGTCTGCAGGAAGATCTGATGATTGCGCTGGCGGCGGGCGGCGGGATTCCCATAGTGCCCTGGACCACGGCGCACTATGTGCGTGAAAAAACTGGCGATATGCGCGAGTACCACCGGGTAACCGGAGCCGACGTGATCCTTGATGGAACGGTCCGCCGCCTGGGAGAGAGCCTCTTTCAAGTGACCCTGAGTTGGGTGGATGGACTGACGGCGGTCTTCGATTCGTACTTGCAGGTTCGGACTGCCGCTAACGACACGACAGAAGCGGTCCAGGCTCTTTGTGAACAAATCACGCAGCGCCTGGGGGCTGGTTTTTCAGCGGAGGTCCACAGCCAGATCGAACCGCGCCACACTGCCGATCCGGAAGCGCGGAGCCTCTATTTGCGGGCGCGCCAAGCCAGCCGGCTTGGGACTTTTGAAGGTACGCGAGTTGCTTCGGCATACCTTTCTCGCGCGCTCGACCTGGAACCGGATTATGCGGCCGCCCACGCTCTCATGGCGGACGTTCATATATATGCGGGAATTTCAGGCATCGGTTCGCCCCGGACTGAAATGCATTTAGCGATCGAGAGCGCCCAAAAGGCTTTGAGATCGGCCCCCCGCCTGGCAACCGCCATGGCCGCAAAAGGCGGCGTCCAGTTCGCATTTCAATGGGACTTCGCCGCCGCCCGGAAATCACTCGCTAACGCCCGGGCGCTCGACCCCACTAGCGACGGGACGCATTTCTGGAGCGAGGCCGTTGTGGCGGCAGCCGACGATCCCGCGACGGCCGCGGCGCGCATGGAAGAGCACGCCGAGGCAGATAACTGCTCGGCCAGCACCGCCTATCTGGCAGCCAGCTACTGCTACAACGCGCGGCAGTGGAAAAGAACCGAGTTTTGGTCTAAGAAGGCTATCGAGCTCGATCCTGCTTACTTTCGCCCATACCCTTTTCTGGCTGGGGCCTGCGTGGAACTCGGACGCTTAGACGAAGCGTTGACATTTGCCCAGACGGCACGGCGCTTGTCGGGGCCGAACCCCTACACCTCAGGAATGCTGGGCATCGTGCTTGCCCGTTCGGGCCGCTCAAGCGAAGCTAGGGCCGTTCTCGACGATCACACGGTATCGGCTAAGGGATTCTCGAGCGCTCTGGGAGAAGCCGTAATTTGTTCGGCCTTGGATGACCGCAAACGAGCGCTCGATGCGATTCAGCGGATGATCGAGAATCGCGAACCCTATGTGGCGTGGCTTCATATTTTTCCGTTCTTTCAAGCATTGCGCGAAGAACCACGTTTTCGCCAGTTGCTCGACTCCCGTTGCGATTAGCCGGTTGTCGTCCGCAAGAACCGCTATTACGGTTCTACGAACTCCACCAGAGTGACCCAAAAGGCGCCCATCTCGCACAGGAATGCCTGCCGGGAGACGGTAATTGTTCTGCAAATATGCATTGAATAATCGGCGCCCTGCACTACGGACGGCATGGAGAGATACACCGGATGCGGCAGCACGGCCTTCAGATTGCCGCCGATCATGTTCGCCAGCTCGCCAAACGCATCGCACACGTCGGCGTCGACTGTTTGAGGGCGCTCTACATTCAACAGCCGTTTGGCAAATTCGAATGTCTGCTCCGGCGTGCATTCAATGCGAAAGGCCCCCTTCCAGGAGCCCCGGAATTGGACAGATGCTGTGATAGTGGGCTGCGCCGGCGCGATATGCGTGTCCACTTTCTCTACATCCATACGCAGCATCGACGAAAAGACGTCGCACACAATCTGCTTGGTCTCGGCTTCGTATCCTTTAGTGAGGCAGGCCGTTTGCATATTGGTTTCCTAGCGCTTTCGATAGAATGAGGCGCCTTCGAGCGTGCTCCGTTCGAAAGCGTCACTCAGATTCATGGTGGTTTCAGCGGCGCCCAGCAGCAAATGGCTACCCGCCGGCATGGTCTTCTCAATCCCCCGAAGGATGCTTCGCTTTGTCTCCATATCGAAGTAGATCAGCACATTCCGGCAAAGCACGAAATCAAACGGCCCGAAAGCTTTCATCGATTTCCGCAAATCGAATTGCTCGAAACGGACCATTTTCCGCAGCTTGTCTTTCACCCGCCATGCCAAATCCTGGCGATCGAAATACTTAACCAGTTGCGGAGCCGGCAATCCGCGGCTTACTTCGATTTGGACGTACACGCCCGCGCGGGCGCGCTCCACCATCTTTTCGTTGATGTCCGTTCCAAAGATCTGAATGTCCCAACCATCCAGGCCCATTTCGGACAGCACCATGGCCAGGCTGTAGGCCTCTTGACCGGAAGACGATGCCGCCGACCAGATTGACAGGCGGCGCGATGTATTCTTTTTTGCTTCGACCAACGCCGGTATCAGGTGCTGCCGCATGACTTTGAAGGGGACGGCGTCGCGAAAAAAAAGCGTCTCGTTGGTCGTCATGGCCTCGACGACTTCCTTCGATATCCTGCCTGGGCTAGTAGCCCGGATTAAGGCGCATAGATCGTTGATCGACCTGAGGTTTTCTTTGCGCACAATCGGCAACAAGCGCGCCTCAAGCAGATATTGCTTGTTCTCATCGAGTACAATACCGCAAGTTTCATGAACGTGGTTCTGCAGGAATGTGTAATTTTCTTTTGAGATGTCGCCGGTGTCTGCAAATGGTGCCATATGTCTCGATCTATCTACGACACGTGCCGCTGTATCTCCGGAACCACCAATTTAAGTTCCAGCACCGAATCGGCCAACCCGGCGTTCACCACTGCGCCGGGCATGCCCCACACCACGCTTGACGCCTCATCCTGGGCGATGACATAGGCGCCGGTTTGGCGCAATTGTATGATTCCGAGCAAGCCATCGTGCCCCATACCCGTCAAAATAACGGCCACGGCATTTCGACCGTAAACTTCCGCTACTGAGCGGAACATCACGTCAACGGCAGGCAGGCACGAGTTCTCGGGCTCACCCTGATTCAGCGAGATCGAATCCGTTGTGCCTTTGCGTACCACCCGCATATGGTAGTCGCCAGGCGCGATGTATACGCTTCCTCCCTCCACTTGCATGCCATCGGCCGCCTCCTTAACGCGCAGCTTAGTGAGCGATTGTAAGCGCTCCGCCAACAACCGGGTGAAAATGGGAGGCATGTGTTGAACAATCAATATCGGCAGCCGGAAATTGGCAGGAAACCTTGGAATCACGTCCGCCAAGGCGGTTGGTCCACCCGTCGATACGCCAATAGCGACAACCGCGCAATCCCGCTTGTGGGGCGCAATGCCATTAACGGGTGTTACCCGCGTGATGGGTACTTCCCGCGGCAAGGGCTTCTCTTCCAACGTGAAGAACTGCTTGAACTTCGGAACCAGTTCGGCACGCAAACTGTTCATGGATTTATCGAGCGATCCGGCATTCGATGCTTTGGTTACGTAGTCGTTCGCACCCAGCGTTAGAGCGTCAATGGTTATCGCCGCTCCGCGCTCGGAAAGCGTACTGAACATGATTACAATGAGCGCGGGATACAGCTTTCTAATCTGCCGCAACGTTTCGAGGCCATCCATCTCCGGCATTTCAATATCGAGCGTCACCACGTCGGGATGAATCAACGGAATCATTTTCATCGCAATTACTCCGTTCGCGGCCACGCCTACGACTTCCACGTTCGGGTCTTCGCTCAAGGCATGCGACACCAGGCGGCGAATGATGACCGAATCGTCTACCACCAATACTTTGATGCGGCCTCCCGGTTCGATCTTTTTCCTGGCTGACGGCATTTAAACCGGCTGTTCCTGAAACCCGAGAAGCAGCAAGCGCTCGGCTACCACGTCGTCTGTGAAGGGTTTCATAATATAGTCGTTCGCGCCTGCATCGAGCGCCGCCGTCATTTGCGATGTCTCGGTCTCGGTAGTGACCATGACAATGACCAGATCGTTGTAGGATGAATCGCTCCGGGTTGCTTGCACAAATTGAAGGCCGTTCATTACCGGCATGTTCCAATCCACCATTGCAAGCGAGACGCCAGGATTCTCGCGCAGCACTCGAACTGCCTCCTCTCCGTCGCCCGCCTCGCAGATTGTAAAGCCAAGAGATGTCAGGTTTTTGCGGAGAATGGCGCGGATTGCCCGGGAATCGTCAACTACCATCGCTTGGCGCATGAATTCTCCTTGCTTGCACGGGGCATACGCCAAAATTGAGGTGTAAGGTCATGCTATTTCCGGAATACGCAGTGAGCCTATTTTGACCCCTGCTGGTTCTTATCGTCCGACCTGGTTCATTTATGCACACCGGAACCTTTAGGTTGCGTGAATACGCCCATGGCTATTCCCGTCACTCGACCGCCCATGGCAGACATGATAAAACTGAACGCATGAGTGATCGAACGGATCTGAAGGTCTTGCTGGATACGCCTCCTTGGGACTGGCCAAGCGATGCCGCCGAGACATTTCAACAGATTCTAACGGATAAACAAGCTAAGGAAGCCGACCGGCTCATCGCCGTCGAGTTGGCAGGCGATTATACCGTGATAAACGACACGTTAGCCGTCACTCTATTGAATGTTATCGGCAGTGCGGACCAGTCGACGGAAATGCGTGCAAGAGCCGCGATTTCCCTCGGATCCGCTCTCGAAGGCGCGGACGAGGATGGCTTTGACGAGCCAGACGACGTGCCCATCTCCGAATCCATGGCTTCCAAGATACAGGGAACGCTCCACCAGCTTTATCTCGATCAAGGCATTCCCAAGGAAGTGCGGCGAAAAATTTTTGAAGCTTCGGTGCGCTCTCCGCTCGATTGGCACAAAGATGCGATTCGCAAGGCATATTCCAGCGGAGACAGAGACTGGAAGCTGACCGCCGTCTTTGCGATGGGCTGGATACGCGGTTTCGATAAACAGATTCTGGAAGCCCTGGAGAATTCCGATCCGGAGATTCACTTAGAAGCAGTCGAGGCGGCAGGTAATTGGGAATTAAGCTGTCGCGTGGCCTCATGTCGTTGCCCTAGTGGAAGACCCGGCTACTCCGAAAGAACTGTTGATTGCTGCCATCGGCGCTGTCGGCAGTATCCGTCCAAAGGAAGCTGCGGAAGTCCTCGTCGACCTGCTCGCATCGGACGACGAAGAGATCGCAGACGCAGCCAGTGAAGCCATTGCGCTTGCAGGAGGAGATATCGGCGAGACCGGCTTAGACGACGATGCCAGCGGCTGGATCAACTAAATAGCCTTCGCTGTCCATCTACCCGGACACGGTTTAATGTGATTAATGATGGAAGTGTCCACCGTGCTGCCACCCGCCTTCGTGATAGACATAGCCGCGTCCGTGATGTTCCCATCTCGGTGCAACCCAGCTATCTTCCGGATGCGGGCGCCGTCTCCATCCACCGTGCCGCCATGACCAGGTTCCGCCGTACCAATCGTAGAAACCCGGCGTCCAAAGGTAATCGGGGCCGGGCGCAACACCGTAGGGGCTCTCCACCAACGGCGCGGGTGGCCCGACCCCCACACCCGCATAGTAATGCGCGCCTGGTCCACAGCCGCTCAGCAGAGCGAGCCCTACAAAACCGCTAGTTAACGCAAGCCTTCGAAATACCTTCAAGATGCACCTCTGCCCATTTGACCGGTAATTCCGTCTCCTCGTTACCTTTTGGAACGCCTTGATACGGTAGAAGAAAACATTGCGCAACAAAGCCCACCCAATTAAGCTGGTTCTCGTCCTTGCAACCACCTCGGCCGCCTTCGGCTTTCAACCGGCGAAAGACGCGGAAACACTACGCTGGCAGCAACGAGCCCAGTCCGTCAGTATTATCCGCGATACCTGGGGAATCGCGCATGTTTACGGAAAAACGGACGCCGATGCGGTCTTCGGAATGATCTTTGCACAGGCGGAAGACGACTTCAATCGAATCGAAGACAATTACCTAAATTCGTTAGGCCGCTTAGCGGAGGCATAGGGCGAATCGAAGATATATCAAGATCTCCGTATGAAGCTTTTCATAGACCCGGAAGCGCTGAAGTCGGAGTATGCCGCAAGCCCTGCATGGCTGAAATCGCTGATGGATGCCTTCGCCGATGGTCTGAATTTCTACCTCTCAAAGCACCCGGAGGTAACTCCGCGGGTCATTAAACACTTCGAGCCTTGGATGGCGCTTAGCTTTACTGAGGGCAGTATCGGTGGCGATATTGAGCGCGTGAACCTTAACCAGCTCCAGGCATTCTACGGAAAAGTTCCTGTGCTGGGCTGCGGTTGGGCTGTCTGGCGGATAGCGAATTTGAAGTGGAGCCCTCCGGCTCGAACGGGATGGCTATTGCTCCCGCGAACACAGCCGCTCACCATGCGCTGCTCTTGATTAATCCGCACACCTCCTTTTTCTTCCGGTCGGAACTGCAGATGGTAAGCGGCGAAGGTTTGAATGCCTATGGCGCGGCCACCTGGGGCCAGTTCTTCATTTACCAAGGTTTCAACCAGCGCGCCGGCTGGATGCACACTTCAAGCGGCGTCGACGCAGTTGACGAGTACCTGGAAACAGTGGAAAAGAAGGACGATGGATTTGTTTACCGGTACGGCAGTGAGCAGCGTCCTGTGGTGTCTAAAGAGATTACCATCCCTTACAAAGCCGCTGGCGGCATGGCTGAAAAGAAGTTCACGGTCTATTACACCCTTCATGGGCCCATCATTCGTGAGCTGAACGGTAAATGGGTGAGCATCCGGCTGATGCAGGAGCCCATCAAGGCGCTGATGCAATCGTATCTGCGCACGAAGGCGAAAAATTATCGCTCGTTCCGCAAGACGATGGAGCTGAAAGCAAACTCGTCAAACAACACGATCTTCGCCGATGCCGATGGCGACATCGCCTATTTCCACGGCAACTTTATTCCTCGACGCGACACCGGTTTCGATTGGACCAAGCCCGTCGATGGCAGTAATCCTGCCACCGATTGGCACGGGCTCCTTTCGCTCGACGAGACTCCGCAACTGCTCAATCCAAAGAGCGGCTGGCTCTACAATTGCAACAACTGGCCGTGGTCGGCAGCGGGAGAAAGCAGCCCCAAAAAGGAGGATTATCCCGTTTATGTCGAGACAGGCGGTGAATCCTCTCGCGGCTTACACGCCATCAGAGTTTTACAGAATAAGAACGATTTCACGCTCTGATTCCCTGATTGCCGCCGCTTACGACAGCTATCTACCCTGGTTTGAGAAAACCGTGCCCGCCCTCCTCAAGGCCTGGGATGAAGCTCCTGCCGGCAATCCGTTAAAAGATAAACTGGCAGCGCAGATCCGCACCTTGCGCAACTGGGATCTCCGTTGGGGAGGAAACTCAGTCCCTACAACTGTGGCCGTCTTCTGGGGCGACGAGATCCGCCGCCAAGTAATCGCGCCGAGCGAAAAGGGCGCGTGTCTCAACGGAGGATTACGCCGCCAGCAAAGTACCTCCCGGCGAACTGCTGAAGTGTCTCTCGGACGCCTCGGACAAACTCGTTGCCGAGTTTGGCACTTGGCGCACACCGTGGGGCGACGTTAATCGCTTCCAGCGCCTCACCGGCGATATCGTGCAACCGTTCAACGACGCCGCTCCAAGTATTCCGATTCCCTTTACCTCCGGGGTGTGGGGCTCGCTCGCCTCCTTTGGCGCACATGCGTACCCCGGAACCAAGAAATGGTACGGCACCTCGGGCAACAGCTTCGTAGCCGTGGTGGAGTTTGGCCCCAGAGTACACGCCCGCGCCATCACCGCCGGAGGCGAGAGCGGCCATCCTGCGTCCCCCCATTTCAACGATGAGGCTCTCCGCTACAGCAGCGGCGATTTGCGTGAAGTCTACTTTTACCGGTCTCAGCTTAAAGGCCACACTGAGCGCGAGTATCATCCCGGAAGCTGAAATAACCTTCAGTAAGAGATATAATTCGCTCATGCGGGAATGTTCTCGGTTGGCGTTTTCATAGCAGCCTGAAATTTACCTCAATTTGCGCCATCACCTTCACCGGCTGGCCGTCCTTGGTGGCGGGCCTGAATCTCCACTTAGTAACCGCTTCTATGGCCTTCTCATCTAACCCAAATCCCAAGGGGCGGACGACTCTGATATCGCGCGGTGAGCCATCCGCGTCAATTTCGACTGAAAGCAGCGACGTTCCTTGATATTTAGCGATGCGCGCGTCTGCTGTGTACTCAGGTTCCGCTTTCGAAACCACCAAAGGTGCCGTTACCTGGCCTCCAATCCGGTACACATCGGAACCAGAAGATTGGTTCCTCAATCCAGCTTGTGCGGCCTGCGTCTCTGATACTCGGGCAGCCTCCTTCTGCATCGTGCTCGCCTCGTCCTGCTTGCCTTGCTGCTGCAACAGTTCACCATAAAGCTTCATGGTTATCAGAGCGGAAACCGAGTGTGGATCCTCGGCAGCCAGCGCGCTTTGATAAAGTGCATCCGCCGCCTCAAGGTTGTTCTCACGCTGGCGAGTGATCGCCATCCACATTCTCGCCTCGCCGGTCTTGGTCGAATCGGCGGTTTGGGCGCGCTCAAAGTCTTTGATGGCTTGTTCGAAATTCTTCAACGCCAATTCGGTTGTGCCCAAATGGATTAGGATCGCCGCGGCTCCCGGCCCATTGCCCGATAGAGCCAACGCTTTCTGATAAAGAACCTTAGCTTGGTCCATTTTGCCCAGTTCGCGCGCGTCATCGGCCTCCTTAACCAAGAACACGGTAGCGGGGCCGGCATTCGCCTGATTGGCAACTGTCGCTTGCGCGGCGTCGCTCTTCGCCTGCAACGCGGCCACCGGAGCCATTATCAGCATCGCCGCTATGCAAGCCGTGATTGTAGATACCAGTCGTGGAACTTTGCGATTACGCCCCGGATCCAGAATTGCCAACAATCGCCCTTCTAGTTGGGAACGCCGGGCCATGGCCACGGCTGCCCATCCAAACTCCGCGGGGGACTGCATCGAACTGGCAATTTCCAGCAGATGGCCCGCATAGTCCGACGCGCCAGCTCCCAAATTCAGTACCAAGTCGTCGGCAGCCCGCTCCCGTTCGTTCAGGAACTCATGCCATGCCGCCCATGCCAGCGGATTCCACCAATAAAGGGCCAAGGCTGTACGAGCCAACAGATGCGTGGCTCCATCACCTCGGCGAACGTGAGCTAACTCATGCAGCAGCACAACCCGGCGGCGCTCGGCATTCCACCCGGCAGCATCGGCCGGCATAAATAGTGTCGGCCGGAATACGCCGTACGTGATCGGCATGCTGCCCGCCTCGGTTTCCAGCAGGTCTACTTTGCTCTCAATCCCCAGCAGTTTGACCATCGAGTCGAAGCCCGGCATTGTCAACGGATTCGATCTGCGCCGGAGCCGCTCAATGCCAGCCAAACCTATGAACATCTGCGCGAAGCTGATTGCCGTGCCAGCCGCCCAGATAATGGTGAGCAGCATGCCCCAACGCATCCACGGCTCAGCTTTCAGCTCAGGCATTATTGCAGCATCCTGTCCCGCCTTTGTTGCCGGCTGACTCGCCGGCCGGAGCACATTGGTTTCAAAAACAAAGCCGGTTGTCAGCACTGAGCCGCCTACAGGCACGCGTAGCGCCGGTAACACCAATGAGAGAAGCGGCAAGGCCAAAACCGACGCAAAGGCCAGACTCCAAACCAGATGACGAAGGGCCGCCGACCTCCTCCGGAATAACAGCACTGCTGCCCAGGCCACGCCGAGCAGCGCCGTACTCTTGAGCGCCCCTTCCAATAAAAACGACGTCGTGACGAACATTTATCTTCCCTCTTTCTTGGCTTTTTCTATCATTTCCGCCATGCGGTCTAATTCCTTCGAAGTCAGCCGTTTCGAAGAGACATCCAGGAGCGCGGCCACCACCTGCTCTGGAGAATCGCGGAAGAAAGTGTCCACCAAATGCTTTACGGCCGACCGTTTCGCCTTGTCCCGGTTCACAACTGGCACATAAACGTACTTCAATCCTTCGTTCTCGTGTACAACATGCCCCTTCTCCTCAAGCACCCGCAGCAAAGCCCGTACCGCGGAATAGGTGGGTGCATCCAGCATTGCCTCCCGGATGTCGGAAGACGAGGCTTTGCCCCGTTGGTAGAGAATTTCCATAACTTGCCGTTCGCGCCGGCTCAAACCTGTGAGTGCCACCCATGCTCCTTGTGCTGCAAAACCAGCATATGCTGAAAAAATAGCACAAGGCTAGGAATCTGTCAATGGGTATTTAACGCTGCCTGGGTCTTGAGTAGAACGGTATCTTCCGGAAAGACGCGTAGCCCTTCATTTAATACGGCTCGCGCCGATTGCTTGTCTCCGAGCATAAGATCGACTGCAATGAGCGACCTGAAAGCTGCAGCGTCTGTATCAGGAAAGAACCGAACGGTCCACTGGAAGTTCTGGCGCGCCAGTGGCAGTCTGCTCGTGCGGAGGTACAACTCACCAAGCTCAAAGTGGCACGTATAGCAGTAAGAGTCTTCCGCCAAGCCCTTGAGCAAAACGGCTTCCGCTTTGCTGAAATCCGACGTCTTAATCAATAGCACTCCCAACCGGCCGTACTCGTAAGCCGGAGGACTCGGCATCAGCGCTATCCGTCTCAACTGGACAGACAAGGCAGTCTGAAAATCCTGTCGAGCGGCTGAAAGCTCCATAAGCTCTTCGAGCGCCGGCATAAAACGCGGATTCGACTCGAGGATTTTATTGATTATTGAGATGGCAGAGGCATCATCCCCGCTTCGGTGATCGGCGGCAGCGAGCCAATAAGCCGCCTCCGTCGATTGAGGATCCAGCCTGAGAGCTGCCTCCAAAAATTGTTTGGCATCTGGAATCGCCCCTTCCATCAATGCGAGCCGGCCTTTGGCAACGTCATGAGTTGCGGACTCAGGCGCTGATTCGAGAGCTTTAAGAAAGGCTTTTGCGCCAGCGGGATCATTGAGATCGAGCGCCGTACCCAAGCCGTCTTCCAACGCACGTCCGGCCTCGGACGGATCCATATTAGGCGGCAGCGGCGCTCCTCGAAAGCGAGCGACTATTTCTTGATCGAAGTCGATTGCATCGGACGCAAGCAGACTCCGAGGGGCATCGTATTCAAGTAAAGTCCGGTCATCGGTGTTCAACCTGCTGCCGCGTGCCAACTGCCGCACAGCGGCGTCATCCAACAGGAAGTAGGCGGCGAGTCCTTCGGGTTGGTGGATCTCCATGGAAGTGAAGTCGTCACGGAGATCCGCGTTTTGCCATAGGGATTGGAGATGACCGAATTGGAATCGAGAATGATCAGTGCGGCCCAATAGCAGAAGGTCTGTTTCCCCGCCCCGCCAGAGTGTGACATCCGGAAAGTGCGGGGCGAATGTCGCAATAATCATGCGCAAGTCGGCTGGCGCAAGGGAGTATGCCTGCACCCACTGAACAAACATCCCGCCGGGAGCGAGTCGCTGCCGGGCTGCGGCGTAGTACTCGTCGGTGAAAAGCGTGGCAATGCCCGCGATCCAGGGATTCGATGGTTCAGAAATGATCAGGTCGTATGTCTGGGTCGACGCGAGCAGAAAGTTCCGCGCATCGTCGAAAATTACGTGTACTCGCGGATCGTTAAGTACGTTACGGTTGAGGGATTGAAGATACGGAGCGGCGCGTATCACCGCCGGCTCAATCTCAATGCAATCGATTCTTTGAACGTCTGGATACCGCGCCACGGCCGACACAGTCATTCCGCTCCCGAAGCCAATGACAAGAACTCGATGCGGAGAACCATGGAAGGCCGCTCCAAGGTGACCCAGCAGAAGCTGAGTGCGGGAGTCTTGAGTAGAGGCATCTATTTTTCCGTTTATGCGAAGCGCCACATCTCCATCCGTCCGGACAACAGCAACTGAATCGTTCACGCCTTCCGCTGCAAAAACTAAATCCTTTGTCGCGGCAATCTCATCCAGCGTCAGACGACCTTGATAAGAACTGCCGTAAAGGACTGCGGATAACGAGAAGAGTGACTGATTGTAAAGAGCGGAGGATGCCGCCAGAAAAGCGCCAACGATTAAAACGCCGTCTATGGCCACAAGCCCAAATCGCCTTTGCGGCGAACTTAGGTGAATCGCTAAAGCAACTGTCAGATTCAACGCAGCCACGGAGGCAATCACACGAAAACTTCCTAACGTTGGAATCAACCAAAGGCCCGTGAGCAGTGCTCCGGCGATGGCGCCTATGGTGTTCGCGGCATAGGCTCGTCCTGCTGCGGCGGAACTGCCGGGTGCATGGCTCCCTTTGCGGTCGAGTAGCGCAATGATCATCGGAAAGTCAAAGCCGAATACAATCGCCGCCGGGAGAACCGTCAATGCGGTTGTTACTGCTTGCGTGAGAACCAGTCCTCCGAACGTCCTATCTGTAGCTCGCAGCAGGGGCGGGATTACAGCGGGAATCCAATGAAAGAGAAGCAAGGAGGAAAGAGCGGATGCGCCTATTCCGGTTTGTGCCCAGCATAGAGTAGTCAACGAAAGTCGCCACTGTGGGCGCGAAACAAAAAGCTGGAAGAGCGCGCTTCCTATTACGGCGCCCGTTAGAAACGTTGCGAGCATCAACGTAAATGCATACGTTGAACTGCCGATTGTGACGGCCAATAGACGAGTCCAGGCGATCTCGTAAGCAAAGGCGGTGCATCCGATGATGCCGAACAACCAAAGCAAAGGCCGAGCGGAGGGTGGTTCTCGGCCCGGAATGTCATTCCCGCCCGTTGTGTCTCCCTTCTCGACGAAAAGCGCCACCAGGCCGGCAACGCCATTGAGAGCCGCGGCGAAGCAGATGGTTAAAGCCAAGCCGACAGTCGGAAGTAAGGCAAATCCCGCAAGAAGGGTTCCAACAACAGCACCCGCCGTATTGACCCAGTACAGCTGGCTCACTCGCAGAGGAAACGCCGCATCGTTCTTCGCGGTACCGGCTATCAGAATTGGAAACGTGCCGCCCATAAGAAATGTAGGGATGAAAAGGACCACCGCCGCGCCGAAGAATCTAATGCCGGCCAGCATAGGCTGCCACCCATTCAGCGCCGGGTAGGCTGTCAGGTAAAGCGAGTGTACGCCATGGAGCCCTAGCAGTGAAAGTGCGCCCGTCAAGCCTATTAGAAATTCAATGCGAGCATAGAGCGCAATGGGATCACCTCGTCGCTCGGCCCACCGGCCAAGATACGCGCTCCCCGCCGCCAGACCACCCATGAACACGGCGAGAACCGTTGCAACCGCATAGACCGTATGCCCAAAAATTAAGCCGAGAGCCTTGGCCCAAGCAACCTGGTAAACCAGTCCCGCCGCTCCCGAAAGAAAAAAGCAAACCAGTACTCGAAGCAGTTTGTGATTACGAATAGACGGTCGAAGAGTCACTCCTCAAATCTTATGGCCATCGTTGTGGCATAGACATCGAAGGCAAGGAAGCGCGAGGGGAACGCCAGGTCCTTTGGCGCCCGTGAGGTTTCGTATCGCTCTATTTTCGAGGTTTTCGTTTTCGATAGATCGTTATGAAACCAGATGCGGAGCCACAGCGATGAACTCGCGCGTCGTAATGACTTTAGTCTGCGTCCAGAACTTCGGGAAATGCCGCTGGTTGCCGGTGATGAGATAGTCAACGCGGGCAGTATCGGCGCACTCCAGGAAGATGTTGTCATCCGGGTCGCTGGTTACCTGAAGCCGATGGGTCGGCGCGATGAGATGGCTGCGTTTTTTATCAGTTGCAGGAGTTCGTGAGCGCCAGCAGCAGGACGGTGCGTTGAAGGCCGTGCGGTTTGAGGGCAGCAGAGATCAGGACATTGGTGTCAATAACGAGCCGAAGCGGGAGCATCAGACTTGGACTTATGCGCACGTGTGTCCTTGATGATCTGATCGATCTGACGGGGCGTCAGTTTATCGGTGCCGTTGCACTTGGACTCATCTCCGATGAGTTTGAGCACTTCCGGCTCCGGCACCGCCAGTTTCACATAGTCGTGGATGCTGAGCAGCACCGCTTTGGGTATCCCACGTTTCTCGATTACCAGTGAGCGGCGCTCATCTTCCACGCGTCGCAGTAGCTTCCCGAAATTCGTGCGGGCGCTGAGTGCGGACACCACAATCGTCGCATTCTTGCCGGTCCTCGGCGTTGCCATAGAGTCTCCCCTTCAATTATCTGAACTGTACAATCGGATGCGCAAGCAAGTCAAGCGATTCTGAGGACGGAAATTGAAGAAAATCAGGATCTGGAACAAATTCCTTACCGGCAACCCCATAGATAGCCGCCGCGCCGGGCTAACCCGGAAATCAAACGCAATCCTTACTCGTAACGCAACGCGATCATCGGATCCACCCGCGTTGCCCGCCGCGCGGGTGCGTAACTCGCAAGCAAGGCGATGGCCGCCAGGAAAGCCGAGATGCCCAGAAACACCATCGGATCGAGAACGCTCAATCCGAACACGAACAAGGACAGCAGGTGACAGGCCATGCCGCCCCGGCCACTCCAAAAGCGAGCCCCACCGCAACCGGGCGCGCGACAGCACGAGTCCGAGAACGTCTTTACGTTGAGCGCCCATGGCCATGCGGATTCCAATCGCTTCCGTGCGCTGCGTGACAACGAACCCCACCGTCCATTGCTGAAGGCCGTCCGGGAGTCTTCGATCTCAGCTGCAAGATCACCGTGGGTCGCGCGCATCTCGCGCTGATTAGCAGCCACCGCGTTCCTTTCATCTCCCCGCGCGCGCATTACAATTGACCCATGCCTCTCCGGAAAGTAAAGACAGGTGTCGTCCACCTTTTCTAAAGCTGCCGGGAGGAGGGTCGGCAAGAATGTGCACGAAACACGATACCTTCCCCGATGGCACGGAATTTGTTGGAAAGGGTATCAAGCCTGACATATTAGTCCAACCAAAACTCGTTGATGCCGAAAAGGGCAGCGACCCCGTTCTGAAAGCAGCCTTGCAGTATTTGCATCGGACCTCGCGGCTGAGACCGGAAGAGGCTTGCACGTGAAAACAACCTCTAGACGTCGGCGGCAAAAGTCGAAGGGTTGATCCGTGGCGCGGCTTCGAGCACATCTGTCCCGGATTCGGACAGTCCCAGGTCAACGAATTCTTCGATAATGCCAAAAAACTCGACATTTCCGCCCAGAATGACGATGGACCTGCGATTGCACCTAGAGGAACGACGGGCAAATGAGTTCCACGACGATGCAAAGGGCGGGATCAGATATGCGAAACGTATTGGTTGTCGACGATCAGCCTGACGTCCGCGAGGCTCTTCACCTGCTCCTGAAAGGAGCCGGGTATTCCACCGATATGGCTGAATCGCCCAATGCCGCTCTCGTTGCGGCGGCGCAGGCAGACCACGATCTGATCCTTGTCGACATGAACTACACCTGCGACACCACCTCCGGCGATGAGGGGCTAAGGCTCGTGGATGGATTGCGCGCCCAGCGCCATAATGTGCCCATCATCGCCATGACGGCTTGGAGCACGGTAACCCTGGCGGTGGAGGCCATGCAGCGCGGCGCCTGCGACTTCATACCCAAACCGTGGGACAACCGCCAGGTCTTGTCCGTGATCGAGAAGCACCTGCGAACTCAGCAAGATTTTCACACGCCGCTTGATGCGGAATTGTCGATTGCGCGCAAGGTTCAGCAGAAGCTTTTGCCGCCACCTCACTTTGCGGCTTGCGGCGTAGAGTGCGAGTGCGCGTCCATTCCCGCCGGCGAAATCAGCGGCGACCTCTACGATTTTTTCCGGATTGACGAGTACACGACCGGCTTCGTGCTGGGCGATATTTCCGGGAAGGGCATAGGCGCGGCGCTGCTGGCAGCCAATCTGCAAGCCACTATTCGCGGCCTTGGAGAACTCGCTCCGCATCCGGCGAAGCTGATGGACCGCGTCAACCGGCTGTTCTCCGATTTCACACGTCCCGAGCATTACGCCACGCTTTTTTATGCGACTTACGACTCGCGCACGCACGAGTTGCGCTATGTCAATTGCGGCCACCCGGCGCCTGTAGTGATGCGGGAAAATGGCACGGTTGAGTCGCTGGATGCAACCGCTACGGTGCTGGGCATGTTCGGGGACTTGGACTGCCGGGAGCGGAAGATACAGCTAGCGTCCGGTGACCGCGTGATTTTGTTTTCGGACGGCTTCTCAGAGGCAAAGATGGATGAGGAAGCTGAAGACTGGGCCCTCACCAGCATTCGCAGGCTGGCTCGCTCGTATGGGAAGGGCCTGGCCGATGTTCTTGCCGGCAAGAGCGCCTACGGCAAAAAGCCCCAGGAAGACGACATCACCGTCATGGATGTGCGGATAGTTTAGGCGATTCTGCCAATACTCGTTGCTCTATCTCTTCATGCGAAGAGCGATGTGTTGGAACCCTGCAATCTGTGTTATCTTGTCGAAAACCGACAACATGACAACAACCGGACCCCGTCTCGCCCCAGGATATAAGGCTTCACTGATTCTCTCCTTGACAGCTTAGGAAGCTTTGCAGTATACTCCTGACTAGCTTAGGAGTGTAAATGTCCGGCCAGGCCCAGCTTCTTCCAGGAACTCTCGATCTTCTCGATTCTGAAAGCAGTCTCTCTCGGTCCTCTTCATGGCTACGGAGTTCTTTTGCGCATCGGGCAAATCTCCGAGCAAGCGCTGCTCATTGAACAGGGGGCGCTCTATCCGGCATTGTTCCGGCTGGTGCGCCAGGGGCTGCTGAAAGCAAGCTGGGGTACATCGGAGAACAATCGGCGCGCCAAGTTCTATGAACTCACGCAAATGGGACGCAAGCGCCTACGGGAGGAAACGGATGGATGGAACCGTCTTGCCGCAGCCATGGCTTCCGCCCTTGCCGCCCAACCGGAGGAAATATGAAATTCCTGGCCTACTTACGTTCGCTTGCCGCTAAGTTTTTTCATCGTTTCCAGGTGGAGGACGACATGGAGGAGGAGCTTCGCTCACATATCCAGCACCGCGCGGACGATCTGGAACGCTCCGGCCTAGCGCGTGCCGAGGCAGAACGCCGCGCGCGCATTGAATTCGGCGGCCATGTGCGGTTTAAGGAGGAAGCGCGCGAAGCGCTCGGCGGCAATTTTATCGAGACTCTGATCCAAGATGCGCGCTTCAGTCTTCGCGTATTGCGCAAGTCTCCCGGATTTACAACCGTCGCCGTTTTGACGCTGGCATTTGCAATTGGCGCAAACGCCACAGTTTTTGGAGTTTTGAATGCTTTGATATTGCGCCCGCTGAATGTGCCGCAACCGCAGAGCCTCTACGCAATCGAGCGCGCCAGTGATCGCGCACCATCGCAATCATATCCCGACTACCTTGATTTGCGCGACCGCAATCGCAGCTTTGAGGGTCTGGCATCTTATAACATCGCTCAGGCGGGGCTGGACCTGGGCCAAAATCCATCTCGCGCCTGGCTCTATGAAGTGAGCGGGAACTACTTCGATGTATTAGGCATTCAAGCCGTATCTTGGCCGATTTATCCATGCATCCGACGAGCATGGCCCGAACAGCGCGCCATATATCGTGCTCACATATGCGTATTGGCACAGCCATTTTCAGGACGATCATGGCGTGGTGGGCCGCGTTGTCCAGTTGAACAAGCATCCTTTTACCGTCCTCGGTGTAGCGGCAACTGGGTTTCACGGAACGATATTGCCTGTTTCACCCGATTTCTTTGTCCCGATCGTTAACGAGGAGCAGGTAGAGGGGTCGAATTTTCTGAACGCGCGTGGAAACCGTTGGGTCGGTATGGTGATGGGACATTTAAAGGCTGGTGTCACTCCGGCACAGGCGATTGCCGACCTGAACTCAATTGGCTCCGATCTGGAAAAGACCTATCCCAAAGATGAAGGCAAAATGAGCTTTGTATTGGCGCGTCCGGGTCTTTACGGCGACTTCCTGGGCCGTCCGGTACACGCGTTCGTTACGGGATTGATGCTGCTGGTGGGGTTAATTCTTTTGGCCGCATGCGCCAATTTGGGATGCCTGTTTGCCGGGCGCGCCGCCGACCGTTCCCGCGAAGTTGCTCTGCGGCTCGCGCTCGGGTCGAGCCGCGTTCGCATTCTGCGGACGCTATTTACCGAAGCCGTGCTGATTTCGCTCGTCGGAGGCGCCGGCGGACTATGGGGCAGCATCGCCCTGTTGCGCGGCCTGAGTCTGTGGCAGCCAGTACCCAGATTCCCCCTCAATGTGCCTGTGAACCCCGATGCGAATGTCTATGCCGCCGCTTGGGTACTGGCGTTGGTGAGCGGAATTCTTTTCGGCATTGTTCCGGTGCGCCAGGTGCTCAGGACCGATCCATATCAGATTGTCAAGTCGGGGTCAAGAAGTACTGGTGACCGGCGGCTCACGATCCGAGATCTGTTGCTCGGCGTGCAGCTTGCGATTTGCGCGGTGCTGATCACTTCTTCGCTGGTTGCCATGCGCGGACTGGCGCGCTCACTGCACGCGAATTTCGGGTTTGTGCCGCGGAACACGATTCTGGTAAATACGGATTTGACTATGGCGGGTTACCGCGGCGATAGAGTGCCTGCAATGCAGAAGCGCATGATCGACGCGATGGAGGCGATTCCCGGTGTCCAGTCGGTGGGATTGATTGATGAGCCGCCCATAAATGAGGATTCGAACAGCTCAACCGTGTTTACTGACGCAACTACGGATTTGAGGCCATCGAACGCGGCTGCTGAAGCAGTATTGTACAGTATCTCTCCCGAATACTTCCATGCGGCGGGCACAGCCTTGCTATCTGGAAGGGTCTTCACGTGGCGCGACGGCAAAAATGAACCGCGCGTAGCTGTAATCAACCGGGAGTTCGCACGCAAAATCTTTGGTTCCCCAGCAAACGCGATGGGCCGTTATTACAAGATGCCGGATGGAACGCGCGTACAAGTGGTGGGGATTGTGGAAGACGGAAAGTACATGAGCTTCACGGAAGATCCACAGTTGGCGATGTTTCTCCCCATCCTGCAATCACCATCGAGGCAGACAATGCTGGTGATACGCTCGAACGCCGATCCGCGGCAACTCGCGGCAGCCATCAGGAGCAGATTGCGGAACCTGGACTCGGGGCTGCCTTCGTTCATCCAAACCTGGAACACAGAACTGAGCAGCGCTCTGTTTCCCTCCCGTGTCGCGGCGATTTCACTGGGCGTGCTGGGCGCGATAGGCGCGATGCTGTCCGTAACGGGCATCTTTGGAATGGCTGCGTACTCAGTGAGCAGGCGGCTGAAGGAGTTGGGAATTCGCATGGCGCTGGGCGCGCAGCGTAAGGAAGTATTACAGGCAGCATTAGGACGCGCGTTCAAATTGCTGGCTTTTGGTTCGGCAGCGGGGTTGGTTCTGGGAATTCTCGCGAGCCGGGTGCTGGCTTCGATCGTCTATGAGGCAACTCCCCGCGATCCGCTGGTATTGGCTGGTGTCATCGTGGCGATGGCGTTATTGGGCTTGCTGGCCACATGGATTCCAGCGCAACGCGCGCTGACGCTGGATCCTTTGATACTGCTGCGCGAGGAGTGAAACGGAGGAAATATGAGATTTCTTGCCTACTTTCGTTCCCTTGCCGCTAAGTTTTTTCATCATTCTCAGGTAGAAGGTGACATGGAGGAGGAGCTTCGCTCGCATATCCAGCACCGCGCGGACGATCTGGAACGCTCCGGCCTAACTCGTGCCGAGGCAGAACGCCGCGCACGCATCGAGTTCGGCGGCCATGCAGCGGTTTAAAGAGGAATGCCAGGAAGCGCTCGGCGGCAATTTTATCGAGACGCTTATACAGGATGTCGCGCTTCAGCGTTCGCGTGTTGCGCAAGTCTCCCGGATTTACCACCGTCGCCGTTTTGACGCTGGCATTGGCGATTGGCGCAAACGCCGTAGTGTTTGGTATGCTGAACGGGCTCATCCTTCGCCGGGTGGATGTGCCTCAGTCGGAAAGCCTCTATGGAATCGAGCGCTCGGACGAAGATGATCCGGTGCAGTCGTATCCCGACTATCTCGACCTGCGCGACCGCAACCGCAGCTTCGATAGTCTGGCGGCCTATAGAATCACTGAGGCAGGGTTGGATACGGGCGAAAATCCATCCCGCGTTTTCCTGTTTGAAGTGAGCGGCAACTACTTCGACGCATTACGTATTCAGCCGTATCTTGGCCGTTTCTTCCATGCATCCGATGAGCGCGGCCCGAACAGCGCTCCCTATATTGTGCTCAGCTATGCGTATTGGCACACCCATTTTCAGGATGACCGCGGCGTTGTGGGCCGTGTTGTTCAGGTCAACAAGCATCCTTTCACAATTGTTGGCGTGGCCCGGCCCGGGTTTCACGGGACGTTGTTATTTGTCTATCCCGATTTCTTTTTGCCGATGATTAACGAGGAGCAGGTAGAGGGAAGCAATATTCTGAACGCGCGGGGAGCTGCCTGGATCTATCTGGCGTTGGGACATCTGAAGGCGGAAGTGACTCCGGCTCAGGCGATTGCCGACCTGAACTCGATTGGCTCCTATCTGGAAAAGACCTATCCCAAGGAACACGCGCAAATGAGCTATTCCTTGTCCCGCCCGAGTCTTTATGGCGATTTCCTTGGCCGCCGCGTACAGATGTTCCTTACGGGATTGATGCTGCTGGCGGGATTGATTCTGCTAGCCGCTTGCGCCAACCTGGGTAGCCTGTTTGCCGCGCGCGCCGCCGATCAAAGCCGTGAAGTTGCTCTGCGGCTCGCACTGGGAGCGAAACGCAGGCGCATTCTGCGGACGCTTTTTACCGAAGCCGTGCTGATTTCGCTTGCCGGAAGCGCCATCGGATTGTGGAGCAGTGTGGCGCTTTTGCACGTGCTGAGCGTGTGGCAGCCACTACCCCGATATCCAATAGCTGTGCCCGTGAGCCCGGACGCAAACGTGTATGGAGTCGCTTTGATGTTGGCGTTAGTGAGCGCAATCCTGTTCGGGTTGGTTCCGGTACGCCAGGTGCTCAGGACCGATCCATACCAGATCATCAAATCGGGATCCACCGGCGCGGGTGGGCGGCGGATTACGGTCCGAGACCTGCTGCTGGTGGTGCAAATTGCGATCTGTGCGGTGCTGGTCACGTCATCGATGGTCGCCGTGCGAGGTTTAGTCCGTTCGCTGCACAGCAATTTCGGTTTCGATCCACGGAACGTGATGATCGTCAATACCGATCTCAGTATGGCGGGTTACAGCGGCGAAAGAGTACCAGAAATGCAAAAGCGCATGCTGGATGCGATGCGGACCATTCCTGGAGTAGAAGCCGTCGGATTGATCGATTGGCCGCCACTCATCAGTGGCGCTTATGACACGTCGCAAGTCTTTACAGACCAGACCACAGATCTGAGTCCATCGAATGCCGTGGCTGAACCCTTCTCGTTTCGAATGTCGCCCGAATACTTCCAGGCGGCGGGCACAGCATTGTTAGCGGGCAGGACCTTCTCCTGGCATGACGACAAGAGCACGCAACGCGTGGCGGTCGTAAATCGGGAGTTCGCTGTTAAAATGTTCGGTTCCGCGGTAAACGCCCTGGACCATTTCTACAAGCTGCGCGATGGAACGCGCATCCTAGTGGTGGGCATTGTGGAAAGCGGGAAATATAAAGGCGTCACCGACAATGCGGCGCTGGCAATGTTTCTTCCCATCCTGCAATCGCCAACGCTGGCAACAAATCTGGTGATCCGTGCGAGCCGCGATCCGCGACAAGTGGCGGGGGCCGTGACGAATACACTGCGGAACCTCGATCGCGCGCTGCCTTACTACATCGGAACATGGAGCCAACAACTGAACGACTTCGCTTTATTTCCTTCGCATGTGGCGACGATCTCGCTGGGCGTATTGGGTGTGATGGGCGCCATGCTGTCCATCACCGGCATCTTTGGCATGGCGGCGTACTCGGTGAGCAAGCGGCTGAAGGAGTTGGGAATTCGCATGGCGCTGGGCGCGCAGAGAAAGGAAGTACTACAGGCAGCTTTGGGACGCGCGTTCAAATTGCTGGCTTTGGGTTCGGCAGCAGGATTGGTTCTAGGAGTTCTGGCAAGCCGCGTGCTGGCTTCGATCGTGTATGAGGCAACTCCCCGCGATCCGCTGGTGTTGGGTGGTGTTGTTGCAGCGATGTTATTGCTGGGGCTGTTAGCGACGTGGGTTCCAGCGCAACGCGCGCTGACGCTGGATCCTTTAATACTGCTGCGCGAGGAGTGACCGGAGGAAGTATGAAATTCGCGGCCTGCTTTCGTTCAGGTCGCTAAGTTTTTCATCGTTCCCAGGTGGAGGATAACATGAGGAGGAGTTGCGCTCACATATCCAGCACCGCACGGACGATTTGGAACACTCCGGCTTAGCTGGTGCCGAGGTAGAACACCGGGCGCGCACAAAAACCGGTGAAATATTCCGCGCTGGGCTCATTGGCCGTGTTTCCTGGGATTGAGATCAATGCCGTGATTCCGGAATAAGAGCCGGGTTGATACGGGCCGTATCACTCACAGCGTAGCGCCTCAACCGGATCGCCGCGCGCCGTGCTGGGGCCCAGCAGGCGGTCAACATCACGAAAACGATTAGGACGGAGATCGCGGCTAAGCTCACCAAGCCGTACCCTTCGATGCCAGCGAGATAGCGTCGCACCAGACCGTTAAACCTGAATTCCGAAATTAGAAAGCAAACTGATCCTCTGGATGGTTAGCCCAGGGATCAGGTTGCGGTGACGGGTTCTAACTTCGGCGAAGTTGGAAATTGCCAAGCGAAGATGCTGTCCAGTAAAGGGGTTCTGGTTTTCAGGCCACCCCAACTCTGCGACATATGAAGAACCAACCGTCTTCCGGCGCGGCCCAAGATGGCTCCGCAGGTGAGCACTTGGGTGCGAATGGTAGCTGGTTCGCGATAACGCGGCAAGTTGGCGGCGCGCTGAAACTCCGCGAGTAAGTTGAACAGCAGCAAGATGGCCCGAAAGGCTGCTTCCGTGGCGAAGAACTGCTTCAGGCAGAAGCCGCCGGCTCCCAGATCATGCTTCAGTTCGGCGATGCGATTTTCCATATCGGAGCGCCGGTTGTAATCGCGCCAGATCTCTTCCGGAGTCTCCGTATGTGTGGTGACGAAGATGCGAAAAACATAACCGGGAACGTCGATCAGCTTGCGCCCCACACTGTCGCGGCCTTCCCGCACGACTTCGCGGACCACCACGAAGCGGCGCTCGGTTTGCCAGCCGAACAGCTTCAGGCGGAACTCGCCGACCGAATAAGCCTCATCGAGCGCCCGCCATTGCTCCACGTGTTGCGCTTCCCGCTTGATCCATTTCGTCAGGCGCGCGACTACAATGTAGGGCAGACGGCGCTGTTCCAAAAAACTCAGCAGCTTGTCATCGAAGAATCCAGAATCGGCTCTTACCAGGCGGATCTTCCGGCGCTGTCCCCACAGCGCGAGAGCTTCTTCGAGAAACTCCACTACGCCACGTGCTGGCCCGCAGTTGCCGCTGCGGAGCCAGCCGTGGAGGAGCAAATGGGCTTCGGCCAGAACCGCGAGCAACGGATGATGCGAGGGGCGGCCATGCTTCCGCGGATTGTGCCCCTTCAACGATCCTTCCTGATGGCCGTAGCGCTCAAAAACGGTGGAATCCAGATCCAGCGTGTAGCCTTCACCACGCACCGGAATGCGTTCCATTTGCCATTGCATCAAGGGCTCGAACAAGCGCTGCACGTTGCCCATCGTGAAGCGGCGAAATAGATTGCGGATGGTGTCGTCGGTGGGAAACCGATCGATGCCTAACAACGCATGAAGAGCTCGATCTCCGCGCAACCAGTTCACATGCGCAAAACGTTTCGCACCCACCAATACCGCGATCAAAAATGCGGTGAACGTCGCAGCAGGCTCGATCTGATTCCGGGATCGCCAGCAGATCGGCATACTCTCCCGAAGTTTCTGCACAAAACCAATCTTGCGCAGGTAAGCGATAAAAACCGCCACCCCGCCAAACGGTGTTACCGCCCGGCTCGTTTCCCGCAGAATCAGCCGCTCATCCGTTAACAGAACCAGTGCTTCTCGTGGGACACAAACATCCCCGTTATCTTTGTCCATCCTCCATTCTTGTCAGACATTGCGCCTCCCTGCCCAACTGAACTTCGGAATCCAGGTTCAATCCGATTGCGGCGGGGAAACCGATGGACATGCCTGCCAGCGACAGCATCATGCCCTGCTTGATTACCAAGGCGGCTACTGAGCCCCGATCCGCGCCCAACGCGAGCCGAATGCCGACCTCGCGCGTGCGTTGCGCTACGGATTGCGCGACGACGGCATACAGCCCGACAGCGGCCAGGACCAGCGCCATGACACTGAACGCGCCAATCCACTGCGCGGCCAACCGCTGCTGCCAGAGTGAATCGGAGGAATGCTCCGGACCCGTTTGCAAAAAACTGGCAGCCACATGCTTGTCGGTAGCGGCCAGGGCTCGTCGAATCTGGAGGATTCCCGAGTGCGGGTCGGATGCGGTGCGCACCAGCACCAACGCGCGTCCGCCGAATTCCTGAAAAATGGGGACGTACAGCAGCAGCGGAGCATCGCTCGTTAGCGCGAGATGTTCACGTCGCCGGCAACGCCGATCACTTCGAACGGAGGCCGTCCAGGCCCTTGCCACTGCGGATAGGAGATTTGCTTACCAAGCGGATTTCCGCCCGGCCACATTTTCTCGGCAAGCTTGCGGCTGACAATCACCACGCCTGGAGCTCCTGTACGGTCGCGATCACTGAAATCGCGTCCCTGAAGCAACGGAATACCGAGCGTCCGGAAATAGTTCGGAGCAACGTGATTGATGTTGACCCTCAGACCCAATTCGAACTCACGGGCCTGCAGCACCTCCGGAGGCGGCTCTTGGCCCGGATGGAAAATGGAGACCGCGCCGGGCCATTCGGTGGGCGGAACGCTACTTGCCAAGCTCGCGGAGTCAACACCAGGCAAGGCATTCAGTTTGTTTAGCAGCTCACTGAAAAACGCCCTGCCCTTTTCCTCCGAATACTGCACGAGACTCAAATCGACGGTCGCCATGGCGACATGTTGCGAGTCGAACCCAGGTTTGGCGCTGACAATGCGATATAAGCCGCGCAGCAGAAATCCCGTCCCGCTCAGAAGAACAAGCGAGACAGACACTTGCCCTATCACCAGGGCGGAGCGCAACCAGGTGCTCCGAACACCGGAGCCCAAGAAGTAGAGCTAGCTTCAATGAGGCCGCGATCAATTAGTCGGGGAAACAACATTGACCTCTGGATTCCAGCGAAACAATGCCGCCGCTTCAATGAGGCCCCGATCAATTAGTCGGGGAAACAGATCCGGTCTTGTTGTGGGTGAAATAATCGGCCAGGCTTCAATGAGGCCCCGATCAATTAGTCGGGGAAACACCTATCAGGCGCCGCTTAGCTTCACGGGTTCCGGATCGCTTCAATGAGGCCCCGATCAATTAGTCGGGGAAACCGAAGACGGTTCCGTTGGTGGCCGTAGAGGTGTTGAGCTTCAATGAGGCCCCGATCAATTAGTCGGGGAAACGATTACAATGGAGGGGATGAATCTAAAAGTTGACGGCGCTTCAATGAGGCCCCGATCAATTAGTCGGGGAAACACGTTCGCGTTCATGGTCGACGCGGTCACGCATCTGGCGGCTTCAATGAGGCCCCGATCAATTAGTCGGGGAAACCGTCCCGCGTTTTGGCGCCGTAGAGCACGTAGATCGTGCTTCAATGAGGCCCCGATCAATTAGTCGGGGAAACCGGGTGATGATCCCTCTCGCTCGGCGTACGCCACAATGCTTCAATGAGGCCCCGATCAATTAGTCGGGGAAACACCAAGATCCGGTGATGCGGGCCTAGCCGCATCGGCTTCGCTTCAATGAGGCCCCGATCAATTAGTCGGGGAAACGACCTCGGAGACAATCAGCGAGCTATTACTGCTGTCGAGCTTCAATGAGGCCCCGATCAATTAGTCGGGGAAACCGCCTGGTGTTCCGCCCGGCCATTCGGCTTAATTACGCTTCAATGAGGCCCCGATCAATTAGTCGGGGAAACGCCCCGGCATCGGTACCGGCGGTCGAATGTACTTCGCGGCTTCAATGAGGCCCCGATCAATTAGTCGGGGAAACGCAGATGGCCAACGAGCACCTGCGCGCGCAGCGCCAGTGCTTCAATGAGGCCCCGATCAATTAGTCGGGGAAACCGATCCGAATGCCACGGATGAGCAGCGCCCGGTTTCGCTTCAATGAGGCCCCGATCAATTAGTCGGGGAAACGCTGGGCCGAGTTTCATCGCGCCGTCCCTACTAAGGGCTTCAATGAGGCCCCGATCAATTAGTCGGGGAAACCTCGAAAATTGAACCTATGAGCACGCAAGTTGTTGAGCTTCAATGAGGCCCCGATCAATTAGTCGGGGAAACCTGCATGTCTGAGGAAATTCCGCGCCCGTACGCCGAGCTTCAATGAGGCCCCGATCAATTAGTCGGGGAAACTTGAACATTCTGCATCTGCGCGCTGCGTATTTCATGGAGCTTCAATGAGGCCCCGATCAATTAGTCGGGGAAACGAGGTCTACTATGCCGCCCTCGCCTCCCAGGGCGTCGCTTCAATGAGGCCCCGATCAATTAGTCGGGGAAACATAAGCGAGTCTAATGGTATGTTGTCCCTAGCTGACGCTTCAATGAGGCCCCGATCAATTAGTCGGGGAAACATGTCGGACGAACCGCTGGACGCTTAGCCAATGACAGCTTCAATGAGGCCCCGATCAATTAGTCGGGGAAACGTCCCGGTGGGCCGAGCGACTACCGGAACGATGAAGCTTCAATGAGGCCCCGATCAATTAGTCGGGGAAACACCATTCTCTGTCAGAGGCCGCACCAATAGTGGCGACAGCTTCAATGAGGCCCCGATCAATTAGTCGGGGAAACCTTCAACATCGGGCTCGTTCAGCAATGTGACAGCTTGGCTTCAATGAGGCCCCGATCAATTAGTCGGGGAAACTACTAAAAGAAGACATGGCAGTCAAAGTTAAAAAGGCTTCAATGAGGCCCCGATCAATTAGTCGGGGAAACCCGCGCCTGCACGACGCGGGTGTATTTGCCGCCGCCGCGGCTTCAATGAGGCCCCGATCAATTAGTCGGGGAAACGGCTCTGTCGCGGGCGACGCGCTCACGCTGTGGTTTGGCTTCAATGAGGCCCCGATCAATTAGTCGGGGAAACAAAGCCGGATGGCCATAGTGATCTCCCTATTTGCTGCTTCAATGAGGCCCCGATCAATTAGTCGGGGAAACGTCATTGCCGAGCTTGAGGCGCGGCGCGCAGCTATCGCTTCAATGAGGCCCCGATCAATTAGTCGGGGAAACTGCCAGCATCAAGCATGAGGAATCGTTAAAGCTACTGCTTCAATGAGGCCCCGATCAATTAGTCGGGGAAACGCAGGGAGACATTAGCGAGCTGGCTACCGATGCCCTGGCTTCAATGAGGCCCCGATCAATTAGTCGGGGAAACGGGGCCAGGGCCGACGAAGATTGATAATAATTACATCGCTTCAATGAGGCCCCGATCAATTAGTCGGGGAAACTCTCGAAGGAATTCTGATAAAAGAAGGGCCGATAGTTGCTTCAATGAGGCCCCGATCAATTAGTCGGGGAAACCGGGAGGTCTAAAAGCCACAATGAAGCCAGCCGATCTAGCTTCAATGAGGCCCCGATCAATTAGTCGGGGAAACCAGGCAAGATGCTGTCGGCCATCGTCCGGACGGTAAGCTTCAATGAGGCCCCGATCAATTAGTCGGGGAAACAAGTGCGCTTGCCGTGTTGGGTGTTGCTGTGTGGATAGGCTTCAATGAGGCCCCGATCAATTAGTCGGGGAAACGCAGTTAAAGGGGTTCGTAAACTCGTAAGCCTGTATTGCTTCAATGAGGCCCCGATCAATTAGTCGGGGAAACCAGCCGCCGAGCGCGCGGCCACCGTCGAACCGCTCACGCTTCAATGAGGCCCCGATCAATTAGTCGGGGAAACGCGGCATCGAATTCGCTGGCGTCCTCGGTGGGCTGCTGCTTCAATGAGGCCCCGATCAATTAGTCGGGGAAACAAGCGGTTGCCGCGCGTCCCGTTCGGCGTATGGTCGCTTCAATGAGGCCCCGATCAATTAGTCGGGGAAACATGAACCTGGAGTAAGTCTCGCTGTAAGTCTCGCTGCTTCAATGAGGCCCCGATCAATTAGTCGGGGAAACATGGTAATAGACAATCATATATTTTCAAGTTCTGTAGCTTCAATGAGGCCCCGATCAATTAGTCGGGGAAACGCGACGAAGTAGTATTGCAGCAAGCTTGGAATGCTTCGCTTCAATGAGGCCCCGATCAATTAGTCGGGGAAACAGCGTGCTTCCTCGGAACCAGGACCAACAGCATAATGCTTCAATGAGGCCCCGATCAATTAGTCGGGGAAACACGCGCGACAGCCCGACATAGATCCACTGGCCAGCCGCGTGCTTCAATGAGGCCCCGATCAATTAGTCGGGGAAACGCTTTGTTCGGGGCCAGGCTTACCGAGCGACGGATCGGCTTCAATGAGGCCCCGATCAATTAGTCGGGGAAACGCGCCACTGCCATGATAGATACAGACACCCGTTAACGGCTTCAATGAGGCCCCGATCAATTAGTCGGGGAAACTATCCAATATGCGCGTAAGTTACTTGAGCAGGCTGCGCTTCAATGAGGCCCCGATCAATTAGTCGGGGAAACCATTTCAGCTTCGATAATGGTAGGAAAGACAGAGCCGCTTCAATGAGGCCCCGATCAATTAGTCGGGGAAACTGGCTAAACTCGTCGAGAAATACCCTGAACTGGCTAAGCTTCAATGAGGCCCCGATCAATTAGTCGGGGAAACAATGCGATTTCGGCGAAGCAGGCTCCATCATGGATGCTTCAATGAGGCCCCGATCAATTAGTCGGGGAAACGGTGAAGTGGCAGTGCGCGTGACCGATCTCGGCAATGCTTCAATGAGGCCCCGATCAATTAGTCGGGGAAACCCTGTCAAGGCGGCGGGGCATCCCCTTCGTTCTTTGGGCTTCAATGAGGCCCCGATCAATTAGTCGGGGAAACGAGGCAAGCTCATTATACGTCCAAAAGTCCACGCCAGGGCTTCAATGAGGCCCCGATCAATTAGTCGGGGAAACATAACCATGTCGCTATCCGGCATCGATCCGACAATGTGCTTCAATGAGGCCCCGATCAATTAGTCGGGGAAACGTAGATGTTACCGGCGTCCACCAGCGCGGTTACTGAGGCTTCAATGAGGCCCCGATCAATTAGTCGGGGAAACGTAGTAATGACTGGCTGCTCGACGAGCGTGGCTTGGCTTCAATGAGGCCCCGATCAATTAGTCGGGGAAACGGGGGTCATGGCGCTATTCAAAAAACAGGAGGAGGAGCTTCAATGAGGCCCCGATCAATTAGTCGGGGAAACTCGGCCTGTACGCGGGCGTCATGGAGCAGCCGCAGCGCTTCAATGAGGCCCCGATCAATTAGTCGGGGAAACGACGGCAAGCACGGAGAAGCTGTAGTACCTGTCTCGGCTTCAATGAGGCCCCGATCAATTAGTCGGGGAAACCAAGTTTTATCAGGAGGTGGTCCTCGACGCGGAACTGCTTCAATGAGGCCCCGATCAATTAGTCGGGGAAACACGATTTGTCGCCAAAGCCTAATACCTGTTCGCCAGCTTCAATGAGGCCCCGATCAATTAGTCGGGGAAACGATGCCCCGCACGTGGTCAACCAATACGCTAATGCTTGGCTTCAATGAGGCCCCGATCAATTAGTCGGGGAAACAACCGCCTGCCGGATTGCTGTACTTCACCGACCTGGAGCTTCAATGAGGCCCCGATCAATTAGTCGGGGAAACTCCCAGGAGACGGCGGCGCTTCGCGCTGCCGCAGGGCTTCAATGAGGCCCCGATCAATTAGTCGGGGAAACGCAGCATTGCTATTAAACAGCCAGAACCGCTTCGTATGCTTCAATGAGGCCCCGATCAATTAGTCGGGGAAACTGATTCCAGTTACCTCTACCTTAACGAAGCTTGGATCGCTTCAATGAGGCCCCGATCAATTAGTCGGGGAAACCTTGACGAAACGAACGCGCGAATAACGCGGATTGAAGAGCTTCAATGAGGCCCCGATCAATTAGTCGGGGAAACCTAGCTGGCTCGCCGAGCAAGCGGTGTTCATTAAGGCGGCTTCAATGAGGCCCCGATCAATTAGTCGGGGAAACTTCTCTGCCGGTAACTGCAACGGGAGGATCTTGCTCGCTTCAATGAGGCCCCGATCAATTAGTCGGGGAAACACGGGCCGATGGAAGTCATACCGGCATCCAGTGCCGAGGCTTCAATGAGGCCCCGATCAATTAGTCGGGGAAACAGGCCGGCCCCCGCTGAAAACGCAGACAGCACTGCGGCTTCAATGAGGCCCCGATCAATTAGTCGGGGAAACAAAGTATGCAGACACTTTGCTGCAATTCCTGATCGAGCTTCAATGAGGCCCCGATCAATTAGTCGGGGAAACTCGGCGGCGGATGCTGCTGTGGCTGCTGACAACGTGCTTCAATGAGGCCCCGATCAATTAGTCGGGGAAACATCGCCGCCCGCAGTTCTCCAGGTTCAAGCGACGTGGCTTCAATGAGGCCCCGATCAATTAGTCGGGGAAACCTTAAAAGAAAGGTATTAACATTGAAAGTATCACTTAGCTTCAATGAGGCCCCGATCAATTAGTCGGGGAAACGTTGGAGGCTTTGTTTAAAGAATTCAACAATGTACTGGCTTCAATGAGGCCCCGATCAATTAGTCGGGGAAACAGGCGAAACTGAGTAGGGCGGACCTGCGTGGGGCGCTTCAATGAGGCCCCGATCAATTAGTCGGGGAAACAATAATTCGCGCCGCAGCAATTGGCGCGTAGGCTTTGTAACGCTTCAATGAGGCCCCGATCAATTAGTCGGGGAAACGTGCGATAGCTCCGTCATATCGTGACACGGAATGAGGCTTACCGACGCTTCAATGAGGCCCCGATCAATTAGTCGGGGAAACACGCAGACAAATGCGCGAGTTCGACACGTCATGACCATTGGCTTCAATGAGGCCCCGATCAATTAGTCGGGGAAACCGAACATGAAGGCGGTCCGAGCACTCTGCCCGATTTGTGCTTCAATGAGGCCCCGATCAATTAGTCGGGGAAACAGCCGCCACTCTAACTATTCTATTTTCAACCATCTCCGCCCGCTCCCGCGAGCGCCACTCTCCAAACCCTCGCCCGACCGGCAAAAGGCCCACAGCTTCAATCATCTAAATCGTTTCCCCATAGTCACATACACCCCTCGCGAGCGTCCCCCGCACTTTTCGCGTCAAGTCGCCGCTCGCGTGAGTCGCTGCGCTGATTCGTCGGCAATGTCCCGGGATTTCCGCTTCAATTGCAGTCTATGTAATCCCGCTTCATACGACAAGCAGTTAAAATCGCGGCACATCTAGTTGCGAACCTGGCATCGCGGCCATCAAACTCCGGCTGTCTCTCTTGCCCCCCAACTTTACTCATCACCAGAGCCACTTGCAAAACGCAAAAGCGTAAGAAAGCACTTTAAAACACAAAGACTAAAAAATGTTTTGCGGAAGGCCTCTTCCGATGTAAGATTTTGTCGCCAAACAAATCAGCTAAACAACGGAGCGAAGCCCTAATGCAGATTACCTCAGCGGAGCGCCTAGTGCAATTCAGAAATCTATTGCAGAGCGAGTTGTTCCCGGTGCTGGAATCGGTGGTCGGCCGGCTCGGCAAACAGAGCAGATTGCTGGCGGCGATCGTGAGCTTGGAGCCGTTAGCGCGCTGGGTGGGTAGGCGGCGCTGCTATACCGGTCGCCGCCCGTGCGACCGGCGCTGTCTGGCTACCGCCTTCTTCGCCAAAGCAGTCTACAATCTCCCAGCACCCCGCCATCTGATTCAGCCCCTGCAAACCGAAACACAACTGCGCCGTCTCTGCGGCTGGGATACGGCCAGGCAAGTGCCCGCCGAAGCCGCCTTCTCGTGCGCCTTCGCCGAGCTCGCCACGGGATTACCCGCCCAAATCCATCAAGCGCTGGTACGGGAAATCCAGCAGGACGGCGTGATTGAGTGCCTGGCGCGCGACTCCACGGCCATCGAAGCGCGCCAGCGCCTGCCCGCAGATAAGGACCAAACACCGCCTCCCAGCAAGCCGCCAGCCCACCGTCCCTACCAGACCAAGAGCGGTTTTCATCAGCGCGGGCCGCGCCTGCAACGTCAGCCGCACATGAATCTGTCCGAGATGCTGGCCGACCTGCCGCGCGAGTGCAGCCTCGGTGTGAAGAAAAGCAGCAAAGGCCATCGGCAATACTGGCGCAGCTTCGAGCTGCACTGGGACGTGGCCGAGGCGGCCCGCATTCCATCAACTGCCTCCTCACCGGCGCCGCCGTGCACGATTCGCAGGCCGCCATCCCGCTGATGCAGATGGGCGCCCAACGCGTGCGCTGGCAATGCGAATTAATGGACTCCGCTTACGACGCCCAACTCATTTCGCGCGCACAGCCGGAAACTCGGCCACCAAGCGCTCCTCATTCAGCCGAACCCCGCGCATCCCCGCTCGGCGCGCGAGAACGCCTTCAGCGAGGAACAGAAGCAGCGCTTCCAGAAGCGCACCATCGTCGAGCAGCTCAACGGACGTTTGAAAGACGAGTTCGGCGGGCGTCTCATTTACTTTCGCGGCGCCAGCAAGATCATGGCCCACCTCATGGTCTCCGGTCTACCGGCTGGAGCTTGCTTCGCCAGCATGGTCGGAGTAGTGGCGCTGACCGTCGATCAATTACTCCATTCGACCGGCCGAACAGAGCTCCTTCGCTGCTTATCGCCGACTCCCCTTAAATCATCGCGCAGGGGTGCGTCTGTGCGCTGCAATCCGTTCGGCCGCGCGGATCGCCCTCTTCTCCCGCACGACACCCAGACAGGCGCCTTCGCCCCGCGAACGCTGCCGAGAAGAAGAACCCCGCGGCGCATAACAGGTTCGGTTGCCTGCGCTTGCCCCGTCAATGCCGAAGCGCAGCTTCAAGCGGAAGGGCCAAAAAACGCCCCTGCTTGGAAAGAGCAATCGCCAAAACGCTAATAAAACCGCTGTCTTTCACCACCCCCGCCCGCTTGCCAAGACCCTTTACGGCGCGTTCTGCAGTCGTTCACAAAAAAGTTAAAAAAATCTTCCTCCCTCTAATCAGCAACTTACACGAAAAAATTAAACTCGCTTGAACGCTGCTTACTTCACTCTGGAGTCGTTACCGGACAGATCGAATGAACCATCCGCATGGAGTGAATGAAGTCAATGAGCGTTGTACTTGCTTACAAGAATTTTGCCGCAAACCGAAACATCAGTCATATCGGTCTCGGCGTCGCCGCCATCAACACTGCCAAAGTGTTGCGCCGCGAGGGAATCAAAACTGACGTCTGGCCGATTTTGAGCGCCGCTGATTTGCGCGCAAAGTTGCACGTGGACCCAGTCCAGCACGTCATTATCTCCGCACCTTGGATTCCAGCCCCTCAATTACAGGCGCTGGCCACCGAGTTTTCAGACACCAATTTTGCAGTCAATTGCCATTCCAATGTCGGCTTCCTGCAGGCCGACCGCAACGGCGTAAAGCTTGTGCGCGACATTATGGAACTCGAAATGGGTACGCACAACGTACACCTGGCGGTAACGCCGGCGCTTTGTCGATTGGATCCAACAAGCCTTTGGCGCGCCTTGCAGATACCTTCCAAACCTCTATTACCTCGACCGCACGCCAAACTCGCGCCAAAAGGCATACTGCAGCGGTCCCTTGCGAGTAGGGGTTTTCGGCGCAACCCGGCCTCTCAAGAACCTTATGAGCGCTGCCGGCGCGGCGCTTGAACTCTCAAGCAATCTCCGTGTGCCTCTCGAACTCTGGCTTTCGGCGGGCCGCGCTGAAGGCGGCGGCGAATCCGTCTCGGTGCGGTACAAGAGATGCTCACTGGCCTTCCGAACGTAAAGCTTGTTATGAACGGTTGGCAAACCTGGCCGGAGTTTCGCAAGACCATCGCTCACATGCATTTGCTGTTGCAACCGAGCTACACCGAATCCTTCAACATGGTGACGGCGGATGGCGTGGCTGAGGGAATTGCCAGTCGTCGTCTCCGACGCTATCGATTGGGCTCCGGAGGATTGGAAAGCTCATGTGGACGATGTGCTGGAAATTGCCCGCGTGGGTCGACGGCTGCTGTGCGACCCGCGCGCCCCTGAAGATGGATTCCATGCCCTTGGCACTACATACACGGATGGCGTCAGCGCTACAAGCAATATCCTGAAGCTATTCGATAAGCATGCAGTCGCCGTACGAGAAAAAGCGATATCGCTCGGCGACTGCGTGATGATAAGCGGCTAGGACCAGGTCGCGGCCTGCAAACGCGCAAACCAGCATCAGCAGGCTCGATTCCGGCAAATGAAAATTGGTCAGCATGGCGCCGGTTGCGCGGAACTCAAAGCCGGGGTAGATAAATAGGTTCGTTCTCACCGCTCATGGCTGCAAAACCTCCCCGCAACAGGGCGGTCTCTACCGTTCGCACGCTCGTGGTGCCCACGCAGACCCGGCGCTTCGCTTCGCGCATCGATCGCGCATCGGATTCTTCGATTTCGAATCACTCTTCGTGAAGCGGATTTCAGCCAGCTTCTCGCTGCGCAGCGGCGCGAAGGTACCATGTCCGACGTGCAAAGTGACTTGAGCAATCTCCGCGCCGGCTGCGCGCATTCGTCCAGCATCTCCGGCGGTGAAATGCAGACCCGCCGTGGGCGCGGCCACCGAACCGGGATGAGTGGCGAACACGGTTTGGTATCGTTCGCTGTCCTGCGCATCTGGCTTGCGATGAATATAGGGCGGCAGCGGAATTTCACCCAGTTTCTCCAGCAATTCGCGAACCGGTGCCGCCGCCGAA
This sequence comes from Bryobacterales bacterium, assembly GCA_963718465.1. Lineage (GTDB taxonomy): Bacteria > Acidobacteriota > Terriglobia > Bryobacterales > Bryobacteraceae > Bog-105. The sequence goes on along the minus strand of CAVQZK010000020.1, from coordinate 26,164 downwards.
AGCGCAGAATTCGCTCGCCGAACTCGCCCTCGCGAGAACACCTCTCCCTGTCAAGTCCGCACTGAAAACAATCGGTCGCCCGTCCGGACGCGCTTACCGGGCCTCACCAGGCACTTCCACACCGTTTCGGCTTCATCCAGCGCGCGCAGCAGAAACACTTCCACCTCAGCCCCGGCCGGATGATTGCGGCGGCCGTGCAGCCGCGCGGGAAAAACGCGCGTGTTGTTTAAGACGAGGCAATCGCCCGGACGGATGTATCGGCGAAGTTGCGAAAGCATCGTCGTGAAAGCTTTGCTTCTCGCGCGAGACCACCAGCATGCGTGAAGCACCGCGCTCAGCCGGAGGTTCCTGCGCGATCAATTCTTCCGGCAACTCATAATAGAAATCAGAGACTTGCAAACACTATTTTAGGAATTGAGAGTTCGTGCGATGAGACAGCGGCGGCTGTTGTGGCGGAAGGCCGGCAAATTCTTTCGAGCATTGTCGCTTCGCAGTTCGATACGCACGCCCAAGTACGGCGGCGTGGTTCCGGAACTCGCTTCGCGCGAACATCTGCGCGCCATCGTGCCCGTCGTGCGCGAGGCGCTGGAAGCAGGCCAGCATAGCGCTCGACGATTTAGCGCCATCGCGGTCACGTCCGGACCCGGCTTGGTGGGATCGCTGCTGGTGGGCGTGACTTATGCGAAAGCGCTGTGCTTTGCGCGGCAATTCCGCTGATCGCCGTCAATCACGTCGAAGGGCACATCCATTCCGTGCTGCTTGAGCAGCCCGAATTCAATTTCCCGCGCTGGCTTTGGTGGTGAGCGGCGGCCATACTCATCTGTTCGAAGTGCGCGAGCCGGGCGAATACCGGCTGCTGGGCAAGACGCGCGACGATGCGGCCGGCGAAGCCTACGACAAAGTGGCGAAGCTGCTCGGCTTTGGCTATCCGGGCGGGCCGATCATCGACCAACTGGCGCCGTTCGGTAATCCGCGCGCGGTGAAGTTTACGCTGGCCAGATGAAGGGCAACGAGCTCGATTTCAGTTTCAGCGGGCTTAAAACCGCCGTGCTGCGCTGGACCGAGCAGCGCGATATCAAAGCCGAAATCGAAGTTGCGCCGCAAGCAGTGCGCAACCCAACCATCGAAGAATTGCCGGCCGCGACGCCGCAAGCAACGCTCGATCTGCTGGCAAGTTTTCAACACACCGTGATCGAAGAATTGCTGACGGCGCGCGGCTGCCGCGGCGGAGCAGATTGGCGCGGAATCGGTGATGGTTGCCGGCGGCGTGGCCTGGAATGCCGGCCTGCGCCAACAGGCCGCGCGATCGGGCGGCCTCAATTTCTACTTCCCTGCCCCAGCCTTCGACCGACAACGCGGCCATGATCGCGGCTGCGGCGTTTCCTAAATTTCAGCGGCGAGACTTCGCGGGCTTCGATTTAAAGGCGCAAGCCAGCTTGCTGTTAGCTTGAGGTTATGGGTCCACAAGCTCCTGGTGAGCAGCCGAAATTACCGATTCCCGGCGTTCAGAACATTATTGCAGTGGGCTCCGGCAAAGGCGGAGTTGGAAAAAGTACCGTTGCCGTCAATCTTGGCCATCACACTGGCGAAGCTCGGCCATGCTGTCGGCCTGCTGGATGCCGATGTTTACGGGCCAAACGTTCCGCTGATGATGGGCATCCGCGCAGACGCCGCATGCCATCGGCCAGCGCATTCAGCCGCTGGAAGCTTATGGCGTGCGGCTCATGTCGATGGCTTTCCTGAACCCCGGCGACAAGCCGCTGGTGTGGCGTGGGCCGATGCTGAATTCAGCGTGATTCAGCAATTCCTGCGCAACGTGGATTGGGGCCAGCTCGATTACCTGATCATCGATCTGCCTCCCGGCACTGGCGATGTGCAGTTGACCTTGATTCAAACGACGCCTCTCACCGGCGCTATCATTGTGACCACCCCTTCCGATGTCGCTCTGGAAGACGCGCGCAAAGCTGTGAACATGTTCGAGCAGGTGCGCGAGCCCGTTCTCGGCATCGTCGAGAACATGAGCTATCTGGAACATAACGGCGAGAAGCTCTACATTTTCGGCAAAGGTGGCGGCGCCAGAACCGCGGAGCTGATGAAAGTTCCGCTACTGGCCGAAATTCCGCTCGATCCCGCCACCCGCGAAGGCGGCGATGCTGGGCAGCCCATTACCACGCGCGAACCCAGCGCCCAATCCAAAATTTTTGAACAGTTAGCTCGTACCGTCATTGACCGGGCGGAGGCGACGAAACAGAAACAGCGACCCACAATTACCATCGCCGATTAGCGGATCGCAAGCGTTACAGATTCGGCCGTGCCTTCGCCAATCTGTTGCCGCCACAGCGCGTAATAGAGACCGGTTTCGGCAACTAATTGCGAATGCGTTCCTTCTTCGACAATTTTTCCGCGTTCTAGAACGTAGATACGTTCGGCGTGCATGATCGTGGAAAGACGGTGTGCAATGAGAATGGTCATCACATCTGACCGTTCGCCGACATCGCGGATTGTGCGGGTAATCTCTTCTTCGGTGATGGAATCGAGCGACGACGTTGCTTCGTCGAAAACCAGCAATCGCGGCCTGCGGAGGAGCGCACGGGCGATGGAAAGCCGTTGCTTTTCGCCGCCTGATACTTTCACTCCACCCTCGCCGATTAGGGTGTCCAGGCCTTTGTCGGCGCGCGCCAAAAGTGAATCGGCGGCGGATCTGTGCAGCACATTGAGGCATTCGGCATCTGTCGCTTCAGGCCGGACGAACAGCAGATTCTCGCGGATGGTGCCAGAAAAGAGCTGCGTATCTTGCGTGACGAAGCCGATTTGCGATCGCAATTCGTCGGGATCGATCTCTTTCGAATCGATTCCGTTGTAGCGGACAGCGCCCTGTTCCGGCTGGTACAGGCCAACGAGCAGCTTAACCAGCGTTGTCTTGCCCGCGCCCGACGGCCCAACGAATGCCACCGTCTCTCCGCGCTCGATGCGGAAGTTGACCCCGCATACAGCCGGCCGTTTCGACGTCCGGTGCTGGAATGTTACGTCGTCGAATTCGAGCGATGCGAGCGGACCGAGCAATGCGGCATTCGCCGGCTTCGGCTCCGGAGGGAATTTTTAGGATTTCTTGAAGGACGTTCAGCGACGCCTCGGTCTCTCGGTAGATGTTGATGATATTGCCAAGTTCCTGGAGAGGGCCAAAAATAAAGAAGGAGTAGATAAAGAGCGAAAAAAATTGCCCAACCGTAATGCGTTGCGTGAAGATCAGATAGAGCATCATGAACAGAATGCTTGTTCTGAGCAGGTTTACGGCGGTCCCTTGCATGAAGCTGAGACTTCTTAGGTAGCGGACCTTCTTAAGTTCCAGCTTCAGAATCTTGCCGGTCGTGTTATTCAGCCGCCCAATCTCTTGCCGCGCCAGGCCCAACGTCTTGACCAGTTCGATATTGCGCAGCGATTCCGTAGTCGAACCAGCCAGTGCCGCGGTTTCAGCGACGATAGTCTTCTGAATGGCTTTAATTTTGCGGCTCAACACTGAACTGATTCCGCCTAACAGAGGCACGGTCAACAGAAATGCCGGAGCAATGAGCCAGTAAACTTTAATTGCGTAGATGGTGACAAAAACCACTCCCGACTGTAGCCGTAAAAAGAATATTGACGAAAGCGGATATGAACCGTTCGACATCCGTCCGCACCTTTTGAAGCTTGCCCAGAGTTTCGCCGCTGCGCTGATCTTCAAATACCGCATAGGGTAATGAAAGCGATCGCTCAACCCCATCGGCATAGAGTTCAGCGCCGGTCTGTTGGGTAACGACATTAACGTAGTAATCCTGAAAATTCTTGGCCACCCGCGAAACAAACGCCACTCCCACAGCGGCGGCCAGCAAACCTGTAACTCCGCGAATGAACTGGGCTGTTGTGTACTCGTGAAACTTGGTGGCATAAGAATCGATAATATGCCGGAAAATAAGCGGATCTAACAGCGAAAAAACCTGATTAACCGCTGCCAGCAGCAGCGCGAGACACACATATTGCCAGTGCCGTCTCAGATAGCTGTATAGAAGAGCCATTTCGATGTTAACCATCTTTCGATGCTATCTGCTTCGGAAACGGTTCGATAGCGCAGCCAGTTTGTCTTCCATGTTCTTCACTCTCGGAAGCTCCGATGCTTGTAAAGCCTTTATGGAAAGGGCAATCCGCTTGACCTTAGCATCCGCCGAGATTACCTTAACCTTAACAATCTGGCCGACTTTCACGGCTTCATTCGGGTCTTTGATGAACTTTTGCGACAGCTCGCTGACATGAACTAATCCGTCTTGATGGACACCGATATCTACGAATGCCCCGAAATTCGTAACGTTCGTAACGGTGCCTTCCAATATCATCCCGGGTTGTAAATCGGTTATTTCGCGAATGTCGGAGCGGAATTGAGGGGCGACAAATTTGTCGCGGGGATCGCGCCCAGGTTTGCGGAGTTCTTCAACAATGTCGCGAAGAGTGAAATTTCCGGCCTCTATCTTCACGCCATTAAGCAACTCGGGCCGAGCGATCAGGTCGTCGACTTTCACTGAGAGCGACGCGGCAATTTTCTCGACGGCCGGATACGATTCCGGATGTACCGCAGTGGAATCGAGCGGATTTTCCGCATTGCGAATACGCAAAAATCCAGCCGCCTGCTCAAATGTTTTTGGACCAAAGCCGGTTACAGCCTTGAAGTTGGACGCGCGACTTGAACTTTCCGTTTTCGTTGCGGAATTCGACAATTTTCTGAGCGGTTCGTTCGTTAACACCCGCCACGTAACGCAGCAATGCGAATGAAGCGGTGTTGAGATCGACTCCCACGCGGTTCACGCAAATCTCTACCGTGCTGCCAAGCGCCTCGTTCAGCTCGCGCTGGTCTACGTCGTGCTGATACTGGCCGACGCCGATCGATTTCGGATCGATCTTTACCAGTTCAGCAAGCGGATCCTGTCAGCCGGCGCGCGATGGAGATTGCGCCGCGAACAGTCAGGTCGAGATCTGGAAACTCCTGGCGGGCGATTTCGGAAGCCGAATACACAGATGCGCCCGATTCGTTCACAACAACGCTGAAAACATCCGACAACTTCGCCTCGCGCAACATTTCGAGCACAAACGCCGAAGCTTCGCGTGAACCTGTGCCGTTTCCAATGGAAATAGCGCGCACATTGTATTTGCGGATGAAGGTCAGCAGCGTTTGAGCCGCGCCGGCAACGTCATTCCTGGGTTCCAGCGGATAGATAACGCCGTGATCGAGAAACTTGCCGGTGTCGTCCACAACCGCTATCTTGCAACCCGTGCGAAGGCCGGGATCGACCGCGAGTACGCCAATCATTCCGGCTGGAGGTGAAAGCAGCAGATTGCGCAGATTCTCGCGGAACACGCGGATGGCTTCAGAATCTGCGCGTTCCTTCAGTTCCAAACGAACATCGGTTTGAATAGACGAATTCAGCAGCCGCTTCCAGCAATCGTCCACTGCCATTTCCAGATGCGGAACCCAATCGCCCGGTTGTCGAATGACTTGGCTTTTCAAGTAGGCGAGCGGCCGTTGCGGGTCAAGCTCAATCTGGAAATACAAAATGTTCTCGTTCGATCCGCGCCGAATCGCCAGCATGCGGTGCGACGGAATCTTCGAAACCGGCTCGCCGTAATCGAGATACATCTTAAATTTGCCTTCAGGATCGCTCGCGCCTTCAACGCCCTTACTGATCACTACGCCATCGTTCATCATCAGCGTGCGAAGATATTTGCGCGCCTCGGCCATTTCACTGATTTGTTCCGCGATGATGTGGCGCGCTCCTTCAAGGGCCTCATCCGCCGTGGCGACGCCTTTCGCTGCATTCACGAAAGTGCCCGCAAGATCCCTCAGCGGCGTTGCTCCGGCCACTTGATTCCAAAGATAATCGGCCAGCGGCTGAAGCCCCTTCTCACGCGCGATCGTCGCCTTTGTGCGGCGCTTGGGTTTGTAGGGCAGGTAGAGATCTTCAAGATCGTTGCGGTCGAGCGCCGCTTCGATTTTGGCCTTCAGCTCTGGAGTTAGCTTGCCCTGTTCATCAATCGTCTTGAGAACAGTTTCACGGCGTTCTTCCAGTTCGCGATGATACGCCAGCTTCTCTTCAATAGCCGCGATGGCAACTTCATCGAGATTGCCAGTGGCTTCTTTTCTGTAGCGCGCTATGAATGGAACCGTTCCGCCATCGTCAAGCAGCGTGATCGTGGCTACTAAACTCTTCAAAGAAACGTTGAGTTGCGACGCGATATAGACGAGGACGTTAGTAGAAAGTTGAATCTTCTGAGACATCTTGCCTTCTCATGATAGGCGTTGAGGCGATACGCGCTCAATAGATGTCTGCGGATAGTATTTGGCGAGAATTTTCCGCCAACTCCAGCCATCGCGCGCGAGGCCAATCGCACCTTCTTGACAGAGGCCGAGCCCATGACCACGGCGGCGCAGGTTCAGTCTCTGGCAGATCTCACAAGAAGTCGATTCGTATTGATATCCCTCTACCATTTTGCTTTCGGTGTGTCCACCACAAGCTGCCGAGTAACGAGTGGGAACCGGTTGTGAATGGGAATAAAGAACCAGTCCCGTGGTGTCTTCGACAGATTGCGCAACAGGTGAGCCCCGCCGCGCGGGCCCGCGAAGGAATTGGCAATGAGTGGTATCGCAGAATTGTGCAAGGCTGTGGCGGGGCTGGGTGGATGCCGCCAGATAAGACCGGGCGATCACCGCTTGAGCCGATAGCGCATTGAGCGGCGTACCGGCGGTAGGAAGCTCGGCGCCGACGATGGACGATACGGCTATTTCGCGATCCATCGTTACAACCGGAATTAGCAAGCTGCCTTGCGGCTGGATGTGAAGCTTTCCCAGGTAAGCACGGCGAATGACGCCGGGAATTTCAATCAAGAAAAAAGCCGGCGAATCTTGCGGACCCGAAATCTGAATGGGCGTGAGCGAGGCGTCAACACGAAAATGGCCGCCTGCTTCCACAATGGATCCGCCCGTGGCCGACACGCAATGCAAACGGGAGGAACCTAGCGGATAAACAATCAAATGCGTTGGCTTAAGGAGGCGCAATATCCAAAAGGAGTAGCTCGACGAAGTATCGGGGAGTTGAAGCAATCCCAGAGCACTCGCGATAGCCTCACGGCGATTCAATCTCGGGCACATGCTGATTTTAGCTTTCATGCCGGGAGGATGCTCCGAACGTCGCGAGCGGTCTCCGCCCCGGTTGTGCCATGGTGGCGAACCAGCACCACGGTTCGCGGTTGAGCAATTCGGTAGATCGCAGCTACGAAACCATCGCCTGGAGCGCGAGGCGTATGACTGCACGGGGCCGTGCCGGTTTTGGCGTACGCAGCCAAGTGGATCTCCTTCGCGGTACCAACGGCCGCACACTGGGCCATCGCTTTCAGAACTACGCCGACATTCGTCCCCGAACGGTTGTTGATTAAAAGCGCGAATGCCTCTGCTACAACCATAGGTAACTGTGTCCAACCAGTTCCCTTTCCGATCAGGCTGGCGGGAGATGCGGAACGGTTAGGACGCGAAAGCCCATAAGAGAGGCAGACTGAATCAAGCGCCGCCCGGTCCAGGTTAGCAGCAAGGGAGAGAAAGTAAGCATTGCAGGAGTTCGCCAGAGCATTTACGATGTCCTGACGGCCATGGCCATGTGCGAGCCAGCAATCGTCGCGAGATCCGTGACATGTCAACACCGGAAAATTATTATGAGTTGCGCCGTAACTCAGCGTTAGAAACGGCTTCAACAAAGAACCGAAGCTGATGGGAAGGCCGGGATTAGGCCACCGGGGCTTGCGCGCTCCCAGACGGAGATCGATCTCAATCCACGAGAGCGCAGCTGTTTCGAGCGGTGCGAGAGCCAGTGCAAAGAGTGAACGCCGGGTCACTTCGCGGCCAGCTCGTAAACGAACGGTATCGCGTACAATCTCGCCATCGTTCTGAGTGATAATCGATGCACTCCGAAGGCGGGGCAGCGAATCGCCGAGACTTTGCAGATCCGACGAGAAAAACTCAGGTGTGTTTGCAGAGACTGGGGTTTCGGGATTCGCCGCACTATGATCGATCAGCCCGAAGATGCTCCGGTAACGAGGCCATTCCTCCGCATGATTGTAGCCCGCGGCGTAGATCTCGTCGGGAAGAAGCGGGGCAAGCTCACCGGCTTGGTGCGGCGCAAACCTGCTCAAGAGAATGGAATGGCCGCTGACGGAGATGCGCAGCGGATCGAGACTTCCAGTCTTCGCCAGGGATACCGAAGCAGCTGCCGCTTTTTCAAGGCCAGCCAGATCAGGGCGGCCGCAGACCACAACGGCTTCGCTTTGCGGAACCAGAAACACATGGTCGGTCTCTAGGTTGGTGGCTTGATTATGAAGAATCGCAATTGGCTGCGTGGAAAGAACTGCGTTCACCACATCGTCGATATTGGCTTCCCCCGCGCGCTTAAACTCCGGTTCGTCTATGCGTGTTTCCAGATCGGACGTGCTGCCCGCGATGGCGGCTTCGGTATTCACTTCTGGAGCAAGCAATTGAGGCTAGTGTGTTGTGGGGCGTCAGTCAAGATGACTTCCTGTAGAACGGAGCGGACAGTCTTGCCATCTGGATTCGCCCATACTCTATAGACCGATGCGTCAGGTACAACGTACGACAGGGCCTCGGCAAAATCCTCCGAAGATGCCGCCGCGACCGCCCCTGTTCGGCGGAGTAACGTTCTATGCTCTTCAAATCCGTTCGCCCTGTCGAATTAAGTCGGCAGTGCCCCAGAGTAGGCTTTCAGCTCGGTCTGATTCCTTTGAATCCAATAGGTGCGGAAACGCGGAGTTTTTCCAGCGCCTCTAAGTTGAAGGCCAGGCGTAAATCGCCCTGCTCCGCCGGAGGTTTCGTCGCGTCTTTGAACCAGGATTCGTCCAGCCTTTGCCAAGGATTCATCCCCTTTGGACAACACGCGGTCCTTGCTTTCGCCGAGAAAAGTTCATCTTGAAGCAACATTTTAAGGAAGTTCGCACTTCAATTTGAAGATATCATCGACTCGGGCTGCATGGAATGCAAGAGGAACTCCGCTTACGTCAACTCCGAACCAGTTTTCCGTTGGAGAGTCGAAATCATCAAGCGATACAATAAAGTCCGACTTACCACTAGGAACCGCGATCCGATACAGCGATCTGCCACGATTTTCCTCGATTGCGTTGAAGTATATATAACGCGAATCCGCCGACCAAGTGGCATTGTCTATTGCGCTCTTCCTTATCAGTTCCTTCCATACCGTTCCTGGAACCTCTAAAATGCGCAACGCCTTTGAGTCGGTGGATAGCGCCAGGATGAAATGCCCGTCCTGCGACCAGCGTGGACTCCACAGCCCTCGCGTGCCGGGCATTTCGGACACTGTTTTGGCCGCCAAGTCTATTTTATGGATCGCCATGTCTGCTCCGCTCTTTCTGGTCAGCCGTTCGCCGAAGATGAGGGAGCGACCGTCGGGGGACCAAGTCGGAACTCCTCCGTCGTCGCCAGTTGTAAGCTCTTCAGGGCGGCCGCCGCTGGAGGACACCAGGAAAATGTGCCATTGACCCTGCGCGTTCTGTCCCATGTAGGCTATTCGACTGCCGTCAGGCGACCAATGAGGCTGGTGGGACTCCATTCCGCCACTGGTAAGCCGGACCCGCTCGCTGCCATCCGGCCGCGCCTTCCAAATGGAGTAATCGGGAAATTTAGTGAAGGCAACCCACTGACAGTCTTTGGAATATGCAAGCTCAAAGGCAGCCGTGCGGTCCCACACCGGTTGCCACAACCTCGACTTCGCGTCGAGGCGCACCAACTCAGGACGGGTGTAATGATTTATAGCGAAAATCGTGGTCTCGTCAACCGGCGAAGCCGCTGGCGAACTCCAAAAGCCGGGCGCACCAGCAGTTAAGCGTTCGGGCCGGGGCGGCCTGAACCCAGGGAACTCAGCAGTCTCCCGAGCAACCCAAAGGCTGTCGTTCGGATTGCGGCCGCCCTCATAGAAAAAGTATCTTCCACTGCGGCTCCAGACACCGGCGCCGAAATAATCCTGACCTTCAGACATGCCAAATCGACGGCTTGTTAGACCGTTTCCCATGCGGTACTCCCACATTGAGGTTGGAAAGGAGCCCGGAAAACTTATCAGAGAGAATCGAATGGCCTGACTGTCCGGCGACCACTGAAGGAAATCGGGTCGGCCAGGCAAATCTATCTTTCTTGAGACGGCACCTTATCAAATTCGACAACGGATAAATCGTTGCCAGCGGATGTGGCAAGCTTTTGATCGTCTGGTGATATCACAGCATCATCGATCCCTGTACGGAGGAGTTTAAGTTTCCCGGACGGAATGGAATACTTCCATACTTTCTTCGGATTGCCATCAAGGGAAAGGAGAAGTAGACTTTCCCCGTCAGCGCTGACGTTGCGTAACTGGACGTTTGGCAAAGAAACGTTTAGTTCCGTCGGCTCTCCCCCAGAAATCGGTATAGTTGCCACCCGCCCTAGAATTCCGGGCTGAGTAAGAAATAAATCCGATGGCCATCGGTCAAGAGCGGGCCGCCTTTCGGCTTGCCGTCCCAGGTAAGCTGAGTGGACTCCACTACCCTGGCGTGCCGTTCCGGGCCGCGCCAGATTGTGAGGGTAGTTGCAGCCATAATTGCGAGTGTCAGCGAAGCGGCAGCCGGAATGTATCGATTTGTTGCCAGGGTCGAATCTCTGGACTCAACAGAAGGAGCGGTTGCGGGGGATTGTTCAACGTCTTGTGTGAGATGCGGCATCCGAGGGGGGTCGGAGGACGGTTCCACAGAATCTTCAATCGCGGGATTGGGGTCCTCCGGTTCCGTCACGTCCGCGATGAACCGGCAGCCGCGCTTGTACTTTGTCTCGACGAAGCGCGAGCTTTTCGGCGAGTCGCCCAGGGCACGCCGGATTTCCGAAATTTGTTTGTGGACGCTGTCAACTGATACGCTGACACCCGGCCAAAACGTCTTTACCAACTCTTCGTGAGAAATCCACAGGCCGCGGTTCTCAATCAGGTATTCGAGAATGGCACCGGTGCGCGGCGGGAGGTCGATTGTTTCCTGTTCCCGTTTCAGAAGATGCTGCGAGAAGTCAAAAGTAAATGGCGGAAACGCCGCTAAACGGTTATTAAGACGAGACATAGTCTTACATGACGAGCTTTCAGGAAAAAATCAGGATTCATCTGGCTCTTCCGGACTTACACTGCGAACTACCAGCGGCCTAGTTGAAGCCGCTGCGAAATTATCGCACGGAGCAGCGGCTTAGGGGAGCACGCGCCGGGTCGCGAATGACGGAGTTTTGATCGGGGGATTGTGTCACAAGAGAATTCGATTTATATACCGTCGGCCGAGAGTGGGTCGTGGATTCGGCTTCGCAGACGTTCCTCAGCCAATTCTTCTCTCGCCGTGCCGCGTGTGGTTGTCAGGTAAGGCAGGTCTTGCAGGTTGCGGCGCTGAATGTCTCAGTTCTCGCTATCGTGGCGAGTTTGGCTAATACGGCGCAAGCGCAAGTGATATCTCCCGATCCTAACTACACGGTCTCGCTTTTTGCCAGCGGACCCCAACTTCCAGTGGACATGGTGTTTCGGCCAGGTTTCAATGATCTCTTGGTGACTGAAGAGGAAGGTGCCATCAAGCGGATCGACGGCGAAAGTGGAGCAGTTAGCGTTTTTGCGGTTGTACCGTCGGACATTCCACCTGATAGAGGGTTGTACACCCTCTACGGAATTGGCTCCGATTCGCTAGGAAACGTGTTTGCGCCGGCATTTCGAACTCTACCTGCCACAAGCCCGATCCTTGATTTCAATGCCCAAGGCAAACTTGTTTCAAGACTGGATTTCCGGGTCGGGGCTTGGGAGTTGCCTTCGATTCGATGGACAATCTCTACGTCATCTCGCAACCCGTTACTGGCGGCCTTGGCCAAATGGTTTTCAAATACTCTAAGCCATATCAGTCCCCGCCAATTCTATTCGCAAACGGCTTCTCGAATCTACAGACAATCGCTTTCAATTCGACAGGCGATCTCTTGGGTGCGGATGACGGAACTGGAAAGGTGTACAAGATCACGCCAGGTGGCACGACGGCTACGAGTCATACAGTTATTGCGAGTGGAATTAGCGAGCCCTTCAGCATCGCTATCGATCCGACGTCAAAGGACATCTTCGTAGGATGCCGGGATGGAACGGTTCAGCGTATTGACGAAGCAGGTAGTATCTCGGTGTTTGCCACAGGCCTCTCTTCCATTAGCGCCAACGCCACGGCTTTTGATACAAATGGCGACTTATACGTCGCGGACCAATTTACGAGTGCGATCTGGAAATTCACTCGGATTGTCGGCACAACCATTTCGCCGACTCATGGTGGAAACGCCGGTAGTGTGACAGTCCAAATAATCGGCCGAAATCTTCAGAGCGGGGCTACCGTGAAGCTAAGTGGCGTCGGAGCCGATATCGTCGGAACGAATACCACACTCCTGAACCCATCTGTGCTGTCCACAACCTTCGACTTGACGAGCTCCGCGCCCGGACTACGAACTGTTTTGATAACGAACCCGGACAATACTTCCCTCAGCATCCCGGATGGATTCACTGTTGAGCAAGGCGGGCAGGCGAACGTTTCTGTCAGCATTATCGGATTGGACAAAATTCGGATTGGCAGTACGCAAACATACTATCTCTCGATTCGAAACGAGGGTAATGTCGATGCGCCCCTCGTAGAAGCTGATATACCGGACCCGTCAACAACGACAATACAAGCGCATGACAACAACCCACAGGGCAGTTCCGTGGCCAATCAATTGCTGGCCCCAAAACCTCTGGCGCAATTTGCCGGGCTTATCAGAGCACTTTCAATGATTATTAAGCCTTTGACAAAGACAGGCGTCCCCGGCCCGTGTCAAACCCAGGTTGCCCGTGGTTGGGTTATAAATGGACAAGATCCCTGCGCAACCATGGAGGCATATAGGCGCTCCCTAGAAGCTATTCTGAACGGCCTCTATGCGGGTCGCTTAGCGAATCTCCTCGGATGGTTCGATGCCATCCTCCACGAAAAGTGTTTCGACCCCAAGAACCGTGCCAGTCAAGCATATTGCATGAGTTTTGATTCTACGGATTCCAGTATCTCCCGAGAGATTGATCTCTCTAAATCCGCAAGAAGTGCTCTCTGCAAACTTGAACTAGCTGCCGGTTGCCCAACAACGTGCGCCGCTCTACCTGACAGTGTTCTTCAGGTGGGGACGATTGCCAGCGAGCTACGGAATTATATCCGGCATTTGCAAGAACTGTTTGGAAACGTCCCTATCGATCAAACTCTGGTGGGTAAAACGGATCAAGATATTCAACTCCTGTACTCCACGCAGGCGCTAACTCTCCCGTCCTCCGATCCATTTCCACCAATCTCGAGTCCGCCAATTACCTCAATTCCTCCGAACACGTCGTCGTCGCTGACCATCTGTCCAGTAAGCTCTCTAGATCCCAACGAGATCGTCGGTGATCTTGGCTTCGGAAATGCTCATTGGACAGCGGGTTCACATCTTCTGAACTACAGTATCTATTTTTCCAATGAGCAGACTGCGACGGCCCCGGCTCAATCTGTTGTCGTAACTGATCAGCTTGATCCGACCAAACTGGACCTAAACACGCTTGCCTTGCAGTTCATAACATTCGGTGAAAATCAGGTGAACGCCGCGAGCACGCCACTGGCTCAAGGAGCGTTTAGTAGTGATGTTGACCTCAGGCCAAAAAGTAATCTCATTGTTCGCGCATCGGCCAACCTCAACCCGATCACAGGACTGATGACAGTCACCTTCACTTCACTCGATCCTATGACGGGTCAGCCGATTACTGACCCTTTAGCAGGCTTCCTGCCGCCGGGCGGTATTGGCAGCGTATTCTTTAGCGCCCAGCCAAAGGCAGGAATTTCGACAGGAACGATGGTTACCGACAGCGCATCCGTGGTGTTTGACGCGAATTCGCCTTTGAATACGAATGTGTGGTCGAACTTGATCGACAATGCACCGCCGGTTAGCCAAGTTGCGGCGCTATCTACTAGTCAGACTACTTCCTGTTTCAGAACACTGTGGGCTGGTTCTGACTTAGGCTCCGGCCTTAAGAGCCTGGGAATTTTTGTCGCTGATAATGCTGGCCCTTATGAACCTTGGCTGAGCGGCACGACGGCCTCGGGTGCCATCTTCAATGGGCAGCCGGGCCACTCTTACGCCTTTTACAGCCAAGCGATGGATCTTGTTGGAAATGTGGAGTCAGTTAAGACTGCCCCAGACGCGATCACTACTATTGCATCGGGTGCCTCGTGTAATGGCCGTCCAGCCGTTATCGGCTCCATTCTTTCGAAATCTTTGACCAGCACAACAGAAACGGTTACAGTGCAACTCACTAACTCTGGCGTTGGGAACGCTCCGGCCGTAAACGTCAACCAACTATCGTTTCGCACTCTTGCGGGAACAGGAATCGTAAGCTCAATAAGCCCCGAAGCGCCTATTCACCTAGGCAGCCTCCCCGCAGGAGCATCAACCAAAGCTCAAATCACCCTGAATGTGCCATCTACCGTCAAGGAATTCTCAATCACGGAACAAGGAAACTTACAGGATGTTTCGGGAAACACTTATGCCTTTTCTATCGGTCAAATTGTATTTCCATAAGCAATGCCGCCAGAGCAGGAGCCTTTGATGAGTCCAATTACTTTCACATCTGCTGCACTTAAGCGCCCCGCGTTCCTTCTCGCGGTCCTGTTGGCCTTTCTTGGCTCGCGGGCGGCATTTGGAGATTCATTCCAATTCACGGTTATTCCGTCAAACGGAACCATAGCCGGAGCGCCTGGTAGCACCGTTGGATGGGGATACTCAATTACGAATCAGAGTTCAGCCGATTGGCTAGTCACAACAAACCTAGCCGCCGATTCGTTCTTGCACGGAACGCCCAACTTGCTTTTCGATTTCCCTAACATCGCGCCCGGTCAGACTGTCACTGAGGCATTCGACGCAAACACCCTCGTCGGTTTATATAAATTGAAGTGGGATGCGAATGCGCCGCCGGGGTTCGCCAACGATGGATTGTTCATCCTTAGCGCTCAATGGTGGGATGGAGATCCGACGAATGGCGGCAACTATATCGCGGACTCGCCGGATGCAACCGCGCCATACTCAGCGGTCGTCGCTTCTAACACAATTCCGGAACCAAAAAGCTCAATACTTTTTGCCTTCGGTATGGGAACCATGCTGTTAGCAGCAGGTGGCAAGATCCTGCGCTCTTGAGCCGTTACGCCAGGTCCGGTTGCAGGCCTTTTTTTTCGGTTTGTCTCGCCATCGAGGCTCCGAAAAGAAATACGCCAAAAGCTGCTTCTAATCTCCAGGAAATCGATACAATCCGTTCGCAACTCAGCGAAATTCGAGATCAATTAGTCCAGAATACGCGACAATCGCCGCCCTCTACCCGCCCCGGACGTGGCCAGACCCACCCCGTGAACCCCTATAAACGTCAGTCACAAATGAAGTTCAAATTCTATATCCTTTACTCGCATCAACTTGCCGGCCATAAATTCTAAAATCCGTCACCCCGCTCCTTATCCTAATCGCGTATGGGCAATCCAAACCTCCATCTCCACCGCCAAAGCTCCGCCCTGCCCACCTCCCTCCTCAAAACCGCGAGAGCCAACGCGCCCATCCACGCCGCGCCATCGCCTATCGCGCCCCGCAACAAGGCTCGTTCCCGCGCGAGCAAACCCCGATTTATTCCCCACCGCCCTCTATATATATTTATAGGCGGGAAAAATCCCCTGCCATCCAGAGCCTTCTACGAATTGATATGTTGGTTTGACGCCTTGGGCAGTTCCCGAGGGTTTATTCGGAGATATCGAGTGTCCTTCAAACCTATTCCGGTTTTGGCTATCCTGTTGCTTCCGGCGACTGCATGGCCGCGGCAAGAGGCTCCATTATCCGCCAAGACGCTCTATTACCAAAGCGACCCGGATGAGGACACTCAGACCGCAAAAACCCAGACCAAGACAAAGACCAAGGCCACTGCCGCCAAGCATGCAGCGTCACCGTCCACTGCTGTTCAATTGCCGAAGCAAAATGGCGCGGTTGCGACGGCCGCCCCTGTCGGCCAGTATCTCGGACTTCGCTATAACATCTTCCTTTTTGATCGGAAATCCAGCAAGAGCGTTCCGGTCGACCGGGACCGCCAGTTTCAACCCGACGAATGCATTCAGCTTGAATTTACTCCAAACCGTTCAGGCTATTTGTATATCTTCCAACAGGGCTCAAGCGGAAACTGGCAGGTGCTATTTCCTTCCAGTCTCATGACCGATGAAGTCAACGATGTCAAAGCCCGGCAAAGCGTCAAGGTTCCCGCCAACTATTGTTTCCGCATTGGTAATCCGCCCGGCACCGAACATCTTTTTGTTGTGCTCTCTCGCAACCAGGAGGACATGCATTCGTTAGACCGGGCCATTCGCGCCAGAAGCCAAAATCCAGCAACCCCCACCGCCCCTCAAACCGAAATCTCCGCCGCGGCATTGTCGGCTGAGAGCAATCTAGGAGCCGAGATACAACGTATAAGATCCGAACTGGGCGCAAAAGATATGAGCATTGAAAAGATTGGCGAGCCGGATCAACCGGGTGAGCCTGAGAACGCGGTTTATGTAGTAAATGCGTCTAACGTTTCATCCGATCGCCTCGTATCGGAGATCCTGATACGTCATGATTAGTTCCCCCGTGTTTGCCGCGCCCAAATTGGTTTTGCTCGCCATTAAATCTTTGCTGTTCGTCGCAATCCTGGGCGCAAACGCCGCCGCGCAAGCGCCCGTGCAGCCGCCCCAGCAGCCCGCTGGTAAAGACCTTACCCCAACACGCCTCCCCGGATACGACAAAGCCGCAGCAAGGCAGTAAAGATCTTGTACCTGTACCCGATCAGCCGGTGCGGGTGAACGGCGCTCCTCGCGCCTACGCGCTAGTCGTCGGAATTGCGAAATACGAAAACCTCGACCCCAAACAATTTTTGCAATTTACCGAGAGTGATGCCTCCGCCCTGTACCGCACGCTCGTCAGCAAGGAGGGTGGGGCATTTCCAGCCGAGAACGTCCATTTGCTGCTTGGAAATAAAGCGACCCTGGCGAACTTGCACTATGAACTTGAAACGTGGCTGCCCTCTGTTGCGAACCAGCAGAATGACCGGGTGATTGTTTACTTTTCAGGACACGGATTCCTCATAGGAGGGCACGGCTATCTCGCACCCTGGGACGTCGATCCCTCCAAACCAGACAGCACCGGTTATCCCATGGACCTTCTGGGCAACATCCTGACTCGGAACGTCGCCGCAAGATCGAAGCTGCTTCTTATCGACGCCTGCCATGCCGGCAAGATCACCGCCGAAACCAGCGACGATGGCGTGATTGCTCAGCTGCACCAGCTTCCCAAAACACTGCTTATATTCACCGCTACCCGCGCCGCCGAGCGCAGCTATGAAGATCCAAAGTTATCCACGGGATTCGGGCTATTCACCTATTTTCTGGTGCAAGGCCTCCTCGGCAATGCCGACAACGACCCTTGCGACGGAGTGATCACGGCCGATGAGCTTGTCGAGTACGTCCGTGCGGAGGTGAGGAGCTATGCGCGCACGAGAAACATCTCCCAAACTCCGCAAGATCAGGGCGATCTCGATTATCGAAAAATCATACTCGCGGCTCATCCCGCCTGCATCAGCGGATTGGTCACGGAGGGAATTCCGCTCGGAAGCATTGTCGTTGAATCCAACATGGATAATGTCGATGTCTACCTGGATGAAAATTTTGTCGGTAAGGTCGGCACGCAAAGCCCGCTGACTATCCCAGGATTATCCACCGGCTCTCACACCGTGAAAGGCGTCCATGAAGGTTACGAGCCCGACACTAAACAGGAGCTTGTAATTCAGGGACAGAAGCACACCGTGACCCTTCGAATCCAGTATCGCCGTGAGTATAAGCGCTCCGCTGTAGAGTCCCTTGAGAGCGGCGAAAAGCTGTTGTTCAAATCGGCCACCTTGGCGCGCTCCCTCGACCCGGTATTCGTTTACACGCCGGTTCGTCAACGGCAAGGGGAACTTCTTCACGCCCGCGACCTTTTTACGCAGGCGCTGCGGGAGGAACCGCATTACGCTCGCGCCGCTTACGATCTGGCGCAGACGTGCAATCTTTTGTCCGAGGAAAAAGAGATGTTCGATGCCTTTCGCAACGCGATTCAAAGCGATCCAAGCTACGTGGAAGCACGCGTCGATTTTGCCGGCGCGCTGATCGAAGCTGGCGATCCCGACGAGGCCATCCGTCAACTGCTGGAGGCCATCCGGCTAGATCCCCGGCGCGATCTTGCTTATTCGCATCTAGCGCGGGCGTATCTCGATAAAGCAGTATTTCCGAATGCCGTCGATGCCGCCGACAAAGCGATTGCACTGAACGCCGACAATCACCAAGCCTACCTATGGAAAGCCGATGCTCTCCGCAGATCGGCCGCTCAAGAAAATACAGCCACCCAGCGTCAAACCTACTCGCGGGCCGAAGACACCTATGAGTCCTACGTGGAATTGACTAACTTCACCACGCCGCTTTACGAAAAAGTCGCTTTTCTGGCTGGCCTCGGTCTCGGCGGAGCGAGAAACCGTCCCGACCGGCCCCTGGTCTATGCCTACCAGCGCAGTCTTGCGTTTATGGGGTTGTGCGAATGTGAGGACATGTTGGGAAACCACCGGCATGCTATTGAATCGTGCGAAAGAGCGATTCATTACGATTCGAAAGACCCCATGGGCTACTTTTTTTTAGCCAATGCCTACAGTGATCTATTCAATCAAACTCCGCGCCGCGAGTATCTCGTTTCAGCCCGAAATAACTACGTGAAGATGCTCCAGATAAATCCAAATGTGGAGCAGGCCTCTCACGTGAAGGGCTACGTAGAGCAGATTGACGGGCTCCTCGCGAAGGTTAAGAATTAGTAATCTACTGGTTCTTTGCGCAGCGGAACCCACTGGCGCCTCCACCCACTCCCATGCGTTGCCGCCCGTCGATCGAGTAAAAAACCAAAATGCCGGGCTGGCTAACAACAGCAATACTGCGGCCGCACCCACAAAAATATGCGTTCGAGCGTTCTTTGGCGAAGCTGCGCGGCTCGTTAGAGGGCCTGTTTGTTCCAGGCGCTCTGGCGAAACAAAGCGCCTTAAGACGATGCAGATCTCCCCAAATGAGGCAAACCTGTTTTCTGCCTGCTTCTCCAGGCAGCGCTTTATAACCGAAATCACCTCATCGGGAACTTGCGCCTGTTTGAGCAGTTCCAGTTTGGGAGCGCTCCGCAGAATCGCGCCGAAGAATTCGGTCTCTCCATCCGCTTGGTACGGCAGTTGAAAGGTGAGCAATTCAAAAAGCATCACGCCAAAGGCATACATGTCGCTCGCAAAAGTGAGCCGTTCACCATTCACCTGCTCCGGCGACATGTACGAGAGAGTCCCCACGCGCACTCCCGCCTGCGTGAGACCGGAGTCGTTCAATAAACGGGCGATCCCAAAATCGAGCAGTTTCGCCGTTCCGTTCTGGTCTATTTACAACGTTGCCTCTTCCCGTGCCACGCTCAGAAAATCCGCCACATTCAGTATTTGCATGCTGTCATATCGACCGAGCCGCAGCAGATGCCTATCGCCGCTCACAATGTAATCTGAGCCCGCCGCCGATCCGCATTCCAGGATACGATCATCATCTGGATCGTCCTTTATGACCTTAAGCGTCGCGGCTGGCTTTACTTTCTGAGCGAATCCCTCAATCTGACGCTTTGCCTCGTCTATGTATGACTTTCTTCAGTTAAATTTAGCGCGCGTGGGAAAGCTCCGCCCACGGATTGCCGCGCCGGGATAACAGGGCGGAAACATAGATGTTGGAATCGGCGGTGACGCGCAACACTTATCGTTCGCGCGTTCGATTCTCGCGATGCAATTCTTCAATAATCCGGGGAACATCATCCTCGGCCAATCCCTTTTCCTTTGCCCGCCGCTCTCCAGCCGTAACAAGCCTTTCCCATTTCTGGTCGTCGAGGTATTTGCGCACGGCTTCGCTCACGACTTCTTCCGGCTGGCGATTTTGCTCCCGTGCCGTCTCCTCCACCTGGTGTAGGAGATCGTCGCTGATCAGCCGTCTGGATTCAGTCGCCATGTCAGCCTCCATTTTGTCACCTCGAAATTCCAGTTCGTCTCCTAAAACAGCAGAATGAACCGATAAGTCTGCTGAGTGCCCCCCTCGCATATAAACACTTCCGACGTACTTGCGGAACGCTGAATGACTACTCGCCGGCTCTCCATTTTCATAGCCTGCGGCCTTCTTGCTATTGTCGCCGGTACGCTCTGCATCCAGGAATTCAGTGCTTTCGGGCCAATCGCCGGGCACACGGTTCCCACGAAGGCACCCCCGGCCTTTGTGCGGTCGTTGCGGCCTAACTATCCCTATTCGGTAATGAAACGGGCTCAATCGGCGGACATAGAGCTAGGCCCGGCGCCTCCGGTGGGAGATTTGGCTCAACGATTCCCCGGAAGCTTGGATGTCGTGCCAACCTTAGTGCCGGTTCTGCCCACTGGCCTTAGCTCAGGAGCTACGCCCATCGACATGCCGCCCATTGCTCCTGTTTCTCCTGTTACCTCTGTTGCACCAGACCGGTTCGTCTTGCCGCATGAGAGTTCGACACCGCCAACTCGCACGCTGGGTATCCCGCCTGTCATCCCTCCAAGTAGTACACCACCCGTTATTACTGCCGTTCCAGAACCCAGCAGCATATACCTCTTCGTAGTTACGTTTTTCGTGTCGCTCTATGGGCTGACCCGAATGATGGGAAGCGAAGATGAGACCGAAACGGCCGCCTCAAAGGAACAAGAAAGTACTTTACAATAGAAAGTATTCTGATTCAGAATTGGGTTATGGTGACTTTCGCCTCAACCCTGCTTCTCTGGATTCGATATAAGCGTGCTCTTCGGGCCCAAGGCTGGTCATTCTGGCGATTCTACAAAGAAGGCGTCGACCTCTGGGCCAACTTCATCGGGCGCGCGCTGAAACCGCCTCGGGCCGCCAAGGTCTTTCTTTCCCCACCTGCTCAAACATTCAAAAGAAACGATATGCGGATACGTTGGTAACATTCGCTTGCCATGGAACATCCATCGGACGGGTACATTGCACGAAGGAGTATCCGTTTGGCCTCGAAATATAAATCATTACCAGTTGCAATCCTTACGCTCGCATCAGCGCTGTTCATCCCGCTCACGCTAGCCGCCCAGGAACACGTAATTCCCCTGAATGAGCTGCGTCAAAAAGCCCAGGCCATGCATGAAGAACGAGTTAAGAACGAAACAGATCTGGAACGCGTTCTTTCGTATCCCGCTGCAGCAGACGCTCTTAACAAAGCGAACGTGAATCAGAAGCAGATGCATCAGGCGGTGGCCACGCTTAGCGATGACGAACTGGCGCGGCTCGCCGACCGGGCGCGCGCAAATGAGAAGGATGTGCAAGGCGGCCTGATTGTCGGAATTCTGGCGCTGATCGGGCTCGTTGTCGTTATTATCATCGTCGTTGCACTCGTACACTAGCGAGAAACAGCCGAGTAGAAAACGCCGCGGCCCGTCTGAAAATCCCGTCCATAGACGAACCGGAATTTGATATTTCCGAACGTCTTTACTTGCGCTTCCAATCCGCTGGCTGCCATGGGGCCGCTGTGGATTCGATCTAAAGCGGACTTGCCGAGGACGGTTGTGTCGAAGAAAGGCCCTGCGTCGAGTCGAATCAGCGGTAGCTCGAAAATCCGCCTATCAACATCTGTCTGCATCAACGCAAATTGCTTTACCAGCGGCGCGCTTCCTTTCCGCCCGGCGAAGGTGCCGGCGATTCCCCGGAACCAGAATTCGGCGGGATTGTCGCGCTCCATCCCAAGTTCGAACAACTGGTTGACCGGCAGGTTGCCTACTGCCGCGCCGCCCGAGATCTGCCACTGTACCCGGTATTTGTCTCCTTTCGATTGTGGTGTCCACGTCGTGTCAATAGCAGCGGTACTCTTCAACAAGCGCGATGGTGAGTCGCTGAAGACGTGGCCGGCATCGAGCGAGAACCATGAATCGGCACGAATTCTCCGCTCGGGCCACTGCCAAAGAACGTAATCGAATCGATTTCTGATTTCCGCCGTCCATGCGTTTGCAAATAACGTGCCTGGGCTCGCGTTGAAAAAATCTTGATGTGTGGCCGCTATGCCGACACTCCATTGGAGCTTCGCATTTAGCGCGTGGTCGAAAGCGCCGCCGAGACTTTCTGAACGCAATGAAAAGTTCGTAGCCGGCCGAATGGTCCAATGCTCCGAGCGCGCATCGAAGAAGAATGGTATTCCGTTTGAGGATTCAACCTCCAGGGACCGGACATATCAGGTGAAACCGCCTTCAGCGATCTCCTCCCCCTCTACTTCTGCCGCACGCGCCTCCCTGAGGCGGCGCAACGTTGCCTGCAACATGAGTTTTCTCCTCCTATAGGCAATGGCTTAAGAGCGGCCCCATTGACCACCCGGCCGTGATTGTTTTGCATGCCCATCCTTAGGAGGGACACGCCTGTGGGCGACGACCACGCTCACAAGGTTCTATTTAATGATCTTGCAAAGAATTCATCGACTCCGGTGAGAAAATCCGACTTAAGGTCTTTCCCCCCGTCCTTTAGAAGATAATGTATCCCTACGATCCGAACAACTAAGTGACGGAGGGATTTGGACTTGCTGGGGCGCCCGGCGAACCATTGATCTCAGGTGGTTGATGAGCCTGCAGGGTTCTTGGAGCTCGAGCAGACATCCAGCCTGACCGCTGCTGTAGAAGATGTCACCCTGGCAGCTCGAGCGAGTAAAAGTCGGGCTGGTAGTCCACCACCGCTAAACGTCACAGAAGACACCACGTACAGCCGTTGCAGAGAGTGGACGTTGTCCAGTCCATTCAGGAAGTTGAGCACCTGTCGGTATGTTCCCGAGACCGTGAGCTGGGATAGCCTACCGTCTTGTGCGCCCGTGCGCTCGGTGACCGCAACTGCAGCCCCTGAGCTCGTAATGGCGACGCTTGGAGTAGCGGTGCCCGAGTTGGTAGCCCAACTGGAGATCTGGTGGAGGAAAAAGGTCCACCGTGGGAGTAGCCGGGTACGAGGGTCAGATCCTCGCGCAAACGAGCCGTTTCGGCTCGTTCGCCGACTCGTGCGCCAGTGAGGATATCTCGGCCTGAAGGCTGGTCTCCTGACTGAGGAGAACCGTCTTGTCCGCGTTGGCAGTAGACACCTTTTTGCCCTCGGGACCGATCCAGGCCGTCAAGGGCGATGAGCGCGATAACCAGTACCGATCCGCCTGTGGCGATCGGCCACACGAAGCGTTTCAGCTGATCCATCGGAAGCTCCCGTTCTTTGAAAGGTGCGCGTCGGGCTGTAGTCCGACAGTGGATTGGAAGTTCACGGTGAACTAGAGCCGTTAGTCTTTGTGTTCACTGCCTGTGCCACCTGAGGCGGGTGAAGAATGGTGATGCCGACAAGTTGTCGATCCACTCCGCAACTGGGCTGAAGTGAATGTCGGACGAGATTGTCCCGGTGACGCTCACGGTCACCCGAACCGATACTCCCGCCTGAGCGTCACGCTTGCCGTGCCTCCTGTTGCAGCACCTGAGGTCCCCGTGAACGAGTTAGCTGTAGACCCGCAGGCGTCCGCGCAGTCAGCTCGGTGAGGACGGCATACCAGTCCACCGATGAGCTAGAGACAGATGCGATCTGTCCTCGGGATTGTCGTAGTTCGTCAGCGGCCTTCACGACCCGGTCGTACTTCGGGATCTGCAGCCTTCAGCTGAGTGATTTGAGCCGAAGCAGACTTAACGTCGTCTCTGAACGAAGTGGTAGCGAAGGTATTGCAGAACACCACCTAGGACGAGCAGAACGACAACAGTGGATCCGACAAGGATCGAACGACGCTTCAAAGTCCGCTGGAAGCTCCGCTCCTTGACTTCGGGCGGAATCAGGTTGAATTTCTGGACCGACGGATTGGGTTCTGGAAGAGCAAGACCAATCGGTGTCGTGGCGACCGGATCGATTGCCGCGAGCTGTTCTGATTTCTGGTCCAGCTTGCGCAGGTCGAGGCGCGAGAGGCGCGGACACGATCTTGCACCGGGTATGCGGACCTGAGCCTGAAGTGTCTCGACGAGACCGCCGACGCGAGATCCCCCGCCAGTGAGGAGTACCCGCGAGATGGGAGCCCTTCCCGGCAGCGAGGCGAAGTATTCGATGGAGTTGCGGATCTCTCCGACGAGCTCGGCCATGCTCGCACGGGCAGCACGTTCAGCTGCTTGTACCTGAGGCACCGGCTCACCGAGACGTCGCTTGAGCGCCTCTGCGTCCGCCAAGTGGCAGGTCGAGTGCAGAGGCGACGGCCGCGGTGGTCGCATTCCCGCCTATGCCGACGGTGCGGACGAACTGGGGCCTTCCGTGCTGGTGCACGACGACGACAGTGAGACCGGCACCGACCGAGACGATCGCTTCCGGGTGAGTCCGACATTGTCGCCGGATCCACAAGGGCCCGAACGAGAGCTGATGAGACGAGGTCGACACCCTCTACTTGGGAGCCCGGCGGCCTCGACGGCGCTCACGACTCCCTCGACGAGGATCGCGATGTGCAGCGGCTCGGCACGCGCCGCATCGCCGTACCGTCCGGAGCGGTGAAATCTGCGAGAACCTGTGCGGAGAGAATGGTCTTGTCCGGAGGGAACGGGATGACCTCCTCGGATTGGAACCTCACCGCGCTGTCGATCTCGTCATCTGGGACATAGGGCAGATCGATCTCGCGTGTGATCGCACGCAATCCGGCAATGCCGATCACCACAGACTTGGACGCGAACTGACCGTTACGCCAAAGTCGACTGATTGCATCTGTTACCGCGCTCTGGTCCTGTATCTCACCGTCGACTATCGAGCCCGGGGGCAGTCCGATCTGACCGAAGGCAAGCAGGGTCTGTGGAGTCGACCCCGTGTCCACCTCTGCGGCTCGGACCACGCTCGTTGCAATGTCGAGCCCGACCACCTGCGCCATCTTGCGCTCCCTTCGGCTAGCTGTCTTCCCGCACAAGGCCCGGGCAGTGCCCGGTCCGCCGCCCGACCGCCTAATCGACGGAAACCAGCGCTGGTGCTCGCTCCTGCCCGACCGCAGCAGGATCAGCGTGCTCCACGCTCTTTACGAACGACCTCAATCTGATCGTCAAGAAGAGGAGCCGACTTGAGCCGTGGGAACGACAGCGCAACAAGTGCGATTGAGCAGCTGATAGTGCCTGCCCACCAGGCCCCATCTGCGAGTCCCCAATCCGAGAGGATTACCAGGAAGGCACCGATCGAGAAACCCAGCTATGGCAAGCACACCTTTTGGCGCTTGACCACGAGAACCCCGGCGAACACCGTCAGTAGGCCACAGGTAGTAGGCGACCATCACCGACTCGGTCGCGCACCTCGAAGCAGGAGCACGGACGCTGCATGCCCAAAGGAGGATTTCGGGATCCAGTGAGCCTGCGCCTCAATAGGACTGCGAGTGCGCACGCCCCGACCACCGCCAGCAGCCTTATCGGGCCTGCTGCCACGAGAAGGTACCTTCCGCTGCCACTGAGAGTGGGCACGAGGTTGGTCCAAGGGGTTCGGTGGTCGAGATTGGGGAAGTTCGGCTGTTCTGTCGAGTGCACGCCACTGTGGCCCCGAACGAGCTGACTAGCGGCGGGATGAGAGCAGAGCATCGACAACGGCGCAGACAGCGCCAGATCGTGGGCCATGAGCGATCTCCATCCGATCGATGCGACAGCCAGGAGGAAGCACTAACAGCGTGAGTGGTTGCATGACGATCGCCACACCGAAGATCCAGCCGGCTGCCACGCGTCTCCCATCTAAGAGCGCCACGATCACGAAACGTGAGGCCCACTGCGACGGCGTCTTCGGGATGTCCCCAGAGAACGACTGTGTTCCAAAGACCGACTGCCACGAAGAGGCTGACGAAGACCCTCTTCATCGGATTAAGACCCAGTTTCACAGCAAGGGCGTCCACGCCGAAGAGAGCTATCGAACCAAGCAGCATCTCGACAGGTCCACTGACGGG
>CAVQZK010000019.1:0-41661 GCA_963718465.1 Bryobacterales bacterium | reverse complement strand
AGGCGCTCACTTCCGGCAAAAGGCGAAACCATCAAGATAGACGAGATTGAGAATGTCCTTTTCGAACACGAAGCCGCCGAAGCCTTTGCAAGCTGACCCCATGCGCGAATCCTTGCCGATCGGCCGGCCACTTCATCGAACTTGCTCGGTGGCTTCGCACAAGGCGGGAATGGAATTGATCGAGGAAATGCGCTGAGCGAGAAAAGCGTTGGCGACCAGTTTGGATAATTCGGAGGACCAGAGATTAGCAAGCACGTAATGAAGTTGAAGGTCATAAAAAGGAGATGTAGAAGAAAATCTACTGCCCGGGCTGCATTTGACGCAGGCCAAACAACTCGCCCGCGTCGCATCCAGCCATCCGCGCCGGCCTGCTCGGCTACAGCATCCTCACATCGCTACGCCATGCTCACCTCAATCGCCGAGGGTGACTCCGAAATCTACAACTACTCCACCGGCGCAGACTGCCATTCCACGCTTTCCTGCATGAAAGCCCTGGGCGTCGATCACTCCTTCACCGAACGCGACGGCCGCCAGGTCCTCACCGTTCATGGCAAAGGCATCCACGGTCTCTCCGCGCCTGTCCAAACCCTCAATGCGGGCAATTCTGGTTCCACCATCCGCCTGCTCTCCGGTATTCTCTCCGCTCAACCTTTCGACACGTCCATCACCGGCGACGAATCGCTGGTCACTCGTCCCATGCTTCGCATCATAAAGCCGCTTGCCGAAATGGGCGCGCGTATCGAAGCCACCAACGAAAAATTCGCACCATTGACTATTCATGGCTCTCCTCTTCAGGGCATCGACTACTCTCTGCCGGTCGCGAGCGCTCAAGTCAAGAGCTGCGTGTTACTCGCTGGCCTCTACGCTTCAGGCGAAACTGTCGTCCGTGAGCCGATCACCACTCGCGATCACACCGAAATCGCCCTCCGTGAACTTGGCGCCGATCTTACCCTCGAACCACGCATCGCCCATCTCCAAGGCGGCGCAAAACTTACCGGCAAAACACTCATGGTTCCCGGTGATATCTCTTCAGCCGCATTCTTCATCGTTGCCGCGCTTATTACCGGCGATGGCAATCTCATCATCACCAACATCGGCCTCAACCCGACCCGCACGGCGCTGCTCGACGTCCTCCGTGGCATGGGCGCGGCCATCAAACTTCTGCGCATCGAGCAAGTCAACGGCGAACTTATCGGCAATCTGCAAGTCAAAACATCGCGTATTTCAGGCGGCATCATCGAAGGGGCAACCACCGCCGCGCTCATCGACGAAATCCCCATCCTTTCCATCCTTGGGGCAGTCAGCGAAAACGGCCTCATCGTTCGCAATGCCGGCGAACTCCGCGTTAAAGAGACCGACCGTATCGAAACCATCGCGGCCAATCTCCGCCGCATGGGCGTTACCGTCAACACCACTCAGGACAGCATCGAAATTCCCGGCAAGCAGAAACTGCACGCCGCCGAACTCGACTCGTATGGCGATCACCGGATTGCTATGGCCTTTTCCATCGCCGCTCTCGTTGCCGACGGACCCTGCACCATCCGCGACGCAGCCGCCGCTTCCGTCTCTTTCCCGGAGTTCTACGCGACTCTTGGCAACATAACGCGATAGCTAAATACCAGCACATGGACGACGCTCCTGAATCCGAACTCACGCGCGAAGATCTCATTCACGATCTGAACAACGTCTTCGAAACCCTGACCGAAGCCGCCGAACTCTTGAGCACCGACCGCCGCTGGAAGACGCTCGCCGGCACCTGGCCCGCACCGTAACCCGCGGCAAACGTCTGCTTGGCGCGATACCCGACAGCACCCCGTACCTTGCCGGCATCGTCGAAGATGCCATTCAGTCGGTCACGGATTACTGCATAGCTACCCGCAAACCACGCGTGCGATTTGTCCGCCAGATTTCCGTCGAAACCCGCCTTCCCGGTTCCGCAAAAGACTGGGAGCGCGTGTTTGTAAACTTGTTCCTCAACGCCGCGCAAATCATGCAGAAGCCAGGCCGAATCGATATTGAAGCGCAGCCATCGGAAGGAGGCGGACTCACGATAACCGTATCCGATAACGGTCCCGGCATACCCGCCGATATTTTGCCTCGTATGTTCCGCCCTAATGTCTCCACCAAAACCAGCCGCGCCCGATCCGGTTTGGGCCTTCACATCGTGGCGTCTATAGTAAAAAAGTATTCGGGCCGCGTTGCTGCCGCTAACCGTGAACGCGGGAACGGAGCCGTGTTCACCATTTCTCTATCGTCCAGGGAACCAGGTGCGATTCTGTAAGAAATTCACCGCACAGTTCCATCTATTATTAAGAGTCGATGAATTTTGCAAAGCTCAAACCCACTGAATGAAATATCTCTGTATTCATTGCCATTTCTATCAACCCCCCCGCGAAAATCCCTGGCTTGAGCAGATCGAACTCCAAGATTCCGCTTATCCTTATCACGATTGGAACGAACGTATCTCCGCCGAGTGCTACGCGCCCAATCTGGCGGCCCGTATCCTCGACGATCTGCAGCGGATTATGCGCATTGTCAACAATTACGCCAGAATCAGCTTTAACTTCGGTCCTACCCTACTCTCCTGGGCAGCCGAACATTCGCCCGACATGTACAAAGGGATCATCGATGCCGACCGGCTGAGCCAAAAATCGTTTTCCGGTCACGGATCGGCTATGGCGCAGGCGTACAACCACATGATCATGCCGCTGGCCAACAGCCGCGATAAGGTCACGCAGATCCGCTGGGGTATTGAAGATTTCAGCCATCGCTTCGGACGTTTGTCCGAAGGGATGTGGCTGCCCGAGACCGCCGTCGATCTCGAAACGCTCGATCTTATGGCGCAGGCCGGCATCACGCTGGCTGTTCTTGCACCGCATCAGGCTAAATCGGTGCGCCCTCTAAGCGGCGGCGATTGGCAAGACGTCAGCGGCGCGCGCATCGATCCCAGCCGTCCCTATCGGCTCACAACGCCTAGCGGCAAGACCATTAATCTTTTCTTCTACGACGGCCCCATCTCGCAGGCAGTCGCCTTCGAGAAACTGCTTCACAACGGCGAAGACTTCGCCAAGCGCCTCACTGGGGCATTCTCCGATGGCCGCAATTGGAACCAGTTGATGCACATCGCTACCGACGGCGAAACCTACGGTCATCATCACCGCCACGGCGAAATGGCGCTAGCCTACGCGCTCGATACCATCGAATCGAAAAAACTCGCCAAAATCACCAATTATGGCGAGTTTCTCGCAAACAACCCGCCCGTCTGGGATGTGCAGATCTTCGAAAATACCTCGTGGAGTTGCGTCCATGGCATCGAGCGGTGGCGCAGTAACTGCGGCTGCAACGCGGGACGCCTCGGCTGGAATCAGGAATGGCGGCGGCCCTTGCGTGAAGCTCTCGACTGGCTTCGCGACCAGGTTACTCCGCATTTTGAACGGCTCGGCGCAACTCTGCTGCGCGATCCATGGGCCGCCCGCGACGGCTACATATCCGTAGTACTGAACCGCTCTTCTGAAGTGCGCGAGCAATTCGGGGCGGAGAATTTCATTCGCCCGCTGAGCCCTGAAGAACAGGTCACCGTGTGGAAGCTCATGGAATTGCAGCGCCATGCGATGCTCATGTACACCAGTTGCGGCTGGTTCTTCGACGAACTCTCCGGCATCGAAACCGTGCAGGTCATTCAGTACGCGGGCCGCGTCGTTCAATTAGCTGAGCAGTTGTTCGGCGAAGCCATCGAACAGCAGTTTCTCGATCGTCTGGCCGCGGCCAAAAGTAACCTGGCCGAATACGGCGATGGTGCAAGTATCTATAAGCGTTACGTTCGGCCTTCAATCGTTGACCTCGAAAAAGTGGGCGCTCACTATTCCATCAGCTCACTCTTCGCGCCCTACGGGGAACGCACCGACATCTTTTCGTACACCGTCAAGCGCCTCGATTACCACACCGGCGACGCCGGCAAACTCCGCATGGCGCTGGGCCAAGCCCGTTTCACCTCCAAGGTCACGCAAGAATCGGCAGTACTCACGTTTTGGGTGGTTCACTTCGGCGATCACAACGTCGCCGGCGGAGTTCAGAAGTCTGATGGTATTGCCAGCTACCAGGACATGCTAACCGCCATCAGCGGTTCGTTCGAGCGCGTCGACATTCCCGAAGTGGTGCGCCTTCTCGACAAGCGCTTTGGCGAAAAGACTTACTCGTTGCGCTCGTTATTCCGCGATGAACAGCGCCGTATCGTTCGAACGATCTTGTCTTCCACGGTGGCTGAAGCCGAAGCGGCTTACCTCCAGCTTTACGATCACCACGCCGCGTTGATGCGTTTCATTACCAGCTTAGGCACGCCGATGCCTCGCGAGTTCACCGCCGCCGTCGAATACGCCATCAACAGCTTATTGCGCCGCGCCGTTTCCACCGAAGAACTCGATGGGGAACGCATTCGCAGCCTGCTGCGTGAAGCTCAGGCCAGCAACGTCACCGTCGACAAAACCACCATCGAATTTCTGCTCCGAAAAAAACTGGACAGTCTCGCCGGGAAATTTGCCGCTGACCCCGTCAGCATCGATAAACTCCTCGAGCTGCGCCATGCCTTGCAAATCATCAAGCAGATGCCATTTCCGGTGATCCTTTGGGCCGCCCAGAATCACGTCTACGCCGTTCAGTCCGGCCTCTACATGCGCACCAAACGTCGCGCCCAGCGTGGCGACACCAAGGCTAAAGAATGGCTGGAAGCTTACATAAATCTAAGTGAGTTGCTTGCCATCCGGGTCCCCGCATGAGGCGCTTCAACTCTTCGTCAGAGATCCGGCTGATATCGTTGTAAATCACAAACACAACAATCATCATCAGGAACACGAACCCCAGCTTGAAAACCGTTTCCTTGATCTGCAAACTTACCTCGCGCTGCAGCAGCATCTCAATAATTAATAACAGCAGCGTCCCGCCGTCCAGTATCGGTATCGGCAACAAATTGAAAATGGCTAAGTTCAAACTCACCACGGCCATCAGGAACATGTAAGTCCACGGGCCCTGCTGCGCCGCCTCGCTCGACAGCACTGCTATGCCTATCGGCCCTGAAACGGACTTCGGCGACACCCGCCGCTCTACAATGCTCGCCAAGACCTGGAAAATCATTAAAGCGTTCTGCTTGTTGAACTGGAGCGACTGCGTGAACGCGTCCGCGAAACCCAGCTTCACCATTGCACCGCGCGGAAGCTTACGCCGATCCGGTACGGCAGCCTGGCATCATTCGTTGGTTGCGGCGTAACGGAAAACTCCCGCTGTTGGCCATTGCGCATCACCTGAAGGTCAACTGGTTTGCCTGCCTGAATGGATGACCGCTTGCTGCACGGTCACAGCCGAAACAACCGGCTGCCCGTTCACGGTCATGAAGAGGTCGCCCGGCTGCAAGCCTGCTGCCTGCGCCCCCGAGCCATTCAGAATCTCGCCGATCTGGACGTTCTGCTCACCTGCCCAGCCGCCCACGCCCATGCCCTCTTTCGGGTCCAGTTGCGGTGTCACTGTCAAATTCA
Organism: Bryobacterales bacterium; assembly: GCA_963718465.1. GTDB lineage: Bacteria > Acidobacteriota > Terriglobia > Bryobacterales > Bryobacteraceae > Bog-105. The sequence continues at coordinate 36,136 of CAVQZK010000019.1, read as the reverse complement.
ATTGCCGCCCGTGGCGTTCAACAACAATCGGCACCGCGTGGTTTGGGTTTAGGGCCGTTTGGTTCATCACGTAATCCCAGTTGGGATCGCGCGTGTCACCCATCTGCACAATCGGTCGCCGGGCTGAATTCCCGCCGCGGCCGCCGCCGAATCGGGTTTTACGCTGGTGATCACCGGGTCTTTGGTGTCCGCTTCTTTCGGATACTCATACATGTAAAGTCCGGTGACAATGCCCACCGCCAGTATAATGTTCATCAGGGGCCCGGCGATAATCACAATCGCGCGCTGCCATCGCTCCTTGGCCTGGAACGATCGCGGATCGAAAGACTTCTCGTCCCCCGGCTGCTCACCCAACATTCGCACGTAACCGCCGAAAGGAATGGCTGAGACACGAAAGTCTGTCTCACCCCGCCGGAACCCGAATAGCCTGGGGCCGAAGCCAATGCTGAACGTCTCTACTTTTACTCGTACCGCAAGAGCCGCCCAGAAATGCCCGAGCTCATGGACTAGGATCATGATCCCAAGCAGGATGACCATCCAAAACACCGGCTGCAAAAGACTCAAAGACTTCCTTACCTTTCTCCAGCGCCACTTATTCGACGCACACAGTTGCGCTTAGCTTCAAACTCCCGCTTAGGCCCTAGGGCCATGAGTAACGCTCCAGCGCTCCTCAGCTACAATTTTCCGAGCCAGTTCGCCGGGAATCCTGGTCGATCATAATCACTTCCTCTATTGTCGCTGGTTCTTTCACGGTTGGCGGTCTAACGTTTCTTCCACTGTACTAGCAATTGCCGGGAACGGAATACGCCCGTCGAGGAATGCCTCCACCGCTACTTCATCTGCTGCATTCAAGGTGCAGGTGGCCGACCCACCCCGTTCCTGTGCTTGATACGCCAGCTTCAGAAGCCGGAATTTCTCCATATCCGGGGCTGAGAAATTCCAGGTTCTGGGCTGCGTCCAATCCAGTCTCGCCACGGGAGCTTTACACCGCTCGGGAAATGTCATAGCGTACTGAATAGGCATCCTCATGTCCGTTGCCGAGACCTGCGCCATTATGCTCCCATCGTTAAATTCCACCATGGCATGGATTGACGATTGCGGATGCACGACCACCTCCACCTGCGTAGGCCGCAAATCAAACAGCCAACATGCCTCTATGACCTCGAACCCCTTGTTCATCATAGTGGCTGAGTCCACCGTAATGCGGCGTCCCATCTTCCACGTCGGATGATTCAACGCCTGTTCGGGCGTCATCTCCCAAAGCCTCTCCTTCGGCGTGTCCCGGAACGGTCCACCTGACGCTGTTAATAATAGACGTGTTACTTCCGCCCTAGTACCGGCGCGAAAGCATTGGTGCGCACCGTTGTGTTCACTGTCCACGGGAATCATCTCCGTCCCACACTCCCGCACCGCTTGCATCACCAACTCGCCGCTTGAAACCAACACCTCTTTATTTGCCAGCCCAACCCGTTTCCGGTGCTTAATTGCTTGATATGTCGCTTCCAGCCCCGCCACGCCCACAATGGCCGACATTACGAAATCCACTTCAACCGCCGTGGCGGCTGCTACCCGGGCTCTCGCGCCTGCCGCAAGTTCCGGCCATCCCCCTTTGGGCAAAGTTAACTCCCCTAACCTGGTATTAAGGGCGTCTAACGTATCGTCATCCGCTACGACTACTAAAAAAGGGTGGAATTCCAAAATTTGGGAACACAGGACATCGAGATTTCTTCCGGCTACTAAAGCATGTATCTTAAATCTCTCGCTATGCTGTCGCGCCACGTCGAGCGTACTTACCCCAATCGATCCTGTTGATCCAAGGACGGTTATGTTCATTGAGTCTGATTATCCCTATCCCCGGAATACTGCTGGCATAGCAACTTTTTTGGAAGAAATTTTGATTTTCGTAGAAATAGCCCTTGCATTCCATAAAATCATATACTACTATTGGAATCAAGCCAGGGAGGCAACTCCCACCAAAGCGAGACTAACCTCATAGAAAGACCCCTGAAGCAACACCTCCCTGGCGCCCATCTGGGCTGTTCTCGCGCTTCAGTTATAGTAAACATTTTCCACAATTCAGCCTTTCACTTCATTCATTTCTCTGATTTGCTTCACTTGTCGCTTTGCTCTTGACCAATAGTCTACCGCTGCCATGCTACTAAGCGGAGGCACGTTATCCCGTGTCCGATACTGAAACGAAGCACTCAACCCCCCTCCGGCCGGAAACCGCCGTCCTAACCCACGGTTTCGACCCTAGCCTTTCTGTCGGGTCGGCCCGTCCCGCCGTCTTCCGCAGCTCTACCTACGTATTCTCCAGCCCCGAAGCTGCCGAACGCGCCTTCGACATCATGGGTGGCCGCGCCCAGAAAGCCCCGGACGAAAACGTTGACCTTGTCTATTCTCGCTTTAATCACCCGAATGCCCAAATTCTAGAAGAACAAATAGTCCCACTGGAACCCGGCGCCCTCTCAGCCGCCGTTTTCAATTCCGGCATGGCAGCCATCATGACGGCGCTTTTGGCGGTACTGAAGCCCGGCCAGAGCGTGGTTTACACGGTTCCTATCTATGGTGGAACCCAAACTCTGATCCAGTCTTTCCTGGAGCCCTTTGGCATTCAGGGTTTTCCAGTTCCGGGAGGCCGTTCCGACCTGCTGGATCAAGCCATCCTCAACGCCCGCAATCTTGGCGTCGTTCTCATCGAAACTCCGGCGAATCCAACGATGATGATGACCGACATCAAGCGCGCGTGCGACACCGTTGCACGCTCAAGCCGTCCCTCAATGGCAGCGGACTTCCCGAGCGCCCCGTCGTGATGATCGACAATACCTTTTTAGGCCCGGCATTTCAACACCCACTCTCTCGGGCGCCGACATCTCCATCTATTCCGCGACCAAGTACCTGGGCGGCTTCAGCGATATCATCGGCGGAGTCGCCCTGGGCAAAGATCCGGTACTTATGGGCAAGATCCGCAGCAAACGCAGTCTCTTCGGCAACATCCTGCAGCCCGATGAATGCTGGATTCTCGACACCCGCCTGCCCACGGTCTACCTGCGCATGAACCGCCAAAGCAAAAACGCGCAACGCATGGCCGAGGCTCTTGCCGGCACCCAAAAATTCGCAAGGTCTACTATCCGACCTTGTTCGACGATCCCGAACAGATAAGGATCTATAAAGAACAATGTGAATTTCCCGGCGGCCTTGTTTCACTTGATCTCAAAGGGGGCAAACCCGCAGCATTCGATCTCCTTCGCCACCTTCAACTAGCCCGCGATGCCGTTTCGCTCGGCGGCGTCGAAACGCTCGCCTGCCATCCGCGCAGCACTACCCATTCCGCGTGGAGCGCCAAAGATCTCGACGAAGCCGGTATTGGCGATGGCCTGGTCCGCATCTCGTTCGGCATCGAAAACTGGCGCGATTTGCTTTCCGACTTCGAACAAGCTCTGGAAAAGTGCCATTAAATTACGTAACCTGCTGATTACAAAAGCGGAAACGGGAATCTGGCACCTGCCGCGCTTGAATTAGTTCCGCTTTCTGTCCGCTAACGAATTAGCGGCTCCATCGCGGACGTATCAGAATTTATCTTTGCGCTAGACTGTTGTCAAGCAATTTACTTTTTGCCCACACCGTAAGAAACACGCGCGGCACACGCTTGGTCTATCAATAAGCTACGGACGTTCTGCTCCTGTTTCACTACTTGCTGCAATGAAGATTGGTCGACTTGGTTACTAATCAGCGCTTCTTTTCTGCTTGGCAGGATCGTCTACAGGCTCTGAAAAATGTCCCCCCCGTCTTGCGTATTGTCTGGGATTCAGGCCCATACGTGGTTGTTCTGGGGCTTGTTTTCCGTGTCGCCGTTTCGTTGATTCCGGTCAGCGCCGGATGGGTCGGCAAGCTCATTATCGACCTCGTCACCGCGATTTTTTATCACAGGGCGAAGCTGTCGGCGACACTTTGGTGGCTGGCCGCGCTGGAATTTTCGCTCGCGATTTTGGGCAACGTATTCGCCCGGATCATCGATTATTATAACGCGGTTTTGGCGGATCGTTATACGCGTCACGTGAGCATCGAAGTGATGCGGCACGCGTCGCAACTCGACCTTCAGGCTTACGAAGATCCGGTTTTTTACGACCGTTTGGAGCGCGCGCGCGTACAGGCTACAGATCGGCTTGGCATGATTCAATCGATCGGTAATTTATTTCAGCAAAGCATCACGACGATTACACTTTCGGTAGCTATTCTTTGGTTTTCGCCGTGGCTTTTGCTGCTGCTGGTCGGGTGTTTGTTGCCGGTGTTTTTGGGCGAGAGTCACTTTGCATTTCTCAGTTACGCAAAAAATTTCCGCCAGACTCCGGCCAAACGGCAGCTCGATTATTTAAGGCAGCTAGGCGGCAGCAAAGAGGCCGCGAAAGAACTAAAACTTTTTGGCTTGAGTGATTTTCTGACGGACAGATTCACTAGACTTTCAAACGAAATTCTCGATGAAAATCTCGCGCTATCGCGCCGGCGATTGATTGCCGTGTCTTTTCTTTCGCTGCTTAGTACTGCCGGTTACTATGGCTCTTATGTGTGGGTGATTTTCAAGACAGTCACCGGCGCTTTTACTATTGGAACGCTCACCTTCCTGACGCAAGCAATCATGAATGCGTCGAGCAATATCTCGCAAATTTTTTCCACCCTTTCAAGCATTGCCGATCAGGCGCTGTTCCTGACCGATCTGCTGGCGTTTTTCGAGATGAAGCCGACGGTACAATCGAAGCCAAATGCGCTGCCAGCCCCACGGCCCATTAAACGCGGGTTTGAGTTTAAGGAGGTTTCTTTCTCGTACCCGGGCGCAGAGCGTTTGATTTTGAATGGACTGAATTTTCGCTTGGAACCCGGCGAACGGATTGCGCTGATCGGGCAGAACGGTCAAGGCAAGACGACGATTGTGAAGTTAATCACTCGCCTGTATGATCCAACAGCCGGAAAAATTCTCCTGGACGGGGTCGATCTGCGTGAATACAACATTGAAGATCTTTGCCGCGAGATTGGAGTGATTTTTCAGGATTTCATGCGTTATGAAATGACGGCTCGCGAGAACATTGCCACCGGGCGTATCGAATTCCTAGACGACTTAGAGCGTATTCGGTCGGCTGCGGAAAAGAGTTTGGCCGACGGAGTGATCAACAAGCTAGCAGGCGGCTATGAACAGATGCTCGGGCGGCGATTCGAAGGGGGGGTCGACCTTTCGGGGGCGAATGGCAAAAGCTTGCACTGGCGCGCGCTTATCTGCGCGAATCGCAAGTCCTGATCTTAGATGAACCAACGGCAGCTCTCGACGCGCGGGCCGAATTCGAGGTTTTCGAACGATTTAACGAGCTGACGGGGGGCAAAATGGCGCTTTTCATTTCTCATCGCTTCTCCACCGTCCGGATGGCTGAGCGCATTATCGTGCTTGAGAACGGTTCCATCGCCGAGGAAGGCAGCCATGACCGTCTGGTAGCAAAGGGCGGCACGTACGCGGAAATGTTTGAACTACAGGCCTTGAGCTACAGATGATGGAGAAGAAACTAAGCCCCGCTGAGCAGACGGAACTTCACGATCACGCGGCTAAAACGGCGCGCTCTTGCGCTTGGCTTCCGGGCCGCGCAGTTCCGGCCGCACGCGCGAAATTCACCGAAAAAGTTTCAAGCGCCTGAAGGCGTTAGAGCACGACCTTTATCAACTCCGCAGCGGTGAGCCCTCCGACGATCTTCGCTGGCTTTACGACAATCTGCGGCTCGTTCACACCGAGTTGCAGGATTTGCACGACTCGGCCCGGCAATTGGCAAGGCTGCCACTCGTTCGAACGGCAACCGAAGAGGCAATTCCACGTTGCGTAGTGCTGGCGCGCGGTTTGCTGGAGGTGTCGAAATACCGGCTTAGCAAGCCTGCGTTCTCTTTCTATCTGAGGCCGTGCAGGAAATTGAGCCGCTTCGACTGTCTGAGTTATGGGGCATTCTGATGGCGCTGAAGCTGAGCCTGCTGGAATTGCTGGCTCAGCGGGGACACCAGGCGTTGGAAGCTTTTGGCTCGCAAGGCGAATCGGCGAGCTCATTTGATGTGGGTCCGCTCATCACCAGCCTGAAATTCATCGGCGAAGTGGACTGGCGCGACACTCTCGAGCAACTCTCAGTTGTTCACCGGACGCTGCTGCTTGATCCCTCGGGCGTATACCCGCGCATGGAGTTTGAGAGCCGCGAAGCTTACCGGAAACGCGTTCAGAAAATCGCGGCCCATTCAGACATTGGCGAAATCGATCTGGCGCGCCGAGCCGTGGCCATGGCGGAAGACGCGAGAATCGATCGATCCGCTCCGGAAGCGCTTCGCGCACGGCTCCGGCACGTGGGCTATTACCTGGTAGACGAAACCGGCTCGGAGGATTTGCGGCATCGAGCCGGTTATCGCCAACCTATCGGATCATTTATCCAACATCAATTGAGGCGATTTCCCGATGAAACTTACATCATCGGCATCGAGATCGTCACTCTTCTCACTGTGGTCACAATCATCATGAGCTTGGTGAAGTCGCAGGGTGGGCTTGGATTGGTCATCGGCGCGCTGCTGCTTATCTTTCCCGCGACGCAGGCGGCAGTTGAGTTGATGAATTATCTGGTAACGACTGTGTTGACACCGCGCGCTCTGCCGAAACTGGACTTTTCGAAGGCAGTGGATGCGGAGAGCGCCACAATGGTCGCGATTCCTACACTATTGATTAACGATAAACAGATACGCCAGCTAGTGGATGATCTCGAAATCCGATACCTCGTCAATCGCGATCCGAACATCTGTTACGCTCTGCTTACCGATCTCCCGGATACTGCCGAACCGGCAGGCGAGATAGACCGGCGCGTTGATCTCGCATTACAACTTATCGAAGAACTCAACAAACGGTATGCCGATGAACCTTACGGCGGATTTTATTTGTTCCATCGCCATCGTGTTTACAATCCGCGCGAGGGAGCGTGGATGGGTTTCGAACGCAAGCGCGGCAAGCTGCTTGACTTGAATCAACTTTTACGGAACGTATACGATCCGTTTCCAGTGAAGGCTGGAGATATGGCAAGGCTGCCGCTCATTCGATACGTCCTCACGCTGGATTCAGACACTCAACTTCCGCGCGGGTCGGCACAGCGCATGATCGGTGCAATGGCGCATCCTCTAAATCGCCCGCTGATCGATCCGGAACTGAACGTGGTAACGAGGGGCTACGGAATTCTTCAGCCGCGAGTGGGCATTAGCGTACATTCGGCAACGCGATCGCGCTTGGCGAGTATCTATTCGGGGCAAACTGGTTTCGATATTTACTCGCGCGCCGTGTCAGACGTATATCAGGATCTCTATGGCGAGGGGATTTTCACGGGCAAAGGGATCTACGACGTGGATGCCCTGCGGCAAGTGCTGGAACATCGTTTCCCGCGCAACGCTCTGCTCAGCCACGACCTGATAGAGGGCGCGTATGCGCGCGCCGGCCTAGCTTCAGATATTGAAGTTATCGACGATTACCCTTCGCATTACAGCGCGTATAACCGGCGTAAACATCGCTGGTTGCGAGGCGATTGGCAGATCGTCCGATGGATTTCCAGCAAGGTCCCGGACGAATCGCGCCGATTGGTTGACAACCCGATCTCGCTGGTTTCGCGCTGGAAGATTGTAGACAACTTGCGGCGCAGCCTCATGGAACCGGCTACGTTTTTCCTGCTGGTTGCAGGCTGGTTCATTCTTCCGGGCACACCGCGTTTCTGGACTTTGGTGACGCTCGCGCTGCTGTTTCTGCCGATTTACTTCCGGCTTGTATTTGCACAGATCCGGGCGCTTGCGGCGAGCAGTTCAATAGTGGCTCGGGAAGCGTTTTCGGATTTCGTTACGGCGCACGTGAGTATCTTCCTGAACATTGCTTTCCTGGCGCATCAAACGCTGGTTGCAATAGACGCAGTCATCCGCACCATCGTCAGGAGTTATGTTACGCATCGAAGCCTTCTTGAATGGGAAACGGCTACGGAAGCAGAACTTGGAATCAAAAAGCGTACGCCGGTTGACGTTTACCTGGATTGGATTCCGCTGCTCGCTATCGGATTGGGACTGCTGCTGTGGTTTCGGCCCCAGGCTGTGCCGTATGCACTGCCGTTCCTGATTGCCTGGTGCTGCTCAAAGCTCATCACTAACTGGATCAACCGTTCGCCGCATGCCGAAGACATCGAGCTTTCGAAGAGAGACCGGCAATTCGTGCGGGAGGTGGCGTTGCGCACCTGGCGATATTTTGCCGAATTCAGCACTGAAAAGAACCACTGGCTGATTCCGGACAACGTACAGGAGCAACCGTTTCGGATTGCCGAGCGAGTATCCCCGACGAACTTGGGAATGCTGCTGAATGCGCGGCAAGCGGCGCTGGAGCTGGGATATATCACATTGAGCGAGTTCGTTCTCCTCACCGAGCGAACGCTCCAATCCACGCTATCGCTCCAGCGCTATCACGGCCATCTAATGAATTGGTACAACACGTTGACGATGCAGCCCATGGAGCCGCTGTTTATTTCGAGCGTGGATAGCGGCAACCTGTTGGCGTCCATTTGGAGCCTGCGCCAAGGTTGTCTTGAGCTGCTGAGAACGCCGGTTCTTAATCGGAGCGTGCTTGAAGGTTTGGCCGACTGCCACTATGTGGCAGATCAGCATGCAGCCAAGGGGGATTTCTGGCCAACGCTGTTCGGCTTGAAGAAGCAGGATGAATGGTTAACGCGGTTGCTCTCCGAAGAGCCGGACACGAACAGCTCTTCGACATCGCCCATCGATTTGCAAATGCGGGCGCAAATTCTGAGGGAATTCGTACGAGACCTGGCGCCATGGTACGGGCCCGAGTACAGCGCGTTGCGTTCGCTTGCGCCCGGGGAATTAGAATTTCCGGAGCACCTGCCCGCACCCAATGCCGCGGCAATCTATTACGCCATTCTTGATCGCAATCTGGAGACGCTCGGAACAAAACCGGGTGTGGCCATTGATATTCGAGAATTGGCAGCACGGCTGCGGACCACCTTACTGATAAGCCGCAGCCGGCTTGAGGAACTGGCCGCCAAGCTGCAAAGCATTGCCAAGCAGTGCGAACAGCTGTCGGATGAAATGGGTTTCGCTGTTCTCGTCGACCAAGGCCGCAATCTTCTGTCGATAGGCCTGGATGCCAGTTCGGACGAATTGAACGCATCCTGCTACGACTTGCTGGCCTCGGAAGCGCGGACGGCTACCTTCGTTGCCGTGGCGAAAGGCGAGGCCATTCAAGAAACTTGGTTCCGGCTTGGCAGGCAGCACACTATCTGCGAGAAAGAGACGGTACTGATCTCGTGGACGGGCACAATGTTCGAGTACCTGATGCCCTCAATCTGGATGAAGTCACATCCCGATACGCTGCTCGACCGGGCGACCCGCGCGGCGGTTCGGGCTCAACAGGCATATGCCGAAAGGCACGGCGTTCCGTGGGGCATTTCCGAGGCCGCATACAGCAAGACGGACGAGCAAGGCAATTATCAATATGCGGCGTTCGGTGTACCGGGACTTGCTCTAAACGTGGCCCGCGCCGGTTCGCTGGTGGTTTCACCTTATTCCAGTTGCCTGGCGCTCATGGTGGATCCAAGCGCGGCGGTCGCGAACCTCGCCGGCATGCTGCGGAAAGATTGGCTTGCGGATTACGGCTTCTATGAATCGATCGACTACACCGATTCACGCAATCGAGCATTCATGCCGCGCAAAGGAAAACTGGTGCGCTGCTGGATGGCGCATCATCAAGGGATGAGCCTGGCGGCAATTTGCAACTTGCTTCGCAATGGTGCCTTCCAGCGATGGTTCCATGCCGACCGTCTGGTGCAAGCCAGTGAACTGATTCTGCAAGAGAGGCCGCTGCGAGTGAAACCGATTACCGATTTGCAGCCGAAGCGAGTGATGACCTTCACGACAAAACGGACAGCCGCTACGACGTCGGCACCGGCATGAAGCGCTGCACCTGGGCAAGGAATGAACTCGCGATTGCCTATCACGACCGCGAGTGGGGCGTTCCGGCGCATGATGATAAGTTGCTGTTTGAGTTCCTGATTCTCGAAGGAGCGCAAGCTGGGTTGAGTTGGGACACAATTCTCAGAAAGCGCGAAGCATATAGAGAAGCGTTCGATTATTTCGATCCGGAGAAGGTAGCGCGATACTCGGCAGCCCGGATTGAGAAGTTGCTTAAGAACGAAGGCATTGTGCGTAACCGTCTCAAGGTTGAAAGCGCGGTGAGCAACGCCAAAGCATTTCGGACCGTCCAGAAGGAATTTGGATCATTCGATAAATATGTATGGCAGTTTGTAGGAGGAGCACCCATGCAAAACGGCTGGACGCTCCTGGGACAAGTGCCGGCCACAAGCGCGGAATCGGACAAGATGAGCAAGAACATGGCAAAGCGCGGTTTCCGTTTTGTAGGCTCGACAATCTGTTACGCGTTCATGCAGGCGACCGGAATGGTGAACGATCACGTGACGGAATGCTTCCGCTATGGAGAGCTAAACGGTGCAGAGCTTGACAGCTTCGCGAAGTGAAGTAATAGGATCGCGGGTGGGCACGAACTCGTGCGCAAAGTATCCCTGGAAATTTAAGTCGGCGATGGCTTTGGCGACCGTGCGCCATTGAAGCTCCTGGGTGTCGTCGAGTTCATGACGGCCCGGAACGCCGCCGGTGTGAAAGTGGGCGATGTATTGGATGTTGTCGCGGATGGTGCGGATGATATCGCCTTCCATGATCTGCATGTGGTAGATGTCGTAGAGCAATTTCACGCGCGGTGAATCGACGCCCTTCATTACGTCGACGCCCCACGCGGTGTGGTCGCATTGATAATCGTGGTGGTCAATCTTGCTGTTCAGCAGTTCCAGGCAGATGGTGATGCCGCTATCTTCGGCCATCTTCTTAACCTTACTTAGTCCGATGATGCAGTTCTCTTTCCCCTGATCGTCGGGAAGACCCTTGCGGTTGCCTGAAAAGGTGATAACGTTCGGGACTTTTGCCGCGGCAGCGCGCTCTATGTTCTCGCGCATCTCGTTTTCGAGGCGACTGTGGTTCTCCTTACGGTTCCAGCCGTTGGGAATGTCGCCGGCTCCGGGAGTCATAGCTGGAACCAGACCGTATTTCTGAGCGGTAGGCCACTCGTTATGATCGATTAGGTCGATGCCGCTGAGGCCCATGTCGGCGCCCGCCCGGGCAAGATCGTCGAGGGTTACGTTTTTGTAGCACCAACGCGCGACAGATTGTTTGATGCGGCCGGCGTGTTCCGTTTTGGCGGAACTCAACGACGGCGCGAGAGCGGTTGCGCCCGCAACGGTCAAGGCAGTTCTACGAGTCATGTCATGGCCATAATATCCAAGTCGCGGAATCGATTCCGGCGGCCTTGGTTTTTGGCCATTCTTGTTACGATTGAGTCTGACTCACTGAATGTCTCTGCGCTTTTTCAACACTCTGACACAAGAGTTGGAGGTTTTTCGCCCGCTGAAGGACAACACGGTTCGGATGTATACCTGCGGACCCACCGTGTACAACTTTGTCCATATCGGCAATTTCCGCACCTTCACATTTCAAGACATTTTGCGGCGCTGGTTGCGCTACCGGGGCTACACGCTCGATCACGTGATGAACGTGACCGACGTGGACGACAAAATCATCGCCAACGCCGCCAAGGAGCAAAAGTCGCTTGAAGATTACACGCACGTCTATACCAAGGCGTTTTTTGAAGACGCCGCAGCGCTTCGCCTGGAACAGCCGGAACATGTCGCCCCGGCGACGAAACACATTCCCGAGATGGTGGACGCCATAAAAAAGCTGGCGGCGAAGGGCAATACGTATACGAACGACGGGTCCACCTACTTCCGCATCTCCACCTTTCACGATTACGGCAAACTGTCGCACAACGATTTCACCGGCATTCGCGCCGGCACCCGCGTGGATTTGGATGAATACGATAAAGCCGACGCGCGCGACTTCGTTCTTTGGAAGGGCCGAAAAGGCAGCGAACCTTATTGGAGCACGCCATTCGGCGACGGACGGCCGGGCTGGCACATTGAATGTTCGGCCATGGCGATGAGCTATCTGGGCGAAACGTTAGACATTCACGCGGGCGGAGTGGACCTGATATTTCCGCATCACGAAAACGAGATCGCGCAATCGGAATCGATCACCGGGAAAGCGTTCGCGCGCTTTTGGCTGCATTCGGAGCATCTGCAGATTGAATCGCAAAAAATGTCGAAATCGCTGGGCAATTTTTATACGTTGCGCGATCTGCTCGACATGGGCTACCAACCCGAAACCATTCGTTATTTGCTCGCTTCAGTGCCGTATCGCAAGAAGCTCAACTTCACTTTCGAAGGGCTGAAAGCTGCGAGCAAGAGCATTGAACGGTTGCGCGATTTCGAAGTGCGCGTCACTTCCGCGAAGCTTCACCCGGGCAAGAATGAAATCATCAGCGAACGATCGCTGGCCGCCATTCGCCAATTCGAAGAAAGCCTGGACGACGATCTAAATACCGCTGAGGCGCTGGCGGCGATCTTTGAATATGTTCGGGCCATGAATACGGCTTTGGACGACGATCAGTTTCAGGAAGAGAACCGTTGGGACGCTGCGCGGGTTTTGGAAGTGTTCGATTCCGTTTTCGATGTGCTCGATCCAAGCGAGGCCTTGGACAAAGATGCCGCCGAACCCACCGGTTTAAGCGAAGCTCAGATTGACGCTTATATAGAGGAGCGCAATCAAGCCAAGAAGAGCCGCAACTTCGAGCGCTCGGACGAGATTCGGGCGCTGCTGCAAGAGAAAGGAATTGTGATTGAGGACACCAAAGACGGAGTCCGCTGGAAACGCAAATGAAGTTTGAAACGCAAGTTGTACATGTGGGCGACCGCAAACGCGATCGACCCAACGCCATTCCTTCGACAACGCCGATTCACCTGGCCACCACTTATTTTTACGAGACCGCCGAACAGTTGGACCGTGTCTTTGGGCACGAAGAGCAAGGATCGAGCTACTCGCGCTATACCAATCCCACGAACGAGGCGCTGGAGGAACTGACCACGGCGCTTGAAAACGGTCATGGTTCGCTCGCCACATGCGCGGGCATGACCGCGCTGCAGATCGCGTTTCAAGCGGCATTGATCGACCGGCCGCACAAGATTGTCAGCTCGAATTCCATCTACGGCGCGACGATGAAGATGCTCGACCAGGTGCTGGCTTCGTACGGCGTGGAGGTCAAGTATGTAGACATTACCGATCTGGCCGCAGTCGAGAGAGCCATCGAGACTGAGAAGCCCGGCTGTGTGTTTATGGAGACGGTTTCAAATCCGCTATTGCGGGTGGGACGCATAGACAAGGTCGCCGAGTTCGCGAAAGAAAGCAGGCGCAGCACTGGTAGTAGACAGCACTTTTGCCACACCGATGCTAGTTCGGCCGTTGGATCACGGCGCGAACATCGTCGTCCATAGCGCCACCAAATATTTTGCGGGACATGGCGATGTGCTGGGCGGCCTGGTAATCAGCGACGCCGCAGAATCATGAGAACGTCCGCATGCTGTCGCGCATCGTGGGCGGCGGCCTGGGACCATTCGAAAGCTATCTGACGATGCGTGGCATTAAGACACTGGCGCTGCGTTACGAACGGCAGTGCCGGAATGCGAAAAAGCTGGCGGCTTGCCTGGCAAACCACCCGAACGTTGAAAGGATTTACTACTGCGGCGATCCGGGGCATCCGGATGCCTCGGCCATTCAACATTTATTCGCGCCGGGGCTGTTTGGGGCGGTTTTCAGCTTTGAGGTAAAAGGCGCGGATAAAGCTGCGGTGATGCAATTCATGAACCGGTTGAAAATGATAGTTCCCGGCACTTCGCTGGGCGATGTACACACGCTGCTGCTTTACCCGGCGATGTCATCGCACCGCGATATCTCGCCGAAATTCCGCGAACGCGTTGGTATTCGCGAGAACCTAGTGCGGGTAGCGGCCGGCATTGAAGCAGTCGAGGATATCATGGACGATTTGGACCGCGCCCTTCGAGGAACTTAGCGCGGGATTTAGTATAGAAGCGTAAGGAAAGAAACCAATTGTTTGCCCATCAACGGAAGAAAATTCAGCTTCTATTTGCGATGGCAGACGCTTTCCTTACCGTGCTGGCGTTCGAAGCGGCGTATTTCACACGCACCGGTCTGACGCTGGAACGCGTATTTTTCATTCCCAAGCAAACGCATGTTGTCTTGCTAGGCTTTTGCGTGGTGGTCTGGATTTCGCTGGGGGCATTTCAGCGCGTTTACGAATACTTGGATTCAGCTACGCCGCGCCGCATCATACCGGGCACGGTGCGGCAATCCATATTGGGCGCCATTCTGGTTATCCTCTTTCAATATCTGCTGCGCCTTGACTTGAGCCGCAGCTTCATCTCGCTTTTCTTCATTTTCAATTTGGGGCTGCTGGCTCTTTCGCGCTTATATCTGCCGCGCATTGTAGGGGCGTTTCAGCGCGGGTTCGGCACGCCATACCACTTGGTGATCATCGGCAAAGCGGAAAAGACTGGGAAGCTGGCCAAGCTGCTGTGTACCGGTTCGCCTTTCCGGATTGAGATTGCGGCCATGCTGAGCGAGGAAGAATGCCGGGCCGCGCTGCCGGTTCTGCTGTCTCAACGCGTGGTGGACGAAGTGATTTTCGACGTGGACAGCAGCCGCCTTTCCGGATTGGAAGATGTCTTTCTGGAATGCGACGAGGAAGGCGTGCGTACGCGAGTGGCGATTGATTTTTTTCCACATATAAATAGCGATATGACGCTGGACCGTGTAGGCGGCGCTCCGTTGCTGACTTTTTCAGCAGCTCCGCTTGACGATTTGCGGCTGGTATTGAAACGATTTTTCGACGTGACGGTATCGGTCGCCGCATTAGTTGTGCTCGCGCCATTGCTAGGGTTGATTGCACTACTGATCAGGCTGACCTCGCCTGGCCCGGTTATTTTCAGGCAGGCACGCTGCGGATTGAATGGACGGCGATTCACGCTATATAAATTCCGGTCGATGGTGGAGAATGCCGCTGAACTGCGATTGCAACTGGAACATCTGAACGAACGCGAAGTGGCATTTAAGATGGCGCAAGATCCACGGGTGACGCCGCTGGGCCGCTGGCTGCGGAAATTCTCGGTGGATGAGTGGCCGCAGTTTTATAACGTGTTGCGCGGAGATATGTCAATTGTGGGTCCGCGGCCGCCGTTGCCCGATGAAGTCGACCATTATGAACGCTGGCAGCGGCGTCGATTGCGCATGCGGCCGGGGCTCACTTGTCTTTGGGCTGTCGCGGGAAGAGATCGCATCGATTTCAACGCATGGATGCGGATGGATATTTCCTACATTGAGAATTGGTCGTTGCGCTTGGATTGGTCGATTATTTTGAAAACCATTCCGCATGTGTTGGCGGGTAGAGGGGCGCATTAACGCGCGGCGGTGAACATTCAACCATGCATTTGGTGCCTACTAACGAAGAAGTGATTTCGCTGTTGCGCGAGACGGGGGCGTTGCGTGACGGACACTTCGAATATCCCAATGGCATGCATGCCAACGAATATCTGCAAGTAGCGCTGGCGTTCCGCTATTTCCAACATGCCAAGGTGCTGAGCGTTGGCCTCAGCAGGCGGTTGCGGGCCGATTCGGAGATACGGGCCATCATTAAAGACCTCTCGCTGGTTTGTCCGAATAATACGGCGGGATTGCCAATCGCCTATGGTGTCGGCGAAGCTTTGCGTGTACACCAGGTGTATTGGGCGGAGAAGGAATCGGACAACAGCCCCATGCGATTCCGGCAGTTCGTAGCGCCGGAGAAGGGCGAGAAGGTTCTGCTGGTGGACGACGTTCTGAGGTCGGGTAAACGCTTTAGCGAACTGCGGACGCTGCTGGATTCGTATGGCGCGCAGGTGGCTGGGTTAGCCGTTGCGGTTTACCAACCCAATCCGACAATTCTCGATTTCGGCAATTTGCCCATCTTCTATTTAGCGAAGATGGACGCAATGTACTACATGGACAGTAGCTCCTGCGACCTATGTCGTCGGGGAGTTCCTATCGAGAAAGTTTGGACTTGAGAGCGACTGGTGTTCTGAATTTGCTTCAGAGCACTTATGCGCACTTTCGCGATCTCCGTAGTTCTGATAGCTTGTTGCCTACCGGCGTTTGCCGGTCATCTGACGGGCGCTCACGCCGAATATGTTGGCGGGACGCGATCCGACATACCAAGCCAAATTAGTGGCGACATTGGCGTAGGGGATAACGTATACTTTGTGTTCCTATCGAAGAAAACACAGATTAAGATTCCGTACGAGCGGATTAATCTGCTGGAGTACGGGCAGAAGGTGAGCCGCAGGTACGTTTCGGCAATCTTCCTTTCGCCAGTTTTCATGATGGTGAAGAAGCGCCAACATTTTCTTACTCTGGGATTTCAGGATGAAGAAGGGCGCCAGCAGGCACTGATTTTCCGAGTTGAAAAAAGTGATATCAGGCTCACGCTGGTGGCGCTTGAAGCGCGTACCGGCCAAAGAATTGACTTTCAGGATGAAGAGGCGAGGATTGCGGGGAAGGGATGAAGATTGCGGCTATTTTGCAGATCTCGGCGCTGTTGCTTTCGGGCGCAGGCTTGCAGGCGCAGAAATCCGGGGCGGACCCATCGGTCGAAACACTGCTGGATATAAAGCGCATCTACGTGGCACCCTTGACCGGCGGAGCGAAGGCAGCGGGCTTGAGGGAATTGATTATCGACAGCCTGAATGCCACCAAGCTGTTTGTCATTACTGAGAAGGAAGAACGTGCCGATGCCGTATTAAAGGGCGCAGGCGACGACAACAGTTTCACCGAGAAATTCGACTAAGAGTGAGGGCACGAGCGCGCGCGAAAACGAAGGCACTTACACCTCGAATGGGGTAGGATCAAGATCAGGATACAGCGGTGGTTTATCGCTAGGAGAGAATGAAAGCCACCATATTCAGGAACACAAGCACGAAGCGTACGCGGCAGTCAGGTTGTGCAATAAAGAGGGCGATGTACTTTGGTCGACAACGCAGGAAAGCTTAGGGGCGAAGTTTCGCGGCGCGCGGGCCGATGTGGCGGCGAAGATTGCACATCAAATCACGCTGGACTACGAGCGCGCGCACCGATCCGAAAACCTCGGGGCGGCAAGCGCTTCGGTGAGTGTTACAGCAGTGAAACCTTAACGCGCTTGCGCTGCGACGTTTCGCCGGAGATAAGTTCGACGCTGCTCTTGGGGACTTGAAAAGATTCCGCCAGCAAAGCGCGAAGTTCTTCGTTGGCTTTGCCTTTGTCGGGAACCGCTGCCAGCTTCACTTTGACAGTACCGTCAGTCGTTAATCCGATGACTTCGCTTTTCGACGATCGGGGAATGGCTTTAATATCGAAGATCACGCTTCCCTGCTCTCTCAACTGGGTTCGTAAGGCATTGAGTTTGGGTTTCACAGGTCCAGGCAGAGCGCGCAATTTTTCGAGCAGATAGTTGATAGGTGAGCCTTTTTGGATGACCTCTTCAATGAGCCGCTTTTCGGGCAAGTTGTTCAACCGCGTGGGATCGGCGCCGGTTAACACGAAAACCCGGATGGCTTCGTTCAGTTCCTTCAGTGCGCGGACCAGCCAGAGACCCAACTCTTCGGTGGGCAGGCGCAAGTCGACGACGGCGCATTCGGGCCTTGCTCTTTTGGCCGCTTGAACGGCGGCCGGACCATTCGACGCTTCAATGGTTTCGAAGCCGCTTTTCGAAAGCACGCGACTGCGCAACTCCAATTGATCAAGGTCGTCTTCGGCAATAAGTACTTTCATTTCAATAATGGCTTTGCGAGAGACCGCTTAATTGGCGAAGGCGATGCGCGCTATCACCATTTTGGGCATGGCTTGATTCCAGCCGTCAGGAAGACTGTCGAACGGCAGCCGAAACGCGCGGGTTTCATTTGGTTTGAGTGAAGTGCGAGACTCAACACCACCAACGACGGGCACTTTTTCGCGATACAGTTCATGGCCGTCGACACCGTAGAACAAGCAGTACACGTCGATGGCGGCGAGAGGGCGCGGGCCGTTGTTTGCAATTCTCCCTTGAACTTCAACGACCTGTTGCTTCATGAAATTTTCGGTGGCTTGCATCGTGACGTCGCTGAGCGCGAGGTTGGGCAGATAAGCTTTCGCTTCGGCAGTTGCCGCGTCATTACTGGAGGATTTCGGAGCAGGACGGTTCAGCCAGACCGTTCCTGCGATCAGTGCGAGGATGACGGTGATTCCAGCTACGATGGGCGTTAGCGGAATAGATTTTTTCGTGGCTGCTGCGGGTGATGCCATGGCCCTACAGCAAGTCTAAACCAGGGATGTCTAAGAGGCAGCGACTGGAGAGCGGCGGAGTTACTGATGCGGTATATCCACTTCGAAGTAGCTGCCCGGTATCGCTGCATTCACTGCTGCGCGATTCGTTCGCAATGTAACCGTACTCGCGACCATCTCGTACTTCCGCCCAAAACAACCAGGGCGATTTTTCTGCCGGTCAAATTCTGCTGGTATCGGATTCTCTGATCGGTGGTAACAAGTACGTCAAACCCGACAGCCTCAGCGACGTTCAGCAAATCGCCATTGCTCAGTCGATCCCAACCCATGGCCTTTAGCTTCTGTAATAGTGTACCCGGAAAGCTCACGAGCCAGACCACGAGGCGTTCCGTGGTCAAAAAGAATGAGCATCGACGGCCACTGGCGTTTGTGCTGGAACCGGAGCCTTCAGGCTCTCTGCGACAAACTCAAGCACCGTTTCAATCTGTTCCCGCGTAACGTCGAATTCAGCCATGACTTCCTCGATGCTCATGTCTTCCAGGTTCTCGAAAACAGTTGCAACGGGCATGCGAGTATTGCGGAAAACCCACGCGCCGCTACGTTTCCCAGGAACGCTTTCAACTGCGGCGCATTGTGACCAGTCGGGAGGAGCCATAAATCTATTTTACTTTTCTATTTAATCGGCGGGAAAAGGAACCGTAATGCGTCTCGTGCGCGGAAGCCCCAGGCGTGTTCATTGTGGCCAGCCCCTTCGTTGACGAGGAAGGCGAGATCTTCGCCCAAACGCCAGCCTTTTTCAACCAGGGCGTCGCGGAGTGCGATGACATTTCGGACGGGAACCTGCGCGTTTCGATCTTCCGAGGTGCCGATGTCAAGCCAAATTTTCAGCGGCAGTTTGTGTTTGAGGCGCGAAACTGCTTTCAAAATGGCACGGTTTGACCACCAGACGGACGGCGACATGATCATGAGTTTGCCGAAAATATCGGGGTACCGGAGTCCGAAATAAAGGCTGACGAGACCGCCCAGAGAAGAGCCGCCGATACCGGTATTGAAGGCGTCAGGGATGGTTCGATATTCACTATCGATAAGGGGCTTAAGCTCCTGGACGATAAAATTGCCGTAAGCGCGGGCTTGGCCGCCGCGGCCGCGCCTATCCTTGACGTGGGTATATTCAGCCATGCGCTCAAAGCCAGCGTTATAAATTCCGACGATGATGAGCGGCTGAATTTCGCCAGCTTCGATCATCTGCTCGGCGGTTTCATCGAGACCCCATTCGTTGCCGCCGAATGCGGTGGCGGAATCGAATAAATTTTGCCCGTCGTGCATATAGAGGACGGGATAGGAAAGACTGCGTGATTTGCTGTATCCGGGAGGCAGATAGACAAGAACGTCGCGCGGATTCTTGAGAAACCGCGAAGCGAATGCTTTATGAAGGCGGAAAGTACCTGTTAAGGTGTGGTGCAAAAGTTGGGAACGGGCGTTCTCTAGCCTTTCACAAAGTCCAGCGATGCCGAATTCATGCAGTAGCGCAAACCGGTTGGGCGGGGACCGTCGTCGAAGACATGGCCCAGGTGCGCATCGCACTTGGCGCAGCGAACTTCGTTGCGGATCATACCGAGGCTGGCATCCGAACGGGTCTCAACATTTTCTTTCGCAATAGGCTGCCAGAAACTGGGCCAGCCGGTACCGGACTCGAACTTAGTATCGGATAAGAAAAGGGCATTAGCGCAACAGATGCAGCGGTAAAGGCCATGCTCGTGATTGTTCCAGTACTTGCCGGTAAACGGTCGTTCGGTGCCTTCGTGGCGCGTGACTTCGAACTGTTCCGGTGAGAGCTGAGCCTTCCATTCAGCATCGGATTTGTGAACCTTTTCCACTTCGATTAGCCCTTTTTTCTGACCCGAATCCGTGAAATCGACAAGCTTGATCATTTTCGGAGACTTGGCGAAAGCAAACAGGTTGAATCCGCCGGCGAACGCCATTCCCGCGCCGGCAGCCAGTGGAATACTACGGTTGAGAAATGTTCTACGTCGCATATCTAAATGATAGTTCGAATCAAGGCGAAGGTTAGTTACGGGGTGTTCGGTTGGTTTCGGGAAGAATTGAGCGGTTAGAGATTCTTGCGCGTGAGAAGGCGCTCAGTAGTCGAGAGGGTTGAGGGAGCGAATTGCTCGGCGGCGGCGTGGAGATAGGGTTTGAACTGAGCGCGCCAATAAGCGACGAAGCCGCGCGATGAAATTTCGTCTAAGGAATGGAGGTAATGAGCGATTAGCGTGTCGCCTACCATCTGGCCCGTGCGCTTGGCAGCGGTTCCCGCGGCCCGCGAGAGCCACAGCACGTTTGAAGGGATCTCGGCAACGGCGGCGATGGCAAGCGTGGAGCAGAGCATGAAGACGGAGCGCTGCTGGCGGTCAGCCTCCCGCACGAGTTTCACCCAGACCCGTTCGAGGTTGGCCAATGTGGGAAGGCTTTCGGCGGGCAGTGCGGGCATTTCGGCTTTAAGACGAGTCCATTCGCGCCGGAGTTCTGTGAGGCGAACAGGCGGGACGTTCAAAAGATCGGCCAGATGCCCACTAGTCTTCTCGAGACCGTCGAGGAGTTGATCGAGCGATTCGAATTTGGAATCTTTGTCGAGAAGGCCTTCGTCTTTGAGCGATTGCGCGATTTGCTGGATAAGAGCGTGCCCCGCGCCGGTGGCGTCAGCCAGGGCGGCCAGGACCCAGATGGGTGAAACGTGGAGCGTCAACAGCCCAAGGAGTTCGATGCTGTGGCTTGCGCCACGCTTAAGCAGGAAATCTTCGAGGCGCCCTTCGGGCGCATAGATGCCCTCGACTCGGCCCACTTCCTCAACGAGAAAGCGAAGAGCGACGCCGACTATCACGCGATAGAGGGCAGTACGGCGAACACGAGCAGGCAGGAGGATGACGCCGGCCTCTTCGAGCAATCCGCCGGTGAGGGCGCTAAGAGACCGAACGACGCGCTCGGGCAGCGAGAGCAGAAATCGATACGGGACGAGTGGCTTCAACTTCGAGTATCGCGCGCTGAAGGAGAGGTGCAGAATAGATGGGATATGCCTTTTATTCCGGGCGTTCCACAAGCCGGCGAGTACGCTTCGTTCTACAGCACCTACATACAGAACGCGCATGGGATCAGTGATCCCATTGAAGCGTTAAACAAGCAATTAGCCGAGACGTTGGCTCTCCTTAATCCGCTGGACGAAAGCAAGCAGCTGTTCCGCTATGCGCCGGAGAAGTGGAGCGTAAAGGAAGTAGTTGTGCATATGATCGACTCGGAACGGATCTTTGCTTATCGCGCGTTGCGGATTGGGCGCGGTGACCAGACGCCACTGGCATCGTTTGAAGAAAAACCTTACGTCGCGGCGGCAGAGGCGAATGCTTGCGACTGGCAGGAACTGCTCGAAGAGTTTGAGCACGTCAGAAAGGCTTCCATATTGCTGCTGAGCCATTTGCCGCATGCGGCATGGATACGGACGGGAACGGCGAGCGGCCAGACGATTAGCGTGCGAGCGCTGGCGTACATCATCGCCGGGCATGTGGGGCATCATACAGGGATATTGCGGGAACGCTATCTGCTATAAGGCCGCATTTCTCCTTGACACCCTAGGAGAGAGTGCCGTACTATTTTCCTAAGGTGTATAGGAAAGATACAAAGCAGGCCGAACTGTTACAAGGCACCCTCGACCTGCTGGTTCTCAAGGCAGTTTCACTCGGGAAGATGCACGGCTATGGCATTCTGCTGCGAATCGAACAAATCTCGCGCGGATCCTTAGCGATTGAGCAGGGGGCGCTCTACCCGGCGCTCTATCGGCTGGAACGGCAAGGTATGCTCGACACCGAATGGGGTACCTCAGAGAACAATCGCAAGGCTAAATACTACATTCTGACGAGTCGCGGACGCGTGCGGCTCAAGGATGAAGAACAGAGTTGGACCCGTTTGGTTAACGCTATCGGCGTGGCCTTGAAGGCGCGTCCTAGCGAGGTATAAAGCACTATGTTCCGCATCCTGCGTTGGCGCTCGCTCTTCCGCCGCGGCAGATTCGAGGGCGAGATGGCGGATGAATTCGCCTTTCATCTGCAAGCTCGGACCGCTGATCTGGTGGTAAGCGGGCTTTCACCGCATGAAGCAGAACGGCGTGCGCGATTGGAGTTCGGCGGCAGAGAGCGGTATCGTGCCGAATGCCGTGAATCGCACCGCCTGCATTGGCTGGACGAACTGGCGCGTAATACCCGGTATGCACTTCGGAACCTGCGCAAGACTCCCACCTTTTCCTTAGGCGCAATCGTCTCGCTGGCGCTAGGCATCGGCATCAACACGTTGGTCTTCAGCGTGTTCGATTCGCTGATTCTGCGGCCGCTGCCAATTTCCGATCCCGCGCATGTCGCTTTCGTTGAAGCCACCGCTGGCAATTCGTTTTCGTTTCCCGACTATAAGGACTTTCGAGACCGCAATACGGCTTTTAGCGGCATGGCGGGATATCGCATTTCGGTGATGAGCTTTGAGCATGGGGGCGAGCCCAGCCGTATGTGGTGCTATCTGGCGACCGGTAATTATTTCGATGTGCTCGGCATTAAGCCAGCCGTAGGACGTTTCTTTCACCAAGCCGACGATCTGCGCCCGGGCGCAAGCCCGTACACCGTGCTGAGCTATGCCACCTGGCAGGCGCGCTTCGCTGGCGATTCCAGAGTGGTGGGCAGCACGGTTCGCATCAATGGCCTTTCTTACACCGTCCTGGGGGTTGCGCCGAGAGGTTTCCACGGAACGGAAATGTTCTATTGGCCCGAAGTTTGGGTTCCCATGATGATGGAGCCGCAAGTGGAAGTTGGCAACCCCTGGCTCGATGAACGCAGCACCTGGAACACCATGATCATCGGCCGGCTGAAACCGGAAGTGAATCGCGTGCGAGCGGCGGCGGATCTGAATCGCATTGCGGACGATCTAGCGCGGAAATATCCCTTGAACGACAAAGGGCTGCATATGCGGCTGGCGGAACCCGGTTTCATGGGCAGCAGCTTGCGCGGCCCTGTGAAAGCATTCACCGGCGGCGTCTTTTTGTTGGCCGGACTCGTCTTACTCACCGCTTGTTCCAATCTGGCCGGCCTGATGTTAGCGCGCGTTGCCGACCGGCAGCGCGAACTGGCCATTCGTCTTTCCATTGGTGCGGGCCGCCTGCGAATCATCAACCAGTTGCTGACCGAAGTCTCTCGTGCTGGCACTTCTGGGCGGCATATCGGGCTGCGTACTCGCCATAGTAGCGTGCAAGCTATTCAGCAGTTGGCATGCGCCGATCGATTTCCCGGTACAGTTTGCGGTCAGCCCTGACTGGCGTTTGCTGGCTTTCGCGGCTGCTGCCATCCTCGCCACTGGCCTGCTGTTCGGTTTAGGACCGGCGTTGCGCTCTTCACGAGCCGACTTGAACCCGTTGTTGAAAGGCAGTTCCGGCGTGGCCCTGTTCAAGACGACGCACCGCATCGCCATGCGCGACCTGTTCCTGGTGGGGCAAGTGGCCTTTTGTTTCGTGCTGGTATTCGGCTGCATTCTCTCATTGCAAGGTTTGCAGCGCGCGATTACGCTGCCAATCGGATTTCATCCTCGGAACGTCACAACTGCGAGCGGTGGAGTTGGGATCGGCCGGGTATAGTGAAGCGCGCGGCAGGCTCTTCCAGAGCGAATTGCAGAAAACTTGCGAGCGTTGCCGGGGGTCATTTCGGTAGCGTATGCGAACTCTTTGCCGTTGAGCATCGATCAGTCCACAACATCCGTCGAACGCACGGACGAGGTCGAGAAAGAGGGCGGCGGCGGCAGCACGCCAACTGGTACGATGTCTCTCCGGGCCTCCTGCAAACACTGAAAATTCCGCTTCTTCGAGGACGCGATTTTAACGAACACGACAACGAGCACGCCCCGCCGGTGGCGGTGGTGAATCAGACTTTCGCCCGCGAGATTCTCGGGACTACGGACCCGGTGGGAAAAACGTTCCGCTATGGGCCGCAATCGCCTCCAATCCAGGTGATCGGTCTTGTGCAGGACGGCAAATACGTTAGCCTGACTGAAGCGCCAGACCCGGCCGTATTTCGCTGCATCCTCCAGGAATACAATCCGACAACTACGTTCGTGATCCGGTCGCGGAGTTCGGCCGCAGGCATGGTGTCGGAATTTCGAAAACAAATCAGGGCGTTTAGACCCGAAGTTACCTGTTTACGGCACGGGGAGCTTGGAAAACATGCTTGGCTTCGCCATGTTTCCCATGCATGCCGCTGCGATCGCTTTGAGCGCTTTTGGGGTGCTCGCGTTGCTGCTCACAGTGACAGGTATCTATGGCTTGGTGGATTATTCGGTTGCGCGGCGCACGCGAGAGCTTGGCATACGCATCGCGGTGGGTGTACGTAGGATCGAACTGCTTCGGCAGATGCTTGGCAAGTTGCTGCTTTTGATCTCTTTCGGCCTTGGTCTGGGATTACTCCTGGCGTTCGCCGCCGCCCCAGCCCTCAGCGCCACCATTTACACCACAACGCCGCGAGACCCTATCCTGTTATTCGGAGTGCTCATTGGATTGCTGGCAACAACGATGCTCTCCTCGTGGAACCGGTGCTCCGCGGATTGCAGGTCAACCCGGTAAGCGCGTTGCGCTGCGAGTGAAAGCCCGCAAGCGTTTCCCGCGATGTACGTTTGGCAAGCTCCTCATCGATACCAGCACTATGACGGCGGCCGCAACCGGACCTCACTTATGCCAATGTACTGAAGGTGCTCTGGCCTTCGCAAGGCGATTACAACGTCGGCGAGGGGCATTCCGAGCGGTTCACTCAAACGTGCCATACTGGACCGGTCAATTCGCCGAACTGCCTCGTAAGGTGGAGCACTACTCGTAGCGCAGGGCTTCAGTAGGGTTCAACTGCGAAGCTCGCCTGGCCGGCAGCAAGCCGAAGCCGACACCCACCGCAAACGATACTGCAAACGCGACTACCACCGAGAGCGGCGAGATAGGCACGAGCACGCGATCCGTAAAGAGTCGAACACTCAAGGGGAGCGCCAGTCCGATAACAATCCCGATCGCGCCGCCCGCTAAACTGATCAGCACCGATTCCACCAGGAACTGCAATAGAACTTCACGCCGCGACGCGCCGACCGCCATACGCAATCCAATCTCACGCGTGCGCTCAGTCACCGTCACCAACATGATATTCATGATGCCGATTCCAGAAATCACCAGCGCGATGGCAGACACAATCACCAGCACCACCGTCAGCACCGTGGCAATTTCGTTCGCGGTATCCAAAATCGCGCTCAGATTTTGCACATCGTACTTTGCGCCCTGCCTGTGCCGGCTGTCCAGAATGCTGCCTACTTGCTTCGTCACCGGAAGTACATCGTCGGCATTACGAACCTCAAGGTAGACCGGCTCAATGCGCTCGTATTGCATGAAATACTTCATCACGGTGATGGGAATCAGAATCGTCTCGTCGTTGATCTCGCTCAGCCCAAACGAGCTGGTCTTCTCGCGGAATGTTCCCACTATTGTGAACTGCAACTGGCTGATTTTGATGGTTTGGCCGATGGAGGCATCCTGGCTGCCGAAGATTCGGATCGCTAATTTATCGGTGAGCATCGCCACTCGCTCGCGCAGCGTCATATCGCTTTCATCAAAGCTGCGGCCGTGCAGAATCAATAAATTGCGGACCCGCGCATAATCATTGTCAATGCCGTCCACCGTCACATCGCGCACTTTTCCGTTCACTACAATCTGGTCGTGCGTGGGCATCACCGCCGCAGCGGCAATAATTTCATTTCCTAAGTTTTCGCGTATTGCATCAACATCGGCGAGCTTGATGAAATCCCCTTGTACTTTGGCCATGTTTTGGCCGCCGCCTTCGAAATCGGCATAGACGAGGTTGGATCCAATGCCGCGAATCTGATCGAGGATCAGGTCCTTGCTGGCCAGCGAAATAGTGACCACCAAAATCACCGACGCGTTGCCGATGATGAGCCCTAAGGCAGTGAGGAATGTTCTAAGACGATTAGCGCGTAGCGCTTGAAAACTGAAGCTGATCGCTTCGTTTAATTTCATGGAAAGCGGCGGCTGATGCGCGTACGGCTGGCTTAAACCCCACCCACCTGTTTGAGCAAACGCCGCGCTTCTTCCTTAGGAGGATCGTCCACGGTAATTGATGCCTGCATGTATTTTTGCAGCAGCCCTTTGGCTTCATCCAGGTTTCGTTTTTGCCTGATCAGCACATCGGCTCTGGCAAACCATACTTCAGGGGCGTTCGGCGCGGCGGTCTGCGCCTGTTGAAAAACCGCGTCGCTTTCGCGCGTCCGGCCCTGCTTGGCCAGGAACTTGGCCAGTTCGATCAAATTTCCAACCTGGTTTCGGGGAGACGCCGCGGCAATCGCTTTTCGTAAGTGTTTTTCGGCGGTATCGAACTCTTTCCGCTTTTGGGCAAGCTTAGATTGCTCGAAATACCCTTCTGCCGGATCAACTGCGGAAATCTTCTCCGCCACGACAGTGGCCTTGTCATAGCCGCCGCCCAAAAAGCCCGGCGCTTCCAGGTAATAGTCGAAAAGGTCGCTCAATGCGTCGCTGTTTTTCGGATCGAGTTCAGCGGCTTTCTCGAATGCCTGCCTTGCCTTCGATGCGAAACCAGGAGCCATCAATGGATTCGACAGTTCGGCGCGCTTGCCGTAACTGCGTCCCAGCCAGTCCATGTACTCGGCATTTTTAGGGTCGAGCGTTACCGCCTTAAGAAAGTAATCGGTGGCCTTCTTGAACTCTCCCGTCATGAAGTAATTGCGGCCAAGTAACGAGTTCGTCTCAGCCAGCGGGCTATTCTTGTCGAGCAGAGATAAGGAACCTTCGTAGTCGGTGTGTTGATAGCGGGCTTCCGCCATAGCCAGATCTTCGGCCAACAAAGCGGAGCCGAATAATAAGCTGCCCAACACTAAAGCAGCGCTCACCATCGACCGGCTAAAACTCTCTGAACGCACTAAACTCCCTGATCCCCTCATTTTAGCGCCTTTCCCTACCCCATTTACCAGATGCGGGCGTGGTGGACCGGGTTGCGAAAGCTTCATTCATTGAAGCGTAAATGGCTTTAAATGCTTGATTCTTTTCATGCCAGATGCAAGCTCTGCCCAACCTTGATGGCGAATATAGTATGCTTAGGCTGAAATTTAGAATTTAGGAGAGAGGGAACATTTATGTTCGCCCAGTTGCGACGATCGTTACTGATGAGCGGTGTTGTTCTTCTAGTGGCTGGCGCTGCCTGGGCGCAAACCACCACTTTGGAGGGCGACGTTAAAGACGCTACCGGCGCGCCCTTAAAAGGCGCGGTGATTGTGCTTGAACGCACGGATATCAAGGGCCACTATCAGGTGAAGTCCGATAAGAAGGGGCATTGGCTCTATACCGGGTTGCCCTTCGGAAAATATGACATAAGCTGCCAAGTCGACGGCAAAACCATGGACTCCATAAAGGGAGTTCAATCGAAGTACGGAGACTCCACTACCGCCGATTTCGACCTTCGCAAGGTCGCTCAAGCGCAAGCCGCTACTCAAAAGGCAAGCGAAACCGGTCAATTATCGCAAGATCAGGCCCGCGGTATGACCAAGGAACAGAAAGAGCAGTTTGAGGCGCAGGCAAAGAAGAATTCCGAGGCCATGAAGAAGAACAAGGCCCTGAATGACGCCTTCAACGCCGGACAAGATGCCATGAAGCAAGCTGCGGCGGAACCTGACAAAGCGCAGAAAATTGCCAAGTTGCAAACTGCGGTGGATAGTTTCACCAAAGCCGGTGAACTGGATGCTTCGCAGGTTGCCGTTTGGGATAGCTTAGGCGAAGCTTATTCGGCAATGGGCGATGCTCAGACAGGGGATGATCGAAACAAATCATACGACCAGGCCATCGCCAACTACAATAAGGGTCTCGCGATCAAGCCGAACGATGCCGGTGTTTACAACCAGGTCGGCAACATCTATGGCAAGGAAAAGAAGATCCCCGAAGCTACCGACGCTCTGACCAAGGCGGCATCGCTCGATCCAGCCATGGCCCCCAAAGCATACTTCAACATGGGGGCTAATTTGGTCAATTCCGGCCAGCAGGAAAAAGCCGTTGATTTCTTCAAGAAAGCTGCCGACGCCGACCCGAACTATGCCGAGGCGTGGTATCAATACGGCGTTCTTCAGGTAAACCAAGGTAAAGTCGACCCCAAGACGGGTGCTCAGACCTATCCGCCTGATACCGGAACGGCGCTGAAGAAATACCTGGAATTGCAACCCAATGGGCCGCACGCGACTGAAGTGACCGCGATGCTGCAAGTCATTGGCGAGAAGGTTGAGACAAAGATCAACAATCCGACGGCAACCAAGAAGAAGAAATAGGCCCGGAAGCCGGAAGGCTTCCCGACCGGCTACAATGGAACTGGGGACGTTGAAAAAGCGTCCCCAAATTAGAGCTCTCCTATGTTTCGCGCGCTCCTGGAACTGATTGTCACGATTCTGGTTGCGTTAGTTGCGCGCGCCATTCTCTTCGAGCGTTATGAAGGGCTTCGCGAATTCCGCCGCAGCCGCTTTTCAGGGCCAAGCCGGCCATCCGCAAGGTAATCCAACCCAACAAGCGCGCCCGAGTGAGCCGCAACGTTCCGGTGAACTGCACAAAGACCCCGTTTGCGGCACCTATGTTTCGGAGTCAACCGGGTTCCGCCGGCAATCGTCCGGGCGCACTTATTACTACTGTTCCGCGATTTGCCGCGACAAACACTCGTAAAGCGCTTACCCTTCCGCGTTGCGTAATCACAGTCTCCTGTTTCGGAATGGCCTCAAGCATCGGCACGCCCACGTTGAGATGCTGATCCATGAGTTGGTGTGGGGTATGCGCCATCCACTCCGCTAATGAGATGTCCGCGTAATCCGGATTCCGGAACATCTCCAGGAACATCAAGTTAGAGTTGCCGGTGTTTTCAATATAGTGGGGCTGAGAGATCGGAATATATCCTACGTCGCCCTCTTGAAAATCCATGGTGCGCGCGGCAGTGGCCGCCGCGAACACCGTCATCCGCCCGCTGCCGGTGATGTAGTATTGCCATTCGTCGGCGTTTGGATGCCAGTGCAACTCGCGCAGGCCGCCAGGCTTCAGGGTGACTATAGCAGCTGAGATGGGAGTCACTGGAAAGGTTTTCGAATCGATGATCTTTACTTCGCCGCCCAGAGTAACCTTAGCCGGCTTCATCGCGCTGGCTTTGAAATCGAAATTCTTGGCAACCGTTCCAGTTCCTTGTGCCGCCTGCTCCTGCTCTGCCCTTAGGTCGCCGGGAAGCGCAGCCTGAAAGATGAACAACTTCTTTTTCGGAACCTTGTCGAACGTTGATTTCGATACATTGAAATTCTTTGCCAGCACTTCCTTGGGAGTGTGCGCCAGCCAATCGGTGATCAGAAAGGTGTGGAACTCGTCGAAGTTGCCATCGTCGAATACCAGGTAAAAAGCGGCAGCCGTCGGGACCAAGGCCCTGGATCGAGTGAGGAACTCCTGGAGGAAAGAGCCATAGATCTCCTTCGCCCACATCGCTGACAAAGCTCTTGCCCTCCTGATCTACGGCGGTGATGCGCGCATTGCCGTTCAGCATAATGGCCCATTCCGCTTCCACGTGCCAGTGCAGTTTGCGAACGCCGCCAGCGGTCAACCGCATCTCAACACCCGCCATGGTTGTCGATATGGGTAGTTCGCGCGCTGTTACCTGGCGTGTCCAGCCGCCGCTTTCCACGCGCTTGTGTGAAGCAGCAAACGAATATTTAAAAGGCTTGACTGTGCCGTGATCTGTAGAAGGCGCCCACTCGGAATCTGGGTTCTCCGCGGCTAGCGGCAACCGATTGAGAGTGATCCCGGCGCGCAGAACCTTTTATCGTGCTTAGCAGGCTGTTGCCCTCGTGCTGGCACTTCAGCCATCGTCATAGCGGCGGCTGTCGCTAGGGCGGCAGAGCTCAACCCAAACACATCTCTTCGGCTCACTATCGGATTTTGATCGCGCATGTCGGCCACGGTAAACTCCTTTCAGAAAATGTAAGTTGCGTAAGCAAATGGGTAATTAAAGTCTTTGCCGCAGGTAGCTTCGTCCAGGAACTTGCCCGGAAAGATATGACCGATACCGAAACCATACGTTACGTGCTGTGTTTGCTTGAATTCGGCTACGGCATCAAGTTCGACACCTAGATGCCGGCTGTTGGCAGCGGGATGAGCGGAAATGGCCACTGCACCGCTCGTACCGTACACTGCATCGTTTTTAGTGGCAAGCCACAGATCGTTGAAGATCTGGGTCAGGTCCCAACGCTTACTTAGCTTTTCGCTTGCACCGGCCCGAAGATCTTCGATATTTTTCCAGCCGAATTGATCGGCAAACTCCATTTTGTTGTGGGCGGAAGGATAGAGTTCGTCGTGGGTCCCCCAAGTATTACTATTTGGGTCCTTGTTCCCTGAGGCGTAATTATACTCGCTAAACAGTCGGGGAGTGGCAGGCGTGTCCTTGAATGTATAGCCGAGATTCAAGTGTCCCGCCCAGGCGCTTATAGAGTAATGCCCGAGCGATCCGGTTTGCCAGTTCATCTCGGCATCATAGTCCAGATTCACCGGAACCGTACCGGCAATGCGAACCCCTCCCGTTACCTCGCTTAAATGGCCGCGGCCTGCAGTCTCTGGAAGCGGCACATTGCCAGGAGCGACTCGCCACAATAAATATGGTTCCAGCGTTGCATGCGGGATGACACGAGTCAGGCTGCTGTAAATTCCGTAGATGTTGTTGCCTTCAATATGGTGATCGATGGTTCCCTCGACAGCGTTAATTACCGATGCAGCAAAGATGCTGACCTTGGCTCCTGGCGGATGCAGGTCGAGTCTGACCGTATCGAAAGTGCGCCCCATATTGAGCCAGTCGGACGGACCAATAACGCGTTCATCACCGAAACTGAATATTTGACGCCCCGCCACCACATCGAACCAGCCTGTAGTAGAGCTGCCAAGCTGAACATAGGCTTCCCGAATGTCCCAGATGTTCCGATACGGAGGAGCGTCTTTCACATGCTGATTGAAAAAGACCCGGGCGTCTTGCGTCACTCCGACAAATTCCAGCCATTTCGCGGGTTGAACATAGACTCCAAAGCGTATCTGGGTCAGATTATAGGTATCGTTCACAGGGGCGTAGCCAATTCCATCCTCGCTCTCGACGCGATCACGCAATTGTCCGCCGAATTGAATCCAGGATGGAAGCGCTTCATTGAGCCGGGAGATCGGGTACTGCCAGCCATTCAAATCGCTGCCGGGTACCCGGAGGTCTAAGGCGGCGTGAGATCCGGCTGGAGTATCGGGTGTAAATGGGCTTTGGGGAGGTGCGGCTGTTTGACCGCATACGCTCCTGATAAAGATCACGCTAATAACCAATACGCGCGGCATCACGGCTCACCAATGAAGATGCATCTTTTATGCAATACAAGTTCAATCGCAGAATTTCGTGCTTTCGTTCAGGAAGATTGAGAGAGATTAGCTCTGCATGGCCGCCATCTCAACGTTCGTCTGCACTGCACCAGCGGGCAGGACCACCTCAAACTTCGAGCCCTTGCCAATGCCGGTTTCAACGCGGATCTCCCCGCCGTGTGCTTTGACGATAGCGGCCACGAAACTCAACCCCAGTCCCAGCCCTTTCTCCGGGTTGGGATCGGGTACTCGATAGAAGCGATCAAAGATATGCGGGACATGGCTCGGCGGTATGCCGACTCCGGAATCCTCGACAATCAGCCGCACTGTACTGCCAGCGGATTCTGCGCAGGCTCTCACCCAACCGCCGGGCGGCGTGTATTTGATAGCATTCGAAAGCAGATTGGTTATTACGCGTTCTATCTGAGTACGGTCTATTTCGCAAACAACCGGTTCGCGCGTAGTATGCGTCAACGTTAAGTTAGCAGCTTCGGCGGGTATTTGGAACTGGTCGACAAGATCCTCCACTAATTCCTTCATGTTCACCGGCGTCTTGTGCATCGGTATCTGGCCCGACTCCGATTGCGAAAGCAGCAGCAGCGCACGCACCAAGTTCGACAAACGTTCTACGTCCTGCAATGCGTTTTCTATGGCTTCCTGCAACTGCTCCTTGGTCTTCGCGGTGAAAAGCGCTACTTCAAGTTGGCCTTGAATCGCCGTGAGCGGTGTACGCAGTTCGTGCGAAACGTCGGTCGAAAACTGCCGTATTTGTTCGAAAGACGCTTTCAAGCGGCGGCTCATCTCATTGAAGGAATCAATGAGGCGGTCAAGCTCATCGTCCGCCCCGCGTCGCGCAATTTGCACGCCAAGATTTGAACTAGTTACTTCCTTCGCGGCGCTGTCCACCGCCTGCAAGGCCCGTAGCGCCCTTCCCGCCGAGTACCAACTGACCAAAGCGCAGACCACCAGCGCTATGGGAAAGAAAATTAAAAGTTTTCTGCGGAAACTCCGCCGCACGGTGTTATCAACCGCTAGGCTGCGCCCTTCGGCTACGTACCATCGCGCGCCGGTATCTTTATCCTGCAACGTGCTGATGATGATCTGGTAGGGCACCTTGTCGGCGCTCACGACGGTCTTTATCACCGGCTCTTGCGTCTTCTTAATTTGTTCGAGATCCGCCAAAATCGCCTTCTGATCTCCCAACTGAGCGAGCGACGGATAAAAAGACGAAAGAGCATCCAATTGGCCCTGTTCATCTGCGATCACGAACACATCGGTCAAGCGCCCCTTAATTGCATTCTCTTCCGGATCGCTAGGGTCCAAAAACCAGTACGGCTTGTGACCTTCGAAATGTATATAGCCTTTCAGCGCGCCTAGTTCGTCGAGTAAGGTTTGGTTGCTTTCATTCTCCAGAATCTTCTTGAGCGTGACGGTCCCCGCTATGCCTACCATCGCCAGCACTAACCCCAACATCAGCAGAAAAGTGCTCGCCAAACGGAAGCGCAGAGTCCGAAAGAATTTCAGTTGCGGGACATTCTCCCAACCCATAACAAGCTACGCAATTTCCGCCGGCGAGCCAACCGCCGTCTCCGGTGCGTCCAGCATGTACCCAATCCCGCGCACGGTGTGAATCATTTTGATGGTGAATTTATCGTCGATCTTGCTGCGCAAGTGGCGAATATACACGTCGACAATGTTGGTGAGCCCATCGTAATCCATGTCCCAAACATGCTCCACAATCATGGTGCGGCTGAGCGGACGCCCCCGGTTTCGCATCATGTATTCAAGAATGCTGAATTCCTTCGGCGCGAGCTCAATATTTTCGTTGCTGCGCGTCACCTTGCGGCGGATACAATCGAGCGTCAAATCGCCCACCAGCAATTTCTCCGGCGTCGGCTGGCCTCGCCGCAGCAGTACCCGCGTCCGCGCCAGCAATTCGACAAAGGCGAAGGGCTTCACCAGATAGTCGTCAGCGCCCTGTTCCAGGCCTTTTACGCGGTCATCCACCGAATCTCTAGCGCTCAAAATGAGTACCGGCGGAATCACCTTGCGGTTCTTGATCTTCTGCAAAACCTGCAGGCCATCTACATCGGGCAGCCCAAGATCGAGGACCACCAGGTCATATTCGGTGGTGTGGACTCGCTCAATGGCATCCCCGCCCGTATTCACCACATCGACGGCATAGCCGGCGCTTTGCAGACCGCGCGATAAGAAATCGGCGATCCGCTTTTCGTCTTCCACTACGAGTACACGCATGGTTAGTTTGATTTTACTGATTAGAGTCTATCGGAAGGCAGTGTCGGAGTGTTCGCCCTGGGCTCAATTAGATGGCAGGAGCAGCCAAGCGCGCCTAATCGCCGGAAGCGCGCCGCGGCACCGGCACAATCGCCGACTTAAAGAAGGCGCTAATGGCCGCGTAGCGAGCCCGCAGCACGGAAAGTCCAGTCATTAAGACCATTAGGATCGCCGTCACCAGCAGAACCTGCGCAACGCTCAGGTTTTCCTTCCAGAAACCCAAACCAGCGCCCATATACCAGTTCGATATGAACCCAATAGACCAGCAATGACGTAGTTCCTAATTGCCGGAACAGGCTCCAGCGCTGTGCATCTACGCCGGCATTCACCCAGAGAAAGGCAATCGCAAGTATCATCAGAGCAATCCCCAGCTTGATCAGTGTCAGCGCCGGACTGTTCAGCCAAAAATCGCTCTTCGGATAAACCGAGTAAGGCAGTTCCGACAAATAGTGCGCCAGCGTTACGATTCCCAAACCGATCCCGAGCATCCACAGCATTGCCCGGCTCATATCTTCCTGTTTGATGGTACGGATTGCGCTTCCGGCGGCCATTCCGAACGCCAAAAACGCCGCCCATGGGAAGAAGCCGAAATAGGTGAGGCTCGGGAACAGATAGGAACGTATCAGCCATGGCATGGCGCCGTTGTCGATCGCGCTCATCGCCGGCGCTAGACAGGCCACCACCAGCCCCAAAACAGTACACAGACGGATTCGTTCGCGCGTCGTAAAAACCGCCATCGGAGCGAACACCAACATCGCTAGCCCCATGCAATTTAGAATGTCTACTTTAAGTAATTCGCTGGCCGGGCTTGTAGGATAGCCGAACACATACAACTGAAGTCGGAACAAAACAGCCAACAGGAACAAATACCGCGAACGTTTCAAGGCCGCCAAGACTTTCCGCCAACCGCTGGATTGCTGTCTTTCCTGACTGTCCATCAAGAATGCGAACGTAATTCCGGTGAGAAACAGGAAGATGGCGGGCGGCAATCCTCCCAGAAGCTGCGAAAGCATGTACGGCCCCTTGTCTCTCAAGTCGTTCGAAGTGAACGACTGGAAGGTGTGGCCCTGAATCATGATAGCCGCCGCTAAACCGCGCGTCCAGTCAATGAATGCCAGTCGGCTCCCTTTCGATTTTGCTGAGTTACCCATGCGTTTACTCGTTCGAATCGCTAAGCGATGCTTCCGTCGCTCCTAAGCGCTGCGCTTCTTGGCTCCAGAGGGCAGTTTCAGTTCCAGAGTCCCCTTCATGGGCGGATTGATCTTAATTTGACTGTAAGTCACTTTGCGAAAATTGCCGGAAGGCTCATAGAACTGCTGCTGTATCGGATATCCAGCTCCGTTCGGAATCCACATTTCGATCCTCCCCAAGCGATCCTTCACCTTCTGGCTCTTGGGAATAAGGAGTAATTTTGTAGTCTCCTGCCCGGCAACATTTTCACTACCCGCCGCCGTAATTTCGTAATTTTCCGATAGTTCTTTTCCCGATGAGCCGAAGCCAAGCAGCAGGAATTGATTGAGAACATCGCTGTTCTTCCCAACGTCGTAATCCTGGTAGAGTTTCAGGTTCGGGTAATAAATTCGAATCAGGTTCCCCAGGAACGCAATTTCTCGCGCATCCTTCTCCCCCGAGAAATCGAGAATGGCGCGCGTTCCCTTGCCCGCCTGCCGCTGAATTCGAAGAATGCCGTTGTCGACCGTCGTGTCACTGATGATCTTGGTATACGTCGTCATCTCAACATTGGCTGACATGCCGTGAAATAACGGCGCGGCCTGGTCCATTCTGCTCAATACACTCTCAACGCTCTCCGCCTGGATACTGCTTGCCGCGGCAAACGCACATAGTACCGGTATCAGTAGTTTTATTGCCATTTCAGAAGACGCTTAGTTCGGTTGTGCAGTGTACGCAATGAAGCCTTTAACTTCTTGCGCTGCTTCGTCGCGAATCGGTTCCACTCGCACCACGTGCCACGATTTGCCGGTACGCTGATGAATCAATGTTTCGGCCCGGTGCGCACGTTCCTTA
>CAVQZK010000018.1:0-158400 GCA_963718465.1 Bryobacterales bacterium | reverse complement strand
GGATAGTGCCGTTCAAAATTACCGGCCCGTATGGACACACAACCGTCTCGCTCGATTTAACGTCAAAAAAGAAATAATGTTCGGCCGATGTCGATGCCGGTCTACAAAGATCCGATCTTCATCTTAAATCAGATCACCGGATACCGCGAGTTATCTAATTCTTCTCCGTTTGGAGTAGAACTAAGTTTTGCTTATGTGGAATTTCCAGAGTGCACTTAACGGCACGCTCGCGTTTACCCAGAGTGCGCGATTCCAGCGGGCCCTTTGGGTAATCGTTCTTTATGCCGGCTCGCCGATGGGCCTGACTTCCAAAACTGAAGGCCAAATAGTTAAAATAATCGTGCGCGATATTACTGACGCGGTCGTCCCGGCTGCCAGGGCGCGTATCATATCGCTCGACCGTGAAGTTGAGGCAGTGGCAGATCCGGAGGGTGAAATAAAGTTCACCGTCGTTCCTGGCACTTACGACATCGAGATCTCCGCGAAAGGATTCCGCGACCAAACCAGGCGAAATTTGCGGCTGCCAACCGGCAACCCGGAATCAATAGATGTGGTACTCCATGCCAGCGATCAACCTGACCACTGCGGCTTCGTGAATACTGTGGAGTACAAGACCGCGAAACCAGACCTCGGAGCTTTATCCGGACGAGTGATAGACGCGGATAGCCTGCGAGGTATCCGTCGAGCTGACGTTGAACTCCTAAATGTTGGGACAGAAGCCAAGTATACTTCCGGTCTTTCAGACTCGAACGGAAACTTTGCCTTTGCCGCTTTGCCAATTGGCCGCTATAGCGTGCATGCCTCCAAAGCTGGATACTGGCCGACCGAATTGAATCAACTTGTCGTACCACGGGAGAACTCAGTGACCGTTAGACTTGGCCTTGACAAACGGGGGCACATGCATGTTTGTCAATAATGGAGTCAGCCAAGCGACTAGCGCCGATGCTCATTCGTGGCGCTAGTCGTTGCGCAGCGTACGTGCCGGATCGGTTCGCGCGATCCGGAATGCCGGGATCGCGGCAGCGCCGAATGCCATCGTCAGCAGCACCAGCACGCTAGTAAACACCGGTTCAATATCGAACGTCTTGGCTTTGTAAAGCACAGCGGAGATGGCGTATCCGAAAAACGACGCCGCTCCCACCCCAACCAACGCTCCTATGCCGATAGGTACAAGCGCCTGCAACGTGGCAATTCTGAAAATCCCGCTGCGCGTTGCACCCAAACATAGCCGGATTCCGAAGTCCCGTTGCCGCGTCAAAGTCGCAAACGACACCACCCCATAAATGCCGGCGCTCGAAAGCACAAGCGCAACCAGCGCGAAGATCGAAAGAATCCATGCGGAGGAGCGGCTCAGCGCGATGTTCTCGGTAATCAGCGATCGAAGCGTGCGCACCTTCACTACCGGCTGCAGCAGATCTTCTTGCGAGATAGCCGCGCGCAATGCCGGAGCGACTGCCTCCGGCGCCGACGCCGTGCGCAACACTAGCCCGGTTAAGAAAGGCGTCAGCAACATTTGATCGAAGCTGATGAATAACTCGGGCTCGACCGGCTTATCTAAATCTAACTGTGCTGTATTTCGAATCACTCCGATAATCTGTTCGGAGTCGCTTGCGTTTCTACCGCGCACAAACCGTCCCACCGGGTTCGCACCGTGGAAGTATTGGTCTGCAAACGCCTGGTTGATAATGGCGACTTTCGGTTGCGCCGGACCGTCTGACGGACGGAACAATTGTCCGGCGGCGAGTGGGATTCCCATGACGCGAAAGTAGTCTCTTGTCACGGCCATGGTCCGAACGAACATCAATGGATCGTCTGCCCGTACGGTTTCCGACGGTTTCCGCAAAGGCGTCGAGACGTTTACGTTGGATAACGGCAGACTGCTCGACAAGGCTGCCGAGTCCACGCTGTCGACAGATTGAACGCGCTCGAGTAAATTCAGATACCGCCTAATTTGCTTCAGCTTCTCCTCCGGCGTACGTGGCGCTGGAAACCACGATCCGAACGGCAGCCGCATGGTAAGAACGCGGTCGGCCCGAATTCCATGATCATCATTCTTTAACCGCAGCAACCTGCTAACAAGCAAACCGGAGACCAACAGCAGCGCCACGCAGATACCCGCTTGCACTCCCGTCAGCCCAAACATCAAGCGCCGCACGCTATGCCCAGTGGCCGTCTGTGTGCCGCTTTCACGCAATCCCTCGGAAAGATCGAGCGATGCGGTTAACCACGCCGGCAACCCCGCTGACAGAAGTGCGGCGAATGAGGAGACGGCAAAGCTGAACACAACCAGGCGGAAATCAATCCGCGCATGCGCAATATCGGGGATTCCAAGCACCGTCGCGTTCAAGGACTCGCGCAGGAAATGCACGATTGCGGCGGAAAAAACGAGCCCCAGTACGAGGCCGATAAAAGAGAGCAGCAGCGCCTCCACAAACGACTGCCGCATCAGGCGCCCCGGACTCGCCCCCGTCGCTATTCGAATCGCATAGTCGCGCCTCCGGCTCAACCCTCGCGCCAGCAGCAGGATCGACACGTTCGCGCAGCCGATTGCCAAAAGGCCCATCACCGTTACAAGCGCCAGCCATAACACGATGTTTCTGGTAGGACGGTCTCCGCTTCCGCCTGCCATACTGCGATTCGAAGGCGAACCTTCTCCTGCTTCGGCTGACGGTCTCTGTTCAGCGCCGCCGCCGCTGCGTCCAGCGCCGTCTGAGCTCCCTTCAGAGCAAGACCCTTTTTCAGCCGTGCCAGCGTTTCCACCCACTGCGCGTGTTCATCAGCTATATCTGCCGCTGTCAATCGCAAAGGCAACCAAAGCTCGGCGGCCCTGCCGGGCATTACGAAATCCTCCGGCATGACACCAATAACGGCAGTGGCGCGGCCATCCACTTCCGCTATTTTTCCCACCACATCGGGATCGCTCGCGAGCAGCTGCTGCCATCCGCGATAACTCAGCAGAATCACCGATGGCGCGGAAACCGAGTCGTCGCGTGGTTCCAGCGTGCGCCCATACAGCGGCTTCGCGGCAAGCAGTGAAAACAGGTTGCCCGTCGCCACCTCGCCAAACATCTCATCGGGTACCGGCACCCGGGTAACGGTCAGCATGCAGCGCCGCTGTGCGATGACGTCCTGAAACAGATCGCGCCGTTCACGCAATTGCGCGTAAAACCGAAAGAGGAATCGGACTCCACCCTCGATTATCATCATGCCACTGCTCAATCTGAGCAACCGACTCCGGGTTCACAAACGACGATGGCCGCAGCAGTACCGCATCCACAATACTGAAGACTGTTGTAACGGCGTTGATTCCGAGCGTCAGCATGGCCACTGCGGAAAGAGCGAACAGTGGATTGCGCCGCAAACCTGCCAGTGAGTAGCGAATGTCCTGCGCGCATTGTTCCGTAAGATTCCAGCCCCACATGCCACGGCTCCTCTCGCTCGCTGCCGTCACGTTGCCGAACTTGCGCAAAGCGGCGTAGCGGGCTTCTTCCGCCGGCATGCCAGCCTCGATATTTTCCCGCGCTTCTATCGCAATATGAATGGAGATCTCTTCCGCAAGATCGTCTTTGCGTCTCAACGCCAGCAGTCTGACAAGTTTTGCAAATTGACGCCGCAGACTCATGTTTATTTCTCCACCTCTTCCGCCGGCCGGAGGACGCCCGTAACTGCTTGCACAAAGCGTTGCCAGCGCGAAGTTTCCGCCGCCAGCTTCTTTCGTCCGCTCGCCGTCAATCGGTAATACTTGGCCCGTTGGCTGTTTTCCGTGATGGCCCACTCGGCCTTAATCCAGCCCTCCTGCAATAAGCGCTGCAGGGCCGGATATAAGGAGCCGTGGTCCACTCGAAATGCCTCGTCCGAACTCCGTTCGATCGATTTGGCTATCCCGTGTCCGTGCGTAGCGCCCCAAACCAAAGTCTGGAGCACCAGCAGATCCAGCGACCCGTAGGCCAATTCCAGATTCTTCTCTCGCGGGTTCTTCGGCATATGCAGTAGATAATCTACCACACTAACCGAGACCGAAATTCTCTCTGCCGATCTTGCAGGGAAGAGGGGTTTATTACAGACGATAATAGCCGGGCGCCCAACCGCGGTAACGGCGGGCGCCCGGCTTTGGGCGGGCGAAGATATTTCAGGCTATTGCTGGAACAGAATCGCGTCGGGGCCTATAACAGTGGGGAACGAGAGAACAGTTGAGCCGTTCTTCATGGTCACCAAGTATGCGTTCGAATTACTGGGCGCAAAGAAAGTGCCAGCTTCGGTATATGCACCTGCACTCCAGAAAACGTCTTGGATATAGTTGGTTAAAGTTGCCACGCCGCCGCCGACTGACGGGCGCTCTACCACCCATTCGGCGCTGTTGCCAACGAGCGGATAACCGGGATAAGCGGTGAAGCCGATGTCGAAATACTGGCCGGAGTTCATGTTCACAACATAGCCATAACCCTGGGTGGAACTGGTGTGCCAAACTTCTACAAAGATGTCATCGCCGGCTGTAACCGGAACGCTGGTGACGCGAACTTCGCCGTAAGGGTACCATTCATACCAGGCCGAATAGTAAGTTGATTTAGAAGAGCCGCTGCAATAAGCATCGGACTCGGTGCCGGCTTGCAGTACGTCGCCTGAGCCATAGCCATCAATGCCCACCCAACTGGATGAATACTCCCAGCCACCGGTGCAAGTTCCAGAGGCTTGTTCCGCCGTGGGCACAACATAGTCGCTATAGATGTAATAGTAGGTGCTGGTGCTGTTGTAAGAGGTGGCGCCGGAAAAATCCACGACTCCGCTCCAATTGGTCGACGTGGTGGCAGTCGTCTCGGAGATCTGAGGCCGGGTGATGTTTTTCGCCGGTCCGTGAAAGATATTGGTCTGTTCCAGCCGCGGCATGACTTTCGTTTTGGAGCCCCGCATGGCTTTGCTCCAAGCCGCAAAAGCCTTGGGCTCAGCGCTAGCATCGGGGCGGGGCGGGAATCCATAGAGGGAGAGTTCCAGATCCGATGCTTCCACTGGATTGAACCCGTCTGGGGCTGCGATGGCAGTTGTTGCACCGGCAAGATTGGTGGCCAAACGGTTTGGCGGCAATCTGTCAGCGAATTGCGCCTGGCCGAACGCGGGAACTACGGAGAGCGGCAACATAAAAAATAATGCCGCTGAAATGAACATGAAGTTTGTCTTTTTCACGGGAATCTATCCTTTTTCTTTGAAATTCAACCCTTCACCCGGCCTACGCGATCCGAATTTACAGTTGACGGGTAGTTGTGAACCTCGGGCCTGAAGCGTTACATGCAAACGGGTGCGAAACCAAAAAATCGATGAAAGCCGATTTCCTGCCGAGCGCTGGGTGCGTTAGTTCGCAATCAAAGAAATTCGGAGATATATGCAGGAGGTAAATGACGATAGGAGGGGTGGGAATCTCTGGCAGGTACGGTTCTCTTGATCTTGGCGCGTACGCTAGAAGATCAATTTCATCGCCATCTGAATCTCGCGATTGTCATGAGTAGTCGAAGTGATCGTAAGTGAAGCCACCCACGAAGTAGTGGCGGATGTCCCAATTAGAATCGCCGTAGCCGCCCTTCCAGTTGAACGGATTTTGCGGAAACCCTCCGCGTTGGAATCGATGCTGGCATCAAGCGAATGGGACATGTGTAGGAGGCGTGCTCAGTCACTCCGCGATAGACGCGCTGGCGATAACTCACGCTCAAACCCTGGTAATTGCTGTCCTCGTCGTTATTGATAATATTTGGGATTAGCGGAATGTTCTGAGGAACTCCACAATGACGAGTACCACCTGTTTAATTGGCCGCCGAACATAAATTCCTATCTTCCAAATAGCGTGTCCGCGCAGTCCAGTTCTTCAGGATGTAGGCCAACCTGACCTGCCTCGCTTTCGGCCAGCAGTTCATCACGAGCCTGTATCGATTGGAAAAACAGCGGCCAGCAGACGTTTAAACGCCGCTGGCCCTGAAAGTTGCGCGGTCTATTTTTGTTAGAGGCCGCCGCCGGTGGAATTATTAGCTTGTTTGTGCAGTAACTGAGCACGGTTGTTTCGCAGGTCGAGTCCGCTGGGGGTGGCCGGATACGGCTTACCGCCCATCATTCCTTCCCATAAGATCTTGTTGTATTTGACAAAGTCGAGC
This sequence comes from Bryobacterales bacterium, assembly GCA_963718465.1. GTDB lineage: Bacteria > Acidobacteriota > Terriglobia > Bryobacterales > Bryobacteraceae > Bog-105. The sequence goes on along the minus strand of CAVQZK010000018.1, from coordinate 152,266 downwards.
GCGTCTTCTTTGCTGAAGTCCATGCCCTTTGTAACCGACGCCCAATATTCGTTGTCGTGAGTCGGTTTCATCGGACGGAGTCCGGCAAATTCGCCGGGAGGAATGCCTAGCGTAGTGGTTGCGAGTAGAGCCGATGGCTTCGCCGTAAAACTCCACTTTGTCTCGTGCTCGTTGAACACATCGAGCATCGGGTTGGCCACGGCATCGTTGAGGTTCATAGGCTTCATGCCGAGCACTTCTTCGATGGTGCGTATGAAATCTACCGTGTTATAGGGCGTGGAGATTGTTTGGCCCTGCTTCACATATGGGCCGGCAACGAAGGCGATGCTGCGATGAGAGTCGACATGGTCGCCGCCATTCTGCGAATCGTCCTCGATCACGAATACCAGAGTGTCCTTACTGTACTTCCTGCTGTTCGCGACAGCTTGAATCACCAAACCTACTGCATAATCACAATCGGCCTGCTGCAACTCGGGGGTGTTCACGCCGGCAGCGGCGAACGAGAAGCTGCCCGTGTGGTCGTGCGCCAGACGAACGAGGTTCAAATTGGCCAAGCCGCCATTCGCTTCAAAACCTTGGAATTCGCGGTACCATTCGTTGAACTTCCAGTAGTCGGGATAAGCAGTGTCGAAGCCGCGATAATAGAGATCGGTACGTTTTTGCAGAGCGTCGTTAGTGGGGTAAGCCATCCGTATGTGGTCAGCGTAGGGAGTGGGATCGTATGGGATGAAGTAAGGAGATGACATTGAATAGCGGCTTTGATCAAGGAAGAAGCCGTAATTGCGTACGGTCAGCCCAGCCCTTAGCGCCGCATCCCAGATGTGTCCTTTGTTCGTTCCGCCGTTCGGTCCATCGGGCGCCCCGATGTCTGCCGTTCCGGGCAGGACATCCGCATCGTCAATGGTCGTCGGATTCGCCTTGAGCCGTTCGGCCAGAGTCGGCAGTGAGACGTTTACGTTGCGGCTGCTGCCTTCTGAATCGTAAGACAAGCCACGACCTGCATACTCAACGGAAGTGGAATGTTCTACTACGTCCAAAGCCTCGGCATTCACCGTCCAAGGCCAACCGTCCATGCTGACTTCGCTACGGTCATAGAAATTGTCGAGCGTTACAAACTGGCTGGCGAGGGCATGCTGGTTCGGGGTCGTCGCCGCGCCAAACTCAGCCAGATCGGGGTCGCCGTTGCCATTCTCCAGGTCCCCTAGAATTTGGTCATACGTGCGGTTTTCTCTGATTATGAAGATTACATGCTTGATCTTGCTTTGGAGAAAGGCCACTTTTTCTTTGGCCCGTTCATCCATTTTGTTATCGAAGTGATTGTTCCTGGCCACCTGTTCGGTAAGTTTCGTAAGCTGATGAATGGTAGGAACTGGAAAACTTTGGAGGCCCGCCTTGATCAATTGCAGATTGTAACCGTTGGAACCCGCGCATTGGGCGGCCGGTAAAGTGGGGAGAATACCGCCATAACAATAGCCCGGGTTCGGCCCAGTAACCGATTTACCGTTCACCACATAGACGTAGCTGCCATCGCCGCTGAAGCTTACCGAATTCGGGTACCATCCGGTTGGAATCAGCCCAATCACCGAGGGCGACCCAGAAGCGCTGTTTAGTTCCACCACCGCAACGTCGTTCATGTTTCCATTAGTGACATAGAGTAATTTGCCATTGGGTGAAACCGTGACGCTGTTGGTGTTTTGACCGAGATATTTTTCGCGCTTTGCCAGAATGACTCCAGCGGGCGCTCCGACGCTTACCGATTCAGTCACTTGATTGGTAACTGTATCAATCACGTCGACACTATCGGTCTGATCTTCGGCAACATAAAGCTTGCTTTGGTCGGAGCTTAGCGTGGACTTGTTCGGCTGTCCGGCGACCTTGATTCGCGCGGTGACGGCAGGCGTACCTTCAAGACTCACCACATCGATCTCGCGATCGCGGATACTCGATATATACGCTGTGCTATTGCCCTTTATTGAAACCCAGAACGGGTATTCACCGCCGGGAACGCCCGCTGCGTTCACCGGATCGATTTTGCCCGGACGAAGATCAAGCTCAGCCGTCTTCGACCAAGCGCCGCTGCTCTTGGCGAGTACACTCACGGCATCGTTGTAATAATCGGTAACGACCAACGTTTTTCCATCAGCGGTAATAGCTATACCGGCAGCCGCTGGCGCGACGCCATTACCCACACCAGACTTGTGGCCCAGTGCAATTGGACTGTTCAACTCTTCGGCCCAGATGCCAGCGGTTAGGCCGAAAATGTGAACGTTGTCGTTCACTCCGCCGGAGACATAGAAAGCTGTCCCCGATGGGTCGAATACAATCCCGTGATAGGTGTTTGGAACCTCTAAAACTTGTTTCTTAACGGGAACGATATTGGAAATGTCGTAAACGAATACATACTCGTTAGAATCCGCGGCCACTGTTTTTCCCGTAGCCGGCGATGTATATCGGTTGTAACCCGAGGTAAGAATAAGCAACGTTTTCTTGTCGGGGCTTACAATCGTGGTGGCAGCCTGCCCAGCAAGATACTCCGGGGCATCGGTCAGACCTGGATTCAATGATTCAAAGCGCGAATCCTTGGGTGCCGTTGGCGTGAGCACCTGGCCGGTGTTTGGGATTACTTGTTGCGCGGAGGCCGTTAGTATTGATAACGCTGCTGCGATAACTGTGGAAGGCAGGAGATGCGTGCATTTCATTTGTACTTACTCCAGAATGCCGGGCGAGTCAAGGAGTTTTGCCCGACGCAGAAGTTTCTCATCTGAATGCTACTTAGGAATGACAAGTGCGCTACGGGGAAATGACGAATATTGTCACTTCGGAGCACGCCTCCCGGAGCTATCAAGCAAATGCGTGAAACGGCCAGTAGAATCACGGGAGCAGGTTCCAGGCAAATTGATATTGCTGCAACACTAGTCTGGCAGACTGTGAAATTACCAGAGGAGTGCAGCCATGACTCGCGTCCGACCAGCTTTTCCTTTATTGATTGGGCTGTCAATCCTGCTTTGGCCGGCAGTTCTCGCGGCGCAGGTGGATAGATCGTCGCTCACCGGGACAGTGAGCGATGCGCAAGGCAATGGCATTCCCAACGCCGAAGTTCGGGCTACTCATATCGCAACCGGCTTCGAAAGGAAGACGAAAACCTCGGCCCAAGGTTCCTATTTCCTCGAAAGCCTTCCTCCGGGTCGTTTTATCGTCGTAATCGCCAAGCCCGGCTTTGCCGAAATACGTGTGGAGCAGGTGGAACAAGCAGTAGGTCAGACGCACACGCTCGATGCCCAGCTCAATCCGGCGCAGACTTCTCAGCAAACTACCGTGAACGAACCCGTCGTCCAACTTGATCGCGCCAGCGCCGTCGTAGGCGGAGTGATCGAAGGAGAGCAAGTCAGCCAACTGCCGTTGAATGGCCGCAACTGGGCTCACCTCACTTCGCTGGTTCCGGGAGCAATGGACACTGGGTCCAGCGATCAGCGCAGCATTCGCTTTGCCGGCCACGGGCTTGATGACAACAACTTTACGTTCGACGGTGTCGACGCCTCGGGCGTCCTGAACCAGGCGCAGAAGCAATACGTGCGCCTCTCGATCCCACTCGATTCAATCTCGGAATTCCAAGTCAAAGCGCAGAATTTCAATGCCGATACCGGCACGACGGCGGGCGGCCAAGTCTCCGTTGCTTCTTCGTCCGGCTCCAACCAGTTCCATGGATCGGCCTTCGATTACTTGCGAAACGATGTCTTCGACGCGCGCTCTCCATTCGACGGCTCATCGCCCGCTCCGCTGGTGCTCAATCAGTTCGGCGGCAGCGTGGGTGGGCCGATCGTCCAGGACGGCACATTCTTCTTTGCCAATTACGAGGGTCTTCGCCAGCGAGTCGGCCAAACGCAGATCGGCCTTGTGCCGAGCCCCTCATTTATTTCTTCGGCCGAGCTTCAATCGCCCGGGCTGGCCAGCGTTTTGTCTCAATACCCGGCCGGCACTTCATCCACCACCAACCGGAATATTTCTAATTACGCAGCCGGGGCCAACCAAGTGGACAACGAGGATTCCGGCAGCGTCAGGCTTGATCGGCGCTTTTCGCAAAACACCACTGCATTTGTACGCTTCGGCGCGGATGAGGCCGATTACAATATCCCCACCGGCAACTTGAACTCTCTCTCGGAAACCGATACAAAGCTCAAGAACGGCGTTGTGGAATTACTCCACGTATTCTCGCCTGCTGTTGTCAGCGAAGCTAAGTTTGGCTTAAACCAGGATATCTATCACACGGCTGACAATGGCCCGACGCCGTACACTATTAAGGTTCCAGGCTTGAGTCAATTGACTAACAACGAGACAACCGACGGTGACGGCACCACTTACTCCTATTTAGACGACACAACCTGGGTAAAAGGCAAGCACATCCTGAAGTTCGGCGTTGAAATCCGCACGATTCACATGAATCAGGGCAATTCGCAAAACGGCACTCTCACCTATTCGACTCTAGGCGGCTTTCTGGATAATCAAATCAACAACGCCACTTTCGCCGACGAACTGCCCTTGAAGCGCCTGCGCAAGACCCAATCGTACGCCTATGTGCAGGATGAATTCAAAGCCACCCGCAACTTAATAATTACTCTGGGTCTTCGCTATTCCTTCTTCAATGTCTTTCACGAAGTGAGCAACCGGGCGATTCCCTTCGATCTGGAAACATGCGGCGGATTCTGCTCCCCGTCGAGCGATTTCACTCATCCCCGCTACGACGACTTCGACCCGCGGGTGGCAGCGGCATGGTCGCACGGCAATACCGTTGTCCGGCTTGGCGCGGGCATGTATCACAGCGACGGTCAGGAAGACGATCAAAACTTGCCCATCTCTAACGACGTGGGCCGCTACACTCTTTCGGCGGCTGGATCGCCTGGGCTTTCTTATCCGATCGATTCGTTTCTGGCGGCCACCACCGGCATAGTCACGCCGCGCGACATGTACCGCGACAGAAAAGATTTCTACGTCTCCGCTTGGACCGCCTCCGTTCAACAAAGCTTGCCAGGAAGCGTAGTCGGCACTTTGGCGTATGCCGGCAACAAAGGAACCGACGTTCTTACCACGACGTATCAAAATATCAACCCGGCAGGTGGCGTCCGGCCGTATTCGCAATTCGGTGTGATCGAATTTCGCGGGAACGACAGCAACAGCACTTTTCACTCGCTTGAAGCGAGCGCTCGCCGCGCATTTCGACATGGCGTGCTGCTCTCGGTCAACTACATGTGGTCACACTCCATCAATGACGATGGCATCGGCGGCGGCGAATCAGACACTCCCCAGGATGTCTTCTGCCGCGCGTGCGAAAAAGCCAGCAGCGATTTCGACATCCGCCACATCTTCAACGCCACAACCGTTTACGACCTGCCCTTCGGCCCTGGCAAGCCGCATCTCTCACAGCCAGGCTTCGCGCGCGCGCTGTTCGGAGGGTGGCAGATCAGCGGTGTTGCCACTGCGCGCAGCGGACTTCCGGTAAATATCACGGTCGATCGATCCAATGCCGCCGTGCCTGGCGGCTATAGTGTCTCCGGCTCAGAGCGACCCGATCTGGTACCCGGCGTTTCTCTCATTCCCGCCAACCAGAATCCGGACAATTGGATCAACCCGGCCGCCTTTTCCGTTCCGGTCAACGGCGCGTTCGGCAATGCTGGCCGGAACTTGCTGCGTGGGCCCGGCCTGTGGCAGATCGATTCGTCCCTTGCCAAGCGAATCTCCCTCACGGAGCGCCTATCGCTCGAAGCCCGCGGCGAAGTCTACAACATCTTCAACCGCGCGCAATACGGCAATCCGCTGGCTGATATTTCTTCACCCGTCAACTTCGGCCAGATCGTGGCGCCGGTCAATCAGGGTGTCACCGGCAGCGGCACGCCGCGCCAAGTCCAATTCGCCTTGCGCCTATCTTTCTAGCCGTTGCCCTTATCCAATGGCTGAGCTTGTTCGCAGATTACAAAAAGCGACCGGTTTCCAAACCACTGCGGCCGGCCCCTCGAATCATCAAGAATCGACTGGTCCAGCCTCGGAGCGATGAGCCGCTACTCTGAACGCAAAGCCTGCTGGGGGTCGATTCGCAACGTTCGTCGCGCCGGAATCGCGGCTGCGCAAAATGCGACCACTCCGAGCAGAGCCGCACTTAGCGCGAACATAGCGGCGTCATGAACGGAGACCCCTTTGATTTGACTCGCGACAAAGCCGCCCAGGAGCACACTGATGCCGGCGCCCACGGCAACGCCTATGGCAGCTGCTGCCAAAACGTTACCGAGAACCTGCCTCACTACGACTGCCGGTTTCCCTCCGAGTGCGAGCCGAATCCCGATCTCGCGTGTTCGCCTCGCCACGGCGTAAGCCATCACGCTGTATAACCCCACCGATACCAGCACAACAGACATCAATCCAAAGGCGCCGAAGACGCCGGTGGCTACTCGTTGGGGTGCCAGAGCAACGTCCAGCAGTTCGTCTCCACTCCGGAAGTCATAAAGCGGTGAGCGAGGCGTAAGGCGATTCCATTCCTTTGCGACAGTTGAGGCAAACCCAGCCGCACGACCTTTCACGCGCACGATCAGGTAGTTTGCGGCATAGTTCGATTGCGCATCGGCGACATACAGAGAAGACGGCGGTTCCTCCCATACCGATCCATATTTCACATTGCGAACGACGCCGATCACCTGCATCGTGGTGTCCTGCGCCGTCAGAATCTGCCCGAGAGGGTTCCTGCCAGGCCATAACCGCGCCGCAAGCTTCTCATTTACAACGGCAACCTTGGGAGCGGCCGAACCGTCGTGTGCATCGAAGTCGCGTCCGCTGAGAAGCGCAATTCCCATGGTGTGAAAGAACTCCAGACCAACGGTCTGCTGATCGGCGCTAAGCATAACGTTGGGTGTATGTATTTGCGTCACGAAATGAGAACGATCCATGGGCAAATTGGAGGCAAGCGTAACCGACTCTACGCCTGGCAGCCCTGGCAGGCGACGGGCAAGATCGGATTGAGAGCGTCGCAGCCGTTCCGTCGAAAGTGCTCCTGGGGGTGGAACACCGAAGCCCGCGGTCAACAAGCCGCCGAGCCTAAAGCCCGGGTCGACCGACCAGGCTCGCATGACACTCCGTCCGAATAATCCCGCGCCTATCAGCAGAATCATTGAAAAGGCCACCTGTGCCGCCATCAATAGATTTCGCAGATAGTGCTGACCCCCGCCCGAAAGTGTGCGGCCGGATTCCTTCAGAGCGGGCAGCACATCCGGCCGCGTGGTTTCGAAAGCGGGCACTAAGCCGAAGAGCACCGCGGTGAGAACGGACAGGGCTATGCAAAAGGACAGCACGCGGTTTTCCACGCCGCCGTCAAGCGCCAGGGGCAAGCCAAAGGCGTTAGGAAAATGCGCCAGAATATGGCCGAGGCCATAAGCGACGCCGAGCGCCGCCAGGCAACTGGGGAGCGCCAGCAAGACGCTCTCCGTCAGCAGTTGACGCATGAGACGTTTGCGACCGGCGCCGATCGCGATGCGAACCGCAAACTCGCGCTGCCTGGCGAGGCCCCGGCGTAGCAAGAGATTGGAGAGATTTGCGCAGGTCAAAAGCAAGACCAGCCCTGAAGCACCAGCGAAGACGGCCAGAGACCGTATGATGGAAGTTCGATAGGCCGGCCAGAACTTCGCCCGGCTTGCGCTGAAAACATTTTCCGAGATATTCCGGTTGTCTTGCGGCGATTCTCGGGCGATTCCCGCTGCAATCGCCCTCACCTCCATCTGCGCTTGCAGAATGCTAACATCCGGTTTCAACCGGCCTGTTATCAGCAGCCAGCGCATGGACCGTTGCTCGAAAAGGCCCATCGTGCGGAATCGCGGCCGTATAAGCGCTGTGGCCTGAAGCGGAATCCAAACTTGCGGAGGAGCGCCCCAGTTCAAATTGGTTCCGTGGTAACGCTTCGGAACGATTCCGACGATCGTGAACTGTTTATCCTCCAATGTGATGGTTTGTCCAATCGAGCCTGCATCGCCAATTCCTTCAGAGATCATCGCTACCGGCTGGCTGGCGGGAGAATCGTCCTGCTCGCGAAACGCCCTCCCCGCCGCCGGACTCAACGTAAGCATCGAAAAGAAGTTTCCGGTTACCGCTTCTACTGGAAGCTGCTGGTTACTACCCTTCCATAAAACGTTGAGCGGCATTCGTACGAAGGCCGAGAGTGCCTGGAAGGCGGTGGCGCGCGCGCGGAGTTCTTCGTAGTCGGGATAAGAGCTCGAGAGAAACGTTTGCGACGCCTTGTTGAAGGTGAAAATATCGGCTAATTCTTGGGGCCTGGGGAAGTCCAAAGGGCGGAACAATGCTTCGTCGACAATACTGAAGATGGCCGTGTTGGCTCCAATGCCTACGGCGAGGGTCAGCACGGCAGCCGCAGTGAAACCGGGAAACTTTTTCAAGGAGCGTGAGGCATATCGAATGTCCTGGAGCAAGGAGTCGAGCATCGGCAATCCCCGTGCGTCACGATGGGCCTCGCGGAGTTGGGCCGTATCTCCCAGTCTCAGGTGGGCCGCACGGCGAGCGTCTTGCGGCGACATGCCCTGACGGATACTTTCCTCTTCGAGCATGGCAAGATGGGACACTAGTTCCTCGTGCATGTCGGCATCTATCTTGCGGGCATGAAAGAACATGCCGACGCGGGAAGCCCACTCTTGTATACGAGCAAACATATCGTTAACCCGCGCTCGTGAGTTGTAACAGGCGACCGATGACCGCTGATACGCGCTCCCAGTTAGCGGTCTCCGCGGCGAGTTGTTTGCGGCCGGCCCTTGTAATTAAATAAAACTTCGCTTTGCGATTGTTGTCCGATGTGCCCCAAGAAGATGAAATCCAGCGCCTGTTCACGAGGCGAACAAGACAGAGATAGATGGTCCCCTGATTGACGCTCAGCGCATCTGCACTGATTTGCTCAATGCGCTTTGCAATTCCATATCCGTGCAGTGGTCCCATCGCGTCCAGCGTCTTTAGAACCATTAAATCGAGCGTGCCCTGAAGGATGTCCGACTTCCTTTCGGTCACTTCAACTCGTGTGGTTTGCATAGAGGTAAGCTTCTCATATCTCTTGTGGGATGTAAAGGGGTCGAGCGGCCTTGGCCGGCAGTTCTACGTCGGGCATTGATTTGGTGAACGGCCACCGAAAGGATAGGTCGCCATCATGGCGTAGCCTCTACAAGATTCGGCTCACCGGCTGAAAAATCCCGTTTGTCGTATCCGCTCCCAGAGCACCTATTCTGAAATCATCCCAATCGTTCTCAGCCATGTCTCCACCGACTGTGCCCATCCGGTTATCGGAAACTTCGTGCGCCGCAGACCAAACGCATGGCCGCCTTGCGCATACAAATGCATCTCCACGGGAACCCCAGCCTTCCTCAGCGCAATGTAGTAAGCCAGCGTGTCGTCAACGTTGTCCACGTGGTCATCTTCCGCTTGCAGCAAAAACGTAGGCGGCGTCCGGGGGGTCACTGGAATTTCGGTATTCAACGCAAGATGTTTTATCGGCAGCCGGCGGATGAGGAACCACAAACTTTTTGGCGCCTTGCTGAGCATCCCATTCGGCCGCGGAGAGCGACAGATGGCCTGGATAGATGGGTGCAGCAAAATCCGGCCGGCAGCTTTCTTTGTCGGCGGCATCGACAGCCGGGTACAAACGCTTCGCGCAGTGCGTGCTGATCGCCGCCGCGTGAAAGCGCACTAGACCCATTGCCCTTTGCGCATCCTCCAACGCCATCGGTGATTCCGGATACGGCCCCACATCCGTCACGAAGATCAAAGGCTTCATCGCGATCCCCCAGGCATCCAAGGCGAGGATTTTGAGTATTTATGTGATGGGTCCTGGATTAAACGGCGCCATTGCATTGCCCAGGCCCCATTGTTCCGCCCAGGTCTTCTTGCGCCCGCTCGCCACGTCAAGAATGAAATGGAACAGTTCCCATCCGACTTGTTCGATTGTCGCGCGGCCTGTGGCGATTCTTCCTGCATCAATGTCTATCAGATCGTGCCACTTCTCAGCCAACGCCGTTCGCGACGATAACTTCACCACCGGCACAAGCGACAATCCGTAAGGGCTCCCTTCACCGGTGGTAAAGATATGCAAATTCATCGACGCAAGCTGTTGGGTGCCGCAAATGAAATCGCTCGCTGGCGCAGCGGCAAACACCAGGCCTTTGCTGCGCACTTTCTCGCCGTGAGTGGTCACAGCGGTGATGGCGCTGCTGCCAGCCTTCGCTATTGAACCCAGCGCTTTTTCTACGATATTTGCCAAGCCGCCGCGCTTATTTCCCGGCGTCGGATTCGCGCTGCGGTCCGCGCCGCCCCGCGCCAGGTACTCGTCATACCACTTCATCTCGCGCAGCAGCGCACGCGCCACATCTTTGTTCACAGCGCGCGGAGTGAGCAGATGAACAGCATCGCGCACCTCTGTAACCTCAGAGAAGAACACCGTGGCGCCCGCTCTCACCAGCAAATCAGCCGTGTAGCCTACCGCTGGATTGCACGTTACGCCCGAGAACGCATCGCTTCCGCCGCACTGCAAGCCAACGGACAATTCCGCGGCTGGCACTGTATGCCTGACGCGCCGGTTCAACTCCGCCAAACGCTTCTCCGCCCCATGCATGATCGCGGCAACACTCTCAGAAAACCCTAATTCGTCCTGTAGCCTGATTACATTCAGCTCACTCAAAATTGGCAACTCCGATTGGAATAATCGTTCCGGTTGAAGCTTCTCGCAGCCCAGGCTCACTACCAGTGGCTGCGCTCCAAAGTTCGCATGCAGGCTGATGTGTTTCAAAGTATTGATGGGAATGTCCGCTCCTGGCGCGTTGATCGCCACGCCGCATCCATAACCATGGGTGATTGCCACCACGTCATCCACGTTAGGGAACCTGGGCAGAAGCTCCTGCTTGATCCGCCGCGCCGCATATTCGGTTGTGGGCGCCACGCATTGCACGGTGGTCGTAATACCAAGAATATTCCGCGTTCCCACGCTCCCATCCGCGTTATGAAAGCCTGCGAATGTGTAACCATCCAGCGGCTCCGCTGGGGGCGGGACTGCCGTGGCAAGCGGCATCTCTTCTAACCGAGGTGGCGCCGGCAGATCAAGCATCTCCTCGCGCACCCACATTCCGGGCTCGATATTCCGGCTACTGCGGCCGATGCTCTGGCCATAGCGAACCACCGGCTCCCCCGCGCCAATACGGGCCAACGCCAACTTGTGCGACTGCGGAATACGCTCCCGAATGGCAAGCCCAGCCGGGCTCGCCTGCCCTTCGGCCACGCCCTCGGGAGCGACAATCACCCCGACGTTGTCTTGAGGCTGAACGCGTATGTACAGCGGGGTCAAATTGGTATATTCGCACAAATTAAGTTCCTAAAACCTTCCGAGATACACTGCGGTTTACCCCCCAAATGAGTTATTTGTTGAAGTATCGCCCGAAACCTGCCCATGTCGCGCTGGTTATCATGGCTGGGTTCACAGTTCATCTGGCTGCTCAAACTCCAGCTGCCCGTCCCGCGAACCAAACTTCACCGCCCGCTCGCCGGGGCGGCCGCGGGGCAGGTGGCGATTACAAAGATTACGACCCCGCCTTGATAGATCAAGGCAAGGGAACGTTCAGCCAAAACTGCGCCTTCTGCCACGGCGCAAACGCGAAAGGTGGTGAAAGCGGTCCCGATCTCCTCCGGTCCCTAACCGTTCTTCACGACGAAGACGGCGAAAGCATCGGCCAGGTAGTGCTCAACGGGCGTCCCCGACAAGGGGATGCCGAAGTTCGCCTTTTCGAACGATCAAATCGCCGCCGTCACTGCCTTTCTCCACGATAGCGTTCGGGCCGCCGCCCAGCGCGGCACCTACAAAATCCTCGACATCCTGGTGGGCAATGCCAAGGCGGGGGAAGCCTATTTCAACGGCGCAGGCAAATGCAGCACTTGCCACTCGGTGACGGGCGATCTGGCGCACATCGGGTCTAAATATGACGCCGTAAATCTCCAGCAAAAGTTTGTAATGCCCCGGGAAGGCCGCGCTTTCGGCCGTCCCACAGCACCCGACGCAGCCACGGCAATTACGGCCACTGTGACGCTTCCTTCGGGCGAAACGGTCAACGGCCGCATCCAACACATTGATGATTTCTCGCTTACACTGATCGGGTCTGACGGCGATTTCCGCTCATTCACTCGCGACGGCGACGCACCGAAAGTGGAACTGCACGACCCTGTCGCCCCACACATCGCTCTGCTTAGGCAGTATACCGACGCCGATATCCATAATCTCACTGCCTACCTGGTGACCGCGAAATGAACGTCTCGCGTATTCTAACGTCGTTTTTCTTCCCTGCCCTGCTGTCCGCCCAAATTCTCGACCCGGGTCTTCTGCTGAAACCCGCCACCGATGCCTGGCCCACTTACAACGGCGATTACTCCGGCCGCCGCTTCAGCACCCTCTCGCAAATCAATCAATCGAATATCAGAAACCTGGATCTGGCTTGGGTCTACCGCGCCAATGCCGGTGAAACTCCTGGCGCGATTGCCGGTGGCGAAGGCGCGAAAGCTACTCGGGGCGAAAGCGCGAATGTCTTTGGTGTGAGCATTAAGGCTACTCCGCTCATGGTGAACGGCGTTCTCTACTTCACCACCCCCGACAACGCCTGGGCCGTCGATGCGCGCACGGGCCGCGAAATCTGGCACTATTTCTGGCGCACGCGCGGCGGTATCCACATCGGTAACCGCGGCGTCGGCATGTACGGTAACTGGCTGTTCTTCGAAACGCCCGACAACTATCTCGTCTCCCTCGACGCCAAAACCGGCAGAGAGCGCTGGCACAAAGAAATTGCCGACGTGAAGCAGGAATACTTTTCCACGCCTGCCCCCATCATCGTCGGTAACCACGTGATCGTTGGCACCGGCGGCGATTCGCTCGACGTCCCAGGCTTCCTTGAATCCCACGATCCCGAAACTGGTGACATCCAGTGGAAGTGGTGGAGCGAGCCCATGAAAAAAGACGACCTAGGCGCTGAATCCTGGCCCGACGAATATTCAATGCGTCACGGCGGCGGCATGACCTGGATACCAGGCACTTACGATCCCGACTTACACCTTTATTACATCGGCACGGGCAATCCGAACCCGGTTATGGCCGGACAAAGCCGCAAAGGTGACGATTTATTTACTTGCTCTATCGTGGCGCTTAATGTAGACACCGGCAAAATGGCTTGGTATTTCCAAGCCTCTCCGCACGACACGCACGACTGGGATTCCGCCCAAACCCCCGTGCTCTTCGATGGCGAAATTGATGGCAAACCTCGCAAGCTCTTAGCACAGGCCAATCGCAACGGCTACTTCTTCGTCCTCGACCGCGAGACGGGAAAAAACATCGTTACGAAACCGTTTCTAGAAACTATGAACTGGTCGAAGGGCGTCGATTCCACCGGTCATCCTATTCCGAATCCTGAAAAGGAACCGCAAATTCCGGGTGTGCTTGTTTCTCCCCCTTCCGGCGGCGCAACCAATTGGCCTCCGCCCAGCTTCGATCCCGAAACCGGCCTTTTCTACGTCAGCACGTCCGCATCCTATAGCGTTTTTTATCTGACCGATACCGATCCGCACCCCGAAGGCTACGGTGCAGCCGAGCGCGCGGCTGGCGGCCTGGGCAACACGCTCCGCGCTATTGATTACAAAACCGGCAAAACTGTCTGGCGTCACGACTATCCCGGCGGCGGCGGTTCCAGCGGCTTACTTACTACCGCGGGCAAGTTACTGTTCGCGGGCGATGGCTCTCAGCACTTAGTAGCATTTGACCCTGCCAACGGGAAAATCCTCTGGCACGCCGGTCTCTCGGGCAATGTAAGTAACGGACCTTCAACTTATCTGCTTGATGGCAGGCAGTACTTGGTGATTGGCGCGGGCGATAGCATCTATACCTTCACTCTCGCTCAGTAGCAACTTAGGCGAGCGCCTGCTTGGCATAGTTGAAGCATTTCAACACTTCTTCCTGCGAAGTACCCGTCCCCTTGTACTCATACTCAATGTAGGCGGGAATATTCCACTTCTTGATCTTCAGTAATTGCAGAACCGGCTTAATCGGCGTGTCACCCTCGCCCCAAACGGTGTTCGGCCCTTCGTTCTTCTTACGGTCTTTGAGGTGCAGCAGCACGATATTGGCATGGTTCTTCTCAATGAAATCGACCGCATCGAAATTCGCCGCCGTGAAGTGCCCGATGTCGAGATTTATCCTGTAATGCTTCGACATCGCCAGGGCGGCCGCAAAACTCTCCGGCTTCGCAAACTGCTCGGGATCTTTCAAATCTGAATGCCCGTGCATCGCCACAATCAGCTTGTGCTTTTCCGCGAATGGAACCACGCGCTTGGCTACAGAGATCGTAGTCGACGCAGTAATGATCCCTACACCGAGCGCCTTCGCCGCCTCAAATCCGCGGTCAATCTCATCATCGGTGAAGTCTTTCTGAAAACTGTAGTTGTACGCGTATAACCGGATACCGGCGTCACTGAACTTCTGCCGGATACCGCTGTAATAGTCAAGCGGCACACTCAACCGCCACTTACGCAGTTCTTCCCGAGCCGCCGTGCGAGCCGCGGGGTCCATCGTTCGACGTGAGCCAGAGTTGGGCGGTTGATCTGGATGTCCGCCTTCAATATGCGGCGAAAATAACTCGCATTCCCCGAGCCCATCCGCAGCCATCGCCTTGACTGCATCATCCAGCGACAAGTCCCGAAAGCTATACGACTGCACTCCCAGCCGCACACCGTCTATTTTCGAATTAATCTCGCTGGCCTTTGCCAGCGCACGGGCCAAGGGCAATCCCGCGAGAGTCAGTTTTCCAAAGTCTCTTCTGTTAATCATGACGCAATCATCATATATCGGCATTGTCGAATTCTCCCGGCTCTCACCGCCATCATCTATGATTCCCGGGATTCCGACTAGCTATATTGAAAAGCGTTATGCCTAGCGAAAACACTGCGCAGCCTCGTCGAAGTAACAAGCTTGAGGTGCTGATTGTCGAAAACGATCCCGCCACCGCCCATCTCACGATGGAGGCATTCAAAGAGGTCGGCTTGGTCGACCGCGTGATCTCTATCCCGGATGGCGACGACGCGCTCGCGCTGCTTCGCCGCGAAAGCCAGTACGCCGATCACCCCTACCCTGATCTAATCTGTCTCGATCTCCACTTGCCCCGCAAATCCGGTCTGCAAGTTCTGTCTGAAATCAAGGAGAATCCACGTCTCAAGGCAACGCCGGTCATTGTCATCTCCGGCTCCGACAACCCAAAAGAAGTTCGCGAGGCATATGAACTGCACGCCAGCTGCTACATTCGCAAGCCGAACGACCTCAGCATGTTTCTGCAGTTTATTCAGATCTGTTTTGAATTCTGGGGAACCGTTGTCACGCTGCCTCCCAAGCCGGAATGGTTAACGCCCTTCGCCGAAACGCGATAGTGCTTCTAACGTGCTTTCGCAAGTCGAAAGGATTCCCCGAACATCTTGATCTATATCCCTATACCAATAAGGAGTTCGCAGCTTGTCCCAAATTCTTGAAGAAGTTCTAAATGCTAATGAGAGTTACGCCGCTACATTCGGCGTCAAGTCGAAACTGTCCATGCCGCCAGCCCGGCAGTTCGCCGTTCTCACCTGCATGGACGCCCGGCTTGACCCCGCCAAATTTGCCGGGCTCGCGGAAGGCGACGCGCACGTCATCCGCAACGCCGGTGGCCGTGCCAGTGACGATGCCATACGTTCCCTGGTCATCTCATACAAATTACTGGGGACCAAGGAGTGGTTCGTAATCCACCACACGGATTGCGGCATGCTCACGTTCACAAACGACATCATGCGCGACCTGCTTTCGAAGAGCCTCGAAACGGCCACAATCCAAAATGGCCAGTGGCGCGACATCGGCTCCGGCACCGGTTCACGCGCTGGCGATTACGTGGAATGGCTCACCATCAAAGACCTTGCCGAAAGCATTATCGCGGACGTCACTCGCATCCGCACGCACCCTCTGGTTCCCACTACCATTCCGGTTTATGGCTATATCTATAATGTCTCCAGCGGGAAGCTGGTCGAAGTGCCCGAAGCCATGAGGGCCGGCGAAGCATCCGCTCAAAAGCGCGCAGCGCGTTCTTGATGCGGTTCATACGGAACCGAATGTCTATGCTGGGTTCGCGCCCACTCGTTCTGTCAGGGTTGCCAATACTTCGCTGCTATGCGCTGCCGGGCTAACGCCGATCCAGACCTTCGCAATCTTACCCTCCGCGTCAATGAGAAAGCTGTTGCGCGCAGCCATTCTTAAACCGAGCATATTGCGCAACGAACCATACTCTCCAGCAACCTTCTTATCGGTATCGGAAAGCAGCTTGAACGTGAGCCCTTGCTTTGTGCAGAAACTCTGATGGCTTTGCTGCGAATCGAGACTCACGCCTATAATCACGGTATTCAAATGTTCATACTTCGGCAGATCGCGCTCAAAATTATGCGCCTCAAGGGTGCAGCCGGGGGTGTTGTCCTTGGGATAGAAGTAGAGAAGTACCCATTTACCACGGAAATCCTTTATGTTTACCGGACTACCGTCTTGCGAGGGCAACGTAAAGTCTGGGGCATTCTGTCCGGCAACCGGCGGATCTCCCGCCATTCCCCTCTTGATCCCAAATGCCATGACCAACATTACACCCATCGCTAACAGACCGGCGATTTTGATCGTGCTCATGGACATCTCTTCTCAAGATACCGAAAGGTCTGCCGATACAGTGCTCTAATGAACGGCCGGATCTGTCAGCTCCTTGGGAGTACAAGCCGGTCCAACACTTGTGTTTCCAGGCGAGTAATAAAAGCCGTGCCAAAGCAACGGCCCGTCCAGCGGATTGCCCTGCCACATTGTCAGGTGTACACCGTCGGTAGCGCTGCAAGCCCGGAACGACTCGAACTTGTTATTCTGCTGCAGATCGGCCTGCACATAGTTGTTGGCTCCCATTGAAAATACCGCCGCTGTCCCGGTGACGGCGATCAGGGGCGTAAGTTTCGTCAGATTACCCTGCTTCACCCGTACGTCGTAACTGGTCGTTGCCGGGTCGAGATTCTGGCTTACCGGACACTGCTCATGCACAACGCCGGTGATTTCTCCCTCGACGAACGATTGCGGAAGCACTGGCGAAACTAAGGTCACAGGGCTGCTGGCCGCCAGGCTATCGTTCGGAATGGCAAGGCAAGTCCGGCTGGCGGTCGCCACCGCGACCCCAACCCGCGGCCGGTAAATTGCCGCAGACTCGGCTGGGCCGGTGCCGGCAGCCTGCCGATTATCGCTTTGCGGCCCCTTGTGGCTGCCGCAAGCCGCGGATAGCAGTAGAATCGGAATCAAACACTGTTTTCTCATTGTGCTAAACCGCTGGACGCGCTTTTCGCTTACTAATGAGACAAACTAACATTACCGTAGTTGATAGCCGTAGTTGATAGCGTTGTGGTAGTTTGATTTCACCCGGAGGAATCGGCCCCATGTGCCCGAGCTGTAACTCGAAGGAAATCAGCCGCTCAAGAAGCAGGAAATTTGCCGATCGGCTTATGCTCTGGATGGGAAAACATCCCTATCGCTGCCGCGAATGCCACAAACGTTTCTATATTGCGCAAGATTTAGCCGAACGCACCCGGCGCGAAAATGAGCTGCGTCAAGCGGTGAAACTCGAACAGCGTCTCAATCGCCTGGAAAATGAGCCGGTCGAGCCGCAGGACATCCTCAAATAGCGAGTCTTCTCCGCTATAATCTCAACATGTTGCAGACAACCGAGAAGATTTGGCACAACGGCCGGCTGATTGCTTGGGATGACGCTAAAATCCATGTCCTTTCTCATGTCGTAAGCTACGGCAGCTCAGTTTTTGAGGGTGTCCGCTGCTACGAAACAAAACAAGGTCCAGCCGTTTTCCGCGCGCGGGATCATGCCCGGCGCTTAGTAGATTCCGGCAAGATCTACCGGATGGATATTCCTTATTCTATCGACGAAATCAGCGCCGCGATGCTGGATTTGATCTCCGTCAATCAGTTGCGAGCTTGCTATGTTCGCCCGATCGCGCTGCGGGGATACGGCAACGTCGGCGTTCTTCCCACCGATAATCCAATCGAGACTTACATCGCCTGCTTTCCCTGGGGCCGGTACCTGGGCGAAGACGCGTTGAACGATGGCGTGGATGTTTGCGTTTCTTCGTGGACGCGCATCGCGCCCAATACTCTTCCGGCGCTGGCCAAAGCGGGCGCGAATTACATGAATTCGCAACTAATCCGCATGGAAGCCGCAACGAATGGGTACTCGGAAGGTATCGCGCTCGATGAGGCCGGCTATGTGAGCGAAGGTTCCGGTGAGAACATTTTCCTGGTTCGGGACGGTAAGGTGCTGACTCCGCCGCTCGGCGCATCTGTGCTGCCGGGAATCACACGCGACACCATCGTAAAAATCGCGGCACAGCTCAATATCCCAGTGGTGGAAACTATCATTCCACGCGAACTGCTTTACATCGCCGATGAAGTCTTCTTCACCGGTACCGCTGCCGAAGTGACGCCCGTCCGCTCGGTGGACCGGATCAAGGTGGGCAACGGACACCGCGGACCTGTCACCGAGAGAATTCAGAGACGCTTTTTCGAAATCGTGGATGGCGCCGCTCCCGACGAATTCAAATGGCTGACCCCGGTTCCCGTTCACGAGGCAGCTATCGCCTGAGTGCTCAAATCGCACGGATGCTGGCGGCGAGAGCGCCTTGCGCAGACATACAGGACGGAAACCGTTCTCAACCGATGAGTGGAGTCCCGGTGGAACTGATTTCCGCCCTGCGTTTTGAACCTACCGCTATTGCGGTCAGCTCAATCTCGATTAGTCATCCATGCGCGAATGCCTAAACTGCAGCCACCTCCCCCGAGATTACCTGCCGATCAAGCACTCGCGCCGGATCTCTTAAAGTTTTACCGCGAAGCAGTTGCGAATGCTAGCGTTGAGATGCGCGGCCCGGAGTCTTTTCAACACGTTTTATCTCCTGTGATAACTGGCGTTTATCCGGAACGCGCTGTGTGTAAACTGTGAAAAAAACAAGGACGAGTATTTATGTTGGGTGGATTACAGCAACGAAGTTCACAAATGGGCCGTACGCCTTCAGGCTCGGCGGTACTCCAGATCGAATTTGATGGAGCGATTACAGCAGTCGACGAGCTAATTCGTCCGCCCGAAGTGGAAGATTACATTGCGCCGGGGTTCATCGATTTGCAGGTGAACGGTTTTGCAGGCGTCGACTACAACGATCCGGCAGTATCACACGAGTCGATCGCCCATTCCATTCAGAAGCTTTTCACGACGGGCGTTACTCGTTTATTCCCCACCATTATTACCGGCTCAGAACAACGCATTACCGGCGCAGCCAGGAATCTTGCCGGGGCAAAGGCCGAATTCGAACGGAGCGGCATGCCCGAAGCGCATGCCTTCGCCGGATTCCACATCGAGGGGCCATTCCTATCGCCGGAAGCAGGTCCGCGCGGCGCTCATCCGGTCGAGCATATACGGCCGCCCGATATCGACGAATTCCATCGTTGGCAGGAAGCAGCGGACGGCAATATTCGCCTGGTGACCGTATCACCCGAATGGGAGCAGACCCCCGGGTTCATTCGCGACATTGTGCGCAGCGGAGTTGTCGCGAGCATTGGCCATACAAAAGCTACCAGCGAGCAGATCGCGGCCGCCGCGGATGCGGGAGCCACCATGTCGACCCACCTGGGCAATGCCGCCCACGCTACGCTGCACAAAACTCAAAACTATATTTGGGATCAACTCGCCGAAGACCGGCTGACCGCCTCCTTCGTTGTGGATGGTATTCATATTCCCCCCGCATTCTTCAAATCGGCGGTGCGGGCGAAAGGACTGGAGCGGTCGGTATTGGTCACGGACGCCGTGGCGCCGGCCCTGTGCGAACCTGGACCTTACAAATTGGGCGAAGTGGAGGTGGAACTTCGAACTGATGGCAGCGTTGTTTTACGAGGGGGTGACCGTCTGGCGGGCTCCGCTGTGCGAATGGACCAGGAAATCGGCAACAGTGTCCGAATGGGCCGAATAAGCCTGGGACAGGCCATTACAATGGCGACCACCAATGCGGCCCGAGTGGGCCGGATCGCCGGCAGACAGCGCGGACTGGCAACCGGAGAAAAGGCCGATTTAGTACGTTTCCTTTGGCATGCCGATTCTTATTCGCTAGAAGTTAAAGAAACTATTGTTAGCGGAATCTCTGTCTACACAGCGTAAGATAACCTTGGAGAAGATTATGGCATTTACTCTTCCACCTCTTCCGTATCCAGCAGACGCGCTGGAGCCGCACATTGACAAAGCCACCATGGAAATCCACCATGGCAAGCACCACAATGCGTATGTCGCTAACTTGAATAAAGCGCTGGAGTCCGCTCCAGATTTGCAGAACAAAACAGTTGAGGAATTGCTGGCAAACAATCTGGCCGCCGTTCCCGAAGCTATTAAAACCGCGGTTCGCAATAATGGCGGAGGCCACGCCAATCATAGCTTCTTCTGGAACCTGCTTTCGAAGAACGGAGGCGGAGCGCCGAAAGGTGAAATTGAGAACGTAATTACAGCCACTTTCGGTAACTTCGACGTTTTCAAAGAAAAGTTCAACGCCGCCGCGACCGGACGATTCGGCTCGGGCTGGGCTTGGCTCGTAAAAGGAACTGATGGTAAGTTCGAGATCATCTCTACCGCGAATCAGGATAGCCCCATTATGGAAGGCAAAAAGCCCATCATCGGCCTTGACGTTTGGGAGCATGCGTATTACCTGAAGTACCAGAATCGCCGGCCCGATTACATAGCCGCTTGGTGGAATGTCGTCAACTGGGACGAAGCCAACAAGCAAGTGAAGTAACTTCCAGCCAAATGGGCCTAGTCGACGATTAGGCCCATTTGGCGGAACTTTTGACATGTGCTGGCTAGATCGGTGTGTTGCAGGGCGGTAAATCCAAGTTGGCCTGCCACTTTCACAAACATCTCACGATCGTCCACATAAATGCTTTGTTCGGAAGTCGCCTGAGCTAGATCGAGGGCGAGCTGCCAAATCTGCTTATCGGGTTTGCGCATGTGAACGCAATGCGAGACCACAATGAAATCGGCCACTTCACGCAAGCCGAAGCGATTCATGCGATGTCCGGTAATTCCCTCCCCTTCATTGCTGATCAAGCCGAATTTCAATCCGTTCGCGCGCTTCACCGAGGCAAAGAAATCGATGTTGTCCGGCCAAGGCACTGAAAGATCATAGGTAAAATCGCGAACGCTTTCAATTGTGAAATCACGCGGCTTATCGAAGAAGACGTAGCCCAGGTATTCGTCAAATTTCATGAATCCCCGCTCATAGCTGTCGAACATCAGATTGTGCCGGCTTCTCGATTTCTTCGACGGGTATGTTGAATTTATTGCAGACGCTCCGCCGCACGCCGCTATCCCAACCATTGGTTCCTAAAACGCCGCCAATATCGCTGTAAAGCACCTGGAATCGATTAGTTGCCATCAGCACTCAGGGTCGCACAGAGTCTGCTCGGCCGTGCAATAAAGAAGGCGGCTACACGTAACGGATCTCAAACGGCTTGTTGGTGATGAACAACACGACTACATCCTGCTCGGCGGCGGCCCCGTGCTCCATTTCCTCACCCTCCGGAAACCACACAAAGTCGCCGGGGCCGAACCGGCCTTCATGCGTCACAAGCGTGCCCTCCAGCACATACAAACCATGCGCGCATGGATGTGTGTGCCGCGGATTGACGATGCCGGCCGGATAACGAACCAGCCGAATCTCCATTCCTGTTTCAGGATCGGTGAAAAGGTTCTTTCGGTAGAGAACGGCTCCGATCTTTTCGTTGAATCGCTCTTCCCAGGGCAGCGAACCGCTTTTAATAACGGTGATCATATTTTCGGCATTAGCAAGTCTCTCATACTTAGCTGGCCGGGTCGATTACTTTGCCTTCTCCACAATCGCCGGCTTGAGAGAATCGACAATCGCCAAGAACTCCGCTTTCTCTTTCCCGGCGATTTGCGCCTTATCGAGCGCCGCTGCCATGTACTTCATGTTGGCCGCCCACTCGTCGGCGTCGATACCAAGTCCCGAATGCGCGGTCTTCATGTCGCGTCCGATGTAGGTGCACGGTCCCCCGGTCAGCGCGCAAAGCTGATCTTTGAGCAATTGTTTTGCCCGGCGCAGAGAATCGGCGCCACGTCCCGAAAAGCGGGCGAACTGCGGATCGGAGCGAATACCCCTCAGGTATTCGTCCGCGACAAGAGAGATGGCGTCGTAGCGGCCGATGCGCTGGTAGAGCGTTTCAGGCTTCTGCCGCGCATTCGCTACAGAGCAGAGCAGAATCAACACCGCAGCAAAATGGCGCATGATTGATTCTACGTGCTCAGCAGTTGTACGAGTTCGCAGGCGCTGCCCAAAAAAGATCGATCAGCCGGCACCCTGGCTGGGAACCGCCGCCGGAGTCGACCACGGGGCGAAGCCTCGGACCTTGAGCTGGCGCCTGAAAACCTGCGTTCCATCGGTGACATAGAGAACATCGAAATGTTCGCCGCCAAAGCAGAGGCTCCGCACGGGTCCGCTAGGCGTAGGCAGCGGCAGGATGGCGCGCACGCGGCCGTTTTGATCGCAGACTTGGATGCCCATTCGGGTGGCAGCGTAGAGGTTGCCGTGCGTGTCGACCGCAATGTCCTCTGCTCCACTGTCATTAACGGCGTCGGTCATATGCAGCCAGTAGTAGGGCTGCTTGCTGGCGAGGATGCCGTCGGGCTGGACAATATAGCTGTAGATCCATTTCGTGCTTTTTTCGGCGGCGTAGAACAGAGAGCCGTCAGGCGAGAAGGCGATTCCGGAGGCGGAGAGGAGTCCCTGATCGACAAGCGTCTTTTTGCCGTTCTTGATTTGCCAAATGCGGCTGGGCATATCGCTATGCGCGCCGGGCTCGCTCACGTAAACGGCGCCGTCGTGCGTGACAATGATTCCGCGGCCCGCGATGTCTTCAGCAACCGTCCGGCCCTGGCCGTCCGGACGGAGCGCTATTACTTTTTTCGCGCTGGGGACCACGCCGTACAGCGTTCCGTCGGGGCCGAAGGCTTCGGCGACAATGCCGGGTTCCTGTTTGAAGACGGTTGACTCGCCGTTGCCGACATGATAAACGACGGCTGCGGCTGAGTCGCTCAGGTAGACGTCCCCCCTAGAGTCAGCGGCGAGCCCGGCTGCGCTTTGGAACGATTGTGATACTTTCCGCCACGGCTGATCGGGCAAAGTGATTTCCTGGAGGGTGCTGTTCTGCGACACGCCGCTTTTGACGCGTTCCGGATAATCACGCCAAAGCCAGCGCATGACATCTGGAAATATCACTTGGCCTGGTCGACCGTCGTGCCCGTGAGTGCCCCAGGCGTGGGCGACGTCATAGCCCGCGAAAGCCAGAGCGGATTCCATGTTGAGGTTAGCGTCAAACCAGGAACCGAAGAGCGGGTTCCAGGCATCGCTCGACCCGTCTTCCAGGAAAATACGGATCGGCTTGGGGTCGGTTTTGCGGACGAGCGCGGGATACTCGTTGCCGCCGCGCATGGAGACGAACGTTCCTATGACGGAGTAAACGCGAGTGAATTGGTCGGGACGGCGCCAAGCCAAGGTGAAGGAACCGATACCGCCCGTGCTGCCGCCCGTAGCGGCGTGATCGTTGCCGTCGGGCGAGAGCTTGATTGGCCTTCCATCGTGGGTAGTCAACTTCTGCACGGCAGGCAACAGCTCGTTGAGAATGAATTGGGGGAACCGATCGTTGACACTGTCGAACTCGAAGGAACGGTTGAAGCGGAAGGCGCGCCGCGAAGGGGTTCCAGCCGGATCTTTCCAGACTGTTCCCGAAGAGACGCCCACACCGATAATCACCGGCACTTCCTTCTTGGCAATGAGATTGTCCAGGACGGCGCCCTCAAAAGAGCCCAAGCCGTCGAGCTTGAGCAGGAGGCAGGCCGGTTTGGCCGGATCGTATTGGGCGGGAATGTAGACCTGAAAATTGTTTTCGGTGGCCGGGTAAGTTTTCGAATTGGTAATTGTGCCTTCGAGAAATTCGCCATGCGGAACGGCGGCGTCGAGCTTGCCTTCGATAGGCGGAAACGGGCTTGAGAGCTCACTCTGAATCTTCTCTACCAGCGCATTTGAATTTACCTGCGCATGGGCGTTGCAGATACAGGTAAGAAAGAGAACAGAGGGCAACTTTGGACGGCGGGACCAGGGCATTCAGATTGAGGATAGAGGAATCAAAACCCGTGCGGCATCATGCAGGCCCAACATATCGAGGCGACGGGAAGTTCCGCTATGTAGTGATAGCATTGCTTGAAAATGCGTAAGCTGTTTGCCGTTCTGATTGCCGCTCTTCCAGTTCTTACACTTGTGGCCGCGAAAGATCCGGTCAAGTTCACGTCGTGGCCGACTTACGGCGGAAGTCCCGAAAACATCCATTACTCCGCCTCGAAGCAGATTGATCCGGCAAATGTATCTCAGTTGCAAGTGGCGTGGACATACGACACAGGCGACGCTTTTCAAGGCTCTGAGATGGAATGCAATCCCATCGTTGTAAATGGCGTGCTCTTCGCAACTACGCCGAAATTGCGCGTGATCGCGCTCGATGCTGCAACTGGTGCATTGAAGTGGAGCTTCGATCCAAACGAAGGTCACAAGGTGTTCAACAAGATGCGCAACCGTGGCATAACGTTCTGGGCCGATGGAGAGGGTGATAGCCGCCGGGTCTTTTTTGCTTCGCGGCAATACATGTACGGCCTCAATGCCGATACGGGCAAACCTATTCCTGGTTTCGGCGATGAGGGCCGCATCGATTTACGGCGCGACTTGGGCCGCGACCCGGCGCAGATGTCCATTTCCGATACCAGCCCGCCGGTCGTCTACAAAGATCTGCTGATTGTGGGCAGTATAGTCAGTGAGAGCTTGCCGGCTTCGCCTGGTGACATCCGCGCTTACGACGTAAGATCGGGAAAACTTCGCTGGGCGTTTCACACCATTCCGCATCCCGGCGAGTTCGGCTACGAGAGCTGGCCGCGCGATGCCTGGAAATACATCGGCGGCGCGAACAATTGGTCGGGCATGAGCCTTGATGCGACACGCGGTATCGTTTATGTTCCACTAGGTTCCGCATCGTTCGACTTTTATGGCGCGAATCGGTTAGGTGACGACCTGTTCGCGAACTGCCTGCTGGCATTGAAGGCCGAAACGGGCGAGCGCATTTGGCATTTCCAAACGGTGCATCACGATCTTTGGGATCGCGATTTGCCGACGCCGCCGGCGCTCGTCACTGTCGATCACGATGGCAAGAAGGTGGACGCCGCTGCGCAATTGACCAAATCCGGATTCGTCTATCTGTTTGACCGTGAAACCGGGAAGCCGCTGTTTCCGATTAATGTCCGCAAGTACCCCTCAAGCGATGCGGAAGGCGAAATAACGGCGGAATTGCAACCTTTGCCCGCCAAGCCGGCTCCGTTCGCGCGCCAGGCCCTTACCGCCGATATGCTGACTACACGGACTCCGGAAGCACACGCGGCCGTTCTCGAACGCTTTAAGAAGCTGCGGAGCGCCGGGCAATTCGTTCCACCCAGCACCGAGGGAACAATCATATTCCCCGGCTTTGATGGAGGCGGCGAATGGGGCGGTCCTGCTTATGATCCTAAAACCGGTATTCTTTACGTGAATGCAAACGAAATGGCGTGGGTGTTGCGCCTGGTACCGCGCCCGCCAGCTTCTCACGTTAAGAGCAGCAAACAACTTTATCTAAACGAATGCGCCGGTTGCCATCGCCCTGATATGGCCGGTTCCCCGCCCGAGTTTCCGTCGCTCCAACACATTTCGGACAAACTTGACGAAAGCGAAGTGACTTCCACCATCATGCACGGAGCCGGCAGAATGCCTTCGTTTGCGCGCCTCGGCTACCCCGATGTTCAGGCCATCATGCGTTACGTAGTCTACGGCGAAGATGCTGCCTTAAGTGCGGGGGCCGAGAAACCTTCGCCCATCGATCTCAAGTATCGGATCGATGGATACAACAAGTTTCTCGATCCCGAAGGCTACCCGGCCGTGCAGCCGCCGTGGGGCACGCTAAATGCAATCAATCTGAATACGGGCGAGTACGTTTGGAAGATTCCTTTTGGCGAATACCCCGAGCTAGCTAAACAAGGACTGACGAACACAGGAAGCGAAAACTACGGCGGCGGCGTGGTAACGGAAAGTGGACTGTTCTTTATCGCCGCCACGAATTACGACAACAAAATGCATGCCTTCGACAAAGCCACCGGGAAGTTGCTTTGGGAAACCACATTGCCGGCAGCGGGAAATGCCACGCCCGCGGTGTTCGAGTTGAATGGCAAAGAGTACGTGGTGATCGGCTGCGGCGGAGGCAAATCGAAAAATCCGTCAGGCGGAAGTTATGTCGCCTTTGCACTGCCCGGCAAATAGGCGGTGAAATGATTTCGGAAGAGTTTTTCCTATTCGTCAGAACTACTTCTTTTCTACTCCACGGTTTGCAAAGCCGCAGTTTGCAGAAGGAGTCCTCCGACTCCTATAATGCAAAACCCCGCTTCACGGGCGGGGTTTGCAAATCTACCGGAGTAGAAAGGAGGTGGCCTGTATGACCACTTTCTTGTGGATCGTTGCCCTGATTCTCATCAGGCGGCGTCTGATCAAGCTATCGTTCACAATTGAACTTTAGCTGAATCAGCATGGCGGTAGCGCGACTACCGCCATGTCTCTTTAAAGCGTACCAGTTTTCTCGCTTCCAGCGAATGCCCCGCTTTGCTTTTCGGTGGTATACACCTAGCGAGAGTTTTCCCTATTCGTCCAGACTACTTCTTTTCTACTTCATGGTTTGCAGAGCCGCAGTTTGCAGAAGGAGTCCTCCGACTCCTAAAATGCAAAACCCCGCTTCGAGGGCGGAGTTTGCAAATCTACCGGAGTAGAAAGGAGGGTGACCTATATGGAAACCTTCTTCTTGATCGTTTTCCTGATTCTCATCAGGAGGCGACGGACCAAGCTATCGTTCAGTATTGAACTCTAGCCGTTCGTATGGCGGCAGCAAGCGACTGCCGCCACATTCACTTTCTATCCTACCAATTTTCTCCCTCCCGCAAATGCCCCGCTTTACTTTTCGGTGGTATACCTCGTTGGGATATCTACTTCGCCGGCTTGCTCCCGTCGGCCTTCAATTCCAAAACACTGCTGATCAGTTCCTTCGCGTCGGTTAGGCTCTTGGTGATGAGTTGAATGTCCATCGCCGGCTTTCCCAGCTGCCGGACGCTCTGGCAATAGACACCGTGCTGGCCGACAAGAACCAGCGCATCGGTAATGCAATCGAGAGTAACCGCCAAGCGGCCGCGTTCACGTCCCATCATGAACTCGTAGCGTTCCAGATCGTCTCTCCGTTCGTCGTAGACAGTCATGACTTCTAAAGTCTCACATAAGGCCAAGCACAACTATTTAGAACCCACAAGTCCACGATTAAACAATTAGATACAAGCAACTAGCTATGCAATAGTTGAACAGGTTATTTGGCGACGCTGCGGGACGATTGAGCCGAAGAGTTACTTGAAGTATCAGGCTCTATATGCTGCCCGCCAACTTTGAACTGCGTATCGTGCTCGTGCAGAAACCCGAGCTTCTCCAGTTCCAATTCCTGCGTGTTTGGGTCGCTCTGCAAACGTTTGATGCGTTGCTTTTTGGCTTCGATCTCGTGTTGAAGATTAGCATTCTCTTCTTCCAGAGCGCGAATCTGGCGGTGCTTCTCCGCCAACGTATTTAAACCCTGAGGTCCGCGCAGCATGATGGTCGCATAGGCGGCCAAACCTACCAACGTGGCTATGGCGGCTAGCGGTCGTAGAAACGAGCGAAACATCTAAACACGTATCCTTACATCTCTTTATAAACTTGTTTTGAAGAAAGGTCCAGCAAAAAAGGTATTTGCATGACAGATGCATTGGTTGTGTTCTGCACCTGCGGCGATGAACAGGAAGCTTTGCGAATAGCAAACACGCTAATTGAGGAGCGCGCGGCCGCTTGCGTGAACGTGTTACCCGCTGTTCAAAGCGTATATCGCTGGGAAGGAAAAATCGAAAACGCCCGCGAGATTTTGATGCTCATCAAGACCACCCGCGAAAGGTTTCCAACCTTACGCGACAGAATTGTTGAAATGCACAGCTACGACACGCCGGAGATTGTAGCCGTCGCAGTGGATGGCGGGCTCGAAAAATATCTGGCCTGGCTACGCGGTCGGCTTTAAACTTGGTTCCAGTCACAATCAATTCAAGATCATGCCGTTTTTGAAGCCTTTCGCTCTTTTGCTGGCCTGCGCTGTCTTAGGCGCGCAGGAAAAACCGCTCGCTAAACTGCCCTATACGCCAAGCCTTGATACGAGCTTCATGGATAAATCCATTGATCCGTGCGTCGATTTCTACAAATACGCCTGCGGGAATTGGAACAAGTTAAACCCGATTCCGGCTGACCAAGCCAGGTGGGGCGTGTACTCCAAACTTGAGGATGAAAATCAGCGATTCCTTTGGGGCGTGCTGGAGCAGGCATCGCAACCGGCAGCGTCGCGCACTGCAAATGAACAGAAGATCGGCGATTATTTCGGCACATGCATGAACGAAGCAGCCATCGAAAGCGCCGGCGCGGCACCGCTTGAGGGTGCTCTGTCTCGCATTGCGAGTTTGCAGTCAACCGACGATTTGACCTCTTACGTGGCGGCCCAACACCGCACCGGTCGGCACGTGCTCTTTGACTTCGGGGCAGCGCCGGATTACGATAATTCCGCGCAGATGATGGCGGCAGCCGACGCGGGGGGACTAGGGCTGCCAGATCGTGACTACTACACAAAAACGGATGCTAAATCGGAAGAGATCCGCCAGAAGTATGTAGAGTACGTTGCTCAAATGTTTGAGGCTTTGGGGGAGAGTGCGCCCGATGCTCAATCCGACGCCAAATCCGTGATGGAGATCGAGTCCAGGCTGGCGAAGGCATCCCTGACCCGCGTAGAGCGGCGGAATCCATACAACTTGAAACACAAGCTGACGGTGGAAGAACTCCAGCAACTGACGCCGGCCTTTGATTGGGACAAGTACCTTGCGGTCACCGGCGGTCCGAAGTTCGTTCAGCTTAACGTGACCCAACCGGAGTTCTATCGGCAGTTGGATCAGGAACTTCATGACGCAAACATGGCGTCATGGCGCTTACTTGCGGTGGCATTTAGTCCACTCGGAAGCGCGGGTCCTGTCCAGGAAATTCGAGGAACCAGAATTCGACTTCTATAGGCGCTATCTGCAAGGCGTAAAGGAAATGCCGCCGCGTTGGAAGAAGTGTACCCGCCAGGTGGACGACCAACTGGGCGATGCACTGGGGCGTGTATTCGTTGCAAAGACGTTCGCTACCCAAACGAAAGAGGACGCGCTGCGGATGACGAAAGAGATAGAAGACGAGATGGCCCGCGAAATCAAAGATTTAGATTGGATGGGACCGGCAACTAAACAACAGGCTTTGATGAAGCTTCGCGCCATTGTGAACAAGGTGGGATATCCCGACAAGTGGAAAGATTATTCAACGGTTGAGATTAAGCCGGATGATTTTGCCGGTAACGTCCAGCGCGCCGAAGAGTTCGAATGGCGCCGCGACATAAACAAGATCGGGCGGCCAGTCGATCGGACCGAATGGTTCATGTCGGCGCCGACGGTAAACGCCTACTACGATCCGCAAACTAACGACATCAACTTTCCAGCAGGCGTCCTGCAACCGCCCCTATTCGACTTGAAGATGGACGCTGCTCCGAACTACGGCAATACAGGCGCTACCATCGGGCACGAGTTAACCCACGGATTCGACGACGAGGGACGCCAGTTCGACGCTGCTGGAAATCTGCGCGACTGGTGGACTCCGGAAGACGCCAAGTCTTTCGAAAAGCGAGTCGCCTGCGTTCGCAAGCAGTACGCCGGATACGTCGTCATAGACGGCATTCACATCAACAGCAGCATGACTTTGGGCGAAGATGTCGCCGATTTGGGTGGAACGCTGCTGGCTTACATTGCCTGGAAACACGCGACCCAGGGCCAAGAGCTGCATTCCGCCGATGGCCTGAGCCCCGATCAGCGCTTCTTCGTGGGGATGGCCCAATGGGCGTGCGGCGATCAGCGGCCCGAGAGCAAGCGAATGAACGCCACTATCGACTATCACTCCCCGGAAGAGTTTCGCGTGAATGGGGTAGTCTCCGATCTCCCCGAGTTCGGCAGAGCCTTCGCATGTAAAGCGGATCAGCTGATGATGTCCGCTAACGCTTGCCGGGTGTGGTGAAGCCTACTGATAAAAATTACGATCCCAGGCATGGCGCTTCAGCATAGCGAGCGTTTTGCTGTCGAGCATGCCGGCGGCGGAAGCGCGGCAGCTGCTCTCCACCGTTTCCGCTCTGCGCATTCCCGGTATGACGGAACTAACGGCTTTATTTGAAAGGCAAAACCGCAGCGCCGTTTCGGCGAGAGTTCCCGGTACGCCTTCCAAATCTTTCTTCAATGCCTCGACATGCTCCACTACTTGCTGCTTGCGATCGCCTCTGAAATACGATTCGCGAAATTCGCCCGGTTCAAATTGCGTGTCACGCCGTTATAGCTCCTGTAAGTCCGCCTTCGTCCAGCGGAACGCGCGCTAATACACCTACTTTCATCTTTTGGCAAAGCGGAAATAGATTTCGCTCGGGCGTCTGATCGAAGATGTTGTAGATCACCTGAACTGCATTGATCGATACCTGTCTTTATCGCTTCCAGTGCGCTATCCGGCTCGTGCTCCGAAATAGAAATCCCAAAATAGCGGACCTTGCCGCTACGGCGGAGATCTTCAACCGCTCTGCGCCATTCTTCGGTTCCAGCCCAAGCGTCGGTCCAAACGTGAAATTGCTGCAGGTAGATTTGCTCCACGCCCAGGTTGCGTAAGCTCTCATCGGTCGATTCAACGATGTAGTCGTACGGAAAAACCTCCGAAATTGGCATCTCGGGCCGAGCTGGCCAAATACGGTTCTTGGGCGGGATCTTCGTTGCAACGTGGATCTTCCGAAAGCTGTTCTTTACGGCTTGACCTACCAGTTGCTCACTGTGGCCGTCTCCGTACGCCAAGGCCGTGTCAACAAAGTTGATCCCCAGATCAAACGCGCGCTTAAGGGCCCGCAATGATTCTGTATCCTCTCCGCCAAGCCATTGCTTGCCGCCGATCCCCCATGCCCCAAAACCGATTTCGCTGATCTCCGCTTCGGTAGCGCCCAATTTGCGATATTGCATCCCTTTAGTTTTATCGCGGCGCTAGTGAAACGGCATGCGCGTACCATGGGATTCATGTTCACCCGCCGCCGCCTTTTCGAAGCCGCCGCCGCCGCTTTTTCATCCGTTCAATCCATACGAGCTGAATCGGCGAACAACCTGCCTCCCTCGATTGCCGCATTAAAATCCATGCGCGATCAGGTTCGGCCTATTACGAATACAGAGCGTCGGTCGCGAGTGGAGCGCGCGCAGCAATTGATGCGCGACAACAAACTGGATGCCATTTTGCTGGCAGGCGGCACATCGCTCTACTACTTCACAGGCGTGCATTGGGGCAATAGTGAGCGCCTGTTCGCAACGGTGATCCCGGCAAAGGGCAAGGCATTCTGCGTGTGCCCGGCATTTGAAGAAGCACGCGCTCGCGAGCAACTGAACGCGGGACCGCTCGAAAGCGCATCGGTGCTCGCTTGGCAGGAAGATGAGAGTCCGTTTCAACTGGTTGCGTCCGGCTTGAGCAGCGCCGGTATTAGCGCCGGACGGCTGGGCGTGGAAGAGCATACGCCGTTCGTGTTTGCCGATGAGGTGGCCAAAGCCGCGCCTAATTTGAAAATTGTGAGTGCGACTCCGGTCACCGCTGGCTGCCGCATGATTAAAAGCCCCGCGGAACTGGCGCTAATGCAGATAGCGAACAATGCCACCCTCAAGGTCTATCAGGCCGTGTACGCCGCTCTTAGGCCGGGAATGACGACCCACGATGCCAGCAATCTGATCACGGCGGCTTATGCGCAGGTCGGCTTCCGCGGCGAAGCCAGTTTCGAAGTGGGCTCTTACAGCGCCCTGCCTCACGGGAGCATTGCGCCGCAAACGCTCCGTGAAGGGACCACCATCATCATGGACGACGGCTGCACTGTCAACGGCTATGAGTCCGATATCACGCGAACGGTCGTCCTCGGTAATGCCGCCGATAAGATGAAGCGCATGTTCGAAACCGTTCACCGGGCCCAACGCGCGGCTTTAGACGCGGCAAGGCCCGGCACGCAATGCCAAGCTGTGGACGCCGCTGCGCGGGCCGTTATCGCGGAAGCCGGCTTTGGGCCCGACTACAAGTTCTTTAGCCATCGCCTGGGCCACGGGATTGGACTCGATGGGCATGAGTGGCCGTATCTTGTTCGCGGAAACATCCTGCCGCTGGCGCAGGGCATGACGTTTAGCGACGAGCCGGGAATTTATATACCCGGGGAGTTCGGCGTGCGCTTGGAAGACGACATGTATATCACCGCGGAGGGTGCGCGCTTGTTTACTCCGCAGAGCCCTTCGATTGAAGATCCGTTCGCCTTCTCGTAGTTATTCTTGTCCGGGTAAAAGCCGCCTGGAATTTATTTCGTATCAGCGAAATTAATTCAGTAAGGGTTAGCGTTTACGATCGAAAGACGAACTGGTAAGTGGTTGCAGAGCTGAGACTAAGGCAACAAATGTATGACTCCGAGTGTCTGGTCTACGGCTTGCTTACGTAGACGCTGTGGAGGGAAAGGATAGAAGATGCTCTGGTATGCATGGGTATTTTTAGTCGTCGCGATCCTCGCGGCTCTTTTGGGCTTTGGGGGTATCGCCGCAGCGTCGGCCGGTATCGCCAAAATCTGCTTCGTCGTGTTCTTAGTGCTATTCCTGGTTAGCTTGCTGGCCGGACGAAGACGAGTTATATAAACCAAGCAATAGAAGAACTCGAGAGGGTACAGGCGCTACATGGTGCCTGTACCCTTCTGTTTTTTCGCCGTGATCTAACGTGGGCAACGGTCGCCGTATGGGTAAGCGTAATAGTTAGGCGCTGTGCCGTAATAGAAAGACACGCCGGGCCGGTAATAGCGATTTTCATATCGCTCATGTTCGCGCCAATCTCGCCGCTCGTCGCGATCATGCCAGGCGCGTTCCCTGTATTCGTGCCGATCCCAATCCCGCGATCTGCGGTCCTCGTGACGATCATAGTGGCGATAATCTCCGCGGTCCTGCGCTTGGGCCACTGCTGGCTGAAACACCGCCAGGCCGCCAGCTAGAATCAGTGCAAGAAATCCAACCCTATTCTTCATAGGAACCTCCTTTTTCAGGTCCATTACCGGCAGTTGGTCTTTCATCTCTTTGTCAGGCTCAACTGCTTTCTGACATTTTGATGTGTCTCGCATTCGCCTGCGTTCCCTCCAAAGGCAGTGAGTCGCCATGAAGGTTTCATTAACATCCCGCGAGCTTAATCGCTACAATCAACGCAGAATGGCGCAAACACCCTGGGGCGAACTTCCTGTGCACGATTCACATGTGCATTTCTTCTCGCATGAATTCTATTCCGCATTAGCCCGCCAGAAGAAAGCGCCCGACGCAGAGGCTCTCGGCGCGCTTCTCAGCTTCGAAATCCCACAGACCGACCCCGCCGTTCTGGCTGGGCGCTGGGTCGCCGAACTCGACCAGCACGGCATTCAACGCGCCGCTTTGATTGCCAGCATTCCCGGCGACGAACAGAGCGTTAGTGCCGCCGTACGCCTTCATCCCGAGCGCTTCTTCGGCTACTTCATGCTCGATCCCACGCAATCTGACGCACTCGACCGCATGAAAGCCGCGGTGGCCGACCAGCACCTGCACTGTGCCTGCCTCTTCCCGGCGATGCACACTTATTCCATTACCGACCCGCGCGTGGTCCCGCTACTCGAACTGGCATCAGACAATCATCTGGCCGTGTTCGTGCATTGCGGCGCTATCAGCGTCGGTATTGGCAAGAAGTTGGGACTGCCTAGCCAGTTCGATATGCGCTATTCAAACCCGCTTAACCTGCACCCGGTGGCCCTGCATTTTCCGCAGGTGCGTTTTGTGGCGCCGCATTTTGGCGCAGGTATGCTGCGCGAAACGCTGATGCTGGCCGACCTCTGCCCAAACGTTTATCTGGATACTTCCAGCAGCAATCGATGGATACTCTACGGAGGGCTCGATCTGCGCTCAGTCTTCCGGCGCGCGATCGATGTGGTGGGTGTTGAGCGTTTGCTGTTCGGCACCGATTCCAGCTTTTTCGCGCGTGGCTGGCATGCCGCTATCTTCGATCAGCAAACGAAAGCGCTTTACGAACTCGGGATGGAGAGCGAGCAGGCATCGCAAATTCTGCGCTTCAATTTGGAGCGTCTGCACGCGCCGCGCATGGCTGCCTTTCATATCGCTGCTGCAACCCCGGCCTGAT
Source organism: Bryobacterales bacterium (assembly GCA_963718465.1). Lineage (GTDB taxonomy): Bacteria > Acidobacteriota > Terriglobia > Bryobacterales > Bryobacteraceae > Bog-105. Next base: position 117,694 of record CAVQZK010000018.1, on the reverse strand, counting down.
TTCACGAACAGCCCGTGCCTAGTGTTGGCAACATGCCGTCGCTGCCGTCGCGTCAAGCATGCTTACGCCACGTTGCTTTCGCAGGGTTATTGAGGATTGGGGGCATATCTGCACGGTTTCACAAACAACGAAACACCCTCGGCTCCGCCGATCTAAGATTGCCGTCGCGATGCCAACTTCTCATTTTCTGATTCCGCCGAATATGAAGACGTTTCCTTTATCATCGCTGCTGGAGATTCCTCCCGATCAAGTCGAGCTTGGTCATCATTTCTCTGGGAAGTTGTAGCGCCGCCGCGCTGAGATTCTCGCGAAGATGCTCGACGGAAGATGTACCTGGAATCAGCAGGATGTTGGGCGAGCGTTGAAGCAACCAGGCGAGTGCTGCCTGCATTGGGGTAGCTTCCAGTTCCGCTGCAACCGCGTCGAGCGCCTCCGACTGCAACCGGGTGAAGCCTCCCAGCGGAAAGAACGGCACATAGGCTATGCCCCGTCGTGCAAGGTCATCGATAAAACCATCGTCATCCCGGTGCGCCAGGTTGTACAGGTTCTGCACGCAGACAATCTCTGTAATCGCCTGAGCCTCCGCCAACTGAGCGGGACTGACGTTGCTCAGACCGAGATGACGAACCAGTCCCTGACGCTTGAGCTCCGCCAGCACAGTCAGCGGTTCTTCGATGGACCCCTCAGATGGCCCCATCACTCCTCCCACCCGGAGATTGACGACATCCAGCGCGTCGAGGCCGAGATTTCGGAGATTGTCATGCACGGCCGTCAATCAGCTCCTGACGCGAAAGCGCATGAACCCACGATTTGTCCTCCGGCCGCCGAGCACCTACTTTGGTGACTATCACCAGTCCGTCCGGATAGGGATGAAGCGCCTGCTTAATGATCTGGTTGGTCACATGCGGACCGTAAAAATCGCTCGTATCGATGTGGTTGACCCCTGCCGCAACTGCCTCTCGCAGAACTGCGATTGCAGCGTCCATATCGCGCGGAGGTCCCCAAACCTGCGGACCGGCAAGCTGCATGGCGCCATATCCCATTCGCTTCAAATTCATTGAAGTACCGGGAAGCGTGAAGCTGCCGCCAAGGTCTATCTGTTTTGTCATTCGTGTCTCCTCTATTCCGTACACCAACTTCGGTGATTGTGCTTACAGTGGTTAGATGAAGGAAGCTTCAGTTTAGGAGTTCGCATTTGCCTCAGCGCTCTCAGGCCGCTCTTAGAACCACGTAAATCGCCCGTTCAAGCCCGTTCGGCTGCGAGTGTTGAGGCCATTCTCGAAGCGACTATTCAGGTTTTGCTCCAAGTGGGAAAGGAACGGCTCACTACGACAAAGGTGGCGCTGAGAGCCGGCGTGTCGGTCGGAACTCTTTATCAATACTTCCCCAACAAGAGCGCCCTGCTGAAAGCCGCCTTGAAACGTCACATGGACGAGGTCACGGAAGCCATTGAAGCCGTCTGTCACGAGCAGAAAGGGCATTCGCTCGAGCAAATGGCCACCGCCCTCATGACGGCATTCCTCGAAGCCAAAATGCGGGACGCGAAGACCAGTGTCGCCCTCTACGCGGTAAGCTCCGACGTAGACGGAGCGAAGATCGTGCAGGAAATGGCAATCAAGTCAAACAAGGCGGTAGTCGGCATGTTGAAGACCGCCAGAGAGCGGCTCACCGGCGACCCTCAACTTGTCGCTTCGATGCTTCAGGGCGTGATGGTCGGCGTCAGCCGAAGACTGCTGGAGTCCGCCTGCTCCTGAAAAACAATTCGACGTCTTGCGGCAGGAAATGATCTTCCTTGCGTGCGCGTACCTAAACGCTTGTTCCGCGCGTATTTAGGTTCAAGCTTCCCGGCAACGCCGGCGCGCCAAACTAAGTTTCGTAACCTATTTACAAGGATCGCAAAACCTTGGACAGAAGAGAATTTCATCGCCTGAGCGCCATGGCCGCGCTGAGCTTACGTAACTCCATTTGCAGGCGCGGAAGAATTTGATTATCCCTGGAAGTTGGGGATTATCACAGACGAGGTGAACCCCGACCTGGGCGAAGTACTGAAAAGCTTTTATCCTAAATATGAGCTTAAGTGGGCGGAAATCCGAAATTCAACCCTTGACGGAAAAAGTAAGTACGTCTACAAGAGCGCAACAACAGCGCAGTTGAAAGAAATTCGCAAGCAGCTGGACGATGCCGGCGTGAAGCTTTCCGTTCTTGACACAGCCTTTTACAAGATTGCGTTACCAGGAACCAAACCGGTAGGCCTGGGCGCGACCGAGCTAAACCCTGAGAACGACGTTTACGCCAAGCAGATGGATGAACTGAAGCGGGCGGCCGAGGCGGCGCATATTCTGGGAACAGAGAAGCTGCGTATTTTCGACTTTTCGCGGGTAGCCGATCCCGATTCTATCTTCGACCGCATCGTAGAAGAATTGCACAAAGCGCTGGCTGTTGCGAAACAGCAAGACGTGATGCTGGTCCTCGAAAACGAGCACAGTTGCAACACCGCCACTGGGACGCAGACAGCCAAACTGTTCAAAGCGATTCCGGATCGTACGCTGATGCATAACTGGGATCCTGGCAATTGTTTTGAAGCCGGCGAGGAGCCTTTCCCCAAGGCATGGAATATGATTGACCACAGCCGGATAGTGCATATCCATCTGAAGGATGCGGCGGGAAAAGCGTGGAAGCCCATAGGCGCCGGCAAGATAGATTTCAAGGGCCAGTTTGAGGCATTGAAGCAAATGAAGTATGCGGGCACCATGTCGCTCGAAACGCATTACAGGAACGCGCAGAAGAACGCGTATACATCGAGTGTGGAATCTATGGACGGTTTGTTCGGAGTATTAAAGGCAGTTTGAAGAACGCGGGAAAAAGGAGAACGTTATGGAAGAGAACTTGGGCAGTCCAGCCAGGCGCAGTTTCCTAAAGGCAGGTGCGGCGGCAACTTTGGCAACGGCAGCGTCGGCAAAGAGAGTGCTTGGCGCAAATGACCGGATCCGCGTAGCCGTAGTGGGCGTGCGCGGGCGGGCTGGGACCACGTGAGAGGCTACAAGCCGATTGAAGGCGTGGAAGTAGCGTATTTCTGCGACGCAGACGAAAACGTGCTGAGCAAGCGCACCGCCGATGCGGAGGCGATGGGGATGGCGAAGCCGCAGACCATTGTGGACTTTCGCAAGCTGATTGAGAAGAAAGATGTGGATGCCGTTTCAATCGCCACTCCGAACCATTGGCATTCGCTGATGGGAGTTTGGGCGGCGCAAGCGGGCAAGGACATTTACGTTGAAAAACCGTGCTCGCACAATTGGTGGGAAGGCCGGCAGCTGGTAAAAGCCATAGAAAAGTACAAGGTTATCTGCCAGCACGGCAGCCAGTGCCGTTCGAGTGAAGCCATCCGGGAAGCCATGGATCAGATGAATTCCGGGCTGCTGGGCAATGTATATTTCGCGCGCGGGCTTTGCTACAAGTGGCGCGATACCATCGGCCACGCCGAGCCCGCGCCAATACCCCAAGGAGTTCACTACGATCTGTGGACCGGGCCAGCGCCGATGAAGCCGTTTACGAAAAACCGGTTTCACTACAACTGGCACTGGATTTGGGATACCGGCAACGGCGACCTGGGTAACCAAGGCATTCACGAGTTGGATCTGGCGCGCTGGGGCTTGGGAGTGGAATTGCCGACCAAGATCACAGCCATCGGAGGGCATTTCCTGTTCGACGACGACCAGCAGACGCCAAACACCATCACCGCGATTTATGAGTTTAGGACTCCCGAAGGCAAGACAAAGATGATGAACTTCGAGGTGCGCGGCTGGATGACCAATCACGAAGTCGGGATCGGCACGCCCGAGTTCGGCGGAGAGGTTCCGGCGGCCGGCTTGGCAGCCGGGGAGGGCAAGAAATCTTTAGGGCCCGCATCCGGCAAACCATCCACCATTGGCAATCTCTACTACGGATCAAAGGGCTACCTGGCGATTTCAAGTTACGACGCTTACAAATCTTTCCTGGGACCAAACAATGAACCTGGACCCGAGAAGAAGGCCGCTTTGAAGAATGAGCATTTCGTAAATTTCATTGAATGCATGCGGAGCAGGAAGGCGGAGGATCTGCGTGCGCCTATCCGGGAGGGATACCTTTCGACAACGCTGGTCCATTTGGCGAATGCCTCATACCGGTTGGGAAGGACGATTCATTTCGATCCAAAAACTGAAACTGTTACTGGCGATTCCGAAGCTGCGGCCATGCTGCGTGGAACCTACCGGGCGCCCTTCGTGGTGCCGGAGCACGTGTAATAACGTTGGATTTCGGGGCGCGCCGGGAGCCGACCGGCGCGCCCTAATCGTTGCTAGCGCTTCATTTTTGCCCAGTGTACGTTGAAACCTGTACCAGGCAGAAGAGAAGTGAGCAGAAAAGCGCTGTAATCGTCGCCGGTGATTTCCGTCTGGCGGTAGACGCCGGGTTCAGTCTCAACCGTCTCGTGAGTTGCCCCCTGATGGTCGAGAAAAGCTTGAGCGTTTTGCTGCGTTGGCCATCTTTTGTAAGCTATGTTCATCGGTCCGAACGATTCGGCGGCGTATGAGCGAATGAGCTTGGGCCAGAACCGGTTCAGGAGATCTGAGCTGGCGAAGACATCGGCCCAGATTATTTCGCCGTTGACCGCAACTACCGCACCCACGGCATTTTGATCGCGGAGCCTTCGAATCAGGTCGTCGTAGGAGTGTTCGAGCGGCTTGGCAACGGCGTCAATCTCCGCGTCCACCGAGGAATTCTGCATAGCTTTTGCATATGAGGAGGAAGCGCGAATGGAACCGGCAGCGGGCGCGGGGACCAAGTTCATCATATATTCGCGAGATTTGGCTACTTCGGCCCACACCTCTTGCTGATTCTTAGCAGCCATGGCTCTTGAACGGACACTCGGTTGCGCCATGGTGGTATACAGTGAACCGAAGTTGGCCGAGGTCTCCGTCCAACGGTGAGGTTCGACACAGAATACGCCGAGGGCGACGGGCTTACTACGCGACGGGATGATCAGATCTTTGCCCACCACCCTATCTTGTTTGCCGCCGGTAACAATCTCACCGGCAAGGAGGATGAGAGGGTGATTTGAATTGTTGATCAGGGAGAGTTCATTCACTTGATCTCCACTGCCAGGAGGAGAAAACCGAGGACGAGGATGTTCACGCCAGACACCGTCGTTAATCGATGGGCGAGGACGTACCAAACCAGTAGCTTGACCCGCTTCCGTAATAACCACTTGCCCCGAGCGAACACCCTCGTCAAGAGTAATGAAAAGGCTGGTGTCGGCGGAACTGGTGGAAGAAACCGGAAAGACCGTAAGATTCCCTTGCGAGATAGGAACCAACGCCTTGTACTGTTGCGGCGCATCTTTCGATTGAAAGGCAAAGGGAAACAAAGTCCCAAGAGACAAAGCGAATCCGAGCAGGCTGAACGCGGCCTTCATATGGCAAACCCTCCAGAAATTTTGGTATCGAGAGCAACTATTAACTGAGCCGCTCGTCAAAGAGAACGATTGCACTGAAGGTTCTTGCAAAGAATTTTGAGACGTGTTACATGTTGACTGGCGTGCCGTCAGGATCATTAACGAGTTCGACCGAATGGGAGCGGATGTATGCCGAGAGCGGCGCGAGTGAATTCGGCATCTCAAAAAGCGGGTTTTCCGGGATACTGGACGACGTGCTGAAGCGGTCGGCGCCGGAAGACCGGGGCAAGATCCTGAAGGGTCTGCGGGTGAATGACCTTGTGCTGGCGCGGGCGTGCGCGCAAGGCAACGATGCAGCGTGGGATTACTTTCTGATGCGCTACCGGGAAAAACTCTATTCAGCGGCGGCGGCCATCGCCCGGGATGCAGCAGGGGGGCGCGAATTGGCCGATTCGCTCTACGCGGAGCTATTCGGAACGAAAATTAGAGAAGACGGCCGCCGCCTATCGAAGTTGGAAACATTCACTGGCCGGGGGTCTCTAGAGGGTTGGTTGAGAACGCTGTTGGCGCAGGAGTATGTGAATCGATTTCGCAGTCAGCGCCGGTTAGTGTCCTTTGACGACGCCATTGAGCCGCCGGTTGCCCGCGCGGCAGCCGATCCCAATCTGGCGGTTGAGCATGAAGCGCTGGCTAGAGCTACTGATGCCTCACTCGCTTTGCTCAAAGACGACGAGCGATTTTTGCTGGCTGCGTACTATCTGGACGAGCGGACCTTGGCGGAGATCGGACGGATGACGGGCGCGCACGAATCGACAGTGAGCCGGCGTTTGGAGAAAATCACAGTTCATTTGCGAAAAGAGATCGTTCGAAGGCTCTCCCGGATGGGAATGGCTAGACGGGTCGCGGAGGAGATGTTGGAATTGGATGTTCGGGACTTGGGTATAAATGTGCGTGAAGCGCTTGCGCAAGAAAGGCGAGGCTGAGCGTTCCTCCTTTAGGTACCCAAAGCGGTATGGATAAATTTCCAAAGTTCGTTGTTTCGAGGCTGGCGCGAGGGCAGCAGGAGGCTGGTGCGCATCCAGACGCGGATATGCTGACGGCTTTCGTGGAACAAAGCCTGGGAAGCGGCGAGCGTAAACAGGTGATCATACATCTAGCGATATGTAAAGAATGCCGGGAGGTGGTGACATTAACGTCGGGCGCACCGCTTGAGGAGTCCGCGCCGTTTATCGAGAGCCAAGGCTTCAAATGGGGGGATCTACGTTGGGCGGCAGCCTTGGCGGTAGCGTGCCTGGGGGCGCTGGTGGTGTGGCATCAACCCGTTACCCAGCAAGTGACGCAGAAGGTCGAGACAAAACCTCCAGCACCGGCAAAACCGGCTGCGCCTCCGGCCATGGTATTTATACCGGAGGAGCGGGTAAAGCAGCCAGAACGCGAGAAGCGCCAATCCATTCCCACCGAGCGCGAAAGACCTCGGGAGGTGACGACCACGCTACCGGAGGAACCTCCGTTGCCAACAACCGTCGCCTTAATTCCGATAAAACCATTGATCATTCCGGAGGATGTTGCGAAAGCACCGCACGCTCAGGTTGTCACATCAATGGCGCTGAGAGACATGGCTCAACAGACAAGCACCAGCGCACTCAACCAACCGGCGGGACGGACAACGGGAATGCTGCCAAAAACAGCCATCGCAGGCGCCTTCGCACTCCCGATGCGCCAGCAAAGTTTGTGGAGCATTGATTCCAGCGCCGGCGCTTTGCGTAAATCGCGCGATGGCGGCAGAACTTGGACCTCAATCTCGGTGGATGGCCAGACTGCTTTTCTGGCTCTCTCAGCCTCAGGAACGGAGATCTGGGTAGGTGGCCAAGGTGGCATGCTGTTTCGTTCGACAGATGATGGTTGGCATTGGACTACGGTACCGGTATTGGCCGGAGAGGAAAGGCTTGCTCAGGATATTACCGGTATTGAGGTGCACGGTTCGCTGGCGGTGAACGTGAAGACGGAATCTGGGATTTGGGAGTCGCTGGATAACGGAGTAAGCTGGCACAAACAATAGCTGCGACTGGGCGCCATACTTAAAGTCACGGACCAAGCGGGAGCTTTATGCTTACTGGCTAAGTAGAGTTGTGATTTGGCCCAGAAGCTTTGTCTCCCGGTCCAGCGCCTCGGCCTCTCGCGGGATTTGCGACTCGGCTTCGGTCCAATTCTTGCGATCCATAGCTTCCAATGCGCCTGGGAGCGGTTTCGATTCGTAGCCGGTGTATGCGCCCGGAGCATAGATCTGGTTCTTGAACCACGGACGGCCAGGGAGGAGCAGGCGGCATCGGTGAGTGCGTGTCCAGTCTGCATCAGCAAATGATTAATCTCATCCATCTTTCCAGCCGGAAGTGAAAGGCCGGCGTCTTGCGCCTTTGACCAAGCTTTGGCCAGGTGGTCGGCACTCGCGGCTAAGTTGTCGCTTGCATTCTCCAGCGGCGCGAAGTTAAAGTGCGGAGGAATCTCGGCGGAAGGCGGGGCTAGCAGCGGCTTGAGCGGATCGCTATTAGCGCTGAACACTCCCTCCTCAATCTCCTTGTTTCGCTCGCGAATATCGTCCTGATCGGTTTTCAGCAGTTTCTGCAAATCGGCGAGATAGCGTTTTACCGTGTCGGCAAAGTCAACGAAGTCGAAGGGTATGAGAGATCGGCATTCGCCAAGCGCATGCAATGCGCAAATCGGCGCGGTGGCGAGCTTCCTCCCGCTCCTCGGCATTATGAGCAGTTGCAATCTCGCGTAATTGAAGCCGCTTCCAGATGGAAATATCTTTCTCCGGATCGGTTATGTCCTTAGCAACGTCGTTCACGAATTTTTCCAGAGAATGCGAGCCGTCCGCGCCGAAGTAACCGCTGCCATTGGTATCGCTGTTCAGATAAGCAACGGTATGCGAGATGAGTTCATCGGCATGCGCTTCAGCCCATTCCACGGAACCAAGCAAGCCTGGTTCTTCGCCGTCCCATGCGCAGTAGATAATGGTGCGCCGGGGACGCCAGCCCAGTTCGCCGAAGGAACGAGCCTCTTCCAGTTCAGCGACCAGGCCGGAAATTGGATCTTCCGCGCCATTCACCCATGCATCGTGATGATTGCCCCGGATTACCCACTGGTCAGGGAGGTCGGAGCCGGGGATCTTGGCGATTACATCATAAAGTGTCTTCTGGTCCCAGTTTGATTCCACCTTTAGATGTACTTTCGCCGGACTAGGGCCGAAGCGGTAAGTAAGAGCGAGAGAACCGCGCCAGTCGAACGGGACAACACGGCCGCCTAACTCCGCGAGCATGGGTTGAGCGTCGGCGTAAGAAATGGGAAGAACCGGAATTTTAGTAATGGTTTCGGCTTCTTTCAACGGAACACGCTTGGCATCTGGAGTGGAAGCGATTCCCGGCGTCAGGGGATCACCGGGATATTGGGTGTCCATCACGCTTCCGCGCTGAATGCCGTTGGGCGGACGGAAGGCGCCTTTCGCCTTTTACCGAGATGCCGTAACGGTCAAGCCGCTCGTAATCGGCGGGCATTCCATAGTTGACGTAGACCAATGGACCGGTAACGTCTCCGTCTATGGAATAGGCGTTGTAAGCAGGCAGTTGCTCGCCCGGCTGGGAAGATGTCGGGTCAACGTCCACGGCGGGCTCGGAAAGGCGTGCAACAAACCTGCGCGGTTCCAGCATTTCAAGCTTCATCGTTTTCGGCGTCGGAAAGAGAACTTGAAAATTTTCGATGTGAGCGTCGAAACCCCACTCCTTGAATCTTGCAGCCAGCCAATTGGCTATCTCCTTATCGTAAGGAGAACCTACATGGTGCGGGTGAGCCGTGAGGAACTGCATGTACTCGCGCGCTTTCGCCGGAGATGGAGAGGCGCGAAATTTGGTCTCCCAATCCCGCTCCATCTTGCTTGATTGCAGATTGAAGCCGTTGAGCGAATCGGTTGCAGCGGCCAAAGATGAGCCGGCCGCAAGAACCGCCAGGCACACAGCCAGCGTGTAAAAGGCGCTATTGCGGGTCATGAGGCAAGTTAGTATTTTTGCAGGAACGATTCCAAACTCGGCAATTGGGTTGAGCGATAAGCGATGCAGTCGTTAATGCCTTCCACCGTTTGATTGAGTGTGTGGCGCGCCCCCAGCAACTTGTCCACCCGCGGTTCAAAGAAGCTCTTGAGTTCTTCTCTCGATTGAGCGTCACAGTAAGATGAGCCTACGCGCGGCAAGATTGAGCCGAAATCGAAACCGCCGCCGGTGGGGCGTTTGGCAAGAACTTCGTCGTAATGCGTCTTGAGAAATTCAAATGGCATTTTACGTGTTGCATCCAGGTGTTGACCGGCAAACACCAACAGATACCCGCCCACCTCAATGAACGGCACCTCGCCGCTCAGCACAGCCCGCATTCCCTCCTCAATAGCCGCGGGATCATTGAAGTACAGCATCGCGACTTCAAGGCGTTGCCGCTCTTGCCTGTCGGTTGTTTTCTTCAATTCGGCCAAATAACGGTCCATCAAGCTTGTGTCGCCGTAGAAGGCCGCTGTTTCAAGGACAGGACCAGCCAAGTTCGGATCGACAGAGGAGTGGTTTTCGCGCCATTTATCGGCCAGTTCCCCGCCCTCCTTCGCCAGCTCCCGATCTCCGCCGAACATCGCCACATCGCTCACAAGCTGAGGCCTTAGCAGGCGAACATCGTCATCTTCGCCGCTTTTCGGAGTCCAACCGATTTCGTGGGCTCGAGCGGAAAAATTTTGCTGTATAAAGTGCTGGTAATTGGTCCGCAGGCTGGCTGGCACCCATTCCCTCGGTTGAGTGGCTATTTTGAGCGCCGATTCCAAAACGTGGCGATCGGAATCGGAATGAAACAGTTCGACCAGCTTCAGCTCGTTTGAAAGCGGAAGGCGGCCGGCGCTGGCAGCCGAACGAGCGTTGCCCATAAAATCTACACGCTCGGGGACGGTCAGGGTGTTCGGTACTCCATCGCTAGTGAGTTTCTCAAAAAGACCGCCCCGATAATCGACTTGGTAATACCCGATGGCGCCCTTATTCATCTCCACCCAGGCCGGACAGCTCTTGGCGCTCAGTTTCATATCCTGCTTCGGCCGGTCAATCATCATGCAGGACTCCTGGGCGCCTCCCCCGGCAGAAACTTGGACACAAACAGGAATATCCCAGGTCTGTTGCCCCTCGGCCTTTGCACCCATCGGCAAAGAGCGCTGCTGTTCCAGATGCAGGGTAGGAGACGCTTGCCCGCAATCGAGCGAGGCGGAAACCACAGGGACTCCCGCCTGGTTCAAGAAAGTGGAGAACGGTTTGGTGATGTTCTTCTTGCTTGAGGTGCTGATGGAATCGAGAAACTCGGGTGCGGTTGCGTTTCGAAACGCGTATTGTTTGAGATAGCTTTGAACACCCTTGCGGAATTCCGCGGGTCCGATATAGCTTTCGAACATCCCGATGACAGCAGCGCCTTTCTGGTATGTAATGCCGTCGAAGGCGTTACTGATATCGTCTTTCGTCTTAATCTCCTGACGAATCTTGCGCGCGGTAACCAGGCTGTCCTCCTCTTCCGCATAGAGTTTCGAATCCACGTCATCCACTCTCGTTTTCCACTCCGGCTTCCACTCGGCCACTAGTTTCTGTTCCATCCAGGTGGCAAACGCTTCGTTCAACCAGATATCGTTCCACCAGGCGGTAGTGACCAGGTCGCCGAACCACTGGTGCGCAAGCTCGTGCGCTGCGGTGGATACGTATTCGCGCTGGCGGTTAATGGTGTCGCGAGCCGGATTGCCAAGGATAATTGTCTGGCCATAGGTGACCATGCCGGCATTTTCCATGGCGCCAAAGCCGAAGGTGGTGGGAATAGCTACCTGGTCGGACTTCTCATAAGGGAATGGGATGCCGAAGTAATCCTCGAGCCTGGTGAGAATCGTCGCGGTCACCTCGGCAGCGTATTTCGCCTCCTCCGCATGGCCCTTAGGGACAACAATGCGAACTGGCGCCTTATTTACGCCGGCGGTTCCCGCCTCCACATACTCAAGCGGACCAACAGCGAATGCTACCAGATAGCTGGGCAGTGGTTTGGTTTGTTTGAAAACGTACCTTTTGCCGGAATCGGTCTTAGTTTCCTGCGCAATCGGCGTGTTGCTGACAGCTGTATCGGAGGTTGGGACAGTCAGAGTAAGTTGCCATGGCACCTTATAAGAGGGTTCGTCAAAACAGGGGAAGGCGGCGCGCGCATCGGTGGATTCGAATTGCGTGTAGATGTATTTGTTGCCGTTATCTTCCATGCGGAAGACGCCGGAGCTATCTTTCAGGCGGACTTTACCCGTGTAATGGATAGTCAGTTCGCCTGAACCCGCAGGAACTTCCGATGGGAAATCAAGAGAGAGAAAATCTTCGCCGCTGGGTGAAGCCTTTGCCGAAAGATTTTGTCCCGATGTTTTCAGCGAGGCCTCCGAAACGGAGATATCTGCGGCGTTCAACCAAATCGTTTTTACAGGCTTCTTTACGTCGATCTTGATTGAGATCAGGCCGGTGAAAGTCTCCTTGGCTGGGTCGAGTGCTAATTCCGCTTTATAGCTTGTGGGAGCTACCGACTCCGGCAGCCTGAGAGTCGGTTTGGTTCCCTCAGCGGATGCGCAGGAAAGAAAAAGAGCGAAAAGCGAAACCGCGGTAACGGAGCTTTTGTTGAAGAGGGGCATGCCAATTTATGGTGACACACTAAATTCTGTAGTCAGGGCCAGCCAAGCTTGCGCGCGTTCTTTCAATGCCTTGCGATTGCAAACTCCCGGCAGGATGCCGGAAATGACGGCCACGGAATCTGCCTTGGCTGCCAGCACCGATGTGGCATTTTCCAGGGTGATACCGCCGATGGCGCATAAGGGTTTCGAAGTGAGCGGCCGCAGCGCGCGCAAACCGTCAAGGCCGACTACCGGGTCGGGGCGTAACTTCGACGTGGTGCTGAAAATAGGACCAATCGACAAGTATTCAATGGGTTCTTCGTCGCCGCGCTTCAATTGCTCGCCATTGTGTGTCGAAAAACCCATCACTTCATCGCTGACTACTTGGCGGGCGGCCACGGGATTGAGATCGTCCTGGCCAATATGCAAAGCGGTCTTCAGGATACGCGCGAAATCGGCGCGATCGTTCAAGACCAACAGAACACCGGCATCCTGGCAGAGCAACGCCAGTTTCTTGGCCTCTTCGAAATGCGCCTGAGTCCAATCGTCTTTGTGGCGGTATTGCAACATTCGAACGCCGCAATCGATGAGAATCCCGGCCGCGGTACTTACCGGGCAATTACGCGAAGCTAGCAGAGAAGTGTCGAGAATAGGATAAAAGCGCGGCAGGCGGAAATGTGAGGCCATATTCGATTAGGGTTTTAGATATGTGTCGAAGAAATGCGCGGTACGCCCGAATAGGTGAGGCAAAGGAGCTTTTGGGAATCGGAGTTATAAGCGTTTCAACTGCGAATTTCATTTCACAATCTCCCTAGTGAATTGTTGTTCCCCAGGAACTCCTAATTCTCCAGGAACGCCGTCTGCTCCGGCCGGAAACGGCACCTGCGCGGTGATCTGGATTCCAAAGCCTTCAAGACCTACAACTTTGCGCGGATGATTGGTAAGGAGATGAATGGTGGTTAGCCCGAGGTCGGAGAGAATCTGAGCTCCCAAGCCGGTTTGATGCTGCAAAGGCTGGGTGCGCTCAGACGGCGTGAAAGGCGACTGGTTGCGAACGTGCCCGATCAATTCGTGCCGGCCCTCGCGCCAAACGGATTGCAGTCCCGGACCCGTTTGGTGAAGATAAATGAAAACTCCACAGCCGGCGTTGGCGATACTTTCGAGCGCGGCGGGAATGAGCTGGTGGCAATCGCAATCGAGCGATTGAAAGATGTCGCCGTATGCGCAATGCGAATGTACCCGAACAAGCACATCGGGCCTGTTGGTCAGGTCGCCGAAGACCAGCGCCAGATGCGATTCGTTATCGAGCCGGCTGACGTATCGAATGGTTTTAAATTCTCCCTGGGGCGTTCGTATGGTGCCGGCGCCATCGCGCTGAATGAACCGCTCCGTCTGGACACGGTAACGGATGAGATCGGCCACTGAGATCATCTTCAGGCCGTAGCGGCTGCAGAATTCCACCAGTTGGGGCACGCGCGCCATCGTGCCGTCGTCGTTCATAACCTCGCAGATGACGCCGCCCGGGGAAAGCCCAGCCAGCCGCGCGAGATCGACGGCAGCTTCGGTTTGCCCGGAGCGAACTAGCACACCGCCAGGCCGGGCGCGCAACGGGAAGACATGGCCGGGACGGGCCAAGTCTTGCGGGCGGCAATTTGGATCCATGGCCACGCGAATTGTATGTGAACGGTCGTAAGCCGAAATGCCGGTGGTTACGCCCTCGGCAGCGTCAATGGCCTCGCAAAAAGCGGTGCCGAAACGGGCAGTGTTCACCGGCGACATCGGCTGCAGGTCGAGCCGCTGGCAAAGCTCAGCATCCAAGGCGAGGCAAATCAACCCGCGTCCATAAGCGGCCATGAAGTTGATTGCCTCAGGTGTAATTTTCTCCGCGGCAATCGTGAGGTCGCCTTCATTTTCGCGATCTTCGTCGTCTACGACAACAAGAATCTTGCCTTGACGAAAATCGTCGATCGCTGCGGAGATAGGAGCAAAGCTCATGCGCCGACAGGAACGGCGGCCTTGGTCTTCCAGGACTTCGCCGAAGAGATCGCTGCGTTCACTGCATTGATATTCTTCACGCCCTGATCGGACAGCCAGTCTTCCAGAGCCTTTACGCCCTGCTTCGCGTAAACCGGAATTCCTTCCTTCCACGTGGCGCGTCCGCACAGAACGCCGGAGTAATGCGTGCCCGCTTCAGCAGCCAGATTAAGCGACTCCACAAATTGCGCGTTGCTCACGCCGGCGCTTAGATAAATGAAAGGCTTCTCGGCAATCTCGGCGGCCTTCCGATAAAGCTCAAGCGCCTCCTTGCGGGTTTGCGCCACCGGGCCTTTGAAGACGCTGCTGCCTTCCACAAATTCGGCGTTCGTTGGAACCTCCACTTTAAGCACGTCAACGTTATATTGCGGCTTCCCGAACTCCCTCATGGAGCCCATGACGATCTCAGGCTTCTTCTTGGCGTACTCAAAACCCTTCTCGTCGCCGCCCGCCGGATCGTAACCGACAAACTCGCAGAAAAAAGGAATTTCGTGGAATTCGCATTCCGCGCCAATGCGTTCAATAAAGGCATGCTTAATATCGTTGACGCCTGCTTGATCGAAAGGCGAGTAGTAGATGAGAATCTTCACCGCGTCGGCACCCATGTCCTTGATGCGCTTCACCGAAAGGTGCGGCAGCAGATCGGGCAAGCGGCCGGGCTGGGTGTTATCGTAGCCGCTCTCCTCGTAAGCCAACAATAGACCGGCATTCTTCGAGCGAGCTTTTGCTGCGGGAAGGCCAAACTCCGGGTCGAGCAGAATGGCGCTGGCATGCGGCGTCAGAACTTTCGAAACGGCTACCTTGAACTCCTCCATCTGTTCGTTGCCGACTTGGTCTTGCGGAACGCCTTTGGCGGAGGCAATTGATTTTCGAAGGCTGCCGCGCTGGTCCATTGCGGCGGCAGCTATTACCCCTTTCTCATTCGAAAGCGCGTCCAGATGCTTGATTTTTCCTTCAGATAGGGACATATTTATTACTCCAGGAACATTTCAGTATATCGGAGGCTAAGGCCTCAGGCCGCCGAGTGTACCAGCCTCGAAGCGCGCCGCCAATAGGCCTTTGCACGCCCGATATCTTTCATGATCTGCAATTTAAGAGATTCGGCATCGGGGAATTGGCGCTCCGCTCGGACGAACCGGCGAAAGAAGACCTCGATGCTCTCTGGCGGTCGGCCTTCCAGCGGCGAAAGAAGAAACGTTTCCACGGTCAGTTCTTCACCGCCAAACGTGGGGCGCACTCCCGCGTTAGTGATAGATTGCCAGTGGCGCCCGGTTTCAGGCTCCCGTGTTTCGGTGACGAAGACTCCGCGCGGGACTAGTTGGCCGGAGGGCGGCTTCAAGTTCAACGTGGGAACGGTTTGCTTCGCGCCGATGCCCTGGCCGGAAATGACATCGCCTTTCAGAGAGAAGCAACGCCCCAACATACGGCCAGCGAGCGACACTCTGCCCTCAGTCAAATGCTGGCGAATAGCGGAACTCGAAACTATTTCACGTCGTAGGCTAACAAAGGGGATGAACTTTACTTCGAAATCGTATTGACTGCCAAGCTGCTTAAGAACCTCCGATGTGCCGGCTTGCTGGTGACCAAAGCGAAAGTTCTCACCCACGAAAACAGCGCGAGCCTTCAGGTCATCGACAACCACTTGTGAGATGAATTGCTCTGGAGAAAAAAGCGCGAGTTCAGGAGTAAATGGAAAGATGAGTATTTTTTCCGCCCCTGCCTCATCTAACAGGCGAACTCTCTCCTCTAAGCTGCACACCAGATTAGGAATGCGGTGCGGCGCGACAACCGATGTCGGATGCGGATGAAACGCCAGAACGGCGGCGCTCATTCCATATTCGACCGCGAAAGCGCGGGTAGCCGCCACCAGCGATCGATGGCCCAGATGAACGCCGTCGAAGTTCCCAATCGTGAGGGCGCAAGGGCCAAAATGATTCCGGGCAGCTTCGAGAGAGCGAAACACCTGCGCGCTCAAGCGGTCACTCCTATATGGATCGGGATCTCTAAGCCGTCGTAGGCAATGTGGACGTTGGCTGGCAATTGTGCTTCAACTGTTGCATGCATTAAATCGTGTGAAATATGTGTAAAGAAAGCTCTTCTTGGCTTTAGCTCGTCTACTGTACGAAGCGATTCGTCAACCGTGGAATGCGTGGGATGCGGATTATGCCGCAACGCGTCGAGAAAGAGTACATCCAGGCCCCTGAGTTTTTCCATGCTTTCGGGCGGTATGCCGCTATGATCGGTAAGATAGGCGCAATCGCCAAACCGGAACCCGTACGACAATCCGTGACCGTGGTCGAGCCGGATGGGTTGAACAGGCACGCCGCTGACGGAGATAGGTTCGGAATCGAAGATGTTTACCGCAAGCCGTGGGCGGCTCGATTCCGAAGGAGCCCGCAAAAACACATACCGAAAGGTTTGTCGAATAGTTTCGAAAGCTTCGCTCGACGCATAAATTGGAATGTCCTTCTTTTGCATGAAGTTAAATGGCCTAACATCGTCCAACCCTAGAATGTGATCGGCATGCGAATGCGTATATAGGATAGCGTCCAGCCGCTCCAGCCCCGCACGCAGTGCCTGGTAGCGAAAGTCGGGCGTTGTGTCGATCAGGATACGCTTTTCACCAAAAGAAAGAAGCACGGATGGCCGCAGGCGCTTATCGCGCGGATCTGGCGATCTGCATACTTTGCAGTTGCAACCGATCATGGGGACTCCGACGCTGGTTCCCGACCCGAGGACGAGGATCGAGGACGGCTCGAAGTCTTCCAGCATCTTACTCGGTTTTGCTTCCCTTCCCGCCATCGGGAGTGATGATTAGCGGGCGATCATCCTTTTTCTCTTTGTCCGTTGCGGGCGCGGCGGCAGGTTGTTTCATCTTCTGAACCTCTTCGGACACTTGAACAAATCGGAAACGCAGCTCAGTTAAGCCATTTTCCAACAGTCGGTGTTCATCGGTGGAAAGATTGCCGCGGGTCTTCTCTTCTAGAACGACCAGCAGATCGATGGAATGCCGGGCCAGTGGCAGGTTCGGTTCGTTGTCTTCCTCTTTCTCGCCGAAGTGGAACAATCCTAGCTGCATCTGCGCCTGCATCAAAAGCGATTCCACCAGGAACATAAAACTCGCCGGCGGAAGCGGGAAATCGGGTCCGGTTGATTCTTGTTTTAACTCAGCCATACAAACTCCATCTTATCCGGGAGCCTACTTTCGCGGGTCAATCTTCGGCTGTGCGAGGATCGGGCCATGGCAGACCGATTCGCTGAAGCGGGACAGAAATTTGCGGAGCTGGTGCAGATCATGGCGCGATTGCGGGCGCCGGGTGGATGCCCTTGGGACATAAAGCAGACCTTCGACACCATCAAACCTTACTTGCTGGAAGAAGCGTATGAGGTGATCGATGCGATTGACCGGCGCGACTGGCGAGGGCTAGAGGAAGAGTTGGGCGACCTTTTGCTGCAGCCGATCTTCTTCGCCGAAATGGCGGCCGAGCAAGGGTTGTTTTCCATCGGCGATTCGCTGGATGCGATCAATCGGAAATTAGTGCGGCGGCATCCGCATGTGTTCGGGGATGCTTACGCCGAAACTCCCGACGATGTGAAGAAGCGTTGGGACGAAATCAAGACCCAGGAGAAGGCCGAGCAAGGTGCGGCTCCCGCGGCTTCGGTTTTGGATGGAGTGCCGCGTAATTTGCCGGCGCTGATGGAAGCGGAAAAGATCAGCCATAAAGCAGCTGGAGTCGGTTTCGAATGGCCTACGATTGATGGCGTTGTGGAGAAGATGAAAGAGGAAGCCGAGGAATTAGCCGCCGCACGAGTTTCAGAGGACCGCGACCATATTGAGCATGAACTCGGCGATCTGCTGTTTACGGTCGTAAATCTGGCGCGGTTTTTGAAGGTGGACCCCGAACAAGCCCTGCGCAAAACGAGTGCGCGATTTCGGCGGAGGTTCGCTCATGTGGAAGGCCAAATAACGGCGGATGGCGCGACTATGCAGGAGACCTCTCTTGACCGCATGGAGGAACTCTGGCAGCAGGCGAAGAAGGATGAAGAAAGGCACTGATACGGTTGGTTCGAGGGATAATTAAATGGTAATGACCATCGAAATCAAAACGCCGGAATTAGAAGCGCTCATTGAGGAGCGCCTGCAAAGTGGTGCGTTCCACGACATCGATGAATTACTCACCAAGGCGCTCGTTGCATTGCAGGAATATCCTGGTTCGACTGCTAAGAAGCCGAAAAAGAATTTTGCGCAGTTCCTTCTGGAATCGCCGCTCCCCGGCTCAGGCTTGCGAATAGAACGACGGAAAGACTGTCCGCTTCCGGCTAAGCTGTGAACGGGCCCTTAATCGATACAAACGTCATCTCAGAGTTCGTGAAGCTGGAACCAAGCCCGCAGGTTAAGGTCTGGTTTGAAGCTGCCGACCCTCAGTCTCTCTTCGTTAGTGTGATCACCTTTGGGGAAATCCGGCTTGGGCTTGAAGACATGCCCGCTGGAAAAAGGCGCATGGATTTGGAAAAATGGTTTGAGGAAGGATTGCCCGAATGGTTTGAAGCTAATCTTCTCCCAATAACAAAGCCGATTGTCGACCGGTGGGCTAAACTGACCGTGGCGGCCAAAACGAAAAGGTATTTCTCTTGCGACCGCGGATGGATTGATAGCAGCCACCGCTTTTCAACATGGGCTAGCGCTTGTCACGCGCGACGTGAAGGACTTTGCTGGATTAGGGATTCCAATTGTTAATCCATGGGGTGAACCGTTTGGCGTTTAGTCCCGAAAATACAGAAAATCTGTCGATGCCGGTAACTCGCAGGTCTGAGTGCCAGGCCCCAGCCCGAACGAATTCTCTCCAACGGTGGCGCGAATCCAGCGGGTCGCTTGTGTCCCGTTCACCAGTTTGCAGCGCATCGGAACGTCTACAGTGAAATCTTTTTCGCCTGCGGAAAGGACAAGCGTCATCAACCCGGCGGCTTTTCGAAGCTTCAATCTCGGTATGCCGGTCCCATCAACCCAGGTATCGAAAAACGCGCTCAGCGATCTATCCGGCTCATCCCGCGGCACGAACTCGGAGGCTAGCCTGCGGAATTCGTCGTTTCCTATGGGCTTGTCCCGATACTCCAGCAACATCTTCTGCTGAAGCTTCAGAAACGCAGCATCACCCAGGCGGCGGCGCAGCATGTTCAGAATCCAGCTGCCTTTCTCGTAGATGATGGTGCTCCATACGGCGGTCCCGGCGTTGCTCAACAGGCGCTCTCCGAAATCTACCGGCCCCGCGGATTCGATAGGCGTTCCGTTCAATTTCCGCGAGAGATCATTGCGATAGCTGGCCAGGATCACATCCCGCGTGTGTGGGCCCTTGCTGTTCTCAAGAAACTCAAGTGCCGAATCGTTTGCCATCGCTTCAATCAGCCACGCAGTTCGGTAGTCTGCCTGATCGACAATGTTGCCCCACCACTGATGGGCGATTTCATGCGGCAGCAGCATATCGGAAAAAAATGCGTTGGAACGCGCGCTGCGCAGTGCTTCTGGCCGGTCGTTCTCGCGCAGGTATGCCATGCTCGAAAGATAAACCAAGCCGGGGAACCCTTGTCCGAAGTAGCCTTCAATCGGGGCAACCGCCAATGTATGAATAGGCAGCGAACTCCAGCGTTTCGAATAGTAATCGAGAATACCCGCCGCTCTTTCCGGAAGATCCGCTGCCGCAGCGGCTGCACGATTCTTTTCAGAGAAGATCTCGATATGATACCCGTCGTGATCTTTGCCGGCCGCGTCGTATTCGCCTAGATTGAAACCAGCTAACGATTCCCTTACCAACGTCTTTCGATGGACCGAGCGAATGCCGTTTCGAACCCCCTCGTCTAACGGCTCTCCCGTGGCTACTAGGCGCAGCTTCGCCGGACACTGAAAGGAAAGGTCGAACACCGTGAGCATCGGATTAATAAACGGATACCAGGTGTTCCGTTCGTCGACAAAGTAGGCGCCGTTATCTGTTCGCCGGATAACCGAGCCTTCGTAGCTCACTTCAATCTCGTGTCTGCTGTGAGCGGCCAAGGGTGAATCCGCCACTACGAGAAATGTTGAGCTGCCCTTCAAATCGGTGTTACGGGCCGATTCGTGCTGGAACACTTCGGCTGGCCTCCCATCTATGCGAGCCGATGTGATGCGCAGCCGGCCGGCCAAACCGGGCGCGATCACTCTTCCGTCGTCTTCTCCGGCCGTATATTGAAAGCGCGCCACAGACGACATGCTGAGATCGGAGTGAATCTCGGAGTTGAGCCGGTAGTCCGCTATGCGGCCTCCGTCCGAAGTGAATGCGGCGGCGTGCCTCGGTCGAAAACTGGTCCAAACTTGAAAATTATCAGCGGCATTCGCCGCCGGCACTACTCTCCCTAACCTGATTGGTTCAAAGTCATCTGCTTGGTAAACAACGTCGAAAGTTCCAAGAGAACGCCCCGTAATCATTGCATAGAAGAAGCCATGCGACGCGGGATGATTATCCAGCAGGGCGCGGGTAAGGGAAACGTCTATGTCCGCGCTGTCCTCCCGTAACACCGCATTGGCCGCGGCGGCAAGTTTAGAACTTTCGGCGACTGGGCTATGGATTGGATTCTCCTTTATTTGCGCCAGAGCTTCTTCTGCCGTATCGTCCGAGAAAAGGAAAATGGCCGAGGAGAAGTGCTCGTCCAGATTTGGAGTTTTCGTGAATGCGGCCAGAGAGGCGCGCTCGCTCCGCTGGGGAGGCAAGACCAACACTTCAGCGTCGCCCGCTTCGGCGTATGCTGTCGTGAAGACAGCTGCTATATGCTTGCCGAGACACGGAGTGGCAAACGCCAGCGTTCCCTCGGTAAGATACAGTTTGATATCTCCGCGCGACAGTTGCAGATTTCTGACCTGATAAGTTTGTGTTTGATCGATTGCAACGTCTCTCAAGGCGGCGGAAACTACGGCCGCCCTGCCGGCACTTTGCTGAGGCCACGCGGTCAACGCCAGCAGCAACCCTGCCAGCACTGAAACCAGACAAGCTCTCATGCGTAAACGCCCTTATCCCGAGTGTGGGGCAGTTTAGTATCGGGCTGATCTTCCCGTTGCAAAGCTTCTGCCGCTGCGAAAGCCGCGCCACCTAGCGCCAAAGCCACAAATGCACTGTTCCACTCATCTCCGTTCCGCAGGTGCATGGCCACTCTCGGTCCATGAAGAACAACCACCCATAAGAGGAACATGAGCCCTAACGACCCTTCCACTAAGGTCGCTAATTTCCTGGTAGCCATGGATACCGCCGCTGCAAAAAAACCAAAAGCCGTGAAATAAACCCAAAACATATGCCAGGGAATCCAAGCTGGAACCAGCCCGGCAACGAAGCGCGCCGCCTGCAAGTGGTCAAGACCGAAAACCGCCATCGAAATGGAAACCAGGAAGCGGGCCGCGTCAACGGCATTACGTGTCGCATTGTCGAAACGGGCATTTTCAGGACGCAGAGTGCTGGCCAATAGTAACGCTCCGCCGCCGAGCGCCAAAGTCTCAAACGCCCGGGTCCGTTCGACGGCATCCCTAAAAATCTCGGCGATTCTAGATCCATGCATCACCAGCACGCAAACGAAAAAGAGGAGTCCGACCAGGCTAGCCGCTAGACGTCCTCTCTTTCTTATGCCCATGCTGACGCCTGCGCCTATCAGCACCGCACCCGTGCAATAGGCCCAGAACGTGTGCCCCGGAATCCATTCCGGAACCAACTCCACTCCCGCCAGGAACCCCGTATAGATGAACTGTTGTATCCCAAATCCCACCATTGCGACCGCAAAAAGGACGCGCCCAATCCCCGTGAGCCAACTCATCGTGTCTTTAAGTTTAAATCGAAAGGAGCGCACAAGAAATAGCCACTCCATGTGATTCCCTTATAACCACTTCCTCGAGATCTCGCTTACGGCAAATCTGGTGTTGCGCATTTTTGATAATGTCCGCTTGATGTCGGCGTCGAGATGTTTCGGACGGCCGCGATCTCCAGCAGCGTTTCCGCGCTGGCGCGAAACAGCAGATCGTACAGAGCCGCTTGTTTGCCAGCGCTAGCGAAAGCTGGTGAAGAAGAGACACCCTAAGGCCAGTCATAACGCTGCGCAACTCCGTGGGAATAATTATAACGATTCCTGGGAATTATGCTTAGGTGGACAAATCCAGATAATCCGGCCTTCAAGAAGATTCAGTAGTGAGTCCTTGGATGCACCCGAACTCGATAGCCCATTTCGAGATACGCACATCGGGTTTCATCGGCGCGGCCCGAGTGGCGCCAGACTAGCGCGCGCTGGGTCCAAGAGAAGGCTTGCGCCGAGCAGGTGCGGGACATAGTTGTGGATCAGGCAGCGATGTGCGTGAGCTCCAATAGTCTTCAAACCGGCGTTTGAGCCGGCAGCAATGGAGAGCAATGATGGCGTTAGCGCCGCCAATGGTCCAGAACATTCCCGATTGTTTGAGTTTGCTGGCGATGACGGTTCGACAAGCGGCCTCGATGACGCCGGAACCTACAAAGAGATGCTGGCGGCGGAAGTCTGGATAGCGCATAGGGTCGCGATTCCTTTCAAAGTAATCCGCCTCGATACGCGGCAGGTCGGAGGCATCGGGGGAGGAAGTGGAAAAAGAACGTAGTTGTTTGACGAGAGACGGAATCTTGCCGTTGTCAAGTTTTTTCTGAAGAGCGGAAGCCCAACGTTTTCGTTTTTGTCGTTGGTCGAGAAGAGCTTCCAGCGAGTACCCACAAATGCTCGCGGGCGTGGTAAAGGTCCACGATCTGAAGGGCGCCGGGAAATTCTCTGTCGGCGATATTCCAGATCCAGGGTGCGCCGTCGCCCACAATCACTTTCCTAATAGCACGGGACCAGCCGCGCTGCCAGGCTTCTTGATACATTCGGCGGCCAAACTCCTCGGCAGTTTCGATGGCGCCGGAGCAGGTCGGCACTCTCGTCGCGTAGCTGCCGTGCTTCTGAATCAGTCGTAGTTTGCGTGAAAACACAGCCCAGTTTTACTTCCCTGGTATCGCGTTAAAGCGTGACAGCTTTGCTGCTATGAGCCCGCTGGTCACCATTTTTGCCTGGGCGGCCTTCGGTCTCGGAGCGCGTGACCGTCACACTCGTACCATCCATTTCGATATATAGAACGGGAATGTCATCGCCGGCGACGCTAGGTAGATCGAGTTGCACGGCGCGCTGGATCTCCGCCCGCTTGCGGTGTGCGATATCGCTGCCGATGGCTTCGGCCTGGCATTCGACGGCCTCCAGATCGAAGCGTTCGGCCTTGCGCAGCCCGGTAAAGACGACGTGCAGCAGTTGCTCTACTTCGCGGGCGACTTCCTGACGGATCGCTTCCGCCGTTTTTTTTCCTGTGAGGTTAGTGGCTCTTCGATGGGCAGCAATTGGCAGATCTTTTCATTCACCTCGATAAAATCGCGGCTCATCTGATAGCGGCGGAACTGGCTAATCTCGCACTCGGCTTTTTGCACAGCGGCTGGCGTGGGCAGTGCTTCGCTGATGGTCTTCTTCCCCGCTTTGTAAGTGAGGCGCAAGGTCGGGCCATGACCCGGATCTCCGGGCTGGGCACAGTGACAGTTCGGCTTGCCGCAGCGGCGCACGATGCCCGTGATGCAGCCGGGACGCAGATCCTGGAGATGGGATAGTTCCCTGAGCAGTTTGGCGCGCTCCTGTTCAAGGGTGGTGATGGATTGCGGCATAAAGCCTCCCGATGTCTGAACACCTCTACTACGTTCAGAACGTATGCCACAAAAGAAGAAAACTCGCCAAATATCTTTTTTTGTCCCGCACCCCCATCTACTTGGACATGGAAGGCCGAACAATTATTTATTATTATGATGGGTGTAGCGTTTTCCTAACCCCAATCGATTTTGGGAATCCTCCGGTGGCGCAGCATCTACCAAGATCGGAATCATCTTTGGGTACTCAAAAAGTTCCTTCATGAACCATTTTTGCGCTCCGGTTCATCCTCGCGAACTCAACGGGATGGTCAGCAACTGCTTCGCAGTTATCGCGCTTATTCCAAGGCTTCAAAGCGAAGCACAAATCAACTCAACGTGTGATAGTTTGCGATATACGCCTACAAACGGCTTCGAATCATTAGGGCGGCCCTTCGAGCCCCTCCGGGCGCACCAGCATCCAAGCGTCCCAATATCTTGATGACCCTTCCGCGCCATCGTCAAACGAACGTCGCGGGCCTTCCCTGGCAATGGCAATGCCTGGTCTTCCTAATCGCCGCCGCCGTGGTCGTCTCAAGGAAACCTGACGTTTTAACCAATCCTCAGTTCTACGCCGAAGACGGCTCCGTCTGGTATGCCGATGCTTACAACCTCGGCTGGTTTCACGCTCTTGCGATCCCCGCGGGCGGTTATCTCAACTCGCTTCAGCGCTTGGTCGCTTCGCTGACTCTACTTGCCCCCCTTCGCCACGCACCCCTGGTCATGAATCTTTTTGGAATCTTCATCCAGGTCCTCCCAGTTTTCTTCCTCCTGTCGCGACGCTGCGCAAGCTGGTGGCCCCTTCCTGCGCGCCTCCTCCAAACCGCCATCTATTTCGCTCTCCCCAATGCTCAGGAAGTTCACGTTGTCCTGACCAACGCGCCGTTTCATTTCGCACTGCTTGCGTTCCTGGTGGCCGTCGCCGCACCGCCTGCAAATTGGCGATGGAAACTGTTCGACATTGTCATCCTCGTCATATCGCCTTTATCCGGCCCGTTCTGCCTCGTTCTGCTTCCTCTGCTGCTAGTGTTTTGGTGGTTGCGCCGCGAACGCTGGTCGCTCGTCGCCGTGGCCATACTAACGCCCCTGGTAGCTTTGCAAGGCGCAATATTGTTGTTCGGAGGTTTCTCAAGCCGCGCACGAGCACGTCTCGGAGCTACTCCCATGCTGTTCCTCCGGCTACTCACCGGCCACGTTTATATAGGAAGCATCCATGGACAAAATGGCTTTGCCGTCTATGCCCGGCCACTAACGGTCTTGGTTGTCATGCTGCTCGGAACTTCGGTTCTTGCCTTCTGCCTGTTGCGAAGCACTCTCGAACTGCGTCTCTTCATCGCGTTCTCAATGCTTCTGTTCGCAGCCTCGCTCAGCAAGCCGCTGATTGCCGGCCCACTCCCGCAGTGGCAGCTTCTGGCCATCGACCGAAGCGCCCGCTATTGGTTTTTCCCAATGCTTGCGCTGTTATGGTCTTTGCTGTGGTGCGCAACGCAACGGCAATCGAAGCCGTTTCGCATTTTCGGAATTGCGGCGCTCATTGCGATGCTAGGCGGCGTGATTCGCGATTGGCGGTATCCGCCTTTTCGCGACGTGCACTTTCAACAGTCTGTCCAGAAATTCAACGCAGCACCGGCCGGCTCAGTTGTCGAAATCCAACTGTATCCACCCGAGCACGTGGCCCACCTGATCAAGAAATAATCGATTCAAACTCAGGTGCATGGGAAGCTGGGAAGCTCGCCGATCCGATTGCGCCGCGAACCTAAGGGGAGCCCGTAATCGGGTTAGTTGTTAGTCGAAAGTTATTGCTACCTTTCCTCGAAGCGTGTCCTTCTTCCAGATACCGGATAGCCTCAGGGACCTCACTCAACCTGTAACGCCTGTCAACGACCGGTCTTACCGCGCCAGCCAATAGAAACAGCGCCATAGCCACCTCTAAAACCGCGAAAACACTGAGCGCATGTTGCTTGGCGCCGCTGATACCCCGGCCTCCTTCTTTGAGCGCTCCTTGCATATCCGCGTGCAGTATTTTTAAGGCGCCGCAGGGCCGAACAAGACCCGATAGCAGGGAGATTACTAACGTAAACGCGAGTACGCGACGATCAACACCAATCGCGCCAGAGCGTGGCAACGCTGCGGGCAATATTCGGAGGGCCGCATGCGTACCACAGGACGCGACCGCCAGTCCCAGCGCCGCGCCAGCATTGCCAACAGAATGCTTTCCGTGAGCAGCTGCCGGACCAGCCGAGCCGCACTGGCGGCAAGCGCGGACCGTATGGCTACTTCGCGGGTACGGCCGTTTGCTCCATTGGCCAACCGGCACGTAGACATCCGCCGTCCGGAAGCTCTAAGTCAATAGATCGAAGCTCACTGGCACGATTCCGATAATCGTGTAGCCGCGACCATCGAGTCTGAGCACGCGGTCGATTACCGGTGGCGATCGATCCCTAACGCCAAAGTAAGGATCGCGACCACGGAGAAAGCGGGATCCCTGATCGCGTGCGAATCGCATACCTGAGGTCTTGTATAAGGAGGTCCACGCCAACTCCAGTTCTTATGTCGCGAACATTCTCTTTAACCCGTTCGAGACCTCCCAGATCTCGTTGCGCCTCCCGCAGCGCCGCGTCGCCGGTCATTCCACGCTGGATCTTCTCAGTTGCGACCAGTTCGACGTAGCTGCCAATTTCCTCCTCAAGGTCGTGATCGACACGTTTTTTGAAGAAGGCGTTGTGGCAGAAGGTAAAGAAGCGCCGGATCATAACTCGCTCCGCTTACTTGGCCCGTAAAGCGCTCGCTATCGCCAGCGAGATCCGTTCCCATCGCTGCGTCTCGGCGCTAAGCTGCTTCCGGCCCGATTTAGTTAGCCGATAAAACTTCGCCCGCCGGTTAGTCTCCGATTCGCCCCAGGAAGACGTTAACCAACCCGCCTCCTGCATCCGTGCAGCGCGGGAAACAGCGACCCAGCCTTCACCTCAAAGTTCCCTCTGTCATCTGTCCTACCCGGCGTGATATTCCCATTCCATGCAGCTGTTCGAGCGAGGACTTTCTAAACTCTCGGTCTAGCCGGGAGGCAATGGTAGGCGCGATCACACCACACCAAAGGATTTCCTTCGTTTCGGCGGATTTCTCGAACCTCGCCGAGCAAAATCAGGTGATCTCCGCCATCTACCGCTTTATGGAGTGAGCAATCAAACGTGGCGACCGCCCCGGAAACATGCGGAACGCCTTCCCAACCCGGCTGCCAAATCATTCCCGCAAAGCGGTCTTCGTCTTCGCGCCTGGCAAACTTGACGGCGAGTTCCTGCTGCCGTTCATTCAATACATTTATCGCAAAGGGAAGAGTGTCCGGCAGCTGATCTAGAAAGTGCGCTGCCCGGTCGATGCAAACAAGAATGAGCGGCGGTTCAAGCGATACGGATGTGAACGAACTCACCGTCATACCGTAAGGGCTGCCATCCGCCATCCGGCGGGTGACCACGGTAACGCCCGATGGGAATAATCCGCACGCAGCGCGAAACTCGCGCGGAGTTATCGTCTGCAGCTCTACCTTAGCGGCCATAAATCGATCTTAGAACGGCTCATTTTCGAATACTCGGAAGCGCTTCTCCAAATCTGCCGCAACTCGCTTTATCGCTTTCATCCAGGAACGAGTACCTAACCTGAATTCCGAAATTAGAAGCACTTAGGACAATGCGAACGGCAATCAAAACCAACTTAAATCTACTCATCTGCTAACCCGCGCCTCGATATAGCCGGACGGCTCATCTATCGGCACGAAAATCTCGTTCGGGTTATCAAGCCCAAATCTGGACAAATCCACCAGCAAACAATGGTTATTGGGCATAGTCAGGTGTAATTCCGCAACATCCTCAAAGCGTTGAATGACGCCCTCCGCCATATGAAACAACGTCTGCTGCACCGAAAGGCTATTATGGGTCGCGAATAGATCGAGGAATGTCTCCCTAATCTCCTTGTGGAGCGCATTGAAATCAAGGTCCGTCCGCGAATAGCGCCACTCCGCTTCAAGAATCGTTCCCAGTAAGCGATCGTCGGTTTCCGCAAGGGTGGTATATTCATCCTTCAGAAATCCCGCAAACCCGGATCGAGCCGTCTTCATAATCTGCAGGTTGTGAACTCCCGCCACAAGTTCCCCGGTAGATCGGCCGCCCAGAAAAGCAACAGTCCGCCTTTCACCGCTCGCCTGTACGAACGCCGTGCCAGAGCCTGCAATGCGCTCCCATGGTGTTTGATTGATCTGAATTTTCACTCGCTCCACATGCGGTAGCCGATGAAGGAAATGCCGCCCCAAATCCATGGCAAATCCCTCGATGCTCACAATAGGCATCTGCCGTGCGATCACGTAGACGGTATTCTTCATGGTGTCGGTGGGTAACACAATGCTGTTATCGGCCTTTGTGAACGAATCTTCGAACGCGCCCTCGAACAGGATGTCGACCGTCAGCTCTTTCAGCTCATGGTGGCCGCCGTTGCGCTGCACGTTCGTTAGCCGCACCCGCGTCTTCCCGTATGTGTCAAACGTGATCTTCGCCATTACTCAACTTCCCCGGTAAGTTGTATACCCGTACGGACTGAGCAGCAGCGGTACATGATAATGCGTTACCCCGGCAGTTACTATGAATGTTACGTTGACCTCCGGATAGAAGGTCTCCGGAAAATAATGCCCTACATCGAACCTCAGCCGGTAGATACCCGGTGCTAAGTCGTCGTCTGATTCGAGCAGATTCGCACACCGGCCATCGGCGTCGGTGACGGCGGTTTTTAGAAGTTGCCCTTCAAAAAAAAGGCTAACGGAGATCTCCGGCGCTGGAACTCCGCGCGACATATCCAGAATATGAGTGGATATCCGGCTCATGGAAGAACCAGCTTCTCTAATCGGAGTGCTGTGATTTTCGCCTGTTCGGTGGCGGCATTCCGCGTTTCCTCCGCCTTCCTATTGTTAATCCTCTGCTCTAGCAACGCCAGCATTTCTTTCGCTGATTTTCCTGTCGCACAAACAATAAAGATATGGCCGAACTTCTCTTCGTACGCCTGATTTAATTCGAACAGCTTTTGGTCAATCTGCCGGTCTGCCGCGTTCATCCCACTTTGCTCCTCGTTCGACCACTGGCTCAGCTTTTGCTTGTCCCCAATCTTCGGATGTTGCGAAAATGCCTCCAGCCAATCACTCACGGCCAGCGAATTCCAAACTTCAGCGGCAACGGCCTGCAAATGCTCCATACTCCCAAAGGGGCGTCTAGCTGCCACGCCGCGCGCCCAGTTTCTTGAGCCGCAGCATTCCAGTAGCGATGTTTCTACCTCGGGCAGCGAATCGAATTCCGCAATCGTCATACCAGTTGACCGAGAAACTCACCCAATAAATTCTGCGCCACATGGCTTCGGTAGTTCGCCGTCGACCGGATGTCGCTAATGGGTTTGATCTCTCCTGCCAGCGTCTCCTTGGCCGCGGTAACCAGTTCGCCCGTAAGTATCTGCTTCCGCAAAAGTTCTTCCACCCGCGTGCACCTGAGCGGTATCGGCGCCACACTGCCCAGCGCCAACCGGATATCACGAACGCGACGCCCATCCATCTCAGCCACCCCGGCCACGCAAACCTTTGAGATCGCCTGCGCCTTGCGCGCTCCCACCTTCCGCCCATATTGCTTGTAGGTGCCGCTGCCTCGTTTCAGATGCACCTTAAACAGCAACTCATCGAGGCTGAGATTCATTTGCTTATAACCAGTGTGGAATTCGCGGTATGGCAAACGACGGCACCCTTGCTTTGATGCCAGTTCCACCTCCGCGTCATAGACGAGTAAAGCGGGAGGCGAATCCGCCGCGGGTGAAGCATTCACTATGTTCCCGCCAATCGTGCCTCGATTCTGATTTGCAATTCCGCCGGTCCAGCCTGCCGCCTGGCACAGCAGCGGAAACTCCTTTTGTAAAACCTCTGATCTCCGGATCGCCGAGTAGGTCACCGCCGCACCGATCTGCACCGAATCTTCGCGTATTTCTATCTGAGTTAACTCCGGAATTTGTCGAATACTGAAGAATCTTCGCCCTTCCAATTTCCCCGCGTTAAAGAGCACCATCAGGTCCGTCCCGCCCGCCATGGGTCGCAATATGCCTGGCCCGGAGAGCAAATCAAACGCAACACCCAAGTCTGCCGCTTCCACCAACTCAAAATCGGCGGCATAAGACCTCATGCGGGCCGCTGACCGACCTTTTCTATCGCCTCAAAAATCCGCTGATATCCCGTACAACGGCAAAGATTGCCCGCCAGCGCCTCCCGAATCTCCTCCCGGTTCGGGTGTGGATTTCCCGCCAACAGACAAACCGAGGCCATAATCATCCCGGGCGTGCAAATGCCGCACTGCGCTGCTCCGGCCTCGGCAAAAGCCTGTTGAATAATGTGCAATTCCCCACCCTGCGCAAGCCCCTCCACCGTGCAAATGCGCCCTCCACCAACTTGGCCAACCGGCACGAGACAACTGTTCACCAAGTCGTCATTCACCATCACTGAACAAGCGCCGCACTCTCCCTCTCCGCAGCCTTCCTTGGTTCCCGTAAGCTTCAGGTCTTCACGCAATACATCCAGCAAGCGCTTCATAGGCGGCGCATTTACAGTTTGCCGCGTACCATTCACCCAAAACGAGATCGTCACGCCGCCGGCCTTTCCCGTGAATCCCCGACTGCCGTTAAAATATACTCCGCCGTCAACGGTATGTGCGTAAACGAAATGCCCAACGCATTCTCCACGGCATTAATCACCGCCGGCGCAGGCCCATCCATTGGCAATTCGCCAATTCCCTTCGCGCCCATCGCCCCATGCTCGTAGGGAATCTCCTCAAAAAACACGTGTATAGGAGGAACGTCTACGCTCGTCGGAATAATGTAGTTGGTCATCTGGTTATTCGCCATTGCCCCGTTTTTCCACACCACATCTTCATACAGAGCAAAGCCGATGCCTTGCAGGACGCCGCCTTCAACTTGCCCCGCCGCCAATACCGGATGCAAGACGCGCCCCACTTCCTGCAATGCCACAAAATCGTCAACTTTAACTTCGCCGGTCAACGTGTCAACCGAGACCTCGGCCACGTATACAGCCCATGAATAGGCTCCATAAGCATCGCCCTGGTACTTCTGATCGTCCCAATAAATCCCCGCTGGCTCTTCATACCTTGCCGAGACACAAATGCCATCCACCCATTCGGAGCTTTGCGAAAGTTTCTGCTTCAGTTCACATGCCGCCCTTTCCACCAACTTGCCAATGATCATCGAAGTTCGGGAAGCGACTGTCGGACCGCTATTAGGCACCTGCGCGGTATCTGGCCGGAGAATTTCCACCTTCTCGTAGGGGATACCCAACATCTCCGCCGCAATCTGCGTCAAAACCGTATTCGTCCCCTGCCCCATCTCCGTCATGGAGCATAGGATGCGCACACCTCCGTTCGCCATGGTTTCAAGCTTCACTACCGATTGCAAATAGCGTTCTCCCGAGCCGGTGAATCCAGCTCCGTGAAAGAAACTCGCGAACCCAATACCCTTTTTCTTGATGCTGGTGAGGTTGGCTTTTTCGAACTCCCGTCTCTTGTTCCAGTAATCCGCTAAAGTGAGCGCATGCCGCTGCAGTCCCGGCATGTCCAGTTCCTGCCTGATCACCTGACCGGTAGACGTTGTATCTCCCGTGCGCAAGAAGTTCCGGCTGCGCAACTCATCCGGTGTTAGCCCCACAGCCTTCGCAACCTGATCCATGTGACGCTCCAACGCGAAAATGCTCTGTGGAGCGCCAAATCCTCGAAATGCCCCATGCGGCGGTGCGTTCGTCGCTACGGCCGTACTGCGGACCCTCACATTCGGGCATCGATAGGGCCCCGCCGCATGAATCGTCCCGCGCGAAAGCACTACCCCCGACAACGTCGCGTAAGCTCCGCCATCGATGACGAACTCAATATCCATGCCCAGCAGCGTGCCATCCGCTGCTACTGCCGTTTTGTGCCGAGTTCTGGAAGGATGCCGCTTCGTGGTCGCCGCCATATCTTCTTCGCGGTCGTAAATCATCTTCACCGGGTGGCCCGATTTCCATGCCAGCAGCGCCGCGTGTCCGGCAATCACGGAGGGAAACTCCTCCTTGCCGCCGAACGCCCCGCCCGTCTCCGCTTGTATGATCCGAACGTTCCCGGCAGGCAACCCCATTAACCCCGTCAGCGCCTTTTGCACATAAAAGGGGCACTGCATCGAGCCCCACACATTCACTGTGCCGTCGCGGACCTCCGCAATCATGCCGTTCGGTTCAATATAGAGCTGCTCCTGCGCCCCGGTTGAATATTCACCATCGACAATGAACGCCGCCTTTTCCCAGACATCATCCACATTGCCCTTCTCCATCAAGTAACTCTTGATAATGTTGTCTTCACCCCAAATCACCGTCTGCGCCCGCAGCGAAGCGTCCATATCAAACACGGCAGGCAATGGCTCATATTCAATCTCAACCAGCGCCCGCGCTTTTGCCAACAGATTTTTGTCTTTGTGCGCCAGCAGCAATATGGGCTCATGCAGATGATTGACCTTGCCAGCCGCGAGATAGGGCTGATCGTCCATAATCAGCGCGACGACATTCTTCCCCGGAATGTCGGCGGCGGTCACAACGGTGAATTCGCTCCAATCCACGCCGTCCTTGAAGGCGATCTTCCGGATAAGGCCGCGCGCCACCGAACTCCGAACGGTAATACCGTGCAGCATCTCCGGCAGGCACATGTCGTCCACGTATTGCGCCGTTCCCGTTATTTTTCCGCGCACTTCTTTCCGGGGAACTGCGGCTCCAACCACCCGGTAGCTCATTTTCCTTACTGTAACTCGCGACCGCCGGGCCTCTGGCTGAATCTACCTTCGCGGTAAATACACTCGCCCCGCAAGAACGTGGCTTGGACGCGCCCTCTTAACTGATGGCCCAGATAAGGCGATACTTTGTGGCGGAAATGCAGATCTTCCGCCTTTACTTTCCACGTTGCATCCGCGTCGAACACCACGAAATCGGCATCCAAACCTGGCTGTTATACGCCCCTTGCGCGCTGTCACTCCCGCCAACGCCGCTGGCCGTTCCGCCATCCAACGCACAATCTCAGCGAGCGCAATGCCGCCGTTTTGAGGCCGCTGTCCAAACGGCGGAAAGCGCCAGCGATACTGAAGCAATCCCGCCCCAGGCCGCCTTGAAATCTCCCGTCTCCGTCCGCTTCAACTCCGGCGGACAAGGAGAATGGTCAGTCCCAATCAAATCGATTTCGCCCGCTTGCAACGCCCGCCACAGCAACTCCCGATTCTCCCCGCCTCGAATCGGCGGAGCGCACTTGAACGCCGTGCCTCCGTCTGGAATCTCTTCAGAAGAGAAGAATAAATAATGCGGACACGTTTCCACGGTTATCGGCAATCCCTCCGCCCGCGCCGCCCGCAAATCCGCCAGGGCGCTCCCGGTCGCCAAATGGACAATATGGACCCGGCAGCCATACTCGCGGCAAAGCCTGATAATCAAGCGAATCGCTTCAACCTCGGCGCTATCCGGCCGCGAAAGCAGGTAATTCGTATACCGCCGCATATCTGCTCCAGTAAGTTGCCGCCCAGCTTGCTCTATCGGCCCGGGAAGCTCAGCGTGAACCAACAGCGGCAATCCGCTCTGCGCGATAATAGGCATCGCAACCCGCAAGTCTTCCTCGGTCACCATGCTGAATTCATCCGTCCCCGGATGGACCATGAACGACTTGAAACCCGCCACTCCCGCCGCAGCCAGTGCTTTCAGATCTCCCGCGTTCCCTTGCACCGCGCCACCCCAGAACCGGTAATCGACCAATGCTTTCCCCGCTGCCATTGTGCGCTTATGCGCCAGTGCGCCTAAATCAGTTGTCGAAGGAATGCAATTCAGCGGCATATCTATCAGGCATGTGTAACCACCCGCTGCAGCCGCTCGCGTGGCCGTCTCAAAACCTTCCCATTCAGTGCGGCCCGGCTCGTTAATGTGAATATGCGGGTCAATCAGGCCCGGCAAAATATACTTATCGCCAAAGTCCTCAATGGCGGTTGCTGCTGCGTGTTCCCCAACCTGCGTTATTCGTCCTTCTTCGAAGAAGACGCAAGCCGGACGCACTCCTTCGGGAGTTACAACCCGCGTTGATCTAATGGCTCTGGTCGCACTCAGAATAACGGTATTGTCGCACTCCTTGCTATACTGCGGAACTCGGTCATGGCAAATACTCCCGAAGATTTCTTACGCCAAGCCATAGCCCTTGCTGTAGAGAATGTGACGCTCGATCGGGGCGGCCCTTTTGGCGCGCTTGTCGTAAGGGACAATCAGGTCGTCTCTACCGGCGTGAACCTCGTCACTTCTCTAAACGACCCCACCGCGCACGCCGAGATCGTCGCCATTCGCGCCGCCTGCAGCATACTCGCCACGTTCCAACTTGAAGGTTGCGAAATCTACACCAGTTGCGAGCCTTGTCCCATGTGCTTGGGAGCAATCTATTGGGCGCGCCCAAATTGCTTCTATTTCGCCGCCAGCCGCGCCGACGCCGCCGAAGCCCATTTCGACGATTCATTCATCTACGACGAACTTCACCACCTTGCCGGACAGCGTTCCATCCCAGGTCACCGCCTGCTTGCCGACGCGGGCCGTGAACCCTTCGAAGTGTGGCTGAAATCTCACGAAAGAATTGATTACTAAGCCGCCAGCGCCGCGAGCGTGCGCGCCAACACCCGCATTCCATTCCCAATATCTGCAGGAGCCGCATACTCGTCGGGTCTATGGCTTATACCTCCTTTACAAGGAATGAACAGCATCGCCGTGGGAGCAATTCGCGACATGAACAACGAATCATGATAGGCGCGGCTTACCATCGGCATGAATAACTTCTGCTCGGTTTCGCAGGCCTCCTCCAGCGCATTTACAACCTTGCTGTCACACATAGCAGGCGCATCCGCATTCAGCAGTTCGGCCTTCACGCCCAGCCCCCGCTTGGCAGCCACTTCCTTGCAAATCCCTATCACTCTGTTTAAAACCGAGTCCCGCCTCACGACCTCAATATCCCGAATATCGATCTCCAACTTCACCTTGCTTGGAACTCCGTTCGCCACATTCGGGAACACGTCGCACAGCCCAGTTGTACCCACCGTGTCCGCGGCTCCTGTTCCAAGTGCCGCCGCTTCCACCGCAAGCGCAATCTCGCAGGCCCCTAAAAACGCATCGCGCCTCTCAGACATCAGAACGGCCCCGGCGTGTCCACCTTCGCCCTCAATCATCACCCGCAGAGCCGCCGGAGCGGCAATACCGATCACCACACCGAGCGGAGTTCCCGTCTTCTCCAGAATCGGGCCTTGCTCTGTATGTAACTCCACAAAGCTGCCGTAGTAGCCCGGCGCAAGCTTCACTTCCTCAAGAAAGCCTTGAAAACCAGCGCTCCTGATTGCCTCCTTGAGATACTTACCGTCTTTGTCTCGAAGCCGCATCGCATCGGCGGCGCTCAGACTCCCGCAGAGCATCCTGCTTCCCAAACATCCCAATCCAAAGCGCGTGGGCTCTTCCGAAATGAAAACCAAAAGCTCAATGGACAGCCGGGGTTTCAACCCGCTCTTCTGCAATGCTCTTATGGCTTCAAGGCCGCCCATCACGCCAACGGTCCCATCAAATTTGCCCGAATATGGAATCGCATCGATGTGCGATCCGGTTCCTACTGCTCCCGCCCGCACATCCGTACCTTGCCATCGCGCAAATAAGTTGCCCAAAGCATCTTCGCGCGTCATTAGTCCCACTTCTTGGCACTGCATCTTAAGCCACGCTCTCGCTCGCTGATCGGCTTCCGTGTAAACAATGCGACTAACCGCCGGCGGAGGTGCATCGGAAAATTCAGCCAATGTTTCCAACTCCGCCACAACCCGAGCTTCGTCTACTTGAATCTCCATAACTAGCCCGCGGGGTGCCTGTTCCAATCCTTATAAAGGATATACTCAGCCGCCGTCTTTCCAATCGCTCCAAACCACTGTGGACAAAACGGCGCCATCCAGATAAAATCCCCCGCGGTTACCGGATGCCAGCAATCTCCGAGCCGGTAAATGCCGCCGCCACTCAGCATCACAAGCCCATGCTCCATCACATGACTCTCAACCAAAGGCAGCGATGCTCCCGGCTGGAATTTCAGCAGATTTATAGCAAAATCGAATTGCACGGAGTCCGGCAGCAGCGTTCTCACTTCAACACTCGTATCGCCCAGGAGCGGCTGCGGCGCTATTTCGTCCGCGGTTCGCAACCCAAAAGCCGGCTCCGCAACTCCTTCTAACTCTTGATACGCTTTCTCAATCACCAGCAATCGCGTTTTCACTATGGCATCTACCGCAATCGGCAGCGACGCCGGAATATAGGCGTACCCACGCGCCGCCAAACTCTCCGCTCCAATCGTGACCGCTCCTTCAAGTACATAAACAAAGCGCTGCAATGAAGTTGGCCCCAAGCCTCCGTCTATCTCCATTTCCGCTGTGTATTGCGTAAAACGCGCGCCGATAGCCGGACTTGCGTGCACAATGGCCGCCGCCTTCTCCATTCCCGGCAGCGGCCCTCGTATAAACGTATCCGGAGTAGCCAACAAATGGTTCGGCCGCTGACAACTTCGCGTAAATCCTAGATTGATCATGTTTTGAAAGAACTTCCAAGATAATCGATCAAGTTGCCGCCCATCCGCAACGCCAGTGCGACATCCTCCTCACGCACCGTCTCCGCGGGATGGTGACTCACGCCGCCGGGGCTTCGCATAAACAGCATGACGGAGGGAATCTTGGCAGCCAGAATCATCGCATCGTGCCCTGCCCCGCTCGTCATTTTGCGGGCTTTCACGCCCTCTTTTCGCGCAGCCGCGTCCAGCGCCTCAACCAGTTGTGAATCCATTGCTGTCGCCTTCTGATCTACCATCCCCGTCCACGTCGTCGTTAGGCTGCGTCGTTGCGCGATCTCTTTCGCCCGGAGCTTCAAAAAGGCGGCAGCATTCGCCCGCACTGAGTCTTGCGCGTGCCGAATATCGAGCGTCACATTCACCTCTCCCGGAATCGCGTTGCTCACTCCCGGAACAGCTTCAAGTTCTACCAACTGTCGCCACCAGGCCCTCCGTTGACTTGGCGCGCTCCTCAACCGCTAAAATCCATTCCGCCGCGCCTGCCAGAGCATCCCGGCGCAGATTCATTGGCGTGGTACCTGCGTGATTCGTTTCTCCGAAAAAACTCACCGCCACTCGGCTCTGCCCGGCAATCGCCTCTACAATTCCTACCGCTTCATTCGCTAAATCCAGCACTGGCCCCTGTTCAATATGAAATTCGACGAATGCAAACGGCCATTCATATTCAAGATTATCGGTAACGCGAAAGGCCCGAATTGCTTCACCGACGCTGATTCCAGCCTGATCTTTCCTGCTGAGCAACTCATTGTCAAGCGTTCCCACTAATCCCCTGCTCCCGATAAACGGCGCTCCGAAGCGCACCCCTTCCTCCTCGGAAAATCCGATCACCTCAATACCGAAAGGCAACCGCCGCCCCTCCAGAGCCGCCACCAACTCGAGCGC
Organism: Bryobacterales bacterium; assembly: GCA_963718465.1. GTDB lineage: Bacteria > Acidobacteriota > Terriglobia > Bryobacterales > Bryobacteraceae > Bog-105. Next base: position 80,233 of record CAVQZK010000018.1, on the reverse strand, counting down.
CATCACCACGCCCAAGATCCCGTCGAACGCCCCCGCATTGCGGACAGTGTCCAAATGCGACCCCATCAGCAACGTGGCCGCGCTATCCCCCGGATAACGCCCGCGTAAATTCCCCGCGCCGTCTACGCTCACGCCCATTCCGATTTCCCGCATCCATTCGCCGACAACCTCGTAACATCTGCGCATCGTGTCGGACAGAAACGTCCGTAGCGTGCCATCACTGGTCTCACTAATCGCCGCCAGTTCCCGGCATCTCGCTATTACTTTCCCAGCAGCAAGCTCTTTCATTGAATGGAAAATTAATTATGCCAAGCCCGATCGGTTATATTGAGTTCTCAGCTTTTGATACGCCTAGCAGAGCAGTATTTCGAATTCCACCGCCTGGGCACCAATTGGCGCACCGAAGTCATGGCCGGTCTGACCACTTTCATCACCATGGCCTACATCGTCTTCGTAAATCCAGCGATCCTGCATGACGCAGGCATGCCCCTCGCCGCCGTCACCGCTGCCACTTGTCTTTCCGCCGCTTTCGGCAGCATGCTCATGGGCGCCTTTGCCCGTTACCCTATCGCGCTTGCCCCCGGTATGGGTTTGAATGCCTATTTCACTTACACAGTGGTGAAAGGCATGGGCGTGCCTTGGCAGGTTGCCCTCGGCGCGGTCTTTATCTCCGGAGTTCTTTTTCTGCTGCTCACTCTATTTGGCATCCGGCAGATGATCCTCTCCGCCATTCCTGTCGATCTCTATTCGGCCGTCGCAGTGGGCGTCGGCCTCTTCATCGCTTTCATCGGCCTCCGCAACGGCGGCATCATCGTTGGAAACTCCGCCACTATTGTTGCGCTCGGTAACCTGCGGTCGCCCACGGCGGCAATCGCCATCTTCGGCCTCCTCCTCACGTCCGTGCTGCTTTCCCGCAACATCAATTCAGCCATCTTAATCGGCATCATTGCTTCTACGCTGCTCGGACTTGCTTTTGGCCTCTCGCACTGGAACCCGGCCAGCTATGGCTTGAGTGAACTCTCGGCCACCGCGTTCCATCTTGATCTCGGCGGCAGCCTACACCTCGGCTTCTTCGAAATCATCTTCATCTTCCTTTTTGTCGACCTGTTTGACAACCTCGGCACTCTTGTCGCCGTCGGCCGCGGAGCCGGCCTCCTTAATCAGGACTCCGGCAAAATTCCCCGCCTGAACCGCATTCTATTCTCTGATTCCATAGCCACTATCTTCAGTTCTCTGGCCGGGACTTCCACCGTGGTCAGTTATATCGAGAGCGCTGCTGGAGTCGGCGCTGGCGGACGCTCGGGCGTTACTGCCATCGTTGTTGGAATCCTCTTCCTCCTGTCGCTCTTCGCGTTGCCGGTCGTAGGCGCAATTCCGGTGGCCGCCACCGCCCCCGCCCTCATTGTCGTCGGCAGCCTAATGATGACCAATGTTACCGGCATCGATTGGAAAAAACCGGTTATCGCCATCCCCGCTTTTCTCACCCTGCTGATGATCCCGCTCACCTTCAGCATCGCCAATGGCCTGGCTTTCGGCTTCATCGCTTACTCGCTTGTCCGCGTGGCGCGTGGCGAATGGCGCCAGGTTCACTGGTTTGTGTATCTGCTCACCGCGTTGTTCATTGTCCGATTCATCTATTTGGGCAGCACAGGTTAGTTAAGATAAGCGCATTCGTGCTTGAGAACATCAACCTGAAAAAGAAACTGTCGCGGGAAGAGTATAAACGCGCCCTTCCCATTCTGCAGCAGCGCCTCTACGATCTGGAAAAAGCCTGTTGGGACAATGGCGATCCTACCATCATCGTGCTTGAAGGATGGGGCGCATCCGGTAAAGGAAAAGCTGTCGCCGCGCTCTCGCAACGCCTTGATCCCCGCGGTTTTAGGCTCCATTCCATTGTGCCGCCCCGCACCTATGAGCAACAACAGCCTTGGCTTTGGCGGTTTTGGCTGAAGGTGCCGAATCGCGGCGAAATGCTCATCTTCGACCACAGTTGGTATGGGCGCGTTCTTGAAGAGCGCGTCGAACAAACGATTCCGGAGAAGCTCTGGCGTCAAGCTTATCGCGATATCCTCGATTTCGAACGCATGCTCGCAGACGATGGCACAACTATTCTTAAATTCTTTTTCCACATCGGCAAAAAAGAGCAGAAGAAAAGACTTCGCGCCACCGAAGCCGACCCGCTGGAAGCTTGGCGGGTCACCTCTGACGATTGGGCCCATTATAAAAAGTACGACGACTATTTGGCGGCCACTGAAGAGATGCTCGAACAAACCGATTCCGAATATGCTCCGTGGGTGATTGTAGAAGCCACCTCTGGCGCGTATGCACGGAATAAGGTTTTCGAAGCTATCATTGCAGCCCTGGAAAACCGTCTCGGTCATAAGGCTCCGCCCCGAACCGAACTGAGCGAGTCGGCCTCCCGCGATGCCGATATTCGCGCCGTCATGGAATCGCTGGAAGGAGCGGAAGTCTAATGCTCGAGGTTCTCGATCTCAATCGCAAGCTCCCCCGCAAAGATTATGCGCGCGAACTGGCGCGCCGTCAAATCCAGCTGCGTGAACTCGGCTACCAGGTTTACGTACAGAAGCGACCCGTGGTCATTGTCTTTGAGGGCTGGGACGCCGCCGGTAAGGGTGGCGTGATCAAACGCATCACCGAACGGATCGACCCGCGTGGCTACGTTGTATTCCCCATCAGCGCTCCCCATGGTGAGGACAAAACCCGGCATTATCTGTACCGCTTCTGGCGCAGGCTGCCTGAACAGGGTCAAATCGCCATCTTCGACCGCTCGTGGTATGGCCGAGTCCTCGTCGAGCGAGTCGAAGGAATTGCTAAGGAGGAGGAGTGGAAGCGCGCCTTTAAGGAGATCAATGCGTTCGAACGCCAACTCCGCGAGTTCGGCGTCATACTCCTGAAGTTCTGGATCCACATCTCACGGGAGGAGCAACTCCGCCGTTTCGAAGAGCGGCGCGCCGTCGGTTATAAAGCCTGGAAACTTACCGACGAGGATTGGCGCAATCGCGAAAAGTGGAGCATTTACGAAGACGCCGTGGAGGAGATGTTAGTCAGAACCAGCACCACTCTTGCGCCCTGGTCCCTGGTTGAGGGAAACGACAAATATTGGGCCAGGATTAAGGTACTCTCGAAGCTCGTCGAAACGCTCTCCACGGAGCTGAACTATAAGCCCGCCGATCCTCTCGGCCGTAGAAAGTCAAAGTCGTCAAAATCGTCCCGCAGCGCGGACGCCAAGTAAGAATGACGCGCCGCTTACTCCTTTTACTTGCGTTATTTACGCTCGCCCTGGCCCAAACCCCAGAAACCCATCTTAGTCAAAGTTGTCGTGGTTGCCATGTTCGAGCATTTAACCTCGCTGCGACCGCCAAGTTGGGCCACGTTGACTGCGATTGGAGGCGCAGTCACTCAGACCGTTCCGCTCACTCACAATTACCTCGAAGTAATTACCTAAGACGAAGAGACGGCGCATTTGGCTTAGGCGGTTCGACGCTTGTTTAGACTGATTTTCAGGGCAGTCGCTCGCCCGTATAGACTATCGTCTTAACAGGAAGACCTCTTCTTGAAAGCGACAGGCGAAGTTGAACTGGCGAAACCAGCACCGGAGCACATGCGGCTGCTGGGTATTCGACAGGCGCTGGTTGTAGCACTGCTGTTCTCCGGTTACGCTTGTTACTATTTCTGCCGCTCGGATCTGTCTGTAGCGATGCCGATGCTGACCGAGGAATTGAAGCGCGGCGGAATGAGCGCGGATGCCGCCATGATCCGCCTGGGAGCTATTGCCTCATTTGGAGTGATGGCGTATGCGGCTGGCAAGTTTGTGCTTGGAGCAATGGGCGATTTATGGGGAGGCCGCCGAAGTTTCCTCGGCGGCCTGGCAGGTGCGGTCTTATTCACCATCCTGTTTACGCTGGGCGGAGGCTTGCCGGTTTTTACGATCGCCTGGATTGGCAACCGGCTGGTGCAAAGCGGCGGGTGGGCCGGTTTAGTTAAGGTGTGTTCGCAGTGGTTCTCATATAAGGCATACGGCGCCGTTATTGGAATTCTGAGCTTGAGCTTTTTAATTGGCGACGCGGTGGCGCGTGAGTGGATGGGCTGGCTTATCGCGCGTGGATATGGATGGCGATCGCTATTTTATTTGGCCGCCGGCGTCTCCGCAATCGTTCTAGCGGCAAATCTGTTGCTGCTGAAGGAATCCCGGACGGCAATGGGTTTCTCCGAGCCGGAAGTGAACCCATTGAATGTTTTTAAGACGCAGCCAGATACGCAGGGAGGGCCGAAGGCGTTACTTATGCCGCTTTTGAGTGACCGGGGGTTTCTGGATTGTTTGTTTCCTATCGCTTTGCACAACCATTGTGCGGGAAACTTTCAATACGTGGACGCCTAGTTATCTGCACAAATTCTTTGGCTACAGCGACAGCGCGGCCGCGAGCATGAGTGGCGTTTTTCCGGCATTAGGCGCGGTTTCCGTGGTCATTGCGGGCTTTGCAGGCGACCGTCTGGGAGCCAGTGGACGGTCAATCGTGCTGTTTATCGGAATGGTGATGACGGCGGCGGGGCTGTGTTTAATGACCCCTCTGAAGGCTGGAACTCAAGGTGCGCTGCCGATGCTTCTCATTGGATTGGTAGGGCTTGGGTTGTTAGGACCCTATTCGTACCTGGCCGGAGCGATGGCGCTCGATTTTGGCGGGAAGAAAGGCGGGGCAACGTCTTCGGGCTTAATCGATGGCGTTGGATATGTGGGTGGAATATTCGCCGGAGACAGCGTAGCCCGGCTCTCCGTACACTACGGCTGGAGCGGCGTTTTTATAACCCTGGCGGGCGTTAGCGCCGCCTCGGCCGTGGCGGCGGGTTTGTTGTTTGTTCACCAGCGCGCGCAAATGCGGCAGCGGAGCCGATCAACGCCACTTGGCGCGGGATAATATGGAGAAGAAAATGGCTACCGTGGCGGACGAAGTACTGGCAATTTTTGAAAAAAAAGGCGAATCAGCCTACTACGGCGAAGATGTTTCGCAGCTGGAACACGCATTGCAAGCGGCGCATTGGGCGCGCCACGAGGGCGCCAGCGACGCGCTGACTGTGGCCGCGCTGGTGCATGACATTGGACACCTTTTGGAGGACATTCCAGAGGATACGGCGGACTCGGGCGTGGATGCCAAACATGAGGAGATTGGCGAAAAATGGTTGGCCGCCCGCTTTGGAAAGGATGTTTTCGAACCAGTTTACCTGCATGTCAGCGCTAAGCGGTATTTGTGCGCCACAGACAGCACTTACTTTGGAAAACTGAGCGCGGCTTCAATACAGAGTCTGGCCTTGCAAGGCGGACCCATGACCAAAACCGAGGCAAGCGAGTTTGAGACAAACGAATTCTATAGAGAGGCGGTGGCTTTACGCACCTGGGATGATAAGGCCAAGCTTCCGGGGTTCGCCACCGCCTCTATCGGTGAATATCGAGAGATGATCGATAAGGTGGCCCGGAGAGCAGCATTCTCCGTTACTGAATGTCTCTGACACAGCGAAATCCGAGCGTGCCCGCGCGGTCTTTCGAGGGAGCCATGAGTAAGTACTTGCCGTGTTCAGTAAGTTTGTAAGTCTCCGGAAAATACCACATTGAGCTTTGCGGCTGATAGTAACTGCCGCCTCGCAACATGGCGGCCCGAGTATGCAGATCGGTGAACTCGTCGGTCCACTGCCAAACGTTCCCTACCAGATCCATTACGCCAAATGGACTCGCGCCTTTCGCGTGGGCGTCCACGTCATCGGGTCCGGTTAGATCGCGCCTCTTATCCATTTTCGGAACAGCGGCGTCGTCCCAAGTCTCGCCCCAGGGATACAGCCGCCCATCCGTTCCTTGCGCTGCATACTGCCATTCCCATTCATGCGGCAGCCGCTTGGCCGCCCACGTCGCATAGGCCCGCGCGTCTTCAAGAGACACCCAAGTTACCGGCTTGTTCTCCCACCCTTGGGGCGGCGCGTTGTTCTTCCAGTCGCGCAAGAAGTTGTGATCGTCCACTGGCCGGTACTTGCTCTCGTCTAAGAACTTCTTGAACCCGGCGTTTGTGACCGGGAATTTATCAATTTCGAAAGCCGCAACCTGCATGCGATGGCTGTGGGCCCGCCGGGGGAGAATCTTCCCATGGGTACTGAACGTCCAAACCCACCCAATTAAACCCTTCAATCTCGATCCCGCTTACTTTGAAATCGAACTCTCCCGCTGGAATACGCACCATTCCCTCTGGAGTTGTTCCCGAGCTCCGTGCCGGAGCAATTTCCACCATCTGCTGCGGGAGGAAATGCCATTCGTGCGAGTAGCTGTGCAGAGCCGCGCGCGTCAGTCTGCGGCGCTGAGCTAAATAGGAGTCCAGATCCGGCATTTGCGCGTTGGGCTCAATGGCGAGCACCGCGCCATAACCGTGCGCTTCCATGTCGAACGCCAGCGTGGCTTGATTATCTTTGATTTCGGGTTTCAGTTCAGCGCCGTTCCAGGCATCGAAGAATCTCCGCCCATGCTCATACGGCAAAGTGATCTCGCGCCCGCTGACATTAAACTCGTTGCGATTGACCAGGGTCCACAGCGTCACTTCATTTCCTGGGAACTTCGTGGCATAAACGCCGTACGGAATGGCCGGCACAAAGGGCTCCCAGCCGGCGCTTGACAGCAGATCGGCAAAATGCCGCTCCAGATGCGAGATCCGCCGCAACGCTTCTGCATCGCGATCGGTCACCTGGTTCCAGATGCCCCAAATGTTTTCCCAGCTCACATACCCCATGCCGTTGAAGAACGCGTGCTGCAAGTCGTCGGTTTTGTCGCGCGCCCAGCGGTCTGAAATGTGCGACATATGCCGCGATTCCAGCCATTTCTGCTTACTGGCCGTCGGGGCGAAATCAAACGTCCAATAGGCCCAGCTCTGGTTGTTCCAAATCAATTGCTCGTCGGCAGCGGGTGCCAGTTCGGGCTCCAGCACCACCGGATGCCCACTTTCATCGGATGCCGTCCGATACGCGCGAGGAATGCCGCTAAACGTATCGCCATTCACGCCATCTACGCCGATCTCGGCCATCAGCTTGGCCGTCATTTCCCAGTGCGGCATGCCTGGATCGCGCGTGCCGTTGTCCCATGCCATCGTAGGAAACAGCACTCTAACGTTGCGCTTATGGAAATCGTCCACTACCTTTCGCAGAGCCGGTACGCCGCCGGGCAAGTCGCGAGCTAAATCCCACTGGTTGCGATTATCTATTCCGATATTTGGATATACCGGCCATAGCAAAACACTGTCAATGCCGCCATAGCGTTTCTCCAGATCGTCGAGATACTTGTTGACCGTCCAGCGATTCTGCGCCACGTCGAAAAGGGTTCGCTCCTCCACCATCACTTGCGGAGATATGAAATTACGGCGAATCCATTGAAATTCAGGGCGCAGATACTCGCTGCCGTTAAACCCCATGCGGGTAAGGCGTTCCGCGCGCCACACCTTCAAATCTTCAAGCCAGGCGTCATGGTCGGCGGCGAAACCCACCGAATCAAGCTCGTCTTGCTTGTGCCCCGGACCTGGAATTTGGTTCCCGTGGGGGTGATGAACGGTGTCCTGCGCCAGAAGCGCTGCGGCGGATAATAGGAGAAGGCGGGAAAAGCGCATCGGATTAGCTGGGTTAACAAGGAAACTGTATCAAGCGCCCCATAAAACGTTTGTCTGTTTATCTAGCGGTGCTGTGGTAGCGTGTCGCGAATCTCAAGCTCGATAATGGGTCTAGTTCTTCCATGCGTCTTGCTTGTTCCGGTATTTCTTCATGGTTTGCGAAAAATGCCACAATCGTAACTCCGTCGCCGATTCTTGCGCGAATTGTTTCCGAACACCACAACCAGTCTCAGCTTCAGCGGCGTTTTGAAACTTGGCGGCGACCGGCGGTACACGGGATTAGTGCGTGGCTAGCCGACGGCTGGCAGGAAGCGCGCTACAACTCTTGCGATCTTCCAACCCTACTGTCACCCGCGCAGGAACGTGCGCTGTGGCACCGCATTATTGAGCAGCAGCATCCGAGGCTTTTTGATATTGCCGCCACCGTCCGGCTCGCTGGCCGCGCATCCAATCTAATGGCCGAATGGCATATTCCAGCTGAAGGGGAGGCTTGGAATGAACATCCCGACGCTCGGCAATTTCAACTGTGGCGCCGCCTTTTTCGCCGCCAATGCCGGGAGAAGAATTGGATAACGCGCGCGGATCTTTGGCCTCTAGTGCCCGAGTGGCTGAAAAACGGCAGCATTCAGCCGACTTTGACCGTGTTTCTGGGATTTCAGGAGTTTTCACCGGCGCTACAAAATCTACAGCGCGCGCTCGGCCCCTTGGCTGTTCAACAACTCTTCGATTCCCGGCTGCGTTTAAATCTTGCTCCTTTGAAGCAGTGCGCCGAGTTTTCGGAAGAGCTTGACTTTGCGGCACGCAGTGCGCGGTTTCTATTCGAGAAGGAGAAAAGCCGGTCCATTGGATTGTTTGTTCCGGAGCTAGGCGAGAAATCGGCGCTGGTGGAACGCGCTTTAACTTCAGTTTTCCTGACCGCGCCTGGCCTTCCATATCAATGCGGGTAGACCGCTGTTCAACCATCCTTTGATTGCGGCGGCTCTCCTGCTGCTTGAACTGGCCAAGCCACGTATCGATCACGCTGACGCCGGAGCGATTCTCCGCTCGCCTTTTATTAAAGGAGCCGTAGCGGAACGAAACGCGCGTGCATTGGCCGATTTGGATCTTCGCAGGCGGCGCGAACTCGATGTTTCTATTGAAGATATCGTGCATGCTTCTAGACGTTGCCCGTCACTCTCAGAGATCTGGAAGAAGCTTGACGAAGTCCTGGAAAATCGTCCATACGTTCAGGATCTCTCGCAATGGAGTGAGTTCATGGGCGATTTGCTGGCCGCTATCGGTTGGCCGGGAGAGGCTGATCTCTCGGACTCCGAACAGACGGTTCTCGAAGCTTGGAATGACGGATTGTCGAGCCTTTCCGCGGTTGGACTAGTCTGTCCTCCGCTTACGTTTGAGTCTGCCGTTTTGCACCTCCGGCGTTTATTATCGAGCGAGATAGAAGAAGGCGATTGGTTCTCTCCTATTCAGGTGCTGGATGCGAAAGACGCATCCGGCTTGGAGTTCGATGAGGTTATTGCGGTTGGTCTGTCGGATGAGACTTGGCCTCCGCAGATACCTGTTTCGCCTCTCATTCCATTTGCGCTGCAACGAGTTCCCGGGATTACCGATTCACGCTCGCAACGCAAGACGTTGACGCGGGCGCTTTTCGAAGCAGCGCCCAAAGTGACCGCGACGTGCAGCGGAACGGCCGCTGCCATCATCCAGGAATTTGTAAAGAACGACGCATCCGATGTGGCTATTTGGGAGGGTAAGCTGGCCCGTCAGTCGTTCATTCGGACTTCGCTGGAACAGGTAATAGATTCGCAAGCGCCGGCTTTTGTGTCCACGGGAGACGAGCGCGGAGGAACGGCAATCATCAAAGCTCAATCGCTCTGTCCTTTTCGCGCGTTTGCGGAGTTCAGGCTGCAGGCTCGAACTCCCGAAGATGCATCGTTTGGTTTCGATGCTAGGGATCGCGGAGGGTTTTTGCATAAAGCGTTGCAGAATGTTTGGCAGAAGCTGGAATCGCACGACCGTCTCCGCTTAACTCCCGCCGACACGCTCCGGTGTCACGTGCGCGACGCAATCGCGGAAGCAGTCGAGACTAACGAATCCGGCCCGCTTCACCAGCTAAGCGCGTATGCGGAACGCGATCGGCTGGAGGAATTGATTCTCGAATGGCTGGATCACGAGAAGGAGCGCAAACAATCGTTCACCGTGCAGACAGTGGAGGAAGACCGGGTGTTCGAGATTCCTGGTTTACGGCTCAAATTGCGGGTTGATCGAATTGACCGGTTACGCAACGGGAATCTGGTCTTGATTGACTACAAGAGTGGTGCGCAAACGCGACCGAAGCTGGCCGGACAGCGGCCTTTTGAGCCGCAGCTTCTGGTTTACGCTGCTTCGCTGCCTGAGCAAGTGGATGGTATCTTTTTCGGCCAGTTGAGACCTCGCGAAGTGAGGGCGGTGGGCTTCTCTCGCGATCGGATATTTAAGGGCGGCGCGGCTGAGGTGAAGAAAGATTGGGACGAATACATCGAGAACGGCAAGGAGATCGTTCACCGGTTGGCATCGGAATTCGTGAATGGCGACGCGGCTGTAGACCCTATCAAGGGGGCATGCAGTTTCTGCGTTGCCAAGCCAATCTGCCGAGTCAGTGAAGCGGGCGCCGCTGAGGAGGATGAAGAATGACGCCGGACGCAAGGCAGCGGGAAGAGGCGCTGGATGCCAAGCGCTCGTTTATTGTGGAAGCGCCTGCGGGGTCCGGTAAAACGGGGCTTCTCACCCAACGATTCCTACGGCTGTTGAGCGAGGTTGACCGGCCCGAATCGATTGTGGCGATGACGTTCACGCGAAAGGCTGCCGCAGAGATGAAAGAGCGCATTCACACCGCGTTACTAGACGCGGAGAGAGGCCAGATTGCCGCCGACGAGCACAAGGAGAGAACCAGGCAGCTGGCTTTATCCGCGCTGGCGCAGGACGGAAAGAAAGGCTGGAATCTGCTGGCTGATACGAGCCAGTTACAAATCCAGACTATCGATTCGTTGTGCGCGATGCTTACAAGACAAATGCCAGTTGTATCGGAGTTTGGCGGCGCGGGCAAGGTGGTGGAGGATGCGAGGGAACTGTATCGCTTGGCTGCTCGCGAGACGCTGCGAGATTTGACGGAGGTGAGACGAAGAGGGCAAATCTCTGTTCCGCCGGGTCGTTCTGCATTTCGATAACGATATGGGCCGCTTGGAGCAGCAGGTAGCGAACATGCTGCAGAAACGCGACCAGTGGGAGTTCCTCGCTGGCTCGGCAGAAGACTCCCTGGTGAACGACTTCTGTGGTCTCCTGGATCGTGCGCGGAGTTCCCTTCGTGAGGTTTTCAGTAAGACGGCCACAGTGGATTTCACGGAGGTCGCGCGGGCGGCTCGAAAAGCTCTCGGAACTCCCGAAAGTCCGACGGATTTACTGTACTCGCTCGATTACCGCATCCAGCACTTGTTGGTGGATGAGTTCCAGGACACGTCAAGGGCGCAATACGATCTGTTGAAGGCGCTGACGGAACAGTGGTCGGATACGGGCGAACATACGCTGTTCCTGGTGGGCGATCCGATGCAAAGCATCTATCGATTCCGCGAGGCGGAGGTGGGACTGTTTCTGGACTGCTGGGAGAAGGAGCAACTCGGCGACGTACGGCTGCACAGGCTGAATCTAGAGACTAATTTCAGGAGTACGCCGGAGATTGTGTCGTGGGTGGCGGAGAAGATTGGGCCCACGATGGCGGAAGATGCGGTTAAGTTTCGGGCGTCAACGGCTTACCGAGAGCGGAGCGGGGTTGATCCTAAACTTGTTTCCTTCTTAGAAGATAACGGGCAATTAGAGGCGATTGAGATCGTCAAAGTCGTCAAAGAAGCGACGGCGAAATCGATGGCTATCCTGGTGCGGAGCCGCTCGCACGTGAACGCGATCTTGCCGGCGCTGCGAAGAGCGGAGATACCCTACAGAGCGATTGAGATCGATGCGCTGCAGACGCAGCAGCACATCATCGATCTGCTTTCGCTGACGCGAGCCATTCTGCACCTTGGCGATCGAGTCTCATGGCTGGCCTGTCTCCGAGCGCCCTGGTGCGGCTTGAACCTCGCTGACCTCTCGGCGCTGGCCGAGCGGGAGCCGAATCGGACGATTCTCGATTTGCTCTCAGATCCGGCGAAGATCGCGGCCCTGTCAGTCGATGGGCGCCTCAGGGCACTACGGGTCCAGGAGATCCTCGCGAAGGCAGTAGGGGACGTCGGGAGGCTGCCGCTGCGTAAGCTGGTGGAAGGAACCTGGTTTGCCTTGGGTGGGCCGGCGGTGCTCGGAGAAGATAGCCAGTTCGACGATGCCCAAACCTTCTTAGATTTGCTTGAAAATTTGGAAGAACGAGGAATAATTCGGGATTTTAGCGTATTAAATCAGCGTTTAGAGACATTTTATGCGCGCCCCTCGGTGGAAGAAGGCTGCGTGGATGTGATGACCATCCACCAGGCGAAGGGATTGGAGTTCGATGTCGTCATTATTCCTCAGTTGGCGCGGGTGACTAAGACCTCGGATCGCGACCTGCTGGTTTGGAACGAGGAGATGGCCGCCGCCCAGCCACGTAGGGGAGAAAAGGGTTCGGAGTACGAGCGGATCTGTAAAGAAATGGACCAGAAGGAAGTCGAGGAGATGAAGCGGCTTCTATATGTGGCCTGTACACGGGCCAAGAACGAGTTGTACCTGTTCGGGAGTGCGAATAAAAAGGGAAAAGAGGGCGAACTAAGAAAGCCAGCCCATAATACGTTTTTGGGGTTGATTTGGCCATCGGTGGAAGAGCAATTCAAGAGCGAGATGCGACGGCGAGTGCCGGTACAGCAGACTTTTGACTTGGGAGAAGAGGAAGCACCTAAGACCGTGTTGAGGCGGCTGCCATTGGAATGGCACGCACCGAAGTTCGACCGGGGCGTGAAATGGCAGCAGGAATTGACGAGGGCGACGGCCTCGGAACGGCGCATTACGTATGAATGGGTAAGTTCGACAAGCCGGCATGTGGGCACGGTTGTACACGAGTTTTTGAAGCGGGGCGCGCGGCCGGACGCAGTGATTGTGAAGCCTGAATTGCTGCGGCTCGGGGTGCCGGCGGCCGACGAACCCGCAGCCACGAAGCAAGTGATTCGGGCAGTGACGAATACGCTCAAGAGTACTCGCGGGCAATGGATTCTGGCCACGCGCGCAAATGCGCAGGCGGAGTTTCCGATAGCGGGAAGGATTGAGAATAAGTTCATAACAGCAACCATCGACAGAGTTTTTCGGGATGACAAAGAGAAACTTTGGATCATAGACTACAAGAACAGCGAACATAAAGGCGGTAACCGGGAGGCGTTTCTGGATGAGGAGAAACGGCGCTACAGCGCGCAGTTAGAGAACTACGGGAAGCTAATTTCGCGGATTGAGAAGGGGCCAATCTGGCTTGGTCTGTACTTTCCCTTGCTGGATGCTTGGCGCGAGTGGCAGTTTGCGGAAGAAGCCATAGCCGCGAACTAGACTGGATAGTGAAATGGCTACGAAACTTACCGCGAATGTGAAGGCCGGCGGTTGCGCGTCGAAGCTCAGCCCGAAGATTCTGGATCGGGCGCTGCGCAGCGTTCCACGGGTTACGAACGACAAGGTACTGGTGGGATACGACACGGCAGACGATGCCGGTGTTTACGATTTGAGCCAGACCGGAAGCGAGCCGCTGGCGATGGTGCAAACGGTGGATTTCTTTACGCCGATCGTCGATGACCCGTTTACGTTTGGAGGAATCGCCGCGGCAAATGCGCTGAGCGATGTCTATGCGATGGGCGGGCACCCGGTGACAGCGCTGTCGCTGGTGGTGTTCCCGGCTAAGGGCGATATACAAGACCTGGAGGAGATCCTCAAAGGCGGAGCGGAGAAGATCCACGAAGCGGGATGCGTGATTCTGGGAGGTCATAGTATCTCGGACGATGAAGTGAAGTTCGGTTATGCCGTTACGGGTCTGATCGATCCACGCAAGGTGCTGACGAATGCGGGCGCGAAGGCCGGGGACGTGCTGGTCTTCACTAAGCGGATTGGCACTGGAGTGGTCTCTACGTCGTTGAAGAAGGGCATGGTGGAGCAAGGGCATATGGACGCCTCGATTGCGCAGATGCTGACGCTCAACCGCGCGATTTGCGAGACGATGCTGGGGTTCGAAGTTCATGGATGCACCGACGTAACCGGGTTCGGATTATTGGGGCATGCGAGGGAGATGGCGCTGGCCAGTAACGTGACGCTTGAAATCCACGCGGCCTCCGTACGGTTTCTGCCCGGAGCGATTGAGTATTCGAAAGCCGGGGCGCATTCGGGCGGGTTGAACAACAACCGCGATTTTGTTGAAAGCTGCGTGGCCATGGACCCTTCCATACCGGCGGAAATTCAAGCGCTGCTGTACGACCCGCAGACTTCGGGCGGACTGCTGCTATCGCTGCCGGAGAACGACGCGCGCCAGTTGTTGGAGTTGCGGCCCGAAGCTTATGCCATCGGCCGGGTGAAAGAACGGACGGCGAAACCGTTGGAGGTACTAGCCTGAATCCGCTGATTATTGCGCTGGATGTCGATAATATTCCGGAAGCGCTGGGATTGATTGAGAAGATCGGTCCATCGGCCGAATTCTACAAGGTCGGCATGGAGTTGTATGCGGTAGGCGGCATACCGCTGGTGAATCAGATCATCGCAAGCGGCAAGCAGGTGTTCCTGGACCTGAAGCTATACGACATTGGCGAGACGGTAAAGCGCGCCGCTCGGCAGATTTGCAGAACTGCGGCTCCCACTTTTTTGACGGTGCATGGGAGCGGCTCGATTATGCGGGCAGCCGTAGAAGGCGTTGCCGGTTCAACGACTAAACTGCTGGCGGTTACGGTGCTGACCAGCTTCGATCAATCGGACTTGGACGATCTTGGCTATAAAACAACGGTCGCCAACTTGGTCGAACTACGCGTAAAGAAAGCGATTGAGAGCGGTATCGATGGTATCGTTTGTTCGCCGCTTGAAGCAGCCAGAGTGAGAGCGCTGGCCGGGAATCGGGTAAAGCTAGTGATTCCCGGCGTACGCTCCGCGGGGCTAGAAAAGGGTGATCAGAAACGCGTGGCTACTCCTAAAGAGGCCATGCGCGCCGGTGCTGACTACCTGGTCATTGGCCGGCAGGTGACGCGCGCGACGGACCCGCGCGCAGCCTGTGAGAGCATCCTCGAAGAGCTAGCGCGAGAGTAGGTCCAGGATGGCTTGGCCGCGGGGTGAGCCCAAACCGGTGCAAGGGTCCCAACCAATTGCCGCTTTATAAGAACCGTTATTGCCCGATGTGATGTCGTGCAGCGCTTTGTTGTGGCTGAGGACGCCGTAGAGTTTGGGATGCAGCCAGCCGACCGGCTTGCCGAGTTGCTCGTTGAGGAGAGCGATGAGCGCAGCCCACAAAGGGGCGACAGCGCTGGTGCCGCCGATGACACCTTCCTGCCCATCGACGATGACGATGTAGCCGCTTGACGGGTCGGCATTGCCAGCAACGTCAGGCACTCCCCGACCAGTTGGATTTACTGTGCCGCCGGGCGTGGGAACGTTGATATGCGCCTGGTAAGCAGGCTTCGAGAAGTGGGAGCTTACGCCGCCGCCGGTTGCGCCACCGTCGCTGCCATCGTTCCAGACGGTCTCGGATTTGGCCGTCAACTTGGTTCCACCGCAAGACAGGACCCAGGGGCTGGAAGCAGGAAAATCGAGATGCTTCGCGCCGTCGGTGTCGCCATCGGAGGAGCCGTTATCGCCGGAAGCCGCACAGACCGAGATGCCGAGCAATGCAGCGTCGTGGAACAGAGCATTGAATGCATTCATGGTCTGACCGCTCCAGCTATCCTCGGGTCCGCCCCAACTGATGGAGATGACGGAGGGCTTGCGAACACGATCGTGCACCGCGGCGCTCACGGCATCGTAAAAGCCTTGCAGCGTGTTTGGCCCAAAGTAGACAGCCACGCGAGCGGCGGGAGCCACAGCACCGACGACTTCGATATCGAGGGCAACTTCGGCGTCGGCACCTTCGGGATCGCCATCAGGACTGTTCATCGCGCCGTCGACTCCGACGGCAGTTACAGACACGTTCTTAATGCCTAACTTGCTCCAGTAAGCCTGAAGATCGGAGTTATTAAAACCGCCGCCTAACTCGATCAGCGCGATGGTTTGCCCCGCGCCTTTGTTGACGGGAAAGTTATATGCATGCGCGACTTGATCCGGAGTATAGGAGAGACTGTGTGGAGTGGCGCGCCAGTGATGATAAGGACGCGCGATGGGCCGATTATCGAACCCGAGAACGGCCACGATGCGGCCATCGAGAGTGGATTCAAATGCCGCTGAAAGTTCGTTATGCCGACCGGCTATGGTGATGCTACGCGCCGCCGCGTCGCTTTTCACAATGGAAAACCCGCGTTCGGAGGCAAAGCGTTCCAAGGCTTCGATGTCGGCCGGATCCGCGCCATGCAGTTTTTCAAGCTCCTCGTGTGACACGCGAGGTTGCTGCTGCTCCGCGCCGGGAGCTTCGTGCTTGCGCCTTAAGACGCATGTGATGTGTGAGAGTTCGGAAGGTGAAGACATTCTTTCTCCGGTCCCACGCTACGCGGGCGGGAATGGGGACGATGTCTGGCAAGGTCTTGCCGTTTTGATGTAAGTAGCTGTTATGAAATGAGTTGAGGGCGGCGAAAGATTTCTTGACTGTGTTGTGATTGAAAAAACGGAGATTTCGGGCGGATGGGTGGGAGGGGGTTTTTACCGTCTATAAATATATATAGGCGCGATGGGGAATAAATCGAATTTTCGAGGGGCGCGGAGTTTCGGCGGCATTTCGAGGACGGCGACTGTGAGGCAGAGATGGGGTGCAGGCGGGGTGAATTCGCATAGGTGCGTGGGTCTCCTTTCGAGGCCAGGATACGAGGCGGGCAAGCCGCGGATCTAATCGTGAAGGGTGAAGTGGTTGATTCGAGGGTAAATAGAGTTGAGGGGTGTTTGGTGACTCGAAATTTATGGGCGCCGATGAACGCTGGTCAGAGCGATGGCTGTTAGTAAGTTGCTAGTAAGAGGAAAGGGGAGATCGAGACGGGTGGTTAGTCGATTTAGCGCGTTTCCTGGGTATTTGTCAGGCATTTATTTGAACCATTCGCGTCCAAATCAGCGAAACCGGAAAAGAGGTGAAGCCCTTGGTAGCGTGAGTTCAGTTCCGCAAGAACGGGTGACTTTCCAACTGACTCAGTGTCAAAGTCGTCATTGCGAAGGAACGCCAGCTAGTTTGGACGTACTTCAGCTTGCCATTGCCGACGCTCGGATTGTTTTGAATTCCAGGGCCGGTAACGGCTGGGTAATAGTCGGCACCGGCAGCCGCTAAATACCGTGCAGTGCCGCGATCATCCGGCAAGGCCGGGTTTCCTACGATCAGCCGTGCATCGAAGATGGCGACGATTCCGCCGATATCAGTCGATTTTATGCTGCCTCGGTTAGAGGGGTAAAAATGAAAGCAGTAACCGTTGCCCGCAGTAACGGATATCGTTCCGTCCGGCTCCGTCCGGCTGTCCCCCGCTACGGAGTTGCCCTGAAAGTCTTCCGGGTAGTTTGTACCATCGGGAGTATTGGTGCTTTGCAACAGCAGCCATTTGCCGGTGCTTTTGCGCAGAAAATACAACTGTACGTTCTTAATGTTCACACGCGTGTTGGTGGCGGGATTGCCTTGCGAGGCCACGTACACAACGCCCCAGGCGGTAATGGCATTCTGCCCGTTTGAGTTGTTGCCCATGTCTAACACCGGGCCATTCGCCCAGTCGTAGCTCAGAGGAACTCCATGAGGGAGCCCTTCACTTTTCCCTTGCATGTCTCCCGCAATGGCAGCGGCAACGGTTTGAGCGTTAGCGGGGACCGTTAGCGCGATCGCCAAAACAACGGCGGCAGAAAAAGGGATTAGGCAACGCAGCATCTGGGTGGTGTCCCCTCCGAGGGCAGGAAGATAGAGATTATTATCCGATATCGCGAGGTGCGAGTTTTTTGAGCCTCCTGCCGGCCATGAACTGTCCGCTTCGGGAGTAAAGATGCAAGCTACCCCGCACGACATGTTCTGTGTTACGTTTATGCCATAAAGTTGCCTGCCCGAATTGAGGCCAAACCAGATGTAATGATGGGCAAGCCCTGTGTCAAAGGAACTCGAATACCGGTTTACCTTCTTTTGCAGAAGATGGGAGCCGGCGAAACCGCTGAACATCTGCTGATGGATTACCCGCAACTTGAGGCAGACGATTTGAAAGCGTGCCTGCAATATGCCGCCGCCTTGGCAGGTGAGGAGATTGTCCTGGCTGGAGCGTGAAGTTCGATAGGTTGCGCGATCAAGACCTGAGCGGGAAGTTGGTTGTTGTGGACGAGGGCAAGATTCGAGTGCGCGGATAAAAAATACCAGCCTTCCCAAGCAGTTTACTTGTGATAGCATCCTCTCGGGTTGCGAAACCAATGCCTTCTATCTTCTTATTGCAGGACGGAACCAAGCTGGTCGAAATGGCTCAGCATCCGTATGAGCGCGAAGACTTGCTTCAAAAGCTGCTCGCGAACTTTCCAAGTGTACTTGGTGGAGACCAGTTTGACTCCGAAGAGCCAAAACGATGGCTGTTGATTAGCCGCGATGCGGATGTCCCATCTCAGGACGCTGGCGCAAGCCGATGGTCAATAGACCACCTTTTCATAGATCAGGACAAAATCCCAACTTTTGTTGAGGTCAAGCGGAGTTCCGATACGCGAATACGTCGCGAAGTAGTTGGCCAAATCCTTGAGTACGCATCGAACGCGGTCGTGTATTGGCCAGAAAACTATATTCGACAAAAGTATGAAAAGAGATTTGAGAATGATGAAGCGGCTAGCCAGGAAATCACTAGATGCTTGGATGTCGATTTCGACGAGGAAGATCCAAATGCGATAGACCTCTTCTGGAAAGCCGCCGATGACAATCTTCGCGATGGTCGCATTAGATTGATATTCGTTTCCGATTCGATCCCAGCTGAGCTTCGCCGCATTGTAGAGTTCTTGAACGGGCAAATGAGAGCAGAGGTTCTTGCGATCGAGATCCGGCAATTCACGGCACCGGGTGTCACAACCCTTGTCCCGACGATCTTTGGGCAGACGGAGCAAACAGCCGCCAAGACCGTCCGACTTTCGGGCTCCGGGCCACGCCCACCGTTGCCGGCCTTTGTTGCCATTATCAATGCGTATGATGCCTCTCGCGGTCAGCTCCCGCCCACTTCGGGAACTGCACCCGGATATCGCCACGTCAGGCTTCCCGGGTGGCCTATTCCGGTGAAATATGAGTTCATGCGTCGCGGCAAATCTGTCTTGGTGCAGCTCGGTGCCCCTCTGGAGATCTACCCAAATCTAGTTGCCGTGCTTAGCCCGTTAGCTGGGAAGATGATTGGCGATGGCCACGCAACTCTCCGCTGGGAGCCGGGGGATGGAGGGCAGCACAAAGGTCGACTCATTGCAGAATTTCCGATCACGGACGCACCGGAGATCATAGCCCAAGGCATGCGTGATCTTATTTCCATGACGAAGTCGGGGGTCGACGGAGCCTTAAAGCAGTCGTCGTTCTGAGGTTACCCAATCAGCAATTCCTCTGCCCGCCGTGCATCCGCCCAAGCCTCCTCCACGCTATTCGCGAGCGCTGTTAAATGGCCCATCTTTCGTCCCGGCCGAGGGCTCAGCTTGCCGTAGAGATTAACCTTTACGTTGGGCACCGCTGCGGCGGCGGCCCAATTCGGTTCGTGATCAGCCCAAATATCGCCAAGCAAATTAATCATTGCCGCCGGAGCCAACTGCTGTGCCGATCCTATTGGCAAATCGCAAACAGCGCGCAGTTGTTGTTCAAACTGGCTGGTAACGGAAGCGTCGAAGCTGAAATGACCGGAATTGTGCGGGCGCGGAGCGAGTTCGTTGATCAGAAGTTCCCCGTCGTGCTTCACGAAAAATTCGACGCAAAGCACGCCAACAACATTGAGCTTTTCCAACACCTCGCGGGTGATCTCGACAGCCCTGCGCGCAATGGCTTCTGACACGCGCGCGGGGGCAAGCGAAACGTTCAGGATTCCATTACGATGCTGGTTTTCAATCGCGCCGTAGTGGACGACGTCGCCCGACCCACTGCGCGCTGCCACGACAGAGATTTCACGATCGAAATCGACAAACGCCTCCAAGACGGCCTCGCGTTCGCCAACCGCTTTCCAGGCGGCTTCGAGTTCCGATTCGTTCGTAATCCGGAATTGCCCCTTGCCATCGTAACCGAAATCGGCTGTCTTCAAAATCGCCGGCAGCCCGAGTTCGGCGGTCGCACGCTGCAAATCGGCCAGACTGCCAACGCGACGAAAGGGGGTCAGCGGGAAACCGGACCGCGCAAGGAATGTCTTCTCGCGTAAGCGGTGCTGCGTGGTGTGCAGAATATGTCCGGCCGGGCGAACGGGGGCGCACTTCTCCGCGGCATCGGCCGTGGCAGCAGGCACGTTTTCGAATTCGAACGTCACTACCGAAACTTCGCTGGCGAATTTGTGAATGGCATCCAGGTCTTCGTACTCCGCATTCACTTCAACATCGGCTACTTGACCGGTGGGAGTGTCGGAATCTGGCGAAAGCGTGTGGACGCGGTAACCCATGCGGCGCGCGGCGATCGCGAACATTCGTCCGAGTTGACCGCTTCCCAAAACGCCAATTGCGCTGCCCGGCAGTATCGGCTTCAAAGACTACGATCCTTGAGTACGGCGTCGGTCTGGGTCTTCCGCCACGCTTCCAAACGCGAACGCACTTCCGGATACTTGTTGCCCAGAATGCTGGCCGCGAGCAACGCTGCGTTCATTGCGCCAGCGTTTCCAATCGCCAGTGTTCCCACCGGCACTCCGGCCGGCATCTGCACAATCGAAAGCAGCGAATCAACGCCGTTCAACACGCTACTCTTGATGGGCACTCCCAAAACAGGCAGGCTGGTATGCGCGGCCACCATGCCTGGCAAGTGAGCCGCGCCGCCCGCCGCAGCAATGATTACTTCGAGCCCGCGTCCGGCCGCGTTTTTTGCGTACTCGGCCATCAAATCGGGCGTCCGGTGCGCGGAAACAACCTGGCACTCATGCTCAATCCGCAGCTCGGCCAACATCTCGCTGGCGCGCTGCATTGTCTCCCAATCGGACTTACTGCCCATAATGACGCCAACCAGCAGCTTGTCCGGCATGGGTTCATTCACCCTCTGCAACGAAGCCCTTCTGGCCGTCGAAAGTATAGAGGTTCTCTATCTTGATGAAATCGAGATTTGCCTGGCCAGTTTTGCCCAGGAGGTCCACGATTTGCGCATGCGAAATGACCGCGCCCGACGTCTCGCTCATAAAGCGCGCGCGCCAGTGATCGGTACAAAACGTCTCATCGAAGCCTTGCGGATAAACTTTCGTCCCGCGATTACTGACTGCAAACAGCTTCAATCCGTTCCCGTTGAACCCTTCCAACTTCTTGCCGAAAGCCTTTGGGTCGCGATCTTTCGAATCGAAGAACACGTCAACGCCCACGAGTTCCTTCTTTGAAGCGGCATGCGTCTTCAGGGCATGAGCGGCGGACTGGCCCGGCTCTTTTGAATACGTTACGGCTTTCAGCAGTTGCGGCCTCTGCCCCACGCGGGACGAAACCGCGTCGGCAAATTCTTTGGTGCCGACTTTCTGTTTGCTGGTACCTTCTTTAAAGATGTCGTAGGTGTGAATGCCTTCTTCGAGCGTCCGCAGCCACGCGTTATGAACCAGTTCCGCCACATCCGGCTGGCCGATGTGAACCAGCATCAACACGCCGCCGAGCAGCAATCCCGACGGGTTCGCTAAGTTTTGGCCGGAACGCCGGGGAGCCGATCCGTGAATCGCCTCGAACATCGCGCATTTATCGCCAACGTTTGCCGAGCCAGCCAAGCCGACAGAGCCCGCAATCTGCGCGGCAACATCGGACAAGATGTCACCGTAGAGATTCGGCATCACAATCACGTCGAAAGCGGTGGGCGTGTCGGCCATTTTCGCGGCGCCGATATCGACGATCCAAAATTCTTTCTCAAACTCCGGATACTCCGCGCCAATTTCATCGAATACCTTATGGAATATGCCATCGGTGAACTTCATGATGTTGTCTTTGGCGAAGCAAGTCACCTTTTTGCGGTTATTGCGCCGGGCGTATTCGAACGCATAGCGGACAATCTTTTCCGACCCGGCCGGCTGATCAGCTTCAGGCATTGATAGACTTCGTCGGTCTGCCGGTGTTCAATGCCGGCGTACAAATCCTCTTCGTTTTCGCGGACAATCACCACGTCCATGCCAGGGTGCTTCGTCTGGACATATGGGCTATAGGAAACGCATGGGCGCACATTGGCATAGAGACCGAGCGTCTTGCGGGTAGTTACGTTCAGCGATTTGTAACCGCCGCCCTGGGGAGTGGTGATGGGGGCTTTGAAGAAAACTTTTGTCCTTCGCAGCGATTCCCAGGCCGACGGTTCGATGCCGGAATTGATGCCGCGCAGATAGACTTTTTCGCCGATCTCGATGGTTTCTTCCGTGATCCGCGCGCCCGCGGCTTTCATAATCTGGAGCGAAGCGGCCATAATTTCGGGGCCGATGCCGTCGCCGTGAGCGACCGTAATGGGTATAAGGTTCGATGCCATGGGGTACAAGAGCTATTAAATCAAAGACATGTTCCAAGGCTCAAAACCGCGTTGAAACGCTGTCAGAGCGCAAGAATTCTTGTCAAACGAGAAGGAGTACACTTAGAATGTTGTTTCGGGCCTTATCGACCGCTACTCCGTATCAACGTTTATAAGCCATTCCTAAGTGAAAGACTACATCGAACTCACTAAACCCCGTATTACGTGGCTCATTGTCATGAGCACGGCAGTGGGTTATTATTTTGGACACTCCGGCCCGTGGCTCGTGTGGTCTATCATACACACGCTAATCGGCACCGCGTTGATGGCGTCGGGAACAGCCGCGCTGAACCAATGGTACGAGCGCGAAGCCGACCGGCATATGCATCGTACCCAGATGCGTCCGCTGCCGTCTGGGCGGATCACTCCTCAACGCGCCCTTTGGTTTGGGATCGCCTTAGCTGTTGCGGGAACTTTGGAACTTGGCTTTGGTGTGAACTGGTTGGCATCCGGGTTGTGTTTGGCGACGTTGTTCATGTATTTGTTCTTATATACGCCGCTGAAGCAGAAAACGTGGTGGTCTACGACCGTGGGTGCGTTTCCGGGCGCAATGCCTCCGTTGATTGGTTTTGCCGGGGCGGCGAATCATCTGACGGTCGGAGCCTGGGTCTTAGGCGCGATTTTGTTCCTCTGGCAGTTTCCACATTTCTACGCCATCGCCTGGATGTACCGCGAAGATTACTCGCGAGCGGGCATTCAGATGTTGCCGGTGGTTGAACCCGATGGGGAATCGACCGCCCGGCAGATTCTTCTTTATTCGGTTTTGCTGATTCCGGTGAGCGTGATGCCGAAGTATTTGGGCATGACCGGCACCATTTACATGGTGGGCGCGATCGCCATGGGATTATGGTTCCTCTATTCCGGCGTCCAGGTTTCGCGCGACCGTACAAGGCTGAAAGCGCGGCGCGTACTGCTTACTTCAGTGGTTTATCTGCCGGTTCTGTACGCGCTGATGGTGCTTGATCCGGTTCGGTTGTGAACTGGCGCATTACAACTTTAGTTGCCGCAAGCGTTCTGCTGTCATCCTGCGTTGACCCTG
This sequence comes from Bryobacterales bacterium, assembly GCA_963718465.1. GTDB lineage: Bacteria > Acidobacteriota > Terriglobia > Bryobacterales > Bryobacteraceae > Bog-105. Next base: position 56,793 of record CAVQZK010000018.1, on the reverse strand, counting down.
CCAATAAGTTGCCCGATTACGGCAAAGTTCCTTCGTTCACCATGACCGATTCGGAAGGGCGCGCTTTCCGGAGCAGCGACTTATCCGGCAAAGTGCTGGTGGTTGATTTCATTTACACCAACTGCCCGGCCGAGTGCCCCATGATGAGCTCGAAAATGCATTCGCTTGAGAAAAAGCTGCAAGGCGAGGACGATGTGCGCTTTGTCTCCATTTCAGTGGACCCGGAACGCGACACCCCCGCCGCTCTGAAGGCGTTTGCTGGCAGATACGGAGGCGCGAACAAGCAATGGATTTTTCTGACAGGCACACCCGATACGGTTCACTTGCTGGCCTACACCACCTTCCATGTTGGCGACGTTCTTGGGAAAATTGAACACAGCACAAAGTTCATACTGGTGGATAGGCGCGGCAGTATTCGCGGGTACTATTCGACGTTCGATGAGGACGGCATGCCGGCACTGCTGAAAGACGTTGCGGCGCTGCGGCATCAGAAGGCTTCTTAAACAAAATGGCCATGTCCACATCTTCGGCGGCTTCTCCGGAATTGGCGAAAAAACCGATTCCGGTGATCATCGTTTTAAGCGCCAGCATTGCCGCATTTCTCATTTGGCTTATCTACTTTAAGGGCCGCATTGCCGCGCCTGAGTGGGTTGGCTATTTGCCTGGGGCCAATGCGGCCTTTAACTCTTTGAGCGCAATCTGCCTCATCCTTGGCTATATCAACATCCGAAAGCGCAATCGCCTGATCCATATGCGCTTTATGATCAGCGCCACGGTATTTTCCGCGCTGTTCCTGTGTAGCTACATCACTTATCACTACTTTCACGGCGACACGAAGTTCCCTGCGGGGCATGGCTGGGTTAGGCCTGCCTATCTTACTCTTCTGGCGAGCCATATTCTGCTGTCGATGATTGCGTTGCCGCTCATTCTGGCCACGCTTTGGTATGCAACTCGCAGCCAGTTCCGCTTTCATCGCCGCGTGGCGCGTTGGACGTTTCCCATTTGGCTTTACGTTTCGGTAACGGGGGTTATTGTGTATTTCGTGCTGAGGGCATACACAACGTAATGGCCTGGGACACCGAACTGTACGAATCGCGCCATGCGTTTGTCTTTCAGTTTGGGGAAGGCGTCGTGGATCTGCTGGCTCCCAAGGCTGGGGAACGCATCCTCGACCTGGGCTGCGGCACGGGCCAACTTACTTTCAAGATTTCCGAAGCCGGCGCTGAGGTCGTTGGCGTTGACGCATCGCCCGACATGGTCGGCCAGGCGCGCCAGAATTTCCCGCGCCTGCGATTCGTGTTGAGCGATGCCGTCAAAATGCCATTCGAAGACGAGTTCGACGCCGTCTTTTCGAATGCGGCCCTGCATTGGATGCTGGACAGTGAAGGCACTGTGAAAGCAATCGCGCGCGCGCTTCGCAAAGGCGGACGGTTTGTGGCCGAATTGGGCGGAAAAGGGAATGTTCGCACCACTGAGAGCGCTATCGAAACCGTCCTGCTGCGTTATCACGGCAGCGCCATGCCCGCCGAGCGGACTTACTATCCGGCTTTAGGCGAATACGCGAAGCTTCTTGAAGATCATGGGATTGAAGTCCGCATGGCTCAACTGTTCGACCGCCCGACTCCGCTGGAAGGCGAACAGGGCATGGAAAACTGGATCAGGCAATTCAAATGGTACTTCTTTGAAGACCTCCCCAGCGCTTATCAGAAGAAAGCGTTGCAGGAAGTGATTGAGGAACTCCGCCCCGAGCTATACACGGCGAAGGGCTGGCACGCCGATTACCGCAGGCTGCGGCTTAGCGCTGTGAAAGTGTGAGATTTCGATCTACTGGTTAAAGGGTTGCGGCTTTGGCTTGTTCGTCGTAGATCTCGTCGAGCAACGGCATCACAAACGACAAACCGTAGCTGGTGGTTAGGCCTTTGACCGCCACGATTTTCAGCAGGTCGATGCATTGCGCCACGGCGTTTTTCATGTTCACGTCGATCCAATTCAGCTTGCGTTGGGCTACAAACCAGTCGGTGTATTGGACAAATGAATTGCCCAACGGGCTGGGCGTGCCGAGCTTTTTTGTCGACCTTAACGTTTCATCGTCTGTACTGTTGAGCAGCTTAGTGCTGGCGGCTTTCCCGAAAGCGGGCTGCTTTGCAAGCTCGGTTTGGATGGCGGGCTTGGTGATTGACAAAGTATTGGCGGGAACCGTTTTGGGCGCTCTCATGTCCGGTCTTAAATTTCCGACTTGTTCCTTGCAGCCATTTATTTGATTTTTATCGAGAATGGTCTCCAGCTTGCCATCTTTCATACCAATCAGAACGCTTACATCTTGCCCTAGTTGGGCGATGTGAGCTGCGCACATCTTGCATGGCTGCAGGCTCGAATAGATCTTGCAGCCCTTGGGCAATTTTGTCTGTCCGCTGCTTTGCAGATAGGCCAAGATGGACAGCGTCTCAGCGTGATGCGTCCGGTTCTGCGCCGCGAGATTCACGCCCCAGCCAATGATCTTGTCGTCTAATGTGATAACGGCACCCACGTTGTTGCCGCCATAACGCTCGCCGGAATCGGACCCTGAGGACCATTTCACCACCGGGTTCCAGGTCTGTCCAACGAGGGCAAATGCCAGGCGCAGGTATAGTTCGTCGGCCTTCCATGTCAGCGAATTTGCGGCCGGTCCGGGGCCGGAGGGCACAGTGCTGAACGTTTCCAAAACATCGGCCGGGAGTTTTCGACCGGTGGCATACGGGGCCGATTCGAACGTTTCGGAAATCAGTTGCGGAACCGGCTGTAACCGTTTAGCTTTGCCCGCCTCGAAAAAATCGTCGAGAAATTCCTTTGGCTTGGTTTTCCAGTCTGGCAGCGCGGCGCCTGTCTTTACCAGATTCCCGAAATCCTTGCCAACCAATTTTCCGGTAATTTTGCCCCCCGATATTTGAGCCATTTGATTGGCATCCACTTGCCTTACGTTGGCGGTGCCCAGGCATATTGGAGTGGGAGTGTAATTGGAAACGCACCAATCTTTGCCGAGATTCGCATCAGTGAGCCTGAAAAGGATATTGGCGATTGCGGTTTCGTAAGTTGTCATGGCATCGGCCGGTTCATGCAGCCCTATGCCTGTTATCTTTCCGGACGTCGGAGAGTAGAAGATGGCAGCGCCCTTAAACGAGGGTGCTGCGGTATTCGAGCTGGACGCTAAGGCGCCCAAAAGTTCCAGATCGGTCAATGTAGCGGACCTCCCACCGCGATATCCTACCACGGAGAGTCAGCCCGTAAAGCGCATGTTTAACAGCCGCAATAAAGTAACCGGGCGATAATGTTTGCTTGGCCATTCAAGTCGCACTGAATCATCGTACTCACTACAGGTACGATCGCCCGGTACGTCTCGCTCCGCAAATTGTGCGCCTCCGTCCAGCGCCGCATTGCCGCACACCCATTCTGAGTTACTCGTTGAAGATTCTGCCCACCCAGCACTTCATAAACTGGCAGCAGGATCCGCAAAGCAACTATCTGGCGCGTCTAGTGTTTCCCGAGCCAACGCGCGAGTTTCTGGTTGAAGTGGACCTGATTGCCGAGTTGCCGGTGATCAACCCGTTCGATTATTTTCTGGAACCGGAAGCCGAACAGTATCCATTTCAATATTCGCCCGCGCTGGTGCAGGACTTGGAACACTATCGAGCGGCATTGCCGGCGGGTCCGCGGTTACAGAAGCTCTTGGACGGCGTGTCGCGGCAGCCGCAGCGGACGATCGATTTTCTGGTGCATCTGAATCGCCTTGTACAGGGCGAGGTCGGTTACGTTATCCGGCTTGAGACGGGCATTCAGACTCCTGAGGAGACGCTCGAAAAGAAAAGCGGTTCATGCCGCGATTCCAGCTGGCTGCTGGTGCAGCTCTTTCGCCATCTAGGGTTGGCTGCGCGATTTGTCTCGGGATATTTGATTCAATTGGTACCCGACGTTAAGCCCATTGAAGGCGCAGCGGGCGCCAGCAGCGATTTTACCGATCTGCATGCCTGGGTGGAAGTCTACCTTCCCGGCGCAGGCTGGATTGGTTTCGATCCGACATCGGGCCTGCTTGCCGGCGAAGGCCATATACCACTGGCGTGTACCGCGGAAGCTTCGAATGCCGCGCCCATTGAAGGCTTAGTAGAGCCGAGCGGGGTGGATTTCAGCTTCTCAATGACAGTGAAGCGCGTTAACGAAGCTCCGCGAATTACCAAGCCATACAGCGACGAAGAGTGGCAGCGCATTCAGCAGTTAGGTGAAAAGACCGATGCCGATCTACTGAAAGGCGACGTCCGGCTGACGATGGGCGGCGAGCCAACGTTTGTCGGCATCGACGAGCCGGACAGCGCGGAGTGGAACGGCGACGCGATGGGTCCGCTGAAACGAAACCGCGCGGTGACGTTGATCCGCCGCTTGCAACAGAAACTCGCACCGGGTGCGCTCTTTCATTTCGGCCAAGGCAAATGGTATCCGGGTGAACCACTGCCGCGTTGGGCGCTGGGCTGTTATTGGCGCGCGGATGGCGTACCTATCTGGGAGAACCACGATCTGATCGCGAAAGAAGATCATAACTATGGACTCACGCGGGCGGATGCGCACCGCTTCACCACGGCGCTGGCACGCCGCTTGCGAGTTCATATCGATAACATTCTTCCGGCGTATGAAGATTCGTTCTACTATTTGTGGAAAGAACGCCGCCTGCCGGTAAACGTAGATGTTGCCGATTCGAAGATGGCCAAGCCGCAAGACCGCGAAAATTTGGCGCGCATTTTCGAAAGCGGTTTGAGCCAGCCGGTGGGTTACGTGCTTCCCCTGCGGCGGCGTTATGCGGCGGGTAACTGGTATTGGTCAAGCCAGCCGTGGTTTCTGCGGCCCAACCGATTGTTTTTGCTCGAAGGCGATTCGCCGATCGGTTACCGCCTGCCGCTGGAATCTCTGCCGTGGGTGGACACCGATGACGTTGAGTTCGATCACGAACTCGATCCCTTTGCCGATCGCGATGAACTTCCAACGGCACCCAACCGGCGGCCAGATCTTTTTAAGAGCAACAGCCCGATAGACGATCCGCAACCGGCAACGCCGGAGCCCGGCAAATCGGCAAAAGGTACATCCCGGCCAGCGCTGTGCGTTGAGGTGCGCGAAGGCCGGCTGCACGTTTTTATGCCGCCCACCAGAGGAGTCGCCGATTATTTGGATCTGGTTGCGGCGTTAGAAGATACCGCCGCGCATTTGAAGATGCCCATCTGGGTAGAAGGCTACACGCCACCCTTCGATCCGCGGCTGCGAGTGCTGAAAGTGACGCCCGATCCAGGCGTAATTGAAGTAAACATCCCGCCGGCACACAGCTGGAACGAGCTGGTGAAGATTACCAACCTGGTTTATGAGGAAGCGCGCCAAAGCCGGCTGGCGGCCGAAAAGTTCATGCACGATGGCCGGCATACCGGCACGGGCGGCGGCAATCACGTGGTAATTGGCGCAGCGACGCCAGAAGACAGTCCATTGTTGCGCCGGCCCGATCTGCTGCGCAGCCTGGTTACGTTCTGGCAGAATCATCCAGCGCTTTCCTATTTGCTTTCGGGTATGTTCATCGGGCCCACCAGCCAGCATCCGCGGGTGGATGAAGCGCGCATGGATTCTCTGTATGAGCTGGAAATCGCCTTCGGCCAGTTGCCCGATGGCCCTAGCCCGCCATGGCTGGTTGACCGGCTGTTCCGCAATTTGCTGGTGGATATGACCGGCAACACGCACCGCACGGAATTCTGCATCGATAAGCTTTATCCGCCCGAAGTGTCGGGCTCACGCCTGGGATTGCTGGAACTGCGCGCGTTTGAAATGCCGCCGCATGCACGGATGAGCTTGGTTCAAATGCTGTTGCTTCGTTCGCTGATCGCCGCATTCTGGAAGCGCCCCTATGAGGGCAACCTTATCCGGTGGGGCACCGCGCTGCACGACCGCTTTTTACTGCCGCACTTTGTAACGGCCGATTTCCGCGACGTACTGGCTTATCTCAACCAAGACGGCTATCCATTCAAGGAGGAATGGTTCGCCTCGCATATCGAATTCCGCTTTCCACACATTGGTTCGGTAGCGGCCCAAGGCATCCAGCTTGAACTGCGGCAGGCTTTGGAACCGTGGCATGTGCTGGGCGAAGAGGCCAGTTTAAGCGGAACGGTGCGCAATGTGGATTCTTCGCTTGAACGCATTCAGGTGAAGGCCAGCGGCCTTGCCAGGCTCACGCTTTGTTGTGACTTGCAATGGAAGACGGGTGCCCCTGCATCCGACAGGCTCGCCGGGAGACGCGGTGGCCGGCGTCCGCTACCGCGCGTGGCAACCGCCATCTTGCCTGCATCCGACAATCCCCGTGCATACGCCGCTGGTGTTTGACATTGTGGATGAATGGAATGGGCGTTCGGTGGGCGGCTGCCGGTATCACGTTTCACACCCCGGTGGACGAAACTATATGACCCGCCCGGTAAACTCGTATGAAGCGGAGAGCCGTCGGTTAGCACGCTTCCAGGAACACGGGCACACACCCGGATCGATGAATCCGCCCGAAGAAGACCGCAATCCAAGTTTCCCGATGACATTAGATCTGCGACGGCCGCCCTCAAGGGAAGTTAGCGCGGATGGCCAATCTATAACCGCCAGCGCATGATTTCGGACCTGCTGCAAATTCCGCTGCCTGGGCCGCCGGTTTACAACGAACTATCGGCCGATGGTGTAACTCCGCGCGAACATTGGTCCCTGTTCATGCGCGGCCTGGAATCGCTGGGCGCGGACGAACTGGCGCGCCGGTGGACACGGGCCGAACGCCGCATCAGGGAAAACGGCGTCACGTATAACGTTTACAACGACCCGCTGGGCGCCAGCCGTCCCTGGAAATTAGATGCCATTCCGCTGCTCATCTCAGCCGGCGAGTGGCGTTTTATCAAGGCCGGCATTATTCAGCGGGCGCAGCTGCTCAACCTGGTTTTGGAAGATCTGTACGGGCCGCAGGATTTGGTCTTTAAAGGAATTCTGCCGGGAGCGCTGCTATTCGGGAATCCGGCGTTCCTCAGGCCGCTGGCGAATTGCAAAGTCCCCAAGCAGACGTACCTGCAACTGCTGGGTGTCGACTTGGCGCGCTCGCCCGACGGGCAATGGTGGGTGCTGGCGGATCGCACGCAAGCGCCGTCCGGTTCCGGTTATGCGCTTGAGAACCGCACGATTGTTTCCGAAGTTCTGCCTGATTTGTTCCGCGCCGCCAACGTGCGGCGGTTAGCTTCGTTTTTTCGCGCTGAGCAGGAAGCGCTGATGGCACAGAGTAAGACCGATAACCCCAAAATAGTTCTTTTAACACCCGGACCTTTGAACGAGACTTACTTCGAGCATTCCTATCTGGCGCGGTATTTAGGATTTACTCTGGTGGAGGGTGCCGACCTGACAGTCCGCGACCGGCGAGTTTTTTTGAAAACGGTGGAAGGCTTGCGGCCTGTGGACGTGATTCTGAGGCGCGTGGACGATAGTTTCTGCGATCCGCTGGAACTACGCAGCGAATCGTACCTGGGCGTTCCGGGCTTGGTGGACGCGATCACGGCGGGAAATGTCGTGGTAACCAATGCTTTGGGCAGCGGTCTTATTGAGACGTCCGCGATTTTGCCGTTCCTGCCGGGACTTTCACGGCAACTGCTGGGCGAGGCGTTGAAACTGCCATCGGTCGCGACATGGTGGTGCGGGCAGGATTATGCATTGGATTGGGTGCTGGAGAATTTGAACCGGGTGGTTGTGAAACCCGCATTCCCGTCGCGCGGGATGGAGCCCGTTTTCGGCGCCAGCCTTGCCAAAGCGGAACAAATCCGGCTCATTGAAAAGTTGCGCGCGCGCCCGCACGAATATGTCGCTCAGGAACATGTGGCGCTTTCTACCGCGCCCGTATGGGACAACGGCGGTTTATATCCGAGAAATATGGTGCTTAGAACATACGTTCTTAATACCGGGGATGGTTGGGTTGTCATGCCGGGCGGTTTGGTTCGCGTGGCGGGCAGCGAAGGCCCGGTAGTTTCGATGCAGCAAGGCGGACACAGTAAAGATGCATGGGTTCTTTCGGATGGCCCGGTGGACACGTTCAGTATGTTGCGGCCCCGTACGCAGACCGTGGAATTGCGCCGGGGTTCGACAGACTTACCGAGCCGCGTTGCCGACAATTTGTTCTGGCTGGGCCGGTATGCGGAACGCGCGGAATGCATTGCGCGCCTGCTGCGTTGCGTGATGGCCCGTGTGCGGCGGGCGGGGCCAGCGGAACTAAGCTGTTTGATTCGTTTGCACGCCTGCCTGGAATCGAGCGACAGCACGCTACCTAAAGACCGGACGGCGACGGCAGTTGAGCTAGAGCGCGAGGCAGTGGCGCTGATGGTGAATCCGAAGCGTTTCGACAGCCTGACTTCCACACTGAACGAAGTGCAGCGGGTGGGTTCGAATGTGCGAGAGCGCCTTTCCGCCGATTTGACGCGTCTGCTCCGCCAATTGCCGGATTCCATTCGCATTGAAGACTACATTCCATTTGTGGAATATCCGGACCTGCTCACGACCTGCCTGGAACTGCTTTCGGCGTTTTCGGGTATGGAGCGCGAAAATATAACGCGCGGCCCCGGCTGGCTGTTTATGAGCTTGGGACGGCGTCTGGAACGCGCCATGTATTCGGTTCGGCAAATGCGCGAACTAACCGCGCCTATCGACGAAGACAGCTGGCAACTGTTGGACTTTCTGCTTGAAGTGGCCGACAGCGCCATGACTTATCGCTCGCGCTATTTCACAACATTGCAGCCGGTAGCCGTGCTGGATGTGCTGATGGCAGACGGCGCCAACCCGCGCTCGCTCGATTTTCAGCTAAGTCACTTGGCCGATCTTTATAAGAAGCTGCCGCGGCATACATCAGCCGATTTAGAAGCTGTGGAGCATGCCCTGGAATTACTGCGCGGCGTGAATCTGGAAGGCATCGAGTTTCCGCTGCCGGGAGGAGTGCAGGCTCCGCGGGCGCTAGCTCGCCGTCTGGAACTTGATCGGCTGCTGGAGCATTTAGAGGAATTTTTGCCGTCTTGGTCCGATAACATTTCGAACAACTATTTCAGTCACGCTCAAACGTTCCCGGTGTCCATCGGCGAATGAACTACCGGATCACTCATAAAACCGTATATAAGTACAAACACCAAGTTTCGGTGGGGAATCACGCGGTGTATTTGACGCCGCGCAATCTGCCCAACCACCGCTGCACCTGGCATGAGCTTTCGATTTCGCCCGCGCCTGTCATCCGAAGCGAAAGGACCGATTACTTCGGTAATCAAACCAGCTTCTTTTCCATTCAGGAACCGCACGACGAGCTTGAAATTATTGCGCTGAGCCAAGTTTGTGTCAGCGCGCCGGCGGTTCCGTGGCCGCAAACCTCCGTCGCCTGGGAAAAGGTTGCCTCTTCATTGCGCCCCAGTCACAAACATGAAGACATTGAAGCCTACCAGTTTGTCTTCGAATCTCCCAGGATCAGGCCGAACGTGGATTTCGCCATGTATGCCGGGCGTTCGTTTGCGCCGGGCGCGCCGATGGCCGAAGCAGCTTTCGATCTAACCCAGCGCATCTACCATGACTTTCGCTTCGATGCCAAAGCCACGAACGTTAGAACGCCGCCTGAGGAAGTTTTTCGCCGCCGCCGGGGTGTTTGCCAGGATTTCGCGCACTTGCAGATAGCCTGCATGCGGTCGCTGAATCTGCCGGCCCGTTATGTAAGCGGCTATCTGAGAACCTATCCGCCCCCCGGCAAGCCAAGGATGATCGGGGCGGACGCCTCGCACGCCTGGGTGTCTTTCTACTGCCCTGAAGTTGGTTGGCTCGATGTCGATCCGACGAACAATATGGTTCCCTCCCAAAGCCACGTTACCTTGGCATGGGGGCGTGATTATGGCGATCTGAGCCCCGTTCGGGGCGTGATTTTAGGTGGCCGGGACCACACCCTAGAAGTGGAAGTGGATATGGAACCGCTGGAATAGCAGTCAATGTGTCCAGACGCCTAAGGATAGGGGCGTCGCATAGCTCAGGACCCGCTTTAGATCAGGTGTTCGTCTATGATGCGAGCGGTTATCGCCGAGGCGTCCACCTCATATTCACCGCGCTGATAGAGCTTGCGTAATTCCGCGATCCGTTGTTCTTTGGCACTGTCTTCAGCCACGGAGGCTTGTACTGGTGGAATGGGGAGGGGAGACTCTGCCGCTTCCCTGTTAGCTGCCAAGGCAATGGCAGCGGCGGCCGCTTGGAGGCTTCTTTCAAACCCGTCGTTCATAATCGGGGCGGACTCCTCTATTTTAACTGATTTCACCACCCTATGCCTGGAGGGCGTGGGCATGGCCGGAGGGCAGACGGGGACGTAATTTCTAAGATTCGTACATAGTTCGCAGTGGGGTCTTAAGTTCGTGGGTTAAAGTGACGAAAAAAGATTTGGAAGCAATTCGCGTAAGTTAGTCAGGCGCCGTTGCTCAGCCGAGTTTTTAATGACCGCTCAAGACTTAGAACGCCGCGCTAAGAACCCGATTAGTCCAGATTTACGTGAGCAACTCATTCTGGAGCATCTGCCGCAGGTGAAATTAATAGCGCGGAGAATTCATGAGCGGCTGCCGGTTTCAGTGAGTCTGGACGACCTAATCTCAACCGGAGTAATTGGTCTAATTGCAGCCATTGACCGCTACGACGCCAGCCACGACGTCAAGCTTAAAACCTATGCGGAATACAAAATTCGCGGCGCTATTCTGGACAGTTTGCGCGGTCTTGACTGGGCGCCGCGGCAACAGCGCAAGCGAGCGAAACAAATTGAAGCGGCCATTAACGCGTTGGAGCAGGAACATCATAGAACGCCGAACGAAGAAGAGATTGCCGCTTACTTAGGCTTGGCGGTATCGGACTATCAAGACTGGTTGACGGAAATTCGCGGCCTGACTTTGGGCAGCCTGGAAAATGCCGGCACCGAGGAAGAAGGCTGCGACCTGCTGCGATACCTGGCCGACAGCAACGACCAATGGCCTTCGCAAATTGTTGAGCGGGCCGCCTTAGAGCGCCTGCTTGCGGAAGCGATTGAGAAAATGCCCGCGCTGGAACGCACGGTATTGAGCCTTTATTACTACGAGGAGATGACGCTCCGGGAAATCGCAAAAATCGTGGAACTTCACGAATCGCGCATTTCTCAGCTTAAGTCGCAAGCCATCTTGCGCCTGCGCTCGTACATGCAGAAGCGCTGGCCACAGCAAAAGAGCTGACTTTTCGAAAACTATTGCACTTCCAGCACGATCTTGATTGTCAGCGGTTTCTTATCGCGAGTCAGCTCAATGGTGAGAGAGGCCAGCGGGCGCCGTTCATTTCGCATATAAGCACCTACGTCGTGGGGCGTCGATATGGAATGGTCGTTAATGGAGGTGACCACGTCACCGGCGTGAATGCCGCCTTTGTCCGCAGCCGAACCCTTATCCACTGAACGAACCAAAATTCCGCGCTTTACGCCGAAGTATTGCGCCAGCTGAGAATCGAGGTCCTCAAATTCCAACCCAAGCAGCGAATTTCGCCAACCCATCAGCGGGATGGGAAATTCGGCAATGAACGAGCGAAGATCGGGCTGAATAAAATTCTCGCCGGGCCAGGTGGACATGGGGGCGGCAGCGGTGGTTACCGTTGCCGTGTTCATCTTGCCGTTACGCCAATACTGGACGTTGATCTTGCGGTTGCGCGGCGTCTCTGCCACGAGCTGCCCAGTTGTTGCGCGCTGATAATATTTTCGCCGTTATAAGACAGCAAAACATCGCCGGCCTTCAATCCGGCTTCTTCCGCCGGACTCTCATCCTGCACGGCCACCACTTCAACTCCGCGAACATCGGCAAGTTTCAATACTTTTGCCCGATCCATGTCGACGTCGACCAGGTGGACTCCCAGATAGCTGCCCATGCCACGCGCTTGCAACGCCAGCATCAGATCTTTCGGCACCGCAAACTGGGCGGCCGCTTGCGGAGCGAGAGATAAAGCAGCAATCAGGGGAAGCAGCAATAGTGAACGCATGAGTGATCTTTATCAGCGCCTATTGGGGGAAGCGCTATATCACTTTTGACGGCTCAAATCTAAAGTAGATTGGGTTGCCGGAGCGAAATCCGGCGGTGTATTGACTAGTAGAGCGGCAGGCCGCCCTTTACTTCCTGCAAGACGGTGAAACAGCGGGCGCGAATGTAATCGTCATCCTGGGCCGAGTTCATCAGGTCCTGCAGCGTGCCCACCAACGCGGGAGTCATTTGCAGCCGGCGGTCGAGCGGCGCCAGTACGTCAATGGCTTCCGAGCGCACCCCGGCATTCTCATCATGCTGCAGCACAAATCGCAACGCACTTAATGTCCCGGTATCGACCGGATAGCGCCGGAGGCCTTCGAGCGCCTGCATTCTGACAGCCGCATTCGGATCGTGGAGCACGCTGTTCAGGAGCGCCTCGCGAACATCGTCTCCAGTCTCATTTGTAAGCATCTGCATTGAAGAAACACGCAGACCCGGATCCTGGTCCCGAGTTGCGGCTAGCAGCATCTGTCTTACGATTGCGTCATTTACGCTGCCCGTCATTTCGCCTTGCTGATCGAAGACCACCCGAATGCGGCCCTGAGCGACCGGCTCTATATCCCGCACCCGCGCCGTTGCCGGATTGAACAGCCCGGCTTCAGTGATTCCGCTCACCAACCCCTTCGATAAATCGTGACGGTCCATCCAGCGAGCCACGCCGAATCCTAAAAACACCAGGAACGACGCCATGGCGATCTGCGAAGACCAGCGCGTGGGAGAAAAGTGCAGCGGATTCACCCAGCGGAACCAACTCCGCGCCAAAGGTTGGTTTTTCGGCTCACGTGTAATCGACTCCCGCAAGCCCTGGCGGCATTGCGCCAACAAGTCGAGCGGAACATCCGAGTTCTCGCTTTTTAACGCGGTGTGCCACGTCTTTTCGCGTGTCAACGCCTGCTGGCAAAACGCGCAGCCACTCAAATGCTGGTCAAGTTCTTCCTCGCGCGCGAAGTCCAGTTCTCCGTACAGATACAGCGAGAGGTTGCCCTGCACCTGCTGGCAGTTCATACGAAATCACCCAGCGCCGCACGCATCTTCTGAGTCGCCCGGAACAGGCAGTTCTTAGCCGCTTCTTCCGTAACTCCCAAACTCTGGCCAATGGCGCGCAATCGCATCCCTTGGAAATGCCGCATCTCGAAAACCACGCGTTCTCGCGGTGTCAGATGGCCTAGCACTTCCTGTACGCGCGAATTCACTTCGCCGCTCATGAACCGGCGCTGCGGATCGACATCGGCACGCTGCTCCGGTACAAATTGGAAGCGGTCAACTTCTCCGCCGTCACTCTGGAACGATGCAGGCTCTTCCTTGCGAACTTTCCTCTTTCGCAGTTGGTCTAGGCAAAGGTTGGCGACAATGCGATAGAGCCACGTGTTGAAACTGCAATCGAAGCGGAACTTGGGAAGGTTGCGATAGACTCGCAGGAACACTTCCTGGTATATGTCGCGGGCATCCTCTTCCGATCGCAACAGATTAAACGCCATTCGCAAAACATTGTGATCGTGGGAACGTACTAGCTGCTCAAAGGCACCCGCATCCCCGCGCTGTGCCGCCCGAATCAGCTCTACTTCCGTTGATCGGTCGTCAGCGGCGCGCACGGCTATATTGTCGATGACTTGACTTTGGCTTTCCACCAAAACGATGGACGTACAAGAACGTGTTTGGTCACGCCATACCGCTGTGTCCGCTTCCTCACGGTTGCGGTTCTGTTGCTAACTCCAGCTCTATCAATCGTTTAACTGAATCTAAGTTCGCGATCTTGAAAGTGCGGACTTGGCCGGCTTTAGCCGATTCTTTCGCTTCCCCGGCTTGTCCGCCTTGTTTCCACCGGGCCGAGAGCATGGCGCTTAGGGAGCCCAGGTCGGACGATTTGGGAGGGACGGCAGCATTGCCCTTGCTCTCCGGCGGCTTGATCCGGCAAACGGCAATCACGCCTTCGCCCAATTCCACCTTGGCGCGGTCGCCATTCACTTCCACCAATCGGCCGCTCACACTTTCGCCTGGCTTGTGTTCCTGAATATAATGGTCAACCGTAGTGGGTTCAAGCTGCTTCATGCCCAACCGGATCCGCCGCCGCTCATGATCGATCTCAAGCACCTGCGCTCTTACCGTTTGCGCCTTCGCCAGTTTTTCTTTCGGGTGATCGAGACGCTTCTCGTTCGTGATATCGGAGATGTGAATCATCCCTTCAATGCCATCGCCCATATCGATGAACGCCCCAAACTGCGTCAGGTTCGTGACCGGACCTTCAAACGTCGAGCCGACTGGATACTTCCGCGGCACCTGCTCCCACGGATCGCCCAAGACTTGCTTGTAGCCGAGCCCAATCCTGCGCTCCGCCGGACTCACCTGCAGAACGACCGCCTCCACGCGCTCACCGACTTTGAGCAGATCGCCCGGTTTCCTAACGCGTTTATCCCACGATAATTCCGACAAGTGAATCAACCCATCGACACCCGGCAAAAGTTCGATAAACGCGCCGAAATCGGCCAAGCGCGATACCGTTCCGTTTACCCGGTCGCCCACTTTAAACGTGCGCGCCGCCATGGTCCACGGGTCTTCCTGGAGTTGCTTCAGCCCCAGGCCAATCTTCTTGGTGGCGGGATCGATCTTGATGATCTTGACCTCAAGCTCATCCCCAATCTTCACGATGTCGGCGGCCTTACTCACGCGCCCGTACGACATGTCAATAACGTGCAGCAATCCATCGACGCCGCTCGCCAGTTCAACGAACGCGCCAAAATCCATGATGCTGCGGACACGTCCGCGCACAACTGAACCTTCTTTCAACTCGCCGAACGCCTGCTGGCGGCGTTGGGCGTGCTCCTCCTCAACAACTACTCGGCGGTCGACGACAATGTCTTCCTTTTCGGTATCCAGTTTCGTAATGCGGCATTGAATCTCTTGTCCCACCAGGTTGGGCATGTCGTCCGCCTCGCGCACACCGCTCCGCGAAGCAGGCATAAACGCCCGCATTCCGACGTCAACACGGAAGCCGCCCTTCACTTGCTCGATAACCACTCCGGCGATAGTGCGCTTTTCCGCAAACGCGCTCTGTAGCCCACTCCAGTCTTTCGGGCGATCAACTCTAATGGTCGAAAGCCCGTAGTAGCCTTCTTCATTCCTGGGTCCGATTGAGACCACAATGGATGCACCCACCTTAGCCTCACCTTGTTCTGCCTCTTTCCACTTAGCAAGCGGCAGCGAGCCTTCCGTTTTACGGCCAATGTCCACCAGAATGTTTTCGGCGTCCACCGACACAATGCGCCCGGTTGTCTCGCCCCCGCTCTCAGTGTGTTCTCGCTCAAAACTAGACAGAATTTCGCCGAACGAAGAATCTTCTGCTGACGGAATGCTTTCAACGGGCATAGACGCGTCGATATTGGAATTGCTCATGACTGCTGGGAATGCCCTTATTCTGTCATATAGAATTCAAAATGGCCGATACTACGCATGAATCCCCGTTACCGTCCAAGCGCAGATCAAGCTTGCTGCAGGCTCAGGACTTCGCGTGGCTGATATTCGTCGCCGCACTGATAGCGACTACTCCCGAAACGAACTACAACGCGACGATCCTGCTGGTCATAATCGGCGCATTCCAGGTTATCGAACCTCGCCTGAAAAGATTCAAGTCGCGCCGGGGCCAAATCACGTCGATTGTCATGAAATTGCTGTTGAGTTTTCTGCTGGTCGGCTACACGCACGGCATTATCAGCTACTACTACTCGATATTTCTCATACCGGTGGTTTCGGCAGCGACCATCTTTGAGTTGCCCGGCGTGGTACTGGTGACCGCCATCGCTTGCGTTTCCTATTTTTCTTTTCTGCTTTGGGTTCCGAACGATTTTGAGATGGCCCCCGATCAATTGAGCCTGATGTCCCTACATGTCTCGTTCTATGCCATCATTGCCTTTCTGGTCTACGAACAGGCCCGCGCGAAACGCGTGGAAATGGCCCGCACCCAGGAAGCCGCCGCCAGCCTGGCCGAATCCAACAAAAATCTTCGCGAAGCCCAGGTCTCTTTGCGCCGCACCGAGCGCTTGGCAGCGCTTGGTCAATTGACTGCCGGACTAGCCCACGAATTGCGCAACCCGCTGGGGACGATCAAAGCCTCCGCCGAGATGCTCACGAAACCTTCCATAAAAGATCGTCCCGAAGTGATGGCGGAAATGGCCGGGTACATTGGCAGCGAGGTGAACCGGATGAACGGGCTGATCACAAGTTTTCTTAACTTCGCGCGGCCCTTGCAGATCCAGCCGGTCATTGCCGACCTGAGAACTGTCGTGGGCGAAGTCGTCCGCCAGCAGTCCGATTTGGCCCAGCGTGAAGAGGTGGTTGTCGAAACTCAATTGGCCGGGGGCGAGTGGGGCTTCCAATTTGATCCCGACCTGTTGAAAGTCGCTCTAGCGAATCTTCTTCAGAACGCTATTCAGGCCAGCGCCCCTGGCATGACCGTAACGCTCGGCGCGCGGCGGGTGGGGCCAAACGTGGTGATCACCGTGGCCGATCAGGGCGAAGGCGTCCAACCGCAACACTTGGAGAATATTTTTAATCCTTTTTTCACGACCAAGCCGCAAGGCGTCGGGCTTGGGTTGCCTATTGTTTCCAAAATCGTGGATGAACACCAAGGCCGCATTGAGGTTTCGAGCGAGCCTGGAAACGGCACGCGTTTTACGATCACGCTTCCTCAGTAACTCTGCTGTTTGTCCGATCATCCTACCTCCAAATACGTTCTATACCCCTCCTCCTTAAGCTCCGTAAATGGGACGAAGCTCAACTCCCCGGCCTTCCACCCGGCTTCGCCTCCCACCCGCTTCGCTCCTAACAATTCCTCCCGGCTCATCCTCCGTGCATCCTCCGTAACCGAAAACAACACTAACGGACCACGCAGAAGCGCGACTGTATTCGGATGCTGGTCGTCAATGGCTTCCAATCTCATGGGGAATGTCATCTCGACCTCGACTCGATCCCCATCCTTCCATTGACGCCGGAGAGTCGCAAATCCAAGCTGAATCGGCGTTGAAGCCGTATTCCCATTCACTCGAATTTGAGCCGTTGTCCAACTCGGAATCCGCAAACGGAGCGCGAACTTGGACGGGTGCGAAGCTCGTATCTGCATTGCGATCTTCCCCTCAACTGGATAATTCCCGCTCTGCGTTAAGGTAAGCTGCGCTCCGTCTTCGCCCGTCCATCGCAATGTCGAGGGCAGGTACATATTCACGAAAATGCCCTGCTCATCGCGAAAATACCCGAGCAGCCGGTAATCGGCAGTCACCTGCGGCAGTGTGCCCGAGCAACACGGCCATAGCATCCGGAAAATAAGTTTTCCGGGCTGGCGAATGATAATCCGAGTAGTAGAACGCCCTGCCGTCTTTCTGCAAAGGTTTCGCACCAAGCACGGTGTTGTAAAAGACGCGCTCCATGCTGTCGCCATACCGGCCGTCGCGCGTAACACGCAATAAATAGCGAGTCAATTTAAAATGCGCATAACTCCCGCAAGGCGTTTCAAAGCCGCGATGCGTCCCGGCCAAGCTGGCATAAAGCTCTCCGCTTCCCGGCTTGCCGAAACTCTCATTCGGGCCCCAGCCTCCCGTCGCGAAACTCTGCGTGGCCGCGATCATATCGAACGCATTGCTGGCCGCGCGAAGATGCTTCTGGCTCCCGGTGGCAAGATACGCCTGCATTGCCGAACTCAGCGCGTTGCAGAAGCTATAGGCATGGTGGTTCCCTAGGACATTCTTATCTTCCGAAAGCGGATCGAAATAAGTTTCATCCAACAGAAACCGTGGCGCTAATTGCTTATAACGTTCGCCCGCGCCGCGCTCCCAAGCCAGATACAAGTTCTCCGGCAGAGTGTACGATTCATCCCAGGTGTAATCGTTTCCAGTGTTCTCGCCTACCGATTTCCGCCATCTGCGTTGCGGCTCGTCTCGATCCAGGGCATGGGGCGGCAGGTGCGGTTCAGCCGCGTCGGTGGTCCGTTCAAGAAGTTGATGCGCTTGCTTCATTCCGGCGAACTTCTCCGCATCGATCAGACCGATGACCATCTTGTCGTAGTTATAAGCTGGAAATCGAAAATTCGTATAGAACTTGCCTGAAATAGCGGGTTCGTAAAGCGCCAGCAGCCGCTCTAATTTCGCGTGCGTTTGCGAATCGCGATTTACCGCATAGCCGCGGGCTAACGCCGAAATCCATTGGCCGAAACAATGCGCGGGGGCAAAACCATGGCCGCCGCTCTCGGTTTTTTCGAGCGGCAATTCGTCGTACCATCCGCCAAGATCTGGACCCGGCGCGGGCAGCCCGGCACGCAAACGCCATGGCTTGAGGAGGCTATCTTCATTCAGAGACAGCAGCACCGATTGGGTTTGCTCGAACTGAGTTTGCGCCAGACCGGGGGCAAGCTCAACATCGCCGTAGCCGAATTCTTCGAGCGGCTTCAGCGTTTCGGCCCGAATCACGGAGGGTGTGCAAATTGAAGAGGCCGCAGCTAAACTGGCGGATTGTAGAAACGAACGGCGAGAGGTCATCCTGCCGCAATTCTATCCGCAAACAATCGAAACGAAGATTTACGTAGTACGCAACGCGATCATCGGATTGATGCGCGATGCTCGCCGTGCCGGAATATACCCTGCTATAAACGCCACAATTGCCAGCAGCACGACGATTCCGCCGAAGGTGGCCGGGTCGGTTGGCTCAGTACCGAACAGGAGCGCCGCAATCCATTTTGCCGCCGCCAGAGATGCAGCCGTGCCCAGCGCAATCCCAAGCACCGCCAGCCGCAGCGCTTTTGCCACCACGCCGAACTGCACCTGCGGTCCACTAGCGCCCAATGCCATGCGTATTCCGATCTCCTGCCGCTGGCGGGTTACGACGTATGAAATGACTCCATAAATTCCCAGGGATGCGAGTACCAACCCAAGCGCCGCGAAGCTGGCCACCAGCATCACAAAGAACCGTCGCGGCGAAACTGCCCGGTCTACAATCTGTTGCAGCGGGTGCAACTGGGCGGCAGGCTGGGCGGGGTTTAATGAACGCAGCGTCTTCATGACACTTGCCGAAAGCACTTCCGGCGGCAACTTGCTCCGCACCACAAGTTCCGCTCCCTCGGGATCGCCCTGCGTTACGGGGAGGTAAATCTCCGGAGCCGCCGAGACCTCCACACTGTTCTCCCGAACGTCCGAGATCACACCAACGACCCGGAAGTCCGTCCCATCAACAAGCGCAAGACGCCCTAAAGGGTCGTCACCCGGCCAAAAGCGATGCGCGGTTGCTTGATTAATAATAACCGCCAACTGACCTTTGGGCCCGGGCCTGTCCTGCCAGTTAAAATCGCGCCCCTCGCGTAAATGCATGCCCATGGCGCTGAGATAGCCGGGAGTGACTATACGCACCAAAGCACTGAGATCCTCGCCCTTGGGATACGACCTCCCTTTCCCTTGGAATCCCCAGCTCCGGTTGCGGCCGAGCGGAAGCATATCCGTAACGCCGGCGGCTTCAATCCCGGGAATCGAGCTGACATTCCTCAGCAGCTCTTCGAGCACCGCGCCACGTCGCGCGCCGTCGCCTCCCTCATAATCAATCCTGATCACGGAGGCCCGGCTCGGCTGAAATCCGAGATCCACATCCAGAACTCGCAAGAAACTCCTTAACAACAAACCTGCCCCCACCAGCAGCACGCAGGCCAAGGCCACCTCGGAGATCACCATCGCGCCGCGCAGCCGTTCATGTTGGCGGCCCGTGCTCATTCCCTGTCCACTATCCTTTAATGTCGCCTGAATATTCCCCGCCGCCAGCTTCAGTCCCGGAACTATACCGAACAGTATCGAGACCGCAGCTGTTATCAGCATTGTCCAAGCCAAAGCCGGGCCGTCCACCTTTACGCTGCTCAGCAAAGGGAGCGCTATCGAACCTTGGTGAGCCAAATAGAGAGTCAAAGCGAAGGCGAGGCACACACCGAGCACCGTGCCCGCGACAGCCAACACCACGCCTTCTGCCAGCATCTGACGGAACAACCTTCCATTGCCTGCGCCCAGCGCACGGCGCATAGCGAACTCCTTACTTCGCGCCGTTGCGCGCGTCAACAACAGATTCGATAAATTGACGCAAACAATCAAGAGAATCAGACCCACCGCCGACCACAGAACAATCAGCGAACGCCGCAGCTTGCCGCTCACGAATTCTTTGAGCCCGCTGATGGTAGAGGCGTAATCCATGTACCACTCTTTATGAACGGCCCTTAAATGGGGGAACAAAATGTCGGCCTCAGCCTGTGCCTGATTCACCGAGACTCCCGGTTTCAACCGGCCTACCAGTGCGAGCGTGTTTCCCCAATTACGCAACACTCCCATAACGGCGGGTGTATAAAGATCTATTTTCAAGCCGGGCGAGAAAACTGAACCGAAATCAAACGTTGGCGGCAGGACACCAACTACGGTGTACGACTGTTTACTGAGGGTGACGGTCTGCCCCACAATCGCCGGGTCGCCTGCAAATTTGTGGCGCCAGAATGCGTCGCTGAGCAGTACAGCCTGTTTTCCGCCCTTCTGGCATTCTTCCTTACGAAACAGTCGCCCCAAGGCGGGCTGTACTCCCAGAGTTTGGAAGAAATCCTGCGCTACCATTACGCCGTCTACCGCTTCCGCCTCGCCGCGTCCCGTCAGAGTGTATTCACTACTGCCGAAGAACGGGTTATAGCTGGTTACTCTTTGAAAGGATTGATTATGCCGCTGAAACTCCTCGTAAGCATCAACCGTGTAGGTAACGCCGGATAACCCAGCAGCTTCACGAACTCCGGGTTCTAATGCCCGTCCCGCTGCCAGCCAGGCAAGTTGTTGGGCGTCGGGAAACGGCAGCGGCCGCAGCAAAACGGTATTCACGACGCTGAAGACGGCGGTATTCGCCGCGATTCCCAGTCCCAGGATCAGCACGGTGATAATCGCAAACGACCGATCCCTTCTTAATGTCCGCAATCCATAACGGACATCCTGCAAGCATTCGCCCCAATAGTCTTTTCGCTGCATGTTCCGCTGCCTTTCCCGTTCCAGTCTTTCGCCCGCCGCTTGCACTACTTTGAAATCTCCGAACTGCCGCTCGGCCTCATCTTGCGCGGCGTTTGAACTCCAGCCTTGCGCCACAAGATCGTCCACCTTGGCATCGAGGTGAAACCGCAACTCGTCATTTACATCGCCGGCAGGGTCCGGCCCGAACAGGCGCGCATAGCGCCGCCACAGCGGAATACGCGCCATTATTTTTCCTCCGCAACTGGAGGCTGCGTTGCGCCCAGCATTTTGCCCACGGCCGCCGCATAGGCTTCCCATGTCTTCGTTTCCTGCCGAAGATGGCGGCGGCCCGCGGCCGTGAGCCGGTAGAATTTCGCTTTGCGATTGTTTTCGGAAAGGCCCCAGTCGGCTTCCACCAAGCCCTTGCTTTCAATACGCCACAAGGCCGGGTAGAGCGTCCCTTCCTCTACCAGGAGCGCTTCATCTGTTTGCCGCCGGATCAGGCTCGTGATCGCGTAGCCGTGCAGCGGACCCCATACCAGCGCCTTGAGAATCAGCACATCCAACGTTCCGCGAACCAGTTCAAGCTGGGCTTTATCCATTGGTTCCCCTGTGCTTCCTAGGGTAGTGTCTCACATCTTCCCTGGGAATGCAAGGGGAGTTATATGCTAGGCTTGGCCGCCGCAAGCAGACTCAGCGCTCTCGGCGGAAAGCCGTCCTCGACTTTAGCCACTCCGGTCACGTTTTCGAGGACAAGACCTTTAATCCCGTACCAAAGTAGGTAAAGACTCCCCGTGAAAGAGCCGATGTACCACCTGAAGCGATGGACGATCTCGATTTCGAAAACAATTAACGATTTTGTAATTAGAAGCACCGAAAATCTCCGCCGCCTGGATTCGCGAAATGGTTGAGCTTGAAGAGAGGGAATATGTCCAGCAAAAAACCGAGTGCTATTGTTGCTGTCCTGGAGGCCCCGGTCCGAAGCGGAAGCCGGGTCGCGAAGGGACCGGATAAGGCCGAACTCGAGGCGGTGATCGCCTCAATTGGCAGGTCGCAAGCGGTGATTGAGTTCCGCATGGACGGGACCATTGTTTCGGCGAACGACAACTTCCTGAAGGCGCTCGGCTACTCGCTCGACGAAGTCAAGGGCAGGCATCACAGTATGTTTGTCGATGAAGCGTTCGCGCGCAGCAACGAGTATCGGGAATTCTGGGCGGCATTGAACCGTGGCGAATACCAGGCTGCCGAGTACAAGCGGCTTGGCAGAGGGGGCAAAGAAGTTTGGATTCATGCCTCCTACAATCCGATTCTCGATCTCAAGGGCAAGCCTTTCAAAGTAGTCAAGTATGCCACCGATGTGACCAGCCAAGTTCATGCCAAGTTCGATCTGCAGGACAAGGTGGAGAAGATCTTAGACGTAGTGAAGGCGGCAACCCAGGGCGATCTCACTCGCGAAGTCCCGGTAAAAGGCTCCGATGCTATTGGGCAGATGGGTGAAGCCCTGGCGTTTTTCTTCAAATCACTTCGCCTTAGCGTGGAGCAAATTTCCCAAAATGCTCAAACGGTGGGAGCTTCCTCGGAAGAGCTGACGGCCGTCAGCCAGCAAATGGCGGGGAACGCCGAGGAAACCGCAACCCAGGCCAAGGTGGTTTCCGCAGCCAGTGAAGAGGTTTCGAAGAACGTAGCCATCGTCGCCGCCAGCGGCGAAGAAATGCTTGCCTCTATTCGCGAGATCTCCAAAAGCTCCAGCGAGAGCGCGCGTGTCGCCAAGAATGCGGTGATAGCGGCCCACAGCGCCAATCAGACTATTTCAAAGCTGGGCGATTCCAGCACTGAAATCGGCAAGGTAATCAAAGTTATCACCTCTATTGCCCAGCAGACGAACCTTCTGGCATTGAATGCGACTATAGAGGCCGCACGTGCTGGTGAGGCGGGCAAGGGGTTTGCCGTCGTCGCAAATGAGGTCAAGGAATTGGCTAAAGAGACGGCCAGAGCGACCGAAGAGATTGGACGGAAGATCGAGGCCATCCAAGGGAACACCAAGAGCGCCATACAGGCCATTGCGGAAATCGGCTCCATCATCGATCAAATCAACGATATATCAAATTCCACCGCCTCTGCCGTTGAAGAGCAGACGGCCACGACAAACGAGATGGGCCGCAATGTCAACGACGCCGCGCGGGGCACCAATGAAATTGCCAGTAATATCTTCGGGGTGGCGGAAGCGGCGCAAAACACTACCTCCGGCGCAAACGATACGCAGCAAGCGGCCAAAGCCTTGGCTCAAATGGCCTCTCAACTTCAGACGCTTGTTTCCCGATTCAAGATTTGACGGCGGGTGAGATTTTAGAAAATCACCCGGCTAGAAAATGACCAGCGGAGGGTATTTTGAACTGGTGCGCGCCGCCAAAGCCGGCGCGTTTATCGTCTCCAGTAGCCGCCGTAATAGCGGTGTCCGTAGTAGCGCGGCGCCACCCAATACGCTCCGCGATACGGCGGCCGCGCCCAATAGCCAGCGCGCCATCCGTAGCGCGCTCCGCCCCAATACCAGGAACCGGGAACCCACGAATAGCCGTATCCGGGCGCATACCCAGAAGCCGGCGGTGCGTAAACTACGGGTGGCGGCGGCGGAGCGTAATAGCCATAGCGCCCCTATACCTCCGAAGAACACTCGCGGACCCGCGAACAATGAACCGCCGGCCAGCAATGCCAAGGCAAGAAGTTTTGCTTTCATAGTGAACTCCGCCATAGCTTATGCAAAATAGTTGCCGAACGTATGTGTTTGAAAAATAGGGATTGTTTCCGGATAAAGGTGGTTAGCCTCCACCATAGCTGGTGGAATTAGGCCATTTACGCGTGTGCTGCGGCCAGCGGCTTCCTGACCAGATCCAGGTCGTCCAAAAACACGAAGTACCATGCTCCGCCGCAGCGCACTTTGACAGTGCCTGCGCTAAACCCCGGCCCACCGATAATAAGCTCGGCGCCTTCGGGCAGCTGCGTAATTAACCCCAGCTTTGTGCGCTCTCCTTCGTCGGAGGGCAAAATTTGTATGGCTGAAACATTTTTCGGAAGAGTGTAAATTCTTTCGATTAGCGTCGAAGTTGGGGCGAATTCAAATATATCCACGTTCATTACCGCCTTAGCTCTGCCTCATATTAGACCGTCTGTGCCCAAAGTTCTAGTACAAAATTGAATTTTTTTATAAGACTCATTTATTCCATCCTGCTCCATTCACTGTCTTACGAAATGAGGACGAATGGCGTTCTAAATTCGGGCAGACGCGGCGTAACTCAGAAGGCTAAACTGCGGTTTCCCGAGCTCGTTAATATACGCGGTACATCGATTGCAACCCCATCCGGCGCACCGCCCTCTATTATTAGGTACGGGTTCTATGGTTTCTTTCTCGCAGTACTGTCCTCGCTGCAAATCGGGTGAGATTGCCAGGTCTCATCGCAAGGGCAAATTGGAAAAATCTTTCGCCGGCATAGTCCTTCCGTGGAGGTGCCGCGATTGCTATACGCGATTTTTCCGGCCTCGCTGGGTGCGGAGCGAACATCCGGAGTTAGATCCTCCTCCGGTTGTCCAACAACCCAGCTAGCGATAAGCGGGGCAGTTCACTTTTCGTGGGCAAACAAGCCCTGCCAGGATTCATCGAGTAAAATCCAGCGGTCAGACTCATCGTCCCAGCTAGGGGCCATGTGTGGAACATGCAGCACGCCATGCCCTTCGCTACAGAACAGTTCTGTTCCAGACCAGTCGAGCAGCAGGCATCCGGGGCATCCAATCCGCACCGGGAAAACTAACAGACGCAAGCAAACCCGGCAGCGCGCCCTTTGGTCCGCGACCGCCCAGAACAATACGCCCATGGTGCCCAAAACGTAAAGCCAGATCAGGAAGGGTCCGCTGCCGGGGTCTCGCGATGCCAGCAATATCGACGATTCGGAGCGGCTGCATTCCAGACAAGCGGCAAAGACGCACGCCAATGCGAGAGCGGCTTTGCTTGCGAAGAACGCTCCACGGCGCGCCGTGGCCTTTCGGCTGTCAGGTTGGAGCGCCGCCCGAATTTGTTTCATTCGCGGTCCAAAAACCAACATCAGCAAACCGCCGGAAAGCAAGAGCGCCACTACGAATCCGAACAAAGGCATGAGCATGGCGACTCTCCAGGATGAATACCGCATCTGTCCCTGGAGAAAGTAGTAGCAGACATCTTCGGCGATTTTTGCCAGCTCGCGGTCGAGCTGCTTTTCCGAAACTCCCGGCTTCATCTTCGCCAGAACATACAGTTGCGCATGGGGCGCGGGATAATCCACGACGTAAATAGCTGGCTGCCGGGAAAGAAATCGAAAACTTTCAGGCAAGATCGCCGTTACTACGTAATCCCGTTTTGCTACGCGGATCTTCGATCCCAGCGCCCGCGGACTCGCCTTGGTCAACGAAATCCAGGCATTATGATCGAGAATTACGCCATGTTCGCTGGGAATGCTCCCGGCGGTAGGCCGCGCTCCCAGCATCTGGAAAAGCGCTGCGCTTGTGTTGATGACCAAAGGCCTGGATTCCGAACCGCCGTTTATGGAAACCGGCAGATGATGCGCTTCGAATCCCGCCACATTCTCCAAAAGCTTGCTGCGGCTCGCCCACGCCGGCACCACGTCGGGCGGCAAACCTTTATCCCCACCGCCCAGGAAGGGATGCTGCCAGATAAACGTGAGCCGTTCCAAATTCTGGCCAGGATGCCCAAAAAACAATTCACGTGCCGCCGGAAGTCCGGAACTGAACACGGCAATTAATACCAGCATCGCGGCCAGCGTCCATAAGCAGGTATACGGCGAACGCGCCACTTCCCGCACTCGATGCTGCAACGCCTCTTGCGAGGCGAGTATCCAGGCCGAATCTGCGAACGCGCCCAGACTGCTGCGGAGCAGCCGGAACTGCTCGGCGCGGGTCCAGTCTCCGGTATGAAGCAGGAACTGCCAGCGATGCCAGATCTCGGCGTGCCACTCGCGAATCCAATCTTCGCGCTCCGCCCGGGGCACCAGTTGCGCGGCGATGCGAACCAACG
Organism: Bryobacterales bacterium; assembly: GCA_963718465.1. Lineage (GTDB taxonomy): Bacteria > Acidobacteriota > Terriglobia > Bryobacterales > Bryobacteraceae > Bog-105. The sequence continues at coordinate 30,643 of CAVQZK010000018.1, read as the reverse complement.
TGTGGCTTAGAGAAACGGTGAAGGGCGGTTTGGGTTCCGCTGTCATAAGCCCGCTCCTAGCGGCGAGATTTGGGAGATTGCTTCCCCAATAAAGGATAGCGTTTTTGCGCCAGCTCCAGGATTTGCGTCCCGGCGCGAGTGACGCGATAATACTTCCGGGCCGGCCGCTGTTCAGCCATGGCCTTTTTTTCGGCCTCCCACTGCGAGGCAATCAGGCCTTCTTTTTCCATGCGTCTAAGCGCCGGATAAACCGTACCGCTCGGCAGGCCGGTCTCTTCCATCACATCAAACCCGTAACTGCACCCGTTATCCACGGTTTGTAATATCAATGCCGCGGTAAGCGAAAGTTTGGCTAAATCGCTCATATGAACCTATATAGAATCCTACACCCGTCAGGCCAGCTTCAAAAGCTCGAAATTCGCCTCGGATCGTTCTTCAAACGTGAGGATGGGCTCCGCAGGCTCTTCTGAGCGCTTCCGGCGGTCCACTTCAAACAGTCCATAAAGCATCAAAACAAAGACGAAAAGACAACGCCACCATTGCTGCAACGCCCAGTGTTCGATGTCCGCCAGCATTGGCACCAGCAGGGCCGCCGACAGCAGTAAGCAAATAAACCGCCTGACCATCTTTCGCGAATCGGGTTCCACCGCGTATGTGAACGCAATTTTCCTGAAGCGCGCAAAAAGAAATGCAATGGCCAGCACGCTAAAACTAACGTCGAGCAATACCGTTTCAAAAGCGACCGTCCATCCAAAGCGTTGCGCGGCCAAGGGCGCCAGCACGAGTACTTGCCACGGAAGAACCGCCAGATACATAAACCGGCGGGCCATGCTCTCCGGCGCTGGCTGGGTGACCCCTGGCGATGCACGGAAAATCCAATTTGCCGCGAGCGCCGCCGGAACGTCGAACACGAACCGCAGTCCGCTGATGAGAAAGAATGCGGCCAGCAGGGGTATGGAAAGCAAGTCTGCCGCGGGCAACGCCTTGGTGTTCGCGCCAACATCAGCCGCTGTCTGCGCGACGAACACCAGTCCCGTTCCTAAGTACCCTCCCAGAATCATCACGTGCCGCTCGCTGCGCAAAAGAACTTTGACCGCGAATAAGCCGCACCCTTCTTCAAATGGCGACCGGAAAATAGTTCGTCCGAACCATGCCGGCATTCTGAAGCGGGCGCCATGCTGAATGCCTCCAAGATTATCGAACGATTCGGCGAGGCGCAAGAAATGACGCCGGTAGCAAAGCGAGTAAGCCCCGATGGCAACCGCAATCGAAATTGCGAGAGCCTTCACCGCCAGGCCGCTCATCTGATTCATGCCTGGCCCGGCAATCCGAACCACCTTCTCGTACAATCCCAAGAACCAGAACGATGGAAGGAAACGCATGTAGGCTTCTGCATGTACTGGCAAACGGCCCGCCATCAGCTGCAGAAACAGATTTGAGCAGAATTCCGTCAACAGGCCAACCACCAGCAACACTCGCAGCAGAACCGAAACCGGCCGCAACCAGCGCGCCGGCAGGAGCAGCATCAGTACGCCCACCAAGCCGAACACGGCAAAGAAACTGAACATACTCGCGGAAAATACCGCCGCCCAATGTCCTACGGCCACTCGCGCGAAGGCGCCGATACTATCGTCGGCGAGAGTTACGAATAGAGGAAAGAAAACGGACGACACGGCATTCACATCAATCGCGAACGCGAACGCCAATCCCAGAAGCGCCACGAAGTTCGCCAGAAACACGTGATGAATGGGAATGGGCAGCACAGCCAAATTCGCAAAGTCGCGCCGGTCGGGGAAGAGACGGTTCCAGCGCAGCACCATCACCAATCCGGTAATCGTCATCGAGAGCACAACGAAAAAGTATTCGTCCGCCGCCGATGCTCTGAAAAAATCAAAATTCCTCTGTCCTCGCAACCATTGCAATAAGGTGGAATATTTGTCCAGGAGAAAGATGGATGCAAATGCTCCTGGCGAAGCCAGTATTGCGAAAGCCACACCCAAGCCCAGGCTCATGCCCTCGGAGCCTTCTTCAAATTCGCTCGAAAACATCCGCTTCAGAAAATGCGCCACCAGGCTCCAGAACGGCGTGCGCGGCAACCAAGCGGCAGGCGATCGTAAATCGGCGTTCATTGCAGCATCGCCTGAACAATGGTTTCGGCCGAACCGGCTGCGTCCTGCTCTTGGACCAAATGCGAGAATGCCGCTTCCAGCGACGGCATGGATTGGAACTTTTTCAAATCTTCCACCGAGCCCTGCGCCAGTTGCTTGCCGTTCTGCAGAATGATGACGTGCGAACATACTTTCTCAACCACTTCCAGCACGTGCGAGCAATAAAAAATAGTTTTCCCTTCGCGGCTAAGGGCGGAAATCAGCTTACGGAAAATCAGCGCCGATGTAACGTCGAGTCCTGAAAGCGGCTCGTCGAAGACGATCAACTCAGGATTATGGAGCAGCGCCGCAATCAGCAAAATACGCTGGCGCATGCCCTTTGAATAAGTGGCGATGGTGGAATGCCGATGCGGCGTCATGTCGAATACTTCCAGCATCGAAGCGGTCCGGCGCACAATCAGCCTGCCGGGTAAGCCGCGCAGCCTCCCGACCAGTTCCAGATATTCAAGACCCGTAAGGAACGGATAAAGGTTCGCTTCCTCCGGCACATAACCGATAATCCGCTTGTAACCGGCCAGATCGTCCTTTATGCTGCGGCCGTTGAAGAGCACCGTTCCGCTTGAAGGTTCCAGCAGCCCGGTGATGATCTTCACCGTGGTGCTTTTACCCGATCCATTCGGCCCAAGATACCCTAATACTTCGCCCGGGCTGACAGTGAAGCTGACGTTATCCAGCGCTGGGATTGAGCTGTAGCATTTCGTTAGCTGGCGGACTTCAAGCATGAAGGTAGCATACTACATAGCAAACCAGCGGCTGCTTATGCGCTTCGAAATGTTATCCGGCACATGCCAGAGTAAGAAATGTGGAAATTGAGCTGCCCCTTGAAAGAGCGGTGACATGCCGTTGAGAATTGTGCTCGCCGACGATCATACGATTCTACGGAACGGGCTGCGGCTGCTGCTTGAGCGGCAAGCTGATTTCAAGGTAGTGGGCGAGGCGAATAACGGACGGGAAGCAGTTGACCTTGTTGAGAGGGAAGTTCCGGACGTAGTTGTTATGGACATCGCCATGCCGATGCTGAACGGAATTGAGGCCACCAGCAGAATTACCGCGGCGCGCTTGAAGACGCAGGTCGTGATCCTAAGCGTGCATTCGGACGAGAGTTACATATTGCGGGCTCTGAAGGCCGGCGCAAGAGGTTATTTATTGAAGGACTCCGCGGAGGCCGACCTGATTCAGGCGATTCGGGCCGTGTGCGCAGGGAAAGCGTACTTCAGTCCAGCGGTCAGCAAGGTTCTGGCTGAAGACTATGTACGAAAAGTTCAGCAGCAAGGCGTGGACGATCCTTACGATCTGCTTACTGCCCGGGAGCGAGAGCTGCTGCAATTGCTGGCGGAGTTGAAATCGACGAAAGATATTTCGGCGCTGCTCGGGTTGAGTCCGCACACGGTGGATACGCATCGCGGAAACCTTATGCAGAAGTTGAATGTGCATAGTTTAGCGGAATTGATTTTGTATGCGGTGCGGAAGGGAGTGGTGAGTTAAAGCTCCCAGTCACTTTCAGCGACGGGGACAAACGGATTCTCGTAGCGCAGGACGGAACCGCGCAAATCGGCGGGGGCGTGGTCCCCGGCGTCATGGGAACGAACAACCACGTCAACCCTCTCACCGGGCTGAAAGGGTAAATGGTCAAGCACTAGCCGACCAAGAAGGTCGACGGTCGCTTCCGCAATATGAACGCTCATAGGAACAGTATAAGAGCTGTGACGAACGATGGTTTGGTTATTGGGTCGTGGCGGAGCGGAAGGCTTGGCCGACGTGGAGAACGGCGGAGATGGCGCGGCTGTAGTTCATGCGCATGGGTCCGAGAACGGCAACGTGCGCCTGCAAACCGTTCTGCATGGTGAAGCGGACGCCGACCAGAGAAAGTTCACTCATGCTGGGATGCACGTCGGAAAGGCCAACCTGAATGGCAAGCTCGCCATCGCGCTGTTCCAGGAATTGCTCAAGCAATTGGAGAATGCGTTTTTTTTCTTCAAGCGCGCGGAAGAGTTCGCGCATGTGCTCGCGGGTAAGATGCAGGTCGAGCCCGATCAGGTTTTCAGCCCCGTCAAAATGGATCTCAGGCATCAGGCCAAGGTCGAGCAAGCCTTGCGAATAGAGAAGGCGTACACGCCGCAGGATGGCGTCGTAAGCGGCGCTTTCGAGGTCGAGCCGCCGCTTGAGCTCGCGATGAATGCTGGATAGGACCCATCCGCCGAAGTTGTAATTAATGTAGTTGCGGATGGAAACAAGTTCGTCTTGCGGTATGTGATCGTCAATCTCGATGACTTTGTTGCGCACCATGCGGTCGCGCGTAATAACAACCATCAGGATGCGGCGATCCGGCAGGGCCAAAAGTTCGACCTGATCGAGAGTCTGATTAGCGGTCGGTATGGCAGCGGCGATACCAAAATTCCGGGTGATTTCGGTGAGCAGTTTGGAGGAGCGTTCGGTGCGCGCTTCGACGCCGCCAGCGGCACGAATTTCGACATGCAACCGGTCGAGTTCGGCCTGAACAATGCGGCTGCCGAACAAAGTCTTCACATAACTTGAGAATGCCCGCTCAGTGGGCACGCGGCCAGCCGAGGTATGCGGTTGGGACAGATAGCCCTCTTCGAGCAAATCGGCCATCATATTCCGGATGGACGCCGGACTCATGGGGTATTTACGCGCAATAGATCGCGAAGCGACCGGTTCGCCCGTTTCGATGTAATTCTGGACGATGGCGTGCAAAACGTCAAAATGACGCGGAGAAAGGCTTGCGATATGACTCATCGATCCGATAAACCCACCAAGATAGCTCGTATACACAATCGCAGATCACGATTGGGTTACTCCATCATCTTGATTATAAAGGTTGCGTACTCAGGGCTAAGTTGTCAATAGGTCAAGGCAAACAAAAGTAATAAGTAGGAAAAACTCAATTGGACGTCCCAACATCGACAACCTTGGCGTGACGCCAGAGGCGTTCGAGATCGTAGAATGAGCGGGCCGATTCCGAAAAGATGTGAACGAGGAAATCGCCGTAATCCATCAGAATCCATTCGGCAGGATCGTAGCCTTCAATGCTAACGGGACGCTCACCCATTTCCTTGAGGCCTTTTTCGACTTCTTCGCAGACCGCATGGCCCTGGCGAGGGTTAGAAACCGTACATATCACAAAATAGTCGGTGAACGATGTTACGTCGCGAAGGTCGAGAACCCGGACATTGGTAGCCTTCTTTGAATCCGCTTGACGAACCGCCATTAACCAGTTTGGAATATCTTCGGCGGTTGAGGCTTTGTGGAGGGATGTGGATCGCTGCGGCAGAGTCGTTTGAACTGTGCTCCTGGGCTTAGCGTACTACACTGGCGATGTATGCGTAAATGCTCAAGTTTACGTGCTTGGGTGACGCTTCTGGGCTTGGTCTTTTCACCCGCCGGTTTTAGCCGGGCGGCCACTCCGGGTGACGATGTACCAAGTGCGTCCAGCGCGTTGGCGAGCGCGCAGCTTGATCGGGCAAAGAATGAAGTCGCCAAGATCAAAGAACTGGTAGATGAAGGCACGCTGCCAAGAACCCGCCTGGAAGAAGCTGAGGCCAAGTTTGAAGACGCCCAGGACGAAGCGATATTGTCCGGCACACTGTACAGCGGGCAAAAAATCGCCGACATGACCGAAGAACAGGCGTCGGCAATGGTAGGCGCGGCGCAAAGGCGAGTGGACCGGCAGGCAAATATGGTCGCCGAGCGGCACAAGCTATTGGATATGGGGATTATTTCGAAAGCCGAGATGAGCGGTGTTTCGGAAGAGCTGAACTCGCGGCAGCAAGTGTTGGACCTGACCAAGAGACGCGTGAAGCTGCTGGAGGACCTGCGTCAGATGGCTTCCGAAGAGCAGCGGCTAGAACGGGCCGCGCAGGCGGGAACGGTTCAGAACTCGATGATCCGCTTCGACGGCAACGGGCATTTCAGCGCCGGCGACCTCACCACTATTTCAACGGAGTATGAAAAGCACTTCCATCACCCTCTGCCGGTGACCGCGATGGGGCAGACCATGCTTCATCAATCATTAGGACTCGACCATCACAATCGAGTAGATGTTGGGCTTAGTCCGGAGCAGCCGGAGGGGGTGTGGCTGAGGCATCTGCTGGAGCAGCTGCAAGTGCCGTACCTGGCATTTCGCAGTGCCCTAGCGGGTGCGGCAACCGCGGCGCACATTCACATCGGTACTGCCAGTACGAGGCTGCGGCTAGCGCAAAGATAAAAGTCTTATTCCGCTATTTGAAAGGACGCCAGCCGAGCCGCTCCAAGGCGGCGAGCACGCGTTTCGCCTTACTGGCGGGCCAAGTGCTCATTCGGAATCGTGAATGCAACGCCGAGGGCGGAAGATGGCAATTCGCCGTGGGCAATGCGGTTCGCGATTACTTCGATTGCCAAACGCTCGGCATTGCAAATTGCCTCGCCGCTAGTTTGGCCGTAACACATCACGCCCGGAAGCTCAAGAGCTTCCGCGATCCAGCGACCGTCTTCCTCGCGATCGAGATCAATTGTCAGATTCACACTTCATGATACTTCGGGCGCCTGTCAGGGCTCCCGCTTTGAATCACTGGCTCCGCAAGGCAATCATGGGATCTACCGACGAGGCCCGCCGGGCTGGGAAGAAGCAGGCCGCGGCGGCGGTAGCGGCCAACAACACCGTCACTATGAGAAGAACCAGCGGGTCACGTGAACTCCCCTCGGCCCATTCTTTGAACAATGCGTTCAAGACAAAGCTCAGTACGACTCCGACGGCGAGGCCCGCGCCCACACTGGCGGCCGTGGAGGTAAAGACCAGTTGCAAGACGTGAGTCTGACGCGCGCCGAGCGACATTCGAATACCGATTTCGCTGGTCCTTTGTGCCACCGCGTAAGAGACAACGCTGTAAAGCCCCACGGCGGCCAACAGCAAGGCTAAGGCGGCGAAAGCACCGAACAGGCCTGCAACCAGCCGCTGCTGCGCCCACTCCGGCTGCGTAGTAATCCATTGATCCAGGTTGCGCACGTTGCCCATTACCTGCTGCTCTGAATTAACGCTCAGCACTTGAGCGCGAACGCTATGGAGAATTGAGAGCGGAGCAACTTTTGTTCGAACCAGAATTTGGGTGAACATGCGCATTACAGAGGTATAGGGTACATAGACAGCGGGCCGTATTGCATTGCGCAGACCGTCGTCACGAGCATCGGCGACCACGCCAACGATCTGCAACCATTTATCGCTATCGGGTGTACCTGGATTGTATGGCGGTTCAGCTTTTAGCTTTGGCACCCGCATCTGGTGGCCGACGGCATCTCCATTTGGCCAGTATCGATGCGCCAGCGTTTCGTTGATCACGGCGACTCGGGCTCCGCGAACAGTTTCGGCATGATCCCATAAGCGCCCTTGCCGGAGAGGGATGCTAAGCACGGAGAAATATTCGGGGCTTACGAAATTTGTGCGCAATTGCTGAGCCTCGGTGACAGGCCGTCCGAAGATTTCGAAGTTCGTCTCCCAGCCGTTGTTGGGCGGAGTGGCGTTTGTCGAGATACCGGCGGAAACCACTTCCGGCAAGGTCTCGATGCGCTGGCGCAATTGCTCGAAATAGGCCGATCGTTCGGCCCAGGTCATATAAGTGTTGTCGTGAACCGGAATGCCGACGGACATGACGTTGTGCGGGTTATATCCGAGTCCGGTGTTGAGCATATGCAAGAAGCTGCCGATAGCGGCGCCGGCTGCCGTCATCAGAAGAACGGTGAGCGCGATCTGCCCGGCAATCAGCATATTGTTCGCGCGCTTTCTTTTGAAGCCGCCGGTTGCTTTTCGAGTGTTTGCCTGGATGACTTGCGCGATCTCTGGGCGCGAGAGGGAGATAGCTGGTGAGAGGCCGAATAAAACGCTGGTCAGTAATGCCAGACCAATGCTGAAGAGCAACACTGGAAGGTTGATTTCGATGGCAGCTTCGTTGGGGAATGAACCTTCCGGGAGCCACGCGGCAATGAGATCGACGGTCCGATAGGCGAGAAGCACACCGAGGATGGCTCCCGCGATTGAGAGAGACAGCGATTCTATCAACAGCTGAGTCAGTATCCGGAATCTGCTTGCACCCACCGCGGCTCGAACCGCGAGTTCATGTTCCCTGGCAGTGCCCCGGGCGAGCAGCAGGATGGAGACATTCGCGCAACCGATAAGCAGCAGCAATGCCACCGCGCTCAACAGCAGGTAGAGCGTTTTGCCAAGGCGCTGCACGAATTGATCGTTCAGACCTTTGACTTGAACTTTAAAGTGTTCGGGAAATTGGGAAGGCTTTTCTTTGGCAAATTCCTGCAGAAGCGATTGCAGCTCGGAATTTGCAGCGGCGTAAGTTGTGCCGGGCTTCAACCGGATATTGGCGGAGAACTGCTTGCCGGGGTCGGCTGTCAGCTTCAACGGGAGGTACACATCTCCATCGCCCCAAGTAAAGCGGGACGGCATGATGCCGACAATGCTATAGGTTTTGTGAACCATCTGAATGGTATGGCCCACAACCTGCCGGTCGCCCCCATAATGCCGCTGCCAGAACTTGTAACCGAGCACGACAACCGGTTGGGGGTCCTGACCGTCGGGCGCGTCGGACGAAATAAACTCGCGGCCCAAAAGCGGGGGTACGCCAAAGTGTTGGAACGCGTTTGCGGTGAAATAAATTGCGACAACGTCTTCGGGAAGATCCTCGCCGGTAGTGGTGAGATTCCATTCGTCTTCGCCGGATATGTTTTCCACGCAGCTCACTTGCTGGAGCAGCTTCATCTGCGGTCCACTGAGACCGGGCCAGTGCTCGCGTCCGGTTCTATCCTTCAAAACCAGGTGTACCAAGCGCTCCGGGTTTTTATATGGAAACGGATTCATCAGCACGGCGTAGATAACGCTGAAGACGGCGGTGGTTGCTCCAATGCCCAACGCCAGGGAGAGCAGGGCGGTTAAAGCGAACCCTGGATTCTTCACTAATTGACGAAAGGAATATCGGAAATCCTGCAGCAGCGCTTGCATTAATGGTCCTTGGAGCGGATGGAAAGCACTTCAAGAGCCACTTGGACGGGGCTTGATGACTACGCTCGGACGGCTTGAAATAGACCTAGCGGCGGTCGGTTGTTTGTTCACGGGATTTGGCGTCTCGTTTTCGAACACTCCCTCGACACTGACGGAGTAGGGCGGGATACTACCAAAACTTCAGCGGACCAATAAAGCCGCACGACAACTCTGCCGAAGGGGTAGATGGTGACGTGCCGCAGTATTGATATTTCGCTAAGAAAGCACGCCGCAAGCCCATGACACAAACCGTCCTTTCGGGTCAGTACGATTGGAATCTGGTGGCGCTTTCCATCGCGATCGCGATTTGCGCATCCTACGCCGCTCTTGACCTGGCAAGCCGCACATGGCATGCGCATGGGCGAAATCGGGTTTTTTGGCAGGCGGGCGGGGCCAGCGCCATGGGCCTTGGCATCTGGGCCATGCATTACATCGGAATGCTGGCGTTCCTTCTGCCTGTTCCGGTCTTTTATAACGTTCCGATCGTCGTTTTCTCGTTGTTAACCGCCGTCCTCTCTTCCTGGGTAGCCTTGTTCGTTGTCAGCCGGAAGAAGATCGGCAAATTTTCGCTTGTCGGCGGCAGCATTGTCATGGGCGGCGGCGTGGCCCTCATGCATTATTCGGGCATGGCCGCTATGCGGCTCGCGGCCCACGTCGAGTACGATCGCGGCATTGTTGCGCTCTCCGTTGTCATTGCGGTGGCGGTTTGCTATGTCGCTCTTCGCCTTGCCATCCATTTGCGCGACCCGGGAAAGAAGGCCCTCTGGGTCCGGCCTGCTTCCGCTACCGTGATGGGACTCGCCATCGCACTGATGCATTACACGGGGATGGCCGCGGTTTGCTTCCATCACGCCAACATGGCGCCGGGCAATGGCAGCGCCGTTAGCGTTTCTAATCTTGGAATTACCGCCATCTCCGCATTTACGTTCGCGGTGCTGGCGTTAAGCCTGATCGGATCTATGGCCCAGCGCGTGTTCACTTCGCAGCAGCATATGCTCGAATCGGAGCAAGAGCGCTGGCGTTTGGTGATGAGCGCGAACCACGATGGTTTGTTCGACCACGATCTGGCGACCGGAGAAGTGTTCTACTCACCCCGCTGGAAGGAGATTCTTGGGTACGGTCCAAATGAACTGGGTTCGAGCAAAAATGATTGGCTGCATGGGATCCACGCAGAGGACAAGCAAACTGTAGAAGCGAAACTGGACGAGTACCTTCGAAGCGGGCATGGTGCTTTGGAAGTGGAGTATCGCCTCCGCCACCGTGACGGCTGTTGGCGCTGGATGTTCGCGCGCGTCCAAGCTGTCTGGGGTGAGGATGGCCGTCCTTTGCGGTTGGTCGGTTCTCAATCCGACATCACGGAGCGCAGGCAAGCGCTAGCGGAGTTAAAAGCGAGCGAAGCTCGATTCAGCGCATTCATGGATCATAGCCCGGTCAGCACCTTCATCAAAGATGGAGACGGCCGTATGGTTTATGCCAACCGAGTGTTCGAGCGCAGATGGAATTTGCAACCGGGCGAATGGACCGGCAAGCTCGATAAGGCGCTTTGGCCCGGAATCGAGCGGCTGCGAGAAGTTGACTTAGGCGTTTTGTCCTCAGAAAGCCCTCTGGAAATCACCGAAGGCCTGGAGACGCCAGATGGAGTTCTACGCCAGCTCTCGACCACCCTGTTTTCCTTTCCCGACGCATCGGGCTGTAGAGTTCTCGCGGGAGTTACCGTCGATGTCACGGAACGAATACACGGCGAAGAGAAACTGCGTAATTCGGAGGCGCAATATCGCGAGCTGTTCGAGAGCAACCCGCTGTCCAGCTGGGTTTACCGCATCCGCGACCTGCAAATTCTCGATGTGAACAAGGCCGCGATCGGCCATTATGGATGGTCGCGCAGTGAGTTTCTTGCCATGACTGTGCGTGACATCCGCCTGTCGGAAGAGACGGAAGCAATTGAAGTGGAAATGCGGGAGTGTTCATTGCGGCATGGGCGGACTCAGCCAAGGCGGCATCGCAGAAATAACAAAGGCAATATTTGGGTTGAACTCTCCAGCCATGAGATAGAAGTGGATGGCGACCCCGCTCGGCTCGTGATGGCCGATGACGTAACGGAACGGCTGGCTGCGGAAGAAGAGATTAAGCGCGCGCAACACCAGTTGGAGAGCCTGGTTGCGCAACGGACAGGTGAACTGCAAGCCAGCGAGGCGAAATGGCGCAGCTTAGTTGAATCTTTGCCGCAATTTGTTTGGGCCGCCGGGTCGGATGGTACCGGCGACTACGTGAGTAATCAATGGGCGGAATACACCGGGGTTCCTACGCCGGAACTATTGAGTGGCGGGTGGCTCAAGACAATACACCCGGCCGATCGCGACCGGGTGGTGGTCCGCTGGTCGGCGGCCGTTTCTCAAACGGAGCGCTATGAGATGGAGTACAGGATTCGCGCCAGAGATGGAACATACCGCTGGTTCATGGCGCGCGGAACGCCAGTGCGTACCTGCGAAGATGGACCGGTAACTCACTGGCTGGGCACATCAACCGATATCGAAGACCAGAAACGCAGCAAAGAACACCTGGAATCCGCGGTTGCGGAACGCACGCTGGCGTTGGCGGAGGCGCGCGACCGCGCTGAATGCGCCGCCCGGGCGAAGAGCTCTTTTTTGGCGGCAATGAGCCATGAAATCCGCACGCCCATGAACGGAGTCATTGGCATGACCAACATCATGGCGGATACCGTATTGACGCCGGAACAACGCTGCTGCCTCGATACTATACGTTCCAGTGGCGAGGCGCTGCTCACTATCATCAACGATGTTCTGGATTTTTCTAAAATCGAGGCCGGCAAGATGGAGCTGGAGAATATAGAGTTCGACTTGCAGACGGTAATTGAAGAATCGATAGAAATAATGACCGCTTCGGCAGCGGAAAAGGGCCTCCACATGTCGCTCAAAGTGGGGCGCGACGTTCCGTTCGGCGCGGTAGGCGATTCGGGACGCTTCCGCCAGATCCTTCTTAATTTGCTCTCAAACGCGGTCAAGTTCACGGAAAGCGGATCAGTGTCCGTTTCGGTCTCGCGTGAGGCAATGCAAGAACGCGTGATGGTGCTGCGTATCGCCATACGCGACACAGGAATTGGCATGACGGAGGAGCAGCAAGCCGGGCTTTTTCAGGCTTTCACCCAAGCCGATCGCTCCACAACGCGCCGCTTTGGCGGAACCGGGCTGGGCTTGAGCATCTCCAAGAGGCTCATTGAGCTGATGGGAGGGACAATCGGTGTTTACAGCCAAATGGGAGAAGGCACCACATTCTGGTTTAACATTTGTCTTGCCTGTTCGGCGGACGTGCGGATTGGCGATTGGGTTACCGGACGTGTTCTCCTTGTTGAGAATGACGCCGCACCCGGCAATGTTATTCGGCATTATCTCGAACGGGCGGGTCTCCAGGTTCTCGAGAGTTCTGCAAACGGGAACTTGTCAAAATTGCCTATCTCCCTGGCAGTTGTAGACGCGGCCGCACTGAACACTCCGTCGGAACTCGAGCGCTTACAGGCCCACCACAACCTCGGGAGCGCCCCAGTTCTAATCCTGGGAGCACCTTCCGATTGGCTGGCCAGCGACACAACACCGGGTTCAAACATAGCGGTCACCTATGTGCCTAAGCCGGTTCGTGGATTGTCCCTGCTGAGAGCCGTCGAATCCGCGCTCATTGGAGCAATCTCGCCCATTCAGCAAAAAGGACAAGAGACGCACGTTATAAGAAGCCAGGGAGCCAACATTCTGCTGGTGGAAGACAATTTGGTAAATCAGAAGGTCGCGGTATCGCTCCTCACAAAGCTTGGCTGCCGGGTGGAAATCGCGAAGAATGGGTTGGAGGCATGCACCGCTTTGGAACGCAATTCTTTCGATCTTGTGCTGATGGACTGCCAGATGCCGCAAATGGATGGATTTCAGGCCACTCGTATCATTCGGGAGAAAGAAAAAGGGCGGCGGCGAACGCCGATTGTTGCACTCACTGCCGGGGTCCTTAAAGAAGAGCGCAACCAGTGCTACGCAGCCGGCATGGACGACTTTCTTTCGAAACCCATTGCCAAGCGGGATCTGCAGGCTGCGTTAGAGAGTTGGTTAGTGGTCTCTCAAGCTCAGTCGAACGCCTGATGGCCTCAGCAGTCCTTGAATATGGCGCTGATCTCGCTGTAACTCACGGCATCTTGGGCGAATGTGAAAGTGCCATGCTCGCGCATCTCGCGGGCGGCGCGAAGAAAAGCGCCCAGAGCGGCGCGGGAAAGAGCGCTTCCCACGCTGACGCGCTTTACTCCTATTTCTGAAAGCGCCGCTAGACTCAGTTGAACGCCTTGCAGTCCCATAACGACATTTACCGGCCGGTCAACAGAACTGACTACAGCGGCGATATCATCCTTGCTGGTCAGGCCGGGCGCATATAGAACGTCGGCACCCGCTTCCTGATAGGCCTGCAAACGAGCAATTGTGTCATTTAGGTCCGGCCGGCCCACTAGATAGTTCTCCGCGCGCGCTGTAAAGGTGAATGTAAAAGGGAGCGAGTGAAGGGCCTCCGCGGCCGCGCGCACCCGTTCAACCGCAAGTTCCTTTTCGTAGATAGGATTATCGGAGCGGCCAGTTGAATCTTCTATCGAGCCGCCCACAAGGCCCGCGGCTGCCGCCAGCCTTACCGTTTCCGCTACGGTTTCAGGTTCATCGCCAAAACCATGTTCGAGATCGCCGCTCACCGGCAGATCGGTCGCGGATGCGATGGCTGCCACGTGCGCCATCATCTGTTCGCGGCTGATTGTATTATCACGTTGCCCAGCCGAGAAAGCAAAACCGGCGCTTGTGGTGGCTAACGCTTCAAAGCCGAGGTGCGCCAGCAGCCGCGCAGTGCCTACGTCCCAAGGATTCGGAATGATAAATGCGCTGTCACCCTCATGCAAAGCGCGAAAGATGCGCCCTTTTTCAGCTTGTGTCAACATCGCGCCGATTACCCTTTCCCTGCCGGTGTTGCGGGCAGGCCGAACGTTCCATCAACTACTTCCAGAAAATTTCGTTCCTCGCTAAGGATAAACCGCTTTCTTTGCGACATGGCAAAATTTTCGCGCGCTTGCGGGTCCGACTTCAACCGCGCCCGGTAGGCTTCATACGAAGCGAGACTGTCGAATGCTATCAAAGCCCAGGCTACATCGTTCGTTCCCTCATGCGGCAGAAAATAGCCAACCAGATGGCCGCCGCAGCGAGGAATGATGCGGCCCCAGTTTTCGGCATACTCCTTGAAACCGTCCCGCTGGAACGGATCAATCTGGTAGCGAATAATACAGGTGATCGTCATGGACATCCTTATCTTATGGAAGTATGCTCCTTTGAATGACCGCCACACTTCGTCTATCATCAAATAATGGATGTCGAAGTTTCCCGAATTGCGGCGGCTATTGGCGAACCGGCGCGCGCACGCATGTTGTATTGCTTGATGGACGGCCATGCGCGGACCAGCACCGAGCTCGCAATAGTCGCCGAGGTGAGTCCGTCAACCGCAAGCGTACATCTGAGCCGCCTGAAGGCAGCGCATTTGGTGAAGGTGCTCATTCAAGGGAAACATCGCTATTACAGCCTTGAAAATCCCAATGTGGCCAGTGCGCTTGAAGGGCTCAGTGTTCTTGCCGGCGGCCGCCGCGACAAGTTCGTACCGAATACGCCAAGCCGTTTGCGTGCCGGGCGCACTTGCTATGACCACATGGCCGGGACTATGGCCGTTTCCCTTCACGACCGATTTCTGGAACTGAAATGGCTTTCAATCGTTGCCGGCGATGAATACAACCTTACGGCGGCTGGCAGGAAGGCGCTGGAAGCTCTGGGCGTCGATGTTGCAGCCACCCTGACACTGCGCCGCCGGTTTGCCTACGCATGTCTCGATTGGAGCGAGCGGCGCCCGCATGTCGGCGGAGCTTTGGGCGCGGCGCTGCTGAAAATCGCGCTGAAAAGAAAATGGGTGGCCCAGGATCTTGACAGCCGGGCTCTAGCTGTCACGAGTTTTGGGCGGCGGGAGATGCTGCACAGGTTCGGCGCGATGGTTTGACGGATAACATGCTTCGTCCATGGATTAGACCAGTTCGTCAATTTCACGGCGAACAAAATCGCTTTTTGCGATAAGCTCGGCTGTTAGTGGCAAGTGCGCTCAAACGCCGCGCCGGGGAATATGCCATCTACTTTCTTGTGTGGACGGTGGTTGGCCTGTTCTTTTTCAGCCAGGGTCTCGCTCAAAAATTTCTTTCGGGTGACACGACGCCGTGGTCGCATTATCTGATTTCGTGGCTAACGGGCGTATATATCTCGGCCCTGCTGACTCCCGCCGTGCTCTGGCTGGGCCGCAGATTTCCCTTCGAACGACGGGACTGGCTGCGCCGAACATTCATCCATCTGCTCTTCAGCGTGGCCTTTGCTTTAGTTCAGCTTGGAGTGGAGAGCGAACTTCTCTTTCACTTCGGTGTCTTTCCGTCAATCATGAAGAGCCTAGTGGCAACCGTTTTCTTTCTGATGATGATCGGTTTTCATCAGAACGTGCTTACCTACTGGCTGATCTTGGGCATTCAATACGGGCTCCAATATTACCGGCAGTACCAGGAGCGCGCAAAACAGGCACTGCGGCTGGAACTGCACGCTTCCGAACTGAAGTCTCAACTCGCCCGAGCCCACTTGAGCGCGCTGAAAATGCAACTGCAACCGCATTTTCTATTTAACACGCTCAACGCCATTATGGTTCTGGTACGCCAGCAGAGAACGAAACAAGCCGAGGAAACGCTGGCGCGCCTTAGCGATCTGCTGCGCTGCGTGCTGGAAGAAGTCGAAACGCAGGAGATACCGTTGCGCCGCGAATTCGAATACTTAGAGCTTTATCTTTCGATTGAGCAGGTTCGCTTTCAAGACCGCCTCAAGGTGGAAATCGCCGCCGATCCGGCGATTTTGGGTGCTGCATTTCCGCACATGGCGCTACAGCCGATTGTGGAGAATGCCATCCGCCATGGCATTGGGCGAAGTTCGGCCGCGGGCAAGATCCGCATCGGCGCAGCGCGCGTGAACGAAACGCTTACGGGTAACGGTCGAAGACGACGGTAGCGGATTTCCGGCGACGCATCGATCTGAGACTGCCGGAATTGGTTTAGCGAACACACGGACGCGTCTCGATCGCCTCTACGGAGATGCGGGAAAGTTAATCACTGAGAATGGAGCTCAAGGCGGGGCCTTGGTAACCATAATTCTGCCTTTTCACTTTGCGGCTGAAAGCCCGGATCTGGAGATGATGGAGGTGCATGCCATTAACAGTGTTGATCGTTGACGATGAGCCCCTGGCCCGTGAAGGCATCGCCATGCTGCTTTCAAAGGATCCCGGAATTTCGGCCATTCACGAAGCAAAGGACGGGCGCGAAGCGGTTACAGCCATCCGGAACTCGAAACCAGATCTGGTCTTTCTCGACGTGCAAATGCCGGAGATGGATGGGTTCTCAGTAGTAAAGGAGGTCGGCGCGGAGCACATGCCCGCTGTCGTGTTTGTCACAGCGCATGATCGATACGCTATCCACGCTTTTGAAGTAAATGCGATTGATTATCTGCTTAAGCCTGTCACGGAGGAACGATTTGCGCGGACGCTCCAGCGCGTCAAAGAACGCATCAGTGTCCACCCAGCGGACGAGACCAGCCGTCATATTCTTTCGCTGCTCCAAACCATCGCGTCTCCGCAGCGCTATTTGAAGCGATTGGCCGTGCGGTCGGCCAGGCAAAACCACATTTGTAGACGTCCAGGAGGTCGATTGGATGGAGGCGGCTGAAAATTACGTTCAATTGCATGCGGGGAAATCGGGCCACCTGGTTCACGTCGCAATGAACACTCTTGAAAAATCACTCGACCCGGAGATCTTTGTGCGTATCCACCGCTCGCGCGATCGTGAACATCAAACGCATTAAGGAACTTCAGGCCGCCCTGCATGGCGAGTATGTGGTCACTTTGCAGAATGGCGTGCGCCTGCAATCCGGCCGTGTCTACAACGAAAAGTTGAAGGCCCTCGCCGCGAATCCATTCTGATTCCGTCCGGCCGTCCGTTTCACACCATGGATCGTCCAGTTAGTCAAAATCCACTTTCCTCCGAAGCCTTCTTGCCCGAGACTGGAAGCAAAGGAGCACTTGTCATGCGAAGTTTGCTTTTCTTCCTTCTTAGCTCGGTTGTGGTTTTCGCGCAGGATGGCGCTGCTATTTACAAGACGCGCTGTGCCGGATGTCACGATACTCCAACCGGCCGGGTGCCACCGGTCAGCGCGCTTCGAACAATGAAGCCGGCAACCATTATGCAGTCGCTTGAAAGCGGACCCATGAAGCCGCAGGCGGCGGGCTTGAGCAATGGCGAGCGTTATGCGCTGGTGACGTATCTTGCATCTCCTGAAGCGAAGCCCGAAGCGCCTTCGACGGCCGGGCTTTGCGGTACCCGAACCTCAGACCTCGACCAGATGCCGCGAACTGGAGCGACTGGGGCAGCAATCTGGAGAACACGCGTTTTCAAACCGCGGAAGCAGCAGGATTGAGCGCGGCCAGTGTCCCGAAATTAAAACTGAAATGGGCGTTCGGATTAGGCGATGGAACGGCGGTACGCTCACAGGCCGCGGTAAGCGGCGGCAGGGTATTCGCCGCCAACCTGACCGGAGCTGTTTATTCACTGGATGCGCACAACGGTTGTATCCAGTGGATTTTCAAAGCTGAGTCGCTGGTCCGCACGTCCGTCGCCCTTGGCATGGATGGCGGCGCAGTCAAACGAGTGTACTTCGGCGATATGAAGGCCAATATCTATGCAGTTGATGCATCAACCGGACAGCTGCTTTGGAAGACTCACGTAGCGGAGCATTTTGCCGCGATGTTGACCGGCGCGCCTCAGGTGCATAACGGCGTACTGTACGTTCCGATCTCGTCTTACGAAGAAGCGCTTGCCGGTTCTCCCACTTACGAATGTTGCACCTTCCGCGGGAGCGTCGTCGCGCTGGATGCTTCCACAGGCAAGATAATTTGGACTGCGTACACCATCACCGATCCGCCGCAACCCACAAAAAAGAGCGCGGCTGGCGTGCAGATGCATGGACCTTCAGGCGCTTCCGTGTGGTCGACTCCCACCTTCGACGAGAAGCGCAACGTGCTGTACGTCGCCACCGGGCGACAACTATTCCGACCCGCCAACCGCAACGAGCGATTCGGTGCTGGCCCTGGATGCCAAAACCGGCAAACTATTGTGGTCAAAGCAAGCAACGGAAAAAGACGTGTATAACATGGGCGCGAACGCGAAAGGCAACGATTTCGATTTCGGCCAACCGCCGATTTTGGTATCGCTGCGCAACGGGCATAGGGCGCTGGTCATTGGACAGAAGTCCGGAATTGCCTACGCCTTCGATCCCGACCGCCAGGGCGAAATTCTTTGGCAGACGCGCGTGGGGCATGGCGGAGCATTGGGTGGAATCCAGTGGGGCTCGGCTGCCGATGCGGAAAAGATGTATGTCGCACTCTCAGACTTGTCGATGACCGGCGTTGCTGACAAATCCACTCCCCAGGGATATCGTCTGGAGTTGGACGGGAATAAAGGCGGCGGCCTATTCGCACTTCGTTTAACGAATGGCGAAAAGGCGTGGGCGGCAAAACCGGTGAGTTGCGGCGAACGCAAACAGTGCAGTCCCGCGCAGTCGGCGGCAGTAACTGCAATTCCAGGAGTGGTGTTTTCCGGTTCTGAAGACGGCCACCTGCGAGCATATTCAGCTGCTGCCGGCGAAATCATTTGGGACGTCGATACAGCCCGCGATTACGAAACCATAAATGGACAGAAAGCTCGCGGCGGTTCTCTCGATATCGCTGGACCGGTAATCGCCGGAGGCATGCTGTACGTCGGCTCAGGCTATGGCCAATGGGGCGGTATGCCGGGTAATGTGCTGCTGGCGTTCTCCATTGACGGTAAGTGAGTCTGTTCTTACTCCAAAAAACCGCTGAACCCGTATAAGTTCATGCGGATGTAACTTTCGCCTTATATCTTGACGAGTTGGTTCCTTAATCCAGTTTTTTAGGGGAGACTTCTTGCATCTCTTTGGAGAAAGCGTATCGTTCACGACCGGGTTTTTCCTTATCCTGGCGCTCGGACTGGCTCTTGGGTTCGAATTTGTAAATGGCTTTCACGACACGGCAAATGCCGTAGCTACAGTTATTTATACCCATACACTTAAACCTGTATATGCGGTGGTTTGGTCGGGCTGTTGGAATCTGATCGGAGTATTGAGTTCCAGCGGCTTGGTGGCGTTCAGCGTGGTCGCACTGTTGCCGGTGGAGTTAGTGCTCAAGGTGGGTTCCGGAGCCGGCTTCGCCATGGTATTTTCGCTGCTGATTTCAGCCATCATCTGGAATTTGGGTACCTGGTACCTGGGTCTGCCGGCTTCTAGTTCGCACACGCTGATTGGATCCATCATGGGCGTCGGTTTAGCGAACTCAATGTTCAGTCCGGGGCATGTGTTTGGCGAAGGGGTCAATTGGGCGAAAGCACAGGAAGTTTTCACCGGGCTGCTGGTCTCCCCCATCCTCGGATTTGTGGGCGCGGGCTTGCTGCTCTTGCTGCTCAAAGCTTTCGTGAAGGCGAAGGAACTTTACAAGGCGCCCGAGGGAGAGAAACCGCCGCCGGCCTGGATTCGCGCCATTCTCATGTTGACTTGCACCGGCGTCAGCTTTTTCCATGGATCGAACGATGGGCAAAAAGGCATGGGCTTGATTGTGCTGATTTTGGTGGGAGTGATGCCCGGTGCTTTCGCATTGAACCCGGCTGCGACCACTCAAGATATTCAGAACATTGTGGAGCACTCGCGCAAAGTGGAGCCGATGCTGTTGAAGCATGCGACGGAGTTGATTACGACGCAAGATGCCACCGATGAACTGTCGGCGTTTCTGAAACCCAAAGCAAGCGCCACGGACAAAACTTTCGAAGCGCTGGCGGGAAAGAACCGCGAAGTGGCCATTGAGCTTGAGGGTAAACAAAACTTTGCCGATCTGACCATCGATCAACGCAAGGGTTTCCGCAGCGATATCTATCTGCTGAACGAGACGATCGCCAAGCTTCTCAAAGGTCATAAGATTGCCGACGCGAGTGAAGCTGCGGAATTGCGCGCCTACCAAGCGACATTGACCAAAGAGACAAAGTACATACCGCTTTGGGTAAAATTCGCGGTGGCTATTGCGCTCGGATTAGGTACCATGATTGGCTGGAAACGCATCGTGGTGACGGTTGGCGAGAAGATCGGAAAGGAACATCTGACGTACGCGCAAGGCGCCTCGGCCGAGATGATCGCCATGGGAACTATCGGATTAGCCGATTACTTCGGAGTGCCGGTCAGCACCACGCACGTGTTGTCATCGGGTATCGCTGGCACTATGGCGGCTAACAAGTCGGGATTGCAGGCCGACACATTACGTAATATTCTGCTGGCCTGGGTTTTGACACTGCCGGTTTGCGTCCTGCTAGGCGCATCCATCTTTTCATTCACGCTGTACTTGCTGCTGCACGTTTTTGGCGTGAGGTGATTCTAATTGGTCAAAAGCCGGACGGAGACCGGATAATGGTCTGACCCAGGGACATCGCGGCGCACCTTGCCATCCTCCAAGCGGAAGCCGGCGCCACGGACGAAAATCCAATCGAGCGCCATCGCGATTTTGTGGCTGCGCTCGATGCGCTCGCCCGTGGCGCTATGGAACCCCTCGCGCTCGAGCTTGCGAAGAAAAATAGACGGGAAGTATTTCGTGTTGAGGTCGCCCGCGATGATGACGGGCGTATCAGCCGGATATTTGGCGATATCGGCCAGAATCTCATTGAGTTGTTCCGATTGAATTCGGCCCATGCTGCGGCTCTCCAGATGAGGGTTGTAGACCAGCAGCGGACGGCCGGCGAACTCCAGTTCCGTTACGAGGGAAATGCGATTACCCAAACGCCTTTGCATGAGCGGCAAAGCAGACGGCAACCAACTGCGAGGTTTCCAAAACCCGGATTGCCGTTCAAAACGCAAGACGCGCGATTTACGAATAGGCAAGCGGGTGAGCGTGGCTTGGCCGATAAAAGCGCC
Organism: Bryobacterales bacterium; assembly: GCA_963718465.1. Classification (GTDB taxonomy): domain Bacteria; phylum Acidobacteriota; class Terriglobia; order Bryobacterales; family Bryobacteraceae; genus Bog-105. The sequence continues at coordinate 9,326 of CAVQZK010000018.1, read as the reverse complement.
GGCATCGCGGCCCTGGCTCAGTTCCTGAAATTCCGTGGCGTAGGCCGCATTCATGTGAAGGCGGTGCGCCAGTTCGCTGGTAACGTCTTTTTGGCCGGAGCGATTCGCGTTCCAATCCACTTCCTGAAGCAGACAGAGGTCCGGTTCAGCCTTTGCCAGTTCCATGCCGATGGTTTCCAGGTGGCTGCCGTGATCGATGTTCCAGCTGACAATGCGGAGAGACTTCAGCTGCCCGTCTCCGGGAACAATTTGAATCTGTCGGGTTGTGTTGAAATTCGCAGGCAGATCGCGCGCTTGAGGCCGGCAGAAAGAGAAACGCCAGGCAACTGAACGCGTTTTTGAACAACTTACGCCGTGGCCTCCTTGGTGGTGCGCGAAGACGACGAAGAAGAAAACTGCGATGGGGATGAACGGCGTTCGTCCTCGCCTGCAGCAAGCATGGCAATCAATGCGAAATACCAGCCGCAGACGCCGAGGCGAGCAAATGGATAGTCGACCAAAGCGTGCAAGCAAATCGCCAGAAGTCCGATGCCCCAGACCGAGCGAATGGCCGGTCGAATGCTCCAAACAAAAATAATCAGCATCAGTCCAGCAAAAAAAACGCCGCCCTCCGCAGTCCACTGCAGCCAGTCGTTGTGAGCGCGGTTGACAAATGTCCCATCGTCGTAACGCGCAAACATACGGTATACCGGAACGTACGTTTCGAGACCCCATCCGGTGAGCGGCCGTTCCCTGATCATGTCTAGGGAGGAAAGATTGATGTTCCGGCGCACGGCGAGTTGGTCGTTCTGCTGCAGCTTCCCGATTACCACGTCGAACCCGGCTGCATAAATGAATACCAGGCTGAGGCCGATTGCCAGCGTTGCGCCGAAGAGCAATTTCGTATCCCGCCGCCGCCGATAGGCGAGAGCCACCACGGCTAATAATTCGGCCAGCACCAGGGCCGTTCCAGCCCGTGAACCCGACGCTACCACTGCACCGATCTGCAGCGCCGCTAAAATCAGGAACGGCACTTGAATGGAACGATTTCTAATTAATCCCTGCCAAAGAGTAATGGGAAGAACCAGCTCCACAAATTGGGCGAAGTTGTTCCAATACGCAAAAGGCCCGAAGACAGCGTGGTATTTGCTCGGGATGAACCAATAATATTGAGCGGTATGAGAAGCTTGTTCCAATAAATCAAGCAGGCAAACAGCGCTTCCAAAAGTAATCAGTCCGTTGCGGAACAGATCGGCGTCATGGCCTTTCCGGAAAACCTGAGTTGCCATAACGGCAATCATTGCCGCCGTAAACCAGAAGAGTACACCGGTCAAACCGTTGTAGAAAATCTTCTGCGGGAACCAGAATGTTTGAACCAGGCCATAGCATGTCATCAAAAGCAAACAGACGCATGGGACATTCAGGCTCAACCGCTGCGAAAACGGCACGCTCAAGTACGCCGCGGACAGAAGCAGAAAAACCACTGAAACAAAGCGCGGAGCCACGCTGCCGCCGTCGAGCGTGGATAACGTAAAGGCCGCGAGCAGACCCAAAAGGGCTGTTAGGCCCAACATGTCGTGAACACGCCCGGTTCGGACGGGGTTCAGATTGAGCTCAATATCCGCTGCGGCCACTTAGCCTTAGGATCTCATTTTGACGAGTAGCTTACGCGCCAGATGGATTGCGACCCATCGTCGCTCACCATCAGCGAACCATCGGGAGCAACGGCTACGCCCACGGGGCGGCCCCAAACATTGCCATCGGCGGTAACGAAGCCGGTGAGGAAGTCGCCATACACGCCGGTAGCTTTGCCATCCACCAGCGGAACGCGAATTACTTCATAGCCGGCGCGATTGGCCTTGTTCCATGAGCCATGTTCCGCCGCGAATATATCGCCGCCATACTGGCTGGGGAATTGGCGACCCGTGTAAAAAGTCAACTCAAGAGACGCATTGTGCGGCTGCAGAAGAACGTCCGGAACGGTCACTTTGCCTTTCAATTCCGGATGAGTACCCTCAAGCCGTGGATCCTGGTGATCGCCCATGTAATACCACGGCCAGCCATAGAAACCGCCTTCCTTAACGGAGGTGATATAGTCGGGCACTAGATTATCGCCCAGCATGTCGCGCTCGTTCACGGAGCACCAAAGCTGGCCGGTGGTGGGATTGACGGCAATACCGACAGGGTTGCGAATCCCTGCCGCATAGATCTTCACAAACTGGCCTTGCGGAGTGAACTCAAGAATATTTGCGCGATTCTTTTCGGCCGGATGGGTATCGGGATCATTTACATTCGAGGCTGAGCCGACCGAGACGAAGAGCTTTGACCCGTCAGGAGAGAATGCCAGGTCGCGCGTCCAGTGGCCGCCTCCCGCGGGGAGTTCTTTGATGATGGTTTCGGCCGAGCCGCTAGCAGTCAAGTCGCCGTTCTTGTACGGATAACGGACTACCGAGCCAGTGTTGGCCAGGTAAATCCATTGCGGGTTCTTGCCGAGCGGATAGAACGCAATGCCAAAGTTGTTCTTCAAGCCGCTGGCAAACGTAGAGACCTGTTCGGGCTTGCCGTCGCTTGTGATGCCTCGGAACACCAGCACCTTCCCGGCTTGGCTTTCCGACACAAACAAATCGCCATTGGGAGCAGTTCTGATCTCGCGAGGCTCTTGCAATTTTTCGGCGTAGCGTTCAACCTTGAAGCCTTCCGGAGCCTTGGGCCATGCACCCTCCGGCATTGGGACTACTTTGGGGCTGTTGGAAACGCCTTCAGTCGCATAAGGTTTGGGCAGATCGGCAACGGTGATCTTGCGAAAGGTTCCGGGCTTTTCATCTTTGTAACTGACGAATGCGGAGCTGCCCGTGATAACGTTCTTGACGTCGGCGTCATTCGGCGCGGCGCCTGTCAGCAGTGCGGCAGAGATGACGGTAACGCCGCATTTCAGAGTAGTCTTCATACGTTAGGCCTCAGAATTAAGTTCATCAGATTAGATATTACAGAAAGAGGAAATGGCTATTAGAGGAGACAGGCGGTACTAGAGTTTCGCGGAGGGGGCTCGCAATTTTTCCAAAGCTGCTGCGGCCGATGTTTTAACGGATTCGAGCGGCTTACCGGCTTTCAGGGCAATGGCGGAAGCAGTCAAACCTTCGAAACAGAAATACTCCATTACCCGCCGTTCCTCCGGGCTGAGAGTCTCGAGTTTCTTGCGGAGCTTACCCCAATAATCCGCGCCGCGGCCGCGTGCCGTGTCCTGCAAGGTGGTTGGCTGCTCAAAGGCGATTAACTTCGGAAGGGCCGCCGGACGAGGAAAATTTATGGCGCGCAGGTGCTCCAGCGCATGGTTGCGGGCGAGCACCAAAAGCCATGCGCCGAGATCGTCGCCGCGAAGGTCTTTCCAACGGCCAATCTGGTTCCAAGCCTTAACGAAAGTCTCCGCAAGCAAGTCCTCGGCGACGGAGCGTTCCGGCACCAAGCGGAGGATTACGGCGTAACACACTTTGCCGTAAAGGTCGTAGAGTGTGCCCATAGCACGCGGGTCACGGCGCTTGATGCGCGCGATGAGATCTGTGTCATCCCTGCCTCCAATTGTGTTTAGACTGGCGAAGTGCTGCGGGTTTATGGGCAGATGGGAATTATAGCAGCGATTCCCCAGCCAAATGTTACACTATTCCGGCCAGTACGTCGCCGCACTCACATAGGTCTTGCTTGCCGCACCCACCAGCATAGGAGCCGACACCATGACAGACGAAGAACTAAAGGCTACTGCCCTGCCCTTGTTGCAAGAGCTTGTTAAACGGCAAATGTTGGTCGTCAGTATCGACGTTCCGGCACCTCCCGGCCATCCCGGCATGTGGGCAACAAGCGCGATTGTGGATGTTACTCCGAATGGTCTTACTTTGGATTGCCAACTTGAGGACGATGCGCAGCAAATCGCCGTCGATGCTCAAGAGCTTTGGAAATCCATAAAGGGTAAGTTTCGGGACGGCTTTTGAAAGCGTAAATCGAGAGCTTGCCAGTCCCGAAAGGGTCTGTCCCGAATGAAAGCAACTCCGCCGCCTTACAATGATTGGGGATTGAATGCGTTTTAGCTGGAACGAGATTAGAGCCCGCGCGGCGCACTTCGCCAATGAATGGAGAGATGCCCGCTATGAAAGGGGCGAGAGCCAGACTTTCTACAACGAATTTTTCAATATCTTTGGCGTAACCCGCCGCCGCGTTGCCAGCTTCGAAGAACCAGTGAAAAAACTTGGTGACGAACGCGGCTTTATTGATCTGTTTTGGAAGGGCGTTCTCATTGTTGAACAGAAAAGCGCGGGCCGCGACTTGGTTAGGGCAAAGCAACAAGCCCTTGATTACTTCCCCGGCCTCAAAGAGCACGAACTGCCGCGCTTCGTACTGGTAAGCGATTTTCAAAGTTTTGAGCTTCACGACCTTGAGGAAAACACAACAAGCCGCTTCACCCTTCGCCAGCTTCCCGAACACGTTGAAGAATTCGGCTTCATTATCGGCGTTCAAAAGCGTTCGTTTCGTGATCAAGACCCCGTAAACATTGAAGCTTCCGAGATCATGGGCAATCTGCATGACGCGCTTAAAGCGTCAGGTTATGAAGGCCACGAACTGGAAAGGTTTTTGGTGCGCTTGGTGTTTTGCCTCTTTGCGGACGATACGGGCATATTTGAACCGCGCGACATTTTCTCTACTGTCATCACACAACGCACGAACCCCGATGGAAGCGATACCGGCCTTTGGCTTGCGCAGATTTTTGAAATTCTTAATCAGCCAGTTGCACAGCGTCAGAAGAACCTTGATCAGGACTTAGCGCAATTTCCGTATGTGAATGGCGATCTTTTTCAGGAGCGCCTAGCCTTGCCCGCTTTCAATGCGGCCATGCGTTCGTTTTTGATTGATGCACTTGATTTCAGTTGGGACGCGATATCCCCGGCTATATTCGGCTCCCTGTTTCAGTCCGTTATGAAGTCGGAAGAACGCCGGAGACAAGGGGCGCACTACACAACCGAGAAGAACATTCTCAAAGTCATTGAGCCGCTTTTTCTTGACGGTCTCCGCGCCGATTTCAAGGCTCTTACGGAACGGCGCGACAGCGGGCGCAGAAAAGCGATTGAAGCCTATCACAAAAGACTTTCAACGCTTCGTCTGTTTGATCCCGCATGTGGCTGCGGAAATTTCTTGATCATCGCCTACCGCGAGCTGCGGCTTCTCGAAATCGAATTATTAAAAGTGCTTCGGCATGAAGGCCAGCGAGTTTTCGACGTTGCCGACATAAGCAAAATCGACGTAGACCAGTTTTACGGAATTGAATTAGGCGAGTTCCCGGCCCGCATAGCTGAAATTGCGCTATGGATGATGGACCACATCATGAACAACAAGCTCTCCCTTGAGTTCGGAGAAAGCTACGTTCGCATTCCTTTGAAGAAGTCGCCCCAAATCCGAAACGCCGATGCGCTTGAACCAGATTGGGCCGATTTATTAGCGCCGGAAAATTGCTCGTACATTCTTGGTAATCCCCCTTTCGGAGGCGCGAAATATCAAAGCGAAAAGCAGCGGGAGCAGGTGCGCAGGGTTGCGCAGCTTTGGCCGGCATTCTCTTTGACCGCCATGCGCTGGAAATCACCTTTGCCCGCCGGACGTTTGCATGGGGTAGTGATGCACGGGGTATGGCACATGTGCATGTCGTCATCATTGGACTAACCCGGCGTGAGCAGGAGGCCCTAACAAAACGGCTGTTCAATTACAGCGACATTCACGGCGATCCAACGGAGAGCCTACATCAAGCCCTCACCCCGTACCTGTTTGATGCGGGTACTGTCGTAAACCGCCACCTTGTCGTAGAGGAAACCAACCGGCCGCTTTGCAATATACCCCTGCTCGTTATTGGCTCAAAGCCCATCGACGAAGGGCACTACATTTTTTCTGCCGACGAAAAGGCGGCCTTTCTTCAGCGAGAACCGCAGTCAAAACAGTTCATGCGACCATTCATCGGCACTGATGAATTTTTGTATGGCATGGACAGATCGATTTTGTACCTAGCCGATGCTGCACCCTTAGACGTTCGCGCAATGCCAGCCGTAAAGGAACGCATCGCCGCTGTCCGGCAGTTTCGACTTAAGAGCAAGAGCCCCGGTACTCGAAAGCTGGCTGATACACCAACGCGCTTTCACGTCACGGTTGTACCTGATAGGCCTTTTCTCGTTATTCCAGAAGTCAGTTCGGAGCGGCGCGACTACGTTCCGATTGCTTGGCTTAAGCCTCCCTCAATACCTAGCAACCTTGTTCGTGTGTTGTTAGACGCTGACCTGTGGCATTTCGGGATTCTTACTTCGACTATACACATGGCTTGGCTGCGTCAGATTGGTGGGCGGCTAGAGAGCCGATATCGATACTCAATTGGGATTGTCTACAACCCTTTCCCTTGGCCGGAAGCAACAGACCAGCAGCGTGCAAAAATCCGCACACTTGCCCAAGGCGTCCTAGACGCTCGCGCCGCGTTTCCGAGTTCCACACTCGCTGATCTTTACGACGCGGAAGCTATGCCCCCGGCGCTACGAAAGGCACACCGAACGCTTGATGATGCGGTTGACAAACTCTACCGCTCAATTGCTTTTTCAAGTGAACGGGACCGAGCCGAGCATCTTTTTGGACTTTACGAAACGCTTGTAGCTCCGCTGACGGTCGCCGCGTTCCAGCGGGGGGGAACCCGCCGATCAAGGAGACGAACGTAGCACAAAAAGGACTTTGCAATGGCGGATATCAACCTTACACAGGCCGAAGCAGACGCGTTGATTGCAATGGAAAAACTTCGCGCCGACGACAAAGACTGCACGTTCCCAGAATCCGGCGGCAGGCTGGCGATTGCGCTGATTTCCCCGGACAAGCGCGAGAATTTCATGCTCGACATTACCCGCGCCCAGATAAAGCTTACGAAGGGCACCTATCAAAACAGGGCGCGGCAGGCCATCGTTCTCATGCGTCTTGACCTTGACGGGCCGCCCCACAGAAACCCGGACGATCAAGAAATCCCCTGCCCGCATCTTCATGTTTATCGTGAAGGGTACGGCGACAAGTGGGCCATCCCCGCACCGGTTGACCGATACCCCAACATGCAAGACCTGTTCTCCACATTCGAAGCGTTCATGCGGCACTGCAATATCACGGACGTGCCTCGGATTCAGAAGGGGCTTTTCTCATGACCATAACCGAGATTGAGAAACTTCTGAAAGACTACCGGGAATGGCTCAAAGATAAAACCACACTGCGACAAGTGAATGGCTCATGGGTTGAGATCACAACCCCCTATCTCGACCGCCACAACGATGCTTTGCAGATTTACGTCCGAAGCGAAAACGGCGCTTTGGTTCTCACCGATGACAGCTACATCATTCATGACCTCGAAGCTTCGGGCTGCAAGCTGGACACCCAAAAACGCAAAGACCTTTTGCAAATGACGCTTAATGGGTTCGGTGTGAAGCTGAACCATGAAGCCATAGAAGTTCAGGCGACGCCTGAAAACTTTCCACTTCGCAAGCACAACCTCATTCAGGCGATGCTTGCGGTGAACGACCTTTTCTATCTCGCAAAACCCATTGTGGAGAGCCTTTTCTATGAAGACGTGGTTGCATGGCTCGATGCAAACGATATTCGCTACACACCGAGCGTGAAGTTTACTGGCATCAGCGGTTATGACCACCATTTTCATTTCGCTATACCCAAATCCAAGAAGCAGCCAGAGCGCATTTTGCAAGCTATTACCCGACCAACACGCGATAATGCATTGCTGTTTATCAATGCTTGGGGCGACACGCGCCAAGTCCGTACCCCGGAATCAAAAGCATATGCCGTTCTCAATGACGAACAGCCGATTCCGGGCGCAGTCATAGAGGCATTTCGCAATTACGATATCCGGCCCGTGCCGTGGTCAGACCGCATCGAGGTAGTAACGGAACTCGCCGCCTAACCCTTCTTGAATAATCCGCGCTATCGGACAGCATTCACAAAGAAGGTTGTGCGCCCTTTCGCCGTGGTTCGAAAATTCGGCTCGACACGAATCAGATAAAGATTCAGACTGCGCCGTCACGCTATACTTTATAAGCAGTTAATACAAGTTAAACTAAGTAATAGCAACAAACAACATGAGCAGAACAAGTAAAATTCTCGGTTTCTCCGTTCCACCGGCCGTCGTTAAGGAGATGATCGCCAAAGTCGGAGCGGCGAACGAAGAGCGAACCGTTTCGCGAAATGGTGCGCGTTTACCAACGATTCCGACATCAGCGGGATCGTGATGAATCGCACTGGGTGGCAAACCTCATCCAGGAAGCCAAGGCGGAAGAGGCAAAGAAGCCGATAACGATAGATGAGATCCTCGCGGAAAGCGAGCGTTTTGCCCGCGACGGCGCAAAGCAAGCCAAGAAGCTCGGCATCAAAACCGATTCCAGGAGCGTAAACCAACTCATCCATGAACGCCGCAAAGCCCACAAGCCGGCTTAAAGCCGTCCTTGATACGAATGCCTACTTTTCCGCTTTTAGCAGCACCGCGGCGTGCCATTCGAGCTCTGGCGCAGGGCGGTGACGGGAGAGTACTCCCTTCTGGTCTCACCGGCATCCTACGTGAAGTGGCCGAGGTGCTCCGCACGCCTGCATACTCGCGGGCTGCCTAGGAGCCGCGCGCATGGCACAAACACCAAAGACACCGAACATCGAGGCGCAACGGGCAGCTATGAAAAAGCTCGAGTTTCTGGTTGGGGAGTGGTCGGGCGAGGCATCGGCCCTTCGCGCAGCGGGCCAGTTCGTGGATTTGGTGCAGACTGAGTCAGTTCAGTTCAAACTGGACGGGCTGTTGCTCATGATTGAGGGCGTAGGCCGTACCAAGACTGACGGTCGGCCCGCCCTTCAAGCACTCGGGCTGATTTCCTTCGACGATGACTCAGGAACATATCGGATGCGAGCCTTCAACGACGGGCGATGGCTTGAAACCGAGATCAAGCTGGCCGATGGCGAAAACTCGGTTTCGTGGGGATTCGCGCTCGGCGAATTCAAGACTGCGACAGTTCTGCGCATCAATGACAAGGGTGAATGGACTGAGTTTGGGCAACTAACAATCGGCGATCGGCCACCGCAGAAAATGATGGAGCTGAGGGTCCGCCGGACTTCCCGCTGAGCGCTGGGCGCGGTGCTCCGCGAACTGATACCTCCCGTGGCAAGTCCACGGCTCGCGCATGAGGTTCGCACCGGCCATGAGGTCCGTTACCTGTTTCACAAAGGGTCCTTTGTGAAACAGGACAGAAAAGGCTAATTTTGTTTGAAACTGACGGGTCACTACACCAAACGTCGTGAAAAGGCCC
>CAVQZK010000017.1:0-202917 GCA_963718465.1 Bryobacterales bacterium | reverse complement strand
CGAGGCCACAAGAATCTGAAACTCAGTTGCACGCGGCGTAGTTGGTTTCTTGCACTGTCGAGTTCCGTACTTGCTTTGGCTGGACAGCGTCCGGCTGATACCGACGGCAACAAAGATTGGGTATGCCCGATCGGATCCGGTGTTCGGATGAGCAAGCCGGGTGTATGTCCGCGATGCGGCATGAAGCTGTTGCTGCCAAGTGCCGGAGCGAGTTGAGTATCCGCTGGAACTTTCACAATCGCCGGAACTTTTGCGTGCGGGCGATACGGCCATGTTGACCTTCCGTGTGCTGAATCCAGAGACAAATCGGTTGGTTAGCCAGTTTGAGGTGGTGCACGAAAAACTGATCCATGTGTTTTTGGTGAGCGAGAATTTAGAGTTTTTCGCGCATGTGCATCCGGTACTGCAAGCAGACGGAAGTTTCAAGTTGGACGTAAAGCTGCCGTATGGTGGGATGTAGAGAGATCTATACGGATGTCTTCCCCGCTGGTTCGGTACCGCAGTTAGCTGTGAACACCTTATTTGTACAAGGCGAGGCGCGGCCTGCGAAGTTGGAACCGTCGCTTGCTCCGTGCAAATCGAGCAACTTGACTGCCACGCTGCGAATGGAACCCGAACAGCCGTTAGCGGGGCTGGAGACACGACTGTTTTTCACGCTCGATCCAGCCGAGGGATTGGAGCCCTATTTAGGCGTTTGGGGACACATGCTGGCGGCAAGTGGCGATTTAATTGACATGCTGCATGTTCATCCGTTCCTGATGAGCCGGGGCGAGATTCAATTCAATATAATTTTTCCACGCGAAGGCATATACCGCATCTGGACGCAGTTTTCAGCGGCTGGGCGAAGTGAATACCACGGTCTTCACCGTTCCGGTGAAGGCGCTATCAACCGGCTGCGATGATTTGAATATGGCAGCGGATCGGTTTTTAGATGCGGCAATTGAAGAGCGCGGCAGGGCCTTCTGGAGGGCGGCATTCCAATTGGCTCCGTGCTGGTATGCGACGGGAAGATCATTGGGCGGGGACACAACCGGCGGGTGCAGAAGGGCAGCGCGATTTTGCACGGAGAGATGGATTGCCTGGAGAATGCCGGACGGCAGCCCGCGGAGGTTTATGCCAGGTCGGCAATTTACACCACGCTTTCGCCTTGCTCGATGTGCAGTGGAGCGATTTTACTGTACAACCTCCCGCGCGTGATTGCGGGGCAGAACAAGACCTTACCGGGCGCGGAAGAGACTCTGCGGGCGAACGGAGTGCGGGTGGACGTGTTGCAGGATGAAGCCTGCATTCGCCTGATGCGCGAATTTATAGAAGAAGATGAGATCGTCGATCGCCTGGCTGGTAGGGGGATGGCCGGTTTCCACGAACCCGGCGTCCTTCATCCGCGCGCCCTCTCCACGGACGGATAATCGTTCCCGCACGGCCCGGCGAATAAACTCAGCGATCGAAATACCGAGGGCCGCTGCCTGTTTCTTTGCCAGATCGTATTCATCCTTATCCAGACTAATCTGTGTTCGGATCATGTTATCACCCGTGAAAGATACGATAACAGCCAGGCGGACGGTGCGAATCAAGTCGATTCGAAAATGGAGGCAAAAAGCGAGCGTTATTCGACTCCTTTGCCTTCCTCTGTCCAACGCCGCGCACGTTCATCGGGCAGAAAGGGCGGCAAGGCATTCGTCCATGTAGATGCCGGAATAAGCGCTACGTGGATGCGTCCGATTTCAGCGGCGTCTTCCTTCACGGCGCGCCTAATCAGTAGCGATGTGCTCATGCCGTAGCAATATCAGCCGACGTTAAAAAGGATGGACGTGCCCGATCATATGAAGTACTAGTGCAATATATGGGGAACTCGTCGATTAGCTGGAATTCCGTGTTGGGGAAGTCTAACCGAGTATTCACGCCAAATTTCCGCGTATTACGATGAGACTACTCGGATGCTGGACTTCAAGCTTTGCTTTTCAACGGGACTCATTCTTCTCGCCCTGCCGTGCGCCCGGCGCGCCCAAGCCCAGTCACTTAGTCCCGCAAATCCGCTTTATGCACCGAGTCCGCTCCCCTTCCATGCACCACCCTTCGATCGCATTAAGGACAGCGACTACCAGCCCGCGATCGAAGCCGGTATCGCGGAGAACATGCGGGAGGTCCGGGCCATCGCCGACAATCCAGCGCCTCCTGACTTCAGCAATACCATCGTTCCGCTGCTCAAGTCCGGGCAGCTTCTCGATCGTTCCGTCGCGCCGTTCTTTTGCGTTGTGTCGGCCGCTTCGAACCCCGCGCTCCAGAAACTGGAAGAAGTCATTTCACCCAAACTCGCGGCCCTTCGCGATTCGACCTATCTCGACCCGAAACTATTCGCCCGCATCAAAGTTATTTACGGCAAACTCTCGAAACTTTCCCTCGATAGCGAAGCTAAACACGCCATCGAGGTCTATTATCGCGATTTTAGCCGCGCGGGAGCCAACCTCGGAAGCGCGGGGAAAACGCGCCTGAAGCAGATCAATGAGCAGCTTTCGACCCTCTCCGCCCAGTTCGATCACAAACTTCTTGCAGCCTCCAACGCCGCTGCCTTCTCTACCACAAATAAGAAGCTTCTCGAAGGTCTCACCGGCGGCCAGATCGATGCCGCGGCGCTGGCGGCGAAGAACCGGCACCAGCCGGGTTACCTTCTTCCCTTGCAGAACACCGTGCAGCAAACTCTTTTTGCATCGCTCGCCAATCGCGAGACGCGCGCCTCCATCTACAACAATAGCTGGAATCGGGCAGAACGCGGCGGCGATGCCGATACGCGTGAAACCCTGCTCAAGATTGCGAACCTGCGGGCGGAAAAAGCACAGCTTCTCGGTTATCCTAACTTCGCCGCGTGGATACTCGCCGACCAAATGGCGAAAACTCCCGATGCAGTCTTGAAGTTTTTGGACACCCTCAGTACTCCGGCGTCTGCGCGAGCCGCCGCCGAGGCGAAAGACATTCAGGCGGTAATCGACAAGCAGCCACACCCCTTCCCGCTTGCCGCCTACGATTGGGATTTCTATTCCGACCAGGTCCGGAAAGCCAAGTACGACCTGGATCAAAAACAGATTCGGCCGTACTTCGAACTGAATCGTGTTCTCCAGGATGGCGTTTTTTACGCCGCGACCAAGCTCTACGGCATCACCTTCAAAGAGCGCAAGAGCATTCCGGTTTACCATTCGGACGTTCGTGTATTCGAGGTTAGCGACTCAAACGGCAAACCGCTCGCCCTCTTCTATGCCGATCTCTTCGAGCGCGACAACAAACAGGGTGGCGGCTGGACTAGCGATCTCGTCAGCCCGTCCAAACTCAACGGCCTGCTGCCCGTTGTCTTAAACGTCGAGAACCTGCCCAAACCCGCGCCGGGGCAGCCCGCGCTCATCAGCTCAGACGATGTTCGCGTCATGTTCCATGAATTCGGCCACGCCCTGGCGGAAATCTTCGACTCTGCTGTCTACGAAGGCGGCTCCACGCCGCGTGACTTCGTCGAATTCCCTTCGCAATTCAATGAACACTGGGCCAATGACCCCGATGTATTCGCCCATTATGCCCGCCATTACAAGACGAACGCGATCATGCCGCCCGAATTGGTGGCTAAAATCCGACGCGCCCGCACTTTCAACCAGGGCTACCTGACCACTGAAATGGTGGCCGCCTCTGAACTCGATATGCGATGGTATCTGCTGGCCCCCGGCGCCGTTCCCAAGGATCCCGATGCCTTCGAAAAGGATGCTCTTAAGAAACAAGGGCTTTGGATCTCCGCCGTCCCCCCTCGTTACCGTACCAGCATCTTCGAACACATCTGGGCGGGCGGCTATCCGGCTGGCTATTACGGCTACCTATGGAGCGAAATGATCGACGATGACGCTTATGAATGGTTCGTCCAGCACGGTGGCATGACGCGTTCGAACGGTGACCATTTCCGGCAGATGATACTGTCCCGCGGCAGCAGCCAGGATTTCGAAACGATGTACGAACACTGGCGCGGTGGACCGCCCAGTCCGAAAGGGCTGCTCCGGGAACGCGGTCTGCTTCCGTCGACCGATTCTCAGTAAAGAGCGATACGTCGGCAGCCACTTTCAGCCCCCCTAGATGAGGCGCGGAGATGGAGGCCTGTGATGAATCTTCACCGCCTTGAAGCGCATTCCTGTGGTGACGATACCGCGGCGCTAACCACGATCAAAAAGGTCGTGACCTCGCCGGTTGCGCCAGCATATTACTTAATCGCATACTCAAGAGAAACAACGCCGTTTGGTAAACCTTGTGAGCTGTGAGCGCTAGTTTGATCCGGCTCTTCAGGGCCCGCGACAAAGGAACTCCCGCACCAAGAAGGATCGGGACAACGCCAACTTCAACCGTATCGACGAGTCCGTCTTCGGCGAGACTGCGGAAGAGCGATCCACCACCGAATAACCAGATATCCTTTCCGGGGCGCTTTGAGAGCGGCTAAGGTCTGCTGTTGATCATTGGCAACGATAGCGACTTCGGGGTGATCCTCTTGCCTCAGCGTCCGCGAAAAAACGATCGTCTTCATACCGGGCATCGACACGCGCCGAGCGGCCACCATGATGTCAAACGTCCGGCGCCCGGCCAAGATGGTATCGAACTGGCTGAATATCGCGGAGAAATCGAAATCCGGGTCAGTGGTGATCCAATCGGCTTCGCCCTTTGGTCCTGCAATATAACCGTCTAGACTCATCACCACCGAATACCGAACGCGCCGCATGGATTCTCCTGTGTCTGTGTCATATCCTTATTTCATTTCGCGAAGTTTATGCATCCCGCGCCGTTGGGGGCCAAATAATTAGGAACTTTACTATTTTATTTTGAATCGAACGTAGCGTGATGCAAGATCCTCGCGAAACTCTTTACCGTGAGCGCGTTCGTGACTGTGGATCGCAATATCCCGGATTCGATAGTGCATCTACCGACATTTCAATCGACTTCTCCTATTCTCACGACATCCTGCAGCAAGCGGCCAATCGTTATATGGCCGATTTCGGCCTCTCCAATCGTCTCTGAACATTCTAATGCTGTTGCGGCATGGGCCGGCGAGGGCATGCAGCTTCACGATCTGGGCGAGTTACTGGTCGTCAGCCGTGCCAACATAACCGGCCTGATCGATCATTTGGAACAGAAGGGCTACGTAAACCGCGTTGTCGACCAGCAGGATCGGCGCGCCCGTTTTGCGCGCATCACCCGCAAAGCCGAAGCGCTGCTGGATGAGTTTATGCCGCTCCATTATCAAAACCTTAAGGTGTTGTTGCAGGATCTATCGGAAGAGGAGAAAGCGACCCTCACCCGATTGCTTGTAAAAGCCCGTTCGAGCATCTCGGCCCATGCCGAAGAGTGCTTGCGGGTGGAAAATGTAAGTTGTCCGACTCTAGGCTAGGGAAGAAAAGAGTAGGCGGAAGGAAATATGGCAGAGGTCCAAGAGCAGGAAACCCAGCAAGGGCAGGATCAGAAAAACCAAGGCAAACAGAATCAGGGCAAGCCGCAAGACGATCGTTCGAGCGATAGTGAGGCTCGGCGAACTGTTGATCCAAGGCGTAAGCGCACCATTCGCTTTGTGTTACTGGCATTGTTAGTGGTTGCGGCGATCGTGGCGATTCCGGTGTATGCCTACTACGCCGCGCGCGAAAATACCGACGACGCCCAAGTTGAGGGTCATTTGGTTCCCATCAGCCCGCGTGTGAGCGGCACCATATTAGAAGTCCTGGTGAACGACAATCAGCCCGTCAAGGCCGGCGACCCTTTGGTGAAGCTGGATCCCGCAGATTTTCAAGTTGCTCAAGCACAAGCCGAAGCTCAACTGGCAAGCGCGCAAGCGAATACCGCCGAATCGAGTACCAACGTGCCGCTCACCAATATCAATACCCGTTCGCAGATCAATACCAGCGTTACCCAACTTGACGAGAGCGTGGCCGCCGTGGCTGCCGCCCAACAAGCGGTAAACTCCGCCCGCGCCAAGGTCGTCAGTGCGAATGCCAATTTGGCGGGCAGGCAGGCCGACCTGGCAAAAACTCAAAAAGACCTTGTGAGATTTAAGCAGCTGGTCGATAAAGATGAGATTTCGAAGCAGGATTATGACGCCGCCCTGGCTGCCGCCGACGCGAATGCCGCCAGTGTCGATGCCGCAAAATCGGATATTATAGCGGCGCAGCGCGCGGTGGACCAAGCCTCGGCGCAGCTCAATCAGGCCAAAGCCCGCTATGCGACAGCGCAGGTTCAGCGGCTGCAGAGCGAACAAACCCGGCCGAAACAACAGCAAGTGAGTGAAGCCCGTTACAAACAGGCCCAGGCTCAAGTTAAACAAGCCGAAGCTAACTTGAACCAAGCAAGGCTGAATATGGGCTATACCGTGATCAAAGCCCCGGTTGATGGCATAGTGAGCCGCAAATCGGCTGAACCCGGCATGCAAGTGGCGCTAGGCACTCAAATTATGGCGCTTGTTCCGCTCGACGATGTTTGGGTGGTCGGCAACTACAAAGAGACCCAGCTGAAGAAAATGGCCAAAGGTCAAAAGGTTGAAGTGGAAGTGGACACTTACGGCAGCAGCCGCAAGTATATGGGCCACATTGACAGTATCTCGGCTGCATCGGGCGCGAAGTTCAGCCTGCTGCCGCCGGAGAACGCCACCGGCAATTACGTGAAAGTTGTGCAGCGTGTACCCGTAAAGATCGTTCTTGAGCCTGGTGAAAACCGCGACCACTTGCTTTTGCCTGGAATGTCCGTCATTCCCACGGTCCTTTTGAGCAGCGGTACAAATAACGCGAACTGAGGCATGGCATCCACCACCGCGCCCCCTAGAACGCCAACCATTCAGGCTGGACGTGCCGTTTCCGCGCACGATGAACCGGTTTGGCGGCCCAAATTCAATCCCTGGCTCATCGCGCTTACCGTGACGCTGGCCAGCTTCATGGAGGTTTTGGACACCAGCATCGCCAATGTCGCGCTTCCGCACATGGCTGGCGGTCTGTCGGCCAGCGAAGATGAGGCCACCTGGGTGCTCACATCCTACCTGGTTTCCAATGCCATCATTCTGCCTTTGAGCGGTTGGTTCACTCTACTCATTGGACGCAAGAACTTCTACATGCTCTGCGTTCTTCTATTCACCGTCAGCTCTTTTCTGTGCGGCATTGCGCCTACGCTGGGAGCGCTGGTTTTCTTCCGCATATTGCAGGGAGTGGGGGGCGGCGGATTGCAACCTAGCGAACAGGCCATCCTTGCCGATACCTTCTCACCGAAACAACGGGGCATGGCTTTTGCGATTTACGGAATTGCGGTCGTTACCGCCCCCGCCATTGGTCCCACGCTCGGCGGTTTTATCACCGATCACTTTGATTGGCGCTGGATCTTCTTCATCAACATACCAGTGGGCATTCTATCTTTGTCGCTCACCAGCTTTATGTTGGAAGATCCGCCTTACCTTGTCAAAGAACGGGCGCTGCGGCTGAAGACTAAATTGCGAGTCGATTATTGGGGCATTATTTTCATCGCTCTTGGATTAGGCTTCCTGCAAATCGTTCTCGACAAAGGCGAGCGCGACGACTGGCTGTCATCGAACTTCATTCGCACCTGCACTGTATTGTCCATCGCGGGGCTCATCCTGGCGGTGTACTGGGAGTTTAAACAGAAAGATCCAGTGGTCGATCTCAGCTTGCTTCGCGACCGCAATTTCGCCATTTCGGGTTTGTTCATGTTCATGGTGGGCGTGGTTCTGCTTGGCAGTACAGTACTGTTGCCGCAGTTCCTGCAACTGGTGATGGGTTACTCGGCGACCGATGCGGGACTGGTGATCTCGCCGGGCGGACTGCTGATTATGGCCGTCCTGCCGTTCGTCGGAATTTTGCTCAGCAAGGTAGAAGCACGCTGGCTGATTGGATTAGGGCTGCTTATTACTTCACTTGGCCTGATTCACATGACGACGTTTTCGACAAACATGGATTACAAATACGCCATGCTGGCACGCTGCTATCAAGCGGTCGGCTTTGCATTCCTGTTTGTGCCCATCAACACGGCGGCGTACGCGTTTGTGCCCCGCAACAAGAACAACGCTGCATCGGGGCTGATCAATTTGGCGAGAAATGTCGGCGGCAGCGTGGGTATTTCTCTAGTGACTACCATCCTCAGCCGGCGCACTCAGTTCCATCAGGCCAGACTTATCGAAAACGCCTCGGCCTTGAATCCGGAGTTTAATAGGGCCTTGCAGGGCTTCGGGCATATTGCCGGTCTGCCCGGAGGCCCTAATGGCAGCGGACCATACGCTCTGCTTATGCGCCTTCTGCAGCGGCAGGCGGAAACACTTTCCTATGTCGATTGCTTCTGGCTGCTCGCAATAGCATTCGGCGCCATGGTGCCGCTGGTTTTCGTGATGAAGAAGACTACACCGGGGAGGGCTGGCCGAGCGCATTAAAGCGTTAAATCCCCAACTCCGCAATCAGCTTCCGGTACACCTGAAACGCCGGTTTCTCTGAATAATCGTCTTTCAGAATCCCAAATTGGTGGCTCAAATCGGGATTCGCCGTGTCCGCATCGCGCAATGAGAACAGTTCGTAATGGGTGATATTGAGATGGCCGCGAAGGTCGTATATCGCGCGTACCATCTGCTCCAGCAAATCCGCCTGGCGGGTGTAGTAACGGAACGGGCCGGTGGGCCAGCCGTTCTCGGTAATGTGTATAGGAACCGCTCCCGGAATTCCTACACGCGCTAGATTTACTTCGCGAAATTCAGCCAACGTCGCCGCTACCTCCGTCGCCATATCGCCAATCAAGGGCTGGGAGGTATCGGGATAAAAGTTCAACCCCACATAGTCGAGAGAATTGACAAATGCATCGTCGACTTTGCTCAACATTCCTCGCCAGAAAGCATCCTGCGTGCCGTCGCTGGGTATGGCGTTAAATCCGATTGTCGCCGAGAGCGCCCGCTGCCTAAGTATTTTGCGCGCTAGTTTCACGCCGAGAATGACAGCGTCGACCGAATACCCAAAACGCCCATCGCCAGGATAATCGAACAGGTTCGGCTCTTCGCAAATCTGCAGGCACCCAACATACGCGCCATATCGTTCAATTACGTTCTCAATAAACTCCAGCCAGCCATTCAAGTTTCCGCTGCCATCCCAATTTGAAAGCACCAGATCGAGCTTCCGGCCGTGCCATGTGTAGCGGGCGAGTTCCGGCATACCGGGCATACCGGTGAGTTCTCTATCTTGTTGCGTGCCTGTGTACCTGAGATACGTTCGAACCAGGAATTGCCTCTCGCCTTGCAACGTCTCCAGCGCGAGATTAATTTCGTTCGGCATGTCGGGCTTACCCGTTGCAAGCTCGTGGCGTGTCTCCGCCACGCCCCCGAGATAAACCCCAAATTTCAGCCCGGCCCGCGAGCAGAAAGGGATCACGTTTGAGCCGCTCATAGTGCCTGTAACGAGCGGTGAATCGGCCGCCAGTTCAGTGCTTGCCGCAACTCGTCTAGCGTGGGCGCAAACTGGCCGTTATCTATCTGTTCTCGAAGACCGTCGAGCATCGACAGGCCATTTTGCGTCGCTGGGTTCACCTACTACTACCTAGGTAATTAGTCGGTTGTTGCCGATGGGAAGCTTATAGGCCTTGATCTTTAAAGGAGGATTAGAATTTAGCGGCCAAAGAACCTGTCTCTTGCGCTTGGCTGACAGGGCGAAGCCCCTCAAGGCTAGCGGGGAGGCTAAAGAAGAATGTTGAACCGGCGCCTTCCTTAGATTCGGCCCAGATTCGGCCGCCGTGCCGTTCCACAATCTTTCGGGAGATGGATAAACCCATGCCGGTCCCCTCCACCTCGCGGCCGTGCAGCCGTTGAAACAGGCCAAAAATCCGTTCGGCGAACTCCGGGTTGAAGCCCCGTCCGTTATCGCTCACCGAAAAGATCCAGTTTCCCCTGTCGCGCCGCGCTTCAACGCGCACCTTAAGCGGATCGGTCCGGCGGTACTTAATGGCATTTGAAATCAGGTTCTGCAACACTTGCGAAAACTGAACTTGATCGACCACTAGCGCCGGCAGGGCGCCGTGATCAATCTGAGCCCCGCTCTCTCTGATTGCCGCCTGCAGGCTTACTTCCGCGTCTTCAAGTAATCGTTCGAAAGACACCGGAGCAACCAGCTGGCCCGTCTTACGAAGCCTTACCATTTGAAGCAGCCCATTGATCAAATCGGTCATCCGGCGCGAAGCCGTGACAATGTAGCCTATGAATTCCTCGCCGTCGTTATCAAGTTTATTTTTGTATCTCGAGACCAGAAGCTGCGAAAAACTGGTAATCGTGCGCAAAGGCTCTTGCAGATCGTGACTGGCCACATAAGCAAACTGCTGCAGCTCCTCATTCATCTCCTCAAGTTCGCGTGTGCGCTCGTCAATGCGGGTCTGCAAATTTGAGTTCACTCTCTCCAATTGGTCGCGGGCGTCGTCGCGGGCGTATAAGTAGGACAGCAGCGCGTTGTAGAGCCAGACCATTACCGCAATCATGACCAGCGTGCCTACCGAGAAAAACACAAACGTCCACCGGTATAAATTGCGCTCGTGCTCCAAATCGGCTCCCTCGGCTTCGTTTACGTCGCCCAGAAGCGCCGAAACCCCGCTCTGAAGTTGATCCATGATCCGATCGGCGTCACCATGCTTTGTAAGTTCAAGGGCGGCGGCAAAACCCTTTTCCCGTTGCGTTTTCACCACCAGCTTCGCCTGATCGAAGCGGCTTGTGACCAAACGCGCTACTTTCTCAAGTTTCGGCAGCAGCTTCGGCCAGGCTGGCGGCGTAACCTTCGCAAATCTTGATCTGCGATGGCAGTATCTCCGCCGCTTGATTCAGCATCAGCAAATTCCGTTCGTCTCCCGTAAGCAGGAAGCCGCGCTCATTCGATTCAGCGTCTTTTGCCAAACGGGGTAATTCCGAAATACTGGTTTGCAGATTCTGAATTTCAAGCAGCCGGATGTCCGTCCGCTCCGCCAAAAGCTCCACCCCAAAAAAGACCAGGCTGAACGCTAACGGCACTGAAAACAAGAAAGCTAATCGCCGCCGCGTTTTTGTTGGTACAGGCAGAGGCATTTACCGTATTCTTCCACAGCGTGGGAATTTATGCGGGTATCGATAGCTATCCCCCAGGGGGCGGAAGTGCCAAATTAGGCCGGAATGCCCCGCTCCATGGCAATCGCGTGCAGTCTGTCAAGCAGGCTTCGCTCGTACTCGTAGTACGCGACTCCCTGAGGCAGCGCATATTGAGCGCGCAAGATGTTGCGGAAAGCCAAATGCGGTAAATCGTTTGCGACCAGCCGCGCTGCTCGCGCCCGTTCGGCAAAACAAACCGGGAATAGGTTCTCGAACTCAACTTCCGCGAATTTGCCGCGAGCTTCTCTCATGTTGTGTCGAAACAGCACGTCAAAACATGCCGACTCTGCCAACGCTGTGTTCCTTGTTCTCGGTTCGCAATGTTCAACCTGCGCCAGCGCGTGCCGGCTCCAAGCGTCGGCCATCTTTAAGTCCCCGGAATCGATGGCCCAATCGACCATGCTCTTAGCTACCAGCCAGTTCGTTTCCGGGCGGCCGTTCCATTTTGCCAGCTCGGGCAATACGTCGGGATAGTCGCTCGGTCTCACGGCCAACAGAGTCAATTCCAGTAATCGGTGCCGAACTCTGAGGTCTTCCGCTTCGTCGCCATTCCGTCTTACCAATTTGAACAGCGCCGCATCGTTGCGAACCGGAGCCCCCTTACCGTTCGGAATCAGGCCGAGCACGAATAGAAAAAAATTAAGCTCTGCCGAAGCGCTCCAGAAACTCCCCAGCCATCCGGCATCTGCCGGCTGATTGGCGCTCGTCAGCGCCAGGACCAAAGAGATTGCCAGCATCAGCAAGGTTGCCGCCGGCCCCGCCCCGATCACAACCAGCATTTCGCTCCGCCAATTCTTTTCTACTCGGCGGGGAACAGCTGAAACTGAGCATGTGAGTAATCGTTTCCAGGAAAATTGCACGGCCGACTGCCCGTGAAGCCAACGCCAGCGAAGTGGTCCAACAGAGATGCCAAGAACCTCGAAGTCTAATGCCATCGCAGCGGTGTAATGCCCCAATTCGTGAACCAGAATCGCCGCCAGCAACGCCGCACACACGGCACTGACCGAAGCCATGCTATCTAACCTTACGATCGCGAAAATGCTTCGCACCCAGCTTGGACCGAAAGCGAGCAGCGCCCCTCCCATGGCTATGGCCGCCAATAATAGGCCAAAGTGAAAGAGTAGGCCGCCCGATTTCGGCAAGCTGGCCATTGTCGCCGCTGGTTTTAGTGTGCTTGGAAACGCCGTCGCCATCACCGTAAGTATGGGAGGAAATGGCCGTCTTGCACAGTCCAACCGGTACCTCGTCCGGTGTCCGTTACACCCGGTACGGGAATACCTCGCTTGCTAAACTGAAGCCGAAATCTCGATAAATGGCCATACAAACGCTTTTTGGCTCTGTCCCCGCCGAGCCGAACCTGCTCGACAAACTAAAGGCCGGCATTCAGAAGACCCGCTCCGGCTTTGTCAACCGGCTTGAGGACGTCCTCTCCGGCAAGAAAGAGATCGACGCGGATCTGCTGGAAGAACTGGAACATACGCTCATCACCGCCGATTTGGGCGTTCGCACGGTTGACGATATTTTGGAGCGCCTCCGCGCCCGTATCGACCGGCGGCTGACCGGAGACGCTGCCGAGATACGCAACCTGATCCGCGAACAATTGTTAGAGGTGCTGCAGGCCTCCGAAACATCTATCCGCGTTGTATCGGCCCCGCCGGCAGTTGTCATGGTGGTCGGAGTCAACGGCGCCGGCAAGACAACCACCATCGGCAAACTAGCCTATCGCTTTCTTGGTGAGAACCGGAAAGTGCTGCTATGCGCGGCCGATACCTTCCGTGCCGCGGCCGTCGAGCAATTGGAAGTTTGGGCGCAGCGTGCAGGCGTAAAGCTGATCCGTCAGAAGACCGGCGCGGATCCCAGCGCCGTTGTCTTCGATGCGCTGCAAGCCGCTAAGGCTCAGGGCATGGATTACGTCATAGTCGACACGGCGGGCCGCTTGCACACAAAAGAAAACTTGATGGCTGAACTGGAGAAGATGCGCCGCACCTGTCAGCGCGTCATTCCGGGGTCGCCGCACCAGGTCTGGCTGGTCCTCGATGCTACAACGGGCCAGAATGGGCTTGAGCAAGCCCGGAAGTTTACGGAAACGGCCGGCGTTACCGGCATCATCCTCACCAAGCTTGATGGAACGGCCAAGGGCGGCGTTGTTGTAGCCATTGCCCGCGAACTGAACTTGCCTATCCGGTTTATCGGTGTAGGTGAAAAGATTGACGATCTGCTGCCGTTCGAACCGGAAAAGTTTGTGGAGTCGCTGTTTGATTGAGCGCGCAAAGCCATGAACGTCTTCATGCAGGAAGCTCTGGCGCTCGCCCGCAAAGGTCTTGGTCAAACCAGCCCCAATCCCGCCGTAGGCGCGTTAGTGGTTAAGGATGAAAAGGTTGTTGGCCGCGGCTTCCATACCTGGAGCGGCGTCGATCATGCCGAAATTGCCGCGCTGCGCGAAGCGGGCCCGGATGCGCGCGAATCCACGCTCTACGTAACGCTTGAACCTTGTTCTCACACGGGCCGCACTGCGCCGTGCGTCGATGCCATCATTCAAGCCGGCATAAGGCGCGTTGTGGCTGCCATGGAAGATCCGAATTCTCTGGTAAAAGGTAGTGGTTTTGAAAAACTTCGCAGCGCTGGCGTGGAAGTTTCTATCGATGCTGCAAGCACCGCGCTGGCCGAACAGCTTAACGAATCGTTTAACCACTTTATGCGTACCGGCAAGCCCCTGGTCACCATTAAGGCCGCTCTTACACTGGATGGCAAAATCGCCGCGCCGCAAGATAACTTCGGCTGGATTACCAGCGAAGTGGCGCGCGCCGATGTTCAACTGGTGCGCCATTATTCGGACGCCATCCTTACCGGCTTGGGAACTGTTCTTGAAGACGATTGCCTGCTCACCGACCGTTCCGGCCTGGAGCGCAGCCGTCCTTTGCTGCGTATCGTTCTTGATTCGCAGTTGCGAATCCCGCTTACTTCCAAAATGGTTACCAGCGCAAATAATGACGTGATGATAGTCGGCACTTCCGCCGCGCCGGGCGATCGCCGCCGTGCTCTCGAAGCCGCCGGAATACAAGTGCTGATTGCCGACGGGCAGGGTGGCCGTACAGATCCAAAGGCCGTGCTCAACTACCTGGCTGAGCGGCGTTATCTTTCGCTCATGGTCGAGGCCGGCAGCCATGTGAACTGGGCGATGCTTGATACGCAAATCGCCGATAAAATCCTTTTCTATTACGCTCCCAAAATTCTGGGCGGACTCAAAAGCATGCCGGTAGCCGGAGGCCAGGGAAGAATGCGCCGCATCGATGCCATCTTGCTGGAACGTTTGAAGGTTCACACCGTTTCCACCGACGAGTTCGCCGTCGAAGCGTACGTCACCAAGAACGCAAACTGATGTTTAACGGAATCATTGAGGAACTTGGCCAGGTCGTGCAGATGGAGGGCCGCCCGACTGGCGCACGTTTAGTGGTTGCCTGTTCGACGGTTTTGGCCGATGCGGTTGTGGGCGCTAGTATCGCCGTAAACGGGGCCTGTTTGACAGCGGTCGAGCTTGGTCCTGACCGCTTCACTGCCGATCTGGCTCCAGAGACCTTGAAACGCACCAATCTTGGCGCTCTCGTACCTGCTTCGCCGGTCAATCTCGAAAGGCCATTGCGAGCCGCCAGCCGTCTCGATGGCCATTTCGTTTTGGGGCACGTCGACGGAACTGCGGAAATCGTCTCCCTTGAGGCTTTGGGTAACGAAAACTGGTGGCTGAAAATAAAAGTTCCAGAAGAGTTGACCCGCTATATCGTCGCCAAGGGAGCGCTGGCCGTCGACGGTATCAGTTTAACCGTCGCGGCAATTTCTGGAAATCTTGTTGAGTTCACGGTCATTCCGCACACTTATAATCACACCACCCTCAAAGCGTACAGGGCTGGATCGATCTTGAATGTCGAGGTCGATATTTTGGCCAAACATCTTGAGAAGCTGACGGCTTCACTTTTGTAGTTGGCTTATTGCAGTGCCCTGCGCGTGTTCTTCAGCGTCGACGCCAGCGATTCCCTTGGAACATTCTGTATGAACGGTTTGATCATCCACCCCATTCCGCTTGGAATGCTCCGCGAGAGCGATACTGTTCGGCACTCGGCCAACACGCCGCTGCCGCTGGTCTCAATGCTCCAATAGGCATACAGCCGCCACAGAAGTCCCAGCCCTTCGCCAGCCGGAAAGTCGCTCTCCTTCGATGAGCCTGCGTCGTTCACCTCGCGAATGGAGGTGGAGTAGGCGCGGCAGATCCATTTGCCCGGTCCGAGCTGCTGGTAGTGCGCCGCCTGTTCCACGTCGAAGACCGCCGGCACAAACTGCTGCTTGCGTTCCAGCCGCCAGGAGCCCGTGATGTCGTTCCCCTCGCGCCTGATCAGGCGGGAACGCACCACCTCAGGATAGATCTTCGCGTGATTGTTGAAATCTTGTAAGACCGCCAAGACCTTCTCTATGCTTGTATTCGGAATGTAAACCGCACCTACCCAATCGTGAACCAAGCCATCGGGCACTTCGAGAGGGTTCGGAGAAATGGCCGGTTTAATCAGCAGATCTCCTCGTAGTAGTTTCCGGTGCTCTTCCTCGCTGGCGTCGAGCGATAAAAAGCGCGCCTGGCCATTCCACCTTCCCGCGAGCTCCTGCTCGACCGTCTTCACGTGCGCTTCAAAGGCCGCTACCGTAGGTGGTTCGAGCTTTGTCTCGAACTGCGAGCACAGCGGACACGTTAGCAACAGGATTGCAGCTGAACACAATGGAGACATCTTATAGAATTGACGATTCGCCGAAGCCCAAAGTTTGAAAAGTATCTGGCGCCAAGCCGCGCTCAGCCAGCTTCCGGCGTAATTCTGTTACTGGCTCGTCGATTCCTTCATCGGTAAGCTGAATCGTCCCAAAGTGCATGCCAATGGAAAGAGCCGCGTTCAGATCTATATGAGCTTCGACCGCCTCGCTTGGGTCCATGTGGATCTCGCGCATGAACCAGCGCGGACGGTACGCGCCAATCGGCAGCAGCGCGACGTCAATAGGGCCCACGCGTTCGCCAATCTGCCGAAAGTGGCTGTGGTAACCGGAATCTCCGCTGAATAGAATGCGGCGGCCGGCAAGCTCAATTAGAAATCCTCCCCATAGCGTGCGATCCCGATCGAAAGCAGACCGCGCGGAGAAATGCTGCGCGGGCGTGCAAGTCACCTTTACGCCAGGCTGGTTCCACGTCTCCCACCAATCGAGTTCATCCACGGTCTGAATACCAGCCCGGTTCAACGCGTCGCGATTCCCGAGAGTCGTCACAAAGCGCGGCTCATCGCGTTCCGCCAAGCGTTTTAAGGTGGGCAGATCCATGTGGTCGTAATGATTGTGGCTGACCAGGACCAGATCGATTTTCGGCAAAGCGTCAAAGGCCACTCCGGGTTTGCGCACTCGTTTAGGTCCCATAAAAGAAAATGGACTCGCGCGTTCTGAATAGAGCGGATCCATCAGGATTGCCAGCTCGCCCGTTTGCAGCAGAAAACTGGCATGGTTAATGAAAGTAAGGCTCACCTGCCCGGCCGCAGGCTTTTGCGGCGGCGGATAAGGAGGATTTTCTACGTGCTTTGGCCAGGGAGTCTTCTTGCGCTCGAGAGTCCAACGAAAAACCGAGCCCAGGCCCTTAGCCTTTGCTCCTGAAGGATTCCGGAATCGCTTGCCATCGAAGTGATCGTTCAGAGGAAATCGCCCCATTATGCGGTTGCGCCTAATGGCTCTTGTACATCCCGCTGTAGGCTAACTGCTGAGCAACGTAATCGCGCGGATATGTCATATCCACCTTGGCCACCTTACCGTCGCTGCTGAACTGAGCTCTCAAATCGGCATTGATGCCCGTCCAGTAAGTAGGCAGATTCAGCTTCTCGTAACGGCTCAGAACCTGGTCGCGCAGCTTTGGGTCGAAATGCACGCCGTAAGCCTCAATCAGAGCTTTGATGGCCACGTAATCGCCCTCCGCTTTGATGCGCATCAGTTCCGCCAACAGCATTCCCACGCCTTCGCGCATCTTCTTGTAGTCGGTCACGCGAACGTAAGTCTTCCCGTCGCGATTCTCAAGAACAATGGCGCCCGTCTTGTCCATGATGTAGCGGGCAATCAACTGGCGGTCGCGTTGGTGATCTTCTTCAATAGTGTCGCCCTTGGGAATCCGGGCAAGTTGCGTCAACATCACGCGCGCCTGCGCATCGTACATTGCCCGGCCCACCTCGTCGGAGTTCACCAGGCCCAACTCCTTCAACTTCGGATCGAACGCATCCCACAGAGCTACCAAGTCTGCACGCGCCTCCTCCATCGTGGAGTAGTATTCCTTCAAATACGATCTGTCGTCGCCTTTTAGTCGTGGGCTCAGTTTGCCCGACCCATGGCCGATCACTTCGTGCATCGCGGTTAACAATCCGGAGGCTTCTACTCCATATTTCTTGGCCCGCTCAATGCTCTCGGGAGAATCTCCGAATTCTTCAATCACCTTTGTCCCGACGGCTTGGTCGAATGCCCGCGAACTGCCCGTGAAGAGAAAGCTCTTTGTGCCGAATTTTTCATGCACTTCACTCTCGTTCGGAAGGTTATCGCCGATGGTTGTAACGTGGAAATCGCCGGTCTCTACGATCGTTTCGACGGCTTTCGCGACAGGAGGCTTCGTAGCCTGCTGCTTATACTGCGCATCCCAGGGCGCACGCTCTTCGAAATATTGCGCCGCTCCCGCAATCTTCAGCATGGCCGACGAGAGTTTTTCGTCGGTGATGCAGACAAAACTTTGCTCAGTACCCTTCGCGGCACGCACGTCGCGATACGTCTCAATAAAGCCGTTCGCAAAATCAACCGGTTCGTTGTTCTGGACCCAGCTAATCCCGAACTTGATCCAATCGGAATATTCGCCGGTTTCGTAAAAGCGGATTAAATCGGCAATGACTTTGCTCTGCGCGGGTGAGGCATACGCCTGCGCGTGCTCCAGATAGCCAATCGCTTTTCGCAAGTACTCGGCATAGAGGCCCGGCTTCACTTTGCCGTCGGGAGTGCCGGCGCGGTATACCTCCTCCTTGATCTTTCCATTTTCTTTCGCAACTCGTGAGTTCAGCCGGTACCGTTCCTTGAAATTTTTCAGATCGGCTAGTGTTACGCCGTAGTAGAAATTGTTCGAACTCGCTTGAACAATATCTTTTCCGCCTTCTGGAGTCTTGGCGGTTAGGATTGGCTCAAAATTCGGATCGAAGAAGGACGCTTCGAGCGTGTCAACCTCGGCACTCAGATCTTTTCGGCCCGCTTTTATCAAAGCCTCTTTCAAGCCGGCGGCGGTGAACTTCGGGAGGAACTTCTGCCCGGTTTGTTCATTGTGATTGCCTTTGTTCGCCCAAAACAGTTTGGTGTATTCCAGCACTTGTGAGTAAGTCTGCGGGTCTACTTTGTCCTTATTGGTGACAACGGCTTCCAGAATCTCTTTCTGCTTGAGGCCGAAGCGCGAGAACTGGTCGTAGGTGATCGGTTCGATGGCGATAGAGGCTTGCGAAAGCCAGTACGCCAGCGCCTGCTGTGGGGGTGCGAGGCTGCGAAAGCTGTTTGCTTCAATCTGAATAAATGCGGTCTTGTCCACTCGCTCAACCAAAGGCGATTCAGCTCCGAAGGCAGAAAACGCCAAAAGAATTGCGAGTTTGTTAAATTTCCTCACACTCTGATTGTCTACGAAGCCCATGCGGAGTCAGACTGCGCTCAGGCCGGGATCCGTCAATTGTCCGGTGGCCATGCGCCCATCGCGAATATCAAAGATGCCGGGAAATCGCGCCGTCCATGCCTTGTTCGCCGCCGGGACGTACTGGCGGGCATTCGCCTCAATCCCTGCAATATGCGGGACATGCGCGGCAATTCCCGCCGATTGAATGAGCGATGCGCCGGGACATGTCAGGTCCTGCACGCACAAAAACATCCCGTGTATTTGTCCTGCGGCGGCCATGAGCATGGCCTGAGACTGCCCTTTACACGTCTTCAGCGCCGCCCCCGTATAGCCCATCTCTTTCGCCAACAGCAGCATATCCAGCCCGGTGAGCGATTCATCGATCACTACCGGCACTAGCCGTGAAGCCTTGTGCATCACATTGTGGCGGTCCGAAGCCAAGTCCCGCTTGGTCGGTTGTTCAATGTACTGGATGCGCGCGAATGCCTGCGGTTTTGTTGCTTCAGTGAATGGATGAAGTCCAGCAGGTACTCCACATTCCGGCAGCGTTCATTGAAGTCGAGCGAATAAAACCAAGTAGCAATACCCCGTCTCTTTTGAACGTCGACCGTTACGTTCTCGATATTTAGGACGCGTTCCAGATCCCACTTGAGATCGTCGCCATTCAGTTTGATCTTGATATGGTCCACTCCGCTGTATGCAATCCAGTCGCCCAGCGTTTCCGGCAGGCCATCGTTTAGCGGCTTGGTGATCTCGGCTCGGGTGAGAGCGTCAAGCGCCCCGACTGAATGGAACAGCGGGATGCTGGGCTTCGGCGCGGTTGTGACGAATTGGTTCAGGTGCCGGCCTTTATACCCGCCTCCCAGATACTTCGAAAGGTCCGATGGCAACAAATCAGGCCCGTAAGTGGAATATGTGTTGCGATTGTGTATCTTGCCGAACGCATCGTGAATAGCCGCGTCGAAAGCGCTTGCTGTTACTAGCGTGCATAGCTTAGGAATCGGTTCCGCAAGTGCCAAGTTCGCGCGTCACGTTCGCGGCCGCTGTCAAATAATTAGGTTCGAGCGCGCAGTTGATGTCGATAGGATGCCCGTATTCGCGGTAGTCTCTAGTCTGCAAGGTGATCTTACTGGCCAGCGCCTTCATTGCGCCAAGCGTTTGATCGTAAGAGAGTACGCGCGATGGGAACGACCACACATTTCCCATCGTGATTGAACCGAAGCCTTTTGCGGTACGCCCGTTCGGCAGGCTGACAACGCAATCGACATTGATCAGCGTGACTCGGTCAACCGCAAATCCGCCGAACTTGTACGGCGCGCGGTAAAGATAGTCTTCGAACGAATGGCGGATTTCTTCAACGCGAATGCCGTTCGAATTTCTGCCCGCTGCTGACATCGCCACTGCCGTGCTCTTTAGAAAGTCGCGCCGGTTTACGATCACAGGTACTCTCGCAGGCGCTTCAAATCGCGCTTCATGGCCGCGTACACTTCGCTCCGGTCAATCGACAGCTCTCGTTTCCCGGCGTCGGCGCCGCCTAACGGATATTCGAAATGAAGCTGCAGCGGGCCGTTGAATCCGCTTTGCTCCAGCATGGGAAAGAATTCTTTGAACCGCACCATGCCTGTACCCAGCGGCACCCATGCTGCATCCCAGTTCTGCTTGCTGTCGCGCTGCCACAAAAAATCTTTCACGGCCACGCCGCGTATATATGCTTGTGCCACGCGAAAGCTGTCGATCCAACCGCCAAGCCCGCCTTCCACCGTGGCATGGCCGATATCGTAATTCAAGCTCACTCTATTCGCGTCCAAGCCTTTCAGCACTTCATAAATGTCCCACACGGGAGCGCCTACCAGATCCACTCCCGAGTGAGTGTGGTACATGGCGCAGGTGTCGTATTCGGCATTGAGCGATGCCAACTTCGCCGATCTTTGCCTGAATCCTGCGAGTTGCTGCTCGATTGGCTCATCGGCTGTATATTTAAACCCGCCCCACCGGTAGTAATGAATTCCCAAATTCGCCAGCACGCTCAAGACATCGCGTGCATTCGGGCTTTGCGCGTCGACAATGTCCGTCGTCGCCATCGGCACTTCCAGCCCTTGTTTGCGAATGATATTTACCAGCGGAGGCAGATCCTGCTTCACCCGCGATGGTTCCACATGGCCGCCCTTACGCACTGTAATATCGATCCCATCGAAGCCGATTTCGGCCGCCGCCCGCACCAGGTCCTCACCTGTCAGGAACTGCAAATGTTTGGAAAAGACCGCTACCTTCAGCTTTCGAGTTTGTGCTGAAGTTATCGCGGCAGCTCCCAACAGTAGTATTCTGCGCGAGATTGTCATGGAATTCTTGAAAAGGATCATCGTATCGTATGGATTTAAAACGCCGCGTTTTGCTGGTCGCCGGCGGCCCGTGCAGGGCGAAGAATCTGGACGTAACGGCTTGCCTTCCAGCGGATCTATGAGGCGCAAGGAGATTGCAGATGGAAAAAGAGCACGTTACCGGCAAAGCGGACGAAGTCAAGGGCAAGGTGAAGCAGGGAGTCGGCAAAGCAACGAACGACGGCGGCTTGGAAGCCGAAGGCGTAGTCGATGAAGTCAAGGGCAAGGTGAAACAGGCATTTGGCGATGCCAAAAAGGCCGTCAAGGACTCCGATAAGCAGGCTGGTTCGCAGGTAAACCGCAAATAGTTCCACCGAAAGATCGCCTCGTTACCGGGATCCCTCACCGAAGGAGTGTCGAACGACGGACTATGCCGCATCGGGTGCCGCCAGTGTTATTACTGCGTCAGCGTCTTTTTTTTCGGCATAATCAGACTGTAAAACCAGCCACGGTTGTCCGCCGTTCGGCACCACGATGCTATGCTGCTTTCTGGCTGGTTCAGAACGCCTCCGTGTCCGCGGAAAGGGACTGCGTCCCACTGAATAGTAACCTTCGACGGTTTGCTCAGTGAACTCTTTTCTGCCCGACCTAGCGGACACCGGGCCTTTAGGGAAAGGAGCTCATGTGAAGCAAAAACTACCGACCCGCCAGATGCGGGAACACCCGGACCTCGAACAGCTTAGGGCGTCAGGCAAAAGAGTTGCTGAGCGGCTTTATGACACGATGCCCAGCTGGTAATCGCGCGCAGCTACGGGTTCGATAGCTTCTCTCGTCGATTCGATCGAGGTATGAAGGTCCAATTTGGGCCGAGATATCTGTAGTATGGGGGTTGTCGGAAGTCGTGAAACATTCAGGGTGGTGATTGTACTTCCAACGCAGGTTTAACGAAGGTCGCCAAAGGGTATTCTGGTTGGAAGGTAGTCTGTGAAAAGTAGGCGCATGGTGTTGATCCTATCACTCCTGCTTATAGCGTCAGCAATTTTAGCGCTTTCGTTGGCGGTTACCATAGTGGCAAGCGAGAGTCCCTCGACGCACGGAGAATACTTACGTGTGTTGAGTGCCCGAAGCATTCTTTGGTTGAGCTTTATACTCATTCAATTCATAGCGGCCACGATAATCGTTAGTGGAACGATGTTGCGCGGAATCGGGTCCAAAATCGTTCAAGTCTTGCTAGCGGTATTCGGATCAGCACTGTGTTCCTGCCTAGGCGGGTTTCTACTATTCACGGTCGCCTAGGGCAAGTGGTATCAGATAGCACGGTTGTTCAAATGACGATCCGACATGGATACATCGAGTTTTGGGCCTGAAAGGAATCGACCGAAATGGCTGACAGCAACAACAACCTGGAGCGGCTGCTGATCGACTTCAAAGAAGCCCGAAGCGCGACATCCGGGCGTCCTTTCGAAAATGGACTTGAAAATGGACGCCCTGCGGAGCTGCTTTGATCTTCAGGCCGCACGGCTGGATCGGCAAGGGGCGCTGCTGCAGAGCGGGTCCAGATGGACGGCGAATATGAATGATCGGTCTGAAAAGATCGACCAATCTCTTGAACAAATCACCAAACGAATCGAGAAACTCGAAGGGGAGAAGAATCCGAATGCGTGAAAGGAACGGGAGCGGTTGCATGAATCGATTGGAAGACTCGTCACCGAGGCGCTCGCTATGCTGAGGGCATGCGGCAGGCTATAGAACTCACCGGACGGGTGCCTCGCTGGAGGATGTTGCCGCTGCACTCGGCGTGACACCAACACGCCAGGCAGCAATCCGAGATATCTTGGGTTTGCGGGTTCAAGGGAAACCTCTACGGAACGACTCTGGTCATAAGCGGTCAGCGAGCAAAAGAAGGCTGCTCCCCGGAAGAAGTAGCCGGTTTGACACCTCGTTCTGTCCAGCAAGACTGGGTTTATCTAAACATCCTCTACGATGCAGCTTTTGAGCAGCTTTATTTGGCCTACATTGTGGGGATCACTGCGTTTCAATTGATTCCGCATACAGCGCTTGAGATTCCAGACACAACGCGGCGGCTTGAGCGTATTCAAGGTCTTTTGCACGAATGCCATTATTCCATTCATGACATCTCGCGAGTCCAGGTCTCGCGAAACGCGCCGCCCATTCCTCGCTTCAATATGCCATTTGAACTTGGTCTGGCTGTGAGTTGGAGCAATCTGAATTCCAGCCGGCATTCGTGGTTCGTCTGCGATTCGGAGCGACATCGCTTTCTAAGGTCGATCAGCGATCTCGCCGGAACGGATATCAACATTTACGACGGAACGATTCAAGGCCTGATGCGGGAGTTATGCAACATGTTCGTCCGGCGCTCTGTGCGACCTGACGTCACAGATTGATGAGGTTGTATCGCAAACTCAGATCCGCTATTCCTCACATCCAGCGGCGAGCAGGATCTCGAACGCTTTACGAACCGAGGATATTTGCAGACATCTGTTATGCCGCTGCAGGTCTCCGTGACGGAACCGAATGGCAGTCGCAGCAGTGACCGGCAATACAGGATCAATTTGCGATGGTGACGCAGGTGCAGATTTCATCCGACTGGCGACGCTGCGCTGTGCGCCGCCGAAGATCATGCGGGTTGATTAAAGTGGATTCCTCGACAGGCTTGCACGGCACTGTCCGCCGTTGCGCGGCCGGGCGATTGAAAGGCCGGATTTGGTTCCGAGAAGCGAGAGTCACACGTTAGAGCGGAGCGGTTGACAAAGGAGGAGAATCAGTCATAGACTTGACCCAATAAATGCAACGGTAAGATTTGCTATTGAAGCATTGTCAAGGCCAGAGGAAAGTCTAAACAGGTCACCTGTTAAGTTACGGCTGCTTGGCTGCCTCGGCCCTTGAAGATTAATTTGCTGAAAAGGGGTCATGGTGATGGCGCGTGTGTCCAAGTTACGACTTGCGTTTCTTTCTTTTTCTTTCTCCTGCTTTATCGGCTTGCCTGGACGATTGGCTTGCCAGTCCGTGGCGGTCGCGGAGGTAAGCGGCGTGGTCACCGATCCGAGCGGCGCCGCCATCGTCAACGCCCAGGTTTCATTGACGGAGACCGACAAACAGTTGACGCGGACAGTGGCTACCGACAACCGGGGGAGCTATACGCTGGCGAATCTACCAGTTGGGCCATACCAGCTGGAAGTGAAGAGCGCCGGATTCAAGGATTATGTGCAATCCGGCATTATTCTGGTTGTCAACAACAATATCCAGCTTAATGTAGCGATGCAAATCGGCTCCGCTTCGGAACGGGTAGAGGTAAGCGCGACGGCAAACATGGTGGAGACGAAGGAGACCTCCGTGGCGTCGGTGATCGACGAGCAGCGCATTAACGATCTGCCGCTGAACAACCGGCAGGCAACGCAGCTGATTCTTACGCTGGGCGCGGCGGTGTATGCGGACGCGGGCGACACCGGGAGTAAAACTTTTTGGAATGCAACCCGAATTTCGATAGCGGGAGGACAGGGGAACGGCACCGCCTATCTGCTGGACGGCGGGGATGCGACGGACGCGATGTCGAACGTCAACATGCCGTTTCCATTCCCAGATGCACTGCAGGAGTTCAGCGTGGAGACGAGCGCGGTCTCTTCGCGATTTGGTACGCATCCTGGGGCGACCGTCAACGTGGTGACTAAATCCGGTTCAAACGCATTTCACGGAGACCTTTTCGAATACCTCAGGAATGGCGATTTGGACGCACGGAACTTCTTTGCTCCGACCGCCGACACATTGAAGCGCAACCAGTTCGGAGGGACGGCAGGCGGCAAAATTATCAGGGACAAGCTCTTTTTCTTCGGAGGTTACCAAGGGACGCGCAACCGATCGAATCCGCCGCAACTGATTACCCACATTCCGACGACCGATATGCTGGCCGGCAATTTCAGTACGATCGCTTCGGCAACGTGCCAATCGAACGGTAAAGCAATCGCGCTTAAGAATCCGAGCGGAGGGACATTCGCGGGCAACCAGATTCCGGTATCAATGCTAAGCCCCGTAGCAGTGGCGCTGGTTTCGAAATACCTCCCGGTGGCGTCGGCCGACCCTTGCGGCCAGGTAACGTTTGGAATTCCGGCGACGGGAGACGAAGACCAGTACATAGGGAGGGCGGATTACGCGATCAGTGCGAAGCACAATTTATTCGGACGGTATTTTCTAGACGATTGGCAGAATCCTCCGGTGTTCACCAACAATAATCTGCTGACTACCACATCGCCGGGGAACTATGAACGGGCGCAGTCGGCCACTATTGGAGATACATACACGTTTACTCCCGAGTTGCTGAATTCGTTCCATATGAGTTTCAACCGAGTGCGCGACAACCGCGGGCCGACAAATGCTCCGATCAACTGGACCGGCCTGGGATCGCAGATGTATAGCGCCGTGCCGAATTTTCTTTTGCTTTCGAGCATGACAGGCGGTTTTACGACATTCTGCGGAACCTGCGCGCCCGGGCATTTCAATATGACCAGCTATCAGCTGGCGGACGATGTGGACTGGATACGGGGGCGGCATCAGATGTCGTTCGGCTTCAACCTGATCCGGATTCAGAACAATACTCTCTCAGGATTTGACGAGAATGGGGCGCCGGCGTTCGACGGCTCATTCACCGGGCTGGGGATGGCGGATTTCATGCTCGGGGTGATGCACGATTTCCAGCAGACCAACCCAACCCCGGATGATTTGCGGCAGTGGATGATGAGCGTGTACGGGCAGGACAGCTTTAAATTCTCTTCACATATCACATTGAACCTGGGGCTCCGCTGGGAACCGACGTTCGCCGACCCCGACAAATACAAACGCGGAACCTCCTTCAGCCTCCCGGCGTTTCTGGCTGGCCGGACGAGCACGGTTCATCCGAGTGCGCCCGCTGGATTGTTCTTTCCGGGCGATCCAGGAATTCCCGCCGCGAACTGGAATGGGCACATCGCCAACTTCGCTCCGCGCGTGGGGTTAGTGATCAATCCACACGGAGACGGCCGGGACACGCTGCGAGTGGGAGCCGCGATTCTGTATGACTCCACGGAGACATGGTTCAACGAGCGTGAGACGACGAATCCGCCATTCGGCAACGACATCGACGTTGGGTCGACGGGAACGCTGACCAATCCATGGGCGGGTTATGCAGGGGGAAACCCATTTCCGCAGCACGGGAACCTTTTCTTTCCGAAATTCGGCACGTATATCAACATGCCTCTGAACCCCAAGCCAACATATGTGGCGCAATGGAACTTGACGTATCAGCGGCAGTTCCCCGGCAACTGGCTCGCCTCGATCAGCTACATAGGCAATGAGACGACACATCTATGGATTTCAGAGGAAAGAGATCCGGCGGATTTTCTGGGTTTGGGTCCGTGTACGATCAACGGAGTTAACTACAACCCGTGCTCAAGCACCAAGAATACAAATCAGCGCAGGCTGTTGTACCTGACGAATCCGGCGGCAGGCGGTTACTACGCCAGCATAGATACGATGGACGACGGAGCGGTGGCGCATTACGAAGGAGTGCTGATGTCGGCAACCCACCGGTTCAGCCGGAACTTCACCGCGGTTACCAACTTCACCGACTCGGTGTGCCTATCGGACTATGATTTTGGCGCTGCGTTAGCGGGAGCCACTAACTCGCAACCGTTTAACCGGCACGCGGACTGGGGCCCGTGTATCTCCGACACGCGCTATAACTTCAACTTATCGATGTTGGCGCAGAGCTCGTTTAAACGCGGCAATCCGTGGGTGGGACGTTTGTTGGGGAATTGGAAACTTTCTCCAATCATTCGCGCGACAAGCGGGCAGCCGCTGAACGTGACCACGGGGACCGACAACTCCCTTACCGGACTTGGGAACGACCGGCCGAACCAGGCGCTCTCAGACGGATACGCCGCCAGCTCGGCGTGCAAAACAGCTCCGTGCGTACAATGGCTGAATCCGGCCGCGTTCGTTGCGAATCCATTAGGAACTTACGGGAACCTGGGACGCAATGCGCTACGCGGGCCGGGATTCTTTGGGTTCGATCTCTCGCTGGACCGGGTTTTCAAGATCAACGAGCGGCTCGGGCTGGAGGCGCGCGCAGAGGCCTTCAATATACTCAATCACACAAACTTTGTGGGGAACATTGTTCCGGCCGGACAGCAGGCGGGGGCAACCTATGGAACGTTGTCGCAGGGGCTGAATTCGGCGACATTCGGGCAGATTATGGGCGCGTTCGACCCGCGCATTGTGCAGTTTGCGTTGAAGATGTTCTTTTAGTGCTGCCGCTCCCTACGGTTGCGGTCACGGTTGCGGTCGCGGCTGTGTCTTGTCGCCAGGGAAGCGGGAGGACTGTTGAACAACGGAATGGCCGTTTTCGCGGGTCAATATGAGGGCGGAAGCATTGGGGTGGCCTTCTATAAGAGTCAGGCCGCGCTGAGGGCCGAGGACGCTGATGGCGGTGGCGAGACAATCGGCGTCAATCCCTTTCGCTGCAATAACGGTGACGGTGATGGGGGTGGTTAAACCGAGCCCCGTGGCGGGATTGACGATATGAGAGTAGCGAATGCCGCCCACAATCACATTTTGCTCGTCAGGG
Organism: Bryobacterales bacterium; assembly: GCA_963718465.1. Taxonomy (GTDB): domain Bacteria; phylum Acidobacteriota; class Terriglobia; order Bryobacterales; family Bryobacteraceae; genus Bog-105. The sequence continues at coordinate 175,150 of CAVQZK010000017.1, read as the reverse complement.
CCGGAGGTGGAGACGGCGGCGTTTGAGAGCGTGAGTACACGGGTAAATGGGAGGGATGGAGAATCGAAAGAATCAAGACCGATTTTCCAGCCAAGTTCGTTGGGAGGGGCGTTGCTAAAGGCGAGATCACCACTAGCGGCGACCAGGGCACTATGGATTCCGAGGTTCGTGAGGACAGCTAACGCTTGGTCGGCCGCATATCCTTTAGCGATCCCGCCAGCGTCGAGTTGCATACCAGGCTCGTTGAATTCGACAGTCTGTTGAATTGTATCGAGGTGAAACTTCCGGTAGCCGACGCGGGTGAGCGCGGCGGACACAGCGGCTTGATCGGGTAGGTGTTTTTGACGGCGTGCGTCGCGCCAGAGGTGAGTTAGGGGACCAACTGTGATATCGAATGCACCGGTGGTTTCTTCGGAGAGTTCTTGCGAGGCCGCAAGGATAGTGAAGAGGTCGCTGCCGACGTGTGTTGGGGCATGGACGGCGCGGGAGGTGATGATATTGAGTTCGCTGCCGGGCCGATAATCGGAGAGGGTTTCATCGAGTTGAGAGATGCGGGCGAAGGCGGATTTGAAAGCTGATTGGGCTTGCTCGGGAGACTCCGCATACAGTTTGATACGGAAGAGGGCGCCCATGTGGGGTTCAACAGCTTCATAGGGCTGGAGAACGGATGCGAGGACGAACAGGGCGAGAACACTACTGTTCATCGTGCTCGACGCCGTTGTTCCAGTAGCGGTACATCTCGTCAGCGGTAGGAAGCTTGGCGGGTCGAACGAGGCGGAAGCCGAGCCATTGGGCGTCGGTCTCATACCAGATACTCTTGGGCAACTGGGGATCTTGCTGCTTCCATGAAGCGTCGGATTGAACGCGAGATTCGCAGGTCAGGGAGGGTGCCGGGTCGTTCCAGGAGCCTCCACGGACGGCAATCGGATAAGGCTGGGTGGGCTTGAACCAGGGGTTAATTTGGGGCTCGGCGGAATAAGGGGCGTACTGATCGAGGGTCCACTCCATAACGTTACCGAGGATGTCATAGAGACCCCAGGAGTTTGGCTTTTTGGCGCCCGCTTTGGCGTATTTGCCGTTGCTGTTGGCGGAGAACCAGGCGTAGTCGGCAAGTTGGGAGGCGGGGATGGGAGATGAACCGCGACAGGCGTATTCCCATTCGGCTTCCGTTGGAAGGCGGTAGAACTCACCCGTTTTGGCGCTAAGCCATTCGGCGAACTTGTTGGCGGCGTGCTGGGTCATGCTGATGGCGGGGTAACCTTCAATGCCCATGCCGAAACTCATCTCCACATAAGGACGAGTAGGACGGGTAACGGCATCGACCATGCCATCTTTATGGGCCACTTCGCCGGCTTGAGCGGCAAACATGAAGAGGCGGTATTCATCCCAAGTAACTTCGCGAGTTTGCATCCAAAAAGCATCGAGGGTGACTTTATGCCGCGGCTGTTCATCGGGAGCGGCGGTGGAACCCATGGTGAATTGACCAGCGGGGATGGGCGCCATCTCATACGAGACGGTGGTATTTGGAATGGTTACTTTGTAGGGCTGCGGAGATTGATGTCCGGAGTTGGCGGCGATGCGCTCGCGGATGAGCTGGATGTTCTGGAGTTCGGCATTCGGAGGAACCGAGGCTGGCGCCGGCTTGTGCAAGGCGATGCCGGAGGGCCATGGAGCTCCTTGTTTGATCCAATTGCGGATAAGGGCAATCTCCGTTTCGGAGGCTTTTTTGCCGGGAGGCATCCAACCGGTGGCCATGGTGGTGTAAAGCGGGCTGTCGCCGGGTTTGCCAGGAACAACCGATTTGCCTTTGACGATCTCGTCGCGCGAGACAAGCTGGAGATTGCTGCTGGAGGTGCCGGCATGGTGGCACTGGATGCAGGATTGTTCGAGGATTGGGGCGATATCGTGCTCGAAATCGATTTTCCCTTTTGACTGCGCGGCCAGCGAGCACGCTAAAGCGAGTAGAAAACCAACGAGCGCCGAACAGGTTCGCATCGGATTATTAGACAAATTTGGTAATGCCTGGCAGCGAGTAAGGCTGTACGGGCAGCGCGCCATTCCAATCAAGTTGATCGGGGACCAGCTTCAACTGCGAGTTGAGGGCTTGATCCCAGGTGATCTCCTGACCGGTGTAGGCGGCCATGCGGCCCATCATGGCAAGCAGAGTGCTAGTGGCCATGCGGTGGCCATTGTTGATGGGTTTGTTCTGGCGGATAGAGGCGAAGAAGACGTCGTGCTCGCGTTGATACATGTCGTACTTCTGGCCGGACCAGGCCCAGTTGGTTTTGCCTTCGATGCGGGGAGTAGGGCCGCGGCCGATGGTGCAGACGCCATCGGTACCCATAATGTAATCGGCGTTCTCGTTGTAGCAGCCTTCGATCTGGCGATTTGCGAGAGTGGCACGGAAGCCGTTGGGGTAGAGGTAATTGACTTCGAAATGGTCGTAGATGTTGCCGCCTTCGGCTTTGATGTCGCGGCCACCGACTCCAACGCAGCTGACAGGCGGCTGATCGCCCGTGAGCCAAGCGATTTTATCGACGCTGTGGACGGCTTGTTCGACGATGCTGTCGCCGCAGATCCAGACGAAGTTATACCAATTACGAATCTGCCACTCGGTATCGCTCATGCCGGCGGGACGGGCGGAGGCAGGCGGCATAGGTTTGACAGGACTGGTGTAGTAAGTGGCGTAATACGAAATAGGACGACCTATTGCGCCGTCCTGCATCTGCTTAAAGGTGTCGACAATGTAGTTGCTGTAGCGCCAACAGAAGCCGGAAACGAGCGACAGATTTGCCGCCTTGAATTTTTCGGTTGTTTCCAGAACGGAGCGGACGCCGAAAGGGTCGGTGGAGATGGGCTTTTCGCAGAAGACATGCTTCTTGGCCTCAACGCAAGCTGCGAGGTGCATGGGGCGGAAGCCGGGGGGGTAACAAGGAGGACGACATCGACGCCGGAATCGATGAGCTGTTTATAGGCGTTAAGGCCGAGGAATTGCTTCGATTTTTCAACTTTGAGGCGGCCGGCGATGTGCGATTTTTTGCCGAGCGTATCGAGACAGTGGTCGATTTGGCCTTGGTCGATGTCGGCCAGAGCAGTGAGTTCGGCGTAGTCGTCGGCAGTTAGAGCTTGGGCGGCCGCGCCGGTACCACGGCCACCGCAGCCCACTAAGCCAATCTTGATGCTGTTAGTGACGTTTTGGGCGGAAATAATGGCCGGGAAACCAGCAGCAATACCGGCCGCGACCGATCCAGTAGTCTTTAGAAAATCGCGCCGGCCGGGTATGGAATCTTGTTCGTTCAATTTAACCTCGCTCCACTGATACTAAAACAAACCAAATGAAAGTGCGCGCGGGCGGTTGCAATCTCACCTCTATTCTAGGCGCTAGCGGAAGTTGTGCCGGCGTTGAACAAAGCGAGTTTTTGGACGGTTAGGAAAGTATCGGCGTCGGCAGGGGATTTGTCAGGGCGGTAGCGCTTGACGCGGGCGAAGCGCAGAGCCAAGCCACTTACATAGCGCGGACTAACTTGTATCTCATTAAACGCGATCTCGACGACCAGTTTGGGTTCGACATAAACGGTGTATTTGTCGCGCGCGACTTCCAGCTTGAGTAGTTCCTGGGTTTGCCAGACCAGCATCTCATCGGTCAGTCCCTTGAAGGTTTTGCCGAGCATGGCGAAGCCGCCCTTTTCGGTGTCACGCGCGCCAAGGTGGAGGTTGCTTAGAAACCCGCGGCGCCGCCCGTTGCCCCATTCGGCGGCAAGCACAATAAGGTCGAGAGTGCGCGCTTGCTTGATTTTGAGCCAGCTTTGCCCACGGGCGCCGGCGGCGTAACCGGATGTGCGGGATTTGGCCATAACGCCTTCGTGGCCGCGCTCCAGGGACTGATGAAGGAAGTCTTCGGCGCGCTGAGGGTCGGCAGTAACGATTTGCGGAATTACATTGCGCGCAGGAGCGAGGCGGGCAAGTTCAGCGAAGCGGCGGGACTGCGGTTCGTCAACAAGAGGAGCGCCATCCAGATAAAGGACGTCAAACCAAAAGGGCGTCATCGGGAGTTCGGCAGCCAGCCGATCAACGTCGAGCTTACGGCCAAAGCGGCGCATAGATACTTGGAACGGCTGTGGACGGCCTTCGGAAGTGAGGCTGAGCACTTCGCCGTCAAGAATCAGGTCTCCGGCAGGCAAGGTGCGGACGGCTTCGACAACCTCTGGGACGGCGGCAGTGACGTCGTTAGAGCCCCGGGAATAGACGGCAATACGCCCAGACGATGATTTGTGAACCTGAATGCGCGCGCCATCCAGTTTGTATTCCAGGGCGGCTTCTCCCAGATCGGTCAAGGCTGCGCCGACATCTTCGGCGGTTTGGGCCAGCATGGGCTGAACGGGGCGGAAGAGTTGAATGTCGAACTGGGCGAGGCCGGCTTCACCCTTCTCCACAAGGGCGTGCGCAATCGCGGCGGAGCCACCGGCCATCATGGCGGCGTGGCGAACGCGTTCCGGGGGCAAGTTGCTGGCTTTCGAAAGAGCTTCGAGCATGATGCCTTCAAGAGCGCCCTGGCGAAGTTCGCCGCCCAGCAGGCGTACTAAGAACTGCTGTTCATCGCGTGTGGCGCGGCTAAACATTTCATTCAGCAAGAAGCGTTTGCGCTGCTCGGAACCGGCTCCCTTCACGGCGGAGAGCTGATCGAGAAAGCGATCAATCTGGTGCACTTCGAAGGTTGAGGCCGCGGCAGGTTTGGCGAGCGCGCCGTGAATTGTGGCATAGCCGATGCCAATACGGCCTTGACGCGGAGATCCGGAGAGAAATCCAACCGCGGCCTCAACTTCCTCCGCCGACAGCTGTTTCAGCAAGTCCGCGAGCAGAGAAATCTTCTCCAGCCGTTTGCTGGTCTCAGAGATGGCGCGAGATGTCTGGACAATGTTCGCCAGAAGCATAATTTAAAATTAGCGATTTGACTACGGATTAAATTTCGGGCAACAATTCGTGAGGCTGCACAAGAATGAAGACGTGGCGGATTTGAGTATTGACCCCTCGGACAGCATGATCGACGCGATCGGCTAAGGCCCGGCCCTCCGCGACTGAAAGCTCACGATCGACGGCGATATTCAAGGCTACCAGAAAGCCGGCACGAACGCGGGTTACAAAACATTCCCCAAGATCGCGGACGCCGGAAATGGAATGGGCTATTTGGCGGGCCTGGTCTTCCACCTCATCCGGCGTGAGCGGCGCCCTCTCACCGGCGGCAGCGCTCAACTGAAACAAATGCACGGGCAAGTTGCGCACTGGAACGCTGCGGCCCGGCAGAATGTTGTACCAAAGAAAAGGAGCGCTGAAGCCTCGCGAGGGAACTAAGCCGCGAGCACCATAGCGGAGAAGAATCTCACGAGCGTCGTTGAGCGGATCGGGAACTTTCGAGTCTTCGGCCAGCCGCTGCACGACCATGAGAGCGCCATCGGGGTCGGCGTCCTGTACTTCGAAGACTTTTACTTCGTCGTAGCCGGGACGGTCGGGACTGATGTTCGACATGGCCTTAATGAGTTCAGGCAGGGAAAAGCACTTTTCACTCCAAGAGGAGCGGGAGCGGGTAGCGACGGAGCCGCCGATTTCCGTTGCGCCGCATTGGAAGCAGTAGAAGCGGCCTTGGCGATCGATGTTGTCGAAAGCCCAGGCGACGTCGCCGAGACGAGTAGAACCTGCGCCAGGGCCGCTCCAACGGATAAACAGGTAAGCTCTGCCATTATGCCGTATCATTGCGCAGCACTGCTGGATAAGAACTGCACGTCAATCTCAACCTGATAGCCGCCAGCGAGAGCATTGGTTTCGTTGGCCATACCGACGACGGCCATGAGTTCACCGAGCATTTCCGGAGTAGCGCCTTTACCTACCGCCGAGGCAGAGTGCGATGCAAGGCAATACTGGCATTGGTTGGTGGCGCTAACGGCGAGGTAAATAAGCTCCTTGGTGAGCGGATCGAGCGCGCCGGGCGCCATGATTTGCTTGATGCTCTCCCAAGTGCGGCGCAGAGTGGCGGGATGAGCGGCAATGGCCTTCCAGAAATTGTTGATGAAATCTGTTTTGCGGGTGGCGCGGATGTCGTCATAGACAGCGCGCACTTCAGGACTTGCCTCTTCGTATTCAATCAAGCCGAATGTAGCCAATGTTGCTCCCCCAGGACATTATGACTTGCCGATGAGGATACCGGCGATAAAAACAAGCACGCCGCCCAACACCACCTGCATGGCCGCGCGGACAAGCGGTGTTTCCATATAGTGTTGACGAATCCAGCTGATAGCGGCCAGTTCAATTACTACAACGATAACGGCCAGGGTGGTGGCAGTGTGGAAATCCGAAATGAGGTAGGGCAACGTGTGGCCGATGCCGCCGGCGGTAGTCATGACGCCGGTAACGATGCCGCGAATCACCGGACGGCCGCGGCCGGTAATGGAGCCATCGTCAGACAACGCTTCGGCGAAAGCCATGGAAATGCCGGCGCCCACGGAGGCGGCCAAACCAACCCGGAAGGCGTCCCAACTCGATTGGGTGGCGAAGGCGGCGGCAAACACCGGAGCTAAAGTGGACACCGAGCCGTCCATCAGTCCAACCAAGCCGGGTTGCACGAACTGCAGGACAAACATGCGGCGAGTAGCGGCATCCTCGCCTCGGCGCGCGTCGGAAGTAAGGTGTTCCTGCTCAATAGTGATAGCGGAGGCGGTGTGTTTGGCTTCAGCTTCGGCAAGATCGCCAAGCAGTCTGCGGGTAGAGGCGTCGGTGGTGCGGCTCATGGCGAACTCATAGAAATGGCGCGTCTCGGACTCCATGGATTCGATGGTGGAGCGCACGGCTTTTGGGCCGATGGGACGGACGAGCCAGACCGCGGGGCGTGAAACAAAACCTCTAATATCTTGACGGCGGATGAGCGGTATATGCTCGCCGAAGCGCGCGCGGTAGAGATCGATGAGGCTGGCGCGGTGGCCGGATTCTTCGGCTTGCATCTCTTGCATGAGATTAGCGCTGGCCGGATAGCTGTCGCGCAGACCTTCGGCAAATTCACCGTAGATGCGCCCGTCTTCCTCTTCTAAAGAGACGGCCAGCGCCAGGATTTCACGTTCGGATAGATCTTTGAAGTTCCTCGCCATAAGTTCCAAATCCAATTCCGCGCAGCGGATTCAACCGGTAGCCCGGAAACCAGTCGAAGCGTACAAAAGCCCCGATTTTCTAATATACTTGCGCGAGGCGATCGCAGCCGGATTAGCTTTCGCGGGCGACACCGGTGGAATCGCGGACCACGAATTCGGGATCGATGAGTATTTCCCGATTGCCGGGTCCGGGTTGCTTGGGATCGGGGACCAGGCTTTCGAAGACGCTGTGCCCAATGCGATCGCGCGGGATATGGACGGTGGTAAGAGCCGGGTAGCAGAATTCGGAGAGCTTGATATTGTCGAAGCCGGTTACCGATACATCTTGCGGAACCCGCAGCCCCTGATCGCGGAGTTCACGAAGGACGCCGATGGCGGTGAAATCGTTGACGCAGATGATGGCGGTAGGAGTAAAGCCGGAAGCGAGCAAGTGGCGCGCGGCTTTGCGGCCACCTTCGGGACCATCGGCTTCGGCTTCGGTAGTGGCCTCTAAATGGGGCGAATAGCGGGCTATCGTTTCCAGGAAAGCCTTCTTGCGCTCATCCAGCGGGGCAAGCTTGGCGTGATGCCCGATAAAAGCCATGCGCGCGTGGCCCAAATTGTGAAGATATTGGACGGTTTTCTCAATTCCCTTGCGATACTGCACGCGGATGTTGCTGGCATTCTTGCCGGGTGCGCCCACATCGTAAAACACCACGGGCATCTCGCCTGCCGCCAGTTCGTCGCGCAGTTCGGGATCCATTTCCGAGACGATAACGGCTAAGCCATCCACGCGGCGGCCACGCATGAGACGGATGCTCGAAACGAGGCGCTCGGGTTGATAACCAGTGTTGGCCGCGACGACTTCGTAGCCATGTGCGTGAGCATCGGCTTCGAGGGCCTGGAAAACATCGAAAAAGAAGGGGTTCTCCATGTTGGAGACGACGATGCCCAAAGTACGGCTCTGTCCACCCGCCAGAGTGCGGGCGTGGAGGTTGGGGTGGTAGTTCAACTCGGCCACGGCCTTCATGACCCGTGCGCGGGTGGAACTTTTCACCACATCGAGATTGTTCAGTACACGCGAAACCGTAGCGGGGGATACTCTGGCCCGCTTGGCTACGTCTTCCAAACTCATGGGGGAATCTGTCCTCATAGTAAACCCCTGCCATGCGATGCAGTGATTTGCGCCGCGGTATCGGCGCGGAAGAGCGCGGATTTCAGCTGCGCAGACCGTCGAAAGCTTGCTCGATCTCGGCCTTGGCTTCGGGAGAGGGCGGAACGAAAGGTAAACGGGGAGGACCGCCGTAATAGCCGTTTAGATCCATGGCGTGCTTGAGGCCGGGTATGCCGTGCTTGGCGGCGATCAATTTTGAAGCGGGTAAAATACGGGACGACCAATCGTTGGCGGCTTCGTGTTCGCGCGTGCGGAAGGCCTCCCAAATGGTTACGCACGCATAGGGCAGAGCGTTGGCGATGGCGAGAATGGCACCGGCAGCGCCAGCTTGCAGAGCGTCGTTAAAGCCGGTGCCGGAACCAGAGAACACCTGAAAGCCGGGCTTGACGGCGGGGATGACCTGCTTCATCTTTTCCAGATCGCCTGAACTGTCTTTCATACCGGCGATATTTGGATGGTGCGATAACTCCGCAATAGTCTCAACGGGCAGAGAGTAGCCGGTGACTTGGGGAATGTTGTAGAGAAGGACAGGGATTTTGGAACGATCGGCAACGGCACGGAAGTAGAGCGCCTGAAGATCGGGGCGGTGCATCTGAACGCGGTAGTAGAACGGCGTGAGAGTAAGCGCAAAGTGATAGCCGATTTCAGCGGCGCGGTTGGCCACCTTGACAGTTTCGTGAACGCTTTCGGCGCCTACGCCGGCAATCAGTGTTTTACCTTCAGCGGCGGCTTCACGCACCCACTCCATGAGCTGGATACGCTCATCGACGCTGAGCAGAGGCGTTTCGCCAGTAGAACCGCAGACGGTGTACCCGGTCAAGCCGATCTGATTCAGCTTTTCGATATTATGAAAAATTTTTGCTTTGTAGAGACTGCCTTGATGATCGAAAGAGCTGGTAAGTGCGGGGAAGATGCCTTGCAGTTTCATAAGAACTTTTGAATAAAGAACTCAGGCCTGCCGGTTAAAGCGCAATCGGCAGGCCCGACCTGAATCCTGACTTGTTTATTGTGCGATGAAGGTGATCACAAGCGTGTAGAGCGCGAGTGATTCGATCAGCACCAGACCGAGGATAAGAGCCACACGGATAGCAGCAACGGCTCCAGGGTTTCGCGCCATGGCTTCAGCGGCCGAAGCAGTGGCCCGCCCCTGCCCTAATCCGCAGAGGCCGGAGGCGATCCCCATAGCGATATAGGCAGCCGCTTTGCGATTCAGGTCGGCGGCTGATCCTTTACCAGCTTCTTGAGCCATCAGAGGTGTCGCCAAGGCGAACAGCGTGACGGTAAACATCGTGAGTTTGTTTTTCATTGTTTCTCCTATGAATTTGCGGCCAGGAGGTGGTTCGACACCGAGCGTTGGGACGACGGGCGCTCACACTGGCAGCGTGTTTAATGCCTTAGTGTTCGTGAGATACTGCCCCGCCAACATACACCATAGCGAGCATCATAAAAATGTAAGCCTGCAAAATACCGACAAATAAGTGCAGGCCAATGAATATAACGGGAATTACTACTTTGGTTAACGAGACAAAAGTAGAATAGACGGTTTCACCTGCGAACATATTCGCATAGAGACGAACGGTGAGTGAGAGCGGGCGGGCGAAGTGGCTGATAATTTCGATAATCAGCATCAACGGCGCCAAGAGCACCAATGGCCCTAAGAACTGTTTGATGTAGCCGCCGCGGTGCTCTTTAATTCCGGTCGCATGATAGAAAAAGAACGTCGCGATGGCCAAGCCAAACGGGACCATTGTGTACATGGTGGGGGACTCGAATCCGGGGATGAGTCCTATCAGATTCATGAAGAGAATGAAGAGGAAAATCGTTCCAAAAAAAGCGACGTATTTGCCACCGCCGCGCCCGACGACTTCTTCGGCCGAGGCATGGACGAACTCGTAGATCAGTTCGAAACTGTGCTGCAGCTTGCCGGGTTTGTCGACCGAAAGGCGCGACTTCAGAATCGCGAACAGGGCGATGATGAAGAGGGCAACTAGAACCTCACACACCATCCAATCGCTCCACGGATGGGCGGGGTCGTGGGCAGGGCGATGGATGGCATTCAGAATAGCATTTGCAGGGCCGGCGAAGACTGTGTTGACAAGTCCAGTGATCCAGAGTTCTTCCATGAATTTTTGCGGCGAGTTTCGAGTCAAAGCAGAAGGCGCGAATTACCGCCAAAGCATTGACGTTCAAAGCTTTGAGTTTAGCATAGGGCGGCTAGATAGACGACGCCGACTGCTCGCCTCGAAAAGCTAGTTCTTTGTGTGGGACAAAAGCTTGTCGGTGGCGGCCAGGAGCGAGTCTTCCGGGAATAGGCCGCGCGCGGTTTTGAGAACAGTGCGGGCTTGAGCGGGATCGCCAGAATCCCACAGACTGACGGCGATTTCGGCTAGTACCTCGGGGGATGGATCGAAGTCTTTCATCGAAGAGCGGCCGTAGAGATCACTCACATCTTTGTAGTGATGCTGCCGATAGTAAGCCTGAACCAGGAACTGCTTTGCAAAGGGGTTGGCGGGGTTCAGTTTGACGGAGTGCTCAAGATAGGTTTGGGCAGCGGTATTTTCGCCCTGGGCTATAGCGGAGAGTCCGCGCATGTAATCGACAAGGCCTGGGGTGGCCAAGGTTTGCGGCTGGGATAAGAAGTTAAGTGAGGCGTCGGCAGGCTCGGACACAATATGCAGCCGCTGATTAACAGAAGCGAGCACCGGCCCCTGAGCCGATTTAAGCCGCACTGCAAGCATATACTCGCCAGCGGGAAGAGAGGCAGTATCGAGAGACTTCGATTTCAACAGCAGATTGTTTTGGAATTCGGAAGCTTGGACGTGCTCGGTGACGATGATGCGAGCCTCGCGCTGAACGACGTTCGCCAACACATATTCGAGATCGCCATCCGTTGGTTGCGCCTGATACACCTGAAAGAGCACTCGGAGCTTTCTATTCATGGCGGACCCCAAGCGAAAGAGAGGATGGAACTGAAAGCCGAAGTACTGGTAAGGGGCGGTAGGGCTGGGGTGGGGAACGCTCGAAATTGAGTCGGCAAGAAGGGGGCCGGAGATCCACGATTCTTGGCCATTGGCTGGAACAGCAAAGGATTCCCGATCGCGGTAGGAGTGCCCGGTTTTATGATTGATCACTTCCACCTCAAGCTGATACTTGCCGGGTATGACTGGAAGACGGCCCGCGATTTCCAGGGGCGAGAAGGCGGAAGAATTTTGGTAAGCGGGATACTTACGTTGCAGCTCGTCTTCCAATATCAGCGTTCCGGAACCCGTAAGAAGGCTGTAGCGAAGATTGATGGCAAACTGGCCATCGTCCGTGCGGACGCCCATTTTCTCGTCATCAATCGGAACGGAATAATCGAGCCATTTCTCTTGTTGGGGATCGGTTAAAACCAATGTGGAGAGGGTCAAATCTTTGCCGGCCACCAGAAGCCTGCTGGTAACCAAGCCGCGCATCGCGCGATATGTTTTGAGTTGCTCGCGATTAAAATGATCGTTAGCGAAATTCTGGATCTTGCTGACTAACATGTCGCTCGACATGTCCGGCTGGTAATTCTGGGTGTCGATGGGATCGCCGGCAACCAGCGAGAGAGAAGCGTGCGCAATATCACCACCCATGGGCTGCAGGAACTTATAGACATCGGCGTTCGTGTTGAACTGGGTGCCACGCACTAATTGCAACGGCCCATCCAGGTAAGGCCGGTAGAATTTGTATTCGCCTATGTCACCGGGTATAAAGAACAAAACATAGAAAAACGACGGGAGAGAAGGACTGTGGACCGGATTGTCGTAAAACCAGAGTTCCAACGGATAAATCTGGCTATAACCGGTGAAAGCATGCTGTGAAGTGGGCTTGCCAAAAAGAATCCAGGTACGGCCCATGTCGGTCATCCAGCCTGGCGTATTGGATTCGCGGCCGAAATGAGCATTCGCGTAGTCGATGCGGCGATAGTGCTCTTCTTTGTAAGGATTGTTATTTAGGCTGCCGCCGGGATTGCGAACTTCCCAGAAATCGTCTTCGAATTTGTCGCGCTGGTCGTCGGCGGTCAGGTTAAGAAAGGCCTTGCGCTCTTCATCGGTGATGATGTAGACCACATCCTGATTGAGCCACTTGGCATAGCGCACGGGAAGAGGGTTGCGATTGGGAGCGCCAAGCGCGCCAATATTGAGAGCGACCGCAAGGGCGGCCGCCACAAACCACTTCATGTTTTTATTGTTCAACATGGGGAGCCGAAGCTCCCCGTGCATTGTAGCTCAGAACTCGAAACGGACTGCTAGGCGAGCGTTGAACGGCGACTGATAGGGATCGGCAAACTGTCCCAGGGCGGGTAGCAGAAAATCCGGATTGACCGTTCCAGGGCTGCCGCCAACCTCGTGGAACTGGTTGACCCGTACAACCGACTGCTGATTAAAAACGTTAAACAGATCGGCCACAAATTTCAGACGGGCGCGTTCTGAAAATTTCCAAGTGTAATCGCCGTGAAGACTAACCGGAAAAATCCAATCGGTGCGACCGAGCGCGCCGCGGCCTCCCACGGGAATTTCGCCGGCGTTCAGATACACCGGATGGTCGTTCAACTCCGTGATGGGCGAGCCGGATGTCGGGGTCCAACTCAAGCCGAAGTTCACTGCACGCCATTGATAGTTGCCGAATAGCTTAAGCTGATGCGTACGGTCGGAAGGCAGAACACCGGGTGTGTCTTGGCCAGTCAGCCGTCCGTCGGAGTTGGTAAAATCGAACATAGAGCTGATATTCGGATCCTGCTGGCCATTGTCGCTGCGATAGGAACCCTGGAAATTCCCCCACAACTTCGATAGCGTGTAATTGCCATAGATTTGAAGGTTCGAAAAGCGTTTACTCACGATCAACTCCATGGAACGGTAAATCCGGCTAGCATTTGGGAAGCCGTCCGATACACCATCGGAGCCGAGCGGGTTATCAGTGCCGTTCGCAAAATTCGTATAGCCAATACCCGTATTGCAGTTGGCGCCGGACGTGCAAGGGACCGAGTTCTGAAAAATATCGAGTTTAGCCGATGGATTGGCAATTACATACTGCTGCGGCACGCCCGCTAGCGCCTGCGTGACGTTTACTCCTGAGGTATCTTCCAGAATCCGGCGCAGGTCACGATAGACGAAACGGCCAGTGAATGTCAGGTTGTGGGCAAATTCATGCTCCACGGTACCAGTTACTTCATCCTGATATTGAGCACCCGTCCCACCGGCGATAGGAGTGAGACCGCCCGTACCCTGGAGGGCGATATTACCGCCAGGAACGTAGGCAGAACTGGACACATCGGGCTGAGCGCCAGGGCCGGGGTCTGCGTAAAAAGCTCCGGTCAACCCCTGCTGCAGTGAAAATTCACGGACGGAAATATCAACGGGAATTTTTTCGTAGAAGCGGCCCCAGCTAGCTCCGATCTTCGTCTTGCGATCGTTAAAGGGATCGAAGATCACGCCCATGCGGGGCGCCCAGTTGTGGCCGAAGACGTATGCCTGCTGATTACCGATCATGGACTGTTGTTCGAAACGCAGGCCAGGTTTAATGGTGAAGCGGCCGAAGCTCCAAGTGTCCTGAATGTAACCGGATTGATAACGTGTCTCGGCCACGACCGCCGGGCTGGAGTAATTGCCGCGCGTAAAGTCAAGCACTATGGGCGAGCTTAGATTGGTTGGGTCTTCATAGGTACGGGTAAATGCGGCTCCGTAAACCGTTTGACCGGCTGCTTGCCCGAATGCCGGCAGGTTCGGCAAGGTAAAGGTGGCGCCGGTGTACTTTTGGATGTCGTTATAAAGATCGTCTTCAAACTGGTAGCCCAGAGTGACGTTGTGGCCGCCGAAGAATGTGAATATATGCGAACTTGAAACGGCCAATTGGTTCACCTTCGATTCGCTGCCTTCAATAAACCCCAGGCCACCGTAGGTAATGCTTCCGCCCGTGCCTGCTTGCACCGCTGTATTGTCAGTGATCTGATAACCGTCTGCTTTAGGGGTCTCGGTGAAGCTGTTGTAGTAGTTGCTGTAGTTCACGGTTGCCACCCAATGGCTAGTCAATGCGCCAGTGTAGCGGCCAGTCCAGGTTCGGGTACCATAATTGAGCTTGCTTTCGACGCCGGTGTCAACCGGACCGGGCGCACTGGTGGTGCTTACAGGTGCGTTGAATTGCATGGGCGTGTGGGAGGGATCACCGAAGACCGAACCTTCGAATTGATGCTTGGAACCCAGGTTGTAGTTCAGTTTGGCCGTGTAATCGTAGGTCTTTGACTGTTGATCGACAACGCCAAGGGCATAGTTGGCATAACTTGGGTCGGCTTGTTTGTAAGTATGGTTGGTCAGGGGATTGAAACCGCCATAAAAGAACAATTTTTCCTTGATGATGTAGCCGCCGGCATCGCCGCCATAATCGATACTTCCCTGATGAACCAGATAATCGAATTTATTCGTTAACAGAGGATTTGCATTGTTGCGCGTGGCTTCGAACTGCTGCGGTTGAAAGTAGCCAAAAATGTCCGCATGGAACTGGTTGCTTCCACTCTTGGTCAGCACGTTTACCACGCCGCCGAGTGCCTGTCCATATTGCGCTTCAAAACCGCCGGTCTGCATTTGCACTTCCTGAACAAAATCGAAGTTAATGCCATTCCCCAAGGGCCCGTACACGCGGCTAAAAGTGCCGAAGCCGCCGAAGCCGGGATCGGTGGTGTTCGCTCCGTTGATGATGTATTCATTTTCGAGACCCGATGCACCGTTGATAGATGGATTTGCCGAACCCGCGCCATCGCTATCCGCCACGCCAGGGGCCATAGCCATGACGGACGAGATGTTGCGCCCGATGGGCACGTTCTTATAGAGGGACTCTTCCAGATTCGCGCCGATTGTCGTGGAACTGGTATCGATGGCTGCCGCTGAGTCCGTAACCGAGACAACTTCAGTCGCCGATCCGACCCGGAGATTGAAGTCGGCATTGGTCTGATGGTTTACGCTCACGCTCAGATTCGACGCCTCATCTTTAGAGAAACCCGGTTGTTCAACCGATACTTTGTAGCCATCGCCAATCTGAAGATTTTGAAAGCTGTATTCACCAGTAGAACTTGTCTTGGTGGAACGTTCTCCGTACGGAGAAGTTAACGTTACGACCGCACCTCCGATAACAGCCCCACTGGGATCATGCACTATACCCGCGATGGACCCTTTGGTAATGTCCTGGGCGTTAGCAAGCGAGGCGACGAGGCCGAAAAGTGCAATGACGGGTAGGAATTTCCGAAATCGGTTATTTCGAAACAGATTGTTCATACGATAAAAACTCCCCTTTAGCCACCGCGCGGCGCAGTAGTAGCTATCAACCATAATAATAGGTTTTTGGGTGGTAAGGTAATCTAAGAAAAACTACTGGTCCATCCCGAATCATTCATCCGGTTTCTATCGTGGACTGACTTATACAGGGTAGGAGAACACAAGATCAAGGCGTTTCACGCCGGAGAAAGCTGTGGAGCAGTTCGAAAATTGAAGAGGAAAGGACGGCCGCAGTGCTGGCCAGGAGACCCAGTATTACAGTGAGCGGGTTGACATTCAGACCTTTTACAAGGGCATAGCCGCCAGCAACCAGCAGCAGGTAACGGGTGATGAACGCGCCCGCCTGCCACGGTTTTTTGGGCTCGCCGCCCGGGGCAATGCCGCGGCTCATGTAGTCGTAAACCCACAGGTTGGCGAGAGAGGCTGCGGCTCCCATCAAAAAAGCAAGCGCTTCACGAGTCCCAAACCGCGCAAGGCAGACGATTGCGCCCAGCACACCGAAGGCGGCAGTAAGAAGGTAGAGGCGGCGAATTGGCTGCGAAGGATCGGTCATTTGCTTTGGCGTTTTTCGTCGCGGCTGAGTTCGCGGACAATCTGAAACACGCCGCCTGCCATGCCGAGGAAGATACCGATTGGAATGACGATGGGAGCATGCAGCCAATGATCGGCAAACGCGCCGAGGAGATAGCCGGCCACGACGGAGGCAGGCAGGGTGAGGGCGAGCGAGAGGTATTTGCCGAGCCAGTAGGACGATTTATCGGGCTGCGCAGCCATATTACGAATCGAATCCGATCCAGCGTTGAACGCCGGGCATTTCCAGACCAAATTGATCGAGCACCCGGCCAACAATGTGGTTAACAATGTCGTTCACGGTTGCGGGCTTGTTATAGAAGGCTGGTATGGGCGGAAAGATAACGGCGCCCATACGCGACAAGGCGAGCATATTTTCAAGGTGGATCTCGCTAAGCGGGCTCTCGCGGGCAAGCAGGACCAGTTTACGGCGCTCTTTCAGGGTGACATCGGCAGCGCGAGAGATGAGCGTATCGCCGAACCCCATGCGAATGGCAGCCAAGGTTTTCATGCTGCATGGCGCAATGATCATGCCGTCGATCTTATAGGAACCGCTGGAGATCTGCGCGGCCTGATTGTCCGGGTGATGAACAACCGTAGCTAACGCCTCGACTTCGTCGAGCGACAGGTTCGTTTCATGAGCGATAGTGGAGCGCGACCATTTACTTAGGACAAGGTGGGTTTCGATGTCGAGCGCCTTGAGAGCTTCGAGCGCGCGGATGCCGAAGATAGCGCCGGAAGCGCCGGTCACGCCGACTACTAATCTCATCTACCTCAGTCTAATGGTCGCGATAAATAAGGACGCTAGTAATCTGAAACGGTGGCTTCAAATCGAGCAGGACATGAAGGCAGCGGCATGCTGCTCGCAATCGCCCTCTTCAAATTGCTGAAGGGCTTGCTGCTGGTGGCGGTTGGCATAGGCGCGTTTAGGCTGATGCACCGCGACGTAGCGGACACTGTCACGCATTGGGTGGAGATTCTGCGCGTCGATCCGGAAAACCATTTGATCCACCGGCTGCTGGCGCGTGTGTTGCGGGTAAGCCCTCATCAACTGAAAGCTGTGGGCGTGGGTACTTTCGTCTATGCCGGACTGTTTCTCACAGAAGGAACTGGCCTGCTGCTTAGGAAGGGCTGGGCTGAAATTCTCACCATCATCACTACGGCGGGATTGATCCCGTTTGAGCTTTACGAGCTGGCGAAGCATGTCACGCCGGCGAAAATAGCAGTGCTGTTTATCAACGTGGCGATTGTGGTTTACCTGGCCATGCGCGTATATGGGAGACGTAAGGCGTGATAAGCAACACCAACATCACGGTCGCAACCCGAGGCAAGGGCCTGTACCCGTTCACGCGTCCCGTCGAGCAGTGGCTTGCCAAGCAGAATGTATCAAACGGCCTGCTCACGCTGTTCATTCAGCACACCTCCTGCTCGCTGGTGATTCAAGAGAATGCCGATCCCGATGTGGCTCTCGATCTGGGTGATTTCTTCGAGCGGCTTGTCCCGGAAGACGGCCCCCACTACCGGCATACAGCGGAAGGAGCCGACGACATGACCTCGCACATCAGGTCCGCGCTGACTCAAACCAGTCTGAGCGTGCCGGTGATGGATGGCAAAATGGCTCTGGGCACATGGCAGGGTTTATACATTTTCGAGCACCGCGTACGCGCGCATCAGCGGCAAGTTGTGCTGCATTTCATGGGCGAATAGAAGCCGGCTCAACGTGAGAAAACACTTTCAAACACGCGACGCATTTGTTTTTGCAGCACCAGCAGGTCCGAATCCAGGCTCTCGGGGCTGGTCCGCTGGCCCGTCCACCTCTGCAGCAGTTCGGCTATCATCTCGCGCTGTTCCTGTGCGGCGGGGATGCGCACCTCGGCGCGTCCGGTGACAAGTCGCAGAGCGTGATCCAGTCCGCGGAAATAAGTGGTCGCCTGCAGCAGAAATTCAGCGTCGCCCCGGCTAAAGTGGCCCATTTTTTCCACCACGTCGATGCGCTCCGGCGTATTCAGGCTCTTGTAAAACATGCCCGCGCCCTTAAGCCGCAAATACATCAGAATGAAATCGGCGTCGTAATAACCACCCTCCGCGGCCTTTAACGGGGTTACACTCCCCTGCTCGCGCTGCAGCCGCAAGCGCATCTGGCGAAGGTCATAACGCGATCGGCCGCTTTGTCCATATCTTCGCCAATCCACTTGCTGCAGTTCGTTGAGAAACGAAGTGGCCCGGTCGGTATCGCCGGCTACGCCGCGCGCCTTCATATAGGCGATGCCTTCCCACGCTTCCGCCGTGTTTGCGAAATACTCGACGTACGTCGATTCCGTCTGCACCAGGTTGCCTGCGCGTCCGTTGGGCCTCAGCCGGCTATCGAGCGAAAGAATTGTACCGTCTCCCGTGTAAGTTGTCAGAATCTCGATCAGATGCTCGGCCACGCGCGTCCAGAAGCGCTGGCGGCGGCTCTCGCTATCGGGAATGATGAACAGCAGATCGGCGTCGGAGGCGAGATCGAATTCGCGCATTCCAAGCCGGCCCAGGGCCACCACCATCATTTCGTTTTGCGATTCATGAAAGGGTTTATCGGAAGTTTCATGAGCCCGCGCATGGGCTAAACCTCGCTCCAGCGCGATACGGTAAGCGCGGGCGATGACGAACTCAGCCAGGGCCGAGGTGTTATCCAACGTCGTGAATATGGGCTCGCGCAGCGAGATACTCGCCATCTGAATGCGGAACATTTCACGGCGGTAGAAACGGCGCAGCCCTCCAATGTCGTTCAGCGGAGCAGCCAGTCCTTCGAACGCCCAGCGGCGCGTTGGATGGTCGACCGCCCGGCGGATCTCTTCAAGCAGCTCGGGGTAGCGCGAAAGCTGATCGCCCAGATACGGGCTCAACTCGAAAATCTGGATCATCCAATCGGCCAGCACTGGATGGCTATTCAGCAATTCAAGCTGTTTCTGATCGCGGATCAGCGAGGCCAGAAAAGCGGTCAGCGCACGCTCGGAACGATAAACGCCGCGCAGACGCAGATTCTCCACAAATCGCGGCGCCGGCTTCGAAAGGGCGCGCAAAACTTCCGCCGGGACGTCTACCCCGCCCCGGTCCTCGTCGCCATTGGGCTGAATGCCTATGGAAACGGGAGCGCCGTTGGCCGTGTATTGCAGCGGACGTTGCGCGTGAACGATTCGTTCATAGATGCCCTGTACGTTTTCAAGCCGCTGATTCAGATCCTTCAAGAGATAAGCGGCCATTCCGCTGCCGGCAAACGGCGGCTCGGCGGCAGGATTCATCAGGCGAGCCACACGCTCCAGTTCCAACGGGCTGGCAGGCAGCGTGTGAGTCTGCCGGTCGTCCTCAAGCTGCAACAAATGTTCCAGGCGGCGGAAATACTCATACGCTTCGACCAAACGCGAATGTTCGGTGGAAGAAAGGAGGTCACGGTCGTGCAGCCGCGCGAGCGCGAGCAAAGTGCCTCCGTGCCGCAGCCATATTTCACGCGCGCCATGCAAACGCTGTAGGCATTGCACCAGAAACTCGACGTCGCGAATGCCCCCGCGCGCCAGTTTCACATCCAGTTCGTTCTTGCTCAGCCGTTTGCGGGCGAGTTTTTCAGAGATGCGCTCGCGGGTCTCGGACATGGTCTCAATCGTTGAGAAATCGAGGGTGGTCGAATAGATGGAGTGCTCAACCGAGTCAAGCAGAGCCTGACCCAGGGCTTCGTCCCCGGCCGCCGTGCGCGCTTTGATGAGCATCTGCAATTCCCAATCGCGGGCGCGGCGCGAATAGTAGTCTTCGGCGGCAGCCAGCGGCAAGCAGATTTCGCCCAAAGCCCCCTCGGGCCGCAGCCGCAAATCGACCCGGTAACACAGCCCTTCCGCGGTATAGGTGGACAGCAGCGTGGTCAGCCGGTTCGCAACCTTCTTGAAAAACTCCTTGTTGCTGACGACCGCCGGGCCTGACGTATCTCCGTTGGCGCTATAAACAAACATCAGATCGACATCCGAGCTGTAATTTAATTCGCGGCCGCCGAGTTTGCCCAAGGTAAGAACGGCAAAAACAGCAATCTCCGACCGCCCTTCGGAGTCGGGTTCTGTCATGGGCCGTCCATGACGCTGCTCCACCTCAGAGGTGACACAAGCCAGGCCGCAGCCTAAAATCGCATCGGCCAGATTAGAGAGTTCTTCGGTAATATCACCCAAAGAAGCAATGCCTAGCCGGTCGCGAAGAACGATCCTAATCAGTTCGCGCCGCCGGAACATCGCCAGATCGAGCGCCGCCGGACGTGTTACCCGCCGATCTTCAAAAAACGCCTGTAAGCGATTTTTGTAGTCGCCCAATGAGAGAGCAACGTTGAGGGACTGCGGCTGGGCAATCCAATCGGGATGCCGCAGCAATTCTTCCGAGAGGAACCGGCTACAGGCGAAAATCGCCGCTAGTCCGCGCAGAACTTCAGCATCTTGAGCCAGCAAATCGAAGATGGCCCGGTGCCTGGCGGCGAACTCCTCCATGTACTCTGCAACACGGGGAGGGTCGGCCGATCGGTCGATCAATTCATGAATCGGGTTAGAGCTGACCGCCATGGAAACGGCATTCGATTGAGCGCTGAAAACTTCTGCGTGGAACCGGGTCTACGATCCCGATTATAGCCTCTAGATCACCCGGCCATCGATTATTGTCCAAGCGCCACCGGCTGGCGTTCGCGGCACGAGCGGTAGACGCCAAGCACCACTTCAAGCGCGCGATAACCATCCTCGCCATTGCTTAACGGTTCTCGGCGGGTACGAATGGCCTCCGCGAAATCAAGAAACTGCCGCTCGAAGGTGGTGACCGAGATAGCCATGGGATCGGACGATCCGGAGGGAGTGTCACTCCGCAAAAACGGCGCGGGATCGGCGGCATTGGTCGCTTCGTCGTTCAGAACGTCCCAAGCTGTCAGCTGGTCGCCCGAGATCACAGCCGTTCCTTGCGTACCGTGAATTTCGATTCGCTCCGTATAACCAGGCCAGAAGGCAGTGGAGGCTTGGATCACTCCAGTAGCTCCCGAAGCGTACGAAAGCAGCGCGCTCACCACGTCTTCCGATTCAATCTTATGGCGCGCTCCCAACTGCCAGATGCCGCTGACTTGCGATACAGAACCCATCAAGTACAGCAAAATATCAACCTGATGGATCGCTTGATTGATCAAAGCTCCGCCGCCTTCCGTGCGCCAGCTTCCTTTGATAGGCCGCGAATAATACTCATCGCTTCGAAACCATTTCACATAAGCATCGGCTTGCAGAATCTTACCCAATCGTCCAGCCGGAATAGCGCGCTTCAGAAACTGCGTCGAATCGTCAAAACGATGCTGGCTCATTACGCCGAGCGTGATACCGGCGGAGCGAGCCGTTGAGACAATCTCGCGGGCCTCGGCCAGATTAGTCGCAATCGGCTTCTGCAGCATTACAGGGCGGCGAATTCCGGCGCAAGCTTCAACCAACGCGGGATGCGAATCCGGAAACGTACACACATCTACATAGTCGAGACCGGGGTACCGGCACAGGGCGCTCGAATCGGCTACAAACTCCGCATTCCAACGCTGCGCAAACTCGCGCCCCCGACTCTCAGTTTGATTTGAGCAAGCGGCTAACTGGAACCCGATGTTTTTATATGCGAGAGCGTGCTTATTCGCGATGGCTCCCGTTCCGACGATGCCGACTTTCATACGCCTACAGACCCGTTTCCGTCCCGCAGATGCTTACTTCCAAGCCGGCTTCACGGAAGAAAGCGGCTTTCGCAGCCAAGGCTTTCTTTGCGCCAGCCGCATCGGGCGCATAAGCCACTTGAATGTGATTCGCTTTATGGCGCGCCATCATCTGGTCTCGCGACACACCATACAGCACTGCATGCATGATGGGCCATTGCGGAGTGGTAATGCTCCAGCGGCGCTCGGTTTCCTCCCGCGGAAGCGCAACGGCGCTCGCACGCCCAATATCGGCTTTTAACTTACCGCCTTCAATGAAAACACGGCTCCAAATCACTTCGCCCGCTTTGCTGACGCCCTTAAGAGATCCACCCCCCAGCCGGAAGTACATAGCGGGTTGACGCTCACTGACTGAACCCGCATAGCCGCCTTCGTTGTGGGCCGCCGGGACCGCGCCGGATATTTCGAAGACCCAGACAAACTCGCCGTTATAGGTTTCTCCGAAGCGCAAATCATGCAGTGTGTTTTCAGGCGGGAATCCCAGGGCATTCCAAACGCGATTGGTGACCAGAGCATCAAGCCCCGCGCACTCGTCCACTTCATTGAAATGCGGCAGCGGTTGTCCTTCATACAGAACATGCCCATCTGCCGATTTCACCGGCGGCCGGTCGGAATTGTTCAATAGCCCTTCCACTAAATCCGAAGCCGGAGCCAGATCTTTCAACCCTTGCTGGTATTGAATACCAATCGTGTCGCAGCCAAATTCGCCGGCAATGCGCAACGCGGCAACGTACATTCGGCATTGATCCAGAATCTGCTCATCGGTCAAATCAGTCTCCGGATTCGACCCAGTCTTGAATTTCAGACCCTTTGCATCCAACCACTGCCGAACTGCCAGCGCCTCCGTGCCGGGCACTGCCCGCAGAGCCGCATACAAAGCCGACTGGCTCAGCCTTTCCTTGAAAACACCCGTGGGATTCAGCAGATGATCCGGCACAATAGCGTTGAACATGCCCATGCAGCCTTCATCGAAAATACCCATGATCGCCTTTTCGCGCTTCATGGTTTTTGCCAGGGAGATACCCAGCTGTTCTGCCTCGGCAGGAAGCTTCAAGCCATCCAGACTTCTCACATGGCTGGTATCGTGCTGCACGGGCTCGCCATTCAACCAGCCTTTCAAGCGGCTCAGAAAGTAATCGTCCGTGAAATCGTCGGACCATAAAGTGGAGTACTTCACTCCCGCCTTAGTCAGCGAGCCATTTAGATTCAGCATGCCCACCAGCCCAGGCCATTGGCCGCTCCAATTCGCGACCGTAAGAATTGGGCCTTGATGCGTAATCAGTCCGTGTAATACGTGATGGCTGTATTGCCAAACGGCCTCAGCAACAATCAACGGCGCGTTTTCCGGAATGCTCTTGAATACCTGCATTCCATATTTCTGCGAATCGATAAATCCATGCTGCTTAGCCGGGTCAAAGGCGTGGCCCCGCTTCACTTGGAAGCCGGAATTCTCAACAGCCTTGGTGATCGCTGCTTCTACTCGCTCCTGCGCCGGCCAGCAAACGCGATTAGCGGACAGCCGCAAATCCCCGCTCGCGATCAAGATTACCGTTTCGGACATGGCTCTTATTCTTACAAAGCCTTCGATTGATGCGCCGATTAATACACCCAGCCCAGGTTTACTTGATACGAGCGAGGCGTTACCCAATGCGTACCGCTGAAGGTGGAAAGAAAATTGTAGAGCGCAGCTTCGTTCGTAATATTCATCGCCGTCAGCTTGAGTGAGGTTTTGAACTTTTCTTTATGGAACAAATTGTCGGTTCCGATCCCTATATCGAACAAATTCCGGGACGCAATGCGCGGCGGGTTGTGATCGGGATTGTAAGTTCCAGGCGCTGGTATGTTCAGCCGCGTCGCCCCATAGGCCGCGTTACAGGAATTGATGGGGTTATTCAGCGTGGCAACCTGGCTTCCGCAGTAGAAGCCGATCGCCGCTTGTTCATCGCCCGTGAGAGCCAAGGCATCGGCCAGATCGGTTACCGCTCCAGCCACTTCGCCCGAATCGAAACGCCACGTAAACATCACCCAAACGCCATCTTTACCGTGTTGATAACGCAGAAAGGTAGTTTGCTGGAAGGCCTGATCGTGATCGATACGGAAGACGCTAGTATCCAAAGGCGAATTGAAGATCAAACCGCCCGTTTCAGGTCCGAAGAACCTTGCGCGTGTGTGGCCAAGCGTACTGTAGGCCTGGAAACCATGTATATTCGTGGTCGAAATCCGTGCCGAGACGCCGTCAATCTTTGACTCCCGCCAGGAAATAGGAAACGCCACAGAGGTATTAAACAGGGTGTCGAAATCGTAGGCGTCCTTAGTATATTTCCAGAAATAGCTGCTCTCGATTCGCAAGTACTTGCCGACGCCCTGCTCAAGCCCGGCGCTGAATTCGTTGCGGTGTCCAGGGCGCAATGCCGAGCTCGCGAACGCACCGAATACATTAGAGGCCAGACCGCCCGCGCCGGTAGTGCTCGAAAGCACCAGATTCTCGTTGTAGGGCGTTTCCATCGTTCGCGAATACGAACCTCGCAGGACCGTGCCAGTGCGCTTGATCAGGTACGAAAAACCAATCCGCGGCTGCAGCAAATTATCGGAACTGATTCCGTCGTAGTTATCGAAACGCAGTCCGGCACTTAGCGTGAAGCCCTTAATGGTGATCTGGTCCTGGGCATACACCGATTCCTGGTTGATATTGGCCGCTCCGTGGAAGTTGAACAAACTTCCACCGCGAGTAAGATCGTATGGAATCAGCCCAACCGACACAGACGGATTTGCCGTATAGCCGGCCGCCGCGCATTCGGACGTTGCCGTCAAACTAGGCGTGTCCACGCTGCCCCCGTCCGCCGTTAAGCAGACCGGGTTGAAAGCGGGATCGGTGATGCCCAGCGAGAAATTCTCGGCTAAGCGGGTTTGCGTCAATTCGCTGCCGATCTTAATATTGTGAACGCTGTTGGCGTATGAAAGGTCAGTCCTGGCACCCCAATTCGTCAGGTGCCGGTTTTGGCCAATGGTCGCGGGAGTATCGGCGAAGGGATCGTCACTCGGGAAATAGCCGATGCGATCCTGGCGAAAGAAGGGATTGAATGTCAACAGTGTTTGCGGGTTGAACGTATGTTGATACCCCAGCGCAAAGCTGTAAGTCTTCGCTTGCTGGCGTTGATCTTGGTCCGCCTGATCGTACGTGTTGGGTATCTGAAACCAATTTCGCGCGCCGAAAATATCGAGGTGAAAAGAATCGCGGCCGGTGGGTTGGTAATCGACTCTATCGAAAATAGAAAAATTGTTTCCGCGGTCATGCATCGGATCAAATTCCGGACTGTCTAGAAAACGGCCGGTTCGCGAAGTATCCACAACCAGAAAATTACCGAACTTAGATCCGCCAACCCCAAAGGTGAAATCTTCCCCGACAGTTCCAAACGACCCATAGTAAGTATCAAAGCTAACGCTGAGCGGCTGGCCCAAACCTGAACGCGTAACCGCATTAACAATCAAACTGGTCTTGCCCCCGAACTCAGCTCCAGGCGCGCTGCTCACCAATTCCAGCGATTGGAACGCATTCGATGGGAGCTGGGTGGAGAAAGTGCGGCTTTGCTGATCGCCGATACTCTGTCCGTCGACAACGTAGGTCGTCTCTCCGTGATCTCCCTGCGGATGAAAAAAACCATTCGAATCGGCGACAACACCGCCCGACGTCAACGTGATTGCTTCACTCAGGCCCTGCGCGCTGGTGCTCAGCGGAAGATTCGCCAGCAGGTTCTGGCTCACGTCGACATGCGACGTCGGAACATTTTCCACTGTGTCGGGCGTGGCCTCTACGGTGACACTCTCCTGGTTACCGGCGAGCGCCAACGAAGGGTTTACTTGGATCGGAACCTGGGTACGGACGTCGATGTTTTGCGCAAACTTCTGAAAACCGATGGCTTTGACTTGAAGCTGGTACGAGTTATAAGGGACGTTAGGAAAGCGGAATGCGCCTTCTCCATCGGTTTTAACTGTCTGGCTGTAATTGGTCAGCCCGTTTGTGAGCACAACGTCAACGCCCGGGACAGCAGCCCCGGTTTGATCTTTGACGGTACCCACAACGGTTCCTCCTTGACCACTGGCTTGTCCATTGGCATTGCTATCCGTGCGCGCATCGCCAAATACCAACGAACTCAGCAGCAGAAACGACAACGTGGTAGCGGAAATTGTAATACGACTCAACTAGATACTCCTCAAATACACACTTCGAGCGGACACCCGACGCAACTTAGGCCATGGGCGATAACTAACTAACACTAGATAGATAGGGCGGAGGAGCTCGCGGGCTTCGAACAGACCCCGAAATGTTATCGGCAGGCGCAGCGGAAATGCTAACGACTACCTGATGCGACGCAGCAATATAGGGTTTCCCAGGATCGTTTGCGATGCGAACAATATCGGCCCGCGTTGCCGCGTGGCAAATGAGGCAGCTCGAATCCTGGCTGGCAGTGTGCTTATGAATCGGAGCGGCTACAGAGGCAAGTAACAATGCAACGAAACATGCGTATGCAAGCAATCGCATGGATAACCGCTGATCGGGAACCTCTGAAGACACCTTCTCCAAGTATACGATCTTACGGGGCCGTTGATTTCCACACCCGTCCGCGCCGCCGGTTGGAAGTTACCGGATACTCCGACGCGTTACGCTTCGGCCTTCACTCTGAAGCCCGCGCAGCCCGCAGCCGTTCACGCAAGGCCAGCGTGTGAACCCGATGGCATTTCAAGCAGAGTGTCCGCATGTTGGAAAGGTCACATTCTCCGCCGCCTTCGGCTACTGGAACTACATGGTCCGCATCCCAGAGAGATTTTCGGCCTTTCAGCCCCCAAGCCTCAATCACCTTCAGACGAGCAATTCCGCGCAAACGCCTGATATGCCGGTATTCAGCCAGGCAATCGGTGAGGCAAACCGCGCAAACGCCTCGATCACGTTCCAAAACCCTGTCCCGCAAATGCGCGGGATTGCTGCGCAGCCGCCATTCCTCCACGCAAAAATCCGAGCAAAATGTCTGGCGGCCCGCGCGGCACTTCCAGGTTGCACCAGCGGCAAAGGCAGCGTCCATTCGGTCCTTTTGGCAGAGCGTCGCGATTCACCGACCCGCCCGGCATCGCTCGTTGCGTGCTCACAAAAACAGGATACAGCGTGAATGTTTTTGACAAACCGGCACCGATTCCGCAGAATCATTTTCATGGCCAATAAACTTGAGATTCTTGACGATCTGGCGGCGGCGGCAAATCCAGAACGTGCCAAAAGCTCCGCTTGGTTCTTCAAAACGGGTAAAGGCCAATATAGCGAGGGAGACATTTTCATCGGGATTACGGTGCCCGAGTTGCGCAAGATCGCGCTACGGCACAAACATTTGAAGCTGCCGGCGTTAAAACGTCTTCTGCAATCGAAAGTGCATGAGCACCGCATGGCTGCGCTGGAAATCTTAGTGGACCAATACGAATGTGGCGATGAAGTTGTGCGACGTACCATCTACGATTTCTATCTCAAAAACACCCAGCGCATAAACAATTGGGATCTAGTGGATACTTCAGCGCCTTATATAATTGGCGTCCATCTGCGAAAACGTTCTCGCGCGATCCTTCGAAAGCTGGCTAAGTCTCGTAACATTTGGGAACGCCGTATCGCGATCGTCTCCACTTTCGGTCTCATTCGCGCCGGTGAAACCAGCGACACCTATGTGATCGCGCGGATGCTGCTTGCAGACGAGCATGATCTAATTCATAAAGCCGTGGGCTGGGCGCTGCGCGAGGCCGGCAAGCAATCGCCCAGTCAACTTACCTGTTTTCTGAATGAAAATTTCGCAACTCTGCCGCGCACGGCGTTGCGTTACGCCATCGAGAAATTTCCCGCCGAACAGCGAAAAAAATTTCTTGCGGGCGAGTTTACCTAGTAGAGATAACTTTTTGGAGGTTCTTGTGAAATCTATTATCAACTCACTCTTACTGGCCGCCTTAACTGCTGCTGGCTTGGCGGCGAAGCACCCCAGCCCACCATCTCTAGTGCCAGCGACCGCACGCTCGCTTCGGCCGAGAAGGAGATCGTCTCCCTTGCGGAGGCTATGCCCGAGGACAAATACAATTTCGCTCCCACAACAGGCGAATTCACGGGGGTCCGCACTTTCGCACAGCAGATGACTCACATTGCGAGTGTCAATTACTGAGGTCTCCGCGGCCATCCTGGAGGAGAAAAATCCAGTAGAAATGGGAAAGAACGAGAACGGCGCGGAGTCTCTGAAATCGAA
This sequence comes from Bryobacterales bacterium, assembly GCA_963718465.1. Classification (GTDB taxonomy): domain Bacteria; phylum Acidobacteriota; class Terriglobia; order Bryobacterales; family Bryobacteraceae; genus Bog-105. The sequence continues at coordinate 147,011 of CAVQZK010000017.1, read as the reverse complement.
GGAGGAAATCGTGAAATACCTGAAAGACTCATTCACCTACGCGCACAAAGCCATGGCAAGCCTAACGAATGAGAATTACACCGCGCAAGTAAAATCTCCCTTCGGCGAGGGTCAATCTACCAGGGCTGAACTGGCTCCTATTCCGGTGTGGCACAGCTTCGATCACTATGGCCAAGCGGTTGTCTATGCGCGGCTAAACGGTATTGTGCCACCCGCCAGCAGGAAGTAGGGTGTCGTCGGCGTGCGCAATAGGACTTTCGTGGCCGCGAGCCGTTACGCGTTCCACACCTGCAATTCTGCCGCCTGCAATCATCAGAGCTTCGTCGAAATTATTCACCGAAGGACAAACGTGCCTGGGGATTAGATAGAGCTTGTCGCCGATGCGCGGCATGATCCCGGCCCCTTCAATTGGCAAGTGCTCCTCACTCGGTTTTTGCGGCGTTAGTTCCGGATGACCTACGACCGCGCATGTTGGAACGCCGGCGTCGGCTGAAACGCTTTTGTGCCCCGCATCGCAGGTAATTTTCTGGGGCAGCGGATGGCTGATCACCGTGGTCAAAATCAGTGCGGCCGGTTGATAACCCAGACCCGCCAATTGTTGAAGGCTGGTGGTGTCGTTATAAACTACGGTTCCAGGCGAGATCCGGTGAATGAATCTTTGCGTTCGCAAATCCCTTGTAGGAATAAGCATAGGGCGCAACCGGCGTACCCGAGGTGATCACTTCCTCTAGCGGAATACCGGCCTTTTCAAGGGCATTTACGATCTGCATCAATTTGCCGTAGCCTTCGTGCGCGCGGGCTATTCGTTCCACCGGTTCGCCGGTCGAGATATGCCCGTCGTACCAATGCAGGCCGCGGAAATCGGGGCCAATCTCACGGGCTAGCGCGACAACTTCGTCAGCGCGGTCATTCGGGACGCCGGTTCTGTTCATTCCGGGATTCACATCGATGAAAACACCCACACGCCCACCCTTCCAAGCAGCAAGTTGCACGGTCGATTCCACCAGCACTGAAATACGAGTGGCTGAAAACTCTTGAGCCAGTTCCCTTACCCGCCAGGCGTTTGCGCCCGTCATGGCAAACGCCACCAAGACGTCGGACGCTCCAGCCCGGCATGCCGTGAGCAATTCCAGCGTGGTGGCGCATTTGAAATTGCGGATGCCGTGATGCATCAAGCGCTGTACGATGGCGCCCAGCTTCGCCGTTTTAATGTGCGGACGCCAGCGGTTGGGATCGTTACCCACCAGGCCAAGCGTGATGCGGATATTTTCATCGACGATTTCCGGATAGATCAAGAGCGCCGGCGTGATGATCTGGTCCGGATTAACGAGTTTGTAACTTTCTAAACGCACGTCCATGCAGCGATTTTGGCAGATCATCGAGAAAAATACGGGGCACGCTTGACATGGATCGCCTGCAAAGTAGTCCAATGAACATAGATGAGTTTTTTGGACAATTTAGAAAGTTCGCTGAAGAGCCTGGAATCGCGTGAAGAGCGCGATCCCCGCGAGCACCAGCGCAAGCAAGACGAACGGGCACGCGCGCAAGCGGTTGGCCCTTGGGCTGAGCAGTTGAAAAGCTCGGCGTATGTGCGGCAGCTCTGTGACCAAGCCGCCATTGCAGGCCACAAACTCCGCACCAAGATTTATATGGCATGGTTCGACGGCACGCTGCGTCTAGAAGCTAGACAGCGCCAGTTGGAACTAAGGCCCACTCCGAACGGTATCGTTGCCGCTTTCATTGAGCCTGATCGCGAGATGACTTCGCGGCCGCTCGACCTCAGCAGTAATCCCGAGGATCTGCTGAAGCAGTGGCTCGGTTCTTAGCCTCCTCTGCGCCGATCACGCAAGGAGCATAGAATGAACGACGCGGAAGTTTACGCCGGTGCATTATTGCTGGGCGCGGTAGCAGGCATGCGCTCGATGGCCGCACCCGCCATGGTCGGGCAATTCGCCAAATCCGGATTGCTCTCTATGGGCGATTCTCCATTAGCTTTTATAGCCGGACCTAAGACCGGGGTCACCACCGCCATTCTCGCAGCCGGAGAATTCATTGCGGATAAACTTCCCTTCGTCCCCAAGCGGACAAAGCCTGGCCCGCTTGCCGCCCGGGCCATTTCGGGTGGATTGAGCGGCGCGGCATTCTGTTCGGCGAACAAGCGATCTGTTAGTTGGGGAATCCTGTTAGGCGCCGCCGGTGCGATCGGCGCAGCCTACGCGGCTTATGAATTGCGCATGCGGGCTGGCGAACGTTTTGGCGTTCCCGACCCAGCAGTCGCCATGCTGGAAGACGCGGTAATCGCAGGCGCTGGTATTCTGGTGACCTCGCGCCTGCGTGCAACAAACCGCATAGCGAATTAAAAACTTCCTTCGTCCGCCGACGGCCCGTGCAGCGCTGGAACCGGAATATCATTCAGCCGCAAATAAATCGAGAGCCGCCCAAGGTGAAAGATACTGTGGTTCATGATGAACGAGCGTAAGTGGACGGCTAACCTCACCAGTTCCCACGACTTGTTATGGGGTTTAAAAGTGAATTTATTGGCGGGACAGCGCTCAAGAACACTCTTCGTCATGGCGGTTTCCTGATCGAATTCAGGGAGCAGGCTTTCACTAATCTTCATTTGGATGAAACCTCAAGGATGCATATTCTCCATTTCTTCGCTACCTGTCAAGGTTTTTATGTTGGAATCCGGGGAATTCAGTAGTGACAATTTTACGCAGAAGTACGAGCCTGAAGGTAATGCAGGCTTTTCCACGCCTCTCCCTTGCGCTATTGTCAGCAGTTCTCAGCGGTGCCTGTTTGAACGCTGCCGCGGGCCTTCAGAAGGTCGAAAGAAAGTACGTCGCTACTGCTTACATCACGGTTCTGTCGATCCCTATCTTCAGCCGCAGCGGGGTTGGCGTCGGCTATGCCTCAGCCGAAGAAAAACTAGTCGATGGCGAGCGATTGCTCAGCTTGCGATTCCTGAGTGGTTCGCGGCCTGAACGCGCCCGCGGGTTAAATCGTTTCGGATTCATACAGGAGAACGTTCAACAGAAAGAAGGGCTGATGCTTTCGGCGCGCTACTTCGGCCTGATGACCGCGAATGGCGAGGAATCGATCGGCGAGGCCAAGAAAGCCCTGGAGACCGAGCCGGTCCGCATGGTGCCCTTCGTGGCCGCGCAAGCCTTCATCAGCCCCACCACGGCGCGCTATTCGGTACGACACCTCTTGCTGCCCTCCGGGTACCAGGAATCGAACGCCGACCAACTTCTCAGTCAAGTGCGGGCCGAATTTGCTTCCGACAAGCCGGGTGAGCCGGAGAAGAGCTTAAACCTGAATGGAGAGCCGATCAGTACGTTCCTTTGCTCGGTGCGCCGCGCCATCGAAACCGGCCAGCAGAAATTCGACAACCGCCTGGTCTACAACGGCAAGACTTTCCGTTTTCATGCCGAGAAGCATCCCGATGCCAAGGTGGGCGAGGAACTTCGCAAATCGGGCATCACCACGTCTCCTTCCAAGGTTATGGCGCTGGCTGGAACGATACGCAACGAAAAGACGAACGAGGCAACTACTTTCCGTCTTTGGTACGAATCGGGCTCGGCCAACTTCCTCCCCTTGCGCTTCGAGTTCAAGCCCAAATCGTACCTGCGCCTAGTGTTCGATACCGATCCACATGCGCCGGAAGAATTCAGCAGTTCCGGGACTTTGTCGTTGAATGAAGGATCGAAGTAGCCGATATTTAGCCGCTACTGCGAATTGCGGCGGTCCATCAATTTCGCTATCTCCGTATCCAGAGCCGCGAACTTACCGTTCACCACATCTTTGAATGCATAAAACTCCGCACGCATTTCCCTCACATCGACCCGCAAAATGTCAATCCGTTCAGCAAGCTGATTAGCCGTAAAGAACATGCCAAAAATGGCGGTGATCACCGCGCCGCTCGTGCTGACGATTGTAGCCGTTAGAGTCGTATCCATAAATGATCACCACAAGATACCACCAAGGATTTCTACTCCGGTTTGCGCTTTCTAGGACGCCGCGCGGCTGAACCTCCGCCGCCACCTGTCCGCTTTCGCGGTGCAGCCTTCTTCGGCTTAGGCGGAGGCGGATTCGGCTCGAATATGGTGGGCTGCCCTTCCACGATCGGCTGGGGCTCGTACTCCTCTTCCTCCGGCGGGGGCTCAGGAGCCGCTTCGGGCAATGCCGGCGGATAAAACTCCGCGCCCAATTGAACCATCAGGCCGCGTTCTTCATCGGGCTCGGCGCGTACCACCGTCTTGTCTTGCGCGTAGTTCAACAATTCAGAGAACTGCTGGAAGCCGAATTTCGACAACTGAAAATCGGGGTGTTCGGTTTGCATCCACTGTTCAAGTTCTTCGGCAGTAGCACCGCCCTCTTCCAGTTCCATGCGGTGCGTCTCAAGAACATCGCGCAGCGCCGGCAGCGCGTCGTCCGGCCGGGCGGCAACCTTTTCGGGACCTTGGCCGCCGCGCCGCTCAATGATGTAGCGGCCGCCCGAGCCGCTCACATTGATGTATTCGGCTTTCTTAAGTTTCTCGACGAAATCGGAGAAACTGCCAGCACCGTAAGCGCGCTCGCTAAATGCAGGATCAAGCTGCAGCATGGTGCTCTTCAAAAGCCCTAGCTGGGGTTGAACGGCCCGGCGCTCCAAGACCTGCAGAGCGCGCTCAACCAGCGGCATCGCCTGGGTCAATTCAAGCGGCGCAGGCCGGGGGCCGCGCTCTTTCTTGTTTTGCTTATCGGGCCGCTCGCCACGTTCGGGCCGGTCGCCGCGGTCGGGCCGATCCATACGGTCGCGCCGCTCCGGCATGGGCTGAGCCACGATGCGGTCGCCATCTTCGAGCAGCGATTCGTAACTGACGAATTCGTGGCAATTCTGTTGCAGAATCGTACTTGTGAACGCCTTTCCGCCCACTACAAATACAGTTTTTCCGTATTCTTTCAATTTGTTTACCAGCGGAATAAAATCGCTGTCGCCGCTGACAATGGCAAACGCGTTTACGTGCGCATGCGTGAATGCCATTTCCAAGGCGTCGAGAGCCAGATTGATATCCGCTCCGTTTTTGTCGCCGCGCGGCGATGGAATGCGCTGCACCATCTGCACGGCGTTTTCCGCCATCTGCCGGGTAGCGCCTTCCTGGCGCCCCCAATTCGCATAGGCGAATTTCGCGACTAAGTCGCCGCGTTCTTTCAAAGCCCCTAACGGCAGCGATACGTCAAACTCGCGCCGCAGGGTCGACTTAACGCCTATTTCAATGTTGTCGTAATCGACGAACACGGCGATATTCAGTCTGTCTTGCATCAATTTCCTTTTCTCTCCGTTTTGCCGATTTAATGGGCGGAACAATCCGGATCCTTAAATGCCCGAGACTTGGCTCAGGCGACCTGTTTAACCGATCCGCGAATGAAAGTAACGATTTTTTCAAGCGACGCTCCGGGCTGGAAGACTTCCGCCACGCCCTGCCGCTTGAGCTCTACGGCGTCGTTATGCGGAACGGTTCCGCCAACGACGACCAGCACATCCGTCATCTCCTTTTCGCGCAGCAATTCCATCACCCGCGGCACAATAGCATTGTGCGCGCCGGACAGAATCGAAAGTCCTATGACTTGCACGTCTTCCTGAAGAGCAGCATTCACGATCATTTCCGGCGTTTGCCGGAGACCTGTATAAATCACTTCCATGCCCGCGTCGCGTAATGCTCTTGCGATCACCTTGCGCCACGATCGTGTCCATCGAGGCCAGGCTTGGCTACGAGAACACGGATGGGCATGTCCATGATTACACTGTTCAAATTATAGAACGCTGGTGGTAATTGCAGTCGCGGGCCGGAGGGACGCTCGCTCTGACGGAGGGTCTGTTTCGATAGAACACACTTCGGGTATCGGCAGGTTGAGGCGCTTCTGCCGGACGCGGTTCGGCTCCGATATCAGGCGATTTTCGGATAGATTTGAGTACTTTCGTACCGCTCATCAGCGAGATCGAGCGCAAAACCGGCGAATGAGCTTTTCTGCGCAATCACGGCACGCTCCTCCAGCCTCTCTAATGAGAATTCGAAGCCAATTTCGGCCGGATCGAAGGGCCGATCGGCCTTTTGGGACTCTAGAAACATGAGAGTAGCGCGATTCAGCCGGCGCTTTTCATCTTTCTTGCGTTGCGCCTGCAATTCTTTGAGCGCGGCGATGTCGCTTTCGCGATTACGACGAAGCCGATTTTCCTGAGTGCCGAGGTTGTTGAGGTCTTTTTTGCAGGCGCGGTGGGCTTCGGCATCGATCAGCGCCGAGCGAATTTCGGAATCGGGGCAATCCTGGTGCAGATCAGATGCTTCGACCATAGCCAAAGCGAGAGTTCCCTGCACGAGAGCCGGGATGCGGAGGAGACGCCATTCGGTGTCGGCGAGAGCTTGCACCAGGAGGCGCTCGGGATCGGAGCCAGGGTGGTATTGCTTTTCGAAAACGGCGATGAGTTTTTTGTACGCCTCGGCATCGTCGCCGGGCAGCAGAACGGTGCGCCCAGTGAGGCCGGTTTTGACGGCGTTGAGAGACGATTTGGCTTTTCCGGAGGCCGACGACGGGCCGGTGGAGAGTTGCGCATTCGCGCGGTTTGCGTTGATTTGAGCTTCGGTTGACATAAAGGTTCCGCAGAAGTGTTTCCGCAGACCAGGGTGACAGGGCGTCAAGCGGCGAAATTCAGAAAAAGACGGTAAGTGGTTGAGGGGAATAGGAAGATTTATTTTTGTTTTTTGAACTGATAAAGGGCACAACAGATGGTCTTATCGGTCTCTTGCGATAGCCTAAAAGCATGGCCGACATGGAACGAGCGAGTATCCAAGCTGGAAGCTGCCCGCAAAGAGATGGAAGACGCGCTGGTGGTCATGGCGCACCTTGAATCAAAGTCGGCCGCTCGGATTAAAGAGCATGCGGAGTTTATCGCCAGGCATGAGGAGTGGTGGGATAAGCACCAGATAGCCATGCAAGAATTTGACGATAAGCTGAACGCTCTGATTGCCATCGTAGGCCGCCAGCAAGGCGGCATGGAATCGCGCCCCTAGCCTCCGGGCTAACTCAAACCGATCTTTCATCGTCGAGCAGAAACTTGCAGGCGTGTCGTTCCAGCGTACCGTCCTCTCTGAAGTTCCGGCAACCGACTCCCTGTCGGTCGCGGCTCCGTTTCGATTCGTGAAAGTTCGAGGCGCTCTAGACGTGCGCGATGTGGGTACTAAATAAGGGGCTTTGAATCCGGTATCGTGAAGTAGAAGGCGGAGCCTTGGCCGGCTGACGATTTCGCCCAAATCCGGCCGCCGTTTCGTTCGACGATCTTCTTGCAGATGGAAAGGCCAATGCCTGTGCCGGGGTATTCTTTTCCGTGCAAGCGTTTGAAGACGCCAAACACCTGGTCTGCATACTGCTGGTCGAAGCCGATGCCATTGTCGCGGATCGAGAATACCCAATTTGCGCGCTCGCGTTCGGCCGCAACGTGAATGTGCGGCGGCTCACCAGGGTTGCGGTATTTCAAGGCATTGCCGATCAGGTTCTGAAACAGCTGAATAAACTGCATCCGGTCGATACTGATGGTTGGCAAGGGATCGTTGGTTATGATCGCATTACTTTCCGCAATCGCCATCTGGAGATTCATTACCGTCGAGGCCAGCAGGGTCTCCATATTGACAAGTTCCGGGCGAGTGTCGAAGATATTCACTTGTGAATACGCCAGCAGATCTTTTATGAGATCGCCCATGCGCTCCGCCCCGGACTGCAAGTACGCGAGGAACTTGCGGCCTTCCTGATCGAGTACGGGGTCATATTTCCGCGCAATCAGTTGCGCGTAGCTGCGGACGGTTCGGAGAGGCTCCTGCAAATCGTGCGAAGCGGCATAGGCGAACTGCTGCAAATCTTCGTTCGAGCGCCGCAAGTCGTCCTCGGCTCGCTTCCGCTCGGTGATATCCCGAATGTTGCATTGGATGACCTCTTCGCCGGATACCGTGTAGCGGGTGGCCACCATCTCCGCATCGAGGCGCTTGCCATCGCGCGCCACCAGGCGAACATCGTCAAGCCGGACAACTTCCTTGTTCCGCAGTTCCGCCATTATTTCCCGGACTTCTCCGGTAAATTCAAACAGGCCGGCTTTCCCACAATTTTTTGCCGACCACATCGGTTCGCGGGCACAGGCACAATTCGAGGAAATGGGGATTGACATCGATAATCTCGAGATGCTGCGCCGCGAGGACGAGTATCCCGTCAGCGGCTGTTTCAAACAGCCGCCGGTAACGGATTTCCGCGGCTTGCTTGCGTTCGGTGACGTCGTTAATTGCCAGCAAAATCAGTTCTCCGCCGTCCCGGTCGTGGCGAATACGCCGGGCATTCAACAGCATGCTTCGGCGGCCGATTTGCGGGAACGTCTGCTCTACCTCGAAGTTCTGAAAACTGGCATTACGAGGAAGAATGTTATCGAGCATTGAGCGGAGCCGCGGAATATTCCATTGTCCATTTCCGAGCTGGTAAAAGAGGGCGCCTTTCCGTTTCCGCCGGCGACACCTGAAACGCACGGTAGAAGCCGGGAGCGGCGCGGTACACCCGCAAGTCCTTGTCTAAGATGATTAACGGCTCCCAAATGGTATCCACGATGGCTTCCGCATATTCGCGCGCGTGCCGTGCATCTTCAAGGCTGAGCTTCAGCGAATCGATATCAACAAACGTAATCACCGCACCGTCGATGCGGTTATCGGTGGTGCGATAGGGACGGCAGAAGACGGAATACCACCGCTTGTTCGCAGCTTGAAGCTCTACCTGCGTTACCACCAGCTCATCGATAGCCTGATGGAGCATATCGATCAGATGGGGCACTTCAATGGTTCCGCGCAGGTCGGTTACGAGCCTTCCAATATCCGCCGGAATCACATTGAGAAGGGACTCCGCCGCAGGCGTGAAGCGCCGTATGCGCAGGTCGTTACCGACCACGACGACGGCGAAGTTGGCAGCACTGAAAAGATTTTTCAGATCGTCATTGGCCAAGCCCAAATCGGCATTTTTGGTCCGCAATTCCTCGTTTATGGTGGTCAGTTCCTCGTTGACGGATTGCAGCTCCTCCTTGGCTGTGCCGAGTTCCTCGTTCGGTGCTTTGGAGCTCTTCATTGGTAGAACGGACCTCTTCATTGCTGGCCCGTAGTTCTTCGACATTGGCTTCATGCTCCTCAGCCATGCTTCGAAGGTGGGCTCTGGCTTCCGTCAGTTCGCGGTCCAGATCCCCGACCCGCTGCTGAGCCGCCTCATAGTCGAGCGCTCTTTCCGGGACGGCTGCCGCGGGGTTCGCCACGGCAGCTTGCGACGGCGTGTTGTTTTCCGGCGGCTCCTCGAACAGAACCAGGAGGTACGGTTCAGCCGCGGATGGCGAAGCGATAGGGATCACTTCGAGATTGACCTGCCGGGAGTCTTCCCCGTGGCCGATGCGTATGCCGAGCTCGCGCACAGAACTGTTTTGGTCGATGGCGGAGAACACCAGCGCCTGCACTTTGAACGCCAGCTCCTCGCGAATCACTCGGAGCAGATTCAGATTGGCCGTGCCAGGAGCGGGATCGAGGTAGGAACCGGTATGCCCCTGGAATGCGACGATCTGCATATCGCGTTTTATCACGATGCCGCCAATGGCGTATTTATTTTGAATGGCCTGATTCACGAGTATCTGCAAATCGGTCCCGCCAACCGCAGGCGCGGGGGCAACGGCTCTGTCCGGAACCAAATCAACATTAAACCGCGGCGCGACGGGGTTCTTCCGGTAAATCTTGTATTCCTTATTAATAGTAATGAACAGATCGGAAGTAGAGGGGACTGCTTCAGCGCTACCTAACATTAGAACGCCAGATGGCTTCAGGCCATAGTGGAACATGGGCAGGATCCGTTGTTGCAGCACCGATGCCATATAAATCAGCACGTTACGGCAGACGATGAGATCGAGACGGGAAAATGGCGGATCGCCGGTCAGGTCATGGCGCGCGAAAACACAGGCTTCGCGGATGGACGTGATGATCTGATATCCGCCGTCTGCTTTTACGAAGTACCGGTCGAGCCGCTGGGGCGATACGTCAGCTGTAATTGTCTCGGGGTAAACTCCTTTGCGCGCCCGTTGCAATGCTTTCTCGCTGATATCGGTGCCGAAGAGCTGCAATTGCGTCCTTTGCCCGGCGCCAGCCAGGACTTCGTCGAGACAAATTGCAATGGAGTAGACTTCTTCGCCGCTGGCACAGCCAGCCACCCACACACGAAAGGGCTCCTCGTGTTTACGCTCGTTCAATTGCGCGACGAGGCTCTCAATCAATATCTCGAAGCTGGCCGGCTCGCGAAAAAAGGAAGTGACGTGGATCAGGATGTCTCTATAGAGCTCGTTCACTTCATTCGGATGATCGTCAAGGTACTGGGCATAATCCGCCAAAGTGTCGATCTTGTGGACAACCATCCGGCGAGCAAGGCGGCGTTTGACGGTGCTTCGCTTATAGTCGTTGAAATCGACTTTGGCGGTGTTCCGAAGGAGAGCAAAAATGCGCTTGAGAGCGCTATCCTCTTCGGCGGCATCCGGCAATTCCAGCGTTGTCCGTAAAGCGGACGGGTGCCGGCCGATGCGGGCAAGCTCAGTGGCGATCTCGTGGGGAGGCAGAATGAAATCGGCCACTCCCGTGGCAATAGCGCTTATGGGCATGCCGGTATACTTCGCCGTGCTTTCCGTCTGAACAAAAGTAATTCCACATGCGGCCTTTACGGCCTTGAGCCCCTCGGCACCGTCGGAACCGGTACCCGAGAGGATTACGGCAATAGCCTGGCTGCCGAGATCTTCGCCAAGAGAATACAGAAAACGATCAATGAGAAAGTGGGGAGCATTGGGACGAGGCTCTATGTTCAGAATGCCCGCCGCGATCTTCAACATCTTGTTCGGAGGGATGACATAAAACGTGTTCGCTTGGACCGGTATTCCATTCCGTATCTCAATCACAGGCATGGAAGCCGCCCTGGCGAGAATTTCAGTAAGCTTGCTCTCGTGAGCCGGGTCAAGATGCTGGACAAAAACAAACGCCATTCCCGTATTGCCGGGCAAAGTTCGCAAGAGCTGCATGTACAGCTTCCAAGCCGCCAGCCGAAGCACCGATACCGACGACCGGAATACGATCCTGGTCCGGTTTTAGCTTATCTTCCTCGTCGGCGACGTTGTCGTTCAATGATGATTTCGGGATTTTCACGAATCTGCAACACGTCTCCTGAACCGGATCGCAGCATTTGTACCCACTTTATATCCGCATTCGCCCCGGCAGACATGAATATTAACATTGAAAGCAAAGAGGTTATATGAACGATTCCGTACATAGCGGCGTCCAACATAAAAAGGTACAATGATGCTGCCGGGTGAAACAGAAGCAGGGAAGCAATCCTGCTGAAGATAACCGGGCGAGCTCACCGAGACGATGAAAGGCCTGAAGCAGAAATCGCATTTCCGCGCTCTTCCCAAATCACTTCGGACCCATTTAGATCCCGATGCCGGACGAATTCCCGCTCAAAAGGCGGATGTTACAGCGAAACGGGAAAACGCTCTTTCTCATTTCACACTCACCGGCAAAGGAGACGCCGCATGACCCGCCACAAAACGCCCCACCCGAAGGGCAATCATTTCCTTGCCAACCTATCGGCGAGAGATCGTGAAGCGCTGATATCTCATGGAGAAATCGTCACGCTGGAATTGAGGAGACGGCTTCACCGTGAGAATCGGCCCATTGACAGCATTTATTTCCCAATCGACGCCGTTGTATCCGTCCTGGTTGGCCCAGAGGGCTCACTCCTGGAAATGGCTACGATCGGCAAGGAAGGATTTGTAGGCGCTCCCGCCGTTCTGGACGATGGAAGATCTATCGGGACCACTATGGTTCAACTGGAAGGCAAAGCCCTGAGAGTGGATATCAAGGTATTTCAGCGGGCGCTGGCACGCAGGCCTGCGGTAGAACGCCTCATGAAGCTTTCCCTGCACGCGTTAATTTTCCAAATTATGCAATCCGGTGCATGCCACCATCTCCACACCGTTGAACAGAGGTGCGCGCGTTGGCTTCTTCTGATGCACGACGGCGCTGGACGCGACACGTTCCTTCTCACGCAGGGTTCCTCTCGGAAATGATCTGCGTCCGCCGCGCCAGCGTCAATCTTGCAGTCGGCCTCTTTAGGCGCGCCGGATACATCCGATACGTTCGCGGACGCGTCACAATCGCCGATTTGTCCGGATTAGAGTCGGCTTCCTGCGGTTGCTACAAACTTGTTCGCGATGAATACGACCGCTTGGCTTTATCACCACCCTGATTACCAGCGCAAGATACAGCCGAATTAGCGCATACTTGAGAAGCCAATGGCGTTGCGTAACATTGTCGTGATTGGAGCGTCGGCAGGCGGTGTTCGCGCCCTCCGAACACTTGTCGGGGGTTTGCCGGCGGATTTACCGGCTGCCTTATTCGTTGTCCTGCACACCTCTCCTAGAGAAAAAAGCATGCTGCCCGAAATCTTGAGTCATGCCGGGGCGCTGCCCGCTAGCAGCGCTGAAGACGGGTCGGCGATTGAGAACGGCCGCATCTATGTGGCACCCACCGACAGACACATGCTGCTGGAGAGAGGCAGGGTACGAGTGGTTTTCGGCCCGCGAGAGAACCTCTTTCGGCCGGCCATTGATCCTCTGTTTGGCTCAGCGGCTAATGCTTACGGCGCTGGGTCATTGGCATTCTGCTCAGCGGCACTTTGGACGATGGATGCAATGGCCTTGCGGAAATCAAGGAGAGACGCGGCCTTACGGTGGTTCAGGAGCCCTCGGATGCAGAGTTCCCTCAGTTGCCTCTGAATGCAATTCACAAAGTAAATGTCGACCGTGTGCTTCCGGCTGCCGAGATTGCGGCGCTGCTGGTGAGCGAGGTATCAAGACCCGTGACCAAGGAGGACATTTCCGTGATTGACGATAAACCGCACCGCCATTTTGATGGAATTACTTGTCCCGACTGCCATGGACCAATTTATGAGGATCACGGCAGCGGTCTGCGATTCCGTTGTGTTGCAGGGCATTCTTACTCCCCTGAGACCATGCGCATTGAGCACGCGAAGAAGCTAGAAAATGCGCTCTGGTCGGCGATCGCCAATTTTGAGGAGCACGCAACGATCCTGCGCCGACTAGCTCAGAATACAAACGGAGATCGCGCGCAGGACGACATTCGAGATCTTGAAGACGAAGCGCGGCGGCAGGAGGAACACGCCTCCGAGCTGCGGGCGTTTGTCGAGAAGGTCGGCCGAAACGCAACCGATTTTCAGCGGACGGCCGTATAAAAACTAATGCTGGCCGCGGCAGGTACCACATTGAGCTTCCGCTGTGGGGCATTGGAGATATACTTAAGCCTCAACTCCGAAAGTCTTTTGGGAAGGTATCAGCCTTGCAAGCTCAAGAAGCGCGTTCGCCGCTGAGTGTCCTCTACGTTGAGGATAATGCCAGCGATGCCGACCTGCTGAAACAAGCCGTTGCATTAAGAGGCGCGCAATTTTCTTTAACCGTCCTGAACGACGGAGAGGCCGCACTGGACCTGGTTCGATCAACTTCTCCCGGTCCCGACATAATTGTCCTGGATCTGAACCTGCGCACCGTGCATGGCCTGACGGTGTTGAGCGCCGTCAAAGCGGACGCGGGCTGGCGGCACATTCCGATACTGGTTTTCGTGCCGCCGCACGATCCAAACGCCCAGAGAGCGAAGACCCTGGGAGCCGAATTGTGCTGCACCAAACCGATGGATTGGGACGGCTGGGCCGACTTGATTGACACAATTAGACAACTGGGTACAGTCAACGGGAAGAGCGCCGCCGCGCGGGTTGTGTAACGATTTTCAGCGGCGGGGCGGCTACCATCAAAACCCGCTGGCGCCGAGCGTTCCCATTTCGCTCAAATCGATGAGCATGTTTACCTCGGATACCCTCCGTGCCGTGAGAGCGACGCCTGCCACAAGGAGAACGCAAGATCCCGAGTACCGGCGGTTCCGCGCGGGCGTATTTGCTTTGCCAACAACTCCGCTTGGAAAACAGCAACTACTAAGGTTTTACGCCACCGGCCAGGGTCGGCCGATGGATCTTCGCTCTGCAAGACGCTGATCGATGTTCAGGCGCAGCAGTCGCGCTGTAACGCGTCCTTCAGCCGTCAAAGGCTCAATCACGAATCCGCGCGTAATGAAATGGTCTTGCCAAAGACTCTTCCGAGGATTGAATAGAGGAACGAAGCGATTACCATCCAGCGAGCCAACGTCGCTTCCCTTCCAGGCATTGCACCTTAAACAAGAGTAGGCCAAATTCTCGAATTCCGATGAACCACCATGCTTGAGACTGATCACGTGATCGATTTGGTGTGGCCAGTAGGAATCCTCTTCATGCAAAAAGCAATACTCACAGCGGCGATTGGCACGAACCGCTACGCGTTCGCGAAGATCATCAGAGATTTCAGGACGCAAGCTGGAGTTTCTGGCGGGCCCGGGCTTTGGCGAGGATCAGCAGATGCTTGAGTTGGAGATAGTCGTCAAGCTCGGCTTGCTCATTCGCTGAAATAACTCCATCCCGGTTCTTGGCTGTTAATTCCTCAACCCGCTGAATTGCCGCCTTAGTTGGGCGAAAAGCTACGACGGACTCCGGTGTCGTGCCCGAGGCTATAAAATCGACAATTTCTTCGTAGGACGACGTTGGGTTCATTGCCTGCTGATTCTTATTTTAGCTTGAAGGGGGCGTCGTATTGGGCATTTTTGAGCTGTGACCAGCAAAGCCGGCGGAGGATTGCGATCAGTCAATCGCCTTCGGCGATCAAATCGAAATCAATGCTGCTGTGGGCCGCACGTGTGCGCTACAAAGTCGATGAATTACTAAGGTCTCGGAAAATTCACCCGAATAAAGCGCCCGCCGACTATTCACGGGCCACTTGCAGTTCACCTCGAAGCACGACAATGGATGCCCTGGGCAGAACGTACAGGGTGTTAGGACCATTCGACATCACGACCGATTTGGAGGGAGGTCCGTCCGGATCTGCATGACCGGCGCTTGTTCTACGCCGCCGGCCGTTCTCAGGCGAGGCGCCAGCCGCTGAATTCGGATCCTTATGCCACACATATTCGGCCGGGCCGAATGTGATCCGGTCCACAGAGCCGGAGAAGAAACGGTTCTGCTTGCCGATCGTATCCGCGAAACTCACCTTCACCGCATGATCGTTATCTTTATCTTTGTTCACAAGCATGACGGACCACTTTCCGTCGGGACGCTCTACCGTGTACGCAGTAACCAGCGTGTTGCCGGCGCTGTCTCTTACGTCGCTAGTTGTCCGGAAGAGTTTGTGGATGGCGGCGACAGGTTGTACCCATTCCTTCGTAATCACTTCGGCCGCCAGATACTGCGGCGAGTAACTAATCACGCGGTTGTTTTCATCTATGGAAAAGAAACCGTCTCTGCCGCCGGGAGACGCGATGTAGTGAAAATAGTAAGTGCCGCTCGCCCCCGCCGTCAGCATCGCCCCGACATAATCGGCTAACCAAAGCCCGCGTTTCACTGTTTCCGGGCCGCCATCTTCCAAATCGTTCCCTTCCGTCATGAAGAAGGGAGTATTTGGCGGAAGACCGTTATCTTTCCAGGCTTGAATCAAATGGTTGACGTAGGCTGGCTCCCAGTAAAGCGAGTTCCAGGCGGCGCATATCTTGCCTTCGCCTCCGCCCGCTCCGCACGGATAGTGCTCGAAAGAAAAGAAAGTGAAGTCCTTTAAAGAATCATGAGCTTTCAGGTAATCGACAAAGCGGCCTAGGAACGACACCCTGCCATTTGCGTCCGCCCACGAATCGACATCCCCTTCAGTTCCCTCGAAGGACGGACCGCCCAGCGGCGCCTCGGGTACAAGTTGATGAATTGCCTTTGCAAATTGCAGGTAGAGCGTGGCGTAGTCTTCCGGGAGCACGC
The DNA here is from genome assembly GCA_963718465.1 of Bryobacterales bacterium. Lineage (GTDB taxonomy): Bacteria > Acidobacteriota > Terriglobia > Bryobacterales > Bryobacteraceae > Bog-105. The sequence continues at coordinate 131,036 of CAVQZK010000017.1, read as the reverse complement.
GCTGTCCGTCCGGCTCCTCGCCCATTTCGATGCCGGAGATCGGATACTTCCGCTTGTACAGATAGGCAATCTCATTGGCTGCATCCTCAGGCGTGTTATACAAAATGGCGATGGGGATCATGGCAGGAAGGCCGCGAGTTACTCCACAATTGAAAAAGAAATCGAATCCGATTTGATTCCCCCTGCCGTAATCCAGATCGGAGGCGGCATGCCAAGGGTCCACCGAAGAAGGCCAGGTAATCGTCTGCCGGCGGCTTGGCAGGTGTTTGACCACGTCGGTAAAATCGCCGTCGGCCGAAATCGTTCCAACATAGAGTTCATTAATCGCGTACCCTAAGCAATTGCGCTTGTCCTCAGGGCCGTGCGTGTCGCACGTATTCGACGACCGGGTCATCCAGATCCGCAAATAACGGACGGGGATCTTCCAGTTCATCAGCTTCAACGTGGAGGTTCCGCTGGTCCCGCCGGTAATTGCGCCCATGGGAAATGCCTGCCACGCGCCTTTGTTGATGCCGTCGTAAAACGGTTCCAGCTCTCCCGTCCAGAACTGCACGACATAGCGGGTTGCGTAAGGATTTGCCCAGGCAATTTTTATCGCGTTCACATTTACTTTAGACCCGAGATCGATCATGACCCATTGCGGATGCAGCGAATCATTCTCACCGGTATAGGGTTCCGTGAGGTATGGATTGCTCTTCCAGTAGGACTGCAGATTGCCATCGGTCAAACGAGACCAACCGTTCCCATCGCCCAAGGTTGCGCCTCGATGCGGCAAAGGATAGGCCCAGGAGTGCAGGATCTTCTCGCCGGCCGGCTCGGCGCTGCCGGTAAAATAGCCTTCGTGCTTGGCCGTGTTGCTCCACGTACCGCGAGGATTCCAATGCCACTCCTCAATCATCAACTCGGTATTCTGCCTATACGTCACGGTTTGCCATCCGGCGCCGAGCATCTCTTTTAGGACCGGATCGGTCAGCAGCCGTTCGGTATGTTTCTCGTTTTCCTCTTTGGTGGTCCCGCCCCGCAGTCGATCAATGGCACCACCTAGAGACCGCAAGGGGCTGAACGAATTTACCGCGTGGCTCGAGGCGGCATCCACCGTCACACTCTGACCTCTCATAATTGCGGCCAGCAGAAAGAAGGTGCAGGCTCCCAGAATGCGTCGAATGGAACGCTCGTTCCCGCGAAGCGCCATCATCTCCACTCCAACCAATTTCCGTGTCACTTGATTACTGTAACGAACAGCTCACCCCAACTGCTTGTGCTCGCAAACGGGAACTTGGCCGGATCTTAACCGAGCCGCTTGCTGTAACGTTTTTAAGCCAGCTTGCAGGGTAATATGAATCCTTGATATCGTTAGTGATCTCGCTTTGGGATCAGCCGGTATCGGCCGCGATCTCCGGGATTCGGTGCAAATATGTCAACTTTTTGCGGAAACTGCGGAACGCCTCTGGCGGCCAATGCCTCGTTTTGTCCCAACTGCGGCAATCGCGCTGGGAACCCTCCGAACCCCGTCGCCCCAACGCCAGTTTCCAACTATACCGCTCCCGCCGCTCCGGCGGCAAAAGGAAGCTCCGCATTAAAAATAGCCCTGGTTCTCGTCTGCGTACTGGCCGTTGTTGGTGTTTCCATCGTGGGCGGAATGCTTTACGTGGCACACCGCGCTTAAGCAAGCTATTGTTCAGAAGGCGGAGGAAAACGGCGTGGATCTGCATTCCCTCGGAAACAGCTCCGGCGATACCGCTGGCCGGCATAAGCTGCCCCCGGTTTGCGGACTGCTGACGAAGGATCAGGTTGCTCATTTGATCGGCGAACCCATTGAACGTATTGAGATAAAGGATGCTTCGTGCCTTTACTATGGGCCTGCCGGCCTGAGCGCTCAATTGGCGCAGCAAAAAGCGTCCAGCACTTTTAACCGTGCGCAAACTCCCGGTTCAGACGTCAACGCAAGCGAAGCGGCTACGGCGGTCGATCAGTTGGTCAACAACATGGCCGCTCAGTCGGGACAAACCGGAAACGGCAGCGATCTGCCATTACTCATGCTGAGCCTGGATGCCGATGGTACGTCCCAGATGACGGCCATCCTGGCGAGTAAAGCTATTTTCAATGGCTTAGGCCAGAGTGCTAACGGGAAATTGCCGTATCGGATCAGATGTTCCCGGTCTCGGAGATAAGGCCGTCTTCATGCCGAAACTTGGCCTGAATGTGCTGCAGGGCGGGACGTTCCTTCGAATCATCCCCGGCCCGTTTCCCGATTCGGACGCGAAGACAATTGCCGTTGCGCGGGCCATCCTGCCTAAAATCTAAGCCGCATTTAACATCACCATGACTAAGCGCCTTCTGGTTCTTTTCCTATTCAGCTTGACTTTTAGAATCGCCACTCCAGCAGCCGATGTTCCCGGCTCTAAAGATCCCGCCGGTATGAAGCGCTATGAAGGAAGCGAAATTATCGGCTATCGAGAGCCGAAATTCGATGAATTCCTGCTCCCGCTGGGACCTCCTACCGACGTGACCACGCCCAAGTATGCAAAGAGCCTGAAAATTGAAGGCCTGGTGAGTCTCTATACCTACCTTGCGCCGGCGGGCCGGACGGGCACGGAATTATTTCGCAACTACAAGCAGGAATTTCAAAGACTCGGTCTCGTCACGCTTTACGAAAAAGCAGCAGGCGACAGAGGATGGTTCGGGCCCGGATTCTCCCAGACTGAAAAGGACAGCGATATAGGAGACATTTTGGCTTACAACGAAAGCCAGGAACGCGTTCTGGTCGCTAAGTCGAAAGATGCGACGCCAATTTACTACTACGTTTTTGTCACTGTCTATCGAGACGGGAATATGCCCGACCGGCTTCGGGCCAGCGTGACGAAGGATCGCGCCATTGCGCAGTTAGTTGTTGTTGCGCCCGAGAAGATGGAAGAAAAAATGACTTTCGTGAACGCGGACGAAATGTCGAAAGCAATCGTGGACAGCGGCAAGGTGGCCTTATACGGCATTTACTTCGATAACGACAAGGATTCTTTGCGACCCGATTCACAGCCTACACTGCAGGAAATTGCCAAACTCCTGACCGGTAACTCGAAACTGAAAATACAAGTTGTGGGGCACACCGACAATCAGGGAACGCCCGACTACAATCTGGATCTCAGCCGCCGCCGCGCCGCAAGCGTAGTTCGAGCGTTAACTTCGAGCTTCGGCGTCGCCGCCAGCCGCCTCTCTTCTTTCGGATGCGGCCCCTATTCGCCCGTCGCATCGAACGACTCAGAAGACGGAAAGGCTAAGAACCGGCGAGTGGAACTGGTCAAGTGGTAAAGCGGCGATCCATTGCAAGCCCGTTCGGGTTCAACCGCCATATAAGCAGCCTGCAGCCCTCATCGGGCGAATGGTTGTCGGCAACTGAGCCACTTCGCCATTGCTCTGCTGTTCGAGAATTCAACCGACGCCGTCATCAAAAAAGAATGAACAAGAATCGTTACCCGCGCGCTGCTCTGCTTGAAGTGTTCGTTAGGTTGAGTCGGAGCTGAAAAGGCACCACGCGACAGCAAGCCCGGGCGGGGTGTTGTTGAGCCCGAAAGGCCTAAATTTCCCATCACCTTGGCTATGCCTTTATAGCTTTCAGAATGTCGCCGCTAAGCATTCAGGGGCTGCCGCTCGGCCGCGCGCTCCTGGCTGGCGCAGACAACACCCGGACAGCACCGCGCATCCGAGAGCCAGCGTGACGAACGAGGCCGGTTCGGGGACTGGCGTGGCCACGTAGCTGTGCATCTGGTCTTTTGGGTCCAGATACCAGCCGGTGATTTCGCCGCTGTCGTTGATTCCCGTCATGTAGGTATAGATGGAGCCGGGTACGTTGATCTGGCTAAACGCTCCGCCCTGGTCGACGAAACCGGCGATGCCGTTTGGACTGAACCACGAGCCTACCACCGAACCGTTGTCATTCACGTCCAGAGCCTGAGTGGTTCCGGAGGTGTCGTTGGGCTCGAGGAACGTCGAGTAGGTCCCATCGCTGTTCCATAGAAAGCCGCCATAGTTAGGCGTCTGATAATACCCAGCGATTTGTCCCTTGTTGTTGATCCCGCCCGAGTCCGTACTGTTGCCGCCGACATTCAGGCTCTGCGAACTATAACCCGTGCCGGAGGGAGTCCACCGATATGCGGAGTTTGATGAGGAGGTAAAGTAGGTGAGCGCAATTTGGCCGCTGTCGTTGATACCGGTTAGGAATGTACCGTACTGAGCGCCAGTGCCGTCGATGGTAGTGTACGTCCCATTGTTATAAAGAAACCCGTGTGTGTTGTTCGAGTTGTCGCGGTAATCGCCGACAATAGCTCCGCTATTATTGATGCCGTAGGCTTGAATATCGGATGCGCCAGCGGGGCCGGTCAGCGTGGTGAAGGTGTTGGTGGCGGGAGTGTACAGGAATCCGAGATTCCCATTTGCCGTCGAGTAGTAACCTACTACATCGCCCGCGCCGTTGATGCCCCACGACTCGTTGCCGGCGCCTCCCGGCACATCGAAGGTCTGGAAATTATAAGCTGTGTCCGCCGACAGAACGCCAGCCGAAAGGAGGGCGACTGCTATAGCCGCCCACGGTCTTGTTAACATGATTTGCCTCCACTGTAGTAAGCGACGTCCTGGCGCGTTCCCCCTCACTCGCAGGAAATAAACTGGACTTCTTGACAGTGGGAGCCCACCTCTAGGCGCAGGGTGTTTTTGGAAGAACCAGGTCTCCACATAAGTCGGGGTTTCCGGCGCAGGTGGGTGTCCTATTTCCGATTTCGTGCTGTCGAACTGGTAATACTCGATGGTCAAGGTTGGACCGTCGAGCCGAAGAATTGCGTAGGCGTGATTGTCCACGGTTCCGTTGTTGCGTAATTCGGTGCCGGGTACCACGCGCGGCGGTTTGCTTTCGCTGGACGGCAGCAGAAGGTTGGCCGCTGGGCATGCAGTGCTGATAAGGTTAGGAACTGCTCCAGCGCCAATACAGCGGCCACGAGGCAGCGTTACACCCTCGGCCATGGTGTACGGTTCGAAGATGCACAAGTTGTGCTCATGGCCCCATAACCAGAAGGCAATCTTTTCAAACACCGGCTGGAAAGCCTGGGCAAGCTTAGGGTTGATGGCCAGCGGTTGCCCTTGTTCGTTGTTACCCGCCCCCTGAAACGAAAACAATTGATGGTGAGAGAGCAGAACAGTGCCTCTGGACAGCGCAGGATTCTTCGCCGGATCGACACCTATTCCGCTGTTCTCGATCTTGTCGAGATGCCACATGACTTCGGACGGCTCCAGGAACGTCAAGTCCTTTGCTTCAGCCGCCGGGTCGGCATCGTGATAGCCGGTGTCGAGCGAAAGCAACTGCCAGAAGTTGTTGCGCAAGGCGAAGTAACTGTTCGGCTGCGCCATGCCCTGCGCCTTATTCAGATTCGCAATTAGAGAGTAATAGCCGCCGCTCGCTCCCGCATAGCGGTCGTGATTACCGTCGAGAGCAAAAATCAGCGGCGGATTCTCCGGCCACGCTTTCGCTAGCGGCTGGAGAAAATGCCGTTCAATTTCCTGGGGCAGGCCCGCGTAGTAAATATCGCCGAGGTGCATTAAGACATCGGGCTTGAAATGGGCGGCGATCTGTTGGACCAGCACCACCGCATCGTCCATGCCGGTTCCCCAGTCGGCGATCACCGCCACGGTCGCTTTATCGGCCAAACAGTTCAACACATAATCGGCCATATTCGAATGGACGGTGTAGGGCTGCACCTTGCCTGTCTTCATATATTCGTGATAGGTCAGCAGGCACCTTGCCCAGAAGGGATCGCAGGCGGAGAAATCCAACTCGCTTTCCATTTCACGCGCCCTCTGCGGATTGAAGACCTTGTTCCAGGCGAGCTCTGCGTAGAGTTTGGCGCAGTAAGCGACCTTCGTCATGGTGGAAGGCCGACGTGTTGGCAGCTGAAAGCTGCCGCTTTCCGCGAAGCCCTGGATCGCTCCCACGGTGGCCGCCATGCAGGGATGATCAGCCGTGGCAGCAGCGTGATCTGGCGCCGCTTGAGTTGCTCCTCCGTTGCCGCGTGCCTGTTCCACCAGGGCCGCGTGGACTGAAGCCTGCCACAAGGAGAGCGCAGGATCGCGAAAGGTAGTAATGGAGGCGGGTTTGCCGGTGGGTTGAGCCATGACGAATTGTATAGCCGCCGTTCATGGGCAGTTTGCCGGGCGAGCAGGTTTCGGCGTCGATTTGACATCCACCGCATACTATTGTACTCTAGGCCTATTCTGAATATGCCTATGATGTCTTCTAAAAACGCGAGCCAGCGCGACCTGTTTCGAGGAGCACTGGAAATGATGGTTCTTCGCTCGCTCATGCGCGAGCCGATGCACGGTTATGCGTTGGTGCAGCATATCAAGCAGCGATCTAACGATCTTCTCAAGGTGGAAGAAGGTTCCCTCTATCCCGCATTGCAGCGATTACTGAAGGAGGGTCTGTTAAAGGCGGAATGGGAGATCTCCACAACGAACCGCAAGGTGCGCACCTATCGGATTACGCCCGCCGGCAAAAAACATCTGGAGCGTGAACTCTCCAGCTTTGAACGGATGATGGAGGCGATCACGCTGGTTCTTTCGCCCGCCGAGTCTTAGGAGGAACGTATGAATTGGTTGAAGCAATTTTTTACCAGGCGGAGGATTTACGCAGACCTCTCGGAAGAGATTCAGCAGCACCTATCGGAGAAGACCGAGGCACTCATCACCGAAGGAATGAGCCGTGAGGAAGCGGAGTACTTTGCCAGACGCGAATTCGGTAACGTAACGGGCATTGAGGAACGCGGCCGCGAAGCCTGGATTCGGCCGATCGCCGACAGCCTCTGCCGGGACGCGAAGTTTGCGCTGCGCCAACTGCACAAGAATTGCGGCTTTGCGTTCACCGCGATATTGACGCTGGGGCTGGGGATAGGCGCGACTACCGCCATTTTCAGCTTAGTGAATGCGGTTTTACTTCAGCCTTTGCCGTTTCCGGAGCAGGACCGATTGGCGTGGCTGAATCAGCAGGACCATCGGCTGCCGGTAGTGGTGCCGGAGTCTCTAAGCTATCCGGACTATTTTGACTGGCGCGCGCGAAACCACACCTTCAACGGCATGGCTTCGTACACGGAGGGCACGGCAACGCTTGAATGGGAGGGCGAACCGCGGCATCTGGATGCGACGACAGTTTCGGCAAACTTTTTTCGGGTGTTGCGCGTGGCTCCGATGCTAGGGAGAGATTTCCGGCCGGATGACGAGAAGCCGGGCAACCGCGCGGTTATGCTGAGCTACTCACTCTGGCAGTCGACGTTTGGTTCGACGCCGGATATCACCGCGAGGACGATTAAGCTGGGCGACCGGAGCTACATGGTCGCCGGCGTTATGCCGAAGAATTTTCAATTCCCGCTTGGGAATCCGGCGCCGGCCTTGTGGATCTCGCTGGCAGACGATGCCGACGGGAAGGACCCGAAGACCGGCCAACGCGGCTTCGAATGCCTGGAGGTGATTGGGCGTCTGAAGCCTGGAATAACGCTCGAACAAGCTAAGGCGGATCTCAGCCTGATTGCCGGCAATCTGGCGCGGCAATATCCGGACAGCAACAAATGGTTTACCTCTGCCTTCGTCGAATCTGAATTGCAACATGTGACCGGCGATACCAGGCCGGCATTGCGGGTGCTGTTTGGCGCAGTCACGCTGGTGCTGCTGATTGCGTGCGCCAATGTTGCCGGCTTGTTTCTGGCCCGCGGCTCCCGGAGAAGCGCGGAGTTTGCGCTGCGTGCATCGGTGGGTGCAAGCCGTGCGGCGATTATCCGGCAGTTGCTGGTTGAGTCGGTCGCCTTGTCTCTTTGCGGCGGAATGGCCGGAGTAGCGCTGGCCTTTGGCCTGTTGCGCGGCATGGTGAGGCTGATTCCGCTCAACATCCCGCGTGTGGAAAATGCGGCGGTCGATGGAAGCGTACTGGTGTTTGTGGTGGCTGTATCCATCGCGACCGGGCTGCTGTTCGGAGTGCTTCCGGCGTGGCGAATGTCGCAGTTGAAACCTGCGCACGATCTGCGCGAGGGATCCCGAAGCGTGGCTGGAGGGCGTGGACAACATCGGGTTCACAACGGATTGGTGATTGCACAGACGGCGATCGGGCTGGTTTTGCTAGTGAGTTCGGGGTTGTTGATTCGAAGTTTCGTTCGCATCCTGAACGTCGATCCCGGCTTCGATCCGAAGCATGTATTGACGGCAAGAATAGAAGTATCGTTCGACAAACTGGACCACGATCAGCATTTCCAGTTTTATAACCAACTACTGGCGCGACTCTCCGCATTGCCTGGGGTGCAGTCGGCGTCGGCCGGGTGGCCGCTGCCCATGAGCGACAACAACGCCACTATTTCGTTCAGCATTCAGGGACGGCAAACCGCCAAAGGAGACCGGCCCTATGAATCGATTGGAGTGGTGATGCCGGGCTATTTTGAAACGTTGCGCATCCCGCTTCTTTCCGGACGCAGGTTTGGAGAGCGAGATGATACTCACGGAGCGCCGGTGATGATGATCAATCAGGCCTTTGCCCGCAAATATTTCCCACAAGAGAATCCGATCGGCAAACACATTCAAGTGGGTTTGGGCGATGGTGTAATCGACCATCCGATGCGCGAAGTAGTGGGAGTGGTGGGAGACATCAAACGCAAAGGTTTGACCGCCGACACGGAGCCTCAGTATTACCTGCCTTATGCACAGGCACTGGTCACGAATCCGTTTCTTACAATTCGCACCAGCGGCGATCCGGTAGTGCTCGAAGGAGCGCTTCGCGCGGCCGTCCATGAGATGGATAAGAGCGTGCCGGTCTACCAGGTTTCGACGCTGGAGAATTATGTCACGAAATCGGCGGCACAGCCTCGCTTTCAGACAGTACTACTTACTTGCTTCGCAAGCATTGCACTGCTGCTGGTAGCCATCGGGTTGTACGGTCTGCTTTCTTATATGGTGGTGCAACGCACCCTTGAGATCGGATTGCGTATGGCGCTTGGCGCGAAAAGGGCCGACGTATTGGGTATGATCGTTCGGCGCGGTGGGACGCTCGCGCTCATTGGATTGGGGACCGGACTGGCGAGTTCGGCCATGTTGACGCGGCTGCTATCGAGAATGCTATATGGCATTCGGCCATCGGATCCGGTGACCTTCGCTGCAATGACGGGTGTTTTGCTGGCGGTGAGTCTCGCGGCAAGCAGCATCCCGGCGTATCGCGCCGCTCATCTGGATCCCATGGAGACGTTACGGGCGCAATAAGCTTTCGCCGAGTCGAACAAAACGGCCCATCCAAGGCTCGCAACAGTGCTGACATCGTGGCCGCGCGCCAACGGCCTGGGCGCCTTCGTCAAAGAGGATTTTCAACGTTGAAACTGGTGTTCGTGGGCTTCCCGATAGGCAAGGACAGCCCGGATACCATCAGCGCCACCGGGCGTCGACGGGAAGCACTCAAGCGTTTCAGCTATGGCCTGGTCCAGTGACAATCCTTCCATTTCCATGAAGGCATCGACGTTTTCAACTACGGAATCAACTGGCAGACGCGTGTTCTTGAACAGAACTGCCCCAGATACCTTTCCTGGCACAACTTCAAGCAGGTCGCAGCCCAGCCATTCATGCGCTTCCATGCCTATATTCTATCGGGTTCCCCGCTCGATGCAACGCTTCTTCCCTATAATCCCGCCAATCGCACGCTTCTGTTAGACCGTTGGATGTTGTTTGAGTGGAGCCACCATTGCCAGTTGCCTGTTCGATCAAGGGCGGCGTGGACCGGAGCCTGCCACAAGGAGAGCGCTGAGTCCCGAAAGATGGTTATGGCGACGGCTCTAACCGTGTGTGGTAACTGCTACAATTCCCCAAATGGCCGATTCCGTTTGGATGCCGTCTTCTGCTTCGGCCATGCCGTCCACAACCATTAGAGTCCGGCATTCCGGCGTTGTCCGAGCCACTCACTGGATCACCACAGTGTGTTTTCTGGCTCTGCTTGTCAGCGGAGTTGAAATTCTGATCTCTCACCCGCGTTTCTACTGGGGTGAAGCGGGTAACGTGCTAACCCCTGCGCTGTTCAAACTGCCGATCGCGGCCTCGCGGGCAACCGTCCCAACCGGCTACGGCTACGTGCTGCCCGACCAGAACGGCTGGAGCCGCTATCTCCATTTCCAAGCTGCCTGGGTGGCTGTATTGACCGGCTTGCTTTACGTAATCTTCGGATTGCTCACCGGCCATTTTCGGCGGAATTTGTTTCCCGCCCGCGCCGATCTCGCACGGCAGAAGCTCTCGTTGCTACTCGCCGGACATTTACGATTCAGGCCGTCGAGCGAGATAGGAGCCTCGTCGTATAACGTACTTCAGCGGATCACTTATCTGTGCGTCATTTTCGTTCTGTTCCCGTTAGTCATCTGGACGGGACTGGCCATGTCCCCCGCAGTCGCGTCTGCGTTCCCCGTCGCCGTCAGTATCCTGGGCGGCCAGCAATCCGCACGCACTCTTCACTTCTTTGTCTCGGTGTTGCTTGTGCTGTTCCTTTTCGTTCACGTCGGCATGGTTTGCCTTGCCGGATTCAGAAACCGCATGCGAGCGATGATCACCGGCCGCTCCGCAACCCATATGGAGCGACTATGAGCAAGTTTTCACGGCGTAAACTCATCACTGCCGGTTTGGCGGCAACCGCAGGCGCGTCCGGGTTCGCAGTGGCTAACCGCCTGGCGCAGCGTTACGGACTTATCCCGCCAGATGGGGGTGGTTTCTACGGGCCGGGCGAGACGCTGACCTACGCGGCACAGCGTTTATTGACTCGCCACTCGATGGCTCGTGAATTCGCTCCCAGCCAGATTTCGAAAACCCCATTCGCAAACGAAGTCGCTCCATTAGGCGAAGCATTTACGCGCCTTCAGCAAGGCGGTTTTGCCGAGTGGCGCCTGGCCGTCGATGGAATGATCGCCCGCCCCGCATCGTTCTCGGTTGCTGAACTCAAGAGCTTTCCCTGGCGCAGCCAGATCACTCATTTAGCGTGCGAAGAGGGTTGGTCTTACATCTCCGAATGGATTGGCGTGCCTTTATCGCACGTCCTGGGCTTGGTGGGGACTCTCCCGCAAGCCCGATATGTTGTCTACCGTTCCTTCCAACCGGACTGGTGGGAAAGCATCGACATGGCGGATGCATTGCACCCCCAAACTCTGGTCACCTACGGGATGAATGGCGGTGAGCTGCCCGTCCGATTCGGCGGACCGCTTCGATTGCGTGTTCCCCGGCAACTCGGTTACAAGAGCGTCAAATACATCACCCGCCTGACCATAACCGACAGCCTGAAACGGTTCGGAAAAGGCTTGGGCTCTGCGGCGCCGGAAGGCGGCTACGCCTGGTACGCCGGGATCTGACCGCCGGATTTCGCCGCTGATAAACCGGAACATAAATTGCGGCCGCGGCGTCTCTGACAGACGTGGCCTGAAAGTAGCCGTGTACAAAGTCGCGAATAGGCAAGTTGTGTATGAGGAGTTCTTTTACAACATGTAAAGAACGCCAGGCAGAAAGGCGATTGCTTCGGTTCGAAATACAATTGGGAGGATTGAGCGATCAAACATTTAACGAACCCCGCATCGCCTTGAATCGCATTTATACGCGCGCCGGCGACAGCGGCCAAACGCAACTAGTGGGCGGCCAGCGCCTTGCGAAAGACGATCTTCGTATTGAGACCTATGGCACGGTTGACGAGTTGAACTCGTTTACCGGCGCGGCGCGAGTCACGGCGGAAGCGGTTGGACTGCAGGATCTCGCGGCAACTCTTAAGCGGGTGCAGCACGAACTTTTCAATTTGGGTTCCATTCTAGCTACGCTTGCCGAGGACGTTCACCCCAAGCAGCCGCGTATCACGAATGCGGAAATCGATCGATTGGAACGCGAGATCGACCATGCGAACAAAGAACTGCCCGCTTTGCGTTCATTTGTACTGCCGGGAGCAAGCCGGAGTGACGCCGACCTGCACGTCTGCCGCACCGTTTGCCGCCGGGCCGAGCGCTTGGTTGTCGCTCTTGCCCGCGAGCAGAGCGTTCCCGAAGAAGCTGTCCGCTATCTGAACCGTCTTAGCGATGCGTTCTTCGTTTGGAGCCGCTGGGCCAATCACGAGTTGCACATCGCCGAGACTCTGTGGGAACCGAACGCCGCTGCCAGCGGTACACAAGAGTGAATCGCTCCGATCATTGGCCCGCACTCATGGCCAGCTATCTTGGCTGGACCCTGGACGCTTTTGATTTTTTCCTGGTCGCCTATTGCCTCACCTCCATTGGCAAGGAATTTCATCAGTCCGATAGAGCCATGGCCTTCTCCATAGCCCTCACGCTGGCATTTCGTCCAGTGGGCGCTTTCATTTTCGGCATGATAGCCGACCGTTATGGGCGCCGCTTACCGTTGATGATCGACCTGGTTTTTTATTCAGTGGTTGAAGTAGCCACTGGTTTCTCCCCGAATTTCACCACCTTTCTGGTGTTGCGTGCGCTATTCGGCATCGGCATGGGCGGCGAATGGGGAGTTGGGGCTTCGCTCGCCATGGAGAAGGTTCCCATCAAATGGCGGGGCGTGCTGTCCGGCTTTCTCCAGCAGGGGTACGCGCTGGGCAATCTGCTGGCATCGTTGTGTTCGCTGCTGCTGCTTGACCGCTGGGGCTGGCGGCCGATGTTCTTCCTGGGCGGCTTACCCGCACTGCTGGCATTGCTGGTACGCTTTCGCGTAAAAGAATCGGCAATCTGGGAGAAATCGAAAAAGGAAAGCTGGAGTTTGCTCGGAAGCACCATCGGGCAGCACTGGAAACTGTTTCTCTATCTGGTCCTGCTCATGACGGGAATGAATCTCGCCTCGCACGGCACGCAAGACATGTATCCCACCTTTTTGCAGAGATTTTGGAAATTCGGCACCACTGAGCGCGCGGTCATCTCGGGCATATCCATGGTGGGCGCCATTATTGGCGGAACGCTGGTGGGGCTGATTTCCGATCGCATCGGGCGCAGGCGCGCCGTCACCTTTGCACTGTCCGCAGCTATTCTGGTAGTTCCGTTATGGGCATATGCTCCGCAGGTGAGCGTGCTTGTGATTGGCGCATTTGTCATTCAGTTCCTGGTGCAGGGCGCTTGGGGCGTGATTCCGGCCCACCTCAGTGAATTGTCGCCGAACTCCATCCGCGGTTTTCTGCCCGGCTTTGCCTACCAGTGCGGCGTTCTGATCGCCGGCTCAGTAACCGTCGTAGAAGCCGCCTTTGCCGAACATATGAGCTATGCCACCGCCATGGCTTCCACTGCCGCAATCGTCTTTCTGGCCACGGCCATCATCGCCGCCCTGGGACGTGAAAAGAAGGGCGTCGATTTTGCCGAGGAGTAACTTCAACACTTCAAATGTTGATCCCTACCTGCCAGAGCACAAAGCCGGCGGCTTGGCGCATATAGAGCCATCTCAACTGGGCCTTGGTTAGTGATCCCGCCGGAGGTTTGGGCGATCCGTATACCTTGATGTTCTCGGCCTCTAACAGCCTCTTCACACGATAAATGTGATAGCCGTCGCTGACCACAATGCACGAATGCAGGTTCATCCGGTGCATGGTTTCGGCCGCCGCATAGAGGCTTTGGGCGGTAGTGGATCCATGCGGTTCGGTAATGATCGCTTCCGATGGAACGCTATGCTGAACCAGATAAGCCCGGCCCACCTCGCCCTCGGTGAAATTCGGGTCGCCGCCAGCTCCGCCAGTGGTCAAAATATAGGGAGCCAGATGCTTCAGATAGAGCAGCAAAGCATGATTCAAACGCCCTTGCAAAACGGGCGAAGGTTTGCCGCGGTATTCGGCCGCCCCAAGCACGATAATGACATCGGCCGGCTGAGCTTCGTCGACGGTCGATTGCTGCTCTATCTCACTGGCAACATAGAACAGGTAGCCTATAAACAGAATAGTGAGCAGCAGACACAATGCACCAAGAACTCGCCTCATGCGGTCAACTTCAGCACTCGAATTTCATGAATGAATCTTAGTCTACGCCCGAACCCGACTTGGTTTCTCAACTGAATGCAACTGACCAGCACTAAGAATCCGCTGCTGCAGAGCATTCGCTATGCGGCTGCGCATGGCCGCCCGCTGGATGATGGCCGAATTGTTATCGAAGGGCCGCATCTGCTGGAAGAAGCCGTTCGCGGCCGGTGGACCATCGAGCAAGTATTCGCGACATCCGAAAGCGCCTACCGGCACGGCGACCTGCTGGCGCGCGTGGATGCGGAACTGACTGACGTTCCGCCCCACGTCTTCGCTTCAATGGCGTCTACTGAGACCACCCAGCAGGTACTTGCGCTGGTTCGAGCGCGCGGCAGCTCATGGGAGGAAATCTTTGGCGGTTCAAAACTAACGGTGATTCTGGACGGCATCCAGGATCCGGGCAACGCCGGAACCATCGTACGCTCGGCCGAAGCGTTTGGCGCATCGGGAGTTGTACTTCTGGAAGATTGCGTGCATGTCGCTAATGGGAAGTTTCTGCGAGCTACGGCCGGGTCCATTTTTCGGCTGCCCTACCTGGAAGGAATCCAGCGGGACGAGTTTATTGCCCGCTGGCGTCGCACGCCCATGCGCTTATATGCGCTCACAACAGGGGGTTCCACGTTGCTTACCGAAGCCGAGCTCGCGGAGCCTTGCGTTCTAGCGGTGGGCGGCGAAGCCAGCGGAATTTCGCGGCCGTTCTGACGGCGGCCCAAACGATCCGTATTCCCACCCAGCAAGTTGAATCTCTGAATGCGGGCGTGGCTTGCTCCGTTGCTCTTTTCGAAGCGGCCCGGCAGCGAGGATTCACATGAGTCTGTTCGACAATACTCCGCCACCGGGCTCATCAGCCGAAGACGACGTGGCCGGCCGCCCTTTGGCCGACCGCATGCGTCCGCGCAGCCTTGACGATTATGTTGGCCAGGAGCACATTATGGCGCCCGGCAAACCTCTCCGCGCGCAAATTGAAAGCGGGAACCTGAGTTCGCTTATTCTATGGGGACCACCCGGTTCGGGAAAAACCACGCTTGCTTCTCTGATTGCCAAACGCAGCCGTGCCGATTTCGTTCCGTTCAGCGCCGTTCTCGCCGGCATCAAAGAAATCAAAACGGTGATGTCCGAAGCTGAACGCGCGCGCCGCGTTGGCCGGAAAACCGTCATTTTCGTGGACGAAATTCATCGGTTCAACAAAGCGCAGCAGGATGCCTTCCTTCCGTACGTGGAACGGGGCGATGTCGTCTTGATTGGCGCCACTACTGAGAATCCCTCGTTCGAAGTCAACTCCGCACTGCTGTCCCGTACCAAGGTTTATTCCCTGCGTGCCTTGGAAACACCCGAACTGGTCAGCCTTTTGCGAAATGCCCTTACTACGCCCGAGCGCGGGCTGGGCCACCTGAAATTGACAATCGATGACGATCTGCTGGAAGAGATCGCGGTACACTCCAGCGGCGATGCGCGCGCCGCCCTGAATACCCTTGAGCTGTCAGCCGGTCTTGCGCAAGACGGACTGATTGACCGGCAAGCTGTCGCCGATGCTTTGCAGCGGAAAGTGCTGCTCTATGATAAGTCCGGGGAAGAACATTACAACCTAATTTCCGCTTTGCATAAGTCGGTTCGCTCCAGTAATCCCGACGCAGCGCTCTATTGGCTCGCACGGATGATGAAAGCGGGGGAAGACAGGATGTATCTTGCGCGTCGTTTAGTTCGCATGGCGATCGAAGATATAGGCCTAGCTGACCCTAGGGGGATAGAACAGGCTATAGCATGCATGCAGACGGTTCATTTCCTGGGCATTCCGGAAGGCGATCAAGCCTTAGCCCAACTTACTCTCTATTTGTCCCTAGCACCTAAGTCGGATGCGGCTTATCAAGCTTTGAACAGGGCTAATGCGATGATTGAATCAACTGTTGCGGAACCAGTCCCCTTGCATTTGCGGAATGCTCCTACCCGTTTGATGAAAGAAATGGGTTATTCGAGAGGTTATACGCATGCGCATAAAGAAATGGATGGTATCACCGATATGGAATGCATGCCAAGTTCTCTGGTCGGAACTACGTTCTATAACCCAACGGACAGAGGTGTTGAACTGCGTTTGCGGGAACGGATGGAGTGGCTCAAAAAAAAGCGACAGGAAAGTCAGCCCGATAATTAGTTGGAAAAAATGCGCAGTGATTGTGTAAGCTTAAAGATCGGAGTTTGCAAATTGTGTCCGAAACTTCAATGACTCTTGGCCGGCGCCAGGAGGTTCCAGAGGTAAGTAATTCGGAGCGTCGACGGTCGAGCCGTTTCCCGATCGAGCGCGATCTCCGGTATAAAACTTTAAATCAGCGAGCTGAAATTCTCGCGGGTAGCGGCAAAACTCTGAACATCAGCAGTTCAGGGGTGCTTTTCAGTTCCGATCACGATCTTCCGGTCGGAACGCGCCTGGAGGTTTCAATCAGTTGGCCGGCGCAGCTGAATGACAAGTGCCTCTTAAACCTGGTTGCCCGCGGCCGCGTGACGCGCCACAACAAAGGCCAGTTAGCGCTGCAAATTCAGCAATACGAGTTCCGTACTCAAAGCCGCTTGGGCAAGTAACACCCGCCTAATCGACAATCTGCACGAGCTTCGATTCAGCGATGCGTGTGTCAGAAGTCACAAGCTGGAGCCGGTGGACCCTTGCGGTTGCAACAATCGTTTTGTCGGCTGGATCTCTCAAATTTCCCAGCAAAGCGACCTCGGCGGCGATTTCAAAGGTGAGAGGAAAAATCTTGAATGCAGGGCCGCTTCGCAAATCGTCAAAGAATTGATCTAAACCGGCCTTTAGAATTAGCTTTCGCTCGCTTACTAGGACTGCGATTTCGAGCAATGTGATAGCGCTTAGACCAACGGGTTCCGTCCGCTGAATGGCTCTGTCTAAGGTACTCTTCTGCTCGCGCGAGAGCCGCTTAGCGTCTATAAGCCACTGAACGACAACATGCGTGTCCAGCAGCAACCTTGGCAGCATTTATTTTGCGCTGACTACGTCCCAAAGGCCGGCTGTATCGGCATTGACAATGTCACCCATTATCTGGGCCTTGCCCGCCCAAAGGTTTGCTGGAGACTTCCACGCTTCTTTCGGCGCGGCTCCCAGAACAGCGACAGGTTGGCCCCGCCTGGTAACCGTGATGGCTACTCCCCGCTGCTCAATTTCATCGAGCAGCGCAAGACATTTGGCTTTGAACTCAGTTGCGCTTACCACGTAATTGTCATTGTTGTCCATGGTTTAGTGTAACATGGGTCATGGTCAGATGACCATTTTTACGATTAATTTAATTTTTACAGATCGCAGATCTGCCTGTTGACTCCCGCCTGTCTCTCCTGGGCTACCATCAAAAGAGTCGTGAAACGGCATCCTATAGCATTCTTCGCCTCGGCGCTGCTGTTGACGGTTTTACTCGCCATATTAGTGTGGCAAGGCTCGTTCAGCTTCGCTTTCCTGCCGAGTGATTCCCGCGAAACGGTCTTTCTTTCCGCCGTCTCCATCGTTATTTTCCTGCTGGCTATCATACTGGCTTTCATCCTTTTCCGCGACGGCATTAAGCTGTACATCGACCGCCAGCGTCAACGCGAAGGCTCTCGAATCCGTTCAAAACTGCTTTTTGGGGCGCTGGCACTCACCATCGCTCCCACTCTCTTTTCAGCACTGTTCAACTACATGGTTTTGAACCGCACACTAGACAAGTGGTTCACGCTCCCGGCGCGCGGCATTGAGATGAACCTGCAGGATCTTGACAAGTCATACCGCAAGGAAGCGCAGGCGCGTGTCCAAGCCGAAGCCGACTGGCTGAGTCTGCTGCCGGAAACGCGCGATGCGGCGCAGACAGGCTATTTGAACGCGGCGTTTTTCAAAGGGATCTGTGAAACGCGCGGTGTCCGCCAGCTGATTCTCGCGCCCCGGACCGGCGTGCCCATGCTGCTCTACCAGTTACTTAAAGGGGCCAGCGCAGCCACTCTTCGTGCGGACGCTTCAGTCAAGAACGCTTCAGGGACAATCGGGCATTTGACACTCATTTCCGATATGACCGACGACCCTTCTCAAAGGGAAACCGGAATTCAGCGCTTCATGGATGCTCAAAAGCAGCTCAATGGCCGCAAGAAGTTCTATCACGATACCTATTTCCTGCTCATTTGCCTGCTGACTCTGTTCGTGCTGTTCTTCGCCGCCTGGTCGGCGCAAATCCTTTCGCGGCAGATCAGCGTGCCCATTTCCGGGTTGCTCGAAGCAGCGCGTGAAGTCCGGCGCGGCAATCTCTCGTATCGCGTCCGGGTAAATGCGATTGATGAACTCGCGACACTGGTCCGCGCGTTCAATGAGATGACGAACGATCTCGACTGCAACGCCCGCGAATTAGAGGCCCGGCGGCGCTTTACCGAAGCCATCCTCGAAAGCATTCCCACGGGTGTCATTTCCGTTTCCGCCGACGAAAAAATTGAGCGAGTCAATCGCGCGCTGGCCGGTATCTTCCTGCCCGAAACAGTGGCTTCATCTAAGCATTTAGCCGACCTCTTCGCGCCGGACGACCTAGCCGAGATTCGTTATCTGCTCAAACGCGCCCGCCGCACCGGAGCTGCCGCTTGCCAGCTCGATTTGCAGGGAGCCTCGTCCGTTTTGCATCTGGCCGTCACGGCCGCCTCACTGGAAGAGAACCGCGGCTTTGTGATGGTTCTCGAGGATACCAGCGATCTGCTGCGCGCTCAAAAGGCCTCTGCCTGGCAGGAAGTAGCGCGCCGCATCGCGCATGAAATCAAGAACCCGCTCACCCCAATTTCGCTCTGCGCAGACCGCATTGCCCGTCTGTTGCCGCGTATTTCCCTCACCTCCGAAACCCGCGCCATCCTGGAAGAGTGCGCTTCCACCATTCAGCAGGAAGTGCAGACTGTGAAAACGCTGGTTGATGAATTCTCGCAATTCTCACGTTTTCCAAGCGCTCAACCCGCGCCAGCCGATTTGAATGAGATTGTCGAGAGCGCCATGGCTGTTTTTGCCGGACGGCTGGACGGCATTGCCGTCTCCATCTCTCTCGATCGATCAATCCCTTCGGTGATGGCTGATCGCGAACAGATCAAACGCGTCATCGTCAATTTAATCGATAACGCGGCGGAAGCTATGACCGATTCACCCGTGCGCAAGCTTCTGATCACGACCTCGCAGGCGTCGCTTGATGTAGTTGAGCTTTCGGTAACGGACACCGGCTCCGGCGTCTCCAGTACCGACAAGGAGAAGCTCTTTCTTCCCTATTTCTCAACCAAGGATCGCGGCACCGGCTTGGGGCTGGCTATCGTGAGCCGCGTTGTCAGCGAGCATCAGGGCCGGGTTCGAGTGGAAGACAACTATCCCAAAGGCACTCGCTTCTCGGTGGAGTTGAATACCGTCCTCGCCGCATAGCCGGGGATTCCTTTTGGAAGCGGCAAGCATAACGACTGTCCTTTCAGCCTGAGGATGCGAGCAACCGGGCAGCATGAAAGGAGGTCGTCATGACCACATCGTTACCTGAAAATCCGTCTCTCGAAAATCTTAAAAAACAAGCCAAAAGCATACAGAAGGCATGGCAAGCCGGGGGCGTGGAAACACTGGCACGAATCCGCGCCGCTCACCCCCAATACGGCGGACTTTCAGAAGAGCAACTCAGGGCGGCTAAGCCACGGTTGACAGACTGCCAGCTTGTGCCAGGCGCGTGAAGCGGGTTTTGATAACTGGCCGCAATTGAAGATCGCAATAAAAACGGCGAACGGTGAATTACAGCATCAATTTGTGGATATTGCCTGCCTGTGCCACGACGATCCGCATTACGCGCTGGAGCGGCCGTTTGCTGAATGTCTGTCACGGAAAGCGAAGCCTGAGGACTGGCAAACGCCGCTGGCAAGAATGGCGATGCGCGTGAAAACGGAGGCGGTCCGGGTATTGCTCAAACACGGTGCAGATGCCGGTGCGCGCCATCCCGATGGGAAATCGCTGATTGAAGCCGTACGCGGTGAAGGATTTGAAGAGATTGCGCGGTTGCTGGAAGCGGCAGCTGGGTGATTCAGACTACGGCCGGGCTTGCATTTCTTTGCTGACGCGCTCGGCCTGTTCCATAATGCGCAGAGTATTCTCGCCGAGTATTTTTCGGATGTCGGCGTCGGAGTAACCGCGGCTCAGGAGAGCTTGGGTGATCTTCGGGAGCTTGGAGCAATCCTCCATGCCTTCGGGCATGCTGGCGCCGTCGAAATCGGAGCCTAGGCCGACGTGGTCCGCGCCGACGAGTTTCACGGCATGATCGATGTGGTCGATGATTCTTTCCCAACTGACATGGGGCAGCTTTCCTTCGTCGGTCAACTTCTTTTCCGCTTCGGCCATCTTGTGGGCGATGCAATCCTCATCGTTATTGCAATCCTTGGTCAGCGCGCCCATCGACTGTACTACGCCGCCGGTTTCTTTGTCGGAGGCGTCTTTGTAAGCCTGGTCGATGAAACTCTTTTCGTAGTTGATCTGGATAACGCCGCCCTTGGCAGCCAGCGCTTTGATCATGTCGTCGCTCATGTCGCGCACGTGATTGCAGAGCGCACGGCAGGAGGAATGCGAGGCGATCAGCGGCGCTTTGCTGACTTCGAGCGCATCGTAGAAAGTCTTATCGCTGACGTGGGAAATGTCGACGAGCATACCCTGGCGATTCATCTCGCGGACGATGTCTTTGCCGAAATCGGTGAGGCCGTTGTGGGCAGGTTTATCGGTGGAGGAATCGGCCCACTCGTCGTTGTAGAAATGAGAGAGGGTCATGTAACGGACGCCCAGATCGGCGAAGATGCGTACGATGCGAATGTCATTGCCGATCATGTGGCCGCCTTCGACACCCATGAGCGCGGCGATTTTGCCTTGCTCGTGGGCGCGGCGGACGTCGCCGGCAGTGCGTGCAAGCACCATGTCAGAGGAGTACTTCTTGACGTTTTCGCGAACGGCGTCGATCTGATCGAGGGCCTTCTGCACAGCGGGAGGGCCGGTGATGCGGCCATCGATCCAGATGGAGAAAAAGATGGCGTTCATGCCGCCTTCACGCATGCGCGGAATGTCGACGTGACCGGCGGAGTTGCGCCTGCCGAGATCGTAATCTTTGGAGAAGAAGCGCTGGGTGGTGTCGTCGTGGGTATCGAGCACGATGGAGGAAAAGTGCAGCTTGCGCGCATGCTCAGAGATTTCGTCAGCCGGTAAAGCGCGCGTTTGGATAGCGGCGGCGATCAGGCAATAGGCGGTGCAAAATATGATGGCGGAACTGCGGCGCATTCTTCCTCAAAGAGATGATGGCACATTGCGCGAACAGGAAGATGCGCTCGACGCCGTGGCTATCAAAAGCGCGCAAGGCCTGCGAGACTCGCTTACGCGGCTTTTTGCTGTTGGACGGCAGAGATTTTTTCGTCGAGGCTGGCGACTTGAACGGATTTGGCAATACCGAACCAGCCGAGAACCCTTAAGGTAAGCCACGACGGGTCGAATTCATACCAAGCCAACCCGTGACGGGCGGAAGTAGGGTGAGCGTGGTGGTTGTTGTGCCAGCCTTCGCCAAAAGTGATCAGGGCGACCCACCAGTTATTGCGAGAATCGTCGCGAGTGTTGAAGCGGCGGCTGCCCCACATATGCGTTGCGGAGTTGACCAGCCAAGTGGCATGAAGACCGAAGACCACGCGGACGAAGATACCCCAAAAGAAGAGCGGAATTCCACCGATGGCGAGCAGGATGACGCCCATGATTACGAGCGGTACCCAATGGTAATTATTCAACCAGACATAAAAGCGATGCTTGGCCAGATCGGGCGCATATTTCGAAGTAACGCGAGTGTTGTTGTGCATGGCCTCGCCAGTCAGCAGCCAGCCGACGTGGGCCCACCAAGCGCCATCGTTAGGAGAATGCGGGTCGCCCTCTTGATCCGATTTCTGATGGTGGATGCGGTGAATTGCGACCCAGGAAATAGGACCGCCTTCGAGGGTGAGGGAGCCACAGACAGCGAAGAAATAATCGAGAATGAGCGGGATCTTGAAGGAACGGTGGGTATGGAGGCGATGATAGCCTAAACTAATTCCGAGCCCAGTAGTCATCCAATACAGAAAAACAGTGGCAAAAAAAACGTGCCAGCTAAACATGAACAATGCAGCGATTGCCCCGGCATGGAAAAAGATCATGAAGATCGTAGTGGTCCAGTTTAAACGTTCTTCTTTTTGTTTCGGTTTTATGATGGCGTCGGTCAGCAAATTATTCACCTGGGAGTATGTAATTCCACGCTAGCAAGAAATCTGGATCTGCTTTGTAAGACTTGTGTAATTTCGGAAACAGTGGTTAGCGGCGCGAATTAGCGGAAGCCTTCAACCTTAAGCCAGTCTGAAAGATGGTCTGGCCAAGTGCGTAGGATCGGGTCGGATTGGCCCAAGCCCGCTCCGTGGCGGCCTTTCAGATAGACATGCATTTCAACGGGAACACCTGCTTTGCGCAAGGCGAGATACAGATTGATGCTGTTTTCCACAGGAACGACTTGGTCTTCAGTGGTGTGAAAAATGAAAGTTGGCGGAGTGGCGGCTGACACCTGCAACTCGTTGGAGAGCAGTTGGACGAGCGCGGGATCAGGCTTGTCGCCGAGCAGATTCGTGCGGGAGCCGAGGTGGACGTAGGGCTCAAGCATAGTCACAACCGGGTAGGAAAGAATCATGAAATCGGGACGTGAACTGATGCGGGCCAGAGGATCGGATGAATTGGGCTCTCCATTATCGAAATGCGTGCCCGTGGTGGAGGCCAGGTGGCCACCGGCAGAGAAGCCCCAGATGCCGATGTGGTTGGGTTGAATGCCGAATTCAGCCGCATGGGCGCGGACATAGCGGAGCGCGCGTTGAGCGTCCCAGAGTTCAACGGGGTAATGATACTTCGGGCCGAGCCGGTATTTCAGAATGTAAGCGGAGATGCCGAGCTTGTTTAACCACGCGGCAATCTGCGTGCCTTCGTGATCCATGGCCAGGTGGACATAACTGCCACCGGGACAAACGATAATGCCGGTTTGAACTTTATCGGGTCCGGGTGCAGGATATATGGCAAGTGAGGGCTTGTCTTCATCAGCGGTCCCTTGAGCGCCTGGCGCGCCTTCGGGCCAGAGCAGAACGGTTTGTTGCGCCGACAGGGTGATAGAAAAGAAGACCGACCCAAGGAGCAGGCGTTTGACAGAGAACATTCTTCCCTGTTATATACCGAGTTCGTTTTTGGCGGCCTTAAACTGAGCGGCGGCGAATTCCAATTCTTCGATGGTATGCGCGGCGGAGACCTGCACGCGAATGCGAGCCTTGCCTTGGGGGACGACCGGGTAAGAAAAGCCGATCACGTAGACACCTTTCTGCAAGAGCAGGTCAGCCATTCGGGTAGCTAATGCGGCGTCGCCCAGCATGACCGGAACAATGGGATGTTCGCCGGGCAAGATTTGGAAATTGGCTGAGGTCATGCGCTCGCGGAAAAGTTGCGTGTTGGTTCGCAGGCGATCGCGCAGATCGGAGCCGTGGGTGAGCAGGTCGAGCACTTTCAGCGAAGCGGCGACGATGGGCGGCGCAAGAGAGTTCGAAAAAAGATAGGGGCGCGAGCGTTGGCGCAGCAGATCGATGATTGCTTTGCGGCCGCTGGTATAGCCGCCGCTCGCTCCGCCCAGGGCCTTGCCTAAAGTTCCGGTGATTATATCCACGCGGCCCATGACGCTGTGGTGTTCGTGAGTGCCCCGCCCTGTTTTGCCCATAAAGCCGACGGCATGCGAATCGTCAACCATCACCATGGCTTGATATTTTTCGGCCAGGTCGCAGATGCCGGGCAGTTTGGCGATATAGCCATCCATGGAAAACACGCCATCGGTCGCGATCAGGCGGTGGCGGGCGGTACTCGCTTCGCGAAGTTTGGCTTCGAGGTCGGCCATGTCGCCGTTCTTATATCGGAAACGGGCGGCTTTCGAGAGGCGGACGCCGTCGATGATGCTGGCGTGGTTGAGTTCGTCGGAGATGACGGCGTCCTCCTGTTCGAGCAGAGTTTCGAAGAGGCCGCCATTGGCATCGAAGCAAGAACTGTACAGGATGGTGTCTTCGGTGCCTAGAAATTCGCTGAGTTTGGCTTCGAGTTGTTTGTGGATGGATTGCGTGCCGCAGATGAAGCGGACGCTGGCCAGGCCGTAACCCCAGGTGTCGAGCGCGTTGCGGGCGGCGGCGACAATTTCGGGATGATTGGCGAGGCCGAGATAATTATTGGCGCACATGTTCAACACCGGAGTGGCGTCGGAAACGCGCACTTCGGCCTGCTGCGGGCTTTCCAACTGGCGCTCGCGTTTGAACAGACCGGCTTTCTCAATATCGTTCAGTTTCTGATGCAGGAAAGGCTCAACGTTGGTGTACATAAGAGGATCAGCAATCTTTGACGTTTACGGCGAGACCGGCGAGAGATGTCTCTTTATATCTTGACTGCATGTCGAGACCGGTCTGGTACATGGTGCGAATAATTTGATCGAGCGAGACTTTGTGGCCCGATTCCTGCATGGCCATGCGGCAGGCGTTAATGGCTTTCACCGCGCCGATAGCATTGCGTTCTATGCAGGGAATTTGGACTAAGCCGCCGATGGGATCGCAGGTCATGCCTAAGTGGTGCTCCATGCCAATTTCGGCGGCGTGTTCCACTTCATCGTTAGTCGCGCCGAGCGCGCCGGCAAGGCCGCCAGCCGCCATGGAACACGCAACGCCAACTTCTCCCTGGCAACCGACTTCGGCTCCCGAGATGGAGGCATTCTCTTTGTAGAGGATACCGATAGCTCCGGCAGTTAGTAAGTAGCGAGTAAGTCCTTCGTCCGAAGCTGCATCGACAAACTGGCGGTAATAGCGGCCCACGGCGGGCACTAATCCGGCAGCGCCATTGGTGGGCGCAGTGACGACCCGTCCGCCCGCGGCATTCTCTTCGTTCACTGCCATGGCGAAGGCGTTGACCCAATCCATTGCCGCAAGCGGATCTGGTATCTGGCGGGTTTGAATCTTCTTGAGGAGCCTGGGCGCCCGGCGGCGAACGTTCAGGCCGCCGGGGAGAATACCTTCGGTGTGCAGACCGCGTTCGATGGAAGCGTCCATGATGGACCAGATGTGGCGAATACGGTCGCGAACCTCCTGCTCCGGCTTCAAGGAGCATTCGTTCGCAAAGATGATCTGCCAGACAGCAAGTCGATTCGCACGCGCTTGTTCCAGCAGTTCGACCCCGCTTGAAAAAGGATGCGGAACGGGGAGAGATTCGGCATCGGAAGGCAAAGTGTCGCCTTCACGGACGATGAATCCGCCTCCGATGGAATAGTAGATTTCGGAAAGCAGCGGGACTTGCTGTTCGTCAAAGGCGGAAAAGCGCATGCCGTTAGGATGGCCAGGCAGAACGGTATCGTTGTGAAAAAGCAGATCGCGCCGTTCTAGAAACTCGATGGATCGAACGCCGGCCAGTTGCAGACGGCCGCCGGTACGGATGTGTTCGAGCATGCTATCGATCGTTCGTCAGATCGACATGTTCCGGCTCTTCGCCGGAAAGACCAAGTAGCACGGCACGATCGGTACCGTGGCCTATTCCAGTCAGCGCGAGCGAACCAAACAACTCGGCTTTGACGCGCGCGGTACGCTGCAGCAGATTCGATTCAAGCAAGCGGCGGGCGAACTGACGGGAAGCGCGCATGGGGCCGACGGTGTGCGAACTCGATGGACCGATACCGATTTTGAAGAGATCGAAAATGCTTGTTTTCACGAAAAACGTTTCTATGAAACGGACGTCCAGTCGAGAATGACTTTACCGGAGTTCCCGGAGCGCATCACTTCGAAACCTTTTTCAAAATCGCGATAGTCGAAACGGTGAGTAATCACGGTTGAGATGTCGAGCCCCGATTCGAGCATGACAGACATCTTGTACCAGGTTTCATACATCTCGCGGCCATAGATTCCCTTGATGGTCAACATATTGAAAATCACCTGACGCCAATCGATGGCCATGTCTTTCGAGGGGATGCCGAGCATGGCGATTTTTGCGCCGTGGCTCATGTTGGCGATCATCTCGCGAAAGGCGGCGGGGCTGCCGGACATTTCGAGACCGATGTCGAAGCCTTCCAGCATGCCGAGTTTTTTCTGTGTTTCAGAAACGGGAGTTTCCTGCGGATTGACGGCCAGAGCAGCGCCCATTTTGCGGGCGAGATCGAGCCGGTAAGGGTTGAGATCCGTGACAACTATGAAACGCGCGCCGGCGTGTTTGACTACGGGGATGGCCATGAGCCCAATGGGACCAGCGCCGGTGATGAGAACGTCTTCACCGAGAGATGGAAAGGAAAGGGCGGTGTGAACGGCATTGCCAAATGGGTCGAAAATAGCCGCGATTTCGCGGTTAATGGCAGAGTCGTGACGCCAGATGTTACTCATGGGAAGGGCAATATATTCGGCAAACGCGCCGGGACGATTTACGCCGACGCCTTGGGTATGCGCGCAAAGATGGCGGCGTCCAGCCAGACAATTACGGCAGCGGCCGCAGACCACGTGACCTTCGCCGCTGACGATTTCGCCGGGATGAAAATCGTTGACGTTCGAGCCGACGCTGACGATCTCGCCGGCGAATTCGTGCCCGATGACCATTGGAACTGGAATGGTGGAACGAGCCCAATCGTCCCATTCGTAGATGTGAAGGTCGGTACCGCAAATGCCGGTGTGACTGACTTTGATCAGGACATCATTGATGCCGATAACGGGTTCCGGCATGTCGGCAAGAGTTAGGCCAGGAGCGCTGCGGGATTTCAGTAAAGCTTTCACCTACTGTATGGTAAATCGACCGGCTGAATTGCGAAATGGCAAGTGAGGTAATAACTCTGGTTCAGCCCGCCGGACACGCCGATCTGCATAGCTGGATTCCCTGGTGTTTAATGGCTACAGCATGACATTGCGCCCATCCGCAGCACGACTCGCATTCGTCGCAACGCTTATTGCCGCTGCTGCTCTATGTGTCGCCCGCGGCCAGGAACAGGCCGTGATTCGCATGCCTGTAAAGCTGGTCATCGCCCCCACTCTCGTCTTCTCAAACACAGGCCGCTTGATCCAAGGACTGGAAGCTCGCGATTTCCGTCTTTTGGACGATAATCACCTTCAGAAAATCAATCTCGACGGAATCGCAGCACCTCCGGTGGTTGTTGTAGCGGTGCAGACGAACCAAGAGGTGCGCGATTATTTATCGTTCATTATGAAAGTCGGAAGTGTTATTGACACTTTTCTTTTAGGCGAGAATGGCAAGGCGGCTGTTCTGTCGTACGACGACGAGGTGAATGTGGTTATGCCGTTTGAGATGGGGGACGTGCAATCCGCTCTCAAGAAGCTCTCGCCATCCGGTCAACAAGGTCACATGCTTGATGCGGGAATACGCGCGATCCAACTGCTTAAAACTCAACCTGCAGAGCGCACTCGCGTACTTCTATTCATTGGTCAGCCCTTTGATCGGGGCAGTGCTACGTCTCTGGAAATGCTGCTGCAGCAGGCTCAATCAGCCAACGTGGTGATCTACTCGCTCGCGCTGCCTATCGCCGGAAAAAAGTTTGTCTCGGATACGTTTAGTTTCCCAAGCATGACGGGACAAGGAGGCGGCGTTGAGGTTGGCGCTGAACTGACGTCCCTTATTCCGGCGCTTCGTCGAGGTGCGAAGAGCAAGCTTGGCCAGGATCCTTTCTCTCAACTCACAGCTGCAACCGGGGGTACACAGATTCACTTCCGTAAACAAGCACAACTTGAGAATGGCGCCATTGCGATCGGCGCGGAACTACGAAGCACATATCTAATTACCTACTCACCAGACTCTGCTCAATTTGGCTATCATTCGATCCGAGTAGAAGTGGACGTCCCCGGCGCGCGAACATACACACGACCTGGTTACGTACGGACGGCGGACTGAGAAGCCAAAGGCTATGCAAAGAAGTTTCTGCGTCCCTGCCTTTACCTTAGATAGGCCATCGGGTAGGTGCTGCAGCCCTTGGGCAATGGGCGCAGGTGCATTTACATTTACATTAATGTTCGTGAGTGCAGCGGTGACTTTCCTGCTGGCGGGTGGTCTGACAAGGCGCGTTAAGAGTGACGGAAGCCTTTGCGTTGGCGGTCACCGTGTTGCACGTACCCGAGACGGTTGCTGCGACCGTAGCTATATTGGTGACCACGCCGCAAATCGGTTTCGGCGCATAATGGCCGCCGCCGCTGGTTTTGCAGCGCGCGTTATATACATCCGGAGATTTGCAGATTGCCGAAGCCAGCCCAACCGAACAGGCCGGGATGAACGGTCACTCGGTAGGCGCACTTGCCTTCCCAGTTATGATCTTTCGTGATATCCGGAGAGTCCTGAGTGTATTGGTAGTAGCTGGACGACTGGTTCAAATCGTCACTGAGCGTGGAAGCGATACCGGAAATCTGATAAACATTCAACCCGAACCAGCCGGCACTATGCACGCCCGACCAGCCGCCGTGGACACCCGCCGAGCCGTAACCGGAAGGGTAAGATTTGTTCTGGCTAACCCAATCGGCATTGAAGTCGAGAACGGTGTTGCCCCGCGCGTCCTTAAAGCAGAAGCGTACATAGTCAGCACCCAGGTCGTCGTAGAAGCCCTTTCCACCTTGAGTCTGCCAGCCGCCCGAAGACTTAGAGCCGTAAGTTGTGTCGACCAGGTCGTCGTCTTGAAGAAATGTAAATTGCAGGTCTCCGTTCGAAAGGCGCTTGGGAATCAAGGTGCTCCAATTGCTGTTACCCTTTTCGTCCACCGCGTATTCGCTAATTGGCAGATAGAGCACTTGTTTGAAAGTAACTGATTTTCTGGGCGCTAGATTCGCCACTTGACCGACAACGACATCGTCTTTGGCGTAGTTAGGGGTGCCGTTGTCGTCAGTTACAATCACATTGGTCACAGCCACATCTCCGGTGTTGGTCACAACATAGGTGTAGGTGACGGATTCAAAGCATTTTGCCGAGATCTTATTGGCGGTCTTGGTGATGGTGATGTTCCCAACAATAGGAACGGGGATAAGCACGCCCTGATAAGGTTCAGGGCTATCAACCGGCGTTTGCGGATCGAGGAGGACAGCCACTATTTGACCGTTTTCCGGAACAAAGCCGACACCGTTCGCTATAGCGTTGTTATACAGCGACAAAGAAGCCGCGTCTGTGCCCTGGATGGTGACATAGGCAATTCCATCGTTGGGACGCAAAACCTGCCAGATTGCGTCTTGAATATCATTCACCGTGGCGGGAATGTTTCCGGCGCTGCCCATGGGGAAGTTCAAAATGTAGTTCACAACTTGCCATTCTTGGGCCTGCGTCAGAACCTGGGTTCCGCCGTAGACCATGCCACCGTCGCCAGCTTGGCCATCGGCCGGCAACGTGCCGTACGTGTTGTAAATGGTGTAAGTCGCCACGCCGCTTGGATCAAAGAGAACCGGGGGATTTTGGAAGAAGTCGATAATTTCGCCGGGGACGAATCCGAGGGGATAAGAACACCAAACCCGGTAAGTAGTGTTATTTAAGGAAAGGCCAGAGGGTATGCCGCTGGTGGTCAGACTAAATGGAGTGGGACTGGTGGTAGTTGCCTGAACGCCGGTCACGGTGGCCGGTAACGACAAGGACGGCGTTTGGGCCATTAGGGCCAGTGCCTGGCCAAAAAAGTGCGCTGAGCGCAAGGTTGGAGCCGATAAAGCGCCATCTACTCTTCAAAAACTCCTCCAAAAATAGCGTGCGTTTTCCACATTTGCACGCGATAACCCCAAAGCGCGTATCGCGGTTATTCCAAGATAGCCCGAAGAATCATCTAGTGGTATCCGGTGGGGTACTGAAACCAGGACTAGTACTATAGGTCGTTGGTAACACAGGTGTTACATTCATTCGATTCTGCAGGCTCAGTAATCTTAGAAGGGCCCTAGTTTGGGTCTTAGGAAACAGATGAAAGCGATTACCATCATTCCAGGGCAAACAAACTCAGCCCGCATGGCAGACGTACCGGTTCCGGCAACGAGTTATGGAAGTGTTCTCGTTAAAGCGCTGGAGCTTGGAATCTGCGGAACAGACTTCGAATTGGTTTCAGGAGACTATGGCTGGTCGCCAGCCGGGGAAAACTATTTGATCCTGGGGCACGAATCTTTAGGGTTGGTGGAGGAAGCGCCCGTGGAAACCGGGCTACAGAAGGGCGATTTGGTTGTAGGAATAGTACGGCGGCCCGATCCCGTGCCCTGCGTAGCCTGTGCGGTGGGTGAATGGGATATGTGCCGCAACGGCAAGTACACCGAGCGGGGAATTAAGGAAAAACATGGCTTTGGTTCGGAATGGTGGCGTATTGAGCCGGCGTTCACGGTGAAATTAGACGCCAGCCTTAGGCCCGTGGGAATACTTTTGGAACCTACCAGCGTAGTGGCAAAGGCTTGGGATCATATCACCCGAATTGGCGAACGTGCGCGCTGGGCGCCGCGAACGCTTTTGGTGACCGGCGCGGGACCAATCGGATTACTGGCGGCATTGATAGGGAAGCAGCGCGGTCTTGAAGTTCATGTCCTAGACCGGGTTGAGGGCGGTCTCAAGCCGCAGCTGGTGCAGGCATTGGGGGCTCATTACCATACTGGATCGCTCAGCCGGTTGGATTTCCGTCCCGATGTTCTGATTGAATGCACGGGAGTAGGACCTTTAATTATTGAGAGCATGAGCGCCATTGGCAGTGACGGCATCTTGTGCCTGGTTGGAGTGGCTTCCCATGGCCAGGAAGAGCAGATCCACATGGGCGATTTGAGCCGTTGCCTGGTATTGGAGAACGCCGCAATTTTCGGCACGGTAAACGCCAACTTACGGCATTACCAGATGGCGGAGCAAGTGCTGCTTTCGGCCGATCAGAAGTGGCTCGGCCAGCTGATTTCGCGGAAAGAGCCTCTGGAAAACTGGCAATCGGCGCTGAAGCGTATGCCAGACGACATTAAGGTGGTGATCGATTTTGCCGCTACCGGCCCAGCTACCAACCCATCCGCCGTACTCAAAGCCGTAATATGACCTAAATGGTGGCGGCAATGCCAATCGTATAGGCCTAGCGTCCAATCAAGACGGATTTCACCGAGTTCGGGGTGCCTGATTGTGCGGGCGAATTGCGCGTCGCTTAACGACCTTAAAAGAAGCGACCACCTGTCGTGTAAGCCATCGAGAATCGCCAAGGATGGTTCAATACGCGATGTTCTAGCGTCCGGCAGTTCAGCCCAAGCCGCTTCTTCGTAGGGCTTGATGACGGGGGAATTCTCAGTTAACGCAAGGCGAAAACGGATATAGCTGTTGATATGGCTATCGGGAAGATGATGAACCACTTGGCGAACGGTCCAGCCGCCGGGGCGATAAGAAGTATTGAGTTGTTCTTCGCTTCAGGCTGTCAACGGCGTTTCTGAGTTGATCGGGCAGCCGGGCAATCTGGTCAATCCAGCCCACGCGCTGGGCAGCAGAGATGCTTGGGGGAGCGTTATAGCGGCCAATGGGATAGCGGAGGTCGGTTTCGGATGTGGCTGCGGGCATGGAAAGGGAGTTAAAGCCATAGAGTAGCAATTAGAGCCCGGTATTCCAAAAAACGGCGGGTGTGCCGGAAAAGAGCGCGGATGGGCTGTTATACAGTCACCTAGCATGCGAGACGGCAGGCCGCAAGAGAGTTCCACCAACCCCAAGTGCAACTCCCCAAAGGAACTCTTTTGTGGCCCTCGCTAATGAAAATTCGGGCTCGGCCGCGTGTGCGATCCAGAACGTAATGGGCACAGCGCGCGTCTAGAGTGAGATAGAGCATTATGGAGCGTGCAGGTTCCCTTGCGCTTCCGGGAATAGCGTGGAAGGCGGCGAATTTGGAAGACAAGGGCCATGCCCCGCTTGTCTTAGAGCTTTATGACCGGGAACGAGTTCCGCTGCAGCGTTATCTCGTTTTCCTGGGAGTCGATGCGGAAACGGCGCGTGAAGTAGTTCACGACAGCTTTCTAAAGCTGCATGAGCATCTGCTGAACAGCGGCGATAGAACCAATCTTCGGGCTTGGCTGTATCGTGTTGCTCACAACCGCGTCAGGAATACGCAAAACGCATTTCGATACCGGAAGACCGGCAGTTTGGACGATCTGCCGCCGCAGACTAATCTGGCGGCGAAGGATGCGTCTCCAGAGGAGGTTTGCTGGCCAAAGAGCGCACCGAGGTATTGCGGGCCGCTATCGGCCAACTAAGCGAAACGCAAAGAGAGTGCCTGATCTTACGATCTCGCGGGTTGAAGTACCGGGAGATTGCGGAAACGCTGGGCCTTTCAATCTCCAGCGTGGGAGAGAGTGTCCAGCGGGGGCTGGATAGACTCAAGGGACTTGTATGAACACTAGGCATCTGACGGGCGACTTATTGGTCAGAGCGATTGATAACGAGCTTACAGAAGGCGAAACCGTCGAAGTAGAAAATCATTTGGCCGAATGCGAAAGCTGCCGGGTCGAAGCTCAGCGGCTGCGGGAAGTATCGGCGGATCTCAACTCGCTGGTGGATTCGATGCTCCTGGTGAATGTTGCGGACGATCAAGACGTTCTGGCGGGTGAGATGTTGGCGGCCGAACAACGGCGAGCCGCCAAGCAGGCGCCGGAACGCGTGATGAAACGCTTTGGTTGGGGAATGGCGATTGCCGCCACTCTCGCGCTGGGGATTATTCTGGCTCCAAAGCACAAGCCGATTGCCAATGCAGCGGCACCCAGCGGCGTAACGCTGACAAGTGCAATCGAAGTGGATGGCGAATCGTTTATTCCGCTGCCATTTTCAAATCCCGATTTGCCGGTAGCCGCTCCGCGAATTATTCAGATGCAGGTACCCATTTCGACGCTGGCGGAACTGGGCGTTAACCTGGAGCCGGTGGCCAACGAAGTGACGGGACAGGACCATTCGGTGTTAGCCGATGTGTTATTGGGAGCGGACGGCCAACCGATGGGTGTACACGTTTTGAGTCTTGAGTAAGTTTCAGTCAGGGGAGTTGCTGCAAGGAGGCTAAGGAATGAAAAGCGGAAAATTAATTGTGGGTTGCTTGCTTGCCTGCGCAGCGTTGTATTCGCAGGCAGGACCGCCCGGAATGGGCCGTGGCTTCGGTAGAGGTTTCGGAGGACGCGAGTTGGGCATGCGTCCAGGGAAAGTGGTGGCAAACGCGCCTTATTCCGCCGATGTCAGCAACTCCACCATCCAAACATTACCCGATGGGAACGTGATTCAACGCTCCACGGCAGGCAAAGTGGCGCGGGATGCCGCTGGCCGAATTTATTCGCAAGAGACAATTTCGGGCGGCCCTTTCGGCCAGGCGGGCCCGCGGACCATTGTCTTTATTTCGGACCCTGTGGCGGGCTACTCGTATGTTCTGAATGCGACGACCAAGGAAGCCATGCGGCGGGCATTGAGGCAACATGGGGATTCGGCCCAGCGTGCCGAGCGCTCCGCGACGCAAAGCGCAACCACGCCCGATGTTTCGACAATCGATTTAGGAACGCAAGCTGTCAACGGTGTTAATGCACAAGGCAAGCGCACCTCGCGCACGATTGCCGCAGGCGCCGTGGGCAACACGCAACCGATTTCATCCACCACGGAGACTTGGTATTCGCCCGACCTGCAGATAGTAGTTTCTTCGAAGCGCAGCGACCCGCGCTTTGGGCAATCGACTTACTCCCTGACTAATATTCAGCGGCAAGCGCCGGACCCAACGCTGTTCCAGGTTCCAGCCGGATATACCGTGAAGGACGCGCCTGCGGGCCGTTTCGGCAGACCGCCGGCAGCCCAGTAAATTTCACGACGCACTAGTTCAGCAGGATAGGTGCCGTTGGGGAATCCCGCGCTCCTTGGCCTAAAACGTTTGTCCGCACTTTGTTTATGCCAGATGAGACGGCTTTTTGCTACACCCTTTGTGAGATATGCGGGCTGGGACCCGGTCGCCGGCGGTTGTTCGATTGGCCTCGGTACCGCACATGATTACCTGCAACGGGCCGAAGCTGCCAAGATCATGTCGCCGCTTGAACCGGACTGGGACGATGACCGGCTTGAGGCCGCGTTGTTCGGTCCCCGTTCCGTGATCTGGCGAGGCGGACGGCAGCCTCCGTAATCCGCGGAGGCTCAGCCGTTTGATCTCCTGGTGATCGACGATTGGGCCATGGCCCCGCTGTCAAAACCCGAGCGCCGGGACTTCTGGGAAATCTGCGAGGATCGCTACCAATTGCGTTCTACAATCCTCACTTCGCGGTTGCCAGTCTGAAGAGTGATCAGCGGCTGGTTTATTGAGTTCGGCTAATAACGTTACGAATCGCCGCAATGACGAGATCCGGCTGATCACGCTGGATAAAGTGTCCGCTCTTTTCGGCAACGCGAAACTCTCCGTGAGTTGAGCGCTTGGCGAGATCCTCCTGCAACTCTCTCCAAATGCGATCCCACGCTGCGAACTGCTCTTCGGTCATTCGGTTCGTCGAAGAATCACTTCCATCGCGCGCCTTCCTTGGAGTCGGCATCCCACGACCGAGCACTATCAACGGCAGATTCGTTCGCCATTGCAGCCGCTGGCCCGGTTTCACATAGTAACCAAGCCGCGCTGTCACGTCGTCCAGGCCCGGTCCTTGAGGGTCGAGTTCATGCAGCCGCCATGCCTGTTCCTCATGGGATGAGTCCACGAACACCAGTCCAGCGACTTCACCCGGAAACTGCGTTACAAAACGACGCGCATATAAGCCCGAAATAGAATGACTCACCAAGATGAATGGCGCTTTTTCGCCTGACGCGTTCAGCCATGCGTGCAGGTCCCCCACGACCTCATCGACCGACTGCAGCGCCACAGGTGCCTTGTCGCTCTCGCCATGGCCAGCGTGATCGTAACTGCACACACGCGAGAAACCCGATACTGCCGGCTGGACGGTCGCCCAGTCTTTGGCGGTGCTCCCACCTGCGGGAATGAGGATCACCGTCGGTGAAAGCCCACGCTCGCCATCGCAATAAACGGAAATACGACGATCTCCGATGCTGATCATATGATGCTCAGCAAATACGGCTGTAGATGTGGCCAGCAAAACGGAGATGACGAAGAGAGTAACCCTGACCATGTTCCATTATTAACAATCGGAGAAGATATGTCTTACACGGCACCCATCCGACGGAGCGCTCTTCGCGCTCCGGACAGCTTTCTCTTGACGAAGCCGAACACTTTACTGCACAATCGAAAAACCGGCA
The DNA here is from genome assembly GCA_963718465.1 of Bryobacterales bacterium. Taxonomy (GTDB): domain Bacteria; phylum Acidobacteriota; class Terriglobia; order Bryobacterales; family Bryobacteraceae; genus Bog-105. Next base: position 95,772 of record CAVQZK010000017.1, on the reverse strand, counting down.
TCGCTACGCTCCGATGGTGTTCGGGATCATCCCAGAATGCCGTTCGGCTTCCCCTCCGGAATGAGCGTTCAGCTTCACCGGAATCCCCAGCCGTGGAAAAATCGATTAGGAACAGAATAATGCTCAAATGGAACGATGTGCTACGTCTGGCCAAGAACGGCAGCCCGGCACCCGATCATAAGATAGTCAAGACAGAAGCCGAATGGCGCCAGCAGTTGAGTAATGAGCAATTTCAAGTGACGCGCGAGGCCGGCACCGAACGGGCATTCAGTTCGGCGATGTGCAGCCTGTTTGAGCCGGGAATCTATGCCTGCGTTTGCTGCGATACGCTGCTCTTCGACGCTTCGGAAAAATTCGAGTCAGGCACCGGCTGGCCCTCATTCACCCAGCCTTTGAACGAGAATGCGATTGCGTATCACCTCGATACGGCATACGGCATGACCCGCGTGGAAACGGTTTGCAATACCTGCGACGCGCATCTTGGACATGTATTTCCCGACGGCCCGAAACCGAGCGGCCTGCGCTATTGCATGAATGCGGTTGCGCTGAAGAAAGTTACCGGCAAGTGAGCCGGTAGTTATGAAAGCCGGTTGACCCAGCGAAGATAGTGCCAGAGCGGACCGGCCGTGGAGAAAATAAAGCGGAAAAATGTCTTCGCATCGATACTTTCGGCTGGGATGCCGGAATAAGTTTCAATGCGCCACCGCAGATAGGGCGACCGCCAAGGGGCGAAGCGATAACCGCGAGATTGCCACCCATAGGAAGCGCAGCATTACCGGGTTGCCTGGTTCGCCGGGAGAGAAGCGGACTTGTTCTGCGTTTCAGGAGTGGCATAATAGCCGGACCTGGTACGCACCACTGGCTTGCCGGGTGCCTCGACAGTCACCTTAATCTGACGATAACTGCCATCGAGGGCCTGGATGGCGGGCGTGTAGGCAAGCGTGTATTGATTCCGTATGTCATGCGCGACTTCAGCGGCGAGAGCCTGTACCTCGCTCACGTCCTTAGGATAAAAGGCCAAGCCGCCCGTTGCGGCGGTTAACTCGTTGAGCGCCCTGCGAGCTTTCGTCGCTTCATGCTTTTCTTCTTCGGTAAAGAGGCCAATGGCATAGATCAAGGTATCGGTTTGCGCGGAACGGGCCACCACTTTTTCCAGCGAAGTATTACTGGCGTTGTCGTTTCCATCGGTGATGATTAAAATCACCTTCTTATCGCGCTTGGACTTTTCGTGCATGTAATCGAGCGACATGCCCAAGGCGTCGCGCATGGCTGTTCCGCCGCGTGAATCAATGCGCGCCAAGCCCTGTTCCATCTTGTGAAGATCGTTAGTGAAGGGGACGTCGAGATAAGCGTCGTCGTTGAAGTTGACAACAAAGACCTCGTCCTGCGGATTCGATTCGCGAACCAGCGACACGGCCGCGGCCTCCACGCGGCTGCGTTTAGTCATCATGCTGCCGCTATCGTCAATTACGATGCCAAGGGAAACAGGGACATCTTCCCGGCGAAAGATTTTCAATTCCTGCGGCTGGCCATTTTCAAAAACTTTGAAGGCACGCTTGTCGAGATTCGTAATTAACTTACCCTTCTTGTCAGTTACGCTGGCATGCAGCACAACAAGGCGGGTATCGGAGCGAAACTGGGCAAGAAGGCAACCGGCGGCAACAGAACTCAACGCAAGGAAAGCAACGCCCTTATTCCGGCGGCGGGGAAAGCCATTATTGAGTGGGAGCATAGTAGCCAAGTCGGAAATAGGCTTTAAGGGGTGGTAAGCCGCGTGGTTGATTCAGCTTGACCTGAACGCGGCGGTATTTGCCATCACGCTCTCTATTCTTCGGCGTGTAGCCGAGAATGTATTCGTTTCTTAATTCGATACCGATCTTAGCCGCAATGTCGGGAAGTTCGGCGATGTTTTCCACGGCATATTCGCGGCCGCCGGTCTGTTCGGCGAGTTCGTTCAGCAAACTTGGACCCGACGCTTCTTCGGGCGTTCTGCCGCGATTTCCCATGGATTCGAAAATACCGATAGCAAAGATCTGCACGTCAGCTTCGCGAACGGCATTCTTGATCTCGGTCTCGGTGTAGCGGCTGCTATTGTCGCCGCCGTCGGAGATGATGAGCAACGCTTTTCGGGGATTGTGAGACTTCTTCATTTCGTGCATCGCGAGATACACGCTATCTAACAAAGCAGTTCGGCCGCGCGATTGAGTGAAGGTTAACGCACTCTGGATACGATCGGTGTCGGTGGTAAAAGGAACCACCAATTCGGGGCGGTCATTGAACTGGACCAGAAAAAATTCGTCCGAAGGGTTGGCAGTCTTGAAGAATTCGGCGGCCGCCTGCCGCGACTTTTGCAGCTTCGATCCCATGCTGCCGCTGGTATCGAACACCAAGCCGATAGATATTGGAGCATCTTCACTCGAAAACTGGCTGATCTCCTGCTCCGTTTTGTCTTCAAAGAGACGGAAATGCTCCTTTTCGAGGCCGGTGACGAATCTGTTCAATGGGTCGGTCACCGTGACGTTGATCAGCACCAGGGTGCGATCGACGCGGATATCGACAGAGCGGGAATCGCGGGTCGCACCGGCCTCGGTACCTGTTTTTAATGGAGGAGCTTTGGCGATTGAGGGCTGATTGGATGCAGGTTCGTCGACGCCCTGGGCTGCGGCGATGCCCATAAAAGCAGCAAGCAACACAAAAGGCAGAAGATAAGCCACTGAACACCGCACCGTTGCTGCGGGACGGGTTCCAAACCGGACGCTTTTACTTTTCTCGCAAGGCAGATTGCGCGTCCGCATTAGGTTCGTGCTTTCTGACTCGATCATAACACCGGAGCGGCAGATGGCCGATGATTACGCTCGTCAACACGTAGACGCGTCGCGATATGAGAATTAACGCCCGCACCGCGAACTTACAATCAGCTCCTTGCGGGGACGAATCGAAGAGGCGAAGTTTTCTTGTTCCTGGCTATTAAGTTTGGCCTGAGAAGGGAAAAGCCCAGTTTACCGACTGGGCTCTTCGATACTACATACTTCCGGCTAAAGGAGGTGGTCACAAGTGACCATTAGAATACGGCTTGTACTGACACTTGTTGGTACATTGCAGATTTTCGTAAGCTGGAAACGGCGAACGTAGTCTGCAAGAGGGCTGCAATTCGCACTTGCAGCCCTCACGTATCTACTATAACTCAGAATCTGCCGTACACAGCCCAGAAAAATATCGATTTTAGCGCTGGATGCGCGCCGACCCACCCTTCGCCAGCGACTGCACCTGCTCCAGAGTAGCCATGGTGGTATCACCCGGGAAGGTTGTAATCAAAGCGCCGTGCGCCCAACCGAGTTTCACGGCCTCATCGTTTGAAAGTCCATTGAGCAGACCATGGAAGAAACCGGCGGCAAACCCATCGCCGCCACCCACCCGGTCATATACATCCAATTCCATGGTGGGCGCTGCGTGAGTGGAACCGTTGATCCAGGCTACGGCGCTCCAGCTATGCCGGTTGGTCGAATGCACTTCGCGCAATGTTGTGGCAACAATTTTGACTTGCGGATGCTTCTCGCGAACTTTATCGATCATGCCGAAAAAGGCGCTAGGATCCAATTTGGATTTCGCCGCCACTTCCGGCCCGGGAATGCCTAAGCCCTTCTGCAGATCCTCTTCATTGCCGACCAGCACGTCCACATTCTTCACGATCCGGTCGATGGTAGCGACGGCTTTATCGGCGCCGCCGACAACGTTCCACAGCTTCTCGCGATAATTTAGATCGAAAGATGTGATAGCGCCAGCGGCCTTGGCAGCCTGCATGGCCTCAATCGCTACCTCAGCCGTGGTGGGAGACAGCGCGGCAAATATGCCACCGCTATGGAACCAGCGGACACCCTCGCCAAAAATCGCCTTCCAATCGAAATCTCCCGGCTTGAGCAGACCAGCCGCTTCGTTCGCACGATTGTAGAAAACCACTGGGGGGCGGACCCCTTGGCCGCGATCGCTGTATACAGTTGCAATGTTTGGTCCAGCGACGCCATCGTGCTTGAAATGTTTATAGAAAGGTTTTACGCCCATCGCGCGAACGCGTTCCGCAACCAGATCGCCATAAGGGTAATCAACCATGGCGCTGACCACGCCGGTCTTCAGGCGGAAGCAATCCGAAAGATTCGCCGCGACGTTGAATTCGCCGCCGCTCACGTGGATCTTGCATTCTGTCGCTTTGCGAAAGGGAATAATCCCGGGATCCAGACGGCAAACCAAACCGCCAATCGAAAGGAAATCCAACGCTCCATCGCGCCGGATGTCAAAACCATAACTCATAGTGTTCTCCGTTGCCTCTCTTTTGAGAGGACAAGCCACTGAATTGTTTCCACGCAGTCAGCGTATCAGCAACTCTGCTTATTTTGCTCGAAACTTCTGAGCGTAACAAGCGTCGCGCCCCAGCCGCCCACTTCGAGAGGCGCGTCAGAAAAATGCGCGACATTCGGATGACGCGCCAACAATTTGCGCACGATTTCACGCTGAGCGCCGATACCCTTTCCATGAACGATACGCAGGGCTGTAAGGCCGCGGCGGTGTGCTTCTTCAAGATAGGCTTCGATGGCGAATTTCACATCGCGGGGAGCGAAAGTGTGCAGATCGAGAACGCCGGTGATGGGTATTTCGACTGGCTCACCGTCGAACATGGAAAAGGAATCCTAGAATGGATTCCAACCACTCGTCTGTTTTTGAGCAGGAGGGTAGCCTTCGCTCAATGGGGCGTGGGGAGGGGCGTTGCTCAGATCCAGGTCCGCGGAGTTATAAATCAAGGGGCGGTCAAGCACCATTTCAACAGTCGATCCGCGCGGCAGCGTAGCCTCCGGACCACGGGTCGCCAAAACACCGATCAACCCTCCGGCACCGCCCGCCGCCAAGCCGATCAAACTTCCGGTACCGATGTGGCCTGCCGCGGCACCCACCGCAGTGCCGATACCGGCTCCCTCAGCGGTAGTTCGAATGACCGTCTCCGTATCGCCTTTTTTGTCGCCGGCGCCCTTGATCTTGCTCCCTTCGCGTTGCAAGGTTTCATTGTTGCGGGAATCGAGCGAGCCCAAATCCGCTTTGAAGCTGCGCGTAACACCATTCGGCAAGGTAAGCGAATCGAAACGCACCTGCAACTCACCTCTGCCCTTTACACGGCGGGGACGGGTTACTTCGGTAACGGTTCCCGTGACCCAACTGCCTTGGGGAACGACGATTTTTCCGTTCGCGATCACCGGGAAGGCGGTTTCGAGATAGATCCGGTCGCCAACTAACGCCTGCTTTGTGCTGACGCTGTTGATCATGTTCAGCAGGATGTGAGTGCCCGGGTCCACCTGATAGGTTCCGGCAGGCGCGGGAGGGCGCTCTTTCAAAGCCGCAGGAGACTGCACCTGGGGCGGCGCGGCGCCCGGACCGGCGGACGCGGGATTTTGCGCCAGCAATAAAGCCGGGCTGCTCAAACAACTGCCCATCAAACACAAGAAGGAAAAACTTCTTAGCATGCAGTTTCCTCGTCTACTTAGTTTCCTACAAATCGCGGGCGTGCGTAGTAAATCAAAGCTATGACGCCGCCGATGCGCTTAAGACGTGCAGACCGCGCTGCTGGTTTTCACGAAGACGCTTAGCCTTCTTGAGAGTGGTACTTGTAGGCGAATCTCTCAAATCTGCGAGGGTCAGCCACTGGCATTCGCCGAGCTGAGCGGGCGCGTCGGCCCAATAGATCTCAAAGCGGTAGTTATGGACGGTGATGCTATGGCGGAATGAACCCAATTTCTCGCCGGGCTCAACATGGGGAAGGTGAACAGGTTCGGGCAATTCCCAAAAACCCGGCATTAGCCGCGAATTAGCAGGGCGCTGCCAAACGAGCAGCCGACCTTCGTGCTCTATCCAAAAGGCGCGGCGCAACTCTTCGACATTCCTTTGTTTAGATTTTTTGACGGGCAAATCCTGCTGGGCGCCAGCGGCGCGGGCCGCGCACAGTGCAGCAACCGGACAGATCAAGCATTGCGGGTTCTGCGGAAGGCATGTTGTCGCGCCTAGTTCCATCATGGCTTGGTTGAACGCGCCAGGGTTTTGGGAATCGAGCAGTTGTGCCGCTAATCGGGCGAATTGCCGCCGTCCGTGCATGGTCGCTGGATGGGCGCTTTCGTTGAACACGCGACTGATCACCCGCACCACGTTGCCATCCACTGCGGCATGCGGCTGATTGAAAGCAATGCTGGCAATGGCGGCGGACGTGTAATCGCCGATTCCGGGCAGCTTAAGAATTTCGCCGTGATCCTTCGGGAAGCCGCTGGCGGCGCACATCAGTTCCGCTGCCTTGCGCATATTTCTGGCTCGGTAGTAATAGCCGAGGCCTGCCCAATGATTGAGCAGTTCGTCGTCAGTCGCCGCAGCCAGTGTGGGGTAATCGGGAAAACGCCTCAGAAAGCGTTCAAAATAAGGAACGGCGGCTGCTACGCGAGTTTGCTGCAGCATGATTTCCGAAATCCAAATGGCGTATGGATCGGCCGTTCGCCGCCACGGCAAATCGCGCTGATGCACGGCAAACCAGGAAAGCAAATTCTTCCTGAATTGTTCTATCTGGGAGTTGGACAGCATCACGCGACTTAACAACGTTCAGACATGGCCGAGCATCTTATACTAGTGAAGAACCCCCGTTCACGCCGCACTTTGACCCCCGCGCAATGCCGCAAGATTCCAGCTTACCTTTGAGTAGATCGACCATCAAGTCCGCGCCGCCAATGTTAGCCATTCACGGCGCGCGGGTACACAACCTGAAGAACATCAGCGTCGATATTCCTCATAACAAGTTAACGGTGGTTACGGGCGTCTCCGGCTCCGGGAAATCGTCGCTGGTTTTTGACACGATCTACGCCGAAGGGCAGCGCCGCTACGTGGAATCGCTCTCGGCTTACGCGCGCCAGTTTCTGGAGCGCATGGAAAAGCCGGATGTCGACGAGATTCTTGGAATTTCCCCACCCATCGCCATCAAGCAGAAGAATCAAACGCGCAACCCGCGCTCCACCGTGGCAACAGCGACTGAGCTTTACGATTTTATGCGCCTGTTGTGGGCGCGAGCCGGTCGAACCTACTGCCCGAACGATGGCACGCGGATTCAGAGCGACACGGTAGATCAGGTGGCTGATTTAATGCTGACCGAAGCGGAAGGGTCGCGCTGGTACGCGCTGTTTGCCGTGAAAGCAACTGAGGGCGGCAACCAAGCAAGCGCGCTGCGCGACAGGCTGTTCGATCTTCGCAAAAAAGGCTTCAATCGCCTCTTTCAAGCGGGCAGGATGTATGAGTTCTCGACGCCTGAGTCTTTGCTCGAGATCGATTTTGCGAAGCCGCTATATGTGCTCGCCGATCGCATTGTCATTCGCCCCGACTCGCACCAGCGACTGGTGGATACCGTCGAGATCTGTTATCGAGAAACCGGCGAGGTGTTTTTTGAGCAAGCGGGCGTGGCTGAGCCGAAACAACTTCATTTCAGCGAGAAGTTCGCCTGCAAGCTGTGTGGTCAGATGGCGGCGGTCCCCGAGCCGACGCTATTCAGCTTCAACAACCCTATTGGTGCGTGTCCAGTTTGTCAAGGTTTCGGCAACACAGTTGATTACGATATCGACCTGATTATTCCCGACCCCTCGTTATCGCTCGAAAAAGGTGCTGTCGACCCTTGGACGAAGCCCAATTACACCTGGTATTACGACGAAGATCTCAAGCCTAAGGCACGCGGTAAAGTGCGGCTGAACGTGCCGTACTCAGATTTGCGGGCCGACGAGAAAGAATTCGTCCGGCAGCATGTCTTTCGCTTCTTCAAAGAAGTGGAGCGCAAAAAATATAAAGTTCATGTGCGCGTCTTTATGAGCCGCTATCGGGCTTATACCGAGTGTCCGGCTTGCCGCGGCGGCCGGTTACGTCCAGAAGCTCTGTGGGTGCGGCTGGGCGAGAACAACATCGCTCAGGTATCGCGCATGAATATTCGCCGGGCTAAAGACTTCTTCGACACACTGCAACTCAGCCCCGAAGAAAGCGAGATTGCCGACCGCATTTTGGATGAAATCAAGCAGCGCTTGAAGTTTCTGCTTGACGTCGGCCTGGAGTACCTCACTCTCGAACGGCTTTCGGCAACGCTCTCGGGCGGCGAAGCGCAACGCATCACGCTCGCCACTTGCTTGGGCTCGCGCTTAGTGGGCGCAACCTACGTTCTGGACGAACCTTCCATCGGCCTGCACAGCCGCGACACTGCCCGGCTGATCAATATATTAAAGGACCTGTGCAATCTAGGGAACACCATTATTGTGGTGGAGCACGATCCTGAAATCATGGCGGAGGCAGATTATATTTTCGACCTTGGTCCCGGTGCCGGTGAGAATGGCGGGCGCGTAATTTTCGCCGGAACGTACCCGCAACTGCTGCAGGCGTCTACCAGCAAAGATTCGCTTACCGGGCGTTATCTGCGCGGCGATTCGGTCGTGGCTCGCGTGCTCGACCGCCGCAAGGTAAATCACAAACGCAAGGTGGGGTTTTTCGGCGCGCGCGCGAACAATCTGAAAAACGTGGACGTTGAAATTCCGCTAGGCATGATGGTCGTGGTAACGGGCGTTTCAGGTTCAGGGAAATCGAGCCTGGTGCATGAGGTGATTTACAAGGCGCTCGATCTGCACGTCAACAAAGAACGCCAAACTCCAAAAGACGGTATGGAAACCGAAGGCGCGGCGCGGCGCATCGCTTTGAAGAGGGTGGAGAAAGCCGACCTGCTCACCAGTGTAGTTATGGTTGACCAATCGCCCATTGGCAGAACGCCGCGTTCGAATCCGGTCACATACGTGAAAGCGTTCGATTTGATTCGCGAGATCTTTGCATGCACTCCGGAGGCTCAGCGGCGCGGCTACACCGCCGGTCATTTCTCTTTCAATATTCCAGGCGGGCGGTGCGAAAATTGCCAAGGCGACGGCACCGTTACCGTGGAGATGCAGTTCCTGGCCGATGTGGAACTGATCTGCGAAGAATGCAAAGGGACGCGCTATAAGCAAAGCATTCTCGACATTCAATATCGCGGCTTTAATATCCACCAGGTGCTGCAGTTCACCGTTCGCGAAGCGCTGACATTCTTTGCGGACACACCTAAGCTTGCCGCCAAATTAAAGGTTCTGAACGATGTCGGTCTTGGCTACTTGCGTTTGGGCCAATCGGCAACAACTCTTAGCGGAGGCGAAGCACAACGCGTGAAACTGGCCGCGCACCTGGCGCAATCAACCTGCGAAGGAACGCTGTTTCTTTTTGACGAGCCAACCACTGGGCTGCACTTCGACGACATCGCCAAGCTTCTGCAATCGTTTGAGAAGCTGATTCTTAACGGTGCCAGCATATTGGTGATTGAGCACAATATCGATCTGATTCAGGCTGCCGATTGGATCATCGATCTCGGTCCTGAGGGCGGCGACGGCGGCGGCCGCATCATTGCGCAAGGAACACCTGAAGCTGTGGCGGCGGTTCCCGAATCGTACACCGGACAGTATTTAAAGCAAGCCTTGGCGCAACGGGCAATCGCGTAAATGGATTCCTTTCGGGAACTGCCGTCGGTGGACCAACTTCTTCGGAGTCTGGCTATAAGAGACGTTCCGCAGGAAGTGATCACTGCGGAAATCCGGGCGGAACTGGCAGAACGGCGCGACGCACTAAAGCGCGGATTGGCACAAGATGATACGCCGGTCGAAATCGCTGTGCGAAGGCGATTAGAAGCTCTGGCGGAGCCATCTCTCCGGCCGGTCATCAACGCCACCGGCGTGGTTCTTCATACCAATCTTGGGCGCGCTCCGCTACCCCGCTTTGAACCACTGCCAGGCTATTCGAACCTTGAATACGATCTCAAATCCGGCAAACGAGGCAAGCGCGACGTCCACACGGCACAGCTCTTAGAGCGCTTGATCGGGCGGCCGGCGATTCTTGTCAACAACAACGCAGCCGCCGTTTTTCTGGTTCTGCATGAACTGGCCGCGGGCTATGAAGTGATAGTTTCGCGCGGTGAACTGATCGAAATCGGCGACGGCTTCCGTATTCCCGAAATCATGGCGCGCTCAGGCGCGGTGCTGCGTGAAGTTGGAACCACGAATAGAACAAACATTGACGACTACCGCACCGCCATTAATGAACGGACCCGTCTCATTCTGCGCGTTCATCCATCGAACTTCAAGCTCAGCGGCTTCACGTCCCGGCCCGGTCTGGGTGAACTGTCCGAGCTCGGACGTCAGGTGAAAGTCCCGGTGTATGAAGATCTGGGCAGCGGCTGCTTGACCGATTTAAGGGCGCACGGCATTGATGAGCCTTTGGTTTCGGAGAGCGTTGAAGCTGGCGTGAACATACTCTCGTTCAGTTGCGACAAGCTGCTGGGCGGTCCGCAGACGGGCGTAATCGCGGGCGATCAAGAATTAGTCGGCCGGGTGCGGCGCAACCCCATGTACCGGGCCTTTCGCGTGGACAAACTGATTGTTCAGGCTCTGGAGACAACGCTCCGCAACATCGTGCAGCAGAACTGGAACGCCATTCCGGCGCTGCGGATGATCTTCGCGAAGCCGGAGCAGATCCGCGCGCGTGCCGAACGCGTTGCCAGCGCGCTAAACGGATCAACGGTGCGCGAAAGTGAATCGCCCATCGGCGGCGGCTCGACACCGGATCAGACATTACCCACCTGGGTTGTTGAGTTGAAAGTGCCGAATCCATCCGCCTTCGAAGCGAATTTGCGCGCTCAAACTGTACCAGTGATCGCGCGCATTGAACACGGCCGCATCATTCTAGATATGCGGACCGTCGCAGACTCCGATGTGGATGCGCTGGTGCAGGCGTTAATCTGAGCGTCACACGCGATGCCCGCCAGCTCTGGTGAACCGCTACACTATGGTCTGAAATGGATCTGCAGTTTGCCTGTCAACCTGGCTGCACGCGCTGCTGCGAAACCCACGGGTTTGTCTACATCACCGAGCGGGATTTGCGGCGAATGGCTGAGTTCTCCGGGATGGCTCAGGCGGCTTTTGAAAGCGCATACGTAGTGCGGTACCGGCATGTCCTCCGCCTGAAGAAGCCGCGTGGTTCGCAGTGTCATTTCCTGCGTAAGGGCGGATGTTCGGTTCATCCCGTGAAGCCGACCCAATGCCGGCTTTATCCCTTTTGGCCGGAGCTGGTTGAGAATCGAACGGCATGGCGAATAGAGCAATTGAAATGCCCAGGAATCGGCACGGGGGAACTAATCCAGATTGGAAAGGCGTGCGAAACGGCCAGCGAGATGAAAACAGCCTATCCGAAGATTTATCCACAAAGGAGCTAAACTTTGGGCTGGGCCGTTCGAAGAGATAAGCAGTGAAGTAGACGCACGGCAGGAGAGCCTACTTCCCCCATTAGAGCCTGCCGTGCGCAGTTCCAACCACGCGATCCTGTTGCGGCCACCGGCTTTTAGGCGGTGAATGAGTTCGCGTGTCGATGCGGCTTGGATGCCAAAATATGGATTGCTCCACGTTTTAGCGTTCGCTCTGGTTGCGGTTTCCGCTATCGGGCTGATCTCATCTGCTGTTTTCCTAATCCTGAGTTTGCTGGGTGCGCGAAAGTTCCGGCGGCAATCCGGCATTCAGAAAGCCGAAGCTTTGCAGATTGCTTCCCTACCTCCGGTGTCCATATTGAAGCCTCTGCATGGGGCGGAGGCGCGCCTGGAAGAAAATCTAGAAAGCTTTTTCCGGCAGGATTACTGGTTGTTCGAAGTAATTTTCGCGGTGGATGAAGCGAACGATCCAGCGCGCGAGATCGCAGAACGCGTCTGCCGCAAATTTCCGCGGATCGAGTCGCGCGTTCTGGTGACCGGATTGCCGCCCTGGCCAAACCCGCCCGCTTATGCATTTTCGCGCATGGCGGAGAAAGCAAAATACGACATTCTGGTGACCAGCGACAGCGACGTGATGGTTAACCGTTCCTATCTGCACGAAGTAGTGCCCCCGCTGCTACAGAAGAAAACAGGGATGCTCACATGTCTCTATCGCGGCTTTAACGCCGGCGGTTTCTGGTCTCTGCTCGATTCAATGGGCATGAGCGTCGAGATGTCGGCCGGTGCTCTGACGGCGAATTTGCTGGAGGGAGTGAAGTTTGGCCTGGGGCCCACGATTGTGGTTCGAAGAGATGCGCTGGAGGCGATTGGCGGATACGCATCAACCGGCGATTACTTCTCGAACGACTTCATTATTGGAAATAAAATCGCCGATCGGGGTTATACCGTTGTGCTGTCGAATCACGTAATTGACCACGTGGTGCCGCCGATGAACTTCGCGAAAATGTGGGACCGCCAGTTGCGTTGGGCTACAGGGACGAAATATTCGCGGCCAAAAGGTCACTTCGGTACTGGGCTGGTGTTCGCAATGCCATACGGGATCGCTGGAATGATCGGGCTGAGCATTTTGGGCTATCCAGCGGCGGGTCTGGGGTTATTTTTGTTCAGCTTTCTGAATCGAATGCTGGAGAGTGTGGCAATTGGTTATGGCGTGGTGGGCGACCGCGATTGCCTTCGTAAGGCGTGGCTGTATTCGCTTCGCGATCTGCTCGGCTTCTGCGTTTGGCTGGGGAGCTACCTGGTGAGCAACTCAAAATGGCGGAGAGGGAATTTTGAAATTGCGGCGGGCGGCAGGATTGTGATGCGCGACGGTTTGCCTGCGAAGAACGCGAAGTAATGGCAAGTCGATCACACGCAATACGAGTCCAATGGCAAAAGCAGGGATGCTACCCTTACACCGCCACTGTTATGGCCAGCCAGTCAGCGGCGCAGGCGGACGGCCTTTTTTTGAGCGGACCCGGCGCAAAGCTGTTCGATTGGCTGAGCAGCGAGTTCAAGGGTAAACCAGCCGAGGCTTCTCTCGAAACGACAATCGCCGAACCGCAAAACCAACATTGAATCGATTCCCTGCGCATCGAGATTCTGGAACTAGCCGAAAAGGATGCACTTTCGCGACCAACTCATCGCACTCGTGAACGTCGCAGCCAAGGAAACCATAACTGCTCCCCAAACAGCCAGTGCCGCTGGCGACACAACAAGATCGGTCTGGCAACCGGAAAGAACGTTACCATACGTTCGAGATCAGTGCCCGGCTCACCCCCATGGGCTAACTTAAGAAAAACTGCTTCCGAATAGCCGACCAACTGGACACGATTTGTGAGCAAGCAGATCACTTCTACGTTTTGCGCGTTGCCCGGCAACTTGACAGGCTTGCAAGATCGCAGTTGAAAAGCCGACTTGCGGATACAAATGTTCCAGCACTCCAGTGATCACGTCTTGATGACATACAGCGGACTATATCCATATAGGCTATAGTCTTGGTGTATATAATTGACTCATGCCTCCTCGTGCAGAACAGAACCCGGGATCCCTGCTGCCGTTGCCAGCAGTTACTTTCCATATCCTCATGGCGCTGGCTGGCGACGACCGTCATGGCTACGGCATCATTCAAGATGTTGCGCGCCGAACCAACAATCGCTTGAAACTAGGTGCGGGTACTCTCTACCGCTCCCTTCAGCGCATGCTCGAACAAAGCTTGATTGTCGAAACCGGCGAACGGCCCGACGCAGAGCAGGATGACGAACGTCGTCGTTATTACCGCATCACCCCCTTTGGCGAATCAGTGGCCCGGGTCGAAGCGCGGCGTTTAACCGAGCTGGTAAAGCTGGCCAGAGCCAGTGGTTTTGCCGGAGGAAGGTAATCATGCTTCTCTATCGTCTGTTGCTCTATCTCTATCCGTCGTCGTGGCGCGCCGAATATAGCAAAGAGATGTGCGCGGTATTTCAATCGCGGCGGCGAGACGCGCGCGCTTCTCTCTGGCTGGTGCTGGCCCTCTGGCTCGAAACTATTCCCGATCTCATCCTCAATGCCTTCGCTGTTCAGTGGGACTTAGTCTCCTATGACGTTCGATACGCCCTGCGTGCTCTGTACCGCTCGCCCGGTTTTGCCATGGCTGCAGTCGCTATCGCCGCGCTTGGCATTGGCGCCACCACGGCCGCGTTCACCATGGTTGACCATGTGTTGATTCAGCCTTTTCCTTTTTCGCAGCAAGATCGGCTAGTGAAACTGCGAGAGGACGACCGGAAGGGATTGGGACGTTCTTGGGACGTGTCGCCGGGCAACTATCGGGATTGGAAGAAGATGAGCGCTTCGTTTGAGTCGATGGGTGCCTATCGGAGCCTAGCCGTGAATCTGACGGGTGGCCAAGGCGAACCCGAGCACCTTGAAGGCGCGGTGTTTACGGCGGAGTTGCTGCCAACACTCGGTGTGAAGCCTTTCATCGGCCGTGTTTTTGGTGCACAAGACGATCGCGAGTCGGCACCGGGCACGGTGATCTTGAGCTATGGCGTATGGCGGGAACGCTTCGCCGGCGACCCTGCGGTTATCGGGCAAGTTATTCATCTGGATAACGTCGCTTACACGGTGATCGGCGTTATGCCAAAGGATTTCTATTTTCCGAGCCGCGAAGCCCGCTTATGGACGGCCATGCGCTTTGCCGCAGATGACTTCGCAGACCGCACCAATACGTACATCTTTCCGGTGGGCCGCCTCAGGGCGGGTGTGACGATCGAGAGAGCGAAGGCAGAGATGGAAACGATTGCGGCACAGTTGTCGCGCGCTTATCCGAAGGAACTCGCGCAAGTGAAGATCGCTGTGGTTGGCCTTCGCGATGATGTCTCCAATCGAGCGCGATTGATGCTGAAAGTGCTTCTTTGGGCTTCGCTATGCGTGCTGCTGATCGCATGTACGAATCTGGCAAACTTGCTGCTAGTGCGAGCCTTGGTGCGCCGCCGAGAACTTGCGGTGCGGGCCGCTCTGGGCGCCGGGCGTGAACGCCTTGTGCGCCAGATGCTTACCGAAAGCTTGACGCTCGCGATTCCCGGCGGAGCGCTCGGGTTGCTCATTGCGTATATGGCCCTGCCACTGCTGGTTCGTCTTGTGCCTGTATCGCTGCCGATTTCGGAGGTCCCCTCTCTGGATGAGCGGGTTCTGTTGTTCGCGGCGTTCGTTACGTTCGCAACCGGGATTGGTTTCGGCATCATGCTGGCGACGCGAATAGGGCAAAAGAATGCGACCGATCTGCATGAAGGTGGACGCTCCGCGATGGGCGCGCGGCGTGAGCGTTTACGTTCCGCTTTAGTGATTACCGAAGTGGCTTGTTCGGTCGTGCTGGTGGTTGGTTTCGGATTACTCACGCACGCGCTTTGGCGTATTCAGGCCGTGGACCCCGGCTTTCGCGCCGAGCATGTCCTCACGTTGCGTACATCACTACCGATGCCGCGCTACCAAAGGCCGGAAACACGCGATCAGTTTTACCGGCATGTGTTGGCAGAGGCGCAGCGCCTGCCCGGCGTGACTGCGGCAGGTTTCACGAGCTTTCTGCCGATTGCGATGGGCGGAGGCATCTGGCCCGTGGAGATTGCCGGCCATCCCGAGGATCTCGCTAATCGCGAAACAGCCAGTCTGCGTTTCGTGACTCCTGGCTTTTTTGCGGCGATGGGCATCCCGCTGTTAGACGGCCGCGACGTACAGCAACGCGACTCGCATACGGCGCCGCCAGTTGCCCTGGTGAGCCACTCGTTTGTACGGCGCTACTGGCCTATGGAAAATCCAGTCGGCCGCCGCATTAATATCGGCAATCATGATCGCGAGGTCATTGGAGTCGTGGGGGACGTTCGCGTGCGGGGCCTGGAACGAAGCAGCGAACCGCAGGTCTACGTGTCCTGGCAACAGTCTGACGACGTGTCGGGCTGGTACGCGCCTAAGGACCTCGCCATCCGCACCACGGGCGATTCGGCGGCGCTCATCGCTTCCGTACGCCGCATCATCCGCGAAGCGGACCCGACACAGCCGGTTTCCAACGTCCGATCACTGCAGGAAATCGTTGAGGAGGATACCGCATCGCGGCGCGCCCAACTGGCAGTGCTCGGAGCTTTTGGCGGAGTTGCACTGCTGCTTGCCGGCGTGGGAATTCATGGGTTGTTGGCCTTCGCAGTTTCAAGCCGCACGCGAGAAATTGGCGTGCGCATCGCACTCGGAGCACGCAACTCAGACATCCTCAGCCAAACGGCCGGCGATGCTCTCCGACTGGCGGTTATCGGAATTACGGCAGGTGTCCTGCTCTCCTACGGCGTTGGCCGGTTGCTGGAATCGTTGCTTGCCGGCGTCAGTCCTTGGGATCCTGTAACACTTACCGCCGCGGCAGCAGTCTCGGTCATGATGGCACTGGCGGGCAGCTTGTTGCCGGCGATCCGAGCGATTCACGTCGATCCGACAACCGCGATGCGTGCTGATTAGCCAAATTCCGCATCTAACGGACCTTTTGCGCGCTATGCTCTGGTGATGGCCGAAAGAATCGAAGGAGCCAGCCGACATACGGGGAGGAAAACGTTTAACCTCACGCCAAATACAAGTTTTTCACCGGAAATTGTCGTGCTTGAAAAACTCGCGATTTTCTTCAAACCCGTGGTAACGACGATGCGCAAAGTGGATTACAACTACACTTCGCCGTTCTCGTGATCTATGCGAACCAACCCATGAGGATCTGCGAACGTTGCACGTGCGTGAATGATTGCGACACAAGCCGAATTCTGACGAGCCCTCCACAATCCGGAATCCAAGTTTTTGCAAGATCAAGGATTGGGGCTAGTCTCGGCTACAAACCGGCCCGCCTTCATTCGGTAAAATCAGCCGGACAGTTGTCCGGCTGAAAACCCGTTTGAAGTTGCGTTGGCTGCAACGTGCTCTATAGGTACGTTTCATGGGTCGGGGTTCCGATCGCGATCACGTCGTTCTGGTGGAACCAGTCGTTTTGAAGTATTCGGAGGGATGCTCGCCTAATCGCCGAGCCAGACATACGAAGGATGGCCATGTGGGTCGTACCCCTACCGCCACAAATTAGATAATTAGGCAATGCCCCGCACGAAGAGAATTCTTTTCGATACCAGCGCAATAAACCGGCTTCATGATGATCCCAGCCGCGAACAGATCATGCAGCGCTTAAAGTCAGGATTCCGAATACGACTGACCGAAACCAATGTCGGAGAGGTGCTTGGAACGACGAAAACGGAGAGGCGGATTTCGTTGATGACGCTATGCCGGGAATGTCTTACCTTCGGCGACTGCCTGTTGCCTCATCAAGAAATCATCATGAAAATCGCCGTCACTCACCGCCAAATGGGGCAAGGATTCAGATGGCAAAACGTCGATGTAACCGCCCCAAAGTTTGCGAACGCGGTTCTACAAGAGGATGTTTGGCGTGACGAAAAGCTTTCCGAAGAGCAGCGGGAGAGTTTGTCAGAAACGGCGGATAAACTTCTTGAAAATCCTGCGGGAATCGCGGGAGAAATTCAAAGAGGAACACGACAAAGAGAAACCGTTACCTGATCTCACCGACTGCGATTGCAATTCCAGCATTTTGGTGTGGGCGAGGTCGGCGGCATTTGCAAGCTCAGGCAGATCGGTGGGCGCAAAGCTATCGGTTTCTTTCCCTTGGCCGTCCTTAGCTTAAAAGGGCGTTTCACGTGATCGAGAAGAAGGTGCCATTGTCGTTCTGATTGCGGCAAACGCTGGCCTGAACACTGCCTACGTGGATATTCGCCACAGGGCGATTGGCGAGCGATTCACCGCCATCGTAGTCCGGGTTACGGCCTCGATTAGCTGACATAGAAACTCCGTTAGTTAACGGCGGCATGGTGGGTGGTAGGATTCGAGATTTGGTCAAAACGGAGAATCGGCTATTCGTCGTCCGGCTCGTTCTTAGCCAATATCTGCAAAACATGTTTTGCTTCATCGCGGATTTTCCGATTATGAATTGTAAAATCGTAAAGTCAGATCTGGTTTGCGTCCATTGTTGTAGAGATGTTCCAGCGAGTTGGTAAGAGCATGAAGAAAGTCGGTGATCTCCGCAAGCTGCGGACGGCTCGTTTGTGGAAAAAGGTCGTTTTCCAGCGGCGGCGTTTGTCATGAGCCGGTGGCCATAAACGTTATGCCGGATCGGACGATAGATGTCCTCGAAGCGGGCCGCGTGGGGTGCAAGGGATTGTTTCAGGTAGCGTAGCTCATTAGCGGCTTGCGGTTCCCATGCGCCGTCTATAAAATCGATCAGGTATTGCGGAGCATTTTTGCCAGGTGTTAAGCGTTTGTCCTTTAAGGACTGCCTCGAGAATAGATGAGTATTTGCTAGCGTCAGCCTTACAAGGCGGTGGACGGAGAGCGCATCCGGTGACGTATCAAATATTCGGCCCAGCGTCATGAATAATGCGGCTTGCGTTGCCGCTCGGTGCGCCTGCCAGAAATGCGGCGTTCGATTGAAGGCAAAATAGACTTTCTTGTCGTTGAGTAGCTGCTCGTTAATTTCTTCCATCGTGTGGAAGTACCATTTGGCCTCGAACACTTCATCTGAAATAAGTTGTAGCTCGTCCCAGTATTCTTTTGCAGTCAATGGGGTGCCGGAACATTTGGCATCCTTCGAATGTAGCAACGGACTTGACCGGCCCGGAAAAGGTCAGCTAGGCTGCGATTATTAAACAAGGTGCTTTATGGCGAATAATACTGAATTTAGCCGAACGCGCAAACCGTGGATGTCGCGGTTAGTGCCATGGCTTACAACTCAGGAAAACCTCATCCCAGAAACGACGGATGATCGGGCTTCCTACAGCACCTCTAAGACCGTCACCAGCGTTGGGTGCAATATCAATGGAGACATCGAGTCTTTGGTGACTCGCCGGATTAGTCCCGAAAAACGTCGTGGCCTACTGCGATCCACTTTGACGTGCAGTCGGCGTGTCGGACAAGTGAATCAGGCGTTTCCGAATTGTTGTTGGATTACGCGCCACGCGGAAACGATTGTCTCACTAAGTTAACGTTTATGGGGCCCACCCCCACCGAGCGATGAAGGGCCGCTCACAGCAAAGGCCCTCGACCTTTTTTGACTGAGAAGCAGTTCCATCAGCAAGTTTTAGACGTTATGGCTGCCGGTCAAAATCAATGGGCGATCAGTACCCTGAGCGTGGTGGAACACAGTTATTTCTGTACTCCCAAGCACTTGCCTGCGTATTCGGCATCCACTTGGAGGGTGTACAAAGGATTGTGTAAACGCAGGTTAGAAGGAGAAGACCTGTGGCGATGGCAATTAGGGAAGAAGTATTAGAGCAATTGTTGGAAGGCTACCAGAAGCCGGAAGACATCATGGGGCAGAACGGGCTGTTGAAGCAGCTAAGCAAGGCGCTGCTGGAGAAGATGTTAGCGGCGGAACTGACGACGCATCTGGGATATGAGAAGCATGACCCAGCCGGGTACGGCAGCGGCAACAGCCGGAACGGCAGCAGCAAGAAGAAAGTAAAAGGCGAGGTTGGCGAGATCGAACTATCGGTGCCGCGCGACCGGGCGGCGACGTTCGAGCCGAAGATCGTGCCCAAAGGGCAAACGCGGTTCACCGGCTTCGACGACAAGATTCTATCGCTGTATGCGCGCGGCATGACGACGCGCGATATCCAAGCGCACCTGGAAGAGATGTACCAGGTGGAGGTGAGTCCGGCGCTAATCTCGAACGTGACCGATGCGGTGCTGGAAGAAGTGCAAGCCTGGCAAGGCCGGCCGTTGGAGCAGTTGTATCCGATCGTGTATCTGGATGCGCTGTACGTGAAAATGCGCGACAACGGGCATGTGCAGAACCGTGCTATCTACACAGCCATCGCGATCACGCTGGATGGCAACAAGGAAGTTTTGGGGCTGTGGACCAGCGCTAACGAGGGCGCTAAGTTCTGGCTGCAGGTGCTGACGGAGCTGCAAAATCGCGGGGTGAAAGACATATTAATTGCTTGCATAGATGGGCTGAAGGGCTTTCCGGAAGCGATTGAGACGGTGTTTCCGAAAACGCAAGTGCAGTTGTGCATTGTGCACTTAGTTCGGGCCAGCCTGAACTATGTGAACTGGAAAGAGCGCAAGCGCGTAGCCGCGGATTTACGCGAGATCTACCGCGCCCCCAGCGCCCTGCAAGCCGAGCAGCATCTGGCGGCATTCGCCGCGCAATGGGAGGACAAGTATCCGACGATTGCGGCGTTGTGGCGCCGCCACTGGGAACGCGTGATTCCGTTCTTCGCCTTTCCTGCCGAGATTCGCCGGGTCATCTATACGACGAACGCCATCGAGTCGTTGCACATGACCTTGCGCAAAGTGATCAAGACGCGCGGCTCATTTCCCAACGAAGAGGCGGCGCGCAAGCTGCTTTACCTGGCGCTGCGCAACATATCTAAGAAGTGGCACACGATTCAGAACTGGAAAGAGGCGCTGAATCGATTCGCGATTCTGTGGCCGGGTCGAATTCCGCTACCGGGCGCAGAGTCCGCTTCGCCCTCCTGAGCGTCAATAGGGCAGGGGCGGGAGCACTGTCAAGGCAGCCCTAACGGGCTCGCTCCGCTCGGCCTTGACAGCACTCCCGCCTCTGCCCAAGAAATCCAATATGAGGCCGAAGCGGACAACTAAGTGGAATTTTTGAAAAGCGTTTACACAAAAGACTTGACACTACCTCCACTTGGCAACACCGCCTCCCGATGCAACGTAGCGAACAACAAAACGTCCCAGTTATATCTTCACACGATCTGTGCTTTCGGTCACAAAAGATTAAGATATTTCTTTCCTACTCATTCCAGAAGACTTAATCTCACTTTCGCCTATAGGCGAAAGTTCGTTTTCGCCATCTCGCCTGCTACATTAAATCAGGCTCGGTCGAGGACTCTTCCTCGCATCCGAGCCCTTTCTATTTCTGGAGTCAAAGTCATGAATCGTTCCGAACGCCGCGCCGCCGAGCACAAAGCCAATAAAGCCGCGAACAAAGCCGCTGTCCAGCAATCCATCTCCACCCTAGCCGCCGACGCCGTTCGCCTCGCCCCTCCGCCACCTCCCGCCGCCGAGCCCCTCGTTCTTCGCGCCCCCAAGAACGTTCACATCGAAAGCATCGAGCCCGGCCGTCCTTTCCCGCTGCTCTCCGAAATCACCCCCGCCCGCCTCGCCGCCAACCGCGAGAACGCCCAGAAATCCACCGGACCGCAGACCAACGAAGGCAAAGCCATCTCTTCCCAAAACCGCGCCACCCACGGCCTCGCCCGCCACAACGGCCGCTTCGCCCTCCTCCCCACCGAAGACCCTACCGAGTTCGCCCAACTCCTGAATGACTTCCTGGCCGAACATCAGCCCATCACTGCCACCGAACTCGCCCTTGTGAACACCATGGCCGAATCCCTCTGGCTGCGCAACCGCGCCCAAAACCTCCAGCCCACCTGCTTCGACCCATCCACCGGCGCAATCGCCAACGAAAAGCAACTTTCGCTGCTGCTCCGCTACGAAAACAACTACAACCGCAGCTTTAACAATTCGCTCAACCAGCTCCTAAAGCTAAGATCCGAAAAGAGAAAGGCCTTGCTTGGGTTCGAAGCGCATAAGCGCTCCGAAGAGCGGCACCAGATGAAAAAAGACGCCCACTATTGGGACATTTTAAAGAAA
The DNA here is from genome assembly GCA_963718465.1 of Bryobacterales bacterium. Classification (GTDB taxonomy): domain Bacteria; phylum Acidobacteriota; class Terriglobia; order Bryobacterales; family Bryobacteraceae; genus Bog-105. Next base: position 74,234 of record CAVQZK010000017.1, on the reverse strand, counting down.
GACGCCGAAACCTGCTACCAACTCGGCAAGAACGTCATGGACAAAATGACCGGCGAAGCCCAACTGACCGGCTTCACCACCCGCCTCGATGCCGAATTCGCCCAATACAACCTGAACAAAGGCTTCTGCAACTCCGCCGTCGCCGCATAACCTCATCTTTTCGCATTCCACATTCCCGCCGGGGCGGTCAATGCGCGACGGTCTGTCTGCGAAGAACGCAAAGTAGCCCCCTATACTTGAAATCGAAAGGCTTCGTAAGTGCCATCCATTGTCGACAATTACGTACAGCAGAACGAACAGCGTTTCTTGGAAGAACTGCTCACCTTCCTGCGGATTCCCAGCGTCAGCACGCTTCCCGAACACAAGAATGACGTCGCGCGCGCGGCGCAGTTCGTGGCCCAAAGTTTAAACGGGGCGGGCGTTGAAAACGTTCAGGTGATCGCGACCGATAGGCATCCACTAGTTTATGGCGATTGGCTGCATGCCCCCGGCAAGCCCACCGTGCTGTGTTATGGCCACTATGACGTGCAGCCTCCCGACCCTTTGGAACTATGGCAATCTCCGCCGTTTGAGCCGTCCATCCGCAACGGCAACATCTATGCTCGCGGCTCTTGCGACGACAAGGGTCAGATGTACATGCACGTGAAGGCTGTCGAAGCATTGCGCCACTCGTATGGCGGCAAGCTTCCGCTGAATGTGAAATTTCTGATTGAAGGCGAAGAGGAAGTCGGCGGCGAATCGATTACGAAGTACGTTCCCGCGCACAAAGACCAGCTGAAGGCCGATGTCGCGCTGGTTTCCGATACTGAACTTTTCGCCGACGGCCTGCCAACTTTATCCGTTGGATTGCGCGGGCTGATGTACATGGAAGTGGAAGCGCGCGGGCCGGCGCGCGATCTTCATTCAGGTATGTTCGGCGGCGCAGCGCCCAATGCGGTCTACGGGTTGATTGAATTGCTGGCTAAAGCTAAGGACAAAGACGGCCACATTCAGATTCCGGGTATCTACGACGATGTCGAACCTCCAGCGCCAGCCGAAGTGGCGAGTTGGCAGCGGCTGCCGTTCAGCGAAAAGGATTTCTTGAAGAACGAAGTCGGCGCAACCGCCCTAACCGGCGAACCGGAGCAGAGTGTATTGTCCCGGCTTTGGGCGCGGCCCACATTTGAAGTGCATGGCATTGCGGGCGGATTTACCGGAGCGGGTTCAAAAACAGTGATCCCGGCTAAGGCAGTAGCCAAAGTCAGCATCCGATTAGTACCGCGCCAGGACCCAGCAAAAGTTCTGGACCTTTTTAGGAAATGGGTCAGCGAAGTTACCCCCAAGGGCATTCAAATGGAAATTCGAGTGCTCGGTGCAAGTCCGGCTGTATCGGTAAATCCAAATCATCCCGCCATTGATATTGCGGCTAAAGCCTTTAGTGACTTAATGGGAGCGCAAACAGTCTTCACCCGCAGCGGCGGTTCCATTCCAATCGTAGGTGAGTTCGCCGCTCATTTAGGTATTCCTACCGTACTAATGGGTTTTGGGCTGCCGGACGACGGTCTTCATTCGCCGAACGAGAAATATCGAATTTCAAACTTCTATATCGGTATCAGAACCATCGCCCACTTCCTTGACGAGTACGCGAAAAGCCGATAGAGATATAGCATTTAGTCCTCCGCAATTCTAGATCCACACATCTACCCGAATAGATGACCGCATCAACACTCCCGGAGCGGGCGCTCCTCGAAGAGGCGCCACAAGCACATCAGGTGGTGCGTTCGGCCGGAATTGTCTCTATTGCGGTGCTGCTTAGCCGGCTGACGGGTTTGGTTCGCGAAGTGGTGATGGCCAACCTGTTTGGAGCCGGTTTCGCCCACGATTCGTTTTTGCTTGGTTTTCGCATCCCCAATTTGACGCGCGATCTGTTTGCTGAAGGAGCGCTATCGTCGGCCTTTGTCCCGGCGTTCACCGGCTCGCTGGTGAAGGGCACCAAACTCCAAGCCGGCGAGTTGGCCAATCTTGTCACAACGGCGATTCTGGTGATTGTTGGCTCCGTGTGCCTGATGGGAATGCTTTTCGCGCCGGAGCTTGTGGGACTCCTGGCGCCTGGTTTCGCGGCAGTTCCAGGCAAGTTTGAGCTCGCCGTCCGGCTGACCCGGATCATGTTTCCGTTTCTGTTGTTTATGGCTTTGGCGGCGCAGGCAACCGGCATGTTGAATTCCAGCGGGAGTTTCGGAATACCGGCGGTCGCATCCATCTTCTTCAACATCGGGTCAATCGGCTTCGGACTTGCCATCGGTTATCTGGTTGGACCTCATCTGGGTCTAGCGCCTATTGAGGGAATGGCTTATGGCGTGGTTGCCGGCGGAGCGTTGCAATTCGGCTGGCAGCGAATCAAACTGCACGCCATGGGATTTCGTTTTCGGTTCGCCTGGAATTGGTCACATCCCGGCTTGCGGCGAATTTTCCGATTGATGCTTTTGGCGATCGTCGGGAACCTGGCAGTGCAGGTGAACGTGATGGTAAATACCAGCTTCGCTTCCTCACTGCTGGATCCGGTGCGGGGACATAACGGACCGGTAAGCTGGCTCGGCTATGCGCTGCGGTTTGTTCAGTTGCCGTTGGGCTTGTTTGGAGTTGCCTTCGCTTCGGCCACATTGCCCAGCGTGTCACGGAGCGCCGCAGCGAATAACTTTGACGAATTCCGCAAAACGCTGGCACGGTCTTTGGGCATGGTTTTCCTGCTGACCATTCCGTCGTCGTTCGCGCTGATCATATTGGGCCGGCCCATTATCGGCGCGGTTTACCAGGGCGGCCATTTTCAGGTCTATGACACGCAGCAAACGGCACTGGCGCTGGCCTGTTATGCCGGCGGCCTGGCGGCCTTCGCTTCGGCCAGGGTTTTGAGTCCGGCGTTCTACGCCTTGTCGGATGCGCGGACGCCCATGATCATCAGCGTGCTTTCAATTGGTCTCAATATTGCTTTCCCGTTGTTCCTGCTGCGCGTTCTGCACATGAACTTCGCCGCCCTGGCCCTTACCACGGCCTGCGCGGTGGCTCTTGAGTGTCTGTGTCTGGCTGAGTGTCTCCGCCGCAAGCTGGGAGGATTGGAAGGCCGTTATCTGCAAAATAGTTTCTTGCGCATTACGGCAGCTTCGCTGCTTATGGCTGTGCCGCTCATCCTCATCAACCACGGATTTCTGCACAATTTCGCCGAAACTCGCCAAGCGTATTGGGGAGAACTCGGCATTTGCGTCCCTTCAGGTATGCTGCTGTTCTTCTGGGCAGCGCGATTGTTTAAGGTGGCCGAGGTTCAGTATCTCGCCAACGAGTTCGTGTCGCCTCTTTGGCTGAGGCTCACCGCGATGCGTGCTAAAATTCGTAGTTAATGCTGCAGGACCTTGCGCTTGCGCTGCGTCTTCAGGCGCTTGACCGCAAAATAGCTGCTCTTGAGAACGAGATAGCGGCTCTTCCCAAACACATCGCTGAGATCGAGAAGAAGCTCGAAGCGCACACTAAGCGCCTCGAAGCCGATCGTGCCGCACTTGCCGCCAATCAACGCGATCGCAAGAAGCTGGAAGGCGATAACCAGCTTCATGAGCAGAAGATGTCAAAGCTGCGGGAGCAGATGGCGGCGGCTAAGACCAACGAGCACTATAAAGCCTTTCAGAATGAAATCGCCTATATATCTGGCGAGATTCGTAAGAGCGAAGACAAGATCCTCGATTTCATGGAGCAGTCGGAAGCGCTCGACAAGAACGTGAAGGCGGCGGAAATCAGCCTCAAAGCCGAGCAGAAAGACGTAGAAACCGAAAAAACGCGGGCGCGTGAACGGACCGGTATCGACCAGAAGGCTTTGTCCGAGGCGCGCGCCGACCGGCAAAAGATCTCCTCTGAGATGGATCCGAAATTTTACGTCGAATATGAGCGCGTCCGGAAAAAGACCAAGAACACGCCCATTGCCGACGCGACCGATGGACGTTGCAGCGCCTGCTTTATCTCTCTCCGGCCGCAGTTCTTTCAGGACTTGCGGAAGGGCGACCATGTCATGTCGTGTGAAAGCTGCGGCCGCTTCCTCACCTACAATCCGGTGGTGGACGTGGCCAGCGATGCAGCGGTATCGCAGCAGATCGCCTGAATTACTCCGCCGCCGGACCTCGCCGGTAATCAATCTGTAAAACAGCCAAATCGACTTTGATATCCTTTCGCTTCGGCGACGGAAAGCCGCCGGCACGCATAGTCGAAAGGCATTGCATACGGCCATGCGCGGATCGTTGGAGGGTCACCTAGTATGAGGGTCTTCGACAGTTCCGATATCAGGAACGTAGCTTTGATTGGACACGGGCATAGCGGGAAAACGTCTCTTGCCTCCGCTATGCTGTTCACGGCCGGTCTCACCGATCGGCATTTGAAGGTGGACGAAGGCAACACCATCACGGATTTCGACGAAGAAGAGGCGGCGCGGAAGATTACAATCTCCACTTCGCTGACGGCGTTTCCGTGGCAGAAGACGAAAATCAATTTAATCGATACGCCCGGCTACAACATTTTTCTGAACGATGCGCGATCGGCGCTCATTGCGGCCGATGCGGCAGTTGTCGTGCTGGATGGCGTGGCGGGAGTGGAGGTTTCCACTGAGAAGGTGTGGAAGTTCGCCGAGGAGTACAAACTTCCCACAGTGCTGGTGGTGAACAAATTGGACCGCGAGCGTTCGTCTTTCGAACGCGTCCTGAATAACATTCATGAGCGTTTCGGGAGGGCCGCCGTCCCGATTCATCTTCCATTGGGCACGGAGAAAAGTTTCAGCGGCATTATCGATGTCATCAAAATGAATTCCTACTGCTACAAAGCAGGGGGCGACGGCAAAGGCAAAGAAGGAGACATTCCCACGCCGCAAGAGAGTGAAGCCGATGCGGCGCACGAGACTTTAGTGGAGATGATTGCCGAGGGCAACGATGAACTGATGGAGGAATTCTTCGCCACCGGCACCCTGCCTGTCGAGCATCTTGTGAGCGGCTTGCAGCAGGCTGTGCGGGAACGGCGTATCTTCCCCGTGCTGTGCGGGGCCGCGACGCTGAATATCGGGACCGATCTTTTGGCCAGCTTTATTGCCGACGTTCTTCCATCGCCCGTCGAGGGCCGAACGGTAATCGCAATCGAGAACGGCCAGGAAGTTGAAAAAGCAGTTACACCGAACGGTGCGACCTCGCTGTTCGTGTTCAAAACGGCAGCCGATCCGTTTGCCGGCCGGGTGACTTACTTCAAAGTAATGTCGGGCTCGCTGAAGGACGATGCTCACCTGAACAATATGCGGTCGAACGTGAATGAGCGGTTGGCCCACATTGCCACTCCATACGGCAAAGCCATGCAGCCCATTACGGAATTGCGGGCTGGCGATATCGGCGTGGTAGCGAAGCTGAAAGATACCCTCACAGGCGACACAATTTGCGAAAAAGCAAACTGCGCGGTGTTCAAGAGCGTCGATCTGCCGGAGCCGTCCATAGCGTACGCGATATCGGCGAAGACGCGCAACGATGAAGACCGGCTAAGTACCGCGCTTAACAAAATACTTGAAGAAGACCGTTCGCTGCGTTTTTATCGCGATCCGCTAACCAAAGAATTCTTGCTTGCCGGCAACGGGCAGCAGCATTTGGAAGTTGTGGTCAGCAGACTTAAGCGGCGTTACGGGGTAGAAGTGCAACTGCATGCGCCGAAGATTCCGTACCGCGAAACCGTTCGCGGCATCGCCAGCGTACAAGGCAGGCATAAGAAGCAAACGGGCGGGCACGGGCAGTTCGGCGATTGCTGGATTAAGATTGAACCGCTGGCGCGCGGCGAGAAGTTCCAGTTTGTGAATGACATTTTCGGCGGCGCTATTCCCCGGAATTTCATACCGGCCGTGGAAAAAGGCATTGTGGAAGCGGCCGAGCAGGGATTTTTGGCTGGTTTCCCGGTAACCGATTTCCGGGTGACCGTTTATGACGGTTCATACCACGATGTGGACTCGTCGGAAATGGCGTTCAAGCTGGCAGGGCGCAAGGCATTCCGCGCAGCCATGCAACAGGCCAAACCCGCCCTGCTGGAGCCCGTCATGAAGGTGGAAGTGGAGACGCCCACCGATTTCGCCGGCGATTTGATGAGCGACTTCAACAGCCGGCGCGGGCGTATTTCGGGCATGGATGTAAAAGGCACGATGCAGTCAATCAACGCGCAGGTGCCGATGTCGGAAATGCTTAACTATCAGAACGATTTGATTTCGATGACCCAGGGACGCGCTTCATTCCACATGGAATTTGACCATTACGATTACGTTCCCGGGCTGCAGGCGGAAAAGATCATCGCCGCAGCCAAACAGCACATGCATGTGGAGGAAGAAGAGTAGCTGGACAAGAGTGATACAGTCAGTTTCGATGAGACTTGGTATCGCTTTATTGACACTGCTGAGCGGCGGCTTGGCATTCGCCGCGGAAATACCGCCGCCTGCCGATCAGATCGCTGCGGCGATACTGGCCGCTCCGAAGGAATGGCGGGACGGGGCCGCCGTACTCGGATATAACGACAAAGGCGAATTGGTGAAACTGCGCAAAGGTACCGGCGACTTTGTGTGCCTGGCCAGCGACCCCAACGCCAAAACTTTCAGCGCGGCTTGCTACCACAAGGATCTGGAGCCTTATATGGAACGCGGCCGCGCTCTGACAGCTCAGGGCCTGAAGGGCAAAGAACGGCAGGAGGTCCGCTGGAAAGAAGTCGAAGAAGGCAAGCTGGCAATGCCGAAAGGTCCGCGAACCTTATACGTTTTGAGCGGCAGCGGTTACGATTCCGCCAAGGGCGAAGTTACGAATGGCGAGCTGCGGTGGGTGGTTTACGTACCCTATGCCACGCCTGAGTCTACCGGGCTTTCGACAACCGCCGGACCGGGGCCGTGGCTCATGTATCCAGGAACGCCCGGCGCTCACATCATGTTTAGTTCGCAGAAAAAGTAGACCGCCATTGTCTCAATCGAAAGCTTTCGACTACGAGTGTCTGCGCGCTGAAAAACCAATCTCAACTGATGGAGATCTGAACAAAGACATTTGGCGAAGGGCCCGCCGGTCGCCCCGCTTCGTAGACATGGTTACCGGCGACCCTGGTTACTTCGATACGCGAGCGGCCGCACTTTGGGATGACCAGAATCTATATGTCGCCTTCTGGTTGGAAGAGCCGTTTGTCGAGGCGCAACTGACTGAGCGAGATTCGCTGATTTTCAACGAGAATGACGTTGAGTTGTTCATTGACGGCGGCGATTGCTACTACGAATTTGAGATCAACGCGCTTGGAACCATTTACGAAGTGCTATTCCTCTGGCACGACGCGTTTCAGAATGGTTCGCGTTTTGATGTGCCTGAATTCGACATTCGCTCGCGGAATGCAGTCACATTTGGCGGCAATTACGACCGCACGCCCGACAGTTTTTGGCGAGGCACTCACCCGCGCGGGCTGCGCTGGGCTTATTTGGATTGGGATTTTCCGGGCTTGCGGTCGGCCGCCCGAGTGGATGGAAAAATAAACGACAGAAGTGTAGTAGATCGCGGCTGGACAGTGGAGATGGCGCTTCCTTGGGCGGGGATGAAGTGGCTGGCGAATGGAAGGCAACTGCCGCCGAAAGATGGAGACATCTGGAAGTTCTTCTTCGGGCGGTTCGAGAAGTTGATGGCCAGCGGTCTTGAAGTGCATCCCCATCCAGCTTGGGTATGGAACAAGCACGGCATATACGACACACATCGGCCCGAACACTGGACTGCGGTACGATTTTCAACTGCGGTTTAGATCTTCTGTCAGGTAATTAGCGCGCGCGAGTTACAACGGCGAGGCTTGGCCGACGAAGCGCAAGAGATTGGCGGCTTGTTCCAAGTCTTTTGAGTTTGTGGCTGCCTTTTGGGCGCGCTCGGCGTAGGAGCGAGCTGAATTGTCGTCCTTCAACTGCGTGTAGCAGTAAGCCAGCGTGTAGTTAACCACATAGGCATGCTCAGCTTTCACATCTTTGATTCCGGCCAGTGCGGCGGCAGCTACCTCAAAGCGCTTTGCCTTGGCAGCCGTGAAGCCTAATTCCAGACGCGCGTTGTAGTGTTCGGGCCGCAGTTCCAGAACACGCTGCAGCAAAGGAATTATCTCGTCGCGAGGGCGACCGAGCGTCAGACTTAAGTGAGCTAGGTTGAAAATGACATCAGGGTCGCTCGAATGCCGCTCAACGGCCGCGGCGAAATGAAGCCGCGCATCATTGAACCGGTTCTCCTGTAATGCTAAATAACCAAGTGACTCTTCGGCTTGCGTCGTTCAATCCCTTTCGTGGATTTGCGGCCAGCACCTCGGCCAAAGCGAAGTCGGCCTCCGCTTGAGCTGTCTTCAACTCTCTAGGCGTATCCAACGCTGGAGCGTCAAAATGATAGATCTGCGCCGACCAGCGATTTCGACGGACATACTCTTCCAGATCTTTCGAGACCTCCGGGAGGCTCTTATGGTATGTGGTTTGAAAAGCATCGCTCACCAGAATCCCGGTTGACATCAGTTTTAGAAAAGAATTAAATCCGGAACTATAATCTCGACTTACCGCCAGCATGTGAGTCATTGCCCAGCTCTGGGCGTAGAAGAGCGCCATCTTTTCCGGCTCGCGATAGTAAGGCGAGTTGGCATCCACCGAAATAAGCGTTTTGAGATCGAGCAGTGCCTGGTTCTGAAGAGAGGGTAAACGGTCGGCTGCATCGCCGCCAACAATGGCCATGTGATCGCGAAAAATGGTCGATGAAAATAGGTCGGCCATGCCTTCGTTCAGCCACAGCGGCAGTTTAAATCCGGCGTGCTCAAAAACAAAATGGGTGTACTCGTGCAATGCCACTTCAGAGTGTTCAGGCGCCAAATCCTGCATGACGATGAAATCAGAGTTCGGGGTCCGCTGATAAAAAGCGCAAGCTCCTGGATTAATGCGATAGAAATCGTATTGCTTTTCCGAATTAAATGCGATGACTTGCAGCTTAGATTTAGAAGAATTATCGATCAGATTTGACTGATCGAAGAAAAGGCGTAACCGTTCCAGCCGCTGCAAAGTGTCGATAGCCGCTGGCTCAGAATCGGTTGTGTAGAGAACAAAGTGCGCGGTGGAGAATCCCCGCCATGGCTGTAAACCATAGTCCTGCAATGACTTGGGCTGGTCTAAATCCCCGGCAGCTCGCACCATTCCGGGCTCGCAGGCAAACACAAAGAAAGCCAGCGCACAAAGACGGGCGGCAATTGTCACAACCCTTGTATCGGAGTAAATGCCTTTTCCTCCAGTAATTTCTTACGGTCAAGCGCGATACCTGAGAACTCCACCGGTGTATACTTACTAGTAATTAAGGCCTAAGGGCGCCTTAGAAAACACTCGCTGGTGATCCTAAGAAAAGCACTTCTAACGGGTGGCATAGTTTTTGCCTATCTGTTCCCGCTTGTATGTTCGCGAATCAGCGACGAAGCCGATTTAAGAGATAAGGGCGACCTGGCTTACATCGGCGCCACGCAATCCCGAAAGGTTTACCGCTTTTCAGTCGTTCCCGGAGGCGTGTATTCAGGCGCGGAACTGGCTGCTGTTCGCCGGATAGATCCGGTGGTTGCGGAGCACTACTCCGATTTCGGAAGCAGCGCGGTAGTGACCAGGTTGAAAGAAGACATGTTCGTCTACATCTCTTACCGATCTGGAAATAAGGTTTACTGGAGCCGAAAGAAACACAAGGTCTGCAAAGGCGAAACAGTACTTACGGACGGCAAGAATCTGGCCAGAACGCGTTGCGGAAACCGGCTCTCAAGGGTTTTCAAAATGCCCGTCCTGCCACCCCGTTTGGAACCCACGGAGCAGGCCCTCAGTCTGCCACAGCCGCCTCCTGAACCATTTGAAGGTCTGCCAGGAGGGGGACCGCTGCTGACCGAAAATCTTCCGTTGGTCCCTCCGTTCACGGATGATCAATCGACACGCGCGCGTTCTGGTGCGGCACCGGCACCGGGCGGTTCCACTGGAAACGAACCTCGGGTGCAGACAGCTGCGAACGCCGGCCTTCAGGATCCTTTGGTTATGACGCCGCAGATGCTTGCGATGTCTGGCTTTGGGCCAACGCTTCTAGCGGCGGCTGTTCCCCCAGGCGGCGGTGGCGGTGGCAGCAGCCCGGCGGGAGGAGGCGGCAGCACTCCAACTGTTCCGGTGACGATACCCGAGCCCGCAAGCTGGTTGCTGCTGGCGGTTGGATTGGCTTTCGCGAGAAAAATCAGCTTTACAAAAGCGCGAGATTGAACGATCTCTTTACCTCCGGCCAACGCGGGCCGGATCACTCCATACGCAGCAATCGCGAAGGCTCGACATTCACGATTCGAAGAGCTGGGATCAATATCGCCAGTACGCTTACGCCTGCCAACAGGGCCACGCTTCCCGCAAAGCTGGGGATGTCGAGGGCTGAAATGCCGAACAGCCAAGCCCGCAGGAATTGCGTCAGCGCTAAGGCGCCCGCAACACCGATGGACACTCCCGCGACGGAAAGCACCAAGTGCTCGCTCAGAAAAAGGTGCAGAATGCGCGGCTTTGTCGCTCCCACAGCCATCCGGATCCCCACCTCCAGCTGACGGCGGCTCACCGAATAGGCCGCTGCTCCATAAATCCCGGTCGCCGCCATCAAGAGTCCGAGCGCTCCAAAGGACATCGCAATTACACTGAGTAACCGCTCTGATAGCAGTTTCATATCCATAAGTTCATCGAACGTCTGGAACTCCACTGGAATCTGCGAATTCTCCTCTTGAAATAACTTGCGGATGGGCGCGATCAAGGCGGCCGGATGCGGCAGTGTCCGGATCTCGAACGGGTAGCTCCACGCCATGCCAATTACCGGCGGAGGGAACCGCAAGTAGATTGTTCTGGGCGCCTCATCCCGCAAGCTTCGGTTCTTGGCATCACGCGCCACTCCGATGACCGCGAAGTGCTCGGGCTTTTCCGATTCATGTATCTGTTTTCCGATGGGATTGTCTTTGCCCCAAAAATGGCGGGCTAGCGACTCGCTCACGATCGCAACCGAAGGCGCGCCCGGCCGCTCGTCACGTTCCGCAAAATCTCTTCCCAACACGAGCGGCGTGCCCATCGTTTCGAAATAAGACGGGCTCACAAAATTCAAATAGCACGACGCATCTTGTTTCCCGCCGGGAACACGGCCATCTGCGGCAAAATCCGCCAGCCAAGCCCCACGGAGAATTGGCAAAAGCGTCGATTCGCTCACGGATCGTATGGCCGGCAAACCGCGAATGCGTGAAATTAAACGCCGCCGAAATCGTAATTGATCGGCAGGCCGCGGAATGACTTTGCCAACGTCGGGCGAAACGATCAGTAAATGGTCATGCTGAAATCCGGCATCAAACGTCCTCATGCTGTGCAGGCTGCGAGTCAGCTGCAACGCTCCGGTCAGGAGAATAATCGACATCGCAATCTGCGCCGCCAACATTCCAAGACCTAATCGCGATTTGCGGGATGCCGCCGGCGCACTTTCGGCAAGAGTTCCATGCAAACCGATGCGGCTGGCACGCACCGCGGGCGCTAGGCCGCAGAGGAGAACCGTCAATGTCATAAGCCCAAGGGCGAAGGTCATCATCCGGGCGTCAGGCTTGATATCTAAGAACACTTCCTGCCCGCTTTGCTGCATAAACATTAGCAATCCGCCGGCACAAGCCTGGTAAACCACAGTACTGGCCGCCAAGCCGAACACAGCCAACAACAGACTCTCCGTTAGAAGCTGCTGCATAATGCGGCGCTGCGATGCGCCGGTAGATAGCCGCACTGCCAGCTCTCTGTGCCGTGCGTGCGCCCGCGCCAACAAAAGGTTCGCCACATTCGAACAAGCGATGAGCAGAATGAGTCCGCTCATGCCGAGCAGCAGGTACAGCGGCTTCGTAAACTTATCGCGCAGATACGAATCGAGCCCATTGCCCGCCGGATCCAAAAAAGCGTGGTCGGAGAAGTAATCGTTTCGATAGCGATCCGGAAGATTTTCCGGAACCGTTTCCCGCAACGCGCTCCGCCATGCTACGTTTAGCCCTGCCTCCGCTTGCAAAACGGTCACTGCCAGCCCCAGCCGTCCCATTGCTTCCATTGAATTGCACTCACGGCAAGAGAGCATCGTTTGCCGGGGAAAGAGCACGGGTAAGCCGGCAAAGGTGATGGCAATGTCGGTGTATTCGCCCGGAACGACTCCGAAGAAACCACGCGGTAAGACTCCAATCACGATGAAAGGAACTCCGTCCAACAGGATCTTCTTACCGACCACGCCCGCGTCGCCGTGAAAACCGCTGCGCCAAAGCCGATCGCTGATGACTGCGGCGTTGCTGAAGTTGCCCGCGGCTTTGTCGTTCGATGGCGAAAGCAACCTTCCCAGTTCAGGCCGTATCTTCAAAGCGTCATAGAAATTACCCGAAACAAGTTGCACGGATTCCCCCGTCCGTTGAATCGGCCCGCTGACAAATTGAACGTGGGCATAAGAAAATCCCAAAAGATCGACGCCCGCTGCGTTTCGCTTTCGTAGGCTTTCAAACAGCGGATACGATAGCGATGGTCCACGATCTCCGCTGGTCCCATGTGTCAACTGCACCAATCGCTCCGGTTCGGGCACGGGCAGTGATTTCAGCAGCAGCGCATTGGTTAAAGAAAAGATTGCCGTGGTGGCGCCCATGGCGAGCGCCAGCGTTATCACAGCAGTGGTTGTAAAGGCAGGATTACGGCCCATCTGCCGAAGCCCGAAGCGAAGATCCTGAAGGAGCTGCTCGCTAAAATTCCAGCCCCAAACACCCCGGCTCTTTTCCTGAGCTATCGTCACGTTGCCAAAACGGCGCAACGCCGCAAACCGGGCTTCCTCTTTCAACATTCCCGAGTCGATATTTTCCTGCTCTTCCATCTTGAGATGGACGCGAATCTCTTCGTCGAGATCGTCTGCGCGTCGCGACCGGAACAGGCGAGTAATTTTCGATAGCTGAGTTCGTAGGCTCATCGGCCCTCTTCTGTCTCGGCAGGAGCGACCAGTTCGACGCTGTCGGTTCGTGAGTTCTTCGGCATAGTAGTAGTTAATCTACTACACTCAAGCGCCGAAAGTCCAACAGAACCGCATCGCGCGGCCTAGTTCGATTCGGTTGCCGCGCGAATTGCGCTCTCCAACAGATTCGAGACGTCCAACTCAGCAGCCCAGGTCGCCAGATACGGGAGTTCGAGGGTGCGGTTGATCTTCAGTATTCCGGTAATGTCGGCCCATTGGCGCTCGGAAACCTTGCCTCCGTCCCGGTACCAAAGAAGCTTAGCCAGGAGCACGTCTTCGGCTGTCGCAACCAAACATCCCACGGTGCCGCCTGGTAGGCCTAACTGCCGCATTGTTGCGCGCTTCAATTCGGATCGATGAAATGCATTGTGCGCCGGAAAGATATCGAATTTGTAACCGGACGGAATATGGATCAGATTGAACGCGCGCCCCTGCTCGACCGCTCTCGACGCGAACTCCGGGTCGATATACCAATCGCCGCCTAAATTGACAGCAAGTTCTAAGATTCCCGTAGATTGAATTTCCACGAGAAGGTCGGCATCCAAGGTTGACCGGGGAACACCGACGGCCGAAGATGCTACTGAACCGCCAATCAAGTAACGAGCTTTAACGGCGGCGAGACATTGAATTAATTCCCGAAGCACTTCCGCTTGGGTCTTCATCGCGTAAGTGCATCGCCGTAAACTTTCTTAAACAGCTCATCTCCGAGCGTCCGCCGCGTTACTCGTAAGAAAACTTCGTGCTCGGAGGCTGCCGGGTATTCGGCGCGGATGCCTGCTTCGCATGCAGAACGGACGAAGGCCGAGAGGTCGAAGACGCGCTGAATCTTTTCATCGGGAGACATGCGCCGGTAAACATCCAGCAGGATGCGCCAGGCCTCCGGAGAAGTATCCGCGGGTCTCATCTGGGTTCATCTTAACGAATGAAATTCCCAGGGACCGTCAATGCGCGGGCACAAACGCCTATGCCACGCTGATTTCCTGCGGGACTTCAACTTCAATAGGGTGCTTGAACTTGCACTCGTTATTTGGGCACTGCGCGAAGGCGCCGGCTTTCAGATATTTTTCGATCAGATAGCTGCTGCCGCATTCCGGGCATTTCTCAGGGATTGGTTTGCCCCAGGCCACGAAATCGCAATCGGGATAGCGGTTGCAGCCGAAAAAGGTACGGCCGCGTTTCGAGCGGCGCTCCACCACTTCGCCCTCGGTGCAATTCGGGCACGGCACGCCGATAGTCTTCTGCTTGACGAACTTGCATTTAGGGTAATTGCTGCAGGCCACGAACTCGCCGTAGCGGCCGAACTTCTGCACCAGGTTACTCGCGCAATTCGGGCATTGCTCTTCAAGCGGAATGTCTTTGCGCTGCTCGCCGCCAATCTGCTTGGTGGTCTTGCATTCGGGGTAGCCGGAACAGGCAAAAAATGTGCCAAAGCGGCCCTTCTTCAGGACCATGGGACGGCCGCAGTTTTCGCAATACTCCTGCTCGTCCTGCTCGCCTAAATCGGTGCCATCGGAATCTGTCAACTCAGGAGCGACTTCGCGGGTGTTGGTGCACTCGGGATAACCGGTACATGCGATGAAGCGTCCATGTTTACCCCATTTGATGACGAGCGGTTTGCCGCATTTTTCGCAGATGAGGTCGGTTGGCGTCTCCATCCGCTTGACGTTGGTCATGTGCCGCTCGGCGTGTTCCAGGTCTTTTTGGAATCTGCCATAGAAATCGTCCATGGCCACGCGCCAGTCAAGCTTGCCTTCTTCGATCTCGTCCAACTCCTCTTCCATGCGCGCCGTATAGGTGATATCGAAGAGATCGTTGAAGCTCTCAAGCAGTAAGTCGGTAACCACCATGCCTAACTCGGTGGGGGCGAACTTACCGCCTTCTTTCTTCACATACTCGCGGTCTTGAATGGTAGATAGAATCGAGGCGTAAGTAGACGGTCTGCCAACACCGTCGGCCTCGAGCTTTTTCACCAGCGTCGCTTCGTTGTAGCGGGGCGGCGGTTCGGTGAAGTGCTGTTCGGGCAGAATTTCTTTAAAGCGCAACGCCTCGCCTTCCGTCACGGCGGGCAACTTGTGTTTTAGATCTTCGTCTTCTTCGTCCTTCTGGTCTTTGCCTTCTTCGTAGACTTTCAGAAAGCCTTCAAACTTCATCACGCTGCCGGTGGCCCGGAACATGTAATCCGTCTTGCTTTTGCCGGTGGCATTGATGTCGATGGTGGTCTGGTCGAACAGCGCGGGCATCATCTGCGAGGCCACCAAGCGCATCCAGATCAGCCGGTAAACCTTTAGCTCATCTTCGGCTAGGAACTTTTCAAGAGACTCAGGAGTCCGCATGGCGGAGGTAGGACGAATAGCTTCGTGCGCATCCTGAGCGTCCTTCTTAGTCTTATAAACGTTGGGCTGCGGCGGTACGAAGTTCTGGCCGTAACGCTCCGCAACAAACTCGCGAACCTCGGTGAGCGCGTCGTCCGAGACGCGCGTGGAATCGGTACGCATGTAGGTAATCAAACCGACAGAGCCTTCGCTGCCGATTTCCTTGCCTTCGTAGAGCCCTTGCGCGAGCATCATGGTGCGCTTGACGCTGAAGCGCAACTTGCGTGACGATTCCTGCTGCAATGTGGATGTAATGAACGGCGCCACCGCGTTGCGTTTCTTCTCGCGCGTGCCAACCGACTTGACTGCATATTGAGCGCCATCAAGATCGTTGACAATCCCGGTTGCGGTCGCCTCATTGCCGATCTCCGGAGTTTCTTTGCCTTGCTTGTTAAGCCGCGCCGTTAACAATGGAGGCTTTTTAGCATTCAAGGCGACGTCGATGGTCCAGTACTCTTGCTTAACGAAGGCGCGAATTTCGCGCTCACGATCGACAATGAGCCTCACGGCAACGGTTTGCACTCGCCCGGCGGAAAGTCCACGGCGGACTTTGTCCCAGAGAAGCGGGGAAATTTTGTAGCCTACCAGGCGGTCGAGCACACGACGGGCCTGCTGGGCCTCCACCAAGTGAATATTGACGGCGAGCGGCTTGTCAAACGCCTTCTTTACGGCGTTAGCGGTGATCTCGTTGAACATCACGCGGAAAATGGCCGGCTTTGTGGCACCTCTTTTCGGCTCCAGTTCTTCCTGCAGATGCCAACAAATGGCCTCGCCTTCACGGTCGGGGTCAGCAGCCAAATAGATGAAATCGACGTCTTTCGCCGCCTGCTTGAGCTCGGCAATGAGCTTCTTTTTGCCTTCGATCACTTCGTACCTGGGCGTGAAATCGTGCTCCACGTCCACAGCCAGGTCCTTTTTGGGCAGGTCTTTCACGTGCCCCAAAGAGGCCTTGACGACGAACTGCTTACCCAGGTACTTCCCGATAGTTTTCGCCTTCGCTGGAGATTCAACGATGACGAGAGATTTAGCCATAAACTCGAAGTCTTCTTCTTAATTGTTTCTAATTAGTTTCGGGCCTTCCCGGAGAACCCGTATCAGAACGCTACCTGTTTTACCACACCTTCACGAACTTCTTGCCGGGGAGTTGCCGGACCAAGCCGGACATTTCCAAATCAAACAGGGCGCTGATCAACTCAGATGACGAGGCGCCCTCGAAAGATTCAAGCAGCGAGTCAAGTTGTTGAGGAATATCAACTTGCAGACTCCCCAAAAGTTTTCTGCCGAGCGCCTTCAAAGGCTCTTCCATGCCCGGCTCAAAGACATCCGCAGGCTCGTCTATGCCCTCTAATAAAACTTTTTGCTGCGCCCTTGACACCAATTCGCGCCTGACCGCTGCTGGAAGCTCGTTCGTGACGTCGCTCCATTCCTGAACCAGCTTCGCGCCCCCCTCCTTTATAAGAAGATTGGGACCCCAGCTCATTTTCGAAGTAATATTCCCGGGAACTGCAAAAACCTCGCGGCCCTGGTCCATGGCGAGCTTGGCCGTAATGGCCGATCCGCTGTGCTGTGCGCCTTCAACAATGACGACGCCCAACGACATGCCGCTGACGATCCGGTTTCGTATTGGGAAATTCTGTGGGAATGCGGGGGCGCCGAGCGGGAATTCTGAAACGATCAGGCCTCTTTTGCCGATATCGTCGTACAACTTACGGTTATTAGAGGGATAGATCACGTCGACGCCGCAGCCCAGGACTGCCACCGTATCGCCAGCTTCTTTTAAGGCCGCCAGATGGGCGCTGGTGTCTATACCCGATGCCATTCCGCTAACGATGGCGAGACCGGCCCGTGAGAGATCCGCACTCAGGCGTTCCGAAGCCGCCAAACCGTATGGCGTGGGCCGGCGGGTCCCCACGATTGCGATGGAAAGAACTTTTAATAATTCGATGCGCCCGAGGGCGAATAAGACGAGCGGCGGATCGAAAATTTCGCGCAGGCGCTGCGGGTACCGTTCGTCGTGAATGGAAATGAGTTGCGCCCCGCTGCTGAGAAGTTTCTGCTGCTGATCGACCGCGTCGTCAAACGAGCAGCCTGATGCAATATTCCTGGCTTGTGCGGGACTAATGCCGGTGGCCTCCAGTTCCGAGGCAGAAGCGCGAAAGATAGCTTGCGGTGATTTTAGTTTTTCGAGTAAGCGAAGAGTTCCGACAGCACCGATACCGGGCGCCAATCGTAATGCCAACCAGTGCAGAACTTCTTCTTGTGAGAGCGCACCAGTAGCCACGTCCAATACGTGGCGGCAGACAGCACTAGTTCTCAGTTAAGTGCCAGAATGGAGTCATGGCCACGCCAACTCTTGACACTGTCGTTGTTATCCGGCCTGGCGACAGCGTGGATACAGATCGGCTGTTTGAAGAGGCATGCCGTAAGAATCCGCACGGAAAGATTGAACAAGACGCGAACGGAGACATTATAATTATGCCGCCGATGGGTGGCGAATCATCCGGCCAGAGCGCTGATATCGTCTACTACCTGCAAGTATGGGCCAGGCAGAAGAAAGAGGGGCAGGTCTTTGAATCGAATGCGCTGTTTATCCTGCCCGATGGATCGAAGCGCGGTCCGGACGTCTCGTGGGTGCGATACGACAAGTTGCGTAAGGTTCCACTGGGAGAGCGGCGGCGTTTTCCCAAGGTCGTGCCCGATTTTGTGATTGAGGTCTTGTCGCCTAGTGACCGGTACAAAGACGCCCAGCAGAAAATGGTGGAGTATCGGAAAAATGGCGTCGGTTTAGGATGGCTGATCAATCCTAAAAAACGCGAAGTGATGATCTATCGGGAGAATGGAGTTGAAGTGCTTGAAGATCCCGACGAAGTTCACGGCGAAGGGCTGCTCGCGGGATTCGTTCTGAAAATGCCGGAGATCTGGAAAGGCCTGGATTTCTAAGAGAGTCATGGCCACGCCAACCCTTGACACTCTCGTCGTTATTCGGCCGGGCGACAGCGTGGATGCGGACCAGTTGTTTGAACAGGCATGCCGCAAGAACCCGCACGGAAAAATTGAACAAGACGCGAACGGAGACGTTCTGATCATGGCGCCCACTGGTGGCGAATCCTCTAAGCGGAACCTGGTGATTGGTTCTCAACTTTACACCTGGGCCCAGCGGGAGAGAAAGGGCGAAGCTTTTGAATCGCATGCGCTCTTCATTTTGCCGGATGGCTCAAAACGGAGTCCCGACGCCGCTTGGGTCCGCCATGAGAAGTTGCGTAAGGTTCCTCTTGAAGAGCGGCGGCAATTTCTTAAGGTTGTGCCCGATTTCGTGATTGAGCTTTTGTCGCCCAGTGACAGGTACAAGGCCGTTCAACAGAAAATGGCGGAGTATCGGCAAAACGGCGTCAGCTTAGGGTGGCTAATTAATCCGAAGAAGCGCGAAGTGATGATCTATCGGGAGAACGGAGTTGAAGTGCTTGAAGATCCCGAGGAAGTTCACGGCGAAGGGCTGCTCGCGGGATTCGTTCTGAAAATGGCGGAGATCTGGAGAGGATTGGATTTCTAAGACTTTCGCGAGAACAGCAGACCACTCCAGATGTCGCTGACCGAGCAGATTTTGTAATCGACTAAGCCGAGGGCGATGCCGCTTTCGCGCACGAAGCGTTCCGAAACGCCACCGGCAGTTCCCTTTCCTTTTTTCCAGCAGATCCAAAGCTTAGTTTGTCCGGCTACGGCGCGTAGTTCGGATAATCGTTCCTGAAGTTCGGTTGGTTCGGTCGCGAAGCATAAGGTTACATCGGCTGCGCCGCTTTCGATAAATTCGACACCGGCGGGCAGTTTCCCCAAAGCCTTGTGATCGTGCGGCGCATCGATTAAGCGGACACGGCTTCCTTCTCTTACGCCCAACTTCTGAGCGGTGGTCCGGCCCGCATAGCGGTCCATCATGGCGGCGGGAACTACCACCTGTTTAGGACCTGATTTCAGGGCTGCTTTTAAGACGCTCTTAAGTTTTGTAAATTCGCAATATGCAGCGTCGGGGAGCAGGGAGCGGGTTTTCTCTATCTTTTCGAGGACGCCTTCGCAGAAGATCATGGGTACGATGCGCGTCGCCTTTGATTGGCGCAAGGCGATGGCGATCTCGCGGCAGTGCGAAGGCATTCGAGACAGATCGAACACGAAAGCGTCGGGCGGCGAATCGCGCCACGCGCGCATTAGGGCAGGTTGGAAGGCTTCTGAGTACTCAACCTGGTACCCGGCATCCTCTAATAATTCGATATAGCGGACCGCTTCAGCAGCCCTCCAATGAATCAAGCGCACCCGGGCCATTCCACGAATCCTAGCAACTTCACGGGCCGTCTGAGACATTAGTATTTCGACAAGCCTATGAGAATCGCTAGTGCAGCCACCGCACTCCCACGCCACTATTATCCTCAAAAACAACTAATAGACGCCTTCCGCAAACATTGGGGCGGCCGGTTGGACCGTTTCAACGTCCTTGAGAAATTGCATGCCGCTACTCAGGTGGACGGGCGTTATCTGGCGCTCCCGATAGAAGATTACCCACCGGCCACGTGGGGAGAAGCCAACAACCGCTGGATTGAAGCAACTCTCGAATTGGGCGAGAAGGCAGTTTGCGGGGCGATGACGAAAGCGGGGACGGCGCCCGCTTCGATTGGCGCGTTCTTCTTCGTCTCGATTACGGGCGTATGCAGCCCATCGATAGAAGCGCGCCTAATCAATAAAATGGGCCTGAGCCCGCACATGAAACGCATCCCGATTTTCGGCTTGGGCTGTGTGGCGGGAGCAGCGGGCATTGCACGCGCGGCCGATTATGTGAAGGCCTATCCTAAAGAATCGTGCCTGCTGCTTTCGGTTGAGCTTTGTTCGCTTACCGTCCAAGCTGACGATCTGTCGCCGGCAAACCTGATCAGTTCCGGCCTGTTTGGCGATGGCGCAGCAGCCGTGGTTATCTCGGGGTCTGAAGCGGAGGGCCCGGCCGGCCCGGAAATCGTTGCTACGCGTTCCACCTTCTATCCGAACACCGAAGATGTAATGGGTTGGGACATTTCGGAGAAGGGTTTCCGTATTGTGCTCTCGCGCGAAGTGCCGAAGGTGGTGCTCGAAAATTTGGGCCGCGATGCCGATCAGTTTCTTGGCGATTATGGCCTCGAACGCTCCGATATCAAAAGCTGGATCATCCATACCGGCGGACCGAAAGTGCTTGAGGCCACCGAAATGGCTCTGGATTTGCCCGAAGGCGCGTTAGATCTTTCCTGGCAATGCCTGCGTAAGACGGGGAATCTGTCGTCGGCTTCGGTGCTGTTTGTCCTGGAGGAAACCATGAAAAAAAGGCCGCCTGAGCCGGGAACATACGGTATTCTCGCGGCTATGGGCCCCGGTTTCTGTTCGGAACTTGTCTTGCTAAAGTGGTAGCGTTCGAAACCAACGGCTAAGCGAGCCGCGTCTAACAGGTTTACATGCGTAAGATTCTTGGAACCGCGCTACTTGCCGCCATTTCCATAGCACCTGCGTGCGCTCAGATTCCAGGACAGTATCCGCCCGGGCAATATCCACCTGGACAGTACCCGCCAGGCCAAGATCCAAACGACCCGAATAGCCGCTATCCGGGCCAGGGTCCGGGCGGCGGCATCTCTATCCCGCATCGCAAAAAGAAAAACGCTAAGGCCGATCCGGCGAAGACTGAGCCTGACTTTCGGGCTGATGGTTGGGTAGCATCGAACGACCCTAAGAAACTCATTATCAAAACGAATGACGGCCGCACGATCACCATTACGGTGACGCCGCAGACCCTTTTCAGTAGGGGCGCAACGGTCCTTCACCTCCGGCAAAATTGTGGAAAGGGCGCAGGTGCACGTCGAGTGCTCTGAAGACGATCAATCGTATTTGACTGCCTTGAAAGTGGATCTGCTGAAAGACCCTCCGGCCGACCTGCCGCAAGAACACGCGGCGGCGAACCGTCCAGCGGCAGCGGTCGATCCGGCAACGGCTGCCGAACTGAATAAACCCGCGGCGACCGACGCACCTGACCGGCCGATTTTGCGGCGTGGTCACGTGACCCAGAGGGATTCAGACGATAGTACGGATACCGCGTCGACAGCGCCTGCTCCAGCGCCTTCTAAGCCCAAACCGGCCCCCAAGCCAGCTGAGAAAAAAGACTCGGACGACTTCACGATCACGGCCGATGCGCCGGTAAAGGCTGCACCAGGAGACGATGCGCTGATTGTCCGTACCAAGGAGTGGGCGCAGACTTTCAATCAGGGCTTGCCGAATTTCCTCTGCGAACAGATCACAACGCGTTCGTATGAGCAATCGCGATCGGCCGGTTGGACCGCCGCGGACGTCGTGACGGCCAAAGTGCTCTACGATAACGGTCACGAGGAATACAAAGACATCACAGTGGGCGGCAAGCGTACCAGCAAAAGCATGATGGAGATTGGCGGATCGACATCGACGGGCGAATTTGCATCGACCCTGCTGAGCCTGCTCGATGGGAACCGCGCGCAGTTCAAGTTTTACCAATCGACTCATCTGGCTAATCAGCCGGCTTCCATTTACGATTTCAAAGTGACGTTACCCGCCTCTGACTGGACAATCATTGTGGGCAGCCAGGCGCTGATGCCGGCGTATAGCGGAAGTGTTTGGATTGATAAGAACTCAGCACAGATCCGGCGGATTGAGATGCAGGCTGATAACATTCCGAAAGATTTCCCCGACGATTCGATTCAGATGGCGGTAGATTATGAGCCAGTGCGGTTGGGCGCCAGCATGTATTTACTGCCGGTACACGCGGAGAATCTTGCGTGCCAGCGGGGATCGTCCATTTGCAGTAAGAATGAAATTGATTTCCGCAACTACCATAAGTACGCTGGTGAGAGCACGATTGAGTATAAGTAGGGCTCTCTATCGATTCGGTTCCCGGTAGCAGTCTGCTGACTGACGGCGATCAATAGATCGACCACACTCCCGGTGTCGCCAGTTCGAGCAAATGCCGATCCGGATCTCGAAAATATACGCTCTGTCCGCCAAGCTCCCAAGTGCGTTTCTCTTCGATCGCGATTCCGTTCTCCGCCAGCCATCGCTCCCAGGCCGGTAGCTCCGTGGCGGCAACGGCAAACGCAAGATGAAGCTCGCCGTCTCCATCGTGCGATGACAGCTTGGTCCGCGAGCCGCCTTTCTTGAATAACAATAGTACTTGCCGATGGCCGGCTTGCATGGCGCAGCCGCGCTCGCCGAAATCGCTGATAACGGCAAATCCGAAGACTCTCTGGTAGAAACGAGCAGAGTTGCCCACATCATCCACGTATAGCGAGGATTCTAGTAGCCCCTCGGTCTTTGGCCGCGCTTTCATCTCAATAGAATGCTGCTGGATTCTACCGCGAACCGCTTCGTTGCCGGCTCTTTCAGAAAAGGAGAACCGATGACGTGAGCGATATCAAAACGTAAGCTTCACGGCGAAATTCAGCTTGAACACATCTGCTCTTATTGGGCAGCCCTTAATCAGCCGTTGACAGGCGCGATCTCTCTTGACGTTATTTCATATCGGAAGCTGTCCGGGTCGAGGCTGTCGAGCGGCCCTCCGATGTTTCTGCCTGAGGGTACATCAAGAAGTGGATCGGCGGCCCACTCGATCCCGGTAAAGCAATGTCTTGCGCGAAGTTGTATGCCATCCAGTTCATCTCCCAGGACCCGAACAGCCGGGCACGAGCCCCTTCCACCAACTCGTCGTCGAGTGGACGGTTTCCAGGCGTTTCCTCCAGCATGACTTTTCGCACATCCGCGGGATCAACCGGGACCCAGCCGTAGTCGTTCAGGTAAACCTCCGCCCGGCAGTGCTGCGCTTTCGTCACGTTATCGGAGGAGGTACCAAGGCTCTTGTATCCCATAGCCGACCGTGCGAGACGGATGCCATACACATCCCGCGCTGGAAGGCCGGCCGCGCGCGCCAGCCCTACATAGAGTGCATTGAGATCGGCGCATTTGCCCCCTAAATCGCCTGACTCGAGCATAAACCGGATATTTCCAACGCCGCAGCCCCGTGTCTTCGGATTTCGATAAGTATTCTCAACTATCCATTCGTAGATCGCGCGCGCCCTGTCCACATCTGTCCTAGCGCCCTTAGTTATTTCGGTTGCCCTCTTCTTTACGATGCCGTCCGTCGGCAAAAGCTTAGTCGGCCGCAGAAAAACGCTCAACTCCGAAGAGTTCATCTTGTGCGCCTTGCCTTGAGCAGCTAGGTTGACCGCCCAATTCCGAGTTGCGGCGCGGCTTTTTACCGTAAGAACAGGTTCCACTCCGGCCGGGAATTCCGCTGCGACAATCCCAAGGCGTTCCGCCCTGTTTTCGAAACGGTGGGCTGTCCCGCCATCACAGCTGAAAGAGTTGGCAATGGTTCTCTGGAAGCGCGGCTCGCCTGGCAGCGCCATGGGTACCCAGATGCGTGTTGCGCCCGATGGCTTCAGGACTTCAATGCGGGTTATCAATTCGAACGTGCGCCAATGGGCGGACGTCAACTCCTGCGACGAGAGCTTCTTTGAAGCCGAGTATCCGAGCCTTGCTGAAATAATGCTGGCTGCGCCCAAAAAATTACGGCGATTCATGAGCTGTCCTCAATCGAAGTGTATTCGCTGGAATCCAAATACGATTTTCTTCGAAGTTAATCCAGAATACTAAGTTCCGAATGCGCGGGCCTGCGGCCAACACGTTCGCGTTGCTGCGCCCCGTTCATTACCTCAGAACTGCAGCCTTGCCTGGAACGCAACCATTCGCGGAGAACTGTCGCCGCCCAGCCCAACCCCGAGCAGCCCATTTGGAGGCGATGTTGCAGAAGTAAGGCCGCCGAAACCTGTCTGTGTCGCCCGGTTTTCAGGGATGCCAGCGTACACCAGCGAAGGCAGGCTGAAATTAGGATGGTTGAATACGTTGAAAAACTGCGCGTCAATACGCAATTTGAAACGGTCGTTCAGCGTAAACCACTTAGTAAGATAGAAGTCGCTCCAGAGAAAATCGGGGCCGCGTAAGGCATTGCGTCCCAGGTCTCCAAACTGGCAGCTCTGCATGGAGTTTCCACTGGCACATGCGCCCGTACTGGGATCGACCGGGGACGCGAACGCATTCGGATTTAGCCACTGGACAGTGCCTGGTTGCGTAACGCCCGCAATAGCATTGTGGTCATAAAGGGAAACGCCGGGCACAACGCTGGCAAACTGAGGACCGCTGCCATTTACAATTCCATTTCCGTTGGCCGAATAGGCCGAACTCAAAACTGAAAATGGCAGGCCAGAGTGGAAAAACACCGTCCCCGATATTTGCCATCCATTTAGGGCAGTCCCGAGGCGGCCATGGACTTTGACTGGCAGTTCATAAGTATAGTTGGCCGTGAAGTTATGCCGCACGTCGTAATCACATGGGCCGCGGTCCCGCGAAAGGTCCCCTGGCAGCGGCGAAAGAATTCCGGCTGAGGAAAACGACAGAAACCCTCCGTTTGAAACCTCATCGACGCAGTGGCTCCAAGTGTAGTTCGCCTGGATCTGTAGGCCATGGCTAATATTCTTTTCGGCGGTTGTTTGAAGACCGTTGTAGTGACTGTTTGCGCCGCTATTAAGTTGCGTGACCGCGCCGAACCGGGGATCGGTGGGCGCGCCATACGGAAATGGGGCAAAGCAACTCTGACAGACGGTTTGATAGCCGTTTACCTGCGTAGTGTAGGGCTGGTTTACGGCGCGCGTACCCACATACTGAGCGCGCAGATGAATCGCGTTACCGAGTTGCCGTTCAACCCCAAAGCTCCACTGCATGAAGTAGGGTGCGTGTAATTTGCCGTCCGGAACGGCAGTTATCGCGACCGGTTGTAAACAGGTATTGGGATTCGCAAGCAGCGATGCACAGGATAGTTGGTCTGCCGCAAAGCCCGATCTGAAGATCTGGTTTGCCTGGCTAACCGCCTCTATAGCGCTGCCCGGTACTCCAGGCGCAATCGTCGTACCTCCTGCGGTTCCGAGAAGGCCGCCCTTGAAAGTCTCGGAATAAGGAGGGTTCGCTCCAACGAGATCGGCCACGCTAGCCGGCAGTAAGTCACTGAACAAGCCGAACCCCGTCCTCACGACAGTCTTTGGACCCGGTTGCCAGGCGACGGCGGTTCTAGGCTGAATCAGCACGAGTGGCGCGGACGCGAAAATATTTCCGAGGCCCGTTTGTATAGTCGCATTAAGCGCCTGGTTGACATCATGAGAAATGGAAGCGAAGGAGCCCGCAAGCCGTGCTACCTCCCCATGCGGATTCAAAGGATTCGCGTTGTGGGTCGTGCGCACGCCAAACGTCCAAGTCAACTCAGAAGTTACCTTCCAGGTATCCTGCGCGTAGAGATCCACATTCAGAAAGTTGTAGGGTTGAGAGTTCGCCAGTGGGAAAGTCTCTGAGGCGGTGGATGCGACTCCATATATGAATTGGGGAAGAGTTGTATAGGTGACCAGCGGAACCGTGCCTTCTCCAAAGTCGTAGTCGTTCAGCCGGAAAATGCGGGTGTTAGTTCCAATGCGAAGGTCGTGAGCACCAATCGTCCACGCCAGATTATCGTTGATGAAGAACCGGGACGCACGCCGGCCCTGTACCCAGGTGTTATCAAGGCCGCCAACCGTAGTGAATGGCGCGTTTGCGCCAATTCCTTGCAGCACAATTGGGAATGCCGAAAGGGTCTGCTGCAAGTTGCTGGGCCCAAACAGACTCTCGTACCAGGAGAAAGCCGGATTGAAATAGTTAACCAGATTCGCGGAAAAAACGTGCGTATAGCCGGATGCAAATGAATACAACGGCTGGGGTGAAATGGCGTTGAAGACGGGATTGATTGGATCGGTGTAGGCAGCCTGCAGGCCGCCGTCGTATTGGAAGCGATACCAGGTTGTGTTTTTCTCGTTGATGTTGTAATCGGCGCGACCCGTCTGCACCTGTTCGTGATCGTCGCTGGAATGCGAGATGGTCCGCCGGTTGGCGCAACCGTTTCCGTTGGGTGGGAAACCAACTGCGCGGCTTCCGCCCGTATTGAACGGACAGCCTAGAACGGGCAGCGGCGTTCCCTCCGTGTTGGTATACAAATCGAACATTTTTCGATAGAACGGCGCCATTTGCGGCGCTGGTGCATACGTGGAACCGGTTACAGCATCCTTGCCGCCTAGTGGTAACTGTTGCAGAACGTACGTTTGGAAGGCAGGTGTTGGGACCGTCGTAGTGGAAACAATCGGCAAGGCGATTCGCACCCATTCGCTGTCGAAAAAGAAGAATAGCTTGTTGCGCTTGATCGGCCCTCCCAGGCTCCCGCCGAAATGATTCACCGTTGAACGCGGCTTGTGGTTGCCGGGCGTGGAGTTCGTGAAAAAATCAGCGGCGTTGAATCTCGATCCGTTCCAAAGCTCGTATAAATTCCCGTGAAACTGGTTTGTACCGGACTTCGTGATGTAGTTGACCTGCGATGCTCCATAACGTCCCAAATCAACGCTGTATGAGACCGTGTTTACGGTGACTTCCGAAATGGAGTTGAGGCCCAAGACAAGATTCGTTGAAAGTCCGCTGTTCAGATTCGTAAGAGGATCGTTTGTTTCAAGACCGTCGACAATGTAGCCGTTCGCCAGCGATGGCAGGCCATTAAATTCCGCGTTACCGTAGCCGTTGCTGCTCCCCACAAAGTCATTCCCGCTGCCGGCGGTATTAATGAGCGCGCCGGCTGCAAACTGCATCGGATATGTCATATCGCCTCCAGGATTCGGCAGGTTCTCCATTTGCCGGGCGCTCAGAGTCGAGGCCGTGTTAGGGTTCTCGGGATTAATAAGCGGAGGTTTATCCGTTACAGTGATCTCGCTTTTGGCGGCGGTTAGTTTCAGAGTGAAGTTCACTGTCTGCTGCTGCCCCAGCCCGGAGAGAACGGACCCGTTTTCCTGTGGTTGGAACCCGTCTGCCTCAACCCTCACCGCGTAGGTTCCGGGCCTCAATTGCGGAAAATGGAAGCGCCCGGCCTCGTCGGTTTTTGCGCTGCGTTTCGCGCCGCTCTCAGTGCTGCTCACGGTCACGGCGGCGCCCGGTATGGCGCTTCCGGCGGGATCGAAGACTGTCCCGATGATAGCGGTAGTGGTTTCTCCTTGCGCCAAGAGGCTCCAGCTAAAAATGGCGCAGGACGCAAGGCAGCTCAAAAGAAAACGGCGCGCTCCCGGCAGTCTTAAATTAGGCATACCTAATATTAACAACCGGGCCGCCTGGAAAGGCGGTGGAAAATTTAATATTGTCCGGCGAACGGGCTTACACTTGGGGTTGGTGACCGCTCATCCCAGTCCGGTGGCTACTTCGGAGTCCGTAGACGACTATCTCAAAGCCATTCTCGAACTGGGCGGTGCGGAGGATTCCCAGGTAACAACCAACGCCTTGGCGGAAAGGTTGGCTGTGCGCACGCCCTCGGTAACGGGCATGCTCCAAAAACTGGCGTTACAGCGTCCCGCCCTGGTTCTTTATGAAAAACACAGAGGTGTTCGGCTCACGGCGGCAGGCAAACGCAGAGCGTGGGAACTGGTCAGGCATCATCGTCTGCTCGAATTGTTTCTGCACGACGTGCTGAAGTATTCTTGGGATGAAGTTCATGACGAGGCGGAACGGCTTGAACACTTCATCTCCGAGCGGTTTGAAGATCGTGTAGCGGCGATACTTGGCGATCCGGAACTCGACCCGCACGGCCATCTCATTCCTCAGAAATACGGGGCCGTTATCCAACGGGCTGAGGCGTCCCTGTTGCAATGGCCCGCCCAAATACCTGCTGTCATAAGCAGCGTTTCCGACCGCAATGCCGCCGATCTCCGCGAACTTGAACGCCTTGGTTTAGTCCCCGGCGTACTTATATCGATAGAACCAAAACGGTCGGCAGCATCCGTTTTCATTCGGCTAGCCAAGGGCAAGGACCCCATTCGTCTCAGCAACGACTTGGCTAGCCGGATTCTTGTGATCGATGTTAGTCAGTCCTAAATCGCGAAAAGTGCTGTTTCCAACGATCATTTGAAAGCCGCTTCCCTCCAGAGAGAACGCCCCCAGCTATAATAAGGTCTGGAGTTCCCCTTGAATTTTCGAGCTTTCGTGCGCCTTTTCACGCACATACAGCTTCTTCCTGTACTTGAGAATGGCGAAGAAACCACGTTAGTCGGCGGCCAGGCAGTCATGGAAGGCGTTATGATGCGTTCGCCACACAGCTATTGCGTGGCGGTTCGTAAGTCGAACGGTCAGATCATTACGCAAGAGAGCCCATTGCCCCGCCTCTCCGACCAACATCCGATTTTCAAGCTTCCCCTTATCCGTGGCCTCGGAACTCTGGGACACGCCATGTGGCTGGGAATGCGCGCTCTTAAATTCTCAGCCGACGCCGCCATGGAAGACCTGACAGGCAAGAAGACTGAAGCCGCCAAGGAAAGCGGATCGCTCGGCATGGTATTGCAGCTAGTCCTCTCGTTCGCCTTCATGATCGGGCTGTATAAGTTTGTGCCATTATTCATCGCCACGCAGTTAGGCCGGCATTTCGATGTCATCGGCGGCCGCTTCGCCATCAACATGGTTGACGGAACTTTGCGAATTGCCATTTTCCTCGCCTTCATGTATCTGCTCTCGCGCTTGCGCGACATGCACCGCGTGTTTGAATATCATGGCGCTGAACACAAAGTGGTTTTCAATTTTGAATCGGGCAAACCGGTGTCAGTCGATAACTCCCAGAGCTTTGTTACCTGGCATCCGCGCTGCGGTACCAGCTTCCTGATGGTGGTTTTGATCATCGCTATGATCTGCTATGCGTTTCTGCCTATCGATAACTTCTGGCTAAAATTCGCCGCGCGCATTGCCCTGCTTCCGTTCATTGTTGGCATCAGTTACGAGATTATTCGCTTTGCTGCCAAACGCCGCAGCGGCCTCATGGCTCTCCTCACTCGCCCCGGTCTCTGGCTGCAGCGCGTCACCACTCAACCACCTTCCAACTCACAGGTAGAAGTTGCCATTTACGCTCTCGAAAGGGCCATGGAACTCGAAAAGGCACAAGGCGGCGAATTAGTCATCGCCTAATCACCATGCAATATAAAGAGCGTCTCGACCAATCGGAAGCGCGCTATAACGAACTTACCGCCAAGATGACAGACCCTGCTGTCATCAACGATTCCGATCAATACCGCAAGGTCTCTAAGGCGCGTTCCGAGCTCGAAGAGGTCGTCGACAAATACCGGAGTTGGAAAAAGGCCGACCGGGAACTCCGCGAGGCACGTCAAATGCTGAGCGAACCAGATCCGGATCTCCAACAGATGGCGGAACTGGAAGTAACGCGCTTAGAACCAGAGTTGATTCAGTTGGAGAGCGACATTCGAATTCTGCTGCTGCCCAAAGATCCGAATGACGAGAAGGACATTGTCCTCGAAGTCCGCAAAGGCGCGGGCGGCGATGAGGCATCTTTGTTCGCCTACGAAGTGTTCCGTATGTATACCCGCTACGCCGAAGAACAGGGCTGGAAGGTGGAAGTCACTTCCCTGAGCGAGTCCTCCGTGGGCGGCTTGAGCGAAGTCATTGCGCTAATCAGCGGTAAAAAAGTTTACAGCCGCTTGAAATATGAAAGTGGGGTGCATCGCGTACAGCGCGTTCCTTCCACTGAGACCCAAGGCCGTGTTCACACTTCGACGATCACCGTCGTTGTCATGCCTGAAGCGGACGAAGTTGACGTACAGATTGAAGCCAAAGATCTCCGCATAGACACATTCTGTTCGTCCGGACCGGGTGGCCAGTCGGTAAACACCACCTACTCGGCCGTTCGCATAACGCATCTTCCTACCAATACGGTCGTTTCTTGCCAGGACGAGAAATCGCAGATCAAAAACCGCTCAAAGGCGATGCAGGTTCTGCGTTCACGGCTTTACCAGATGGAGCTCGAAAAGCAGCAGGCCGCTATGGGCGCCGAGCGCAAAAGCATGGTTGGCACCGGTGACCGCAGCGAGAAGATCCGTACATACAACTTCCCTCAAAACCGCCTCACCGATCACCGTATCGGCTTGACCATTCATCAACTCGATCTCACCATGGAAGGCCGCCTGCAACCGGTTGTTGACGCGCTCACCAACTACTACCAATCGGAAAAGTTGCGCGACCAGGGTGAAGCGGCGTAGCTGAAGAAGCCTTCGGTGAATCTCCAGACTGCTCTTCAGCAGGGTACCGGGATCCTTGAGAAAAATGCTGTCGGCGTTCCTCGACTGACAGCTGAAGTCTTGCTGTGCCATGCCCTGCGCGAAGATCGCGCGTACCTCTATGCACACGGAACTGACGAACTCACTGAAAACACCTGGATCCATTACGGCCGCTACTTGAACGAACGTTTACAGGGTAAGCCGACGCAGTACATCACTCACCGCCAGGAATTTTTTGGACGCGATTTCTACGTAAATGCCGATGTCCTGATTCCCCGCCCGGAGACGGAACACCTGGTGGAAGCGGGGCTCAGTTGGCTTCGGCAGCATAGCCCCTCGCGAATTTTAGATGTCGGCACGGGGTCGGGGGCAATCGCCATTTCACTGGCTCTTGAATTAGGCCGATCCATCCTGGCATCTGATATTTCTCCAGCGGCCTTGACCGTCGCTCAACGGAACGCACGAACTCTCAATGCAGACGTTCAGTTCTTCGCTGCCGACCTTCTTGCAGCCACGGCAGCATCGAGTATTGACTTGCTCATTTCCAACCCGCCTTACGTGCCGGGAGCGGATTCGGCTAACATGCAGACTGAAGTGCGTGATTGGGAACCGCACGTTGCGCTGTTTGCCGGTGGCTCCGGTTTTGAGATCTACCGCCGTCTGATTGCCGAAGCAGCCATTGCGCTGAAACCGGGAGGCAGATTGTTCATGGAACTCGGCTATCGTTCGCTTGAGGGTGTCCGCGAAATGCTTACGCCGCAATGGAGTGATTTCGAAGTAATCTCAGATTTAGCCGGTTGGCCGCGCGTCATAGGTGCCACACTGAAGTCTTAAACTCTCCATGCAGCCCTTGATCTGCCACTTGGACATGGACGCTTTCTTCGTCTCGGTCGAAGAACTGTTCGATCCATCGCTGAAAGGCAAACCCGTGGTTGTGGGAGGAAAAGCAGACCAACGCGGCGTCGTGGCGGCAGCGTCTTACGCGGCACGCAAGTTCGGCGTTCATTCCGCCATGCCCTTGCGCACAGCTGCACGCCTTTGCCCGCAAGCCGTCTTTGTCGACGGCCATCCCGATCGTTATCGTGACTATTCAAAGAAGGTTTACACCGTTTTGACTCAGTTCTCGCCTAAGGTCGAGATGGCGTCTATCGATGAAGCCTATCTCGATCTAACCGGCACGGGGCGTCTGCATGGCCCTCCCCTCAAGGCAGCCCACACACTGCACGAAGCCATTCGCCAGGCGACATCCCTGCGCTGCTCTTTGGGATTAGCTTCATCACGGCTTGTCGCAAAGGTCTCATCCGATCAGGCGAAACCCAACGGAGTTTTGTATATCCTTCCCGGTCAGGAAGCTCGATTTTTGGCTCCTTTAGACGTCCGAAAAATTCCAGGAGTGGGCAAAAAGACCGAAGAGCAATTGCACAAAATTGGCATCCGTCGCGTTGGCGACTTGGCCGCCTTAGAAGAAAACTTTCTCGTCTCACGGTTTGGACGCTGGGGGCTGGCGCTCGCCGGAAAGTCGCAAGGCCTCGATTCAGGAGGTTGGTTCGACAGCGAGATTGGCGCTGACGAAGACCCTAAATCCATCAGCCACGAGCACACGTTCAACGAAGACACCGCCGATGGCGCTCACCTGGAAACAGTGCTATTGAAACTGTCCGAAATGGTATCGAAGCGCCTGCGCGAGCAGCAACTATACTCGCGAACCGTGTCGCTCAAACTCCGCTACCAAGACTTTTCAACCATCACCCGCGCCCTCACGCTCGACCATGCCACCCAGCTTGATCGCGAAGTAGCCGGAGCAGTCATTGAGCTTTTCCGGAAAGCCTGGGATGGCAAAACGCCCATCCGCCTATTGGGCGTCCACGCCGGCGGCCTACAACCAGTCGAAGGCCAGATGAGTCTTCTGGACGAGCCGAAGACCAACCGTTTGCGCAATGCGTTCCGCTCGGTCGATCACATTCGCGATAAGTTCGGCGCTTCCAGCATTTCGCTTGCGAAAACTTTGAAAGCGGGCATTCGCGAACGCGTACACGAGAATCCGTTCGGCCTGCCCGGTAAAGAGCCTAAGCCGCCCTCACAATCTTGAAAAACGATTCGGGATCGAGGCTGGCGCCGCCCACCAGCGTGCCGTCAATCTGTTCTTCGCGCATTAGGCCTTCGATATTGTCGGGTTTCACGCTGCCGCCATACAAAATTCGCAACTGTTGGGCAGCCTCGTCGCCGAACCGTTTGGCGGCTTCGTCCCGAATCAGCTTGTGGGCTGCAGATGCAATTTCGGCAGTTGCGGCCAGACCGGTCCCAATAGCCCAGACGGGCTCATAGGCAACAACTACCTTGGCGAACTGCTCTTCAGTGAGGCCGGCTACCCCGCCCGCAAACTGCCGGACCAGCACTTCATTCGTCTTATGCGCTTTGTGTTCTTCAAGTTTTTCACCAACGCAAATAATTGGTTTTAAGCCTGCTGCCAACGCAGCTTGGGTCTTCTTCAGAACGTCGGCATCGCTCTCGCACGAAACGCTATGGCGCCGCTCGCTATGGCCAATCAGCACCCAGGCCGCGCCCGCGGATTGCAACATTTCGCCGGAAATCTCGCCGGTAAACGCGCCTTCTTTAACCCAGTAGATATTTTGGCCGCCTACCTGCACGTTGCTTCCCGCAGCCGCACTAACGGCAGCAGGGATATCGATAGCGGCAGGAAAGATCACCACATCGCAGCGGTGTATGCCATTCACTAATGGCTTGAAACGCTCAAGAAAGCTGGCCGTTTCCTGCGGGGTTTTGTACATCTTCCAATTGCCCGCCATGATGCGCCGTCTAATAGACAAAGTCTCTAACTATCCTTTCTGAATGTCGTGCAGGAAACTGCTGCCGGTTTTGATTGAGGTGCCGAAATTTTCGGCTACCGTCTGGCCAATGTCCGCCAGGCTGGCGCGCGTGCCTAAGTTGCATCCAGCCTTCACTTCGCTCCCGTACACCAGCAGCGGAGTATATTCACGCGAATGGTCGGTTGAGGGGGTGGTGGGGTCGCAGCCATGATCGGCGGTGATCACCAACATGTCGCCTTCCTGCAATTCCAAATTGGGCAACCAACGATCAACGGCCTCCAACGCTCTGCCGTAACCGTCAACGTCATTGCGATGACCAAATTGTTGGTCGAAATCGACCAGGTTGATGAAAATCAAACCACCGCTTTGCTCCGCCATGGCTTCGACGATCTTGTTCATTCCGTCCTCGTTGTTCTTTGTTTTCACCGAATGCGAGATGCCGCGGCCGAGAAAGATATCGGAGATTTTGCCGATGGCGTAGACGGGAACTTGCGCTGCCGTCAGTTGATCGAGCAGCATTCCCGCGGGCGGGGGTACCGCGTAATCGTGCCGGTCGGCGGTGCGTTTGAAATGCCCTGGCGCGCCTTCAAAAGGTCTGGCAATGACGCGGCCAACTTCGTTCTGCCCATTCAGGATTTGGCGGGCAAACTCGCACATACGGTACAGCTCTTCAAGCGGAATCACATCCACATGCGCGGCAATTTGAAAGACGCTGTCGGCGGAAGTGTAAACAATCGGCTGCCGCGTCCGCATATGCTCTTCGCCGAGTTCCTCGACGATCTCGGTGCCGGAAGCGGCCTTGTTGCCTAAAACCGGGCCGAATTTCGCTTCGAATTGATCTATAATTTCAGGCGGAAAACCATTTGGATAGATAGGAAACGGCTTTTCCAGGACTATTCCAGCCATTTCCCAATGGCCCGTCGTGGTGTCCTTGCCGGGAGAGGCGAGCCGGCACTTTCCAAAAGCACCCGCGGGATGCTCCGCGCGCCGCAATCCCGCCATGCATTTTATGTTCGCCAAGCCGATCCGGCACAGGTTGGGCAGTTCCAATTTGCGGCGCTTGACGATGTTGCCCAATGTGTCGCTGCCCTCATCGCCGTACTTTGCGGCGTCCGGCATAGCGCCAATGCCGACGCTATCTAGAACAATCCAGACCACTCTCTTAAAGGGCTGGGCGTTCATGATTATTTGTCTTTCTTCCCGCTGGCATCGGCAGTAACGGGAGCTTGGAATTCCTCTTTGAGCTTCGCCGCCCGGTCGCGAACGAGGTGCATAAAAGCTTCGTGGGACGAGATGCGGGTCAGGAGCGGAATGAACTGCGCGGGCGCGGCCAGCTGTTTGTTCAGCCACAGCGATTCTATTTCGGCCAGCGCGTCGTTCACGCCTAATTTGTCGAAGTGGACAGCGCTGTCGAGCGCCATATAAGAGCGTTCGGTGGCGGCGATATTTTCGAACTTATCCAGCAGCTGTTGAGCATCCGGGACCAGAGAGTAGTTGAAGACCGTCTCGGAAGCAGCGCCGTCGGCATTCTCATAGCGGAACGTTTTCTTGCCGGTATTGGCAACCTTCAGGCCGGATTCTATTGGGGTTTTGAAGTAGCCAAGCTTTTCCGCCATGCCGAACATGGTGGTCACATCGGCTTCCTGCAGCTGGGTTTTGAGCGGTTGGTCATCGGTAGGCGATTCCTTGTAGACCAACGCGCCATCCTTCGAGATCTCGACCGAGCAGTACGGCTGGAACACTGCCGGGAAAGCTCTTGGTGAAAGAGATCTTCGGCTCAGCCGCTGCCACGATAAGCGTACACAAGGCGAGGCCAAGAGACTTCATCGCAATGCTCCGCGAGTACCATGGCAGATGGCGACGGCGAGGGCGTCGGACACGTCGAACGACGCGAACTCGTCGGTCATTCTGAGCAGCGAACGGACCATCATTTGGACTTGCTGCTTTTCCGCGCGGCCATAGCCAACCACGCTCATTTTGACTTCCAAAGCCGAATACTCGCTCACCGGCAGGTTGGCTTCAGCGGCCTGCAGCAGCGCGACGCCGCGAACATGCGCCAGCTTCAATGCCGATTTGGCATTGACGGCGTGAAATACTTCCTCGACGGCAACTTCTTCGGGCAAGAACGTCGCGAGAACATCCCGCAGTTCTTTCGCGATTTCTTTGAGCCTGGTATGCAAAGGGTCAATGGTTTTCGTGCGGATTACGCCAGCGGTTACGAACAAATGCGATCGGCCATCGGTATCGATAACGCCAAAGCCAGTCCGCTCCGTCCCGCAGTCTATACCGACGATTCGCATGTCAACCGGCTAGGCGAGAGCTGCTACTTCTGCCTCGTCTATTTCATAGTTGCCATAGACATTCTGGACGTCGTCATGCTCTTCCAAGGCGTCATAGAGCTTGAGCATGTTCTGCGCATTTTTGCCTTCGAGCTTAACGGTGTTTTTGGGAATCATGGAAATTTCAGCCGATTCGTTGGGAATTTTGGCCTTTTCCAGCGCCTTCAAAACCGCTTCGTGAGCCTCGGGGGTCGACAGAATCTCCCAGGTGCCATCGTGATCGCGAATATCGTCGCCGCCTGCATCGAGGACGATGGCCATTAATTGGTCTTCGGTTGCCTTTTCGCCGTTGACGATGATTTGGCTTTTGCGTTCAAACATCCAAGCGACACTTCCCTGCTCGCCGAGGTTTCCGCCGAGCTTCGAAAAGGTATGACGAATTTCGCTGACGGTCCGGTTACGGTTATCGGTGGCGACGTTGACCAGCACGGCAGCGCCGCCGGGACCGTAACCTTCGTACAGGATTTCGTCGATCTGGCCGCCTTCGAGTTCGCCGGTCCCGCGCATAATAGCGCGTTTAATGTTGTCGGCGGGCATACTGACTGCCTTGGCAGCCACTACTGCGGTGCGTAATCGCGCGTTGGAATCGACGTCGCCGCCCCCCCCGCGCGCCGCAATCATGATCTCTTTGATAAGACGGGTAAAAACTTTTCCACGCTTTGCGTCCGTGGCCGCCTTCTTGTGCTTGATGGTAGCCCATTTACTATGTCCAGACATCGGAAAACCTCAATTTCTATCGAACTCGCTCAAGACGGCCGCGGTGCCGAGCACGCCGCGAAGGTCTGCGGAATCCATCTCTTCTTTGGCGGCGCGCATCCGCGTCCTTTGCGCTCCTATAACTTCCGAGGATAACAAAGCACGGCGGATGGCAGCGATGGTGGCGGCAGTGGTGCGGCAGCAACCGCCAAGCAGCCGCGCGCCGAGAGAATACCATTCTGAGGTTGAACGCGCAATGACATCCTCTTCACTATTTTCGCTCCAACTGGCACTGGATGCGTTGTAGCATTCGCCACTGTTCGGATAGGCAAGAAGAGGCTTCGTGGACTTGGCGCCGCAAAGGAGGTCGCTGATGTAATGGGGCGCGGTGCAATTGACACCGACAGCGAGCACGGCTGGGGATTTGGAAATAACGGCAACGGCGTCAGAGAATAAAGTGCCATCCGAAATGTGCCTGCCGTCTCGGCAAGTGAAGCTCATCCAGGCGCGAGCGTTCGGGAACTCGGAAAGAAGGTCGAGCATTACTTCGGCTTCGAGCAGGCTGGGGAAGCTTTCGCAAGCAATCAGGTCCGCGCCTGAAGTGGCAAGAATTGAAAGGCGGTCATGGTGAAAGGCTTTCAGTTCGACGGCGGTCATGTTGTAGTCGCCACGATATTCGGAACCGTCATGCAGGTAGGCGCCGTAGGGACCAATGGAAGCTGCTACCAAACCCCCCGGACGTCCGATGCGGTCGCGCGCGGCGAGAGCGAGATCAACGCTTTTGCGGATTACTGCTTCGGCCTCGGGCGCCGATAAGCCGTGAGCCATCAAGCCGGGGATGGTGGCCTGGTAGCTGGCGGTGGTGGCGACATCAGCCCCAGCGGCGAAATAGTCATAGTGAAGCTGTTCTATCTTTTCGGGCGCTTCGAGCAGAACGCGGGCAGACCATAACGGGTCGTTCAGGTTTTCGCCACGCGCTTCGAGTTCAGTCGCGAGGCCGCCATCTAGGATCACGAATCCTTGACTATTCAGCAGAGAATTTAGTGGATGCATTACCAAATCACACTCGCAAGTCGGCGACGGGGTTATTCCCGCCTACAAATATATATAGAGAGGGGGAATAAATGCGGCCGCTGCGGCGGGAGCAGTATTGCTTTTGCGATACCCTCTCCTAGGGCGCGAAGAATCCGGAGATGTCGAGGATCAGTTGAGTCGAACTCGATGCGAAGGCGTTGATCGAGCCGTTGGCCGTCGGAACAATCGCCAGGTTGGAAGTGACGGCGCTATCACCGGCATTCAGCGTTGACGCCTCGGGCTGCGTTTCGCCATTCGGCCACAGCGTCAAAAATCCTAGCGGACGGGCGGGAACCACGGTCGCGTTCAGCACAAAGCCCTGACCTCGATAATGCGCGCTTCTTTATGAAAATAAGGGCCGAAGTTCCCGATGGGCGGGGTGGCGGCCGATGCCGGGTATGGCAGCGAAGCTGTCACGCTTCAGCGCGATGGAGTGGCTGGAAAGTTTCGGGCCTGCCTCAGCCAACTCGGCGTAGAGTATGCAGTGGGCGTGCAGTCTACGCTTTCGGTGTGGGCGCCGGGTATGGAACCGTTACCACCTTTGCCGCGCAAAAAGACAGACCGCCCTCCCAAGTTGCTGCGCCGCGACCAGGATCACCAACCGCTCGCTGTCAGGGAACTGGCACTAGGCTTACCGCCAGCAGCCTGGAAGACCGTGAACTGGCGACAGGGAACGCGACAGAAACTCCGCTCTCGTTTTGCCGCGCTGCGCGTTCGTCTGCCGCACCGCGACTACTGGCAGGCGGAACCACACGCAGCGAAATGGTTGCTGATCGAATGGCCGAAAGGGGAAGCAGAACCGGCCAAGTACTGGCTTTCGACCCTGCCCGCCAAAACCAGAGATCTGGTGGCGATCGCCAAACAGCGCTGGATCATCGAACGCGACTACCAAGAATTAAAGCAGGAACTCGGACTCGGCCACTACGAAGGCAGAGGCTGGCGCGGCTTCCATCATCACGCCACTCCGCCTCCGCCTCGCCCGATTACTTCTCCAGCATCTACCCTGCTGCCCTCTCTGCTGTGCCTCTCCGCGCCGTACAGCCTCAATAGTCTGCTCTGCCAGTTCGGTCAAGAATAGGCCTGCGTCTAACTCGCACTTCGTAATCGTTGAAAAAAGCGCCGCAACCGAGACTGACTCCGCCGCGAAGGGCTCAAAGGTTGCTCTTATCTCTCTTCCAAACCTGAGCATCTGAGTAAGTCGCTTTTCCGTTTTCGTGCGGCTTGTCGATACCAGGTCTGAGTGATGCAAGGCTGCATCCAACAAAGCTGCCCGTTGTGCGTCTGTGATCTTCTTGTTCTTAAGCCTGGTGCGGTCTTCGCTCTCCGCAAGAATCTCAATTAGCGGGCTAATGACCTTCGTTGCGGGAAAGGAGTTTTGATTGTCTCGTTGTATCTTCAATTCCAAGACCGTCAACCGAGTCCAGCAGTTCGACTTTCCTTACCGAGTGAGAATCGTCAACACTGGCAATAATCAACGCTCCCCTGCCAAGCGGCTTCACCCAAGGATGAAGCGCTTCGGGAGTCAGTCGATATTCTTTTAGACTCCGCGCAACATCTTGAAGCTCAGAAAGCATAATCGAGCACCCCGCTCTTGATCTTCACTTCGTAACGGAATGTGGGCGCTACCTTTCCGCCGACAGGCCGGTCAAAAAAGAGCAAAAAAGCCGGGCTTGTCGCCCAGTTTTTTGCTCTTTTCTCTGAGGGATCGCCACAAAGTTAATCCCTGGGTTTACCAAGCGGACGCAACTTAATTGACCGGCCAACGTCCGCCCGACCCCCATTCTCATCCCCACCCTTCGACTTCCAACTTTTTTTCTTCCATCCCTCCAGCAACTTACCGCCGACTGCTATCCCCGGAATCGCCTCTCCGCGCTACTTTTGATCGCAGGCGCAACCACCGCTGGTTCAGACGGCAAAGGGGAATCGCGAATCATGGCTTTGTTTTTTCAATTTCAACTCGCCCGTGATGGCTTCGTTTTTTCAATTGCGCGGCTCATCGTCTCCTGATCGATTGGCTTCGTTCGGTAATCCAGCTCCTTTCGAAGAAAGCCCGGTCAAATGACTTCGTTCCGTTGGCGAGCTTCCCGTGGCTTCGTTCCGCGCGGGCAGCCTCATGCACACGGGTGCTGGTCACCGGCATAGGGATTCCGTTTCGCAAAATGCGCCTTCTCTTCGCCTTTCACGCTTGGCTTCTTCCGCAAACCGGGTTTCATAGGCTTCATTCCGCAATCCCGTCATCGGGCCGCCCTATTCCGTTTCGCAAAATACGCCATCCCTTCGCCTCATCTCCCTGGCGCGTCCTCCCGCCTCGCCGTCCGTGCTACCATTCGAAGAGTCCTGGAAGCTACGGCTTTCAAAGCGCTTTTTTCAGGCTCCCGTGCTTCAAATTCTTCCATCCATCTTTGCTGCGAATTTTATGCGCTTGGGCGAAGATGTCCGGCGTGTCGAAGCGGCCGGAATCGGAATGCTCCATGTCAACATCATGGATGGCCATTTTGTGCCGAATTTCACCATGGGCACGCCGATTACTGCATCCCTCCGCGACGCCACGCGCGTCAAACTGGATCACCATCTTATGATCGAAGATCCCGACACTTATGCGCCCGTCTTCATCAAAGCCGGGGCGGATTGCGTCAGCGTCCACTATGAAGTCTGCCGGAATCTCGATCGAACGCTGCACATGATTCAGGATCATGGCGCCCAGGCGGGCGTCGTCATCAATCCGGCCACCTCCACCTGGCTGCTTGAGAATGTTCTCGATATCGTCGATTACGTCCTCGTAATGAGCGTCAATCCGGGTCATGGCGGCCAAAAGTTCATTCCCAATTCGCTGAACAAAGTTCGCGAGCTGGTTCGTATGCGCAAGGAGCGCAAACTAGAGTTTGCCATCGAAATCGATGGCGGGGTAGGACCGGAGAATATTGCGGAAGTGGCTAAAGCGGGCGTAGATTGGGTGGTGGCCGGGTCGTCGGTCTTTCATACCCCCGATCCGGCCCAAGCCGTTCGCGATATGCTGCATACCGCCGACGAGGCGTTTTCTGTTAAGGTTTAGCTCTTAATATGGTTTCTTTCAAATTCATGCCGAAGCGCGCTCTGTTGCTGGCGCTGTCGCTCGGGCTTCTGTCTTCTTGCGTTCGTAAGAAGTACGAAACTCCCATCACCAAGAATACTCAGCAGCCCGATAAGGTGCTGTTCGATTCCGCCATGAAGGACATCGAACACGGCCGTTACGAAGTCGCGCGGATCTCGCTCCAGACTCTCATGAACACCTATGAGTCGAGCGAGTTTCTGGCGAAAGCCAAGCTTGCCATTGCCGACAGCTGGTTCCGCGAAGGCGGTTCAAACGGCTTGGCCCAGGCCGAAGCCGAATACAAGGATTTCCAGCTATTCTATCCAAACATGGAAGAGTCCGCCGAGGCGCAAAATCGCGTTTGCGACATCCACTATAAACAGATGGACAAAAGCGATCGCGACATCATCCAAACCCTTCGCGCCGAGAACGAATGTAAAGATCTGATCACGCAATATCCCAACAGTAAGTTCGTACCTCAAGCCACCCAGAAACTGCGCGATATTCAGGAGAGCCTCGCTGCTGAGGAATTCGCCGTGGGCTCGTTCTATCACCAGCGCCAGATGAATCCTGCCGCGGCAAATCGCCTCAACGCTTTGGTCGATCAATATCCTCTATATAGCAACGCGGGCGAAGCCCTTTACCAAGCAGGCGATTCCTATTCCAAAATGGGTCCGCGCTTCCGTAGGCAGACCGGCGAAATGTTCGCCCGAATCGTTCGCGATTATCCACTCAGCGCGCGCGCCAAAGATGCCGCCAAGCGCCTTCAGGAAATGGAGCTGGCAGTGCCGGCTGTCGATCCGGCCGCTCTCGCGCGCGCCAAATGGGAGCAGGAAAATTATAAGCGCGCCAGTCTTATCCACAAGTCTATGGGACTCATGAGCAGCGCTCCCGATTTGAGCCACTCCGCCAAAGCCGGTGCGCCGACCATGTCCGATCCCAAGAAAACCATTCCCTACAGTGTTCCCGCGGTTGCCAATACTGAGGTTGCAGCTAATGGCGCGTCCGGCGGTACCGGCACTACCGAGGTCACCGCGACGCAAACCACCAGCACCGCTCTCGACACCAAGCCGGATGCCCGTGCTGCCGCCGCCAAAGTCGCCGCTCCGCCGGCAGCGCAAGCGCCTCTGCCCACTAACCGCGATAAAGAAATAGCGGAGATGCGCAAGCTGCAGCAGAAGAAGCAAGCCAAGCTGGACAAGAAAAAGAAGAAGGTTCAACCCGCCGACACTCCAATTGCTCCGGCCGCGGGCACGCCTACTACCTCGACTCCGCCCGCTGGTACGCCGGCTGCCGCCGCGCCGCAAGGAGCTACTCCGGCCGCGGCCACTCCCCCGCCGGCTTCGAACCCTCAATAATGAGTCGCATCCTGCTGGCTGATGACAGTCCCCAAGCTTTGCGGCTTGGGGAGCAAATCCTTTCTGCTCACGGACTCGAAGTGGTCAGCGTCACTGATGGAGCTATCGCTCTCCGCCGCCTCAACGACGTCAATCCCGATCTGCTGATTGCCGATATTTACCTGCCCACCAAGAATGGTTTCGAACTGGCGCGCTACATGAAAAGCGAAGCCGCGTACCGTGATATCCCGGTGGTGTTTGCGGCTGCGCCCATCGATACTTTCGATGAGCAGGACGCCCGGAATGCCGGTGCCGACGCGATTCTCCGCAAACCCTTTGAAGCCACCAGCCTGTTAAGCACGGTACAGGATCTGCTCGACAAACGCGCCCAAAAGAAACAGAATGGCGACGCTCAGCCAGGCAGCGATTCTAGATCGCTTGATCGCCCGAGTATTCGCGCGGCTGTTACGCTGGCCCTCGATACCGCCATGCCCGCCCTCATCGAAGAACTGACCGAACGCGTGGTGCTCGCCCTGTCGCATCGCAAGTAGTAGGAAAATGGGAAGTGCGCTATGCCTGACAACAGTTTTGATATTGCCTCGAAGATAGACCTCAACGAAGTCCTGAACGCCGTTCAGCAGACCTCGAAAGAAGTCCTTACCCGCTATGACTTGAAAGACACCAAGTCGTCCGTCGAGTTGAACGAGAAAGATAACAAGATCCTCCTCGCCAGCTCCGACGAAAGCAAGCTGAAAGCCATCACCGAAATCCTCGGCCAGAAGCTTGTCAAACGCAACGTGCCGCTGAAAGGCCTTGTTTACGGTACTATCGAGACCGCTTCCGGCGGTCGAGTTCGCCAGGAGATTACCTTGCAGCAGGGCATCTCTACTGAAAAAGCGAAAGATATCGTCAAGCTTCTCAAAGACAGTAAGCTCAAAGTGCAGGCCAGCATTCAGGGCGATGTGGTCCGTATCAGCGGCAAAGATCGCGACACGCTGCAACAAGCCATTGCCCTACTCAAAGGAAAAGATTTCGGCATCGACATGCAGTTCACCAATTACCGGTCGAACTGATGGCCCGGCGCATTGAATCGCTCTTCTTAGACGGTCCCGCCGGAAAACTCGAAGCCCTTCTCGAAGAACCTGAAGACGGTGACCCTGTCGAAGCGGCGGTAGTTTGCCACCCTCATCCGCAATTCGGGGGGACAATGCATAACAAGGTTGTTTACCGCCTCGCGCGTGGTCTTCGTAAAACCGGTTGCGTGGTGTTGCGCGTCAACTTCCGCGGCGTCAACTTAAGTGAAGGCAATTACGATCACGGCCACGGTGAGACCGACGACGCCCGTGCCGCTCTTCGCGAACTTGAAAATCGCTATCCGAATCTGCCGCTCCTGGCCAGCGGCTTCTCTTTCGGTTCACGCGTTGCCTTGCGCTTGACTTCGCGGGAATCGGCCGTCAAGCGCGTCATTGCGGTCGGCTTTCCCACCCGCATTGCCGAACGCGACTTCGTTTACGCCGTAAACGTCCCCAAATACTTCGTCCAAAGCACGCACGACGAGTTTGGCCCGCGCAATGATTTCGAAGCGTTTTACGCGACAGTGCCCGAACCTAAACAACTCGATTGGATCGAAGCTGCCGACCATTTCTTTAAGGACGCGCTGGACAACTACGAAGCCGCCATCATACGCATCGGCCAGGAACGAAATTAGGCTAGGCTTTGTCCCCAAATAACTGCAATGGTCCGCAGTCGGGAAATGATGTCTTCGGCTGGCAAGACATAAATAAATGGCTGTTTTTGTTTGAAGAACGGAAATTAGGCGTTTATAGTTGGGAGTCGCCCCCAAGCCCGTCTCCTCCCGCTTCCTGAACTGGTTCCCGAACAAGAACATCTGACTGGTTACA
This sequence comes from Bryobacterales bacterium, assembly GCA_963718465.1. GTDB lineage: Bacteria > Acidobacteriota > Terriglobia > Bryobacterales > Bryobacteraceae > Bog-105. The sequence goes on along the minus strand of CAVQZK010000017.1, from coordinate 30,389 downwards.
TTCCGACCGCGGGCATGGCGCAAGAGAGTTATGAACCGTTCAGAAGGATTGATCCGAAAACGTAGAGAGGCTTTCCGCTTAATGGAATCTGATCTGACCACGCAATTGCTCCACGACAAGGATGAGGAAAACTACCAATGGTCGAGGAGAGGTCTTGCGGCATACTGCCAAATACCGGACGACATCGCTCAGCTTTACGCAATGGCCAACCTCTCGATTGGACCAAAACTTCGAACAATGGAGGACCGGGTCGCTTTGACGCTTGCCGTCCCTCAAAACCTCAAGCATCTGTTGCTCGGCACGAACAGCCTGTACAGGCACCATTCAGTCCAGATGTACCGCGAGGTCCGATTGCACCCCTGGTCCCGAACGTCGATTCTCATTTTCAGCGGGCTCCTGGCTGCTGGCTGTGGGATGACCGCGTTGATGGTGAACATCGCCCCGCTCCCACCTCCCGGGAACGGACCTCCTGAGCCCGGCGGAACCCGGATCGGAATCACGATCTTTTATGGTTTACTTGCTCTTTTAGGGGGCGGATGGCTTTATTTCTTCAATAGCGCAAAGGCAAAGGCCCAATTCACCCGGCCAGTCGCCGGGTCGACATCGTTTGGCGGGGCTCGCCCGTTGAGCGTCACGATTATTGGGAGCTTCTTGCTGCTTTCTGTCGCAATGTTTATGATTCTCGGATTCTGTGCGGTACCGGCTACGTTTTTTGGCCTACTTGTAATCGGATTGCCCGGGCATCTGCTTTATATTGGATTTGGCGGCATTGCGCTATGGCTAGGCATCGGATTGCTCCGTTTGAATCCGCTAGCCCGGTTCGTGGCAGTCGGATACTTCACGTTTCTGGTACTGAACGGCCTGCTGTTTTTCGTCGTGCTGCCCGGCTACACACAGCGGGTCAATACGTCTCTTGCCATCTTGCCGAGCGAGTTGCGTCCAGCGCAGGTCGGTGGCTACGCCCGTTCAATGGCGGCATCGATGCTCACCAGTGTCCTAATCAATGCCATACCTATCTGGTTTCTGTTGACCGGGCGCGACGCGATTTACTTTCTGTTAGAGAAAAGAGAAGGACATATACAAGAGGTGTGTGAGTTTGAGATGAGGGGCGGACTCTGCCGAAATCAGCGTTACCAAAGCCCATATTAAGTAAACGCTCTTTGCGGATCGCCCATGGGCGATAAGCGTTTACTTAGGCCAGGCTCTGTCTTAGTTGCCGGTGAACTAACCGGGCAGCACGTTGGCTGATTAAATCAGCCACTTTGCTCAGCAGATTGGGCAGATCCTGGGGCTCGATGAGCATCGGGCGCCGATGGTCGTCGGTCTTGTTATTGCGGTAGGTCGTTAAAATTGCCGTGGCCGGTTTGTATTCCATCAACCGCGCATGGGCAATCACCTTTAGTCCTGCTTCCGGCGATTCCCTTTGCAAATCGCTCAGGACCAGCTCATACTGACGCTCGTCCAATTTGCCGACAGCTTCGGCGGCAGAAGCGGCCGAGTCTACAAAGTAGCCCCCAGCCTCCAGAACAGCCTTGAGCGTTAATCGCGAGGAAAGGTCGCTGTCGACCAAAAGCACACGCGCCAGCTCAAACTCCTTACCCGGTGGTTTTCGTGAAGTGTTCAGCATTTATCGGTCACCCAACTGCAAAGCAGCCTTAGTGTATCCGAAAACCTCCCAAATACCCATACGCAATTTACACTGCTTGTACTAGGGTTCGGAGCGAAACACTCGTTCGAAGATAGCGTCTATGTTGCTCAATTGTCGTTCTACTGAGAAAGCGTGCGCTAATTGCGTCTCGCTCAAATACTGCCGGATTTCCGTATCTTGTTGTACCGCTTGGTGAAAATCGCCGTCCGATTGCCACGCTCGCATCGCGTGCCCCTGCACCAGCCGGTAAGCGTCTTCCCGCAACATCCCCGCCGCAGCCAGGTCCAGCAGCAGCTGCGCCAGAGAAAATAAGCCCTCTTGTGTTCTCTAAATTACGCTTCATCCGGCCGGAATTGACCACCAATCCGTCAATGAGCCAAGTCGTTTTCGCCAGTAAATAGTCGATCAAAATAGTGGAGTCGGGCAGAATCACCCGCTCAACTGAGGAATGCGATATATCCCGCTCATGCCAAAGCGCTACGTTCTCAAACGCCGCCTGAGCGTTTGACCGAACCACCCGCGCCAATCCGCAGATCTGCTCGCACGTTACCGGATTCCGCTTGTGCGGCATAGCCGACGAACCCTTTTGGCCGGCGGCGAACGGTTCCTCCGCTTCCCGGACCTCAGTCCGCTGCAAGTGCCTGATCTCTAAAGCGATTTTGTCCAGACTACCGGCAATCCCGGCTAGCACTGCGATGTAATTGGCGTGCAGGTCGCGCGAAAGCACCTGCGAGGTGATGGGGGCGGCTTTCAGCCCCAAGCGCGCGCAAATCTTTTCTTCCGCTTCCGGCCCGATATGCGCGAACGTTCCCACCGCGCCCGAAATCTTACCCACCCGGATCTCTTCCGCCGCCGCCGTAAACCTGGTTTTATGCCGCGAAAATTCATCCCACCAAAGCGCCACTTTCAGCCCGAAAGTGATCGGCTCGGCATGCATCCCGTGCGTGCGGCCGATTTGCACCGTATGTTTGTGTTCAAATGCCAGCTTTTTCAGGGCAGTCAAGAGCCCGTCAAGCGCCTTTGAAATCAGCGCCGAAGCGTTTTTAATCTGCAAACCCTGCGCTGTATCCACCACATCGTTCGACGTTAACCCGTAATGGAGCCAGCGCGACGCCTCGCCCGCTCCCTTCGCCTTCATGGTTTCGGAAACCGCCGTGGTGAAAGCAATCACGTCGTGCTTTACTTCGCGCTCAATTTCCTGGATGCGGTTCAGATCGAACGCCGCATTCAACCGCAGCGCCTTTGCGGCGTCCGCCGGCACTTCGCCCATTTCAGCTAAGGCATCGGACGCGGCCAGCTCCACTTCCAGCCAGCATTCGTATTTATGTTGATCACTCCAAATGGCGCCCATCTCAGGGCGCGTGTAGCGTGCAATCATCCTCTAATAGCAGAACACTTCCGATTGGACGCCCGGCTCAGCCACCACCAGGCGCGTAAACAGTGTACGGCCATTTAGCGCTTTCATAGCCAGATTGCGCACCAGTTCAGGATGGTTATTGTGCTCGCTGATGTGCCCCAGAACCACGGTGGAAACGCTGGTGTCCAGATCCTCTTTGATGAAATCGGCCGCCACTTTATTCGACAAATGGCCGCGCCGTCCCATCACCCGCTGCTTCACCGACCACGGGTACGGCCCCACGCGCAGCATTTCCAAATCGTGGTTCGATTCCAGCAGCAGCAAACTGGTATTCCGCAGATGAACACGAAGAGAATCGGGAATATAGCCCAGATCCGTGGCGATTGCCACCTTAATACCCTGCGCCGAGACCGTATAGCCGACTGGATCAACCGCGTCATGCGGGATGGTAAAACTGGAAATTTCGAAATCGCCGATAGAAAAGCACCGCCCCGCCTGGAAGGGTTCGACCGTCGGCGGACATTCGCCCCAATCAATGAATGGCGCAGTCCCGTGGGTCAGGTAAACCGGAATCGGCTTTTCGGCCGCCTTGGAAATCGCCACCAATCCGCAGGTGTGATCGGTATGCTCGTGCGTAATCAGAATGGCATCGAGCGCCGCCACATCTTCGCCAATGGCCGCTAAACGCTTCGTAACTTCGCGGCGGCTCAGTCCGGCGTCGACGAGAATGCGCGTCCGGCCTGTGGAAATAAACGCGGAATTGCCGGAACTGCTGCTCGCGAGAATACAGATTTTGACGATGGGACTTCCCCTATACTCTTTCGTACATCTCTTCGGTTAGTTATACCAGAAAACGAGAACAAAAGAGCGGCGTTTTGTTTAACACGGCAGATTTGCTCTCTTCGGCAACTACAATGGATGTTTCCAGCTATGAAAGCGCGCGTCTACGTCTCAATGAAAACCACTGTGCTCGATCCGCAGGGCCAGACTATTTGTGCGGCCTTACAAAGCATGGGACACAAGGATATTGCGGCCGTGCGCCAGGGAAAGTACTTCGAAATCGGCCTAGCCGCTGGAACCAGCCATGAGAAAGCACTGGCGCTCCTGGACGAAGTGGCGCGCGACGTACTTTCAAATCCGGTGATAGAGGACTATCGGGTTGAGATCTTAGACTGAATTCTCTCACTTAATTATTTATGTGCGGAATTGTTGGTTATATCGGCAGCCGTGAAGCGGTTCCGATCATTGTCGATGGTTTGCGGCGGCTCGAATACCGCGGGTACGATTCTGCTGGCGTTGCAACGTTTTCCGACGATCGGCAGTTAGATATTCGCCGCGCTTCGGGGAAGTTGCGCAACCTGGAAGAGGTGATCCGCAACAAGCCGATGGCCGGTACGTATGGCATCGGACACACGCGCTGGGCCACGCACGGGCGGCCGACTGAAGAAAACGCCCATCCGCATCGCGATTGCAAAGGGCAGATTGTGGTAGTTCACAACGGCATTGTGGAAAACTATTTGGCGCTTCGTAAACAACTGACCGCCGAAGGCCACAAGTTTGTCACTGAAACCGACACCGAAGTGATTGCCCACCTGGTGGAAAAGCATCTGAACGGCAACCTGGAAGATGCCGTCCGCGCCGCTCTGAAACAGATTCACGGCGTTTTTGCGCTCGGTGTAATATCGAGCGCCGATCCTCGCAAGATTGTCGCCGCCCGGTCGGGTCCGCCGGTTGTTGTTGGTCTGGCGCAAGGCGAGTTCTTCGTCGCGTCCGATGTTCCTGCGCTGCTGAGTCATACGCGCGACATGATCTTCCTGAACGACGGCGATGTGGCGGTCCTGACAGGTGAGGGCGTCCGCTTAACCGATTTCGACGGCAAGATTGTGCGCCGGCAGGTCTCGCACATTCTGTGGGACCCGATCATGGCCGAAAAGGGCGGCTATAAGCATTTCATGCTCAAAGAGATCTTTGAGCAGCCGCGCGCGATCAAGGACACCATGCTGGGCCGCGTGGGCCAGGAGAGCGGCCGTGTTTTCCTTGATGAAGTAGATATCTCGGAAGCTGATTTCAAAAGCTTCCAGCAGGTGAAGATCGTCGCCTGCGGCACTAGCTGGCACGCTGGCCTGGCTGGCAAATTCATAATCGAACGCCTGGCGCGCTTGCCGGTAGAAGTGGATTACGGCAGCGAATTCCGTTATCGCGATCCCATCATCCAGCCAAACACGCTGACCATCGTCATCTCGCAATCGGGCGAAACGGCAGACACGCTCGCCGCTCAGCGCGAAGCCAAGCAAAAAGGTTCCAAAACGCTAGCCATCTGCAACGTGGTCGGCTCCATGATCACGCGCGAAGCCACCGGGACTCTGCTCACTCACGCCGGACCCGAAATTGGCGTTGCCTCTACCAAAGCATTTACTTCGCAAATTACAGCCCTGGTGATTCTGGGTATGTATATGGGCCAGGTCCGGGGCACGCTTACTCCGGAAGCCTCGTGCATACTAACGCAGGATTTGATGCAGATACCCGGTAAGTTGGAACATGTGCTGGCGGAAACCGCCGTGTATGACAACCTTGTAAAGCACCTCTCGAAATCGCAGGATTTTCTATATCTCGGCCGCGGCATTCACTTTCCTATTGCGCTCGAAGGCGCGCTCAAGCTCAAAGAAATTTCGTACATTCATGCCGAGGGTTATCCCGCCGGCGAAATGAAGCACGGGCCGAATGCTCTCATCGACGAGAATCTGCCGGTGGTCGTCCTGGCAACGCGCGATCCCCAATCGGAAGAGAGCCAAGTCCATTATGAAAAGACGCTTTCAAACATTCAGGAAGTAAAAGCGCGCAGCGGCATTGTGGTGGCCGTGGCTTGCGAGGGCGACGAGGAAGTGGCGAAGATGGCCGATTACCTGATCACCATCCCCGTCACGCGCGAACTGCTCTTACCGTTGCTTGAAATGATTCCGCTGCAACTGCTCGCATACCACATTGCTGTGCGGCGCGGATGCGATGTCGATCAGCCTCGCAATCTGGCAAAAAGCGTCACGGTCGAGTAGCGCTGTTCAAAATCTCCGCCGTTTTGAACTCGGCTTCGGCCGCCGTTGCGTCACCGAACTTCTGTAGCGCTAGACCCAGAGTAAATGGAAATCGCTGTGTTTGCGAAACGCCATTCGATCGGGTCAGGAAGGGCTGATCGAAGAGCGGCGGATTCGGGCTTACCCAATACAAACCAAATGGCGCATCGCCTACTTCATAGAAGAGATTCAGGTCTTCGATGGATGTATAGAAAATGCCAAAACCGGCGCGAATACTACTTTTGCCGGGTCCGCCGAAGATCTTGCCGAGTACGCCGTCGGTAAAGTCGGGCGAATAAGCCATGCCCGCCCGGGGAGCGAAATTGTTATAGCGAGTAGGGGCCAATGTGCTTGGAATACCTGGGTCTCCGGGCACAACCCAGCCGACCGGCGCGGTCGGAAACTGCGTTGACTGCTCGCCGGGGACGATGGTTTCAATCTTGCCCTGCGTGTCGTACCAAGGCATGCTCACTTCCCACCGGAGTCCAAGGTTGAAAGTCAAATTTGGCTTCGCTTTGTAAGAATCGGAGAAGTAAGCGCCGCCGTAGCGCGTCCGCGAATCCAGAAATTGCTGGCTGCACTGGTTGTAACTGACCGGAGCGCCCAAAAGAAAGTCGGCGATATCGACACCGGTTTCCGAACCGTTGAAAGTAAAATCCCCATTGGGCGCGCACGTGTTCCGTTCGTTTATTTGCAGGTACCTGAACTCGCCGCCAAACTTCATGGAATGGTGGCCCACGATTTTAGAGAAGCTATCGGAGATTTGATAAGTGTTATTCGGTTGGAACGTTGTAAGCGTGGGTACGCCGATGGAGAAGTTATTGAAGTAAATGGGCGGCACGGTCTGCGGGAAACCGGCCGGCCCGGAAGGATTGATGCCCAAGGTATTGGCGCCGGTAGCAAATCCTAAATCGGAAAGCTTGGCAAAACTACCTTCCGGCACAGCCGTTCGGGTGGCGGTCCGGAAATAGCTGAGCCGGAACTCATTCACCTGCGATCCGCCAAACGTCTTGGTATTGCTCAATTACGAACATCTGGGCACGGGTTGGCGTTACCGCCGGAAAGCCCGGTACGCTTGCGCCGGAATTTGGGAGCGCATCGTTTACCGTGGAATCGTCAAAGTGATAATAAAAGCCCCAATTGCCGGTTCGCTCATTGACAAAATTGACGCGCTGGCCCCATCTTATCGTCGACAACGCGATTCTTTTCGCTGGAATTGGAATAGAAACCGCCGGGCTGATTCGGCATTGGAATGTAAGGAAGAATGTTAACGGCCGGTTTGGAGAATGCCGTTTGCGGAATCACGCCGCCGGGGAAAACGCATTGAGCCGTCGTGGCGCAGCCGGAATAACTGTACTGCTCGCCATTCTGCACCGCGTAGCCAAGGCGCTGCGATAGTAGCTGGGCCCAATAGCCGCCGTTCACCGTAGTCGGATTGCCGTTTCCATCGACGAAATCACTCGGACTAAAAATGCCCGACCGTTGGTCCGCGCTCGGCACCGCCACCAGGCCGGTGCTTGCTCCTTGAGTTTGCCGCGTTCCTTGATAATCGGTAAACCAAAACAGCTTGTTTTTCCAGAAAGGCCCGCCAGCTGCATATCCGAACTGGTTGCGGCGTAATTCGGCTTTGGTCGGATCGAAAAAACCGCGTGCGTCGAAATTGTCGTTTCTAAGGAACTCGAACCCGTCGCCGTGGAACGAATTCGTACCCCCCTTAGTGATGGCTTCCACCGTTACGGCTTCACCGTCCCGATTTTGAGCGTCGCGTGTTAGGTTATGCGCACCGGAATCTCTTTGTCAAGTAATAGAAGTAACCTCAACAACTATTTTCTTTCGAAGATCAGCGTTCCGAAGTGTTCCGGTACGTGGTTGGGATCGCGATTTTGCACGCAGGTTGGCTGCCAGCACATGAAATGGCGTTGTGGATCTTTGCCCAAGCCGTCAATCCTGTAAAGATTCATCCGCCATTTCGTGCCCGCTTTCACCTCCTGAGCTGCTGACCGATTTCAGTGGAATTCGCGCGGCGGCGTACCAAACTTTGCTTTTTTCGTCGATGCGCGCGAGTGTTTTCCAGCCGGAGCGCCAACTGTGGTCGTTGGTATCGTGATCCAGGTCAATGGCAAGATCGATCCAATCCCCCGTCGGAGCGATTTCGAATTCGCGATAGTGGCGGATGTTTGTCCAGTCGTCGCCCAGAAACATTTCCACAACATCTCTGTCCCAAAGGCCCACCCGGGCAGCGGTGTGATCGGCAGGGAGGAAGAGATTAAGTTCGCTGTACGGGCAACGAAATAGGAGATAGAGATCTGTGCCGGTCCAGAAGGCGCGGATCTCCGTTTTAAGATTCGGGTAGTCAATCTGCTTACTGCAATCCTTTGTCATGGATTGCGACGCGGCTTTCTTCCAGACGCGCGAACTTTCATCTAAGGTCAGCGCGGGAGCGCCCGCTATGTAAGGAATCGAGAACGTGGCGGCGGGTGGATTGAAGGCGCACGGCCCTTGTGCTCGAAGGAACGCGCTAGGGAAGAGCAAAAGCAAAAATGTCACTGCCCGCGGCGATGGCCACATATTGTTTATCCTGAAGTTGCATAACTCATGGGAGAAGCGTGAATGGATTGGCCGGTGTTGAATTGCCAAAGGGAGCGGCCCGTTTTCGCATCGACAGCCTCGAAAGATTCGGAATCGTTTCCGAAGAATACCAAGCCTCCGGCCGTAGTCATCGTACCTGCCCACGACTCGCCTTCGCCCGCTTCCGGATAGCGCCAGACAAAATCTGCGGTTACTGGATTGAATGCCAGCAGAATCTTTTGGCCCTTTTCGCCTGCTATGCGCTCAGCGCCGGTAGCGTAGAACGCGCGGCCTTCGGTGAACTTCTGGGGCTCAAGAAAATATTTTTGACAGCTTTCCAAAGCGATGAAATAGAAGAGGCCGGTTTGCGGATTGTAAGAAGGAGAAAACCAGTTAGTGGCTCCGGTCATATCGGGACACACAACCGTGCCTTCCTTGCTTGGTTTCACAGCGGTACGAATCGGCCGGCCGTTTTGTGTCAATGCCAGCTGGCCCAATTCAGTTTCTTCACAAATGGTTTGGCATCAAGAAACTGACCGTTCGTGCGGTCGAGAAAGTAGACGAAGCCATTCCGGTTTGCCTGCACCAGCAACTTCCGTGGCGAGCCTCTAAATGGCATGTCGATCAGCACCGGCGTTTCAGTTGCATCGTAATCGAATAGATCATGCGGCGTGAATTGAAAATGCCATTTCAATTTGCCGGTATCCGGATCAAGAGCGAGCACGCAAGCGGTATATAAATCGTCTCCCGGACGGACATCGCCATCGAAATCGGGAGCGGGGTTGCTGGTGGTCCAGTAAATCGTATTTAGGGCCGGATCGTAAGTGCCCGGCATCCAAGTCGTCGCGCCGCCGCGCAGATACATATCTCCGGGCCAGCTTTCCGATCCGGGCTCGCCGGGCGCAGGTATTGTCCAGAACCGCCAGCACTCCTTCCCGGTATTCGCATCGAAGGCGGCAACGAAACCACGCACGCCATCATCACCGCCCGAGGTGCCGACAAGTACTTTGTTTTTGACAATCAAAGGAGCGCTGGTCGCCCCATAGTTCTTGTTTCCGGGTGCATAAGAGACATCCCAGATCAGGTGGCCATTCCGCGCGTCCAGACAGAGCAGATGCGCGTTATCGGTCTCCATGTATATGCGCGAGCCAAGGATAGCGACCCCTCGATTATGGTGAGCCGATGCATCGTCGATCAAACCCTCCGTCAAAGACATCTCATGATGCCAAAGCTGGCGGCCAGTACGTGCGTCGAGAGCGATGGCATCATTCCCCGACGTAACCACCATGACGCCATTTACGACCACCGGCGTACATTCCAGCAGGTTTGAGTTCTGCGAATGAAACACCCATTGCGCGCGGAGCTGATTTGCGTTTGCAGGAGTGATCTGATCGAGATTCGAAAATCGGCGTCCCGTGTAGTCGCCGTTATACGAAGGCCAGTTCGAGCCGATGGGCGCGGCGAGCAGATCGGCAGGTTGAACGTTGATGTCTAATGAGGTTTCCTTTACAGTCCTACTCTCGGCTTTAAGAGCCAACACATAGTTAGTCACTGAACGTATCTGCTCAGCAGTTAGTAACTGGCCGAATGCAGGCATACCGCCCGCAGACAGGCCATTTGAAATGGTCTGCTGAATTCCAGACGGAGACTTTTTAGTACCAGAGATACCAGGGGCGTGTTCCCCACCCCGGCCATCGAGCCCGTGACACCCGGCGCAACTCGATTTGAAGATCTGTTCACCCTGAGCGAATAGCAAGAAGAGGAGAACAATCACCCCAGCAGTATAGCTGGCTCCAAACCGATGGTGCCCACCAGCTCATTGAGGTGATCGTCGGATGAAACCTGGGCGAGACGCTCACGTGCGGTTGACAGGCGGTCTCGCCAACAGTCCGCGCCGGTGGCCGCGAATTTTTCGAGGGCGTTGCAGTGCCGGGTCCAAAGAGCGGCATCGTGCTGTTGCTTTGCTCGAAGACGCTGGCAATACCAATCGCTCTCCAGCAGCGCATTGCGGGTGAACATTGCCCTGAACGCAGGATCATTCTCTGTCAGGCCATGATAGCTGCCATGGGCCATGATGTGAAGAAGCGCCTTGATGGGCGGACAAGCCGATTCAACGCTGCCGTCTTCGAAGTAGTTCAGCGCTACCTGGCGTTGGGCTTCTACAATCGCATCCACGCCGGAAACGAAGACGTCGAGCCCTTGCTTTTCCGGCCGAAGAATGTCCTCGGGGAAGACTGCCCCCGGCACTTCGAAAATGCGCCCCAGGAAATGATCGACAAAAGAGGCGGTGATTCGATATCCCAAGCGGCTCGCCAGGACGGTACGCCCGTCAAATTGCAAGTCGTCCAGCTTTTCCAGGTACCCTTGTTCGATCAGGTAAGAGGCTTCGCGCTCAAACACACGCATGCGGCACCATAGTTCAGGCACTAACATGCTGTTGTCGTGGTCGACGCGGTATTTCGGGCCAATGTATCCAGCAGCGGTAGTAAATCCAGAGTAGCCAGTTACAATGGCGGAAACAAGCGCATTATTCACATCGATAACTGGCGGTAGAGCGTTAAACGGTCCCTTAGTAAGCGCACCTTCGCTGCCGAAACCGGTTGTAGACGGCGACTTACCAGTCAGGCTGCAAATGAAATCCATGAAGAGTTCGGGCAACTCCTGGAAATGAATGGGATTGTAGACGGCCAGCGGCGGAATGCCTGCTTTTAGATCGGGCGGGTTGTTGCGGCGGCCGGAGAGAACTGCGTTTACCGGGAAATAAGCTGTTTTCTCAGATGGGATCTCGCGCGCTAATCGAGTGCCGATTTCGGCGATATATACGTCCCGTGGATGAACGAGATCGGGCCGCTTCTGCAAATAGCGAGGATTTTTCGAAGGACTGCCGTCGACAATGCGCGGATGAGCGGACGAAACGACATAGGCCGGATGCGGATTCTCTACGAAGCTGAGAAGCAGGTTCTTCATCGGCTGGGTGTATTTGTCGAACTCGACTACTTCGTCCACAATCTTTTTGACGGCATTTGCGATCGAGCGGTTCGAAGTTCGAAATGAAGTTATCGGGCCCAGCTAGATCCGCTTCGGCATCTTTATCGAAGCCGCGGTGAATGGCATCGTCTGGGCGCTGGAAAAGACGCGTCTCGCAATTTTCGACCAGTTTGACGCTTGGGTTGCGGTATTCAGGATCGAGGTTGTTCAGGCTTTCGCGCGGAAGAACAACCGACGCGGTGATATCGTCTTCCACTTGCACTTTGTCGGCGGGATTGAAATCGGGCCGAAGTTTGTAGATTCTGCAAGATCCATCGGGTTCGTAACCCATCCGCAGATAGTTGGCCAGCAGTTTTTGCTTTTCGAACTTCAGTTCGTTCCCGAGGAAACCATTGATCCGATCAACGCTGAAATGTTCGCGCCAGTTATCGCCCCAATCCTGCTGATAGTAGCGCTTCACAGTAATGATCAACTGGCGAACGGCCGGAGAGACTGTTTCGAGCCATTCATTGTGCTCGGCGGTATACTCAGCGGACTTCGTCATGAGCTTGATCACTGAGCCAAGCGACCGTTCAGGGCTTAGAATAGGCCGCATGGCGCGGTCGCCCGAGACGGGACGCTTGTAGATGGCGGAGAAATCTTTTTGCAGGATTTCGGCGACGCGGTCCATGTCGTTGTGATAATCGCCAACGAAGATTGGGCCCTTGAGAATGATGCTGCCGATGGATTTTGAAATTTCCGATTTGCCGCCGCCCGAAACAGTGCAAGGCTTGTGGCAGAGAATACCGTCGGCCCGGACGGCTACTAAACGCCAGGCAGTACCCTCGATCTGTTTTTCGAGGCGGATCTTGGTGCCCCAGGGAAGCATGTAAGTGACACCCGCGCGCAGCGTCAACTCATGGCGGCCGCCATTCGGCCGCTTCCATTCCACTAAGCCCTTTCGAACGCTGAATTCGGCGTTTTCGGGAACGTAAATGATATCGGGGTACTTACGGTCGGCCGCGTAGCCTTCGGGCTGAATGTCGACGCGATCGCCCAACCATTGCATGGCCTCGGCGAACGTGACTTTCTTGGTAAGTACGGTACGTCCGGCATAGAACTGACCGCCAAGAACATAAGCGGGAAACGCGATGGCGCCGCCGGCGTGTTCTTCTTCGCAAAGGCCGTAAAGATTAGCGGCGAAGCTGATTTGGGTTTTTACTTCTTTCTTGCAATAGCCGTAGTAATTATCGGCAATGATGGTGACTATAACGCCGTGCTGGTCCCGGCAGGTGAGTTTGAAAGCGCCGCCGTTGTTGTAAGTCTCGGATTCGCTGCGCCAGCACGTGCCGTCTTTGCGCTGACGTTCAGTGGCATCGTCGTAATGAGGCAGGCCGAGATCTTTCTTCTTGAGTGCCGTTATGTGAGGCGCAAGAATTACGCAGCCGGTATGTCCGCTCCATTGCATGGCGTCGAGGGCTGCGTCGTTTTCAGGCAGATCGGGATCGCCGCCATTGCCGAAGATGCTTTCGACAAAATCGAGATTGCTGACCAGGCTGCCTGGAACGAAGAAGCGCGTCTCCATGGTTTTGGCTTCGTCGCTGCCGGTGGCTGGACAAACCAAGGGACGAAGCAGCAGGGTGGCAAACAGGCGAACTTGGTGGTTCTGATTGGCAGTAAAGGGCAGCGCCATCACGTCGGCCGGCGGCTGAAACGCAGCCGCAAGAAGAGCGGCGAAGGTGCGTTTCGGCACGGCAATTTTGTCGGCTGGAACGGGCAGACCGCCTTCCACAATATGGAAAATGCCCTGCGTGGTGCGGCGATCGCTCCGCGGATTGTGCAGCACGCCTTGGCGCAAACGATATGACTCAAGGTAGGGCGAGCCGATGCGGTCTTCACCGGCAGGCAGCGACATGACACGGGCGAGACCGGGCCGGTCAAGAACAAACGTGTGGCCAGGCAGGCGCGGCGCTCCGCCGGGCATAATGTCACTCAAGTAACGATCGAGAAAAGACTGGATACGGGCGTCGGCCGGACACAGCCTGCCACTCAGCAATTGGTCTTTCTGATAGTAATTGCGCAGCAGCGGTCCGGCAATCTCAAGGAAATAAGGCTCGGCAGTGCGTTGGCTGGTGGGCTGCCCCAAGGCAGCTAATTTGAGATTGATGTAGCGGACCAGTTCTGTTTCGTGTGTGTTCGCGATCACCATCTTCGTCTCATGTCGCTGGAGGTGCCGCCGGCGGCAGGCACATAACATTTTGTGGTGTAATCCATAACCATGCGGTCGGCATTAAAACGCCAGCCGAGTGTGCGGATGACGCGTTTCATGCGCTTGGTCCAGCCGCGCGGAAGACCGTCGCGGTCACGTTGATAATAGAGTGGAATCACTTCTTCCCGAAGCACGCGATAGAGGTCGTCGCCATCGCGGGTATCATGCACATCCATGTTCGAATGGGTACGGCCGTTACCGATGGCGAAACCGTTCAGGCCATCGTAAGCCTCCGCCCACCAGCCGTCGAGGACGGAAAGATTTAATCCGCCGTTGAGCACTACTTTCTGTCCGCTGGTGCCTGAGGCTTCGAGCGGACGGCGCGGATTGTTGAGCCATACGTCGACGCCCTGCACGAAGAAGCGTCCGACGTTGATGTCATAGTCTTCGATGAAAACGAACTTGTCGGCGAATTGCTTGTCACGCATCAACTCAGCGATCTGTTGGAGAACGCGCTTGCCAGGTTCGTCGCGAGGATGGGCTTTGCCGGCAAAAACGAATTGAACGGGACGCTTCGGATCGTTCACCATGCCGGCGAGCTTTTCGATATCGGCGAGGAGCAAGTTAGCGCGTTTGTAAGTGGCAAAGCGGCGCGCGAATCCGATGGTCAGAGCGTCGGGACTGAAAAGACGCCCCAAGCGCTGCAGAGTTTCGAGCGGTTCATTGCGGCGCTCAGCCTGGGCCACGGCACGCATACGGACAAACTCAAGCAACTGCGATTTGAGACTCAGGTGGGTTTCCCAAAGCTCGCCATCGTCGATGTTATCGATCCCTTCCCAAATGGCGGGTTCGGCACTGCGGGCATTCCAGTTGGCTCCCAAGTGGCGGTCGTAAAGGCGGGACATCTGGGGAGCAAGCCAAGACGGGACATGGACACCGTTGGTGATGTGTCCGATGGGGACGGAGTCTTCGGTTTGGCCGGGATAAAGGCCGGCCCACATGTTACGCGAGACTTCACCATGGAGGGCAGAGACGCCGTTGGCGCGGCGCGACAGCCTCAGGCCGAGCACGGTCAGGCAGAAATCTTCCTGATGATAGCTGGGATTTTCACGGCCGAGGGACATCAAACGATCATGGGAAAGGCCAAGCTGTTCGCGCAAAGGACCCAGATGTTCTTCGATGAGATCGGCACTGAAACGATCGTGCCCGGCGGGAACCGGGGTGTGAGTGGTGAAGCAGACTTCGCGAGAGACGCGGGGCACTGCTTGATCGAAACTCATGCCCTCGTCTTCCATACGCATGCGAATGGCTTCGAGAATCGCAAAGCCGCTGTGGCCTTCGTTCAAGTGCAGGACGCTGGGAGTAACGCCGAGCGCCCTGAGCGCGCGAGCACCGCCGACGCCCAGCAGCAGTTCCTGGCGGATGCGAATGCGGCCATCGCCGCCATATAAGCGCGAAGTAAGCTCGCGATCTTCCGGAGTATTCCCTTCGACATTCGAATCAAGGAGAAAAAGATCGACCCGGCCGACCTTGACACGCCACACCTTGGCGCGAATGGATGCGCCGCGAGTTTCAATTTGAACGCTGATGGGCTGTCCGTTCTTGCCGATAGCGGGCTCCATGGCCAGAAGATTGACGTCGGTGCGCAGATAGTCTTCCTGTTGCCAACTCTTGTCATCGAGGCGCTGACGGAAGTAGCCCTGACCGTAGAAAAGACCAATACCGATAAGCGGGATGTCGAGATCGGAAGCGCTCTTTACATGGTCGCCGGCAAGGACGCCCAAGCCGCCGGAGTAGATGGGGAGCGATTCGTGCAGGCCGAACTCGGCCGAGAAATAGGCCACGGGACGCGGGCGAAGAACGCCGGCATGGGTAGCGCCCCAAGTTCGCTGCTGCGCGAGATACTCCTGCTGACGGCGGTATGCGTAATTAATGCGGCTATGCAACATCAGTTCGTTGGCGCGGCGCTCAATGCTAGCGAGCGGCATTTCGTGCAGAAGCGCGACGGGGTTGTGATTCAGTTCGGCCCAACGCTGAGGATCGAGATCGTGAAAGAGACTGGTGGAATCGTGATCCCAACTCCACCATAGATTCCTGGCGAGCGACCAAAGCCGCTCCTGGGTGGGTGCGATGAACCGGTCGAGCATGCGGGCCTGGCTGACAACGGGAGCGACCTGGGCGGCGGCTTCGGTCAGCATACGAATCTCTTCATCGCGGAACACGCGCGCTTCAACGGTTTGAACAACCAGGACGCCTTGGAGAACGCCGCGATCAATGAGGGGGACGCCGAGGAACGACTGATAGGCGTCTTCACCGGCTTCGCTGAAATATTTGAAGCGCGGATGATTCTTCACCTGCTCGACCGCAACCGGGCAGACCTGCTCAGCCACTAACCCCGTGATGCCTTCATTCAGACTCAAGCGGAGCGTGCCGACGGCTTGCTTGCGAAGCCCGAGGGTGGCGGCGAGCAACAGATTGGCGCGGTCGGGTTCAAGCAGATAGGCGGAGCAGACGTCCGTCCGGAAACGGCGCGCGATTAACGCCACCACATTGGCGAGAGTTTCCGCCGGTTTGCTGGTATCTTCCGCCAGGGCGGCCAGTTCCTCCAGGGTCAAAACGTGTACGGCCTCAAACGAACTCGGGGTGATTGTCGCCATCTATCTATCCTTTTTGCGGAGCCAAAGGCGACTCGATAAGCAGGGAGTCAAGCGATGGATCTCAGCGGTAAATTACCTTTCTAGTTACTTCGGCTGAATGTCAGTTTTAAACAACGGGGCATTTCACGCGACGGGGCGAGCGACGGAATACGGGGAATGGAACCTATTAACGTCAGGAGCTATTGGGTCAGGATATCAAGGTTGGTCCGGTGGCGAAGGAAGTTTGACGCGGTGAGCGGTGCGTTTTGCGAGGGGTTATTCCCGTCTATAAATATATATAGAGGCGAATGGGGAATAAATCAGGTTGGCGGCGTCATTGAGATGGATCCTGAACGGAGCAGGAACGATGGATGTGGAAGCGCCGTTCGCCGGGCAGTTTTAGAAAACCGCGGCGGTCTTTAGGCCATAGCGGGGAGTGGACGGAGAAGCGGCGCGGAAGGGCGGTGCCGAAAGCCAATCGAGAACGTCCACGGGGTGCGAAGGCTCGGCAGGCATGGCCAGTTCGGCAGCGAAGTGCTTGCGGAGCGTTTCGACGGAGATGCCGATGGTGTCGGCAATGGCGCGCGAGGGATAGCCCTTTACCGCGAGGAAAGCGACTTGGCGGCGCTGATGGTCTTTGGGTTGGAAGGAGAGAAGCCGTGCTATTTTGGCGCGGGACTCGGGAGAGTGAAATTGCATATTTGCCTTTCGGGATGGGCGGCGTTTTTGACCGGCCTATCTGTAACGAGGTTAGGGAATGGGCGTTCGATGGGTGAAATGAAAAGTGGGTAGGTGGTTGATAAGAAGGGGGAAAGTTTATTTTGGTTTTTTGTGGACGGGGGGAAGGCGGAAGTCAGAAGCCGGAAGACAGAAAGACCGTACCCGATTTTGGACGGCAATTCGCGGATTTAAAAAGAAGAGTCCCGCGATTTTAAATGCGTGCCTTTTGCAGTTTTCGGGCATTTGGGCTGTTTCGCGTGAGTCGCGGCGCGCGGATCTAATCAGACGTGGGGTGAGCCGGAAAGGAGCGATTTTCGAGCGTTCTGCACCAATTGGATTGAGTTTCGCTGGGTGAAAAATGGATTGTATTGATTTTTGGCCGTCAAAAACAGGTTTTTGTGTAGTTATTTTTGAAGTCTCGATGGCGAAGGTAAGCCAAAGAAGAGTTGTTTCCGGCGGGCGAGTAGATGCGCCCATTGAGGTTGCCGAGCTGAAATGGCGGTGAGGTCGGATGACGAAAATCCAAGAAATTAAACGCGCGATCGGGATCTCACGCGGTAAGAGCGGGAGGAGTTGCGGTCGTGGCTTACTCGATACGACAGCGCGGACGGTATCGACTCCGGATTGAGGCTGATGCTTCCGCTGGACGGACCTTTGGCGGCGGGTTCTTCACCCCCCAATTTTTTCGGAATGCGCGTAAACCCTGGCACGATGTTCGACATGCAAACTTCCCACAATGAGACATATGGACCGTGAGTACCGGTTAGCCCACACTGCCGACTTCAAAGGGCGATTTCCAGTGAACGAGAAAGCTAGCGTGATTCGACCGATCGTTCAATCGCGAGGAGCTAGGCTTGAACCTGACAGCCCGTGATCAGGAAGTCAGCATTGGCGACTGGACTCGGCTGGGCCGCTGTCTCAATCTCAACAGCAGCAACCGTTGTAAAACATGAGATCCTGTCACTTGGCAAATGGAATCGTTTCGTCCGGAAATTCGACGGAGGCAAGGACAGTGAAATACGAACTTACGAGTCTGCCGAACAACTCCTCGCACGGATCGAAGCATCACGGCACCATACACGAGGTGCGACGCGTAGATCTGCGCGCGAGCGCTTGAGGGCCTTGATGCCTGACGCGAGTGACGCACGGCTACAACTCACGCCAACACAACAGCGACTCTATCAAGCATTGGTCGAGCTTCGACCTGACCTCGCGGAATGGTACCGCGCAGCAATCGCCGTCATCAACGACACTAGCCTGCCAGACCGTCTCTCCCTAGCTGCGCACGCGTTACGCGAAGTAATGGAGAAGCTCCCTGGCGATGGTGTCAGTGTCGATCGGGGAGTAAGTCTTCCTCAGAAGGTGAGCGGCTTGCGGCCTCCCTGGGACAAAGCACAAGACGAGAATCAGCGGTGCGGTGGCGCGTGGCAAGGAGAGATCGGCGCCCAACTGCGAGAGTTTCTCGCAGCAATGCAATCATTCTTTGACGGGCAGGAGGACTTTATCAAGAGCAGGCAAGCATTCGCGGAGCAATTTCTGGCCATCCTCGACGCGGGTGCAGGCTTACCGAAGGACCTGCAACGCACAAACGCCAAACAGTGGATGAACTTTCAAGGTTATTTTATTAGCGTCGCCCACCACGGCAGCGTCAAAGAGCCAGAGTTTCTGGCGCGTGTCGCTGGTTTTGAGACATTCATTGCAACCAGACTCAAGCCTCGTCCAACCGAGGATTTTGCGACCATTGACGCACTCCTGGAGGAGGGCTAAGCATGCCGCGCAGAGAGACCGTCGACAAAGCAATTGCCGAAATCGTCAAGAGCACAGCAAACCACCGCTACTTCTTCGAGAAGCTAAACTCACCCTCATGGCTTGCGCCACTCGCCGAGCGAGGACGATTCCAAACGCCACCAGCCAGAATTGAGGTTGACGGTCGCGTCATGTTCCCCGGCTGGCCGGAATCACAGTACCTCTCACGCATGGCGCGCATCCCAGAGGCACAAGATCAAGTACTGCAGATTGTGCGGGCAATACCGGCCACGGACAACATCACGGTGCATGCTGACCTCCTGGAGGTCGCGCTCGCGCTCCCACCGGCACAATCAGCGCAACTCGTGAATCTTGCATGCACGTGGATCCAGAGTCCGTTCGACAGCACTGTCACGTACAAAGTCGGGGACCTCATCGCGCAGCTCGCCAGCGGCGGACAATCCCCGGCCGCACTCCGACTCGCGAAAGCAGTATTCTCGCTACGACCATCAGCTCCTGTCGATGTGGAGCAGGGATGGTCACCGTCGCCGGAACCCCGTGCATACCTCAGAGACTGGAACTACGAAGAAGAGCTCAAAAAGGCAATCCCCGCCCTCCTGGCTGCGGATCGGCAGCGGACATACGCGCTCTTGTGCGACCTCCTCAGTCGTGCCATGGCGCTCTCCCGGCGCAAGATCGAACCCGAGAACCAAGACTACTCGTACATCTGGCACAACGCTATCGAGCAGGACGAACAACCACCAAGACTCAGGAACTCAATTATTTCTGCCGTACGTAATGCTGGAGAGACGATCATCTCCGGTGACGCTGGTGCGCTCCCAGAGGTGCTTGCGGAACTCCGGCGACACGAATGGCCCGTCTTCAAGCGCATGGAGCTCTACATCCTTGAACGGTTCGCGAACATTGCAATAGCGGAGATCGTCCCGCTTGCCGTACAACTCGCGGCGGTTGAGGGCGGCACACATCACGAGGCGGCACGACTTCTGAAGACGGCATTTGGGCAACTCCCAAGTTCAACGCAAGAAGAGGTATTGCAGTGGATTGACGCAGGCCCCAAAGAAGAAGACGTTGTGCGCTGGCTGCAATTCATCGAACGAGAGCCGACACCGGAGACGCTTGCGCAGTTTGGTACAGGGTGGCGGGCGCAGCGCTTCGCGCTCTTAGCAGATCACGTCCCAGCCGCATGGAAGGAGCGTGTAAGTGCGGTTCTTGCAGCTGCGGGCCAGCCCCGCAAACTTGATGAGGTGGAAGAGGGAGGCACTTGGATGGGACCGACGAGTCCCAAATCCGCCGACGACCTGCAGAAGATGGGACCAGCAGCGGTCCTCGAGTTCTTGCGCACTTGGCAACCGCCGCGGGGCATGTTAGTTGACACGCCCGAAGGACTGGGACGCGTGCTCGGCGGAGCCATCGCGCGTGATCCGGCCGGGTACGTGCCGCAAGCACAAGAGTTCCGGGGTCTCGACCCTACGTTTGTCCGGTTCTTCTTCAGCGGACTAGAGACTGCACTCAAAGAGCATCGGGCTGTCGAGTGGGCTCCCGTGCTGTCCCTGGCGCAATGGGTGCTTGCACAACCTCGCGAGATACGCGGACGAAAGGCCAATCTGATGGAGGCGGACGAAAGCTGGCAATGGACACGCGGCGCGATCGCCGACCTCTTGGAAGATGGTCTCAACGAACGCGAACCACTGCCCGAACAGCCAACACAATCGCCCTTACCTTTCAACGAGCGAGAACGCGTCTGGGCGATTCTCCAACCAATAACGCAGGATCCTGACCCGACACCCGAGCATGAGGCACAGTTCGGCGGGGACAACATGGACCCGCCCACTCTCGCTATCAACTCGGTCAGAGGTAGGGCAATGAACGCCGTGATCGCGTACGCGGTCTGGACACGACAAAACCTCGACCGCCTCCCCGACCGCCCCCCAATGACCTTGGACGTCATGCCGGAGGTTCAGCAAGCACTCGAAGAGCACTTAGACATCGCCCGCGAGCCGTCCTTAGCGATCCGGTCTACGTACGGCAGGTACTTCCCCTGGCTCCACTACATCGATCCCATGTGGACTCAACATTCGGTCCAGAGAATCTTCCCTGTAGAGGAGCATCTTGCGGCGTATCGCGCCGCAGCATGGGATGCATACCTCATGTTCTGTTTGCCGTACGACGCGCTCTTACCCGTGCTGGAACAACAGTACTTAGTCGCGGTACGTGCATTGTCAACGCCAGACCAATCGAAGAAGCACGGTCTTCTTGCACGCGAACGCCTCGCTGAGCACCTGATGTCGTACTACTCGCGGGACAAGATCGCTCTCAACGCCGACGTCTTGGCGACCTTCTTTCAGACTGCACCCGATGAGCTAAGGGGCCGCGCAATTTCCTTCCTAGGACGCTCCCTGGCCCAAAAGCCGGAGGCCCCGATCGATGAGGTAACGCTGGACCGTCTACGTGCATTATGGGAAGCACGGGTACAAGCAGCACGAGAGGCAGTAAACGTGAAGGAGTATCGAGAAGAGCTCGCGCATTTTGGATGGTGGTTCAGCAGCCGACGATTTACGCCATCCTGGATGTTCGAACAACTGCGGAACGTGCTCACCCTCGTCGAACACATCGATCCAGAGTTCAAAGTCGCCGAGGCACTCGAAGCACTCGGGCCTGAATTCCCCGTGGAGTGCGTGCAGAGTGCCCGACTCATGGCCCAAGCAGATCGCGAGGGATGGGAGATCTTCGGCAACGCAGAGCGGTTCAAGGGGATTCTTATTGCCGCGATCAATTCAGGTAACCCTGCCGCTAAGGTGAGCGCGGACAATCTGATCCAATATTTCGTCAGTCGCGGACACTTCGATTTCCGCGCGCTGCTCTCATAAACGTGGCTTCTGGCAACGAGAACCCGCGCTTGACGAACGTTTTCAGGACGGATTGCGGGGTCTGTTCGGGCGTCGCGTTTGATTGAAATGGAAAATACGAATACAAGATGCGGCTCCAATTATATTGGATCGAGTAACTGAAGCGAATGAAAGGATGCTTGGTCGGCACTCGCGCTGTAAGAGTCCACACCTTAAATTTTCTCCGGTCGACTGTCCTCCCGGGCCGCTTGGATGTGTTGACAGCCCTGCGCGGGAGTGACGAATCGTCTGTAGCTCCCCCGGAACGGCGTTGTGGGAAGCGTCTAAATTGACTTGGGGTTGCGGTTTAAAGAGGATTGTTTGGGAATTCCTTTTTGGTTCCGGTTGCCGGAAGCGTACTTCGGCTTCGTCGGATGAAGTTGCAGCGTAGGTCACGAGAGTTGTGACGCCTACCGTTGCCGACGCATTTCCGAACGGCATTCCGGGTAACGTTGGCCACGGTCGCGGCTGACACAGATGGTGAATGCGGTTCGGCGGGCCGCGTGACCGCAAATCCGACCCCGGAGAACAGCGTTCTCGCCGCTCTTCATCTGGACCAACCCGAAAATTATGCTGCTGAGGCGAAGTTGGCAGCGCCGGCCGCAGGCACTGGGATCGAACGGCGAATGGACCTTCGCCGGGGTGCTTCACCGTCCCAATTTCCGGATCTCGCGTCATCCGACCGCGGTCCGGAAACTATGTCGATAGGGAGGTCCCCGACTTCCACTTTCCGAGAACCCGGTTTCCGGGATCTGACCTGTACCCGAGGCGAATTCGGCTGGATTACAGGTGATGTGGACCACACAGCGGTTTCTGACACGCGACTTAAACTGAAATGTAACGGTCTTAGTGATGCTGCTTATCTTGGCTTACGCCCTACTCTTCTATTTTTGCTGCTCCATGGTCCTCTACGTGTGGGGTCACCCCAGGATGTTCTTGAAGGCCAAATTAAACAACCTGACGGTTAGCAGCATTACCACGCCGATCGGCCGGCACATGGCGTTCGGCGTCCAGGTAGCAAATTTCGTGCTGCATGGGATTCCTCGACGATCACCCGCGCAAACGCCTTCACCGAAGAAGGAAATTTATGCTGCCTCGATCAAGCGGGCTTTCGAGAAGAGTAGACATTTTATCACCACCGGCTCACCGCATGCCAGGGCTTTATATTTGAGAAACTACGCATGGTTCTACCCAACACTCCTGGACCCTTGTACCTTTATTAGCCGGCATGACTGCGATCGGCGCGTGACGCTCATAAGGCAAAGCCTCTCGATCATCTTCCGAAGCACGAGACACGTTCCGTACTCCACGACGCTGATCCCCATCAGTCCTAGAAAATTCGTCCCGGTGAATTTTATGCGGGAACCTTCCGATTCACTGCTCGGCGTATTTTCGGGGATCGAACAACTCACGAATGCCGCGTTGCGGGATAACGAGCTTTACCGCGACATCTTGGAGCGCGCCGCCAGCGAGGGACAAGCTTTGTTGGAAGAGAATCGTGCGGAACTGCGGTTTCAACTCAACCACCTTATCGATTCTCTTCGCGAGTTCGGCCGTGAGAACCTGAAAGTTCCGCTAATCGACTGTGACGGTAACCGGTCCACCGCGACCGATACGCGGCTAGAACGGCGGCGCTTCATTGCGAACGCAAACGTATGGACGACGTTCAGGAAAGCCGTCGAACTGGGCATCGTTCCGCAAAGCGAGATCGAAAGACGGATTGGCCGGACAGTCGACACTTATAAGCAGGAGTTGCTGGCGCTCTTCGGCGAAAGAGGATACATGGCCGACTCGCTTGAGAATCTGCAGGCTGAGGACCATCGCAATGTCAGCCTGGATTTTTGTCATGTTCAGCGTGGCTTTTGGACATTCTCGTCCTCACGGGAGATCGAACTGTTCCGAAACACGGCCGAAATCTTTCTTCAAAATACAGAACTACAGGACGAGTCCCATCGCTGTTTTCTCGTAGCGGCAACCAACCCCCGCATCCAGTTCCTGAAAAAGATCGCCGTCGCGTCGTATCATGGGCGGACGATGTGGCCGGCGTTCAATGTTGAATTTGCCGACCGGCTGTTCGACCTTTCGGTCGCGACCAACGACTCCAGGTATCGAGATGCAGCTTCTGAGATCTTAAAGCAACTTACAATCTACATCGAGAGAATTGGCTATTACCCGGAACTCCTTCGCGCGGACGGCGGGCAAGGGACATCCGTCCTGGACCTCGTGGGGCGGCGATCTCGCCAATCTCCGATTTCAATCCGCAGAGGCGGCGGGGCTGACCGGCAGCAAGGCAAAGGATCTCAAGCTGAAGTGGGCCTTTGCCGTTCCCGATGCAACCTCGCTCCGGTCTCAGCCTGCGGTTTACGGTGGGCGAGTTGTCTTCGGCGGAGGAGATACCGTGTACTCGCTCGACGCAGTAACGGGTTGCACGTATTGGGCGACAGAGATGCCAGCTCCAGTGCAAAGCGGTATTTCGATCGGCTTGCCTGCCGGCAAGCCAATCGCCTTCTTCGGCGACCAGTCGGGTAACGTACATGCGATCGACTTTGCGACCGGCACGCCGGTTTGGCAAATGAACGCCGATGCGCATCCGTCTGCCCGCGTGACAGGAACACCCGTCTACTACGAGGAGCGGCTGTACGTACCAGTTTCTTCTTTTGAGGAGGTGACTGCCGCCGCGCCAGGCTACGTCTGTTGTACGTTCCGGGGCAGCGTGCTCGCCGTCGATTCCCGAACCGGCAAGACAATCTGGCGGACACCCACGGTGGACGATTCGGGGGAGGCAGCACACGTAACCAAGGGCGGCGCAAAGAGCATCGGACCGTCAGGCGCCGGCGTTTGGTCCTCACCTACTATTGATGCCGAAGAGGGTGTTCTCTACGTCACGACTGGAGACAACTATTCTGATCCGCCCACGGACAAAAGTGACGCCTTGCTTGCACTCTCGCTACAAAGCGGCAGGCTCCTTTGGTGGAAGCAGTTTCGGGCTGGTGACGCATGGAATGTGGCCTGCGTGGATCCGAACAATAAAAGCTGCCCCGACGCCAACGGCCCCGATTCCGATTTTGGTTCATCCGCAATCCTGGCCAGTCTTCGGACTGGGCGACGCGTCCTGATCCTGTCACAAAAATCCGGCGCTGTGTATGGAGTGGATCCGGCAAAGCATGGTGAGGTTATTTGGCAATCTCAAATTGGCAAAGGTGGAATCTTAGGAGGCATTGAATGGGGTTCTGCCTCTGATTCCGAGAAGTTGTACGTTGCACTTTCGGATGAGGCATTCCTACCTCCCGGCCATCCGGGCGATCCACTCTCCCTCGACCCGGAGAAGGGCGGCGGTCTGTTCGCCCTTAGGCTCGATAACGGAGAGCGTCTTTGGATGACACCGCCTCCGCCGTGCGGCGCACGCCTGCCGTGCAGTCCCGGACAGCCTGGAGCTGTCAGTGCCATCCCAGGAGTCGTGTTCTCTGGCTCTCTTGATGGACATGTTCGGGGGTATTCGACTGTTGACGGAAAGATTTTGTGGGACTATGACACGGCACACGTATACCAGACGGTCAACGGCGTCCCAGGGTGCGGAGGCTCGCTCAGCGTCGCTGGTCCAGTAATCGTTGAGGGGACGCTGTATGCCATTTCCAGGTACGATCAGTTCGGTGGGGTACCTGGAAACGTCCTTCTCGCGTTTACAGTAGATGGCCGATAGACGGAGATAGCGGCCTTGCTCGCACCAGCGCTGTATGGATTTGTGTGGGCAACTCGGCAGCGGCGAACTCGGCGAAAGCGCGTGAGAAGGCGGCTTCGGCGGCCGCCTGTTCGGCGTGCTCCCAGCCGCACAAGCTCCGCAGTTGTAGGTCGCTGTGCAGACGCTGAATCGGATGCCGGGGTGCTGGGCATATTAAACACCATCGCGGCCAGCCGTCGACTCTGCTTACTGAGTGGGCCGACGGCGGACTCCAGCACTGGGAATAATTCGCTTTGCAATAGATTTCTGAATTGCACCAGGCGTTCGGGTGAGGTAATCTGCATAGCTTTTTGCCGCTTGCACGTTTTCCAAGTCCCTCTAGTGAACGGGCTAACCGCCTATCCACGTGCGGCTCAAAAAAGTCTATTGCACCAGTGTGGTGCATAATAGAAGGCCGGAGCGCCAAACCTAAACCCCGCGCCAGGAAAGCCTCGTCTGTTCGTCAAAGCGTGACGCTGCCTGCGCAGTTGGCGAACGAAGTTCGACGCGTCGCAAAAGAGCGGCACTTAACGGCGAGCCGGGCGCTGGTAGAGCTTGCCCAACGTGGCGTGGAGGCCGAAGCACAGGCTCGGGAAAACCTGCATGCGACCTACCGTGCGTTTATGTCCGAGGCCGATCCGGTACGCAAAGAGGAAGCCGGCAAGGATTTGATGCGCGCTATTTTTGGAGCGGACGCTATTGCCGAAGGTTCGATTCGCTAGCCTTCCGCGATCGGTTTGGGAACACCTTCTGGCTCGGGTGGCAGAGCGGGAGATCACTGTCGAAGATCTTGGTCATTTGCAGGAATGGGTTAAGACCATTCCTGAGGCTCCCGATGGCGATGGTATAAGGACTTCGGTTCCTTTCTTCTCTGCGGCAGCGGTGAAATTCCCAAGACCGTTTTGTCGAGAGGCATGAAGCCGTTTGGGCGGCCTATCAAATAGGTGAAGGGCTTCTGGTGATTGTGATTTGGAATCGCGAGAGATACTGCCTCTGCGATTCCGCGTTAGACTCCACCCAGCAACTGATTCATCAACTCCGCGCCGAGGTCTGGGGCCGTGGTCTCCGTATCGATCGTTTCTCCGGCTTCGCCTCCGACCTCGCACCTCACTCGAAGTCCGAGAAATGCACATTTCCGCTCGCTTCCGCCGTTTGTTACGCCAATGCTTGAGAAGCCGAGCGTAAGGAATACGCTTTCCTTACGGCACGATTCAGAGATAAGACGTCCCGGACTCCGCGACTGAGTCTCCTTTAATAGTCAATCAGTTGATTGACTATTAAACAACTGATTGATTAAACTGGATGCATGTCCGATTCAGCCGCCGAATGGTGGCTTCCACTTCTGAATCCACAGGACGAGCATGGCAAACGGCGCACGGCGCTGCTGCAGGCGACGTTCGATGTCATCGCAGAAGCGGGGTTCGAAGGCCTGCGAACGCGTGCCGTTGCCGAGCGCGCCGGGGTGAATATCGCCACTCTGCACTATTACTTTCCCTCGAAGCAGGATTTGATTGAAGGATTGGCCCAGTTCATCGGCGCAAAGTTTGTCACCCTGCATGGAGCGGTCCCGCGGACGACGAGACTTCCAGCGCTCGACCGCCTGCGGCAGGAGTTTTCAGACGGAAGGTACTATCTCAAGCGGCACCCGGAGATGCTGCTGGTGCCTATGACGAGATCGTACTGCCCCAGATGGTTGTCGCCGACAAGTGGTCCAAGACTTCCAAGTTCCGCAGTGTTGTCACTATGCCCGGACCTCACTCGATGAAGAACTCGTCCGCGCAGGTCTTCGAATCGCAACTTGTCAACGGGCTTTGGATTAGGGTCCAGTTCAATCGATATGAGATACAAGCCCAGTGCCGCAAACCGAAGCGCGGCTTCGTTGATGTCGAAGCCAACGATCTGGTTATACAGTATCGATCTGAGAGTCTTCGTTTCCGGTCGCTTTCCGTCGGCCCGCCACCGCTCCGCGACGAGTTCGCGAAATGCCGTCAGCAGGAAAACTCCCGCGCCAACCGCCGGATCAAGTATTTTCACCCTGCTATCCGATCCATGGCGCTCCAAGGCACCGAAAGACGCGCGGACCATAAGATCGGCGATCGGCCGGGGCGTATAGTAGCCCCCTTCGCGCCTTTGCTTCATCGGCGCATGACTGCGCAGATAAAGTTCATATGCCTGGCTTAGAACGCCGACCGGAATCTGCGCAAAGTCGAGATTGTTCCATTTCTCTTCCCAGCCTAGAAACAACTGGCTATCTGGCGCACGTCTAAGTATGTCTCCGAGTACGTGATATGAGTGAGCAGGCAAAACGCCAAAAACGTTTGGCGATAGGGGCAGCAAATCACCGTTGAATGTTGCATCGAGCCATGTCGATGTCGTTTCGGCCGCCGCACGGCTATCGAACAGACCTGCCGCCGTGTCCGCATCAGACATGGCACGCGGTAGCAAGTTGCGATCCGCAAGGAATCGAGTAAAGAGTGCGCGTCCAACTAGTGAGATTGCGTCCTCATTTGAGACGCGCCTAATCCCAATCAATTTGGTGATCGAGCTGGTGAGCAGATTCAGGACGACATTTGAGATCCAATTGCGCTGGCTGATTGCGGCTCGAGGGCGAATATTGCCCAGTTGCGCGAATGTAGTGGCTTTCGCGTTTTCTGAGCTATTCAACTCGACGCGGGCTTGCCGTGTGGATTTGCTGTCGAGTGCAATGCGATACACGTCTAGGTGGCCAGGCGCTACGACGCCAAGGTAAGGTGCATCTCCACGCATAGCCAGTAAACGCCGTATACGGTGGAGTTTACGATCATCTCCCAGTGAATCAGCGGCAACTAAAAAGACCAATGGTGCACCTTGCCACTCGTAAATGGCTTCTACGACATCCAGCGTGGTATCGCCACTTCGCCGGGCGGTGACGAGCGTCGCGTAGGGCAGAAGCTCGGGGCCGTTTCTGTCGAGCAGATGCAATGCTGCCGGATCGGCGCCAAACTCTATCAGGGAAGCTGCAATGTCAGTCATTCACTTGCTCACCTTGCAGATCTAGGCTGGCCTGACGGTCGCCCCCGAATCGGCCAGGCTGCGAACCGCCGCGAGGCTTTTTGGGAGCTACTTGAACCTTTGCTATAGCTTGTCGGTAGTTAAGCCCATGGGAGCCAAGTTCGGCAACAAGCACGGCGATAAGGGCTAGATGGGTTGGCAATACACCAGCGCGTGCGTAGTTCGAGATCGAATTCGGTTTCATCCCTACCATTTCCGCGAATGCGCGAACGCTGATGCCTACCCTGTCCAATTCCAGAAGGAAATCCGCGTACGACATAAATCATGGCCACATTATTTAGTGTATTCCATCACATAGATTTATGTGCGTCAAGCCGGATGACATGTTCGGTAGTTCTGAGGTCCTAGTCAGGTGTCTCCCGACTATCGCCTTGATGACTCATTCAGAGTTCCTTCTATCCCATTGAACCTGGATTCCGAAGTTCAGTTGGGCAGGGAGGCGCAATGTCTGACAAGAATGGAGGATGGACAAAGATAACGGGGATGTTTGTGTCCCACGAGAAGCACTGGTTCTGTTAACGGATGAGCGGCTGATTCTGCGGGAAACGAGCCGGGCGGTAACACCGTTTGGCGGGGTGGCGGTTTTTATCGCTTACCTGCGCAAGATTGGTTTTGTGCAGAAACTTCGGGAGAGTATGCCGATCTGCTGGCGATCCCGGAATCAGATCGAGCCTGCTGCGACGTTCACCGCATTTTTGATCGCGGTATTGGTGGGTGCGAAACGTTTTGCGCATGTGAACTGGTTGCGCGGAGATCGAGCTCTTCATGCGTTGTTAGGCATCGATCGGTTTCCCACCGACGACACCATCCGCAATCTATTTCGCCGCTTCACGATGGGCAACGTGCAGCGCTTGTTCGAGCCCTTGATGCAATGGCAAATGGAACGCATTCCGGTGCGTGGTGAAGGCTACACGCTGGATCTGGATTCCACCGTTTTTGAGCGCTACGGCCATCAGGAAGGATCGTTGAAGGGGCACAATCCGCGGAAGCATGGCCGCCCCTCGCATCATCCGTTGCTCGCGGTTCTGGCCGAAGCCCATTTGCTCCTCCACGGCTGGCTCCGCAGCGGCAACTGCGGGCCAGCACGTGGCGTAGTGGAGTTTCTCGAAGAAGCTCTCGCGCTGTGGGGACAGCGCCGGAAGATCCGCCTGGTAAGAGCCGATTCTGGATTCTTCGATGACAAGCTGCTGAGTTTTTTGGAACAGCGCCGTCTGCCCTACATTGTAGTCGCGCGCCTGACGAAATGGATCAAGCGGGAAGCGCAACACGTGGAGCAATGGCGGGCGCTCGATGAGGCTTATTCGGTCGGCGAGTTCCGCCTGAAGCTGTTCGGCTGGCAAACCGAGCGCCGCTTCGTGGTGGTCCGCGAAGTCGTGCGGGAAGGCCGCGACAGTGTGGGGCGCAAGCTGATCGACGTTCCCGGTTATGTTTTTCGCATCTTCGTCACCGCACATACGGAGACTCCGGAAGAGATCTGGCGCGATTACAACCGGCGCTCCGATATGGAAAATCGCATCGCCGAACTGAAGCATGATCTGGAGCCGGCGGCTTCTGCCTGAAGCAGTTCTTCGCCACGGAAGCAGCCTTTCGGGCCATCTTGCTGCTGTTCAACTTACTCGCGGAGTTTCAGCGCGCCGCCAACTTGCCGCGTTATCGCGAACCAGCTACCATTCGCACCCAAGTGCTCACCTGCGGAGCCATCTTGGGCCGCGCCGGAAGACGGTTGGTTCTTCATATGTCGCAGAGTTGGGTGGCCTGAAAACCGGAACCCCTTTACTGGACAGCATCTTCGCTT
>CAVQZK010000016.1:0-194803 GCA_963718465.1 Bryobacterales bacterium | reverse complement strand
GGCAAAAAGGTAACGGGCACTCTTGCCGCCGACGTGCGAGGGGCAAATCGACTGAAATTCACGACTGACGGCAAACTGGCGCTTATCTCCACACTAGGCGGTCCCGATGTAACGGTGATGGATTCCTCAACCCGGAAAGTAGTCAAGCGAATCAAAGTCGGGCGGGGAGCAGCGGGCATCCTAATGGACCCAAATGGGTCCCGCGCATTCGTGGCTTGTACCCCAGACAACTATGTCGCCGTTATCGATCTGAAAAGTCTAGAAGTGACTGGCCATATCGACGCCGGACCTGGACCTGACGGCCTTGCCTGGGCAGTCAGACAGTGACGTAGTCGAGAAAAGAAAGCGTTTTCATTTTCCAACGTGATATAACTGGCGTTTCTGCCAAATGCTGGCGGCTCCTCCGTGGCCGTGGATGTTTTTCATCCGGTCCAAGCAGACTAGATAGCCAACATGCACCCTATTCTCGCTCTACTTCTGCAAGCCGCTTCAAAAAAGCTGCTTTCCGTCGGCCCAATCGATCTGGTTATCATCGCGCTCTATTTTGTGATGGTGCTGGGCATCGGGTTTTATTTGAAAAACTTCACGAAGACCGGCGAAGACTTTTTCATGGCCGGCCGCGACATGAGCTCCTGGTTGCCGGCTTGAGTCTCTGGCGGCGAACTTGGGCGCGCCGATTGATGGGTTTGGCGGCTCTGCTTATCAATATGGAATCCTAGCCGCGCATTGGTATTGGATCGGCGCTATTCCCGCCATGCTTTTCCTGGCGATTGTGATGATGCCGTTCTATTACATCTCCAAAACCCACTCCGTCCCAGGGTATTTGAAGCTGCGTTTCGGCGAACCCTCCCGCCTGCTCTCGGCCGTGTCGTTCGGCTTCATGACCGTTCTCATGAGCGGCATCAATATGTTCTCGATGGCGAAAGTAATGGAGATTGTTCTCGGCTGGGATCTCAACTTCAGCATCTGGGTCTCTTCCCTCACGGTGGCGGGGTACGTTTTCTTCGGCGGCCTGCTCTCTGCCATTTTTAACGAGGTTCTGCAGTTCTTCCTGATTTGGCTGGGGGCGCTGGTGGTCACCATCCTTGGACTCTATGAAACGGGTGGCTGGAGCGGCGTGGTGGCGCGCATCCATGAACGCTATCCAGGCCAGGACTACACACATATGTGGTCCACTACGGCTTCGTTTACCGACAACCCGATGGGCATCCATTGGACCGGCTTGGTATTGGGACTTGGATTTGTAATCTCATTCGGCTACTGGACGACTGACTTTCTGGTGGTGCAACGCGTGCTTGCAGCGAAAGATCTGCGCAGCGCGAAGATGACCCCATCATCGGCGCGGCCTTTAAAATGGCAGTGCCGCTGATCGTCATCTTGCCTGGCTTGCTTGGTCTGGCGGTGCTTCCTGAACACCTTGTCGCGGAATCGGCTCAGGCCCTAAACCCCACCGCACATACCTACAACGACGTTTTGCCGTTAATGCTGGCACGCTACTGCGGACCTGGTCTCCTCGGCCTCGGAATAACGGCGCTCATCGCCGGTTTCATGTCGGGCATGGCGGGCAATGTCAGCGCCTTCGCTACTGTTTGGACTTACGACATCTACCGCGCAGTCCTGCGCAAGGATGCTACCGACGGGCACTATGTAAACGTCGGAAAATGGTGTACTGTGCTGGGTGTGCTGATCAGCATCGGCACTGCGTATCTGGTCATGCAGTTTTCGAGCATTATGGATTACGTCCAGGCGCTCTTCAGTTTCTTCATAGCGCCGCTGTTCGGCACGGTGATTTTGGGCATGCTCTGGAAACGCGCCACGCCTGCCGGTGGTTTCTGGGGCCTGCTTGCCGGAACGGTCGGCTCGATATCAATGTGGGCCTGGGTGGTGAAAAATCCATCGGCCTTACAGTACATTGCGCTTTCCCCAAATGCCAAACCAATGGCCGAGAACATGTATCGCGCGCTGTGGTCTGGATCATCTGCGTAGTGGTGACGGTGGCGGTAAGTTATATGACTACGCCAAGGCCGGAAAGCGAGTTGACCGGTTTGGTTTATGGCGCAACCGCAATACCATCTGAAGGCCATTTGCCGCTCTACCGGCGCCCTATCTTCTGGGCCGTGGCGGTTGCTATCGTTCTGGTTATAGTGAACGCAATTTTCTTTTAGGTGAGAACATGCACGGACACGGACGCCTCTCAATCTGGTTTTTCATCGGTGTGCTGCTCACCACCTACGGTATCTTGATCACCAGCGCAGGTTTGTACGACAAATCGCATCCGGATGCCCACCCCGTAGTGCTCTCGCAGCTACACATGGGTATTTGGTGGGGTCTGCTGCTGTTTATCATCGGAGTTGTCTACTTTGTGCGCTTTTATCCCAAGAACAGTAATGCCGGAAACAGTAATGCCATCGTCAACTAAACAACCCGCCAAGCTGGGACTCATTGTGGGCAACCGGGGATTTTTCCCAGATCACCTGGCCGCGGAAGGCCGCCAAGACATGCTCCGCGTTCTCACAAAAGCGGGCGTCGAGGTAGTTGCCCTTACCACCGATGAATCGAAATTCGGCGCCGTCGAGACATTTGAGGAAGCCAAACGCTGCGCCGATCTGTTTCGCAAACATCGAGACACGCTGGACGGCGTGATCGTGACTCTACCCAATTTCGGCGACGAACGCGCCATTGCCGATACGCTGCGCCAGTTCCGGACTGCAAGTCCCGGTTCTGATTCAAGCCACGCCGGATTCGCAGAACAAGATGACCATCCGCGACCGCCGCGACAGCTTTTGCGGAAAAATGTCGGCTTGCAATAACCTGATGCAGTACGGCATTCCGTACTCGCTCACCACGCTTCACACCGAAGCTCCCGACTCACCCGAATTCGCCAGGGATCTCGAATGGTTTCTGAGGAGTGACGCGCGTGTTCGCGGTCTGCGTAATTTGCGGATCGGCTCGCCTCGGGGCCCGGCCGCAAGCTTTCAACACTGTCCGCTACAGCGAAAAAATTCTTGAGACCAACGGCATTTCTATCATCACGCTCGATCTTTCCGAGATCCTCGGCCGCATCGACAAGCTGAAAGACGACGATCCGGCTACGCAGGCGAAATTGAGCGCGATTAATTCGTACGTATCGACCAAGGACGTTCCGGCCTCCTCATTGATGAAGATGGCCAAACTGGGCGCGGTGGTCGATGGCTGGATGAAGGAAACCGACACTGCGATAAGCGCCGTCCAATGTTGGACATCGCTGGAAGAGTATTTCGGCGTAGTTCCCTGCACGGTGATGAGCATGATGAGCAACGAGCTCATGTCGAGCGCTTGCGAAGTAGATATCACTGGAGTAGTGGGCATGCATGCGCTGCGCCTTGCCTCGGAAACTCCGAGCGCGCTGCTCGATTGGAACAATAATTATGGGGACGATCCGAACAAAGCCGTCTGCTTCCACTGCAGCAATCTGCCTAAACACTTCTTTGCCGACGTGCGCATGGATTTTCAGGAAATTATCGCCGGCACCGTGGGCAAATTGAACACGTTCGGCACCTGCGTGGG
Source organism: Bryobacterales bacterium (assembly GCA_963718465.1). Classification (GTDB taxonomy): domain Bacteria; phylum Acidobacteriota; class Terriglobia; order Bryobacterales; family Bryobacteraceae; genus Bog-105. The sequence goes on along the minus strand of CAVQZK010000016.1, from coordinate 191,257 downwards.
CCGCGTCAATGTCGGGCCCCATGAGCTTCTGCCGCATTTCAACCGACGACAACACGGCCGGGTGCGCGGCTATGTGGGCGACGGCCAGTTTACCAATGACCCGCTGGAAACGTTCGGCGGCGCGGGTGTCGTCGAAATTCAAAGGCTGCAAGATTTATTGCGTTTCATCTGTGAACGCGGTTTCGAGCACCATACCGCTGCTAACCTGGCTAAGGTATCCGATGTGGTTTACGAAGCCACAACAAAATACCTGAAATGGGACATGTACTGGCATAAAGCATGAGCACGGTAGTAGCGGGCGTCGACTTCGGAACGTTGAACGTTCGCGTCTCGATTTTCGACAGCGAGAAGGGGAGGCTCGGCTCGGGCATAGGCGAATATCCGCTTCACCGCAAAAGAGAGGATCCCGATTTCGCGACGCAAAGCCACGCCGACCACATGTCGGCTCTGGTCGAAGCCACCCGTAAGGCGCTAGCGGAAGCAGGCGTCCGGGGAATGCCGTTCGATCCATTGCGCTCGATACTACCGGATCGAGCGTGATCCCGGTAGGCGACGATCTCGAACCGCTGGACGATTACTACCTTTGGTGCGACCACCGCGCCTGGCGCGAAGCACAAGAAATCACCGAAAAGGCTCATGAATCGGGCCTCCTGGCCATAAAATGGTGCGGCGGTGTTTATTCCTCGGAATGGGGCTTCTCAAAACTCCTTCACTGGCTGCGCCACAATCCTGAAAAGCGCGAACACTTCGTCACCGCTTTCGAACACTGCGATTACGTGGCCACTGTTCTATGCGGCATCCACACCATCAACAATGCCCCGCGATCTATCTGCGCCATGGGCCACAAGTGGATGTGGAACGAATCGTTGGGCGGTCTTCCTCCCGAGGTTTCCTCATTAAACTCGATCCGCTTCTGATCGGTATCCGCACGAAACTGGGAGGCCGATACCGCACGTCAACCTCAATTGCGGGGACGCTTTGCGAGGAATGGGCCGCAAGACTCGGGCTGGATGCGGGGATACCCATTCCGGTAGGCGGCCTTCGATGCGCATTGGGATGCCGTCGGCGCGGGGGTCAAACTGGGCGATGTCGTAAACGTCATCGGGACGTCAACCTGCATTATCGGTTTAAGCGATAAGCCAAGCTTAGTACCTGGTGTTTGCGGCGTGGTTCCCGGATCGGTCGATCCGGCCATGACCGGCATTGAAGCCGGACTTTCGGCGGTCGGTGACATTTTTGAAGCCATCGCGCGCGTGCTGGAACTACCGCGAGCGAACTCGCCAAGGGCATCGCCACTTACCGGCCGGTCAAACCGGCTTGTTACGGATGACGTGGGACAACGGCGATCGAACGGTTCTGGTAAATCCGGAGCTCGGCGGTGTAACCTTTGGTTGGCACCTGACAAGCACCGCAAGATGAACTTTTCGCCGCTATCGAAGGAACGGCGTTCCATACGCGCGTCATTCTAAACCGCATGGCCGAGCACGGAACCGCGGTAGAGCGGATCATCAATGGCGGCGGCATCCCGCAGCGCAACGAAAAGTTGAATCAGGTCTACGCGAATGTGCTGAACAAGCCCATTCTGGTACCGGAAGGCGATGTCACAAGCCTCGGGTCTGCCATCTTTGCATTTCTGGCCGCGCGCGCATTCCAAACCGTGCAAGAAGCACAAGCGCATCTGTGCCCCTCTCACCGGGTCTTTAACCCCGAACCTGCTAGTGTTACCGTTTACGAAGACCTGTTCCGACTTTACAAGCGGCTCTACTTTGCTTTGGGGGCGAAGAGATCAGAGGCCATCACTATTGGAGACGTGCTGCCCCACTTGCGGCGGGTAGCTGCCCAGGCAAGAATTGCGAAATGGACCTAAAAGCGTTGCGCGAAGAGGTATTCGAAGCCAATCTGGAGCTAGTGCGCCGCGGACTGGTGATCTTCACCTTTGGCAACGCCAGCGGGTTCGACCGCGACAGCGGCCGCGTGGTCATCAAGCCCAGCGGCGTGGAGTACGACAAACTTACCCCAGCCGACCTCGTCGTGACCGATCTCAACGGCAAGATCATCAGCGGAGGCCTGCGTCCCTCGTCCGATCTGCCGACTCATGTGGCGCTTTATCAAGCATTTCCCGGTGTTCACGGAGTTGTACACACACATTCGCGCTACGCCACCGCATGGGCGCAGGCGGGCGTTGAGATACCTTGCCTCGGCACCACCCACGCGGATTACTTCCGAGGCGCCATTCCCGTGACCCCAGCGATGCAGCCAGGGGAAATCGAATCCGAATACGAATGGAATACCGGGCAAGTCATCATTAAGCGTCTCAGCCGACTCGACCCGTTAGCCACGACAGCCGTTTTGGTGAATGGGCATGCGCCGTTCTGTTGGGGACCCAGCGTTACCGATGCGGCACACACCGCCGTTATTGTCGAGGAACTGGCGCACATGGCTTTTCTGACGCTAACAATCAAAGCCGACGTGAATGGCATCTCCGAAGCACTCCGCGATAAGCACTTCCTGCGCAAACATGGAGCAAGCGCTTACTACGGGCAGCCGGTTTAGAAGGGTTCGCATTCCCACAAAGCTTGGCACGTCCGAAGCGGCTGCCGGTATTTCAAAGCTTCATCTCCAAATCCATGACGTTCGCCAGAATGTCGTTGATCCGCGTTAGATGGCCTCCGCCTTTGCTCTTCAGCCACTCGACAACTCGTGCATCCAGCCGCACACTTACGGAAATTTTCGGCCTCCGGTCGCGCAACCTGGTCATTCCCGCTAACTGCTCGGCGGTGAGCGGCGGGATGTCCTTAAAATTGATGTGCGAGTCGTCTCCGGCCCTCTGACGTGCGGCCAGACGATTCACAACCGCCAGTTCCCGCTTAGTGAGCGGCTTGCCGGAAATATCTTCCGATTTCATTCTTACCAGCCGCTCGGGCCGAGATGATGCGGATGATTTCTTCGCCATTTTGTGTCTCCTTGTAAATGTAAACGACGAGCAGCACCAAATTGTTGATTCGTCCGATGGCGTGAAACCGTTCTTCGCCGTCCTCTGCCACACGGTCTTCCTCGATCAGGACATTTGGATCGTCAAAAGCCCTGCGCGCTAGGTGGAACGTAATCCCGTCGTGTTTTCGCCGATTAACACGGTTTTTGTTTTCGTCCCATTCGAACTGCACTAGATATATACATAATGTAATACAAAACGGTTTTTATATCAGTTATTTCTGTCTTAACAGAAATAACTGATATAATCGCCGCATGGAACTGACGCCTACCATGAACGACTTCATCATGCACTGGGGTGAGATGGGCGCGCGCTGGAGCGTAAATCGCACGATCGCTCAAATTCACGCGCTCCTCTATCTTTCGCCTGAGCCCCTGACGGCGGAGGAAATCGCCGACACTCTGCTGGTTGCGCGTTCAAACGTCAGCAACAGCCTGCGCGAATTGCAGAACTGGAATCTGGTCCGCGTAACCCATTTGAAGGGTGATCGCCGCGACCATTTCGTCACACTTCACGATGTGTGGGAAATTTTCGTCACCATCGGCCGGCAAAGATTCGAGCGCGAGATTGCCCACGGCCGCCATGCTCAGCGCTGCATCTCCGAAGCCGGAAAGGACAGCATCACCCCGCCGTTTGCGCGTGAACGTATGCGCGACATGGCCGACTTCACCGCTAACATCCAACGCTGGTATTGCAGAACGAAAGATCTGCCGCGCGGCGCCATCATGAGCCTCTTCAAAATGACCGCCGGCTTGCGAGGGCTTGCTCCAAAGAAACGGGCCAATCCGTGAACAAACCCTAGGTGAAGCCTACCTTAGCTTGCAAGCTCAACCGCTTATTCATGTCTGTCCAGGACCCTGTTTGGGGCTCACAACGCCCACAAATATTTAAGACGGCTCCATACCGCACGATACGTGATTTAACGCTCAAATTGGATCTTTCACTGAGGCACGGAACTAGAAAAAGCAGCAGAGCTAGCCAGTGAACTGCAGGGCATCGACCCTGATTCGAATGTCCAAGTTATTGTGCAGTACGACCACAACCCGACAGTGGCAGATCATCAGAAGATGCTGAACCGCGGCGGAGTCAGGAAATTCAGCTTCAAGCACGTGCCGGCCGCTACTTATTCGATTTCGGCTTCGACATTGAGTGAGCTGGCGTCACAGAATTTCGGAGTCAACGGCTCCGGAATCGGGGTGGCTGTCATTGACAGCGGCATTGCAAGCAGCAAGGACTTTGCCAAAAGCATCGTCTACAGCCAGGATTTCACGGGCGGTGATGGCCAGGACCTGTACGGCCATGGCACGCAAGTAGCTGGAATTATCGGGGGAGGCGGTTCCAACTCTCACTGCACAATGTGTTACCGGAATCTGCAGGGGATGGCGCCAATGCAAACCTAATCGATCTGCGGGTACTTGACGCCAGCGGAGATTCGCGACAGCATCGTGATCGCTGCGATTGACGAGGCCATTGCGCTCAAAAGTAAGTACAACATCCGGGTCATCAATCTGCCATTGGGCCGACCGGTGCTTGAAAGTTATCAAGAGGACCCGCTCTGCCAGGCCGTTGAAGCTGCTTGGAAGGTCGGTATTGTCGTGGTGGTGGCAGCCGGGAACAACGGCCGCCTAACCCCCCTTGACAACCAAGGGTACTTCACTATTAATGCTCCGGGTAACGACCCATACGTCCTTACGGTGGGCGCGATGAAAAACAATGGGTACGGGCAACCGCGCCGACGACCGGCTTGCCAGCTATAGCTCCAAGGGTCCAAGCTTAGGCGACGACGTGGTGAAGCCCGATCTTGTGGCTCCGGGCAATCAGGTCGTTTCAATTTTGGCGAGCAAAACCGCGACTCTCGCTACTGAATATCCCGCCGGCTTAATACCGACCAGCTATTACGATTCGAAAGGCAATAGCGGAAAATCGACTTACTATTTCGCGTTGAGCGGAACTAGCATGCCGGCGTGGTGAGCGGTGCGGTTGCCGACCTGCTGCAGGCGCAGCCCAATCCAACGCCAGACCAGGTGAAAGCCCGAAGGATGGAGACGGCGTATAAGAGCTTTCCTACCTCGAGCGTGGCGACGGATGGATGCGGTTACCGGCCGAAGCTACGTGGATTATTACGATGTGCTGAGCCGCGGCGCGGCTATCTCGATCTGGTGCAGGCCTTGGGAAGACAGGATGTGAGCCAAGGCTCGACCCTTTCGCCCACGGTGAATGTCAATTGGCGGAGCCACAAGCTGGACCTGCAGTTTGACCCTTCTTCGACTTGGGCCTGTTCAGGATACTGGGGAATCAACTCTCCCGCTAATGTTTGGGGGAGTACGGCGCTGGGCGTGAGTGCCACGATCTTGTCGGGGGCTCCTATTTTGAATAATATTTCGGGTTCCTCGGCAGTTTGGGGCAACTCGGCGGTATGGGGAACTTCAGCAGTGTCGGGCAACTCGGACCGGCGGTGAGCGGTGAGGAGGCGGGGCTAATTAACGATGGAGGCCGTTTTTGCCGATATGCCGGTATGCTGTAGGGCTCGCTCGTAGCCGCCGCTGATTTGCCAACGCTGGCTTTTAACGAGAGAAGAGGCGAGCCTTTTGCACTAGCTAGGAGGATAGCTCCGAATGTGGCAATTTTTGAGAACGCGATCAGTCTCCAAGAGCAGCGAGCGCGGAGCTTCGTTGATTCTTTTCTCATTTCTCACCGTGATGGTCATTATCCCGATGGTTGGCCTCGCCATCGACGGTTCCATCCTGTTTTGGGCGAAGGCTAAGCTCTCGGCGGCTGTCGATGCGGCTGCCCTGGCAGCGGGACGTAACACAGCCGCCGATCCCACTGCCACGGCGGTCCAATACGTTGAGGCAAATTTTCCCGTGGGATGGTTCGGAACAGCTTACTCATCTGGCCCAAGCGCCACCGTCGACTTCCCGGAGACGAGCATGCGCCGGGTGACGGTTTCGGCGTCGGTCACGGTGCCGACCATCTTCATGCGTCTTCTCGGGCACAACACTTCGACTGTCGCGGCTTCCGCTGCGTCGTCCAGGCGCCACGCGAACATTATTCTCGCGCTGGACCGCTCCGGCTCGATGAACGGTCTGCGCTCCGACGGCACGACGCCTTGCGAGATTATGAAGGCCTCGGCGCAGACCTTTGTTAACTATTTCATCGATGGTCAAGACGAGATGGGGCTCGTCTCATTCCAATTGGGCGTGAGCGTGGACTTCCCCCACGATTCGAGTGGAAACGGACTAACCCCGGCTTTCACTACAACCTTCAAGTCCAGCACACCCAACTTGAACACCACAATCGGGCACCTCGTCTGCGGGGCGAACACCAACTCGTCCATGGCGCTCAATCTGGCATACCAACAAATTCAGGCCCTCGGCTCGTCGGCGTATTCAAGTAATGGAGTCCTGAACGTGATTGTCTTCTTTACCGACGGGTTTCCCAACGGGCTGACAGCACTCTATCCGCCAAAGGACAAAGTTGACGACAGATACTGCGCAACCGACGCCTCGGGAAACACCACGGGGACGCCGTTTTGCACCAGCATGCCGGCGACCACGGCTCAATGCATCTCTTCGTTGCAGGCCTACATCACCAACAACGATCCGAACGGAGCGGGCGGAATCGCTCAATGGGCGAACGGAATGTATCCGTACGGGAACACCCATGGCATATTCAAAGCTTCGGTCGCTCCCCAGACTTGTACCAGCGGCTACAAGAGCTCTGTCTGCAATATCAGTCAGCCACTAATAGCCGCCAATGGCTGCTATTTTACAAGTGGCGGCAGTAGCCCGACTTACGGGTCGGCAGGCATGCGGCAAGACGTCGCGTACATACCGGCGATGGATTTCTACGGGAATTCCACGGACGGCTACATGACGAACTACCCCTCCATATCCCCGACGAATGATTGGGTCAGTAGCGGGCCCTACACAAATCTGGGCTTACGCGTTGACTCTCCGGAGGCGGTTGATCATGCGTCGTTCAATGCCGCGGATAACCAGGCCCGGAAGATCTATACTGACTCGAACTATAAACCGGTCATCTACGTAATCGGCCTTGGCGGCGCTTCTGATATGCCGGACCCACTTATCTTGCAGCGATTCTGCAAGCGAGTTGCGAACGATCCAGCTAGTGATAGCTACAATGCAAACGGAACGACAGGTATGTTCGTCTACTCACCCGATGATGCGCAATTGCAAGCGGCCTTTCAGACAGTTGCATCGCAAATCCTTCGCCTATCGAAGTAGTAACCGCGGGGTGCAAGTCCACTTTGCGACGGCTGACGGGTTTGAATCAGAAGACGTTTCTGGACGAAACCCACATAGTTCCGGGAAAATACCAGTTGAAGTTCGACGAATGGAGGAACATTTCTGAAACATAGGCATACTGTTCGCCAGTCGCTCCGGAAGACAATGTGATTACGCTCGAAAAATTCGTGGCTACCGCGCTCGCATCGTTCAGATACCCTCGCGTAAGGAGGTTTCCATTTTGGACCTTTCCGGTGGTGGGATCTGTAATAGCGGCGCTGGGGGTGCCGAAGACGCTGGCTTTAAGCGCCTTGCCTATAACGATCTGCTGCGTGATCACGTCTTTACCGTAATTCGGACAGAGCGCATCCGACCGGTATCCGCCTGCCTGGCATTGGGCGTCATCGATGTAATCGATGGTGGATAAAATCACTTCGCCGGTGCCGCCCGCGCCAGTCGGGTCGATGTTCAATCTCGGAGCAAAACTCGCCAGCAGGTACTTATTTGAGCTCTGCGAAAAATCGACCCCGTACGCGTACATATGGCCCGCATCGCGGCAAACCTGATTCACCTGAATCGCTTGGATCAGGTTGAATCCGATCTCGACTGTTCCTAGGAACAAAGGAATCCACAATAGACAGAAGCATAAAAGGAACTCAACCAGCGCGCTGCCGCGTTGCTTCCGATGCCGATTTGTTCGTTTTTTCATGTTTTTCGTTTTTTCATGTTTACTGATTCGCGCAGGTCTACTGCATGGTATCGGAAGCACTCGCTGATAGGTTCACCGGCGCCCAAGTGCGGAAAATCGGGCCGAAAGTGCCCATCGAGGCGCTAACTGTGACCGTCACTACGTTTGGGACGGCAGTCGCGCCCGCGTGGCCATCGAGAGGCGCAGGCGATCCGGCGGAAGAGTAGCCGGTCGATGGATAGTAGTGAATCGTGATGTTGGCCGGCTTGGCGAAACCGAGAGAATACTGCTGGACCACCTGGTCGATCGCGGTATCCAGGGCACCTTCGGCCGTTCCGGAGCCGGTAACCGCGTAACGCACACCCTCCCGCGCGCCCTCTTGAATACAAGCCCAGCCAAAAAAGATCCAGGCCACGTCCATGATCATGAGCACACAGGCAAAAAGGGGCAAAACAACGATGGCGAACTCGACCATCACGGCGCCCGATTCGCTCCTCCGCTTCCTTGCTATGTTTCTGACTCCAGACATAGTAGTCTTATCGGCTGAAAGCTCAACCCGCGTTATCCTCGAAGCATAATCGTTCAGATCGCTCAAGGATTGAAGATGTCCACAACCGGCGGTAACGGCGTGATCATTTTGTCAAGCACGCCAGATTCCGGCATACTCGCGGCTAATGGTAGTATCACCAACAGCACTATTTGAGCAACGCTTCGGCTAAAGAGCTGTGGGCTTTTCAACTTAATAACGCTCAGTTCCGGACAGTGCGCCTACGTGGCCGAAACGTTTGTGAACTCGACTTCAATGCATGGAAATTCGGGGGATCGGGCATGATCAGTTCACGGTCCATATTTTGAGCAAAAGGGATAGCGACGATAGGGGCGGATTTTCCGCCATGAAAAGAAAGCCGCCGCAGCCTTTTGGCAAACGGCGGCTTTGGATTAGATTAGTGGTCGTGTATCCTACGGGCGGTTCACGTTTTCAGCCTGCAGCCCTTTCGGGCCACGCTTCACTTCGAACTCGACCTCCGCGCCTTCATCAAGCGTCCGGTAACCATTCATCTGGATGGCAGAAAAATGGACGAACACGTCATCGCCGTTCGAGCGCTGGATAAACCCGTAGCCCTTGGCGGCGTTAAACCATTTGACAACACCTTTTTCTCTCACCACTTATCTCCTGTATTGCTTGATGTTCGAAGAAATGTCCGGCTGCCGCGAAGCCTGGTGAGCCGCAGCCCCTCCCAGTGCCGATTCGGGTTCGCAGCGCACGACCAGATAGCATCGAAATCTTTTGGAAGTTTATCAAAAGGACAGTAGCCGGGCAAGCAATACTACCAGGGAAATTTGGGGTAAAAAGTAATTCTCGGCTGTGTACGAATTCTCCGTGTAATCAATGGTTTAGGCCCTTACACAACGGTGACGCGATATTTTAGGTACTAAGTACCAGCAAAACTAGGCAGCTTTGCCGCTGGAGCTTGCCTTTGCCAGGTTCTCGCCTGCCGCCGCGCGCAGCTTCGCCGGGACAGGTATCGTCAACAATCGCCGTGACAGTTTCACCAAACCTCGACGTTCCAAATGGTTCAAAGTTGTCGAGGTCGTCTCGCGGGTCGCCCCAATCAAATCGGCGAGTTCCAACTGGGTGATCGGCAGTTGGTGTCCCGAACCGGCTTCTACGGGGTTTACTAAGTCGCACAGGTCCGCTAAGTGACACAAGATGCGGTACTCAACATCATGGAGACAAAGAAGTTCGACCTTGTGAGCAAGAGAAATTTTAGTATCGGCAAGATAACCGACCAGCGCCTCAGCCATTGCCAGGTTCCCCATTATCGATTCCTTGAGGGTTTCACGAGAATACCGGAATAGCGTGGCCGGAACCAAAGCTTCCGCTTCGGCAGAGTAATTCTGAACCTCTCCGGACAACGCCTCCTCACCGATCAGGTGATGTGGTCCACAGATCTGCGTAATTACTTTGTCGCCCCTTTTATTGGTTCGGGTGAGCTTTATCAGTCCCTCATCAATGAGATAGACGGAATCGGCTAGCTGCCCCTGTGAAAAAAGAGAGGCTGAACAGCGCAAAGAAGTCAAATGACTGCCATTTAGGTCTGGCAGGAGCTCGTTTCGCAGTAACGTTGCGAATTGATTCATGGGTATCCCCCGGTTTCCCTAGAGTATAGAGCTTTGTCAGCCGTATGCCCAGGGAAAAGTTCTGGGAATAGATGGTTTTAAGTACTAATATGGGGTGTTTACGACTCGGATACTTCGCCCAAAACTGCTTGCCTCGCTGAAAGTATGTTCCATCTTGCCGGTACCCAGATCATCCCTTAATTCCTTCAATGACCCGAGAAATTCATCAATTGCGATTCGGATCTCCTCCCGGTTGGTTTCGAGGATGCTGAGCCATAGCTCAGAAGGACTTAGCGCCAACCGCGTCATGTCCAGAAGACCAGGTCCGAAAACCTTTTGGACCCCAGGATCAGCTCTTCTGGCGAGTGTGGCCGCAAGAGCGGTCGAGACCAATTGGGGTAAATGAGAGGTAAGCGCAACGGTTCTGTCATGCTCTTCGGGTGTCATTCTCGTGACTTTTGCCCCGATCAGTACTAGAACTCTTTCAAATAAAGCGACGCGGGTTTCCCAGGCGGCGGAATCGGGTGGTGTGATGACGTAGGGGCGGTCGCGGAAGAGATCGGCATCGGCGCCTTCCGGGCCGCGTTGCTCTTTTCCGGCCATCGGATGTCCTCCGACAAACGTTCCTTCAGGCAGGCTGATGGCAGCTTGTTGAACGATTCGCGTCTTTGTACTGCCGGCGTCCGTGACTAGGCATCCCATGCGAAGCAACGGCGCTAGAAGGCGGATGGTCTCAATGATCCGGTCCACCGGCTGCGCCAAATAAATCAGGTCCGAGCGTCCGGCGGCTTCTTTTAGCGATGCCGAAGTTGAGATAGCTCCGCGCGCTAAACCGGCAGATAACGCCCCCGGGGAACTGACTCCGATGATTTCGCCCGTGAAGCCGCTCTTGCGAAGAGCCAACCCGAAAGACGCGCCAATGAGCCCGACGCCTACGATAGCAACGGTTTCCATTCGAAGTCTGTCAGCCTATGCGCTGCGCCCAATGACGGCGGCAATTGCTCGAACCTGGCCCATCATCTCAGTGAACTGCGCCGGGTGTAAGGTTTGAGCGCCGTCGCTCATCGCGCGATCCGGGTTGGGGTGAACCTCAACCAGCAAGCCATCCGCACCGGCCGCAACCGCAGCCCGCGCCATCGGAAGCACGTAATCGCGTCTTCCCGTGCCGTGCGATGGATCGGCAATTACCGGCAGATGGCTCAGGCGCTTCAGCACCGGGATAGCCGAGATGTCCATGGTATTCCGCGTGGCGGTTTCAAACGTACGGATACCGCGTTCGCACAGCAGCACCTCATAATTTCCGCCGGACATAATATACTCCGCCGAAAGCAGCAGCTCTTCAATAGTCGCCGCGATGCCGCGCTTCAGCAGAACCGGTTTCCGAGTCTTGCCGAGTTCGCGCAACAAATTAAAATTTTGCATGTTACGCGCTCCGACTTGAAGGATGTCCGAATATTTGAGCAACACGGGGATCTGCACCTGGTCCATGACTTCGCTGATCACTAAGAGACCATGCCGGCGGCCCGCGTCGCGCAGAATCTCCAAGCCCCTTCTCGCCCATTCCCTGGAAACTGTAGGGCGAGGATCGCGGCTTAAACGCACCACCGCGGATGATCTCCGCCCCGGCGGCCGCCACCAGCGCGGCAGACTCTTCAATTTGCTCTTCGCTCTCAACGCTGCAAGGCCCAGCCATGGAGACCACCTTCGAGCCTCCAATTTCAACCTTGCCGATTTTGACAACCGTCCCATCGGGCCTGAAGTGGCGGCTGGCCAGCTTATAGGGCGAGACAATGCGGTGACACTCCTTCACGCTCGCCATGACTTCAAGCACGGCTGGATCGAAATCGTCCATCGGTCCTACGCCTCCAAGCAAGGTATGGCGTACACCGGTGGAACGGTGTACCGTAAAGCCCATTTCCACCAAGCGGTTGATGACTGCCTCCGTATCCGCCTCCGGGGCGTTTTCCTGCATCACAACTAACATGGTTCCTTCTTTAGCGGCTCGAATTCGCGCTCGCCCATTTTCATCTTCTGAACGGTTCTCATCTCGTCGATAATGCGCTCGAAGATGCGCTTCACCGATTCGGGCGGTATGGGGCCGCGATTGCGAGTCAGAACATGGGCGAATACCTGATCTTCCCGCTTAGGCTCATACACCGCTAGATGCAGGTGCTGCTTGATGCGGCCAATTTCCTCAACTATCAAAGTGCGTTGATTCAGAAGCTCAAGAATTCGTTCGTCAAGATCGTCAATCTGTGACCGGCATCGAACCAGATCGTCAAGTTTGTATTCGCTCATGGTTTTCAGAAGGGCGCAAAGGAGCCGTCAACTTGCGGGTAAAGGCCTCAAGCTGCCCCGCCAGATCCGGGGCGGCGGCGTTCGCTTCAATAAACTTAACAAGCGCGGTGCCGACAACAATGCCGTCAGTCAATTGCGAAACTTCGGCCACTTGGGCGGGCGTACTGATTCCAAAGCCGAGTGCAAGAGGAAGATCGGTGAAAACGCGCATGCGCCTGGCGAGCGGAGCGGCCATTTCCGATATCGAGGTCTGCTCACCGGTTACGCCCGTCCGCGAGACTAGATAGACGAACCCGGAAGAATACTCCGCAACCAGCCGCAAGCGGCGATCGGAACTGGTGGGAGCCGCTAGAAACACCGTATCGAGCGACTGCTCGCGTAGGCGGTGGACGGGATTGCCCGCTTCCTCCACGCTTAAATCAGTCAACAGCACTCCATCGATGCCCGCAGCGGCGGCATCCCGCGCCAGATTGTCGAACCCATAGCGGAGCAGGGGATTGAGATAGCTGAACAGCAGCAATGGAACTTCCGAATGGCGGCGTATCTCGCGTACCGTGTCGAGCAAGGTATGTAAATTCGCCCCTGCGCGGAGGGCTCTATCGGAAGCGCGCTGAATCACCGGGCCGTCGGCGATCGGATCGGAGAAAGGAACGCCCAGTTCAATCAGGTCCGCCCCGCCCCGTTCGAGAGCCAACACCAGCGCGGCGGTGTGACGTGGAGTGGGATCGCCGCCGGTAAGATAAGCCACGAAAGCCTTCCGCCCTTCGGCCTTGCGCCTCGCGAAGAGAGCGCCTATCCGAGTAGTGGTCCCAACCATCTATCTGTCCAACTCAGGCATGTTTTCGCGGTAAATGTCGATATCCTTATCGCCGCGGCCGGAAACATTGACGACATACACCTTGCCGGCTTCGGAAGGAGCCACGCGGATCGCTTCGGCTACCGCGTGCGATGATTCAAGCGCCGGTATGATTCCCTCGGTGTGCGCCAATGTCTTGGCCGCCGAGAGCGCCAGCGCGTCGCTGATGGACACGTATTCGCAGCGGTGCTGATCGTGCAGCCAAGCATGCTCAGGTCCAATCGACGGATAATCGAGTCCGGCGGAAACGGAGTGCGTGAGGCCGATCTGTCCATGCTCGTCCTGCAGCAGATAGCTGAACGTCCCTTGCAGCACTCCGGGCGAACCGCCGCTGAACCGGGCCGCATGTTCGCCGAGTTGCGTGCCTCTGCCGCCAGCCTCCACACCCACCAGCTTCACTGAAACATCCTGCACGAAAGGGTGGAAAATGCCAATGGCGTTACTGCCCCCGCCGACGCAGGCGAAAATAGTATCCGGCAACCGGCCAATCTGCGCCAGAGATTGGGATCGCGTTTCTTCCCCAATTACCCGATGAAAATCGCGAACCATCATCGGATAGGGATGGGCCCCGAGCGCGGAACCAAGCAGGTAGTGCGTGGTGGAGACGTTCGTCACCCAATCGCGCATCGCTTCGCTGATGGCATCTTTTAACGTTCGGCTGCCGTTCGTTACGGCTACAACTTCCGCGCCCAGCAAGCGCATGCGGAAAACATTCAGGCGCTGGCGGCGCATGTCCTCTTCGCCCATATAAACAACGCAATGCAAACCGAACAACGCGCAAACTGTCGCCGTCGCAACGCCATGCTGGCCTGCCCCCGTTTCGGCTACAATCCGCTTCTTGCCCATCCGCCGGGCAAGAATAATTTGGCCCAGGCAGTTGTTGATCTTGTGCGCTCCGGTATGCAGCAGATCTTCGCGTTTCAACCAGATCTGCGCACCGCCTAACGTGGAAGTGAGATGCGATGCGAAATAGAGCGGCGTCGGTCTGCCCGCATAGTGATTCAGCAAGCCGCGCAGTTCGTTTTGGAATAAGGGGTCCGTGCGCGCCTGAGCATAGGCTTGCTCAAGTTCCTCGAGCGGCGACATTAATACTTCGGGGACGTAGCGCCCGCCGTAAGGGCCGAAGTGACCCAGCGCGTCGGGCCATGTAACAGTGCTCATAAGGTGACTTCCTGGCGCACGCGAAAAGCAGCCAGCGCATTCTCAACGAATGACTTTACCAGTGCGGGATCTTTCTTGCCGGGCTTAGATTCAAGTCTCGAACAGGCGTCGACGCCCCATGGCTGCGCCCTACGAATCGCCTCTGCCACATTAGATCCATCGAGTCCGCCGGCAATCACGGCGCGGCCGGGAAACGCCCTGGCGAGCGACCAGTCGAATGTTACGCCGCTGCCGCCATAAATCGGCGCAGGCGCATCGAGAAGCCACGCTTCCACGTTACGGTCGAGCGATCGGTGATCTGCCAGCGGCGACGCGGCCTGCCAGGTGCGAAACAAACTGGCCAGGTGCCCGCAGCGTTTTTCGCCATGCAGCTGAAGTACGTCAAGCGGCACTGCCGACGCAGTTTCCAGTAACTCGTCTTCCTCGGCATTGACGAAAACACCGACCTTCAGATACCGCCCTGGAACGGAGTGCGCGATCTGGCGAGCCTGGCTGGGCGTGATATAACGCGGGCTCTTTGCATAGAAATTAAACCCGATAGCGTTGGCTCCGGCTTCCAATGCCGCTTCGGCGTTGTCCGCGCTGGTCACCCCGCAGACCTTGACAATAAAAGATGTGCCGGAGAGAAGCATTGGTCAGTTATGAGCGGGTCCGCCCGCATTAAGGAGTTCCCGGAGAGCTGCGGCCGGGTTGACCGTCTTCATCAGCGATTCGCCAACCAGAAACGCATGGAAGCCGGCTTTACTCAACATTTCAATATGCGCACGGGTCGATAACCCGCTCTCGGACACGCGGGTTACATTCGACGGCATTCGATAGCTGAGCCGAATAGAGGTATCGAGGGAGACTTCAAACGTTTCGAGATTCCGGTTGTTAACTCCTATGATCTGCGCGCCGGAATCCACCGCCTTATTCAGCTCGTCGTGGTCGTGTACTTCGACCAGAACCGCCAGCGACAACGACTCGGCAAGCTCCCGCAGTTGCCGCAGTTGCGAAACATCGAGGATTGCCGCAATCAGCAAAATCGCATCCGCGCCGTGAGCAGCCGCCTCAAAAACCTGAATGCGGTCAATGATGAAATCTTTGCGAAGCACCGGCAACACCACCGCCGCCCGCGCCGCCTCCATGTCCTGTAGCGAGCCTTGGAAATATTGCTTGTCGGTAAGAACGGACAAGCAAGCAGCCCCGCCTTGTTCGTAGTTGTGGGCAATCAAAGCAGGATGGAAATCAGCCCGCAAAACGCCTTTGCTGGGAGAAGCCTTCTTTATTTCAGCGATAATCGCGGGCGGATGATCGAGCAATGCCTTGGCAAAAGGCCGGGCATGCACCTTGCGTTCATAGGCCCGCTGCTCGAGAGTGGCGATCTGGGGGTAGAGGCCAGCTACTTCCTGCTGTTTATGAGAAACAATTTCGGCAAGGATGCCGGATGAAGTACGAAGCATCATCGCGAGGAGGAATGAATCCTCATCGTATCAGGCTATTGAACCGCGTCCTTCGGGTCAAATCAACAATATGAACGTGAACGGGGCAGGGTCAACCTGCGCGTTGAACCCGGGGGTATGGGTTTCTTGGAACGAATTCTTACCGATGCCGAGAAGGGGGAAGCCGAGGTCGCAGGGGGGCAATGTTTACGCCGTACCAGGCTGACTTCCAATCGGCAATGGCTTCGGTAGCGGGCAGGGGCAAAGGGCGTTGATCCGCATGCACAAACGAAGGTTTTCGCAATACCCGAATGCCCATGCAGATTTTTGTAACCCGACTTGAGGGACATTCGTTCGAAAATAATCGCTATCTGACGTAAGAAAGGCAGCCCAAGTCGTACTACCCGATTGGAGCAACAAGATGATCGAGATAGATAGGCTCTCGAAGTGCTTCGGCAGTGTCGAGGCCGTCAGAGACATGTCCTTTACAGCTCGCAACGGAGCGATTACTGGCCTAGTTGGTGCCAACGGCGCGGGTAAATCGACCACTTTCCGGATCGCCTGCGGAATGCTTAGGGCGGATTCGGGGTCGGTTCGGGTTGACGGAATTTCCAGTTTAGAGGATCGAATCTCGTTCCAGAGCCACATCGGTGCTCTGCTGGACCATACGGGGCTTTATTCGCGCCTCACCGCCCGCGAAAACCTAGCCTATTTCGCTCAATTGCGGCAAATGTCGTCCAGATCTCTGGCCGACCATGTGGATCGCGTGATTTCTCTTCTCGGTTTGCAAACCATCGCTGATCGGGCCACGTCGGGATTCTCGCAAGGGGAACGCATGAAAGTCGCTCTTGGACGGGCCATGATTCACTCGCCGGGCACGTTACTGCTCGACGAGCCGACGAACGGGCTGGATGTACCGTCTGTTCGGGGACTGCGCGATCTGCTCAAGAAGCTGCGCACGGAAGGCGTCTGCATCGTGTTTTCTAGCCACGTTCTCGAAGAAGTTCGGGCCTTGTGTGATCAGATCGTCATCATTTCGCAAGGTCGTGTGGTCGCGACAGGCACAGCGGACAAACTATGCCGTGAGGCCGGCGCAACGAGTTTAGAAGATGCATTCCTCACACATACAGAAGCAAGAAAGGGACGAGATGTCTGCAACAGCATGGATCATTGCGCATAAGGAGATCGTCGATCATGTGCGTGACAGGCGGGCACTGCTCTCGGCGGCGTTGTATGCAGTGATAGGTCCGATCATTGCGATTTTGATCTTGCTTTCCCGGGGAAGCAGCCAGCCTGGAAAGTTCAACGGATGTAGCCGCGATGATGTCGGTATTCGCGCTCGTCTCCGCTTTGGTCGGCGGCTTGAGCGTGGCGCTCGATTCGGTGGCAGGAGAAAGGGAGCGGCGATCCCTCGCGCCATTGCTCATGAACCCGACTCGCACCATCGACGTAATGGTCGGGAAATGCATTGCAGTAAGTGCGTTTGGCGCGGCTGGACTGCTTGTAAATCTCTTGGGGTGCTCCGTTGTTTGGGTTTTTGCAAGAGGAGTACTAGGTCCGCCGCCGAGGGGGTATGCGATGGTGTTGGCTGCGGCCGGGCTCCTTTGTTTAACGCCTTTGGCGGCTGCGGTTGAACTGCTGGTCTCTGCTGCTTGCCGGAGTGTCAAGGAGGCGCAACCATACGCCTCGATAAGCACTTTCGCGGGTATCGGGATTGGAATGCTTGTCGTCTTTTTGCCTCAGACGGTCGGACGCTGGTGGTTTCTCGTGCCTATTGCAGGGCAGCAGTTCATGGTCGATCTGGCGCGCCGTGGTCAAATCCCGGAATTCATGTCGGCGCTTCTGCTCTGCATAATCGCGTTGGCGATTGCCGCCACCGTGTTAATAGGAACGACGAAATTGTTGCGGCGCGATGAAGTTGTCTTCGGGAGTTGATAATCATTGTGGGCTCAAACCGATGTTCGCGCAGGCAATCGAAAATTCAGCCGGAGACCGTAAGGCGAGCTTCGAGCGACTACTGGCGGCCAATGGTCCGGCGCTTGCCCGGCTGGCGGCGAGCTACACACGAACGGCAGCCGATCGCGAGGACCTTCTGCAAGACATCGCACTTGCACTCTGGCAAGCGCTACCGCGGTTCCGAGGTGAGTGCTCCGAGCGCACGTTTTTGTTTCGAGTCGCTCAGAATCGCGCTTTTGCTCACTTGGCAAAGAGGCGGCCGACGGAATCGATACGGGAGGAACGAGCGGAATGGCGGGACCAGCGCCCTGATCCGGAGCAAACATATATCCATGAGCAACAGGACCGGCGTTTTATGGATGCAATTCGCGAATTACCGCTGATGTATCGCGAAGTTATGACATTGGGACTGGAGGGCATGAGTTATCGGGAGATCTCGCAAATCGCAGGCATCACTGAATCGAACGTGGGTATACGGATAAATCGTGGAAAGGAGCTGTTGCGTAAGGCTTTGGAAGGTAAGCAGTGATGAATATGGACCCGGAGTTGGACGACTGGGCACGAGAGTGGCGCGATGAGATTACTGGGACCGGCGCTGACGGTACATTCCCCGCGCAACACTATGGCCCGTCGGCATTTCGATTAGCGCCGCGATTTGCAATGGTCATATTGGCGTGTCTGGCTATAGTGGGGGAGGTCTGGGGTAACCACTCCTTACGCGGCGCGGCGGTCTGGTTGATAGTGACTGCGTTGTGGATGCTCTTACGCCTGCAGGAATGGGTAACGGACGCCTGTGCCGGCGAGCCAACGGAGAAGTACGCGGGCATTTTATCCCGTTCGAACTGGACGCTTCTGTTGATCAATTCGTCGGGCGCGCTGGCCTCGCTAGGGGCCGGATGGTACTGTGCGCTAGGCGGCGAGTTTGAGGGCTGGCTGCTGTTAACCCTGCGCGGCTGCATGCTGGCCTTAGCAGTTTCATCGTGTGTGCTGTTTGTGAAATATGCGCACCGAAACATGCGGCTGCTGTACGGGATGAACATGCTTCGACCGCGTGGGAGTGGCATTTCCGGTAATAATCCCGCGCGAGTTGGAGAGCGGTTTGGACGGCTTAGAAAGCACAAAAAGAGAAAAGGAGTGATGTAACCTGTATGTCAATACCCGAATCAGAACGCGACCGGATTCTCCAGGAAGAACTCATAAAGTGCGAGTTACGCGATGAGCGTCTAAAGCGCCGAAGGCCTCAACTCTTTCTAGTGATGATTATTTGGACAATTGTGCTCGTTGGCCTAGTGA
The DNA here is from genome assembly GCA_963718465.1 of Bryobacterales bacterium. Taxonomy (GTDB): domain Bacteria; phylum Acidobacteriota; class Terriglobia; order Bryobacterales; family Bryobacteraceae; genus Bog-105. Next base: position 172,224 of record CAVQZK010000016.1, on the reverse strand, counting down.
TGATGAGCAATCATATTCATTGAAGCTTATCCTTGCAACCAACAGTTGTGAGATCCGGGCTTACATTCCTGCCTTGCGCGCGCTCGATACGCAGTGAACGTGAGCAAGTGAGCGCTACTTTCGTCACCTTGTTGCACAAACCAGCGTTTGTGCAACAAGTCGGCGAATCTGCTATTTCCTCGATTTCCGTGTTGCGGAACTGTATTGCATAATCAAAATCGATTGGCTATAGAACTATGTAATGCTCATTGCCTATGCACGTGTCTTCAGCAATGACCAGGACACTACGGCGCAGGTCACTGCATTGAAGACGGCAAGGTGCGAACAGATCTTCCGAAAGAGACCTTCAGGTGGTCGTTGGGATCGTCCCAGAGCGTCATCGGCTGCTTGACCGGCCCGCGGCAAGGAGATGTACTTGTCGTCTGGAAGCTGGCGCGGATAGCCTTGGAGGGGCAGTCAGGTCAGCTCGGACGCTCTATCTGCCATCAGCCTGTACCAGACTGAAACACATCAACCGGTATGGATCGTACAAGTTTCGCCCATCGATCGCCGTCCCGAGCCACTAAACCAAGTTCTCAGCGGGCCGCCTCAACGTGAAGGATCGGAAGGTAGTTGTAATGCAGGCAGCTCAGCCATTACATAGCGGCTTTACGCATGGCGAGGCGGCCGGCGGCGCGCGGAACCACTTTCGCGATTGGCGCGGCGGCTTCGGCAGGTGTAAGACGGTGGGGCGTGGTCATCATGCCTTGATGTTCGAGAAAGGCGATGAGCAGGCTTTGGAATTCGGAACGAAAAATAGTGCTGTGGTCGGGAACGAAGATCTGGGGCATTTGCATGATCCAGTACGGAGTGTTGTTCTTGCGGTCGGGACGGCGCGTGGCCAGGTAGGTGTGATTATCAATGCCGGGAATAATGACGTCAACGATATCTTCGCTGCCGATGTCTTCTTTCAGGATAATGTCGTGGCTCTGGAGCGCGACCGTATTAGCCGCTGTGAGGAGGATATAAGGCGTATTGGAGGTTAGGCCGAATGCGTCGGGAGGATTGTAAGTTTCTTTAGGAGGCCGGTGCGGCGTGATGAATTGGCCGCCGGGGAACGCAAATTTAGTGGCCACGTCGCCGGTGGATGTGAGGGAGATCAGCAGAGGGTATTGGCGGTGTTCGGCATCCTCATAGATAATGTTTTGATCGAGAAACTTCTGAAGGAAAGGCTTGGCTTGCGCGGCCGGCCCGGCTTCGTTGAGAAGGACAATGAGATCGGCAGGAGGATAGACGACCGCATCGCTCGACGTCTTTAGGGCTGGAAGAACCTCTTCCAGCAGCGCGATAGCGGCACCTTCCATGACGAGTCCGCCGAAGGAGTGACCGACCAATACGGCTTGGGATGGACCGTCGAACTTCGGACCCTTCGTTTGAACGAGAATGCGCTTGAGAGTGCCGGCCAGTTCACCATGGCCTATTTTGTTGGCGACAGCCTGACGGTTCGCGAAGGTTGCGTTCTTGAAGATGACGGCGGAATCGCCGGGCCAGCCTATGTAGAGGCCGACGATGGGGCGCGGGTGCGGCATTTTCGCCTCCAGAGCGGCGACCTGATTGAGAGTGCGGCGGAAGCCCCAAACATTCCCGCAACTCTCGGAGGCATTGTTTTTCCAGCCATGGATGAATGCGAGGAGGAGAATGGGCTGCTCGGGAGAAGACGGATTGCCGTCGGGGTGCTGTAGCGTTGCAATGAGTGAAACGGCGTCCTCCACCTGCTTTGTCGAGAAGAGCTTTCCCTGTTCGTTGAATTCGATAAAGGCGGCGAAGGCGTGCGACTTCTGAAAATAGCCGTCGGAAGTCTGGGCGAAGTCGTATTGGAAAGTGGATATTTTTGGATGATAGTTTTGGGGGGCAATGCATGCCGGGGAGGACAGCAGGGCCAGCGCGGAGAGAGCAAGGAGGTTACGGCTTGCAAGGGTCATTTAGCACCGCCAAGGCTGGTCGCTTTCGGCTTGCCGGTGGGGAACAGATGTCCGAGGAGACCGAAGAGATCGCCCTGAAATTCGGTGAATACACTGTTGCCGAAGTAGCCGGCGAGGGCGGTCCCGCTGCCTTCGAGCGTGTTGCTGATGTGATTGTTGCTGGGGGGCGCCCAGGCGAGCGAGACGAAACCGCTGCTGAACGAGCCCGCAATACGGGAGAAGGCAAACCGGTTTTGGCAGCTGGCATTGTGAGTGATAACCACGCGTGCTAGAGAGCGGCCCAGGCGCGGCCAGAATTTTACCGGGCGGTAATGATCGGATTCGTTTTCACAACTGACATCGAGTGGAGATAGTGTGCGGGGATCTTCATGCAGCAGAGCGCCGACCACGAATGTACCGGTACTTTTGGCCATGCCTTGTGCATAGCGGGTTCCGAACTGTTCGCCGAAGCCCTGTAAGCCTTGCGGCCATTCGGGCGGAGTGTGGCGTAATTCGGCGACAAAGCCCCAGAAAGCAGCGCCGCTAAAGGCGGTTCCGGTAAGAAGCTGGTCGCGATAGAAGCAGGCGCGCTGTTTAAAGGTGACTGTCGGGAGAGATTGCATGGAATAGGAATCGCATTGCGGTTTGGGGGGCGGAATGGGCGACGGCAGAACCTGAGTCACCTGCGCGCGACCCACACACGGAAAGAGGCAGAGGATCAGGAACGCGAGAAGAGCAGGAAGTCTGGTTAGCATGACAACATCTCGGAGAATAGTGACGTTGAGGAGGGAAACGTTGCTATGCTGTGTCGCGAAAAACAGGCTTTGGGGGGCCTTATACTTGAGAAATGCTGCGCCGGTTAGCCATGGGAGGATTGATTTGCTTAGCGGCAACGGCGGCTCCCGCACAGCAGCCCGGGGTGCCTGAGGGGATGCCCGAGCCGATCGCGATGGGGATGCGACTGGCCAGAGAGGGACGGTATCTGGATGCTGAACACGTACTGAAAACGTTTGCTGAACAGAATCCGAATAACGCAGACGCGGAAGCCGTTTTAGGGCAGCTTTACTACCATTTCGGCTACTATGCCACCGCGATTCCGGTATTTCAAAGAGCTGTGGAACTGAAGCCCGAGGACAGACAGTCGAGGATATCGAGCGCAGTTTGCCTTTTCAAAGCGGGTGATGCCGGCAAAGCTGAAGCGGCAACAAAGAAACTGTTGGCGGAGACGCCGCCGCCCAACGACGTTGACCTGACGTTGAGCTACGCGCAGTACTTATATGAGAAGCGCGATTTGGACGGAGCCTTAGTCCAGGCGAAAGCCGCGGTTGAATTTGCGCCCCAACATCCGATCGGATTCTTTTGGCTGGCGCGGATCTTGCAGGCAAAGGGCGCGGCGAAGGAGGCGACGGAAGCCGCCGAGCACAGCGTGCAGCTTTCTCCACAACTACCTTATGCGCGGAATCTGCTGGTGCATTTATATCGCGCACAGGGGCGTTTGGAGGATGCCGAACGTCAAGTTGAGTGGCTCAAGAGTTTCGAGTCGCAAAAGGCGAATCCTTGAGGCAATTGCTGGCGCTATGTCTGACAGTGGGAATTTGCTGTGACGCCCAAATCAAGTTTGAAGAGCATTCCCTTCCATTTGTGCTGAAGAACGGAGCGAGCGGACATTACTATTTACCGGAGTTGATGCCGGGAGGAGTTGCCGTTATCGATTACGACGGCGACGGCTGCATGGATGTTTACTTCACCAATGGGGCGGCGCTGCCCTCAATGAAAAAGACTGGGCCAGAGTACAGCAACCGCTTATTCCACAACGATTGCCATGGGCACTTCACCGATGTAACGGAGAAGGCGGGTGTGGCCGGCGAGGGATATTCGATTGCGGTGGCGGTGGCCGACTATGACCGCGATGGAAAACCGGATATTTTCGTAGCGGGATTGAACCGGAACCTGCTGTATCGGAATCGCGGCGATGGGACCTTTGAAGAGCGGGCCGTAGCGGCGGGTTTAATGCCTAAGGGAAACAAGCCCTGGGCGATCAGCGCCGGGTTCTTCGATATGGATAACGATGGCTGGCCCGATCTGTTCGTCTCGAACTATGTGGTGTGGAACCCCGATACCGAGCCGGTGTGCGGGTCGCAAACGGAGCGGTTCTACTGCCATCCAGGACTTTACAAGGGGCAGCCGAGCCAATTGTTCCGGAATAATCGCGATGGGACGTTCAGCGATGTGACGGAGGAGTCGGGGATCGGAGCGCAAATCGGTAAAGGGATGGGCGTGGCGTTTGCCGATTTCAATGACGATGGGTTGACGGACATTTTTGTTGCAAACGACTCCATGCGCAATTTTCTTTACGAGAATTTAGGTAAAGGAAAGTTTCGCGAGGTGGGGATTGAATATGGCGCGTCGCTGCCGGACGATGGGCGGGCGATTGCGAGCATGGGTGTGGATTTCCGCGATTACGATAACGACGGAAAGCCGGATCTGGTGGTGACCGGAATGATCAACGACTCGTATCTGATGTTTCACAATCTGGGTGAGCCGGTGTTCTTTGAGGATAAAACCGCGCAGGCCGGAATGGCGGCGGCCACGCGCGGATTAACCGGATGGGGGGCCGGGTTCGCGGACTTCGATAACGATACCTGGAAGGATTTGTTTTTTGCGAATGCGCATTTTCCGCAGTTTGGGAGGTTGAGCGGAGGAGCCGCGCCCCTGAAGAACAGCGTGTTCCGGAATATGGGGAATGGGCGTTTTAACGATGTAAGCGCGGAGGCCGGGCTGGGAGGCGCTGGCTATAACCGGGGAGCGGCATTCGCCGATTTCGATGGAGACGGGCTGGTGGATATCATGGTGACTCGAATCGATGAACCGGCGCGATTTTATCGAAACGTAACGCCCGATGCGGGCAAATCGGTGACCTACCAGGAACCGTTAGGAACGGAGATGCAGATTGAATTACCGGACGGACGGAAGCTCTACAACCACGCATCGACAAGCGTGGGATACGCGTCGTCGAGCGAGGCGGTGATCCGGTTTGGCCTGGGTAAATACAAGAAGCCTAAAGAAGTGCTGGTGAAGAGGCCGGGTGAGGAATGGAAAAAGCGCTAGTGACACGGCGTGACATGCTCATTTTGCTGGCGGCAGGTGCGCCCGTAGCGGAGGCACGGCAGATAAGCGGAATGGCTTCGCGGGGTGTCAGCGGGCAACCACGCGGCAGGCCGTCGGGACTTCCTTTTCACGCAAAATTCACTGACGTCGGGATGGCGGCAGGTTTGCGGCAAACAGCGGTTTGCGGGCCGGTGGGCCGCGCCGACTACATTATTGAATCGATGGGCTGCGGCATCGCGTTCCTGGATTATGACAACGATGGCTGGCTCGACATCTTTGTTCTATCGGCCACCAGGCGCGACGGTCCAGTGACGGGAGCGACGAACCGGCTGTACAAGAATAATCGCGATGGAACCTTTAAAGATGTGACGCGCGAAGCTGGCCTGACGCGGCAGGATTGGGCGATGGGAGTGACCATCGGCGATTACAACAATGACGGTTTCGATGATATCTTCATTACGCAGTGGGGCCAAAACGTGCTCTACCGCAACAACGGAGACGGCACATTCACCGATGTGACGCGCCAGGCTGGGCTGCTTCATGAGGGGACGCGCTGGGGCACGGGCTGCACGTGGGTAGACTATAACCGCGATGGATTGCTCGATCTGTTTGTAACAAATTATCTGGTATTCGACTTTCAATCGGTGCCGGCGACGGGGAAAAATCCGGACTGCACGTTTAAAGGAGTACCGGTCTATTTCGGACCGCGTGGCCTGCCGCCGGAGCGATGCCAACTGTATCGCAATAACGGCGACGGGACTTTCACCGATGTGACTAAGCCGGTTGGAATCGACCGCGCAAAACCCGCCTATAACTTGACAGCCATGGCGGCCGATTATCTGGGAACCGGCTGGCAGCAGATCTATGTTGCGTGTGATTCCACGCCGAGTTTGATGTTCGTAAATGAGGCGGACGGCAAGATGGCGGAGAAGGGCATCGAGCTTGGGGTAGCGGTGAATGAAAACGGAAGCGAACAGGCGGGCATGGGTCTGGGGCTTGGCGATATCGACACCAATGGCGCGCTAGATCTGCTGAAGACGCACTTCAGCGAGGACACCTCGGTGCTGTATCGAAACGCGGGCGTGGGCGGTTTCGACGACGTCTCCGGGCGCTCGGGTTTAGGGGTGGAAACGAGGTATGTGGGGTGGGGAGCGGGAATTCAGGATTTTGATAATGATGGATTGCCGGACCTATTCTGGGCCACTGGGAGCGTCTTTCCCGAGGTCGAAAAGGTGCACCCCGATTACCCCTACAAAACGCCGCGCGTGCTCTTTCGGAATTTAGGAAATGGCAAATTCGAGGAGCTGAGCGAACTGGCCGGACCGGCGATTGGCGAGGCGCATTCCAGCCGAGGAGTAGCGTTCGGAGATTTCGACAACGATGGGGATGTCGACATTTTGATCATGAACGTCAACGAACCTCCTTCTCTGCTGCGAAACGATGTAAAGGGCGGAGGCCATTGGTTGAAGGTCAAACTGATAGGAGTGAAATCTAACCGGAGCGCGATCGGGTCCACGGTAATCGCCACGTACGGGAATCGTAAACAGGCACAGGCAATGACGGCGCAATCGAGCTATTTGTCCGTGAACGACCCGCGGCTGCACTTTGGATTGGGCGGGGCCTCCTTCGCCGATCTGGAGATCCACTGGCCGAATGGAGGCCGGGAGGTAGTGAAAGGAGCGGCAGCCGATAGGTTGATCACGATTCGCGAAGGCGAGGGTGTGGTGAAATCGGAAACGTTTCAGACAGCACAGCGAGGCGGGTAATGCGAATTGGCGGGTGGTCGATGCCCGTTCTTTTCGTGTTCGTGGCGGGCGCTCAGGCTCCGGTAGATCGTGCAGAGGCGACGGCGCATGCCGGAAAAGCGGCGCGATTGATGCAGGGTTACCAATACAGCGAAGCGGCTGCGGAGTTCGAACAGTCGCTGGCTGCCGATCCCAACAACGACGACGTGAGGATTCAATACGCTACTTGCCTTTTCGCGCAAGAACGCAACGCTGAAGCGCGTCGGCAGTTCGAAACTGAGCGGCAGCATCTGGGGGACTTGCCGGGTCTGACGTATTACCTGGGCCAGTTGGACCTTCGCGATAACAATTTTGCGAGCGCTGTACGAAGGCTTCAACCTCTATCGAAAAACCGCGCTTTCCCCAAAGCGTCTTATTACTTGGGGCTGGCGTACCTTTCCGAGGGGAAACAATCTGAAGCGCTCGAGTCTTTGGAACGGGCTGCGAAAGATAATCCGGACGACCCGGAAGTGCATTATCGGCTGGGCCGGGTGTATAGCTTGGCCGGCCGCGCTGAAGAAGCGAACCGCGAGTATAAGACCTATGACGACGCGCAAGAAACGCGGCGGTTAGTGGAAGAAGAAGGCCACGCCTGCGCCGACGCGTTGCGCGAAAAGCCAATTGAGCAGGCGCGTGAGATTTGCCAGCGAATCGCGGACCCAAAGGATGCCATGCGAATGTTGCTGTTGGGGCGGTTGTACGCTGGCAGGGGCGTCTTCGCCGATGCGATAGAACCGTTGAAGACGGCGGTAGGGCTCGAACCCGATTCCTTCGATGCCTGGCAGAATCTCGGGCTCAGCTTTTATTGGCTGCGGCGATATACCGAGGCCTTGTCCGCTTTGCAAAAAGCCGCCGCGCTGAATCCGCAATTTTTTGATACGCTCAACCTGCTAGCCGCCACCTACCACGCTTTGGGAAACGATGCGGCGGCGTTGCCTATCTTGGAGCGGGCGCATACGCTCAATCCGGGGGATGCGAAACTGACGTCGGCGTTGGAGCGAATGCGAGCCGCGCAGAGAAAATAAGCGTGGACGCAGAGCAACTTTCCTTAAGCTTCGAATGTGTTACCATCTAGTGGTATAAATTCGAGATTAAGGTAAAGACGAGGAGTATCGTTTCTAGCATGGCCCTGGCGGTAGAACTAAAGTCGGAAGTAATTGGTAAGTACCGGGTTCATAAGTCGGACTCGGGATCGCCGGAGGTTCAGGTAGCTCTTCTGAGTCAGCGCATTTCCCAATTGACTGAGCATTTTAAGACACATAAAAAAGACCATCATTCGCGGCGCGGTTTGCTGACTATGGTGTCCCGGCGTCGAAAATTGCTCAAATATCTGAAAGATCGCAGTCCAGAACGTTATAAGACTTTGATTCAAAGTCTTGGTATTCGCCGCTAGCTCAACGGTCTCAGTAGCGCGGACCAGATCCCGGACCTTTGTTGAGGGTCGCGCCTTTGGCATCCGCGCCAAACTGCTTTGGTAAGCAGTCTCCAACCAGCTCTAAGTCCTCCACTTAATCCAAAATTGATCCGCACGGCCGGAATTGAATTTCCGTGGGCGTGCATGAAAGTGTGGATGCGGAGCGCATCGGAAAGTTAAATGTCGCATATAGTTGAAATCGACCTGCACGGGTCAAAGGTCTCCATTGAGACCGGAAAAATTGCAAAACAGGCCAATGGGTCTGTCGTTGTCCGCTCTGGTGATTCGGTTGTGCTGGTGTCAGCCTGCGCCAATCCAGAGCCGAAAGTGGGAGCCAATTTCTTCCCGCTAACAGTTGATTACCGGGAATATACATACGCTGCCGGGAAGTTTCCTGGCGGCTTCATCAAGCGGGAAGGGCGCCCTTCGGAAAAGGAGATCCTAACCAGCCGCTTGATTGATCGTCCGGTCCGGCCGCTGTTCCCGGAAGGATTTAGTTGTGAGACGCAGATCATCGCCATGGTGCTCTCTGCCGATCCCCAGCGGGACCCGAGCGTCCTGGCTATTATCGGGGCGGGTGCGGCGCTTGCCATTTCCGACATTCCCTTTCATCATGTTCTCGCGGCTGTTCGCGTGGGCTTGAACGGCGGCGTTTACTTGGTCAACCCTTCCTACGACCAAACCAAAGATTCCAAACTGAACATTGTCGTTGCCGGCACAGAGCAGGGAATCGTCATGGTCGAGGCGGGCGCAAATTCAGCTTCTGAAGCTGAAGTGCTTGACGCCATCGAGTTTGGCCACGATTGCTGCAAGAAAATCTCTGCCGCTATCAATGAACTCGTTAAGCTCACCGGCAAGGCGAAGCGTCAATTCACCTCGCCTTCCATCAAAGAAGATGTGGCGGCCAAGGTCTCTGCCGAGGTTCGCGCCGAACTCACCGACGCTCTAAACACCCAGAAATACGGCAAGCTCGAAAGCTACTCGAAAATCGATGCCGCCAAGGCCAAGGCTGTTGCGCTCTTTACCGATGAGGCTGAACAAGCTGAGGCTAAGAAGGCTTTCAGTTCTTTGAAAGAACGCATCTTCCGCGATGAAATGCTCAAAGATCGCCGCCGGCCCGACGGGCGCGCTTTCGATGAAATCCGCAAAATCACCTGTGAAATTGGTGTTCTTCCCCGCACTCACGGCTCCGCCATCTTTACCCGCGGCGAAACCCAGGCGCTTGTCACCACTACTCTCGGCACCAAGGATGATGAGCAGCGCATCGAAATGTTCGACCTGGCTGAAACCTCAAAGCGTTTCATGCTTCACTACAATTTCCCGCCCTTTAGCGTGGGGGAAGTCGGCTTTATGCGCGGCCCTGGCCGTCGTGAGATTGGCCACGGTGCTTTGGCGGAGCGTGCGGTATCTTCCGTTATTCCGGACGAAAAAGGCTTCCCGTACACATTGCGCGTCGTTAGCGACATTCTGGAATCGAATGGTTCCAGCTCAATGGCCAGCGTCTGTGGCGCAACACTCTCTTTGATGGATGCCGGTGTGCCCATCACCGCCCCAGTTGCCGGAATCGCCATGGGTCTTGTTATGGAAGGCGATGCTTACGCCGTACTGACCGACATCGCCGGCGCCGAAGATCATTACGGCGACATGGATTTCAAAGTGGCCGGAACCAAGGCGGGCATTACCGCCCTTCAGATGGATATCAAGGTTCCGAACGTGACCACCAAGATCATGAAGGAAGCTTTGGAACAGGCTCGCAAGGGCCGTCTCCATATTCTTGAGACGATGTTGGCCGCCATTGATAAGCCGCGTGCCGAGCTTTCGCAATACGCGCCGCGCATTTACACGACACAAATTCCGACCGACAAGATTCGCGAACTCATCGGACCCGGCGGTAAAGTCATCAAGGGAATCATTGAAGCCACCGGCGTCAAGATTGACGTGACGGACGACGGTATGGTGAACATCTTCGCGTCCGACGGCGAATCCGCCAAGCGCGCGCTCCAGATGGTGAGCGATATCGCCGCAGTAGCTGAAGTAAACAAGACGTATTTAGGCAAGGTCGTTCGCATCGCCGATTTCGGAGCGTTTGTGGAAATCTTCCCCGGTACCGACGGGCTGCTGCATATCTCTGAAATCTCAGAGAGCCGTATCAAGAACGTCCGCGATGAGTTGAAAGAAGGCGACCAGATCCTGGTGAAGGTTCTGGCGCTCGAGGGCAACAAAATCAAGCTGAGCCGCAAGGCAATTCTAAAAGAACAGCGCGAAAAGCTTAAAACAGGCGCTGAAAAGGCTGAATAGGTAACCAGGGCGTCGACTACTTCGACGCCTTTCCGTATACCCGCTTGCAAGTAACCATCAATCGCGCGCCTGCCCCGAAAACCGAATCAGTCGTCCAGAACAGAGTTATTGCAGCATTTCTGATTTGGAATTGTTTTCTCGCGTTGTACGTTTTCAATCGGTCTCACCCTCTGAGACTTGTTCTTGAGATGTCGTCGAACGTGTCTTCGACGGCGCAGCTATTCTTCGACACGGGTTCCGGCTACAACGAACACGATTCGCGCGTGGCGAAAATTTCATCGCAATCGCCAGGTTCGTTTGAAACCCTCACTTTCGACCTTCCCGCCGCCGATATCCTTCACCTGCGATTTGATCCGCTGACCCGTGAGGGGCGGGTGATCATTCGCAACGTCGTTCTTTCACGCGATGGACGAACGTTACTTCAATTTCCGCCCTCTGATCTTTTAACTCGGAATCAGATTGCCGAAAGGACCCAGCGCACGGGTGAAATTGAGTTCGCAACAACTCCGGGCGCGAACGATCCCAGTATCGATCTGGCAATCAGGCAGCCATTAGGCCTGAAAAGCCTTGCGAGAAAAGAACAAGTTCGCCTGCTGATTATCGGCAATGCCATTTTTGCTGCATTTGCGCTGCCGTTATTGATCTTCCGGAAACCGCTTGGCCGGCTGGTACTGCCGCCGGTTCAACGCGTTAATAGATATTTTACGGCGCTTGCCGAGCGGCTCTCTTCGCCCGGCTTTATGCGGTTCGATGCGCCGGCGCTTTGGTTTTACGTATTTTGCCTGCTTTGTTTTCTCGGGGCAACGCTCGCCGATATGAACGGTTCGTCTGTCGACGAGTATCCCGTTGCTAACGGCCACGGCATGCGCCAAGAATTGTTGGCGGGATCATCGCGCGCAATTCGCTCCGACGAATGGGGATACCTGACGCCAATGATTCTGAATCAGGTGGAACGCCGCGACCGCTTGGGTGTGGAACACACGCCTGTAGGCGGACACTCCGTGGCATTGCTGGCCGATCTTCCAGTGCGGCACTTCTCGACGATTTTCCGGCCTCAGTTCTGGTCCTTTTTCTTGCTGCCCGAAGATTATGCGTTTAGCGCCTATTGGCAGTTCAAGGCGCTTTTGCTGGTTGGCGGTCTGTTCACATGGCTGCTGTTGACCACGCGGTCAACTCTGTGGTCGGCAGCCGGAGCGCTGTGGTATTTCTTTTCGCCGTTCACGCAATGGACCTATTCATGGAACTCGGGCCTGCCGGAGATGGTCGGGCTCACCTGCTTCGCCATGGTGTTCGGCTGCTATCTCACGGTGGGGCGGAACAAGGTTGCGCTGGCGCTTTCGTCGCTCGCTTTTGCGGCCTGCTTTATCGACTTTGCGCTTTGCGCGCATGTGCCGCACCTGGTCCCGCTGTTCTGGCTAGCGGTGTTCTTCTTTGCCGCTTGGTTGATTGCCAATCGTGAAAAAATCTTTGTTCGCGAAGCGGCGGCAGAGCGGATTGTCGCGGGGGGTGCGGCGCTGGCGCTGATTGCCGGGGTTGGGGGCGCGCTGTATCTGGACCTCCGCGAAGCGATCACGGCCATCGCCAACACTACTTTTCCTGGGAAGCACGTGAACGGCGGCGCGACTCTTCCACGCTGGCAGTTGCCCGCGAATTTCTTCCAATGGTGGGAGAGTGACAACCACCTTCCGCCTTCGCTGGTGAATATCTCTGAAGGTTCGGGCTTCTTATGGCTTGCGCCGTTTACGTTACTTTGCATCCGGCGCATGAAGCTCTCGCGAACCCAGAAATTCATAACGATTGCGCTTTGGGCTTGCGCATTGCTGCTGGCGGCGTGGGTGCTATTGCCGTTTCCGGCCAGCGCGGGAACATTATTTGGCCTTGATAGAACTTACGGCCCGCGGTGCTTGCCGCCGATGGGCCTGGCGAATGTGGCGTTAGTTTGCTTGTGCATGGCCACAATGCGGACGCATCGCGAAGCGTCATTGAACGAAATCTCTGGATCGGGTTATTTCCTGGGCGCGCTTGGGACCGTGCTCTTTTTCTACCTCCTATTGCGAACCACAAATCATCGGCTGGATTCTTTCTTCTCCATGAAGGAACTTGCTTCAAGCGCCTTGATCGCAGCTGCATTTGCCGTTCTGCTTGTGACCGGCCAAAAGCGTTTGCTGGCGCTGGCGCTGGTACTCTCGCATGCCATTGTCTTTGGCGATGTCAACCCGGTTGAACGAGGCGTTGGCGTCTTCACGGAATCGGCCATGCATCGATTCATCAAGGCAAACCCCAACCTGCTCGACGGCAAGTGGATCGTCTTCTCAGGCGCGATCATAGACTCCGGCTACCTTGAGGCGCAGGGTTGTGACGTTTACACGGGCGAGCACTATATCCCAGATATCGAGCACTTCGCGTTGTTTAAATCGCGGCATTTAGACGTGAATACTCTAAACCGACCCGGGTTCCTGACAGCGTTTCCGCAGTCGCCGGATCTGTCGATGAAGGTTGAGACTAGCGGCTCAGCCATCGTCAACTGGCATGTCGCGCCTGACGATCCTATATTGCATCAATTGGGCATACAGTATGAAGCTTTCAACGATCAGCCGCCGCCGGCACTTGTGGCCAGCCTTATACCGCTGTCTCCGCAGCCGGTGGACGGGTTCTGGCTGTACCGGCTCCCTTAGATTCCCGTTACGTTAATGAATATCGCGGCAGCCGCCGCGCCGGCTACTGGACCCAGTATCGGGACCCACGAATAGCCCCAATCGGAACCGCCTTTGCCCGCGATGGGCAAGAAGGTGTGCGCCAGGCGAGGACCGAAATCGCGCGCGGGATTGATGGCGTAGCCTGTTGCGCCACCCAATGAAAGGCCGATGCTCCAGACCAGCGCTCCCACCAGCACCGGACCCAAACCTGGGGCAACACCTCCCGCGGCCAGTCGTTTTGACGCCAGCGCCGTTGCCACTAACACCAGCACAAACGTGCCAATCATTTCGCTCAAGAAGTTGCTTCCTAAGCTGCGAATGGCTGGCCCGGTTGAAAAACAGGCAAGCTTCTTACCCGTGTCGGCGGTTTGCTTCCAATGCGGCAAATAAAACAGCCAAACTAAAACCCCACCAGTCATTCCTCCTAATATCTGCGCAGGAATGTAAGTGAACAGGCGCTCTGCATGTCCGGTCATCATCACCGACGCTACCGTGAAAGCCGGATTGAGGTGAGCGTCGGAATCGCCAATGGAAATAGCAACAGCTATCCCGGCGAACACCGCCAATCCCCAGCCGGTGGTGATGGCCATCCATCCGGCGTTTTCCGCCTTCGACCCCGCTAATAAAACTCCGCCAACTACACCGTTACCTAAAAGAATAAGGACCATGGTCCCGACAAATTCGCCTAACACGGCCGAATCAATATGCATGTGTACCCGCTATTTAATCACTCCACACATAATTTGCTGCAATTCTGTTGAAATCGGCCACCTGTTGCAGTTGCCAATCGGAACCGAAACCGAATTCTTGCGCAAGCAGGCGAGCGACTGCGGGAGCGGCTTCGATGCTTGCTCGGGCGTCCAAAAACAGTGCACGGGTACGCCGGGCGAGGACATCTTCTACCGTGCGCGCCATCTCACAACGGGCAGCCCAAATGACCTCGGCTTTTTCGAAGGGCAGGCGCGGGTGCAACTGGTCGCTGAGCTCGGCATCGGTAGCGGCGAGAGAATCGAGCAGAGGCAGATCGGCTCCATACACCTGCTGCCACTCGCGTTCGGCTTCGGGCTTTTCCATCCAACCGTGCAGGCGCAATTCAGCGGTTTGCGATTGAGTTTGCGAAAGACCAGCCAGGGAAATGGCGCGGCTGATCGTGTCCTCGCCCATCTTGCGATAAGTGGTCCATTTGCCTCCAGTAACCGTGATGAGCTTGGATTCTGAGATGAGGATGGTGTGATCGCGCGAAATGGCGGCGGTGCTCGCTGCATCGGCCCGCTTCACGAGCGGGCGCTGGCCCGACCATGTGCTGAGAATTTCGGCGGCCGCGGGTTTACGTCCTAAGTAACGCCGGATGTGTTCGAGCAGGAAATTCCGTTCGTCAACCATGGCGCGCGGTTCATATTCGGGCTCCGGCACTGGATCGTCGGTGGTTCCGATGAGGACGCGATCATGCCAGGGAATGGCAAACAGGACGCGGCTGTCGGAGGTATGCGGGATCATCAGCGCTGCTTCACCCGGTAGAAACTCACGCGGCAGAACCACGTGACTACCTTGACTGACGGTGAGGATTTTCTTGGCCCCAGGTTCATCCATCCGCCGCAGGTTGTCGGAGAAAATGCCAGTGGCGTTGATGACGATTTTGGCCTGGCACTCAAAGCGGGCGCCAGTTTCGGCGTCTTCCACTTCGACACCGCTCACCTTGTCCGCAGTCTTAAGCAGCCCGACCACCGCGGCGTAATTCAACGCGAGACCACCCTGATCGAATATGGTCCGCAGCAATGAGATGGCATAGCGAACATCGTCAAACTGACCGTCGTAATAAAGAATGCCGCCTTTCAGACCGTTGCTCATGAGGGTAGGCAGGGCGGCCTGAACACGATTCTTCGAAACGATCCGCGAGCGGCCTAAACCTTCTTTGCCGGCGAGGGCGTCGTACATGGTTAAGCCCGCGCCGTAGAACGGAAATTCCCACCAGGCGTACGCAGGGACAATAAACCCGCGCCGGTGCGCCAGGTGCGGAGCGTTGCGCAGCATGCGACCACGCTCCCGCAAAGCTTCCAGCACCAGCCTGATGTTGCCCTGCTGAAGGTAGCGAACACCGCCGTGAACCAGCTTGGTGCTGCGGCTGGAAGTGGCCTTGGCGTAATCGCGCGTTTCAAGGAGCAGCGTTCGATAGCCGCGCGATGCGGATTCGAGCGCAGCGCCCAAGCCAGTGGCTCCGCCGCCCACAACAATGACGTCCCAAAGTGCGGTTGCGCCGATCTCACGCAAAACGTCGGTGCGTTTGAGACTAGCGCTCATGCTTTAAGATGTCTCCCATCGGCGTGACCGATCAAGTGCGCGCACCCAACCGACATGACGTTCGCGCCGCGTTTTCTCATCCATTTGAGGCTCGAAATGTTTGTCGGCCTGCCATTGCTTGGCAATCGTTTCCTGATCGGGCCAAAAGCCAACGGCTAAGCCTGCCAGATAAGTGGCGCCGAGAACAGTCGTCTCGGGATTCGCTGGCCGAGTTACGGGAACGCCCAAGGCATCGGCCTGCATCTGCATGAGCAGGTTGTTACGCGCCGCGCCGCCGTCCACCCGGAGTTCTTTAAGCGGGACTCCGGAATCGGCCTGCATGGCTTCTATGATGTCGGCAATCTGGAAGGCGATTCCTTCTAATGCCGCGCGGGCGATGTGAGCGCGATTTGCACCGCGAGTCAGGCCGACGATGCTGCCGCGCGCATACTGGTCCCAATGCGGCGCTCCAAGACCGGAGAACGCAGGCACAAAATAGACGCCGACGGTATCGGGAACGCTAGCCGCAAGCTCTTCGATTTCGGCCGATGAACGGATGATCTGCAGTTCGTCGCGCAGCCATTGAACAACCGCGCCGGCGATGAATACGCTGCCTTCCAACGCGTAAGAAGTTCGCCCATTGATGCGCCAGGCAACTGTGGTGAGCAGCTTGTTCTTCGACATCACGGGTTTTGCGCCGGTATTGAGCAGCATGAAACTGCCGGTGCCGTAAGTGCATTTCACCATGCCGGGCTGCGTACACATTTGACCGAAGAGAGCCGCCTGCTGGTCGCCGGCGATACCCGCAATGGGCACTCCTCCAAGATCGCCTGAAGTCTTGCCGCAGACTTCGCTTGAACCAACCACTTCGGGTAGCAAGGACTTCGGAATGTCGAGCAGGGCAAGCAGGTCATCGTCCCAAGCGAGCGTGTGCAGGTTGAAGAGCATGGTGCGGCAGGCATTGGTGATGTCGGTGACATGGCGCGCGCCCTCGGTGAGTTTCCAAATCAGCCAGCTATCGACGGTTCCGAAAGCGAGTTCGCCGCGGTTGGCACGGTCGCGCGCGCCAGCGACATTGTCGAGCAGCCATCGGATTTTGCTGCCTGAAAAGTAGGCGTCGATGACGAGGCCAGTCTTCTGCTGGATGAGATCTTCGTGGCCTTGATCTCGGAGTTGGTCGCAAAAGCCGGAAGTGCGGCGATCCTGCCAGACGATGGCGTTATGAATAGGTTCGCCGGTTTTGCGGTCCCAAATGATGGTTGTCTCGCGCTGGTTTGTGATGCCAATGGCGGCGATGGATTCAGCCTTCGCGCCGACCGTGGCGATGGCTTCCATGGCGACACCGAACTGCGACGACCAGATTTCCACAGGATCGTGCTCAACCCAACCGGGCTTGGGGAAGATCTGGCGGAAGGGCTTCTGCGACAGGCCGTGGACCTGGCCATCTTGGCTCAAAAGGAGGGCGCGCGAACTGGTGGTGCCTTGATCAAGAGCGAGGATGTATTTCATCGAGTTGCTCCGGAGCGCTCGGACGAGGACCGCGTAGGCAGGGTGGACATAGAAACGAGGGTAGCAAGGGGCGGATTGTGGAACGAACCCAATGGAGGACAGGCGCTGGAAGGCGCCTCTGCCATGAATAAGCATGCGCTGGCCAAGCTCGTCAATATCGCTTGGCGCTATAGTTTATCTGCAGTGCGCCCGATATAAATGTGAGTAGTGGATCGACAATTAGCCAAGAACGTGCGCCATCGGTTTTGCGGACCTGTGGAGATCCAGTGGGTTGACGCAGACGGTACGCGTTCTTGCGTCATTGGAGCCAGCGTAGATGCTTCTGTATATGGGCTTGGTGTAGTGATTCCCGCTCACATTCCAGTCGATACAGAAGTGACGGTTTTCCTGCATGGCGTCGCCATTTGCGGAGGCGCTAAGGTGCGGCACTCAGAGCCGTGCCCGTCTGGATTTAACATGGGCCTCGAATTCAAGCAGGCGCTATTTATGCAAAAAATACCGGGATTAGATGAAGTTCTGAGCGGCTCATTCTATACCGCGAGTCATACGATGCAGCCGCCGCGAGCTTCACTCATTCGGCGGATATGGCTGGGAGTGTCGCGCGCGCTACGAACAAGAGCCAACGAAAAAACAGTCTAGAAACCGATTCATTGAAGCCTGTGCCGCGTTTGTCTTTTCATAGCAACGGGGACGTTGGGCTTAAATTCTTTCTTGACATTTTAAAGGCATTCCCGTAATGTCTATAGACATGAGGCAGATTACAGAATCAGTTTTCTTCCTGCTATTCAACAGCAATTTCATTCCCGCCTTCTGCTGTTGTTGACCTCCACGGTCTCCTTAAAAACCCATTGAGCGCGAAGCGGCTGCATTTTAGCCCAACCGTGCTTTTCCCCTAAATTCTTAAGACTCTAAGGAGCTTCTGGACGTATGTCCAATTCAACGAAGTTGTTGTTTGCGTTTATGCTTTCGAGCGGTTTATTCGCTCAAGTCGATACGGGATCAATCTCCGGTTTTGTGAAAGACCAAAGCGGCGGGGCGGTTCAGAACGCCACGGTGAAAGTCGAGAGCCGGGCCAGCGCCATTTCTCTGACGCTGAAGACTAATGGAGACGGTCTCTATTCTGCGCCGGATCTAAAGAGCGGTATCTATCAGGTTTCGATAGACTCGCCAGGGTTCGAACCGATCACCAAAACCGGTATTAATTTGCGTGTGCAGGATCGTCTTTCGATCGATTTTCAGTTGCAGTTAGGGACCATTTCACAGGCCGTCTCGGTGGAAGCCGCGGCACCGCTGCTGGAAAATCAGAGCTCGTCTCTGGGGCAAGTTGTGGAAGACAAAGAGATCGAAAACATGCCGCTCAACGGCCGTAATTACATCCAGCTAGCCACGTTGGGCGCCGGCACAAGCCCGTCGCAGCGAACCACCGAGCGTAATACCTTCGTGGCGAACGGCGAACGGCCCATTCAAAACAGCTACCTGCTGGATGGAATCGACAACAAGAATAAAATCGTGGGGTTTGACAATTCAACGGCGCAATCCATCGAGCCGGTCATCGATGCCATTGAGGAGTTCAAGGTGCAGACGAGCACGTTTTCCGCCGAATTCGGGCAATCTGCCGGCGCGGTGGTCAACGCAACGATCAAATCGGGTACCGATCAGTTGCACGGCTCGCTTTTCGAATATCTGCGCAATTCTTTTTTCGACGCCGACCCTTATTTTCAGCCCCCGCAAACCGCGAAACCTGAGTTTATCCAGAACCAGTACGGCGCTACGTTGGGCGGAGCCGGTGATCAAGCAACGCACGTTTTTCTTCTTTGCCTGGCAGAGCTCGCGTACCGAAGACGCGGCTCCGCAATTGGCGGCAGTTCCTACGCTCGGGCAACGTGAAGGTGAGTTTACCGCGCCCATCTACGACCCCGCGACCACGGTTCTAAATCCCAGCGGAACAGGTTACGTGCGCGCGCCGTTTGCTGGGAACGCAATTCCATCTATCCGCTTCGACCCGGTGGCGACGAAGGTTCTTTCGCTGTTCCCGGCGCCGAACCTGATCGGCAAAAATAACTCTTTCTCGAACCAAACAGAGACGGTAAATAACGACCAATACATTGGCCGGATCGATCAACATTTCAGCGATAAAGACACACTATTTGGCCGGTATGCGACTAGCGCGAATACCAATATTCTGCCGGCTACGCTTCCACCTCCAGCCAGCCAGCCGAGCATCGTGACGCCGGAGGCACACTCGTTCGCGGCGAGCGAAACGCACGTCTTTGCGGCAAATCTGTTTAACGAGATTCGCTTTGGTTATCAAGAAACACGCGAAGTGCAAAACATCAACGGCCAGCATTTGTTTGATCAATACGGGATCGTTGGGGTTCCCGATATTCCCAGCGTCTTAGGCCTCCCGCTCTTCAGTGTCGCGGGCCTAACCTCGATTGGCACTACAGGTCCAGGAAGTTTGTTGACTGCGGCTACCGGCTCGGGCAATCTTCCGATCGATAAGCAAGGGCGAACCATTCAACTGGACGATAACGTTTCGTGGGTGCATGGCCGCCACACATTGAAATTCGGCTTTGAGTTTCAACAAGTGACCCTCCATGCAAATTCCACGTTGAATGCGCGTCCGACTTACAACTTCTCGGGCGTGTACACGCAAGATCCGCAAAACCGCTCTACTACTGGAGCGGCGTTTGCGGATTTTCTGCTGGGAGATACAAGTTCTTCGTTAGTTTCCACCCGCTCCATCAGCGATAGCCGGCAGCATATCTACCAAGGATATGTACAAGATGATTGGCGAGTGACTTCGCGGCTGACTGTGAATGCCGGTTTGCGGTATGAGCTGCCGATGCCGTTTTACGAGTTACAGAATCATTATTCGGACGTCATTCTGGAGCCTGGACCGCTTTACGGACAGCTGCTTGACGCGAGCAACGCCGGGCAGGCTGGTTACCGCAATTCATTCACCGACCCGAACTGGCACAACTTTGCACCACGGCTGGGTTTCGCTTATCAACTGAAGCCGAAAACCGTGGTTCGGGCAGCCGCGGGTATCTTCTATGGCAGGGACGAAAACGTGCCAGTGGCTCGGCGTCCTACGAACAATCCGCCGTATTTTATTCAGACCAGCTACACGTCCGACCAGATCGATCCCAGCATTGTTCTCTCACAAGGCTTTCCCGCAGATGCTTTGAATCCCACGACCGTCGTCAACCCATCTGTCAATTCTTATCTGAAGCATTCGCCGACGCCCTATGTTCAGCAGTGGAACTTCAACATTCAGCACGAATTTGGGTCTGGATTCCTGGCGCAGGTCGCTTACGTGGGGTCAAGTTCGCACGATCTCTACTATCCGGATCAGATTGACCAGCCATTGCCGGCAGCAGGGAATGTACAAGCGCGCCGTCCTTTCCCGCAATACAGCGCGCTGTATGAATATGCCCCATTCGTCAGCTCGAATTATGAGTCCTTGCAAGCGCAATTGGAACACCGGTTCAACCATGGGTTCAGCTTCCTCGCGGCCTATACCTACAGCCATTCGATCGATAACGGGCCGAGCCAGACCGACAATGTCAGCGATCCGCAAAACGCGTTCGATTTTGCCGCCGAACGAGGCGATTCTAATTTCGATATTCGAGATCGCTTCGTTCTCAGCGCTGTTTACGAATTGCCTTTCGGCAAGGGCAAACCGCTGTTGAGCAGTTCCAGACTGGGCAATCTGATCGCCGGCGGGTGGCAAATCACAGGTATCTTCAGCGCTCAAACCGGCCTGCCGTTTACGCCGGTCCTTAGTTACGATCCGACCAACACCGGGATTACGTCGGCGCGTCCCAATCGGGTGGCCAGCGGCGCTTTATCGCAGGCCGCAAACCAATGGTTCAATGCCGCAGCGTTCGCAGCACCCTCTCTCTATACATACGGCAATTCTGGGCGCGACATCCTGCGGGGGCCTGGCTTCAGAAACACCGACCTGGGGCTTGAGCGTCTGATTGGCATTACCGAGCGGTTTCGTTTAGAATTCCGCGCGGAAGCATTCAACCTCTTCAACACTCCGGAGTTCGGACTTCCCAACGCTACTCTGGGCCAGAGTACTACCGGCGTAATTTCGACGGTTGTTAACCCGCAGCGCGAACTTCAATTCGCTCTTCGACTGGCCTTCTAAAATTCAGCTAACAATTTCTAAAGGAGACAATTTATGAGTAACAGCAGCAGACGCGACCTATTGAAAACCGCCGCCCTAGCCGGCCTTGCCGGAAGCGCGACAACGCCCGCAGCAGCGAAACCCGAACCTTCTTCCGATAGCGGTTCGCATTGGGAACGGCCGCCGAAGCAAGAGGGCAACAATCTGAACCTGATCGTTCTAGTTTCCGACACCTTCCGGGCGGACAACCTTGAGGCGTATGGCAGCGAGTGGGTGCAGACGCCAAATCTGAATCGCTTTGCGGAACAGTCTATTGTTTTCGAAGATGCATATCCGGAGGGCTTGCCGACCATTCCCATCCGGCGGCAACTCTATACAGGACGCCGGATTGTTCCGACGCACTACTACTATCAACACGAGCCAGTCCAAATTGCCGGCTGGCATCACCTCTTCAATGAGGATGTAACCATAGCGGAGACGCTTAGGGAGGCCAATTATCTAACCGCGTTGATTGCCGATCTGCCGCATTTGCAGCGGCCCGGCCGGAACTTTCATCGAGGTTTTGGCTATTACGAATGGATCCGGGGGCAAGAGGTTGACTACTATGGGCAGGCGCCTCGTCAAAAGCCCGATTTCAGCGCACTCTTTCCGGCAGACTATCTGCAAAAGAACGAACTCAGCCGGCAATTCGGCCGCGAGCCTAAACAAGGATTCGGCGATTTCCTCAATCAATACACGGCAAATCGCAAACGCTGGTTGAAGGACGGCAACTCTATTGTCGAACAGACCGCGCGCAAGGCTGTTACTTGGCTGAAAGAAAATCACGATCAAGGGCCGTTCTACTTACAGGTAGAAGCTTTCGATCCGCACGAACCATGGGATCCACCGCAGGAGTTTCTGGAAAAGTATTTAAAGGAGCCCGGTCCACATAGCTGGCCCGAGCCTCCTTACGGAAATATGCCCGTTCCGGAGGAGGGAGCGAAACGGCTGCGCGCAAACTATGCCGGCGAGGCGTCGAATGTGGATTATTGGTACGGCCAAGTGCTCAATACTGTTCGTGAACTTGGGTTGCTCGATAACTCGGTGGTGGTGTTTCTATCCGATCACGGCGCGCTTCTAAATGAACAAGGGCAATGGGTAAAAGGGCCTGAGCGGCAGCGCACTCAGGTAACGCACATTCCTTTCATTGTTCATGTTCCCGGCACACAGTATGCCTGGCAAGCGAGTCTCCGGTTTCGTGCAAGTGCCAGATTATGTGCCGACGTTCCTCGGTCGTTTAAACGTGAAACCATCTTCGCGTGTCACCGGCGAGGATCTATGGCCGTATGTAACAGGCGAGAAAACAAATAGGCGCGATCATGTTGTTACGGCCTATGGGTATATCGCCTCCGTGCGCACTCCGGAATGGAACTACTCAGCCATCTGGAATAGAGAAAAGTATAAAGGGGCTTATAAACCGCAGCTTTACGACCGCAAGAACGATCCGCACGAATTGAAGGATGTGGCCGATGCGCATCCTGCGGTGATAAAGGACCTTCAAAATAAGCTGGAACAGTATATTGCGTCCGGCTGGAGTATTACGAACGGCAGTTTCAATGAAAAAGCGGGATAGGCATGTTACCGCCGATCTGAGCGTCAATGCATTTCGGGATCGGCGGTGACGGCTTGTTTTGAAAGAAAATCGAAGTCGCAACCTTGATTGGCTTGGGTGACACGTTCGAGATACAGTGCGCCGTAGCCGCGTTCGTAGCGTGTTGGCGGTCTAGTCCAACCAGCACGACGGGAGGCCATCTCGGAATCCGAGATCAAAAGATTGAGCGTGCGATTCTCGGCGTCTAGGGAGATCAGATCGCCGTCTCGGACGAAGGCGAGAGGACCACCTACGTAGCTTTCCGGTGAGACATGGAGGACGCAGGTGCCGTATGCAGTACCGCTCATGCGTGCGTCGGAGATGCGCAACATGTCGCGGACGCCTTTCTCCAGCAGCTTTTTGGGAAGCGGCAGCATACCCCACTCGGGCATACCGGGACCACCCAAGGGACCGGCGCTTTGCAGAACAAGAACGGAATCTTCGGTGATGGGGAGATCGGGAGAATCGATGCGGGCTTCGAGATCGTTATAGTTCTTGAAAACTACTGCAGGACCGGTGTGTTTGAGGAGTCTGGGAGTGGCGGCGGAGGTTTTTAGGACAGCACCATCGGGGGCAAGGCTGCCTCGGAGGATAGCCGTACCCCCGGTGGCGGCAATGGGATTTGAGCGGGGTCGAATGACCGATTGATTGATGAGTTGGGCGCCTTCTAGGTTCTGCTCAACCGTTGTGCCATTGACGGTGGGGCTGTCGAGATGAAGGAGGTCGCGAATCTCGGACATGAGAGCGCGCAGGCCGCCAGGCATAGAAAAAGTCTTCCATCAGATACTCGCCAGAGGGGCGAATGTTGCCGAGTACGGGGACGCGCTGGGAGATGCGGTCGAAAGCTTCGAGAGGGAGTTGAATACCTCGGCGAGCGGCAAGGGCCACCAGGTGGATGATGGCGTTTGTGGAGCCGGCGATGGCCATATCGACGGTGATGGCGTTTTCAAAGGCTTCGAGGGTCAATATGTCGGAGGGTTTCAGGTCCTCCCAAACCATCTCAACAATGCGAGTGCCGCATTGAATGCACATGCGGGGATGGTTGGAATCGGCGGCCGGGATTGAGGATGCGCCGGGGAGGGTCATACCAAGAGCTTCTGCGAGAGCGGTCATGGTGGAGGCGGTGCCCATGGTCATGCAGAAACCGGGAGAACGGGCGATGCCGTTCTCGATGGCGTGCCAATCGTCTTGCGTGAGGGTGCCGGCGCAGCGTTCCGTCCAGAACTTGCGCATATCGGTACCGCTGCCCAGTGGTTTCCCATTCCAGTTGCCGCGCAGCATAGGGCCAGCGGGCAGGTAGATAGCGGGAATATTCATGCTGATGGCTCCCATAAGGAGGCCGGGTGTGGTTTTGTCGCAACCGCCCATCAAGACTGCGCCATCGATGGGCATGGAGCGGAGCACCTCCTCGGTCTCCATGGCAAGGAGGTTGCGATAGAGCATGGGGCTGGGCTTCATGAAAGTCTCGGTTATGGAGAGCGCGGGAATTTCAACAGGGAAGCCGCCGGCCTGCCATACGCCGCGCTTAACGAATTCAGCGCGCTCGCGGAGGTGGAAGTGGCAAGGGTTGATTTCACTCCAGGTATTGACAACGGCGATGACGGGCTTGCCGGTAAAATCTTCGCGGCGATAGCCGGATTGCTTCATGCGTGAGCGGTGGCTGAATCCCGGCATATTGTCCGGTCCAAACCAGCGGTAACTGCGAAGTTGTTCAGGATCGATTTTTCGTGGTTTCATGATTTTCGGTTCAATGAGGTGGAATTTCGGCCCACGCGTATCAACGTAGCAAGAAGGCCCGAGGCTAAACAACAAGCGCTGAGGAACCAGAGGCCGATTTTCCAGCTTCCAGTGGCTGTCTTCAGATAGCCAAAAGCGTAGGGACCCACAAACCCTCCGAGGCTTCCAAACGAGTTGATGAGACCAACGGCAGTGGCAGCGGCCGATTTGCCCAGGTAGGCGGTGGGCAAGGTCCAGAAAGAGGGCAGGTAGGCTTGGCCTGTTCCGGCGGCAAGGAAGAAGAATGCAATGACGAGCAGCGGGTAATTTCCAAAGACGACGGCGAGAGCCAGGGTGAAGCCGCTGAATAACATGGGCGCAGCAGTATGCCAGCGCCGTTCGCCGGTACGTTGTGCCGAGAGGCCTGCAAACAGAATGGTGAAAATGCCTAAAGCGAAGGGCGCCATGGTGATGGCGGTGCGCGTTGTGATGGACCATTGCTTCATCTCATCGATTAAGGAAGGCAAGAAGAAGATGAGGCCCTGGTTGCCGCTGGCGATCAGGAAATAAATGAGAATCAACAGCAACGTGTAAGGCTCACGCAATGCGGCGGTTATGCTGACCCGGTCGGCGGCAGTGCGTTCCAGTTGCTCTTTGTGGAGTTCGGCAGCGAGCCAGTTTTTCTGCTGAGGTGTGAGCCAATGGGCATCGCGCGGCCAATCTGTGAGGTAGAAGAAGCTGAAGATTCCGAGCGCGATGGACGGAAGACCTTCCAGGATGAAGACCCAACGCCAACCCGAAAGACCGAAACCGTGGACCGATTCGAGAAGCCAACGGGAAACGGCGTAACCGATCAGGATGGCCAGCGGTTGCGTGAGCATGAAATAGGTTTTGGCGCGCGCACGATCTTCATAACGGAACCAGTGCGAGAGAAAAACGATGACGCCGGGGAAGAAGCCGGATTCGGCAGTCCCAAGCAAAAAGCGCAACGCGTAGAATTGTTTCGCGACACTGAGTGAAGTGGCGAATAGGCCGATGAAGCCGGTGACCAACGCGACCAAGCCCCAGGCAACCATTATGGCGGATAATAAGCGGCGCGCGCTCCAGCGTTCCACGACCAGCGTGGCAGGCACTTCGAGAAAGAAATAGCCAATGAAGAAGATACCAGCGCCAAGGCCGGTAATAGTGTCGTCGAAGTGGAGGTCACCCTGCATCTGGAGTTTGGCGATGCTGACATTGGCGCGATCAATGTAGGCGAAGAGGTAGACGAGCATCAGAAACGGCATCAGACGCAGGGTGACGCGGCGCCGGGTGCTTTCGGAAAGATCGGAGGCGAGCGCAGCAGAGGACAACTGAAGATGGTATCGCGACAAGAAATGGAACTTTTTGCCGCGATTCTGCTAATACACTGTGAAAGCAGCAAACGGAGAGTTGAAGAAAGCGGCGAAAGACGGATTGAACGATAACGAACTGCTACGGCTTTCCGAAAAGGGCGATGAAGACGCTTTCCTGGTGTTGTATCGGCGGCACCAAGGGGCGGTATTCCGGTTTGCTCTGCATATGTCGGGGCGGAAAGAAGCCGCTGAAGAGGTGACGCAGGAAGTCTTTTTGGCATTGCTGAATCGAGCGAAGGGTTACCGGCCCGATCAAGGAAGTTTGCAAGGTTACTTGATTGGCGTGGCGCGAAACAAGCTGCGCGGGCAACTGAGAGAGAGCAAGCGCCTTGCCGATGCGGATGAGGGCAGGGAAGCGGCAGGTGATTCGGGCGACGAATTGGTGAGCAGGTTAAGCCGTGCGCAGGAGCTGGATTTGCTGCGGGCGGCGATTTTGAGTTTGCCCAACAATTACCGGGAAGTGATAGCGCTGTGCGATTTGGAGAGCTTGGACTACGCGCAGGCAGCTGAGTATCTGGGCTGTCCGATAGGGACGGTGAGGTCAAGATTGAACCGGGCGCGGGCGATTTTGGGAGCGAAGCTGCGGAAAGAACGGTGTCTGGCGTGACGGACGAAAAAAGAGCTGCTGAACGATTTGCGCGAATTGGCTCGCGAAGGGCCAAGGCAAGCTGCGCCAGAAGTTGAAGCACGCTTGGTGGCGGAATTTCGAGCGCGGCATAGACGTCTGAAGCCTGGATGGATTGCGATTGCGGCAGGTTTAGTGATTTTGATGACCGGCTTTTATCTGGGGCGGCGCACAGCCGAGCCAGCGGAGAAAACGGAGTTCTCTAAAGCGCGGCGGGCTTTGTGGCGCTGCCTTATGCCCAAAGCGGCGTGCCGTTGGAAGACGAGATAGTGATGCGCGTGAGTATTAGGGAATCGGAGTTGGAAAGCATGGGTATTCCGAGCGCGTCGCGGAACCCGAACAGACAGGTCAACGCCGATGTGCTGGTGGGACAGGACGGGGTGGCGCGGGCCGTTCGCTTGGTGGAGTAAATCAGATCTGGAGTTAAAGGAGAACAAAGAATGATCAAATCGTTAATCATTGCGGCGGCTTTTGCGGCTTGCGCGTTGGCGCAGACCGATAAGCCTGCCGCCCTTAAGCTGAAACTGGACGATGAAATGACGTTGGGTCCGATTGGGATTACGGCCGCGCTGGCTGGGCCGATGTCAACGACGGCCGGCGCGCCGTATTCAGCGCAAGCGGTGACGCAGCGCGTACAGACGCTGGCCGACGGCAACAGAATTGTACAAACCACCACGAATAACGTGGCGCGCGATGGACAGGGCCGGGTACGCCGAGAGGAATCTTTCCCGGGAATGCCTGGAAAGGACGGGCCGGAGGGTCCGAACTTGGTTTTGATAGAAGATCCGGTGGCGGGGGTGCACATTACACTGGATGCGTCAAGAAAGACTGCTTTCAAAATGCCGTTTGGGCAGATTAGAGCGGGCGAGAAAGGATTTGCCGAGAACCTTGGTCCTCCGATGGCCGAGGCTAATAGGACTATCCACATATTATCGGGACAACCGGGCGTAGTGACGAGTCAGGCGTTTCAGTTTACGAGCTCAAAGAAAGCGGCCGATGAAGCGAACGCAAGCAGGACCGATCTAGGGACGCAGGTGATGGAGGGCGTCAACGCCCGTGGAACAAAGATTACGCATACGATAGCGGCTGGAGAGGTTGGGAACGATCTGCCGATCGTGATAACGACGGAGACCTGGTATTCGCCCGATTTGAAAGTGCTGGTGATGAGCAAGAGCGACGATCCGCGGATGGGCGAGACCACTTATAAACTGACAAATATTCAGCGGTCGGAGCCGGACGCGGCGTTGTTTCAGGTGCCGGCGGACTACGCGGTCAAAGAGAAGGGGATGAATACGATTGTGTTTCAAGAGGAGAAGAAATAGTTAAGTGGTTACGAAACGGGGCGAGTACAAGATACTCGCCCTTAGTATTGCAGGGTGCGGGTCTCGCCGGAACGTAACGTCAGCGCTTCGTCGCTGACGTTCAGCTTGAATTTACCCGCTTGCGAGGCGCGCAAAGTAACAGTTGTCACGCGCGAGTTCTTCCATGCAAAATCGAGTGTCAGACCGCCCCGGGCGCGTAAGCCGGTGACGCTGCCATCTTTCCAAGCGGCAGGAAGCGCGGGCAGCAAGTCGATTGAACCATTGCGGCTCTGCAGAAGCATTTGAGCAATCCCCGCAGTGGCGCCCAGATTGCCATCGATTTGGAAGATCTCAGGCGGATGCAGGTCGAAGAGATTGGGCCAAGTCGATTTTTCGTACAGCACGCGAAGGCTCTGGTCAGCTTTCTCGGCCTCGCCATAAGTAGCCCATAGGCAGACAACCCAGGCGCGGCTCCAGCCGGTTCCACCACCGCCATTCGCCAGCCGCCGCTCAAGCGAGACACGAGAAGCGCGGTAGAGTTCGGGAGTGGACGGGTTGATCTCGCTGCCGGGATAAACGGCGAACAGGTGCGAGAGATGCCGGTGGCCGGGTTCCACTTCTTCATAATCGTTACGCCATTCCTGCAGCTGGCCATACTTACCGATCTGCAAAGGCAGCAGCTTGGTTAGAGCCGCAGAGAGCTTCTCACGAAGATCGGCGTCGGTATGGAGCAGTTTCCCGGCTGAGATCACGCGTCGGAAGAGGGCGTTAGTTAATTCGATATCTAAAGTGGGCGATATGTCGAGAGATGCCTTTTGCCGATCAGCCGTGTAATAGCGATTCTCAGGAGATAGGGATGGGCCGCTGACCAGATGGCCTTTGCCATCCGGGAAGAGATTGGCAAGAAGAAAGATGGCGGCGTCTTTCATTAACGGATAAGCCTTCTCCCGCAAGTAGCCGAGGTCGGCGGAGTATTGGTAGTGGTCCCAAAGGCTCAATGAAAGCCAAGCCGCTCCATAAGGCCAGATACCAGAAGGTACGCCGTCAATGGGCTGGGTGTCGGCCCAAACATCCGTGTTGTGATGGGCAACGAATCCGGCTGTGCCATACATTTCGCGCGCAGTGCGGCGGCCGTTGGACTGCATTCCGGCGAGCAGATTGTAAAGCCCGTCGACGGTTTCGCCCAGGTTAGTTACTTCGGCCGGCCAATAGTTCATTTCAGTGTTGATGTTTATGGTGTATTTGCTGCCCCAAGGCGGGTCGGGCTTGTCGTTCCATTTGCCTTGGAGGTTTGCGGCAAGCGAGTTCTCACGACTGCTGGATTGCAAAAGATACCGGCCATAGGCGAAGTAAAGAGCGGTTAACGCGCGGTCGTCACCGCCCTGAGCGGTTCGCTGCAGCAGTTCATCGGTTGGGTAATTTTGAAGGTCGGCATCTGCTCCGAGGGAAAGAGCTACGCGGGTTGAGAGCTTCCGGAAATCGGCGCGATGCCGCGCGAGTAAGTCTGGGTAGGAACGCTGCGCGGATTGAAGAAGCCGGCGGGTTTGGGCATCTGGATCGGGAGAACGGACGTCTGTTGCAGCGACGAAGATGAGCGTGGCTTCCTTCGCGCCGGTGACTCGCAGAGTATTTTGATCGCCAGTAGAAATAGCGCCGTCGGAATTAATCTTCACCGCGCCGGTGAACGATGCTCCGGTATCGGGTTCACCGGCATAATCCTTGGGTGGAAGGGCCTTGCCGCGCAGCACAAGTGTGTGAGAATCGACAGAAGCGGTGGCATTGCTGGCGCGCGTAAGGGCCACGGAGAAATTCATTGGACTGGTCGCAGTCAGGTGGACAACAATGGCGGCATCGGGATAGGAGGCGAAGACGTCGTGCGTGTAGTGGTTGCCGTTCGAGTCGAAACCGACCGATGCTACGCCGTCGTAGAGATTGAGACTTCGCCGGTAGTTGACCGGGTTATCCAGGCCTTCGAAGTTGATTTCGAGGTCGCCAAGCGGTTCATACGGAGGCTGCCGTAAGGGCACCGCAAGCAGATCTTTCCCGGCGAGCGCCTCAGCCTCTTTCACTTTGCCGTCGAGCAGCAACTGGCGAACCTTGGGGAGGCTGACACGCGCGGCGGGGTTAACGCGATCCATACGCTTCCCGGCGAAAATCGTCTCTTCATTGAGTTGCAGGTGCTCTTGGGATACTCCGCCAAAGACCATGGCCGCCAATCGGCCATTGCCCACGGGTAGCGCCTGGCTCCAATCGGCGGCGGGAGTTTTATACCAAAGCTCCGGCGGCGAGGCGGCAGATTCGAGCGAAGGAATACAAAGGATGAAAAGAAAGAGCGAATAAGGACGGATCACCGTCTACGACTTTATCGCGAACCAGAACCCCGCTGACTAATCGTTGTCCTGAAGTTCTTCAAGCCATGCCATCTGGATTGCTTCGAGTTTGCCTTCAGTAGAGCCCATGGGGTCGTCCTTGAAATCGGGCAATTCAGTGATCCATTTGTGGAGATCGGTATAGCGGATGTGCGTGGGGTCAACGTCGGGGTGAGCTTCGTACAGGCTCAGAGCAATATCTTCAGTGTGGTTCCAGGTAAGTCCAGGCATGCGTCTATTCGATTTTAGTGCCTTTCAGCGCGCCGCGTACAGCGGTATTCATCATATTTTCGGCGAGCCTGGTGGTAGCGCGGTTGAGGTTTTCGAGCTTTGCGTTGATGGCGTGATGATCGCCGCCGTGATAGACGTTCAATAAGTCGCGTTTGGCAGCTTCGATATCCTGCTGCTCTTCGGCGGTCAACGTATGCCAGGCATCGTCGCGCTGGGCTTTGGCAGTCGCTGCCAGGATGTTATCGGCTTCGACGCGGGCCTCGCGGACCTGACGTTCGCGCATGTCCTCTTCGGCTTTGTCGAGGCTCTCGCGGATCATCTCTTCCACTTGCTCTTCGGTCAAACCGTATGAAGGCTTCACTTCAACGGTTTGTTCTTTGCCGGTACGAGCATCGCGCGCGGTCACGTTGAGAATGCCGTTTGCATCGATCAGGAATTTCACTTCAACGCGCGCGAAGCCGGCGGGAACCGGCTGAATGTCTTTGAGATCGAAACGCGCCAGGCTGCGGCAATCTTTCACCAGTTCGCGTTCGCCTTGCAGGACATGAATGAGTACATTGCGCTGGCCATCGACCGCGGTTGTGAATGTTTCCGTGGCGCTGGCGGGAATGGTGGAGTTGCGATGAATCAGCTTCGAGACTACCCCGCCCATGGTTTCCAGGCCAAGCGAGAGAGGCGTGACGTCCAGCAGCAAATGATCTTCTACATCGCCGGAAAGAATGCCCGCTTGGACGGCCGCGCCAAGAGCAACCACCTCATCGGGATTCAGTTCAGTGTGCGGCTTGGCTTTGAACAGACGTTCGACAGCGGCGCGAACTAACGGGATGCGAGTGGATCCGCCCACCATGACTACTTCGTCGATTTGCTCAGCCGTGAGTTTAGCGTCGGCGAGACTGGCGCGGCAGGGCTCCAGAGTACGTTCCACGATGGGCGCGATCAGGCGTTCAAGCAGTTCGCGGTTGGTAACGCGGCGGTAGGTTCGCCCTTTGTAAGTCAACTCAATTTTGGTTTCAACGACGAACGACAGTTCCTCTTTGGCTTTGATCACCGCGCGGCGCAGGCGCTGTACGCCTTCGGCATCGGTGGACAAATCTTCGCTCCATTCTGATTGAATGTCTTCGAGTGCGATGCGCAGCAGCAGATTATCAATATCGTCGCCGCCCAGATGGGTGTCGCCGTTGGTGGCAAGCACTTCAAAAATGCCGTCATGCAAACGCAAGATGGAGATATCGAAGGTGCCGCCCCCAAAATCGTAGACCGCGATGATCCCTTCCTTGCGCTTGTCCAGGCCATAGGCCAAAGATGCCGCAGTGGGTTCGTTGACCAGGCGCAAAACCTCCAGGCCTGCCAACCGTCCGGCATCCTTGGTAGCCTGCCGCTGGGCATCGTTGAAGTAGGCAGGCACGGTGATTACCGCCTCTTGAATGGGCTCGCCAAGAGCGGCCTCGGCGTTGTCTTTCAACTGGCGGAGTATCACGGCCGATATTTCGGGAGGCGTGAACGTGCGCTCACCCAGCTTCAGCTTGATGACCGAATCGTCTTCGCCCGAAACTCTAAAGGGAAACAGCTTCAATTCGTCTTGAATGTCGGAGACGCCACGCCCCATCAGGCGTTTTACGGAATAGACGGTTCGCTCGGGTCTGGTGAGCAATAAATCGCGCGCAGTTTCGCCGGCAACCAAATTGCCTTCTTCGGTAAGAGAAACAACGCTGGGCACGATCTTCCGGCCCGCTGCATCTTCTACAATGCGCGGGCCGGTGAGGTCCATGTAGGCGGCCAGGCTGTTAGTGGTGCCTAAATCGATGCCAATGATTTTGGAATTGCGGCTCTCGCCAAAATCGATTTGAAAAGTTCCCATTTGATTTCTTTATCGCCCTAGAGGCGGTTTTCGAGCGGTTCAGCAGCGGCTTGCGAGGGATTCAGTGCGCGGTCCACGTCGCGCAGCAGATTGTCGATGTAACGGCGGCGGTTCAGCAGGCCGCGTATTTCGTGCAAAGCCTGTCTGGCTGTTTCGCTCTGCGACTCGGCCGCATCGTATTTTTCGAACAGCGCTACAAGGCTATGATCGACTTCACTTTGCAGCTTTCCGAAATTCTGCTTCGCGCTCTCAAGTTGTGTCCGGGCCGATTCATCGCCCTTTTTTAGTTCTTCGAGCATCATGTTGAGCTCGAAGACTTCTTCCAGAAGTTCCGGAGGAACGTCTTTCGACCGCTGCTCGCCAATCGGGAAGCCTTCCTCTTTCAACAGGTACTCGGCGCGCTTTACTGGATCGCGCAGGGTTCGATAACCGTCGTTCAGTATCGCCGTCGCTTCCAGAGCCTGCGCTTGCTCGCTGGCGCTCTTGCGGCCATAGCGATCAGGATGCCAATGGCGGCTTAGCTCATAAAAACGCTTTTGCAGGGCTTCCGGGTCAAGACGGAGCTTGGGCTCAAGACCGAAAAATTTATAAAAATTGCGGGAAAGAGTAGGCATGACTGAAAGGCAAGCAAAGCCACGAAGAGCGCCGCTTGCCGCGAACTAAGCTGAGAACGACGTTCCGCAGCCGCAACTCTTCGTAGCGTGCGGATTATTAAAGACGAAACCCGATTGCATCAGCGAATCCTGCCAATCGAGCGTCATGCCGTCCAGGAAGATCATGCTCTTTGGATCGACAAACACACGCACGTCTTCAAATTCAAACACGTGATCGCGCGGCCGCGGTTCGGGAGCGAACTTGAATTGATAACTTAAGCCCGAACAGCCGCCGCCAAGCACGCCCAACCGCAGGCCGCCCTTCACACCCTCGCGCGCGAATGCATCGCGGATTTTTTTAACGGCCTTGGGCGTGACATGGACCTGCTTAGGCGCACCCTCGGCGACTACTTCCGGCACCTTGGGCGGCGCGCCTAGCTGAGTAAGCTCAGCCATGATAATTCCGGCCTCCTACTGAACTGCAACGGCTTCCATCTTAGGCGCTGTGTGCTGCTTGGCCTTGTAGTCGCCTATCGCAGCTTTAATGGCGTCTTCGGCAAGCACTGAGCAGTGAATTTTCACCGGGGGCAGAGAGAGCTCGTTCACGATATCGGTGTTTTTGATTTCGAGAGCCTGATCGAC
Organism: Bryobacterales bacterium; assembly: GCA_963718465.1. Taxonomy (GTDB): domain Bacteria; phylum Acidobacteriota; class Terriglobia; order Bryobacterales; family Bryobacteraceae; genus Bog-105. The sequence goes on along the minus strand of CAVQZK010000016.1, from coordinate 138,701 downwards.
CGTCTTGCCTTTCAACCATTCAGTGGCCAGAGAAGAACTGGCAATCGCGCTGCCGCAGCCAAATGTCTTGAACTTGGCGTCTTCAATGACGCCGGTATCCGGGTTTACTTTCACCTGGAGTTTCATTACGTCGCCGCACTCGGGCGCGCCTACCATGCCGGTACCAACGTGCTGGCTCGCCTTATCGAGCGAACCTACGTTGCGCGGATTATTGTAGTGATCGAGAACTTTATCAGAATATGCCATAAAACTTCGTATTCCCCTTGTAAACTTAGTGAGCCGCCCAAGAGACCTTCGAAAGGTCCACACCTTCTTTCGCCATTTCGTAAAGCGGCGAAAGCTCCCTCAATTTTCTTACAACTTCGATTACTTTGTTGCCCACGTAATCGACTTCCTCTTCGGTGTTGAATCTGCCAATCCCGAATCGGATAGAAGAGTGAGCCAGATCGTCGCCGGCGCCCAGCGCCTTCAGCACATAGCTGGGTTCGAGCGTCGCCGAAGTGCAGGCCGACCCGCTTGAGACGGCAATCTCATTGATGCCCATGAGCAGGCTTTCGCCTTCCACATAGGCGAAGCTGATGTTTAAGTTGTGCGGCAAATGGTGCTCCATTGTGCCATTAATATAGACTTCGTCCAACTCATTCATCAACTTATCTTTGAGTTTGTCGCGAAGGAAAGCGAGTTTTTTGCTTTCTTCCGGCATTTCACGCTTGGCAATTTCGCAAGCCGCGCCAAAGCCCGCGATCCCCGGCACGTTCAGGGTTCCCGAACGCATGCCGCGCTCGTGACCGCCGCCATCCATCTGCGCGGTAATTTGCACGCGCGGATTGCGGCGCCGGACGTAGAGAGCGCCCACGCCTTTGGTCCATAGAGCTTGTGACCTGTCAGGGAAAGAACGTCGATACCGTCGGTATTTACATTAACGGGAATTTTGCCGACCGCCTGAACCGCATCGCTATGAAAAAGTATGCCTTTTTCTTTCGCAATCTTGCCGATCTGCTGCATGGGCTGAACCACGCCAATTTCGTTGTTGGCGTACATGATGGAAATCAGGATGGTCTTGTCGGTGATGGAATCGCGCAGTTGGTCGAGATCAATCAGGCCATTCTGCTGTACCGGCAGATAGGTGACGCGGGCGCCGTCTTTTTCCAATCGCTTGCAGGTATCCAGAACGGCTTTGTGTTCGGTGGCTTGAGTGATGATGTGATTGCCGCGCTCGGCATACATCTCGGCAATGCCTTTCAATGCCAGATTGTTCGATTCGGTGGCGCCGCTGGTGAAAACAATCTCCTTGGCGGTTGCGCCGATCAAATCGGCAATCTGCTTGCGCGCTTTTTCGACCGCCTCTTCAGCTTCCCAACCAAAGCTGTGATTGCGCGAAGCGGCGTTTCCAAAGATCTCCAGGTAATACGGCTTCATCACGTCGAACACCCGCGGGTCCATGGGCGTGGTGGCGTGGTTGTCCATGTAAATCGGCATCTTCATAAATTCGTTTTCCTCAAAGAAGCTTGCGGTTCGAAAGACCGAAGCGCGCCAGCGCCAGGCAGCAGGCTCATTCCTTCTCCAGCGGATGCATCGGGACCGGCAATCCCGTTAAACTTTACCCCTTTGGGAGAACCAGGCAGGGAGACCAACAGATCATTGAGCGGCGCGTCGTCCGAATCCTGCAACATGTCTTGGATGCTCACGGAATCCAGAAGTCGCAGAATGCCCTCGTGAATCCTCCGCAAGGGCCGTCTGATCGTGCAACGATCGGCATGCCCGCAAAAAGAATCGGCGGTAAAGCAGTTCGCCAAAACGATTGGCCCATCAATAGCGCGAATCACCTGAAGCGCTGAAATCTCACGCGGCTCACGCGCCAAACGGTAACCGCCGTTCGTCCCGCATTCGGAAACCAGGAAACCGGTCTTTCCCAACTTCTGCAAAAGCTTGGACAACAGCGGCAGCGGGATACCCGAACTTTCGGAAAGCTCCTTCGCGCTCAGCGATTGGTCTCTCCCGGCCAAATTGTGTTTGGACGCAAAATGCCTGAGAGCAATCAAGCTATAGTCCGCCTTCTTTGTCAGCCGAAGCATTTTACTAATCCAAAAACCGTGTCCAGAGAGCTAAAAAGGGCGATCTCCGACCGATAATGTCCTATTTAGTTATAGCATGATATTGAACACGTTCGTCAAGCTTTTATCCTGAGCCGAATCAGCGGTTTGTAGAACGAATGGGAACGCGGACGTTAAGGATGTTTACGAGGTAAATTAATTCTGCCGTCTGTTAGCCTACGAAGTAGATTGAAGCTTTCTTAAAAAAGACTTTTACGCGTGATCCGCCTCTTTCGGGTTTTCATTCCAGCAAGCGTTGTCGCGCTCCTGATCTCGGAGATTCTCCTGGTTGTGGCGTGCTACGTCCTTGCGCTCTATGCGCTGCAGATCGACCCGGCTTTTTACCTTTTCGATGAAGGCAACTATTGGAAGCTGATTCTAGTTACCGTCCTGGTGATCTCGTCGCTGTACCTGCAAGACCTGTATGCGGATCTGCGAATCAGATCGCGCATTCTGTTGGTACAACAAATCTGCCTTGCCATCGGCATATCGTTGCTGGTCTCGTCGTTCCTGGGCTACATACAGCCTGAGATCTTAATGGGGCGCTGGCTGATGATGCTGGGCAGCTTGGCGGCCATTATTCTGCTGCCGCTGTGGCGGATCTTTTTCTGGCGGTATGTGATTGCGGGCTTCCGGTCGGAACGCGTCTTGTTAATGGGAAATTCGAGCATTCTGGGCGAGGTGATTAATCAATTGATCGACCGGCCGGAGTTTGGCTATTCTCTTTTGGGTTATCTATGCGAGGATCAGCCGTGCGAATTTCCGATTGCTTGTCTGGGCGTCATTGCCGACGTACGTTCGGTTTGCGAGCAGCAGCGCCCCACCAGGATTGTCGTAGGGATGGCCGAACGGCGAAATCGATTACCGGTGCAGGACCTGCTGGATATTCGCTTTGGGGGCGTGATGATTGAAGACGCAGCGGACACTTACGAGGTAGCTCTGCAGCGCGTTTGCAGCCGCAAGATTCAACCTTCGCAGCTGATTTTCTCATCGATGCTGGGACCGCGGCAACACGCGCTCACGATTCAAGGCTTCTATTCTTTGCTGATTGGAATAGCCGCGCTGATCATAGCGCTCCCGCTCATGTTGATAACGGCCCTCGCCGTAAGACTAACGTCGCCCGGGCCGGTTCTCTACCGGCAGCGCCGCGTTGGTTTGAACGGCAATACATTCACTGTTTATAAGTTTCGTTCGATGTATGTGGACGCCGAGGCGAGAACGGGCGCGGTTTGGGCTTCTAAAGACGACCCGCGCATTACTCCGCTCGGCAAGTGGCTGCGGAAATTGCGGCTTGATGAATTACCCCAGCTATGGAACGTTGTGCGGGGGGATATGTCGATTGTCGGCCCACGGCCTGAACGCCCGGAATTTGTCGATCTGCTGGCGCAGCAGATTCCGTACTACCGGCAACGCCTGGCCGTCAAGCCCGGAATTACCGGTTGGGCCCAGATCAATCATAAGTACGGCGACACGCAACTCGACGCGATGATCAAGCTGGAGTACGATCTTTACTACATTAAGCACCTGGCTCCGGCGCTCGACTTTTACATCATCTTCCACACCATTAAGGTCATGCTTCTGAGCAGGGGCGCTCAATAGGGACAAGCCTACATAAGCGCTTAATGAGTCGGCGGCAGTTTTCCGATAACCGCGTGTTACAGTCTCAGCACCTAGCTGCTGCACAAAACTCGACTTAACACTCGGAGACCAGCCCTGCCTCATTGTCGCGTTCCCAGAAACTGGCGAAATCTTCCATTAAAGATCGAACTAGAAGTCAATCTAGTAGACAAGCAACAATGTTTCTACTAGAATGTCTTCTAGTCGCATGCCTTCAAAACACTCCCCCGAAAATGGGATTGAGCTCCTGCAGGGAACCCTCGACATGCTCATCCTGCGCACTCTCCAGTGGGGACCGCAGCACGGGCACGGCATCGGCCTCGCCATCCGCCAGAGTTCCGCGGAACTGCTGCAGATTGAACGCGGCTCCCTCTATCCGGCCCTCCACCGTCTGGAAGCGCGAGGCTTGATCTCCTCTGAATGGAAAAGTTCCGACCTCAACCGGCGCGCGAAATATTACAAATTAACCGCTGCCGGAAAGCAGCAACTCGTGGCTGAGGAATCCAAATGGAAGCTCATGGTGAAAGCAATTGCACGCGTTATGCGGCCGGCAAAAGGAGACTAACAGATGGACTGGCGCTTCTGGCGATGGAGACAGCGCGATAACGATCTTAACGACGAAATTGCTCATGACCTGGCTGCCGACGCCGAAGAGCGCGTTCGCTCCGGCATTCCGCGCGAAGAAGCCGAACTCGCCAGCCGTCGCGATTTCGGCAACGTATCGCTGGCTCAAAGAAGACGTTCGCGAGATTTGGATCTGGGCCTCGGTCCAGAGGCTCTCGCAGGACGTTCGCTATGGCTGGCGCACGCTGCGCTCAAACCTGCTATTCACGTCCATGGCCGCAGTCTCGCTGGCCCTGGGAATCGGCGCGAACACAGCCATCTATAGCGTTATGGATGCCATCATGCTGCGCGCATTGCCGGTCAAAAACGCAGGCGAACTGGCTATTTTAAACTGGCGAACGAAAAACACGGAGCCCGACGTCGTTCGCGATCACAACGGACCCGATTACCCCGTGCCCGGCGGCGGCGTGGAGAGCCCCGATTTTCCTTGGCAGGTTTACGAACTCTTTCGCAATCGCAACAACTCCTTTTCCACTCTCTTCGCGTATAAGGATGCGGGGCGGCTGAATCTCATCGTCAACGGCCAGGCCGAAGCAGGCCCAGTCGAATTCGTGTCGGGCAATTTCTTCAGCGGTCTGGGAATCAATCCCGCGGCCGGACGTCTGCTGGCCAACAGCGACAACTTAGCTGGATCGTCACAGGTGGCTGTCATCAGCTTCGAGTATTGGCGCCGGCGTTTCAACGCAGATCCATCGGCCATCGGCCAGACCATCGAGCTCAATAACATCCCTTTCACGATTGCCGGAGTGGCCGCACCCGAATTCTACGGCGTGTCCGCAGGCTCGGCACCGCTGGTCTACATTCCCATGTTCAACCGGCTCGCACTCTTCAATCGCGGCGAGGACAAAGCCATGTTCATCGATCCACACAATTATTGGGTGGACATTATGGGTCGCCTGCGGCCTGGTGTCACTCTGGCGCGCGCTGAAACCGAACTCAGCGGCCCGTTTCATCTATATGTACTGGCTTCCGCTGCGAACGACAAAGAGCGAACCGATCTTCCCGCGCTCTGGATGCAGGAAGGCGGCTCCGGTGTTGACTCGCTGCGCCGGCTCTTTCAAAACCGCTATTGGTCCTCATGACCATGGTGGCGCTGATCCTCGCCATTGCCTGCGCCAATATTGCGAACCTGCTGCTGGCGCGATCCGCCGCCCGCCGCCGCGAGATTGCCGTGCGTCTGAGTCTGGGCGCAAGCCGTCTGCGAGTGCTGCGGCAATTGCTCACCGAAAGCTTGATGCTGTCGCTGCCGGGCGGTATTCTCGGCCTCGGCGTCGCGGCAGTAGGCATTCATTTCCTTCTCTGGCTGCTGTCCGGCGGTGGGGATGGGATGTCCCTGCGAGCCGGCATCGACTGGCGAATTCTGGCTTTCACTCTCTGTATCGCACTGGGTACCGGAATCGTGTTTGGCATCGCGCCCGCCATCCAGGCCACGCGAGTGGACATCACTCCAGCACTCAAAGAGACACGCGCCAGTTCCCCGCGGCGCCGGGGCCGCTTCATCGGTTTAAGTCAGTTTCTTGTCGTCTCTCAGATTGCCCTCTCATTGCTGCTGGTTCTGGGTGCCGCTCTATTTGTCCGAACCCTTGCGAATCTCCATTCGGTGGAGGTGGGTTTCAACCCGGAGCGCCTGCTCACATTCAGCCTGGATGCGAGACAGGCAGGTTATAAGGACGCGCAACTCCGGGCACTCTATGCGCGCCTGGATGAACAATTCCGCGCTCTGCCGGGCGTTCGCGCCGCAACCATGTCGGACATGCCGCTGGTTGCCAATTGGAGCAGCCGTGTTGGCTTATACGTGCCCGGAATCCCCAAACATAAAGGCCGCGGCGGACCGGGGACGTCGCTCGTGATGGTCGGCCCGATGTTTTTTGAAGTCATGCAGCTTCCCATCGCACTCGGCCGCTCCATCAACGCGCACGACGTGGATGGCGCACCGCTCGCTGCCGTGGTGAATCAAACCTTCGCGAAAAAATACTTCCCGAACCAAAACCCAATCGGGAGGCAGTTCGCAATCAACTCCGATCTAGCGAACATCACAATCATCGGCGTGGCTAAGGACGCCCGTTACAGTTCGCTGAAGGACGAGATTCCACCCGTGACCTATCTCGCTTACTTTCAGAACGCTCTCAAGGGTCAACCCGGCAGCGCCATCTTCGAACTGCGCACCGCCGCCGATCCCTTCACGCTTGCTCAAAGCGTGCGTAAAGCAGTCCACGCAGCCGCGCCGCAAGTTCCCGTCACTGACATGCGGACCCAAACTCAAATTATCGACAGCACCATCACCCAGGAACGCACCTTCGCCGATCTCTGCGTCGCTTTCGCCGTTCTCGCTCTGGTCATCGCGGGCGTCGGTCTTTATGGCACCATGGCCTACGCAGTCTCGCGCCGCACCAACGAAATCGGCATCCGCATGGCCCTCGGTGCCGAACGCCGCCGCATCATCGCCATGGTGCTGCGCGAAGTGCTCGCCCTCGCTGTCGCCGGTCTGGCGATTGGCCTGATAGCCGCCTGGAGTACTCAGTCCGCCATCAAGTCGTTCCTATTCGGCGTAAAAGCGGCCGACCCGCTCACGGTCTTGTGGGCAAGCGGGATTCTTTTCGCCGCCCTCATTCTGGCCGGCTACGTGCCCGCCCGCCGAGCCTCCCGCATCGAGCCGCTCAGTGCGTTGCGCCATGAGTAAACTCCTGATATGCTGCGTTACCGGCAACAGGAAGCAACCACATTTCGACTCCGATCGATTAAGTTAGCTAAGTTTGCCCGACTCACCACTTACTCATAATGCAAAGCCGCCATTGGCTCCACGTGAGAGGCCCGGCGGGCGGGTAGGTAACTGGCAACAGCCACCACACCCAATAGGAGCACGCAAGCCCCGCCGAGCGCCGCTGGATCGTTCGGCCCGACACCATAAAGCACGCTCGCGATGATCCGGAGCAGCAAAAGCGAGCCGACAATACCCAGCGCGATGCCGCCAGCCGCCAGCCCCAACCCTTGTCGCAATACCATCGATCGCACTTGCGTCGAATCCGCGCCCAAAGCCATCCGAATACCGATTTCGTTCGTCCGCTCCGTGACCGATTGCGAAACGATCCCATAAATCCCCAACGCCGCCAAAAGGAGGGCGAGTATGGAAAACCCGCTGAGTACGAGGGTTCGCAACCTCGGCTGTCTCTCCACGTCCCCGATCCAGTGCGAAAGCGGTTCGTATTCAGCCAACGGCACATTCGGGTTTAGCGTTCGCATTGAATGACGCAGTTCCAGCATCGTTGGCAAACGCACGCCGCGCAGATACACGTAAACGTGGCGGTTCACTGGATTAAATCTCTCCTCGGGCGCCTCCCAATGGACTGTGTAGACCCGCGAACCGGTTACCCATTCCAGCGCGTTGCGATCCGCGCCGCCACGCTTGAAACGCACGTCACCTGCCACGCCAATGATGTTGCGCCAGACCTTCTCGTCTCCAACTCGAACACGCTTGCCAATCGGATTTTGGCCCCTAAAGACAGTCCGCGCAACATGGTCACTGATGACAATCACCGGTTCCGAACTTTGGTTGTCTTGGCGGAAGAACGTCCGCCCCGCGAGCAACGGCACTGAGAGCACCGAAAAGTAAGCGGGCGTTATCGTTGCCATCTGCACCTCTGGTGCGGAATCGTTGCCGGTCGGCGGCTGCCCGTCCACCATCAACTTCCCTCCGCCCTGAGCACCATAGACCGGGTCTGTCGTGGTCGCCGCGGCAGCTTCGACCCCAGGCATCTCCTCAATTTTATGGATCCATTGATCGTAGAACCGGTTCACGTCGGCTGTCGCCGGAAAGTCCTGCTTCGGCAGACCAATCTCCATCACGGCCACTTTCTCGGGAAGTATCCCTATCGGCTGCGAACTCAGATGGATCAGAGTTTCAGTCAGCAGACCCGTGGCCACCAGCACCACCATAGTCAGAGAGATTTGCACGCTGAGCAGTATTCCCTGTGTCCGGCGCCCGCGCCCTGTGGCTGTTCTGCCGCGCGCCGATTTCAGCGCCTCATTCAGATCCACCTGGGAAGCGCTGACTGCCGGCGCCAGGCCAAACAGCAGCGTTGCAAGAATCGTCAGTGCCGAAGTGAATACAAGCACCTGGCCATTCACCCCCACCTGATTCGAGGGCAATGTGCCTAGTGTTCTGTCAGACAAATATATTGTAATAACTAGCAAGGCGCGTTAACCTTGGTCTATGGGCAGACCGATATCGAAATTGGATGCAACCGTGGAAGAGAGAATAGAACTGCGGAATCGTGTTCGTGCCACGACAACTCCACAGCGGGACAGTCTTCGTGCCCGGATTGTATTGATGCGGTTGCGAGGGATCAAAGTGGAACAGGTGGCCAGCGAGCTGAGAATCAGCGTGCCCAGCGTTTCGAAGTGGTCCAGCCGGTTTGAAGCTCATGGCCTTGCGGGGCTGAAAGATGCGGCGGGACGCGGGCGGAAGCCGTCATTGCCAAAAGAGAAGATCGAGCAGGTCCTTATCAAAGTGACCCAGCCGCCGAAAGGCCGTCGCCGCTGGAGTGTGCGGACCATGGCAAAGGCCGTAGGCATCTCGCATGACAGCGTGCACCGGATCTGGAAGAACAACGATCTGAAGCCGCACCTGACGCGGACCTTCAAGCTGTCACGCGATCCGCAGTTTGAGCCGAAGTTCTGGGATGTGATCGGCCTTTATCTGAAGCCGCCGGACAAGGCTCTGGTACTGTGCTGCGACGAAAAGAGCCAGTGCCAGGCTTTGGAACGGACGCAGCCCGGACTGCCTCTCGGCGCCGGGCATATCAGAACTCGGACTCATGACTATTACCGGCATGGCACGATCACGCTGTTTGCGGCGCTCAATTACCTGGACGGCAAAATCCTCTCCCGCACGGAAGCGCATCATACACATGTGGAGTGGCTGAGGTTTCTCAAACAGTTGGATCGCGAGACACCGAACGACCTGGCATTGCACCTGATCGTGGATAACTACGCTACGCACAAACACGAGAACGTGAAGGCGTGGCTGAACAGACACCCCCGATTCCACGTTCACTTCACGCCCACAGGCAGTTCCTGGCTGAACCTCGTCGAGCGGTTCTTCGCGGATATAACGCAGGATGCCATCCGAGACGGCAGCTTTACCAGCGTCCGTCAACTCATTACCGCTATTGAAGACTATCTGGCGCTCCGCAACGAACAACCCAAACGGTACCAGTGGCGGCCGAAAGGGGAAGAGATCCCCGCTAAAATCCAACGCGCCCGCGTGGCCATGGAGGCTGTAAGTTAATTATATGAATTTACCTGACAGAACACTAGTGGGTTAATGGCGATAAAAGCCTTCAAACCCAGATAAGCCATCAGAACGCCGAAAACGGAGCCAAGCACGCCAAGCGTCAAGTTTTCGATCAATAGCTGCACCAACAATCGGCCGCGACCCGATCCGAGCGCCGCTCGAACGCTCAACTCCCGGCCGCGGCTCAGCGTCTGGCCCAACCGGAGCGCCCCAATATTTGTACACGCAATCAGCAGCACTAACGCGACAGCGGCTGTCAGCGTCAACAACGTCGACCGCACGCCGCGTGTGTTGTCCGCCTTCAAATGAGTCACCGATGCTCCGAAGCCCTTTAATCCATCGCGCATGCTGGATTCCACTCGCTGCTGAAGCGTCGTCAACTCTGCTTGCGCCGCCTCCGCAGTAACGCCTGGTTTCAAATGCCCCACAGCTGCGATTGGTCCGAACGAGTTTGGACCATAATTTTGCTCCCCTGGTTCAAGCAGAGTCCACAGGCCCTCATTCCCTTTTGGCTGTTCCAGCATGCGAAGGTCGAAAGTAGCCGGCATCACCCCGATAATCAGGTGCGGTTGAGAGTTCAAGGTGATATAGCTTCCAACAGCGGAAGTCGAGCCGCCATACCGGCGCTGCCAAAACGCGTGACTCAGCACAACCAATGCTGGTCCATTCAAGTCTTCCCGCGTAAAAGTGCGGCCAAGCTCGGGCGCGACACCTAACGTGGTAAAGAGATCAGCCGTCACAACCATCCCGCTCGTTTCCTCTGGCTGGCCATTCCCCGTCACTAAGTAGCTGCGCCAAAACATGCCCGCTAAATCGGTAAAGGAACGGCTCTCGTTTTTCCACGCAAGATAGTCCCGATAGAGAGCCGCGATCGCAGGTTCGCCAGGACGCTTGAGTTCGCTGCCGAGGACGATCACCAGCCGCGATGGATCCTTAAATGCCAACGGCCGGATCAGCCATGCGTCAAGTAAGCCGAACATCGCCGTGTTAGCGCCGACGGCAAGCGCCAATATCGATATGACAATGGCGGTAAAGACAGGACTGCGTTTAAAAAGTCGCAACGCGTAACGAAGGTCAGCCAGAACAATTTCGAGCCATCGTTCGGCCCAGGCTTCAGGATACGCTCCGATTGTCACGCCACCATTAGACTGTCACAACGCAAATTTCGTTAGGGGGGCCAATCCTCGCGTGTTGTCCCTCTAAGTAGCGCCCATGATTAACATCGCCGCCCTCGCGCAGGATTGATACTCATTCGCTACTTCCGATATATAAGTATTTCAACGACGACTTGTGCCGGGCACGACAGCCGACAATGAATGTGTTGAGCCTTGGTCTCCGGGGACAAAAGCTATGCGTTAAGGTGCAAGATGTCTAGCCACGCTCTCGTAGTCGCCTTAAGGCTTTGGCTTCAATCTGGCGAATTCGAGATCGGATCGCGTCGAGGGCATCAGTCGGCACCTACTCCAATCACAAATCGAAATCTTTTTCTAACCCGCACAAACAGGCCCGCGCAAGCGGTTTCGCTTTCAGACCCCGGCTTGACACCCGCTACTCTCGTCTCGCGAGCGAACATCCGCTTCTTATGCCAAATCTCTCCAAATCGCATCCTGCCATGCCGGCGATCGCGCGCGCCTTCCCGCTTCCCGAAAGCCCATTTATTCCCCGCCGCCCTCTATATATATTTATAGGCGGGAATAAATACCCCTTCTGCACCGGCGCGAAGGCGACCAGATGCCTGCAAATACGCTCCAGTCCGGCACTTGCCTTCAAACCGCCCAAGTCTCGCTCACGCATCATCGCCTAAACTGGAATTCCTCAACAATCCAGCTCAATTGGCTATCCGCCCCGGTTAAGTCATTCAGCAGCCCTCGGAAATCTCGAAAAACCACACCTATTCGCCGAAATTCGGTCCTTGTCTCAACCTCCAATCTCGGCTACCGTAGAACAAAAGGCGAATTGATGAACCTGACCCTCGACTTCGACGCTCCCGAAACTCTCACCGACTCCCTCGCTGTCCAAACCGCCTCCGCGCCTCAGGCCCTTGCCGCTAAGTTTCTGCAATCCATGCAACAGGATGGCTCTCCGGTGCGCGCTGTTCGCCGCCAGCCCGCGCGCGAAGCCCGCTACGCGCCATTCCCTGATCAAGTCGCCGCGACCCTCCGCTCCGCTCTTGCCGCTCGCCATATCGAAAAGCTCTACACCCATCAAGCCGCTGCCGTCGAGCTTTCCCTTGCCGGCAAAAATGTCGTCGTCGTCACGCCCACTGCCAGCGGAAAAACTCTCTGTTACAACCTGCCCGTCGTCCAAACCATCCTGGCCGACCCCGCCGCTCGCGCCATTTTTCTCTTCCCCACCAAGGCGCTTGCCGAAGACCAGCGCCTCGAACTCCAGCGTCTCAACGATGCCGTCGGCGGCCATCTCGCTTGCCACACCTACGATGGCGATACCCCGTCCGACGCCCGCCGCGCCATTCGCGGCAAAGCCAACATCGTTCTCACCAACCCCGACATGCTGCACACCGGCATCCTGCCCCACCACACCAAGTGGGCGAAGCTCTTTGAGAACCTTCGTTACATCGTCATTGACGAATTGCATTACTATCGCGGCGTCTATGGCAGCCATCTCGCCAACATCCTGCGCCGTCTCAAACGCATCTGCGAATTCTATAGTTCAAGCCCCCGATTCATCTGCTGTTCCGCCACCATCGCCAATCCCCAGCCGCTCGCCGAAGCCATCGTGGAACAGCCCTTCGAAACCGTCTCCGATAATGGTGCGCCCTCGGGTGATCGCTATCTTGTGTTCTACAATCCGCCTGTCGTCAACCCTCAGTTGGGAATCCGCCGCAGCTATCTGCACGAAACGCGCCGCATCGCGCTCGAATTCATTCGCCAGAATCAACAAACTCTCGTCTTCGCCAACAACCGTCTCGCCGCTGAAGTACTTACTACTTACCTCAAAGACGCCTGTTCCCATCTGCCTTTCTCGAATGAAGCTGTGCGCGGTTATCGCGGCGGTTATCTTCCCAAAGAGCGCCGCCATATCGAACAGGGTCTGCGCGCCGGCGATATTCGCACCGTCATTGCCACTAACGCCCTCGAACTCGGTGTCGATATCGGCTCTTTAGATGCTGTTGTTCTGGCCGGTTATCCCGGCAACATTGCTTCCACCTGGCAGCGCGCGGGCCGTGCTGGACGCCGTCGGTCTGCTTCTATCGCCGTTCTCGTCGCCTCCAGCGCTCCGCTCGATCAATACATCGTCGAGCATCCCGATTACTTCTTCAATTCCTCGCCTGAAGAAGCCCACATCAATGCCGATAATCTCGAAATTTTCTTGAGTCACTTGAAATGCGCCGCCTTTGAATTGCCTATTCGCGACGGCGAATCGTTCGGCAAGCTTGACTTACAAAAGCTTTGTAAGTTCCTGTCCGACGACCTGGGTCTTCTCCACCGTTCCGGTGATTGTTGGCACTGGGTAAGCGATAGTTATCCCGCTGATTCCGTCAGCCTGCGCGCTGTCTCCAGCGACAACTTCCTCATCGTTGACGTTACAGGCGACCATCGCATCATCGGTGAAGTCGATTTCCCCTCCGCTCTCGCCACCCTGCACGAAAAAGCTATCTACCTCCACGACGCCCGCCAATATCAAGTCGAAAAACTCGATTTCGACGGCCGCAAAGCCTTTGTGCGCGAAGTCGATTCCGACCACTTCACCGACGCCATTGTCTACACCCAGGTCTCCGAACTCTCGCAATTCGAAAACGCTCCCGTCCGGCTCCCTGTTCAGTCCGCGCATGGTGAAGTTCGCGTGAAACGTCAGGTTGTCGGCTTCAAGAAAATCAAGTTCTACACGCTTGAAAATGTCGGCGCCGGCGTGCTCTCGTTGCCCGAGCAGGAAATGCACACCACCGCTTTCTGGCTGCACTTCGCCACTGGTTTCTTTGACGATTTCGAAGGCTTCTCCACAGCCGATTTGCAGGATGCCCTCCGCGGCGTCAGCAATGTTTTGAAGACCGTCGCTTCGGTCTTGCTTCTCACCGATCCGCGCGACTTGGCCGCTGCGGTTCTCGACGATTCCGCCGAAAAGAAGACCGCTTTCGAACCCGATGTTCTTCTCTACGACAACTATCCGGGAGGCATCGGCCAAAGCGATCCGCTCTTTCGCCGCCGCGGTGAACTGATCGCCGCTGCTCTTGAATTGGCGGCAGCTTGTGAGTGTAAATCGGGTTGTCCCAGTTGCGTCGGCCCGTACACCGAGATTGGCCATCGCGGCAAGGAAGGAGCTATTCGGATTTTGCGAAAACTCGTGGCCTGATCTAGGCGGCTCCGTCAGCCGCTTCCGGCGTCGTGCCGTACTCTTTCAGTTTGTTGAACAATGTCTTTAAACTGATTCCTAATATCTCGGCGGCGCGCGTCTTATTGTTCTTCGTATGCTGCAGCGTCAGTTGCACCAGCGCCTTCTCAGCCTCGGCTACCGTCGTTCCAACGGCCAGCCTGACACTTTCCGGTTCAAAGATCTGCGCCGGCGGGCGCGACCCCACTGACACCCCAAAATCGTACGGCAGGTGAGCCATTTGGATCACGCCTTCGCCGGTCATAATCACCGCGCGTTCCAGCACGTTACGCAATTCTCGAACGTTGCCCGGCCAGGAATATTTTCTGAATGCCTCCATAACATCCGGCGTCACGGCTGTGACGTTGCATGCATGTTTGCGATTCAAATTAGTAATAAGCGTTTCGGTCAAAACCGGCAAGTCGGTAAGCCGTGTGCGTAACGGAGGTAAGGGAATTTGAAAAACATTCAGACGATAGAACAGATCTTCGCGCAGGTCGCCTTTCTTCAGCGCCTCATCCAAGCTGCGGTTCGTCGCCGCTACCACTCGCACGTCTACGGAGATCTCGTTCTTGCCGCCTAGCCGTCTCACGCGCGAATCTTCGAGCACCCGCAGGAGCTTCGCCTGCGTTCCCGAAGGCATCTCGGCCAGTTCGTCCAGCAGCAGGGTTCCGTTCTGCGCCAGCTCAAAGCATCCGGCCCGGCGTTCCAGCGCCCCGGTAAAGGCGCCCTTCTCGTGCCCGAACAGTTCACTCTCCATCAGAGTTTCCGGCATGGCGGCGCAGTTGATGGCTACAAACGGCCCGTTGCGGCGAGGGCTCAACTGGTGGACCGCGCGCGCCACCAGTTCCTTACCGGTGCCGCTCTCCCCTACCACCAGCACCGACGCTTTACTCGGCGCTACCTGCCGGATGGTGGAGAATACGTTCTGCATTTGCGGCGACGTGCCCACCATATCCACCAGCACGCCCGCATACTGCAATTGCCTTTGCAGACGTTCGGTCTCTTCGGCTAACTGGCTTAGCGAAGCGGCCTTTTCAATCAGAATGCGTAATGCAGCCGGCTGTATTGGCTTTTCTATGTACCAGAAAGCACGCAGCTCATGAATCGTTTGAAGCGCTGTTTCAATGTTTCCAAACGCCGTCAGCACAATCGCCGGCGGCATATTTCCATCGCTCCCGAGCCGCTTCATCAGCTCGAAACCATCCATGCGAGGCATCATCAAATCGGTAACTATGACGTGAGCGGCAAAGGTCGAGAGCTTCTCTATCGCTTCCTGCCCGTCTGCGGCGGTCTCGGCCCGGTATCCCCAGGCATCCACCATTGCAGCGAGAGGCGCACGCTGAGATTCCTCATCGTCGACTATCAGAACGTTTATTGGCTGCCGTGTGGCTTGGTTTCCCACGGTTTTCAGTGTAGCGGATCGATTCTATAAGGTATCCTTTAGGTCTGAATCATGCTTGAATCGGTGCCCAGCGACGATGGTCCGCCTCCATTTCTGGGTACTTGGAAAACCGTCTACCGGGCGGTGCTTTTGTACATAACCCTATTGATTCTAACGCTTTATCTCGCGACTAGGTTGTTGTCTTACTAATCCCTCATGCCAAAAATCCTTGAGGTCATTGTCACTTCGCTTTCCGAAGCCGTTGAAGCCGAAGCTGGTGGGGCCGACCGTTTGGAACTGGTCCGCTCTTTGGACGAAGGCGGACTTGCCCCCAACCTTGAACTGGTACGCCAAGTCACCAGTGCCGTTTCCATTCCGGTGCGTGTCATGGTCCGCGAAACGTCGTCCATGACAATCCTCAGCAGCGAAGAACTGAGTATTCTTAAAGCGTGCGCCCGCGATTTTGCCCGCTTGCCGATCGACGGTCTGGTTGTTGGCTGGGTCCGAAATAACGAGGTAGATGTTGTCGCGGTTCGCGAAGTGCTTTCCGCCGCTCCGCGTACACGAGCGACATTCCACAGGGCCATTGAACATACCTTCGATCCGGGGAGAACCATCCAGACTTTGAAGCAGTTCCCGCAGATCGATCGGGTCCTGACCAGCGGTGGCCCCGGCTCATGGGCCGAGCGGAGGCATCGCCTCCTGGAATGGCGCAAGCTGGCAGCGCCAGAGATCGAAATCATCGTGGGAGGCGATTTATCGTGCCAAATGGTGGCCGAGATCATCGCCGATCCCGGCTTTGCCGAAGTTCACGTCGGCCGCGCCGTCCGCATCCCAAATGAATACTCCGGCGTAATTAATCGCAGCCAAATCGCTCTTCTGAAAACCGCTTCAGAGTTGTAATGAGAGCGCTCGATTGGGTGGTCTTATTCACCTGGCTTGTCTCGCTGGTTTCCTATGGTCTCTATCGGGGCCGCGGCAGCAACACAGTCAGCAAATACCTGCTGGCAGGCAAGTCCATGCCCTGGTACGCGATGGGGCTTTCTATACTCGCCACCCAGGCCAGCGCCATCACTTTTATTTCCACTACCGGGCAAGGCTTTGTCGATGGCATGCGCTTCGTGCAGTTTTACTTCGGCCTGCCGGTGGCTATGGTGATCCTTTCCGCCACCGCCGTTCCCATCTTCCACCGCGCCAAAGTTTTCACTGCGTACGAATACCTTGAACAACGCTTCGATGCGAAGACACGCACATTGGCCAGCCTGATCTTCCTGATCCAGCGTGGATTGGCTGCGGGCATCGGCTTGTACGCGCCTGCGGTGGCGCTGTCGGCGGTCCTCGGCTGGTCCGACCGTTGGATCACGGTGTTGATTGGGGTTCTGGTGGTTTTGTATACCGCTACCGGCGGTATCAAAGCTCTTACCTGGGCTGATGTTCAACAGATGAGCATGATTTTCGTGGCGCTCATTGTAAGCCTCGTGATTGCCTTCCACGCCATGCCTTCAGGCATCTCTGTCCGTGATGCACTGCATCTTGCTGGCGCGGCCGGCCGGCTCAACATTGTCGATCTCAGGTTCGATTTGAGCAGCCGCTATAACCTCTGGAGCGGGCTCATTGGCGGCTGCTTTCTTGCTTTAGCCTATTTCGGCTGCGACCAAAGTCAAGTGCAACGGTATCTCACGGGTAAATCAATCGCGCAGAGCCGCCTGAGCCTGCTGTTTAACGCAACGGTAAAGGTGCCCATGCAACTGTTCATTTTGTTTATCGGCGCCATGGTCTTCGTGCTGTCGCTGTTCGTGCAGGACCCCATGGTGTTCCACCCCATTGAAGCGGCTAAAGCGGCGCGAACTTCTGCATGGCAGCCGGCGCTCGACCGGTACGGCAAAGCGTTTGCAGAGCGCCGGAGAGCGGCGTTCGAATTCGCGAAGGTTCAGAATCCGCAGACTCTGGCGGCGTTCCGCAACGCGCAAAAGTCGTTTGGCTTGTCGCGCCAGCAAGGCTTGGACATTGTCAAGATCATGCATGGCGGTGAGAAATTCGACGATACGAACTACATCTTTCTGTCGTTCGTTAAGTCCTATCTGCCCGTCGGCTTGGTTGGATTGCTGATTGGAGTGATCTTCTCGGCTTCAATGGGCTCTACTTCGGGCGAGATCAACTCGCTCGCAACCGTCTCGGTGGTGGATATCTATGGCCGGTACGTCGCTCGCAACCGCAGTGATCGCCACTACCTGGTCGCCTCGCGTTTTCTGACGCTATTTTGGGGGGCTTTCGCGGTCTGTTTTGCGGCGTTGGGCGCGCGCGGATTCGGCGCGTTGATTGAAAGAGTGAACATTGTGGGATCGCTTTTCTATGGGGGATTATTGGGCGTCTTTGTCCTCGCTTTTTTCTGCAAGCACGTCCGCGGCACGGCGGCGTTTTGGGGGATTTTAGCGGGCGAGGCCGCGATCTTTTCCGCCGCCGCCTTCACGCAGGTTTCGTTTCTTTGGTACAACGTGATTGGCTGCGTGGTGGTTGTGGGAGTCGGGTTGCTGATGTCGCTTAGATTCCAGGCGTCGTCGGGACAACAGGTGCCGGGGCCTTAGGTGCTTCTGGCGGAAGCACCGCAAGCGTAGTACGCGGGAAAGCGAACTTCTTTCCAAACTCATCAATCAAATTGACCTGAGCCTCATACTTTCCCGGCGTCAAATTATTCACTGGCAACTGAAGCCAAACCGGCAGGGTTCCTGGCCGCGTCTCGGAGAGGCGGTTTGCCCGAACAGCGGGGGATTCAAACACCT
Source organism: Bryobacterales bacterium (assembly GCA_963718465.1). Taxonomy (GTDB): domain Bacteria; phylum Acidobacteriota; class Terriglobia; order Bryobacterales; family Bryobacteraceae; genus Bog-105. The sequence goes on along the minus strand of CAVQZK010000016.1, from coordinate 120,581 downwards.
TCTTATCGTTCTTATAGAACGCGACACTGGCCGAGACGTTGGCGCGGCGGAAATTTTCCGGCAGGAAATCGGGGATATTGGGATCGTAGACTTCCACATAAACCAACATGTTTTGCCCCGGCCGGAAGACCCTGGTCACGTTGGGCAGCAGTTTCTTGCCGTCGTCAATCAAAGGATTGGCGGCCAGCAGTTTCTTGCTATTCTTTACGCCACCGACTTGCTCGGTTACAGGCTCGCGCTGGTTACTCACAACCAACGAACTGAATCGTAAAGTCTTCTGGTTAGTCAGATCTGGAATAACGAACGGCACCTCATAGGTTCCCACTTTGCCCTCGCCATTCTCGCGGGCTACCAAACGCAACTGGTATGTGCCGGGGGTGAGAGTGACGCCGGTATCGTATTGAATGTTTTTCCGCACCACCTGCCCAGCTACGTCACTGGCCAATTTGAGCGGAATCGTGTCGCGTACGGTAGCGGCCGAGCGTTTTCGAGCATCGAAAACTTCGGCAATGAAATCCAGTTCAGTAGCCTGCTTGGCCCCTTTGTTGCGGAAAGCCAGAGCTGAACCGGGTATCTTCACGGAAATTGGAATGAAGTATTTGTCTTTCTCGATACGGAAATAATCCACCTCAACCGCAACCGGCAGATCGGTGACTGGATTGTCTGACATTAAGGCTTGCGCCAACTGAGCTTCCTTGTCCGAATCGCCCATACGCCGGAAAGTGGTGGATCCGTAGTAACCCTGCCGGTAATTGAGTTTTGCCTTCAGGTCAGCTAAGCGCGGTGCGAGTTTCACTTGAATGCGCCGATACCGTCCATCGAGCGTCGTGTTCGTACTCTCGTAAGACAACACGTAGTAGCTGGAAAAATCCTCCTGCACCTGGCGGATGCCTTCCGTCAAGTCGTTCGAATCGAGCAACGCTTTCCCGCCGGTGTCGAGCGCCAGCGTAGCCAAAGTCTCCTGCTGATTGTTGAAGTTTTCTTTTACGCTTCGCTGCCCTGATCCGCTGTACAAACCACTTCCGGCCGCGCCCTGCTGCGTGGCGTCACCTCCCGGAACCAGCGCCGAAAGGCCGCGGGCATCAATGGGATAAAAAGCCACGTTCGAGCGGATAGCGGTGTTCACCGTAGCGCGGAGCTGTGACTGGTTGTCCACCCCATTTTTCTGAATACCGCTCGAAATGTAAACCAAAGCTTTTTTTTCAGGATATTGACCTAACTGCCGGGCGGCGTCCTCCAACGCGGCCAGCTTCAGATCGGAATTGAAGATGTTGAACTCTGTCTCATCGGCCACAAACTGTCCGCTGACGTCTTGGGAATCGGCCCCCTCATCGGCCACAGTCGCGTTCTCGCTCGAATCGCCAACCCGGAACTTATTAATGGTGGCAATGAGCAAATCGCGGTCGGACGTAAAATCTTGCACGGTCTTCAATTCCGAGCCGAATATCATCAGCGAGACTGAATCGCTAGAGGTCATTTGGCTCGTCAAAAATTTGATCGCTGCATTCTTGGCGCGAGTTTGTTCAGGGGGTTGCATCGACGAAAAATCAAACAACATTACAATCAGCCGCCGGTCCTGATATTTCGAAACCATACTAGTCTTCAGCGCCGTCTTTTCCGAGTCGGGATTGAAACCTTTCGGTTCCGCTGACGGTGGCGGCTCAGCATCTGTCACCGGCGGCAGCGTCTTTGAGTTCAGGCGCTGGAAATCGACGGCTTGCAGCTTTTGAGGCTTGCCGTCTTCAAGCAATATAAAATCGTCCTTCGTGAGATTGGGTATCGGCTGGCCATTGCGGTCGAGCACCGTCACGTTCACAATAACGACGTTCGTATTGATGGTGAAGGTGTTGGTGCGCTGTTGCTGTCCCAGAAGAGGTTGCAATGCCAGTAGATAAATTAAGGCCCAAGAAGCTGTTGTTTTCAAAATCTTAACCTCAACACGATCTGCGCTGTTCTCATTCCGGAAGCGGCGCTCGGCAACCCGTAATTGACAGCATTAACTACCGTATAAAGATTGGTGTAGCTCACGTGATTTGTGAGGTTCGTCGTTTCCAGGCGCAGTTCTACGCGCCGCCGTTCGCCGATATTGAACGATCGCGCGAACGCCGTGTTAAGGCTGAACAGGCCGGGACCGGGAATGGTATTCCGTCCCGCGTTGCCATATGTGCCTGCCAGCGGTACCGTGAATGCGTTCAGATTGAAGAAGTCACCACCGGCGAGCGACTCGCCAGTTGCGTCGGCCCTGCCGCTGCCGATTCCACCAGTCTGCGCCAGTTGTTGCGTGTTACCCAGTACGCGCGCCGTCAAGGGATTTCCTGTTTGCAGGGTGATGTTGCCGCTCAGTTGCCAGTCTTTCAGCAATCGACCCACTTTACCGTCGGCGGCGACGTGCGAACCTGGCCCGGCTATGGGAGACGTCCACACAAATGACGGTTGAAGTTCGTGCCGGACATCGAAACTGGAAAGCCCGCGCTCGGCCGCTATGTCGAGCCAATTCTGGGCCGTTGTGTTCCCCGCACCGCCGAAACTGGACGAATCGTCAATCGATTTCGCAAATTGGTAGAAGATAGAGAACGAGAGCCCGTGATTAAACCGCCGGTTGAATCGCACCTGCAAGGCATTGAAGATGGAATCGCCGATCGATTGGTCGTAGGTGAAGCCCGAAGCATTTCCTAATTGATTCCCTTCCGTAAGCGACAGCGCGCTTCCCGGCGGTGCTTCATTGGGCAGTGTCCTTACATCCAGCCGAGTGCCCTTCGTCCCCAGGTAACCGATTTCGCCGAAAAAGCCTTTGCCGAAATCGCGCTGAATGGTAATATTCCAGGTTCCGGCATACGGCGTGCGGTAGTTCTTATCCACTGCGTAGGTATTCGTTACTTGTTCCGGGCTTGTCGCCAGAAACGCGTTCTGAATAAGGAGTGTGTTACCGGCACTCGTGTTGACGTTGTTCGAGACCGCAAAGGGCGGCTGTTTGGCTAGTTGCGTCGCGAACGAATTATAAATTTGTTCGTTGTAATAAATGCCGTAACCGGCACGAAGCAGCGTCGATTTTTTCGACCAGGGCAGCTTCCACGCCAAGCCCACCCGAGGCCCAAAATTATTACGGTCGGGATTGATTAGTCCGCTCTGATAAAAGCCCGAATAGGGACCCGCTGTATTGGGATATACCTCAGTCACTGCCGTATAACCGGGAGCGATATCCAGGTTTGCCATGCGGCCATATTTCTCGCTTAGCGGCGAAAAGGCCTCATAACGCAATCCTAAAATCAACGTCAGATTCGAACGTATCTTCCATTCGTCCTGTCCATAAAGCGTGTACTGATTCTGAAGAAAGTAGTTGGTCTGCTGTCCATATTGAATCGAACTCGATTGCGGGAAGCCCAAAAGGAAATCAGCGAGATCATAACCCGTGCCGGTCTGAACTTGTCCATTGGAAATTGCGCTGGTAGCTTCACCGGTGAAGTTGTATGTGCCGCGCCCGTTTGGATCGGTGAGCGCGCTCAGGTCGGCGCGCGTATATCCCCCTCCAAAGGTAAAGTTGTGCAGTCCCTTAGTAAAGATGAGGCTTTCAGTCGCCCCTTGCGATTGATTGCGCAAAAGCGTGAAAGCAGAATCGCTCAGCGCTCCGAAGTTCGTGAAGTTCAATGTGGGCGGTCCGAAATTAACCGGGTTTGTCGAAGTGCCTTGAATGCCAAGCTGAGATGCGACATCGGGCAACAAAGAAAAATATGGGGTTGTTTCGTTACGGTTACGGTTAAACCGGACCTGCGCGTTACTAATCAGGTTGGTCGAAATATTCTTTGTCCAGCCTAAAGTCACGTTCGTTCCATAACCACTGGTCGCATCGGAGTAGCCGAACGGTTGGGCCGTGGTCCCATTGCGCTGCTGATATTGAAAATTTAGCGAGAGCCTATCCGTGCTTGTAATACTGCGCTGTAAACGGAGCCCCAGATTGTCTGAATTGCCGGCTTGCGCGGTTTCGGACTGATAATTATTTGCAACGCTTCCAAGCTGATTCGGCTGAGGGTAGAAATTCAGCAGACCCAGCGAGATGGGATTCAATAAACTCGCAGGAATTATATTGTTGGCGAACGGCTGGTGAGTCGTCCGGTTGTAAATGGTAACAGGGACACTGGTCGCCGATGTTCCTAACGATTGTGTCGCGGCCGAGAAATTACCCGTCCGTTCAGCAGCCGTAGGAACCGTCTCCGTGAACAATTCCGGTGTCTTGGCGCGCGTACCGAAGTACGTAAAAAAGAACTGTGTCTTGGGATCCTTTACCATTTTCGGAATTACCAGCGGGCCGCCCACAATAATGCTGAACCGGCTCTGCGCGTAAGCGGCTTGCGGTATATCGAGTCCGTTCAGCGAAAAGGGCTTGGCGTTGATTGCCGAATTCTGCAGGGTGAATGAAGCTTGGCCGCGAATTTGCTGGTTCCTGCGGCGATTCCCAAACTGGGCGCCCGCCACTTGACCGCGCCGACCGCCGCGTCCTCCTCCACCGCCACGGCCGCCACCACCACCGAATCCACCGCCTCCTCCGCCAAAACCACCGCCGCCAAATCCTCCGCCCCCGCCCTGTACAGTCTGACCGCCAAAACCAGGAGTGTTACCGCCGCCGCTGGCGATACCACCCGGCCCTCCGGGGAACCGTACATCGGGACCCGAATCGGCCTGCGCGCCTTGTGCTACGCCGGGACTCAAACTACCCGAAACCAGAAAAGATTCGTTACTGTTTTCACTGCCGGTGGACGGAGCGGCCGCGCTCTGCTGTTGGGAATTGAGCTCGTTCTGTAATTGTTGGTCTAGAGCCTGAGATGCATTCCCGCCATTGTTCCTGCCGCGCGCTCCTCCTGGTTGATTACCGCCATTCCCACCAGCGCCCTCTGTTCCCCCGGCCCGCGCCGCAAACCGCTGCATGCGCTGTAGGGTCTGCGATTCCTTCAACTGAATGTCAAAGTTCACTGGACCGTTCGAAGAATCGTAATTGACATCCTTTTTCAATGGGTCGAATCCGAACATATTCACGGTGACAGCCCATGTCCCGGCCGCCACGGGTGGAAATACATAATGTCCGTCTTTATCGGTTACGGTAGAGAGCGCCTGGCTCCCTTGCGTAATGGAAACGGTAGCTCCGGGAATGGCTTGCCCGCCTGAACGGACGAAACCACTCTGCGCCCATGTGCAGCATGCGCTAAGCGTGAATAGGATTACTAAGTTAAACCGCAAGTTTCCGATAACTCGCTTTCTCTGCACGTTTCCAGGGAGTAGAACGTACATGTAACGATGTACGCGGCCATACTGAGGTTACCTCCAGGAAAGAATCCTCACTTATGGAACAGCTTCCCTCGCCTCATTTCTGTAAAGATTTGCCAAATCTGATAGCTTGAAGCGAATGGCTTTAGATCTTGAGACCCTCCGGAAGGAAGTTGAAGCTCACCTCGATCAATCGGGCATGCCGGTTTTTCGCGGTTATCACCGGATGCTGGATTCGTTGATCCAGGTTGTCTGGGACAGCGAACGCCACGCCGATTTCCGCGAATTCCTGGAAACCGCGCGCAAAGCGGGCGCCAAGCTCATTGTCTACAACTACGATTCATTCCGTCTCGATCAGATTGACGAAGCGTTGGAAGAACTCGAAGAAAGCGATTTTACGCGTGAGGAAAAGCGCAATTACGAAGGCCGCCTGCGCCAGTTGCAGGCCTATGAAGGCTTCACCTGCTCTCTGCAAATTTCCTTTACCCTGGAAGGGCATCTTTACTTGTTCGAATTGCTTACAGATTGGTACCAGTCGCTGAACGGTATTCTTACAGAACTCGACATGGCCGCCGGCGCGCTTAGCGACGAAGAAGAAGGCCCTTTGGGCGGAAGCTATTTCTCTAAGAATTGATGAGTTCCGGAAACGCACCAGTACGCTGGCAGCGGTCGCAGGCCCGTTGGATAATGCCGGTCGTCAACCGGGAAGCTGGGCTCGGCCTTGAGAAGGGTTTGAACCTGCACCCTGCGGTGGCCGCTGTCCTGGCGCATCGCGGTTATATCGACCTCAATGCCGCTCGCGAGTTTCTTTCTCCAAAACTGACCGCGCTGCATGACCCGTTTCTAATGCGCGGCATGGAGGCCGCCGCCACGCGTCTGAATGCCGCCATTCGCGCGCGCGAACCCATTCTGCTCTACGGCGATTATGACGTGGATGGCACTTGCTCTATCGTGATCCTGAAGAAAGCGATTGAGATTCTGGGCGGCTGCGCCGACTTCCATATTCCTCACCGCCTTAAAGACGGCTACGGCATGCGCAATGAGGTAATCGATCGCGCTGCGCAATCGGGCGTCCGGCTCATCGTCAGCGTCGACACCGGCATCCGCGCCAATGCCGTCGTCGAACATGCCAATGCGCTCGGCATTGACGTTATCGTCACCGACCATCATTTGCCCGAAACTGAATTGCCGCCCGCCATAGCCGTTCTGAATCCGAACCGGCCCGATTGCGCCTACCCCAATAAGCACCTATGCGGCGCGGGCGTTGCGTTCAAGCTGGTGCAGGCGCTCCTTTTGCGCAGCAGTCAATCTCCCGAACGGCAAGCGGCGCTGCTCGATTCATTTCTAAAACCTGCCGCCATCGCCACGGTGGCCGATATCGTTCCGCTGGTAGACGAAAATCGGGTCATCGTGAAGCGCGGCCTATCCGGTCTTCGCCAAGTGCGGAATCCGGGCCTGCGGGCGCTGTTGACGGTGGCCGGGTTCGACGACGGCGAAAGCCCTTCCGCGCACCAGGTTGCGTTTCGCCTCGCTCCCCGCATTAACGCTGCCGGCCGCATGGCGACAGCCACCGATGTAATCGAACTATTCCTGACCGATAACATTGCAAGGGCTCAAAGCCTAGCCGAACAACTGGACGCCTTAAATCGCGAACGGCAACTGGTAGAGGCCGAGATCGTGGAAACTATTCTGAAGCAATGCGAGGAGAACAGCGCTATCGCGACTGACCATATTGGCCTTGTATTCGCGGGTCCAGGCTGGCACCTCGGCGTGCTCGGCATCGTTGCCAGCCGCCTTGTGGAGCGCTTTTGCCGGCCTGTGTTTGTGCTCAGCGAAGCATCAAATGTGGATGAGAGTGAAGGACCGCACCTTAGCGGCTCAGGCCGCAGCATTCCGGCCTTCCACCTGCTGGAGGCTCTTGAGAGCATGGGACACCTGTTTAAGAAGTTCGGCGGGCACCGGCAAGCGGCAGGCCTCACGCTTCATGCCCGTGAGCTTACGAGCTTTCAACAGCTGTTTCATGAATTCGCCGCCTCGAAGCTTACTCCCGGCGATCTCCGGCCTACGCACACGGTAGATGCACACCTCTCCTTTTCCGAGATCTCAGAAGCGAGCATCAAGCAGATATTGAGTCTCGGTCCATTTGGGTTTGGCAACCCAAACCCGATCTTTTACTGCCAAGACGCTGAAGTGGCCGGTCCGGCTAAAGCCATCAAGGAAGGCAAGCACTACAACATCCCACTGCGTCACGAAGGAAGGTTATTGTTCATCAAGGCCTGGAACTTTGGAGATCGCACCGGGATATTGGAACCTGGCACTAAGCTGGATGTGCTCTTTCAGATCGAAGACGACCCCTTATCCCGTAAGCGCGGCTACGCCTCCTGGTGCCTCACTTTAAAAGACGTGCGTGCCCGGTAGACTGTAACGCTCTGCCATGGCGAATCACTAGCAGGCAGAGGTAAAAGCATCATGGCCGTCATTAACGACCCGTTCGTCCGCGAACGGTCGCAATTTAGAAGTTTACTTGCGTCAAACCCGAACTACTTCGGCAATCTGGAAAAGTTTGAACAGCCGCCGGTAACGAAAATCATTAACAACGTCACGTATGAAGAAATCAGCTGTGTTGGTTTCAACCCTGATTTCAATAATGTTCAGGCGGTAATTCAGATCAAGCAGCCGACTGGCTATGCTGGCGATCTTTGCAGCGGTGGTTCCACCGAGTTCGTCCGCTTCTTTCTCGATTACGGCTCAGGGTGGGTAGATCAGGGCGTAGTCGGCACTAAGGTACACGACATCCCGAATCAGAACGACTGCGGAAATCAACCTGAAAAGCCGCTCAGCTACGTGGTCTCGCTTCCTATCAAACCGCGCACTGATTATTGCGGCCGTCCCGTTCTGCCTAACGTGCGTGCGGTCCTGTCGTGGGAGGTCGTGCCCTCCGTTAATCCCTCTATCCCTCCTATCTGGGGCAACGTTGTAGACCGCCACATACAAATCAAGCCGCGCCCTTCCCGTTACATTGATTTGCCTTCAATTCTCGGTTCGGAGGTAAAGCTTCCACCGATTTTCGAAACGGTACAATTCCAGCCCATTCCCCTGCCCGATCCCGCTCCGGAAACTTTTGCCGAATTAGCGAAAACCTATGCTGCTTCCCCGGCGGCCGGAATCGCTTCCAAGGCAACCATTTCCGTAGAAGCGCACCGTTTCGGCTTCTCACAGCTGCTGAGCGCACTGGAATCTCCGGCTCCCTCGCAGGAACTCCTTGCCGCGCAGATTCAGGAGTTCGCGGTATCCAAAGTAAATTGGAACGACGCTCTGGCGGCCCTTCAGAAGACCAGCGGCAACACCACCTACGAGCAGTTGAATTGCGTTGGGCTCGACAATAATCGCGAATGGTTAGTCGCTTCATTCACCATCAAACGCCCTTCCGGCTTCAATGGCCAGCCGTGCCAGGCGGGTAGCAAAGAATACGTCTCATTCTGGGTCGATTACGACAACACGTGTAAGTGGACTTATGCCGGCACAGTTTCGGTTGCCGTCCACGATTATGCTTCCTTCCCCGCGGACGGCCTGCATTACACCGCTATCCGTCCGGTCGATCTTTCCGCCGAGCACAGATCATGCGACCAGCCCAGAATTGCTCGGGTCCGTGCTGTACTTTCGTGGAATACGCCGCCTTCGACTGTCGATCCGGATGCCGTCCCTTACTGGGGAAATCGGGTGGACACGCACGTTCAAATCAACCCAGGCGCTCCCACGCAGCCGGGTCAAAGAATCTCGATTCTCGGCGGTATCGGCGTTGCCGAAATCGATGCTTTAGGAGCAGGTGCTTCCGGCTTAACCTTGCCCAATGCCAAATTTGCGCTGTATGGCTCCTATGCCGATCCTTACTACACCACTCGCCAGTGCCCGTTTGGCGGCCAGATTACAATTCAGGGTCCGGGGACGCCTTACGTTGGCACCTTCTACCGCATATGGGTTCGCCCCAATCCGCTGGAATCGTTCCAAGTGCTTCACAACTCTATCTATGTTGTCGATCAGTTTGGAAACGGATCCACGATAGCTCCCGATGCGAATGGCTTCTTTGCCTATCTTAATTACTTGCAGAATGTGGACCAGACTTTGGGCTACTGGTATGCAAGCGGCGGCGAATTAGGTGAACTGTATCTTGAGTTCACTAACAGCGCCAAGACGCCTATTGGAGTAACTGCCGGCTATCAGCTTCAGCTAAAGAGCTCCGCTCCCAATGCGCAGATAACGCTCGATGCCGGGGGCTGCCACATGTTCCATCCTGGCGATGCGATATCGGGTCATTTTGTGGCGACCGATCCTTACTTCGGCCATTGGGTGCTCTCAACCCTACCGGCCAGCTTGAATCCACCTGCTCCGCAGCCGGTAATTCCGCTGGCAACTTACTCGCAGACTTCATCCGCTCCGGGTGACCAGTGGACGTTAGATTCGCACGCGCTAGTTACCTGCGGTTATGTAGTCCGCGTGGAAGTGTGGGATCGAACCATTGTTGGCAGCTATCCGGCTTCGCACAATTACCTCCCGGATGATCTAGGCTTCTGCCTTCTACCGAACTAAGTAGAAGTTACTTGGGCGGTTCAATCGGTACGCCGGTTGAGCCGCCCAAAACACATTGCTCCCGACTGCTCCCGACGCCTCAGAACCGCAACGAAAGGCAACTAAGTCCCCCATCCATCTTTTGAAATTCCGACATATCCAACACTAGAGGATTGAACCCGCGGCGGGATAGTTCCTCCTTCAGATGCGGATATCCAGCCGACATCAGAACTCTGTCATTCACACGAACACAATTAGCTGCGTAGCTTTCGTCAATCGACACTCGAATCAACTTAAATGTTTTAAAAAGCTCATTCTCTGCAATCTCTTCTGTCACGACCAGCGTGTTATCGCCGATGTAGGAGATACCGCTCTTCAGATGAAGAATGCTGTTCATTCCGCGCACATCAATCACCGACCACGTGTACCCCTGATTCGCAAGGTGCGCAGCCAACTGCCGCACACCCTCTTCGTTCGTACGGTGCGATAAACCGAGGAAGAAATGCTCCCCAGCGTCGCAGATGTCTCCTCCATCAAGCGTTCCTGGCGCTTCAATTTTCGCTGTTGCCGGAAAAAAGCAGCTAAGAATCTCGCCGATCACAGCCACCTCACCTTCACGGCTTGCCGCTCCAGGACGCGCTAAAATCGCGCCTCGCGGCGTCAGTACCGCTGTATCCTCTATGAAAGTCGAATCCGGATGCCCGAGATCTGCCTCAAGCGTTGTTATCGCAAGTCCGCACTCTTTCAGCGCTTCACAATAACGTGAATGCTGCTGCAGGACGTTCTCATAGCGGGGAACTCCCAGCTTGGCAGTGGTGAGCCCGTCCGCAAAATTAATTCCCGGCGTACGAACAATAGCATTCTTAAACATGCAGGCTGGTTGCCCAAGAAGTGAGCCGTGTTTATTGCGGTAGGCCCGAGTCTTTCGTCAGACGTACATGCATTGTTACAGAGCCTATGCTTTGGCCGCTCACCACCGTCTTGATCGTTACTTCCTCGAACCCTTTCGTCGGTTCACTGGATGTCTGCAGGTTTATAGTCACTGGATAATCGTTTCCCGCGCCCACCGGGTACTGGTCGAAATGGTCATAGGAGTGAAAGCTTTGCCGCCAACCTTCAGGCAGTTTTAGTTTTAAAGACACGGTCTCTCCCGTAGCGCTGTGAATCACCAGCGGGATGTGCAGAATGCTCCCCGCCGCCATTTCCACTTGCGCTGGCAGAAGATCTTCCAAACTGCTCAGCTTATGCGTTCGCCAAAAGCTTTCATAAAACGCGAATGGTCCGCCGAGTTCTATGTAGCTGCCTTCTTTCTTTTCCGGGTGAAAGCCGGGAGGCGCCACGTACGCCATGGAATCCGAAGTAGTTCCTTCAAATGCGTCGCCCGTTACCGTTGTCTTAACCAAAGATTTGCCAAGCAGTAGCCGCACCGGTGTTTTGAAGTAGGTAAAATCTCCTTTCGCAAGAGCTTGTTTGGCAAACTGTCCCGTGTCGCCCTGAGTGAGATGATAGGCCATTTCCTCGGCAGCCAATTCGTAATATGGTTTTCCTTTCGGCGACTGGTCGAGCGTCGAATATTCCGGGCCTTTTCCTTTCATGAAGTCCTGGTCTGTTGCATCCGAGAAAAAATACAACTTCTGTGGTTGCCAGGGTTGCAATCCCTCCGTCAAATTTCCAATGTTCACGCGGTCGCGCGGCGCGGCAACCTGTTCCGGGAAGAACGTTGCATCTCCCGCTAAATCAAACGCCTCAGTCGCGATCACACCGGCCGCCTGATGATCTCCGTGGTTTTCGCCCGCAACATATTCGGGCATCCATGTCGTTACCACCGTGGGCCGGGTGAGTCGCATAATACGCACTGCCTTCCAAAGCGCTGCGCCATGGTTCCACGTTTCAAGCGATCGCAAGACATCCTGTCCAGGCGTATCGGAGCCATCCAAAAACCATACATTCATAACGCCGAAAAACGCTAAGGCTTTGCGGGCCTCAATCTCGCGTTCCTCGCTCAACGCCGCCGCCTGCGCCAAGCTCATCGCGTCACCGCCGCTGTTGCCCCGCGTTCCGAAAATCACCGCCACGCGCTTGTGCTCCTCATAAATCGCGCGTGCCAGATAGCCCGTAATCTCCGTTTCGTCATCCGGGTGCGCCACCACCAAAAGGATGTCGGCCTTGTAGCGTTCGTCAGGGCCGGGCGACGGAGGCGCGACTTGCGCTGAAATCACGCTGCAAGCCAAAGCCGCGAACAAACTGGATACGAGCGAGGTTTTCTTCATCGGGTATTGCCCAGTTTAAACGACACGCTCCGAGCCCATCGAGCGCCAGCTTGACAATTACGAAAGTCATTTTACGATTGGTCTGTGATGTTCGCTCTCTTATCCAGTTCATGTTCGTCGCGCGTCAGCTATACGCTGAGTGCGGCGGCTTTGGCTGGATTGGATGAGAGACTTATGTAACTCCATACAACTCCAAGTTTTCCAGAAGCCGCCAGCCGCCATAATTCCCCGATAGCAAGGCAGACGGTAAGCCAGCGCACTGCTAACGAGCCAACTCCGTAACTCTCACCGGCCTCCCAAAGATTTTATTTTGCAATCTCCCAAAACATGTGTATCATAAGTTCAGGTTTATGTTGTTTACACTCACAACCCGTTGCCCGATGCCAGCCAATCAACCGGCCGCACAGGGTACGCACGCCATCATGGGTTCAGGGTAGACAAGAGAACAAACCGAACGTTTTCTAAAACCCGGCCCTTAACAGGCGCCGGGTTTTTTGTTTTTGAGGAGTAGCAAAAAGGTAATGCGCTCGGCTGTTAACCGAGAGACGTGCAGGTTCGAGTCCTGCCTCCTCAGCCAGATGTTTGAAGTGTTGGCTGTTAGTGAAACGGCATCACGCGACTCTCTGAAAGTCACATTCCTGGTTCGAATCCAGGACGGCCAGCCATAGTTTTTGCCGAGTTACTGTAGCGGCTAACACGGAAGAGCGCCACTCTTTCAACATCGGTTCAAGTCCGATACTCCGCTCCAGGTTTCACGGCTCTCTGGCGTAGTTGGTGCGCGCATCGGTCTGAAAAGCCGAAGGATTCAGTTCGATTCTGAAGGGAGCCACCATCAGTTTCGGGGTGTGGTGTAGTGGCCGCATCCGTGCCTTGGGTACACGTGGACTCAGTTCGATTCTGAGCACGCCGACCATTTTGTTGGAAGTTGGCCGAAGTCGTAACGAGTAAACCGGGGTTCAAGTCCCCACTCCGGCTCCAGATACGTTCGATTCGTACATCTGGCTCCATGCTTTGTGGTCGTAGCTCAATGGTAGAGCGGCGGGTTGTGGCCCCGTCTATAAGAGTTCGATTCTCTTCGCTCACCCCATGCGGGTTGCGGGGCTGCTAGGAGTGGCCGTCTCCCTTGCAAGGAGAACAACAGCAGAGTTCGAATCTCTGGCGAATCACCATATTCCATAAGGAGGCGGCAATGCAAATTATCTCCGACAAAATCGCCATCTGAGGCGATCACGAACCAAAGACAGTAGCGCAGATTGAGCGCTGCGCCAAAGACGAGCGAGTCGTGCGTGCGGTCCTCTGCGCAGATGGTCATCTCGGATACGCGGTTCCTATCGGTGGCGTTGTTGCATACAGGAATGCCGTGAGTCCCTCCGGTGTCGGGTTCGATATTGCCTGCGGCAACAAAGCCGTTCGGCTGGATATGCCAGGCCGAGAGTTGCGAGCGAACATCGCTCGCATCATGGATGATGTTTGGAGCACAATCAGCTTCGGCGTCGGGCGCAAGAACGCCGAACGGGTCGATCACCTATTGTTTGACGATGCGGCTTGGGCGACTGAAGCCGCCAAGCCGCTCAAGCAAAAAGCTGAAACTCAGTTGGGAACTGTCGGCAGCGGCAATCACTACGTTGACTTGTTCGCCGATGAGGAGGATAGAGTTTGGATCGGCGTTCACTTTGGCTCGCGCGGATTGGGACACGGCATCGCGACATGGTTCCTCAAGGCCGCTGGCGCGAAAGACGGCATGGAGGTAGATCCATGCGTGCTGGATGCAGCGAGTGACCTTGGAGTGCAATATGTTCTGGCAATGCAACTTGGAGGTGCCTACGCTTACGCCGGACGGGATTGGGTCTGTGGGAGAGTCGCGGCACTCCTGGGCGCTAACGTCATCGAGGAGGTTCACAATCACCACAATTACGCCTGGGTAGAGGAGCATAACGGCGAACCGTTGTGGGTCGTCAGGAAAGGCGCTACGCCGGCCTTTCCTGGACAGAAGGGATTCGTGGGCGGCACTATGGCGGAGGATGCCGTAATACTCGAAGGTGTGGCTAACGAAGAGTCACAATACTCACTCGGTTCGACGGTGCATGGCGCTGGCCGTGTCATGGGTCGGATGGAAGCCGCCGGCTCATTCGATCGCAAGACGGGCGCGTGCAAGCGCCCGGGCAAGGTGACACAGGAGATGATGCAAAAAAGCGTCAAGGCGGCGCGCGTCGAACTACGCGGGGCCGGCCTGGACGAGAGTCCACATTGCTACAAGCGGCTACCAGACGTGCTTGCCGCTCACGCCGGCAGCATCCGCATACTGCACACCCTAACTCCCGTGGGAGTTGCAATGGCATCGGCGAAAGAATTTGATCCCTACAAGGATTAAACGTTATTGCGGATTCTCGTTTTTATTGTTAGAATGGGAGTTCAAGTGAGACACCAGATACAGATCGCCGTCGTCATGATTCGCGGAAACCGCGGATGGAAAGACGTCCATGTATCCGGGGAGTCTCCTTTAGCTGAGTAAAGCAGTTTAATCTTAGTGAGTCAAAGAGGCCCCGGACTGAAGAGTCCCGGGGTCTTTTTGCTGTTGTTTGGTCTTTGACAATTGAATAGTAGTTGAATTGCGCCGGGATCGTTCAGCGGCTAGGACAGCAGATTCCAGACCTGCTCACGAGGGTTCGAGTCCTTCTCCCGGCGCCATGCGGTTCCGTCATTCAGCGGCCAGGATGTCCGGCTGTCTACCGGATCACGGGGTTCGAGTCCCCTCGGAACCGCCAAACGAATTCACTATTGCGGCGTATCTGGATTGGCCCCAGGGAAGGCTCATAACCTTCAAAAGCACGTTCGATTCGTGCCGCCGCAACCAATTTCTTGCTGGATAGCTCAGGAGAGCGGGGAGGTTTTATAAACCTCCGAAAGCGACCAGATTAGTTGCGACGGCTGGGATCGTTACCCAGATCCAGTACCATTTGAGGACTGCAAGCTTTGATGGCGAAGCAATCGGCTTTTAACCGAGAGAACAGGGTTCAACTTCCCTGGCGGTCCACCATTTTGCCCGATTAGCTCAGCGGAAAAAGAGCAGGTGGCTTCTACCCACCAGGCCGGCAGTTCGAATCTGCCATCGGGCACCAAAGATTTTTGTAAGGTCGTGGACAAGCGGTTAAGTCGTCTTCCTCTCAAGGAGGAGATCGAGAGTTCAAATCTCTCCGGCCTTGCCAGAGTTTCATAGGGCATTCGTTGGAACCTCCATGTTTGCTCCTGTGGTGTGAATTGGATTAGCCCAAACGCTACGAACGTTTTGCCCGCAAGGGGATGCAGGTTCGAGTCCTGCCAGGAGTACCAAGTTTAAGCGTGGTTAGCTCAGCGGATCCAGAGCACTTCATTCCGAATTAAGGGATCAGGGGCATCCGCCGGTTCAAGTCCCCTACCGCCCTCCAGAATTCTTTCAGCCGGTTAGCTCAGCCTGGTCAGAGCACCTGTCCTACAAACAGGGTGTCGTGAGTTCAAATCCCACACCGGCTACCACGTACCCGTCGTCCAGCGGCCAGGACGCGCGGAGCGGATCACCATTAGAATTGGAAGCGGCCGTTTTGAGATTTACGCCCGACGGAGGGATCTCAACGGCTCTACCAGACGGATCTACCAGACATTACTGCGCCGGACGTCAAACTGGAAGTGTTCTGGCGCTGGCTGGCCGTTTTCGCACGTTACTAAAATTTCCCGATGAAGTTGCGGACAGTTTGACTGACGAGCGGTATGTGGTTGTGACCTGAACTTCTACTGTGACGCGCACCACTGGCGCCACATCGAACGGTAGGCTTCTTCGAGTTCGCGGACAACGATTTCGGGCCGGCACACCGACGAGTTGGACATGCGCTCGCGGAGTCCGGCGCGGAGATTGGCTAGAGCGGTTACGTCCGAGGTCTTCGCAACGGCAATTTGCACATATTCATCTAGCGAATGAGCGACCCAGTCTTCCAGGCCCATGCGGGAGAGGATGGCGCCGCTGACGCGGCTGGAGTGACGCTCGCCCGAGAACGTGACGACGGGAACGCCCATCCAGAGGCAACCGCATGTCGTGGTCGTGCCGCTGTATGGGAATGTGTCAAGCGCGATATCCACGCCTGCTACGACATCGAAATACCCCGGCCACTGTTTTCCGCCAATGAATGTGATCCTCTCTTCGGTAATGCCTCGCTGGCAGAGTTGGTTGACTATCCGGACGCGAGTTCCGCTATCGGCCTCGTCCAATTCCGCGTCTCCATGCTGAACCAGTAGACGCGAATGAGTTACTTGCCGCAGGATAGCTGCCACTGCATTCCAAAGATCGTCGTTGAACTTAGCCGGACGTTGGAGCAGTCCGAATGTCAAATGACCATCGTGGCGCGCCGGCAGCTCTGAAATTACCGGCAGCTCGGGCGGCGGAGCATAGAGCAACGCGCCATGCGGAAGGCAGTATAGGCTGCGCTCCGAGTATTCCTGCGCGAAGCCAGCTTCCGGCGTAGTCCATTGATCGGACACCAAGTAATCAATCTCGCGGCAACCTGTTGTACATGGATAGTCCAGGTAGGCGACTTGGACGGGAGCGGGCCTTTGCTGGAACACTGGAATAGTCTGGCCAACCGTCATGTGACCCGAACGCTCGATCAGGACATCAATCTGATCGCGGCGAATCTGTTCGGCGATCTCCTTGGAATTCAAAGAGCTCACGTCGCGCCAAACGTCCGCTTGGCGCATGTACTCGTCGGTAACCGCGTCACGGCACGGCATAGTGTTGAAGATGTAAATGTCCGCATTCCGATGGTCATGATTTTCGAGGACCGGGATCAGAAAGTGTCGATCGGGTGTCCAGCTCAGATCTTGACCGAGATATCCAAGACGTAGCTTGCGGTCGGGATCGCGAGAGTTTAAAAACTCTTGTTGGCGTGGCGCCGGCTGGCAGTGCAGGCGAATCCAATTCTCATGTGCTTCCTTGAGAGCGGCGGGGGAGTGACGCGAGGAATGAAGCATTGTGAACAAGAGCTTGGCATGAACCTGGGCATCGGAAGGATCGAGTTTCAGGGCGCGCCGGTAGGTACGTATGCTGCTTTCCACTCTGCCCACTCGATACTGCGAGCGGGCCATTGCGCCAAGCGAAGGTTGGTCAAAACAGCTGAGCCGCGCCGCCCTCGATGAATACCACGCCGAACGTCCTTGGAAGTTCAGCTTCCAATACAGAACCGAAAGCTTTTCGTAAGCCTTAGGATGGGACGGATCGAGATTGACGCTTCGCCAAAACGCTTCAACCGCCGGCGCCAGCAAACCCATGTCACAGAGCAGTTCACCAATCTGGAATTCAGATTCAGCGGAGGGTGCGCATTCGGCTCTTAAACGTATAAGGGTGACGAGGGCTTCCTGCAAAGCCCCCGAGATCGCTTGAGACTTGGCTTTCTGAAGAAAATCGGAGATACCACTCGCGGCTTGTGAAAGCTCCGGATTCACAGTTCTGACCCAGTCTAGTGGATATGGAGAGTAATGGTTATGGTCACGGTTTTTCCGTGAAGCTTCTCAACCAATTTCTCTAATTGAGTCCCTTCTAAGGAGGCTGGGATTTGTAGATTATCGTCGGCCTTTTGTGGGGTGCCTTCAGGTTTGTCATCGGGCGGTGTCGTTGCCATGTAGTGTTTCTCCTTTTCGAGTGGTTGTTGGGTGCTTTCAAAGGCCGGCTTCTTTGACCAGCGCTTGATATTTGGAATTGGAGCGCAGGCCTGCGAGTAACGGCTCCACTTTTAGATAGATGAGTTCTGGATCTTTGGCATCTACGCCCTTCCTCAGATAGGTAAGCGCGGCCTCGGAGTTACCCAGGGAAACATAAGCATCGGCGACGTCCAGCGGATTTACGGCGCCTGCCGTGTAGCCGGCAAGCAGCAGATCCAAATATTTAAGAGCTTCCGAACGGTTGCCCTGTAATGCGTATATAGTTGCATATAGTGGGGCTGATAGTCCGCTATATGAAGGCTTTGAGACGTCCTTCGACTCTTGTTCCGCCAGTATTGAGGTTTCTTTCAGCGCTTGCTGCAGTAACTCAAGGCGTTGGTTTCCGCCGGTCTGCAGCGCCATTTGGGTATGTAACAGGGCAAGCTCCTGGTAACGGTCTGTCAGGTTACTCTCGGGAACAAACCCTTCTAAGTTGTTCACACCCTCGGCATACCTCCCGGCGTAGTAAAGATAGGTACTCAAAATCACCCGGTCAAGCTGACCGTAAGGGTCCAGCGAAATTGATTTTTGGATTTCGGCGATCCCTTCGTTGAACCGGCCGAACTGAATCAGGAAACCGCCGTAGTTGCGATGTACGTCAGCCAACGCCGGGTTAATTCGCAAAGCACGCTTGAAATTAGTTTCGGCAGATTTCCAGTTCCATGACAGCTGATCGATAACGGCGAGCGCCGCATACGTTTCGGCGTAGTTGGGACCCTTTTGCGTGGCCAGTATTGCGTGCGCCTTTGCCGATTCAAACAACCGACGCCGAGGCTCATGGTTGTATTGCAGCAGCGTACACTCCACTCGAGCCAGATCGGCGTAGGCGAGCGCGAAATTGCGGTCTGCGCCAATGGCTTTGTTGTAGACGTCGATGGATGCCCGTAAAGATGGAACGCCGCGCTGCTCCCAAAGATTATGCGCCCGCATGTAATAGTACATGGCCGGCGAGCTGCTTGTCGGCGGCTTACCCGTTTCAATCTTGTGAACAAACGGCAGTTTGTGTATCAGAATGAAAGCTATCGCCGGCAGAGGTCCTCGCGAGGACTTCATGGCGGGAACCAACACGTCATCGCGCATCGCCTCCGCCACGTCCTCGGCCATCTTGCTCTGCAATTGCAACACGTCGTCGAAATCATTTCGAAAATCGTCCGCGGCGACAAGCCGGCGGCTTGTATTGTCGATGACTTGCATCGATAGTTGAACAATATTGCCGCTCTTTTGGAGATAGCCGTCAATACTGAAACGCGCATCCAACTTAAGACGAGCATCTTTCGGCCGGGGTGCGTGAAATGGCATTACGGCGACATCCCCGGGGCTCTGCAGACGGCGTTCCATCTCGCGGGTAATACCCGCACAGAGATCGTCGTAGTCCGGCAGGCCGGTAAGATTCTGAATTTGAAACGTCACGACCGACGTCTTGAGTGGCTGAAACAGCCAACCGGCGCCAAGCACGCTCACCACCAGACTGCCGATCAGGAATGAAAGAATCCTGCGGTGACCCGACGCAAAACGGACCGCCGGCATCCGACGGTAAGTGACAAATAACGGCTTCATCCATCGCGGAAGTGGTTTGGTAAGACCTTTAGCCCCATCGTCGAGGGCGGCAATCACTTCAGCGGCGCTTGAAAAGCGCTTTGCAGGGTCGCGGTGCAAGCAGCGGCGGATGACGCTAACCCAGCTCAGCGGCAAATCCGGATTGCGTTTGCGGGGGTCAACCGGCTCGCCGAAAAGTTTCTGAGAAAAGATTTGTTGGACGGAGTCGCCGGCGAAAGCGCCGCCGCCGGTCACCATTTCGTCGATGATCAGGCCGAAAGCATAGATGTCGGAGGCGATGCTCGGCTTCTGATTGCCAAAGAGTTCGGGCGCGAGGAAATAGGGAGCGCCGGCGTTGGCGTCTGTCCGCGATTGGAACCCTTCCTCTCTGGCGGGGCCGAGCGGTCGCGCCAGTCCGAAATCCATAACAATTGCGCGCAAAGTACCGGGGCGGCCCGGGGTGATCATTACGTTCGAGGGCTTCAAGTCTCGATGAATGACGTTATTGCGGTGAAGCGCGTCAATGGCGCCCCAATCTGCCGGATTAAAGGCAAAGCCGATTCCGGGGACATTTTGCCGTTGTTGATTAGATACTGTTGAAGATTCTCGCCGGACATCAACTGCATAGTGAGGCAGATCACCTCGCGCCTTTCCCCGCCAGGCTCGGAGGAAGGCAAATGATGCTCAATTAATTCAAAGACGCGGCACAGATTCTCGTGACCGACATCGCGTGTGACCAGTATTTCGCGCTTAAAGCGTTCGAGCGCATCGACGTCGGAAGCCAATTCCGGCCGCAGCGTTTTCAGCGCGATTCTAGCGCGCAACTTTTCATCGAACGTTTCGTAGACTTCGCCCATGCCTCCACGGGCAATCATTCGAATAATGCGGAACCGGCCTGCAACGATGTCGCCAGGGTTGAATACGGGCGGAAGAGAATCGGGCGAAGTACTCTCGCCATTCAGGAAACCTGAGGCGGCATCGTTGGCTCCCAGCAGTTCGTCCACGGTGGAGCGCAGAACGGGTTTGTCGTTGCACGCAGCATCCAGGTAAGCGGCACGATCGAGAGGCGGCAGCTTCAGTGCCGAGTCGAAAATCCGTTTTATTTCTTCCCAATCTTCAGCCGTCATGAGGCTTTTCCTTATGTATCTCGCCCTTTTGGATCTGGGCGTACAGCCAAGCGCGGGCTACTTGCCAGTCCCGTTTGACTGTTCGTTCGGCAATACCTAGCGCTTCAGCCACTTCGCCGTTTGAGAGGCCGCCGAAGTAACGCAATTCGACAACATCGGCCATGCGCGCATCCTGCGCGGACAACTGCTCCAGCAGTTCATGGATTTCAAGGATATCGTGAAAATCACGCGGCGCGGCGATATTTATTCCTTCTAACGGCAGTGTCGAAGCCGGGCCTCCCCGCTTGTCGGCATTGTGAGCGCGCGCGTGATCGACCAGAATCCGCCGCATAGCGCGCGACGCGATCGCCAGGAAATGCAGGCGGCTCTGCCACGGTTGATGGGTGGCCGTACAAAGCTGAATCACAAATTCGTTCACCAGAGCGGACGCCTGAAGCGTATGATCGGGCCGTTCGTGCCGCATCCGAAATTCGGCGATCCGCTTAAGTTCCGGATAGATAGCGTCGAGCAGCTTCGCCTTGTCGGCGGGATCCCGGGCGTTCCAGCGAGTTAGTATCTGCGTAACTTCCCCAACGATAATTGGTGATAGTGACATACCGATTTCGTCCCCAGAAAGAAGGGACTTCAAGAAGTCGTGCATAAATAGTGACAGAACGGTCTCCGCCGTTTCAACGGGCATGCAATACCCTGCACTTACTTATGCGGAAAAAGCGCGGGCGAAGGGCCACGGTTGTTCCCACTCACTCCGGTTATTTTCGGACGTACGAATGCAGGAACGGTTTCGGCTTTGGCCGCGAACGCGAATTGAGGCGGTTTCGGCCTCCCGGAGAGGTTTTTACCCGGAGTTGTGTGGTCCAGCTTACTTGCGGGTAGAGATTGGTCTATTGGAAGCGGAGAGCCGCCAAACTAAACGCCGGCGGTAAATGGATTGTCCGATGTCACCGTCAGTCCTTGCACGGCAGCCAGCAAATCCGCGTAGGCCGTGGTTTTGCCCGTCAGCGTCTGATAGTTCGCCGATAGCGTCGCGCCAGCCGCCTGTACAATCTGCGCGATGGTGTACCCAAGCGAAACCATCCAGTAGATGTAAATGACCGAGCACCCGGTCGAAACGTCATCCTGATCGGTCTGCTCTGTCTGGCTGACCCAGTCGGGGAAACCAGCCTGCGCCCAAGCCGGCCCGGTGGCAAACGCATCCAAAGTGTCTGCCGGCGTCTCCTCCTCCGCTAAGAAGCGCGATAGTCCTTCGCCATTGCTGAAGCCGCAGCCCCATCCGCCCCCCTGAGCGCCCATGAAGCATTCACTCAGTTCCGCCACGTATAAGCCGATTTCGAGACTCAACGGATCGACGGTTGTATTCGAGAAGGTCGCGTCCAGGTACAGGACGCCGCCCGATGCAAAGTCGCATCCATAATGGTATGCCCCGCCCGAGCCATCGTTATTTCCGCTCAGGGGCGCAACGACTACCTCAACAGCGGCGCCTGTAATGCCGAAATAAGTCTGCATGTCGTTGTACGGGCTGGTGACGGCATTTAAGAGCTGCTGGGCGAGCGCTAGTCCCGCAGCGCCCAGAGATGAGTCATAGGCGACCGTGACGCTGCCTGCTGTTCCGACTTGCGTCGCTGGGTAGTCTAACGCTAGCGGTGCGGCCGCGGTAATCTGCTCGGGAGTCCGCTCTTTTCGTTTTCCGCCAGGTGGAAGAAGTTCTTTTAGGATTAGCATTTTGGGCGCATGAAGATTTTAACTTATGCCATGGACGAGAAGACATTGGGAATGCTGCGGGCAGTCTGCCCTTTTAGACCGGACGCGCATCCCCGGCGCAAGCGTACATCCGCGTAGACCCCCAGAAGGTGAACGCAAACATACCGATCACAGTCTATGTCCCCGCTCCGGGTTCTGGAGTTGCGGAGGAAACAATATTGCCTGTAACGTCGAACAGCAACCCATACGCCGCGGGTGAAGCCGAGTCGGCGATAGGGTAGAAGTTTGAAGCTGGCGTATATGGGGCGACAACCCCTACTGTGCCGTTAATGTCGAACAGAAACGCAGTTATTGCGGCCTTGCAATAGGAGGCCACGCAGCCTTATGATCGAAATTCGAGAATTGAAAGCAAGTGAAGGGCTCCAGCATTTGGGGGCTCTTGCCGATGTTTTACTTGACTGCGTGGAAGGAGGAGCCTCTGTCAGCTTCATGGCGCCGCTTTCCCGGGCCACAGCCGAATCCTTTTTTGAAAAGGTTATTCAAGCTGTGGAGCAAGGCGACCGCATATTGCTGGCGGCCTTTATCGATTCCAGATTGGCCGGCACTGTGCAGATCCATATCGCCACGCCTCCAAACCAACCGCATCGGGCTGATGTCGCGAAGTTGCTCGTCCTAAGATCGGCTCGGGGGCAAGGAATCGGCGCCCGTCTTATGCAGCACGCCGAAGCAGCCAGCCGTCTTGCTGGCAAAAGTTTGCTTGTGCTGGATACAGCTGCGGGAGGACACGCTGAAAGGTTATACATGCGTTTGGGGTGGACCCGAGCGGGAGTCATCCCCAAATATGCACTCTTTCCCGACGGCACGTGGTGCGACACTGCCATCTTTTGGAAGCAGTTGCCATAGTCGCTCAAAAATCGAAACTTAAGAGGTATCATCTTCAATGAGCAAAGCAAAATGAAATCTGAAAGAGTTTCGAGACGGTGTTTTTTTTATGGAAGTCTGCTGGCTGGCGCGGTTCCATTAGCCGGTTTCGGCAGCGAACCTTCGCTTAAGTCGCTTGGATACAAATCCCCGAACGAGAAGCTTCAAATCGCTTCAATAGGAGCCGGAGGTAAAGCGCGAAGCGACATTGCCGGGTGCGCCGCAACTGAGGACATCGTAGCCTTATGCGATGTTGACGACAAGTCGGCCGCAAAGACGTTTGCAAAATATCCGAACGTTCCGAAGTTCAAAGATTATCGCGTCATGCTCGACAAGCAATCGAGTAACTTCGATGCCGTGATCGTGACAATTCCGGATCACATGCATGCCGCCGCGGCGATTGATGCCATGTCCCTGGGCAAGCATGTGTACGTCCAGAAACCGCTGGCACACACAGTTTGGGAATGCCGCGAGTTATTGAAAGCCGCCGAAAAATACAAAGTTGCTACACAGATGGGCAACCAAGGTTATTCGAACGAAGGTACGCGGCAATGCGCTGAGATGATCTGGTCGGGTGAGATCGGCAACGTCACTGAAGTACATGCCTGGACGAATCGCCCGGTATGGCCGCAAGGTAAATTGCCGCTTCCCAGCCAGTCGCCGGTTCCCGCGGATTTGGATTGGGATTTGTGGCTGGGTGTGGCGCAAGAACGGCCTTATAGCGAGGATTACCTTCCATTTCTATGGCGGGGCTTTTACGATTTCGGCTCTGGCGCGCTGGGCGACATGGCATGCCACATTCTCGGAGCGCCAAACATGGCGCTGCGGCTGGGATCTCCCATCTCAGTAGAATGCGTCAGCCAGGAAGGAACCAGTGACACATTCTTTCCCGCTAAATCGGTAGTTCGATTTAACTTCCCCGCCCGTGGCCCAATGCCTCCCGTCTCGGTTTTCTGGTACGACGCAAAGCGGGAAGATCAACCCGACTTACCAAACGCTCCCAAAGATCAAATCCTCGGCGATCTCCCGCGCAACCGCATCGGCAAGGCTGAGGGGTCCGCAAAGCCCAGAGAACGTCAAATCATCGGGGAGGTTTTTACCGAAGAGTTCTTCTCCCCAAGGGAACTGCCCGAGCAACCAAGCCGTTCTTCTCAAACGGAGAATGCCGATCTGACGCCGCACGAGCGGGAACTCGCTAAGTGGATGAGCCTCATTAGTAAGGGGACGAACGGAAGCTTATTTATCGGAGACAAGGGCATGATCACCACCGGGACATACGGAGAAAACACCCGCCTGTTGCCGGTTGAAAAAATGCGCGATTACGAGTTCCCGCCCGAGTTTCTTCCGCGTTCACCTGGTCATTACCGCGATTGGATTCGCGCTTGCAAAGGCGGAACGCCGGCCTGCTCGAATTTCAGCGTCTCGGCTCCATTTACGGAATGGATTGCACTTGGAGCCATCGCAACCAGGCTGGACTGCAAGCTGGAATGGGATGCAGAGAAGATGAAGATCACAAATAATTCCGAAGCCAATGCATTGTTGAAACCAACCGTTCGCAAGGGTTGGAAAATCGGCTGATCCAGCCGGTGCGTCACACGCTAACTGCGCATTGCCGCTTCCGGCAAAAGGATGAACCAACAAATCATTGGTTTCCACCAGGATGAGCAAGGGGACTGGGTCGCCGACCTAGGCTGCGGCCACGGCTGCCACGTGCGGCACAATCCTCCTTGGCTCGTTCGTGAGTGGGTGCGGACAAGAGACGGACGTCAACGCTTTATCGGCCACATTCTCGATTGCGCGAAATGCGATCAAGCCGGGCGCTTTCCGCTGCCAGTCCAAGGCGGTAGAGCAGAGGGCGAATAATCGCTCTTTGCGCTCAGAAGAGGAGGTTTGCTCCGAAGTCGGGTATTTCGCCTTTGCGGATGGATGTAGTCCAAATAGCGAGCTTCCTTCTGTAGTTCCTTGCCAGACTTGGGACCATTCATCAAGGAAGCGCAGTACGGTCTCCGATCGCTGCCGCTTGAGAAGTTCCAAAGCGAGCGTCATGTTCGGCCCGAAATGAGAAGACTGACGCCCGACTTTGAGCCGGCCGGATTGGAGCAAAAACATTTCCGCCCGGTTGACATCGCCATGCAAGAGGGCAAGCCGGCCTAAGACCAGATCGCTGGTAGCGACCGCGTCACCTTCCGTCTGTAAAGCAACCCAGTGACTTGAAGGGGTATCGCAGAAATCCTGCGCCGCCCGATCGCCAAAGTCTTCGTTAACGCCGGATTTCGCGTTCAGCCGCGCCCTTGCTTCTGACGGTTTGCTCACAGAATTGATGCACCGATCCCGATCAGCCAACGTAAGAGCCTGTTCAGCGTAAGCTTTTGCCCTTTCATCCAAGCCTGCTTCTAACGCGGCCTTCGCCGCTTTGGCGAGCCGGTCCAACTTCGCCTCGCTTCTAATGTCGTGCCGGTAATTGGTAGTAGCTTGCAGCAGTTCCGCATTCGCCTCCCGGAAGTGGTTCCGCGGGTCTGAGCCCTGGCAAACAGCAACGGAATAGGGCTCACCTTTGGCCACCCAATTTTGCCATGCAACGCGGCTTTCCTGACAAGTGTTTGCCAAAACGAGGTTCGCACCGTTGAATGCAACAAAAAGGAAAAGCAAAACGTACTTGAGCATATAGCCTCCGGTCGCGCAGAACCATTATCTGGCATTGGGGGACCATTACGTGAGCAATCCTCAAACCGGAACATTCCGCATCACTAGACATGTAATGTCGTCATGCTGAGCAGCGGTGCCCACGAACCGGTCCACGGACCCCATCAGTCCTTTGAGCACCTCGCCAGCGCTCCTACCCGAATAGCCGTTCAACGTGTCCAACATGCGGACCTCGCTGTATTCCTCCTCTTTGTCGTTCTCAGCCTCCACTAACCCGTCGGTGAAAACCAGCAGCAGGTCGCCCGGCGCTAACGTCACGCAGCCGCATTCATAGCTGGCACTGCGCATAAGGCCAAGCGGCACGCCGCCGGTTTGCAGCCGCTCAATTCCGCCTGACGCCCTCCGCAACACCGGCCAATTATGTCCCGCGTTCACATAACTCAACTGCCGGCTGCTCAGATCCAATTCAGCGAGAAACGCGGTAGTGAAGCGCTGTCCTCCAATGTTCTGATCGCACGCATACCGGTTCAACCGCTCAATCAGCTCAATCGGAGTTGTGCATATGTCGGCCAGCGTGTGAAGGCTGGCCTGCAAGGTCGCCATAAGCAACGCCGCGGGAACGCTTTTCCCGGCCACGTCGGCCACCACCAGCAGCAGTGGCGGACACATCGGGACTGCGCCCCCCACAATAGGGCGCAAAAATGCATCGTAATAATCGCCCGCCACGGTATTGGCCGGGCGCGTTGCGAATGCCATCTCAACGCCCGTCACCTCCGGCGGCGCGGAGGGCATTAGCCACGTCTGAATCTCCTTCGCAATCTCTAGGTCGCGCTTCATGGTCACCCGGTCGGCGAGTTCCAGCGCAAGCAAAATCACCAGCGCAATCGCTCCGAAAAACGAGAGGTTCGGCATCTGGACTTGCGCCTCGCGATAACTGAAATCGAATCCGGGGAACACCAGCAGTACCAGGGCGATCACGAAGAGCACGCGCCGCGCCGGCGAAAGCTTCAAAACCATCGCCCAGAACAACGCACTGAATACGCGCTTAGTCTTTTGATACTGGGTTTCATTTTCTCCGCGTGTCCAGTCAACCTCCTTTGAATAGAGCCGATAGCTTGCGCGCGCTTCGCCATGAAATTGCATCCAGAGTTGCTGGATGGCGATTCCGTCGCTGATTCGCCGCCAGAAAGTTCGCACGCGGGTAGACTTGGCAATTCGCGGCGGGCTGGGTTGCGGTCTCATCATGCCCGGTATCTTTCTCTCTGCGCCGCCCGGCGCGCTCCCTTCGCCTCGCGCGCAAGATGTTTTCGTCCCCAGTCGCAGATCTTTTCCAGAGTCGGCGTCAGCGTTTTCCCATATTCTGAAATCGAATAGCAGACATGCGGCGGCACGCTTCTCTTGTCATGCCGCACCAATATCCCGTCCGCACAAGTTCCTGCAAGTGCCTGATCAACATCCGTTCCGTGATGCCTGGGATGCTGCGCCGCAACTCGCTTGTCCGCATGGGCCCATCCAGCAGCCTCCACAGTATCGTTCCTTTCCAACGCCCGTCAATCACCGACAACATGGCGTCAATCGGGCAAGGCGAAAGCTCCTTCTTTGAAACCGCCAACCTTCGCTCCTCCTCGCTTAATTGTCTCCCAGGTAAGCTGACAAATTAGTCAGTACTTCTATCTGAGTCAGTTGAGGTAGTCTCGGCGTCAGACCTATTAGGACGCACCAACAAATGCTCTTCGTAGACATACTCACCATAGTTTCCGCGGGCTTGATGATCGGCAATGAGCTTGCTGTATCAGCGCGCCGCAATCCTTTTGGGGTATCACGGGGGTGAGAGCATCGCAGGTATCAGCCGACGCCTCGGAATGGCACGTCTGAGCGTTTCCAAATGGGTGTCAAAGGCTGTCGAGACACCCCAACCGCTTCCAGTACGTCCTAACCCCAACTCACGGTTCATGGCTCAACATCGTCGAGACTCTGTTCGGCAAGCTGGCGCGAAGCTTCCTGCGGCATATCCGAGTCCAGTCTCTGGGGGAGCTTAAAGCTCGAATCCTTAAGGGCATCGAGGAAATCAACGCTGCTCCTGTTGTTCACCGCTGGAAGAACTTCGATGCGCTCGCTCGGTACTAATACCGTTATGTTTTGATGAAACCATATACTAGACACCTTCCGGCCTCTTCATATAGGATATCTGTACAAATAGAATGTCTATATGAAGAAGCCCCCATCGGCAAGTACCGCACTTTTGCAGGGCTCGCTTGACGTGCTTATCCTGAAAGTTCTTGCGATCGAACCGCTGCACGGACTCGGCGTTTCCCGGCGTATCGCCCAAGTGACTGGCAACACCTTCCAGGTCAAGCCCGGATCGCCTTTTTCCAGCACTGCATCGCATGGCGGAGGCAGGCTGGCTGAGTTCCAGTTGGGGAATCGGAGAACACGCGCCGAGCCAAGTTTTACCGGCTCACCAAGGCTGGAACTCGCTAGCTGAAACAAGAAACCGATCAGTGGACGCGCATCTCAGCCGCAATGGCAAGCGCCCTCGAAATGTCTTAACGGAAGGAACGGCAATCACATGCGGCACCGGCTCAGGACACTATGGTGCAACCTCACGCACAAACAAATTGTCGAGGACGATCTCAACCAGGAACCCCATTCCTACCAAACAATGCATCAAGGATACGATATCCGCTTTCGTCTTGTAATTATTTGGGTCCAGCTCATCCCAATTGACCTTTTTCGCCTTTCCCGGCTTTCGCCGCGAAGACATTCCCGGAAGCGATATGCACGATCAGCTCACCAAATGAGCGCATCTCTTTGGTGGGCCGGTAATCGTATTTATCTTCCGGAAAATCTTTGGCCATATCCAGCACCTTTCCGTTGACGTAATCAAAAGTCTGGCGAATCGATTGAGGTGGGGTGGCGGTTGTTTGCTCTGCGAGGCCGCAGCAAGGGCGCGGCTCAACAACAGCGCGAACCGGAAGTGACTGGGGTAGCTGGTCATAGTGAGTTACAGGCTAAATCCATTCAGAATGAGTTGTCAACGGATTTGCCGCAAGCTGTCGCGAAGACAGTTAAAGACGGTTTACCCGCCGCTAAGAACCGCGGTTATTTGTGACGAGCTAGGCTTGGTTCAGCCTTCTCTTTCCTGGTATCCATCGCCTTGTTAAACCAACCTTCCGCCTGCGCAATGTCTGCCTTTGCGGCTTCGGCTGAATCCTCCAAGTCGGCCTTTTTGCGCAACAGCAAATACAGGTAGACCATGGCATCGTCGTTATTGGGATCGACTTCAAGACACCTCTTAAGATTCATCAACCCATCCTCAATGATCTTCCAATACTGAGATTGCAGAGAGGCGCGAACGGTGCGATCCGTGATCGGCCCAGGATCGGTGGCGCTCATTTTGAGTTGGACGCGAGCGTTCTGGATCGGCGCGAATACTTTCGTCCAATCAATGGCTCCCAGAAAGTAATATGGCTCCGCATCACCGGGACTTACCTCAACCAGGCGCTGGTTCCAACGTGCAGCCTCGTCGAGCGCCGCAGCCTTTTCGTCCGGGGAGCCGCTCGCGGCCATGTTGTAGGCCATAGCTGCCATCATCGCCAGCGCTAACGAATTGTTGGGATCCTTGTCCAAGACGATCTGAAAATGCCTAACGGCAAGATCGTGGTTTTGCCGATTTTCGGGCAGGTCGGCACCGGGTAGCCACTGAATGCAATAGGCGGTCGCCAGATAAAGTTCCGCCTGCGGGTTCGACGGATCGAGATGGACCGCTCGCTCGAAGTGTACGACAGCTTCGTCATATCGGCCAG
This sequence comes from Bryobacterales bacterium, assembly GCA_963718465.1. Lineage (GTDB taxonomy): Bacteria > Acidobacteriota > Terriglobia > Bryobacterales > Bryobacteraceae > Bog-105. The sequence continues at coordinate 91,034 of CAVQZK010000016.1, read as the reverse complement.
CTGTGTAGGCCGCTGTTCCTTGGGTTAATTCGTCGTTTGACCGCTGAGCGATCTGTGGGAAGAGACTGGCGTTCAAGACCGCCATCAATGCTAGCAATCGAGTGGCTTTCGTAGCGCCTCCTTCTGCCGCCCGTCTGCGTCGAAATTCCCGGGGTCTAACCATTTCTCGAAGGTCTGTTTTCTTTCCGGCCATTCTTCGTCCAACATCGAATACCAAGCCGTATCCCGGTTCCGCCCTTTCTGAATCATATGCCGGCGAAAGATGCCTTCAAACGTGAACCCGAGCCGCACCGCCGCTTTCCGCGATGGCGCATTCAAGTGATTGCATTTCCACTCATAGCGCCGGTATCCCAGATCCTCAAACGCGTGCCGCATCATGAGGAACATGGCTTCGGTAGCGCCCGCCGTCCTCTGCAGCAATGGCGAATACAGAATGCTGCCCACCTCTATGCAGCGGTTCTTCGGTTCAATCCTCAGGTACGACGCCCGTCCCGTGCAGCAAGTAGTCGCGTTGTCGAGAATAGCGAAATAGAAAGGATCCTCCGAAACCTCCATCCCCCGCAAAGAAACATCGAAGTCTTCGCGCTCTCGGAATGGCCCTTCAAACAGATACAACCAGAGTGCATCGTTCTGCTCCCCGCGCGTGGCTTCCCACAACGAGTCGGCGTGTTCACTCGCTTTCAAGGGCAAAAGGGTCACATACTGCCCACGCAATCGTGTTCGCTCCGGCCGCTTGGCCGGTGCGGAGTCAACCTTGGCCCCAATCGGAAGCCCAGTCGTTTCGTCAATCTCAGCGGCTTCGGACATAACGTTCTTGTATCTCTTCCTTCCAGCTCCCTGAGAGCGGCGTCGCCATCGCGCGTTCAAAAAGTTCTTCATCTTGCGATTCACCTTTGAATAGGCGCAGTACATCGGCTATCGACACGGCGTCCCGAGAACTCGAAATTCTCTCAATGGCATCGCCCGCTTCCAGATCGCCTTCTTTATCTATGGCGAAGTAGATGCCTGAGAAACCACTCTTCCAGAAACGCTTCACCATATCGGAACGGTCAAACCGCAAGGCCAGCTTGGCGCACGGCATACGCGGCTGAGTGACTCGAAGCACGGCCGACCCAACCTGAAACTTGTCGCCTATGTTAACCTCCTCTTCCAACAAACCCTCCGTGGTGAGGTTCTCGCCAAAATTGCCCGGCGTGAGTTCTTCGCCCAACTCGCTCTTCCAAAAGTCGTAGTGCTCCCATGGATAGGCGTATACAGCCTTGCTGACACCGCCATGTACCGTGAGGTCGGCTTGCTGGTCTCCTTCAATATTGAACCCGCGTACCGCCTTTCGGCCTGCCACCGGCACTTTGAAGATGCTGGTTAACACCACGCCGCGCGGCGTCTCCACCGCACGCGGTTTGCCGACGTTTACCGAAAGAATACGCATTAAATGCCATGGTAATCTGTCGCCGAATCGTGCGCCGCTTTCGCACATCCAAAATACAGTGGCTTTCCATCTCGCTGTAAGCGTCTTAGATCAATCGCCCATTCCGGAAGGCCAGACGGCCTCCGATGCCCTGCACAACACAATCGATCTCGCCCGCTGGACTGATTCCCTTGGCTATCGACGCTTCTGGCTGGCCGAGCATCATGGGACACCCGGACTGGCCTGCAATAGCCCTGAAGTATTGATCGGTCCCGTAGCGGCGGCCACCTCCCGTATGCGCATCGGCAGCGGCGGCGTAATGCTGCCTCATTACAGCCCGCTCAAGGTAGCTGAAAATTTCAAAATGTTGAACAGCCTCTACCCGGGCAGAATCGATCTTGGCATCGGCCGTGCCGCCGGAACCAGCGCTGCGGTAGCTTTTGCCTTGCAGCGCGACCGCCGCCAGCCATCGCCCGACGATTTCCCGGAACAATTCAACGAACTGCTGAGCTATCTCAAAGGTGCTGGAAACTCCGCCAAACTACTGCCGCAATATGCCATCTCAGGTTCAAATGGACCTGAAGTCTCGCTGCTCGGCTCGTCCCTCCAGAGCGCAATCTGGGCCGCCGAATTAGGTCTCCCGTACGTGTTCGCCGATTTCATCAATCCAAACGGCGTGGAGATTGCCCAAACCTACCTGGAGCGTTTCGAAGCATCCGAATATCTCGCAAAGCCGCGCCTCTCCATCGCTGCGTGGGCGATTTGCGCCGAAACGGATGAAGAAGCGGTAGATCTCTCCTTGAGCATGCGCATGATGATGGTGATGTTGTACCGCGGACGGCCCGTCGCCGTTCCCAGCGTTGAGAAAGCGCGCGCCTTTGTTGCCGCGGAGCGAATGCCGCTCGATATGATTCCCGTGGGCCGCCGTCTCATAACGGGCACCCCCGCTCGCGTTCGTAAGGAGATCGAATCATTGGCGGCGGAGTACGGCGCGGAGGAAGTCTTTTTGATCAACATCCTGCATAGCCATGCCGCGCGCCGCCGCTCTTACGAACTGATCGCGCACGAGTTTGGGCTGAAGCCCGGAGCCGCGGAACTTACCGCAATTACGGCGTGATTAGAATTTTGCCTGACACGCCTTTTTCCCCCGCCGTGTGCGCCGAGCGGATCTCATTCAATTTAAATCGCGCCCCAATCGGAATCACCAAGTCGCCCACACGCACATCTTCCGCGAGTTCCGCTAAACGCTTTGCATCCGGTTGAGAAAAAACCGCAGCAACCCGGACCCCGCTTTTAACAGCTGCCGAAGGCTTGCCAAGTACCGTCGCCAGCACACCCTCGTTCTTCAGCCTCGGCAGCAGCTTCTCAAGCACCGGCCCGTTTACCGTATCCGCGATAGCGTCCAATTCTTCCAGCCCGGAAATTTCCTGGTCGTCGTCCAGCGCGATTACTTTATCCGCCCGCAAAAGTTGCGCATCTTGCTTTTGGCTGCTTCTCACGCCCGCAATCACCACTGCCCCATGCGCCTTCGCGATGTACACCGCTGTTCGGCCCACTGCACCCACCGCGCCAGTGATCAGGACCACATCGCCCGCTTTCGGCTTTACGCCCGTTTCAATAAGCTGCGTGCCGGTTAATGCGACCACCGGAATCACCGCCGCCTGATTCATATCCAGTTCCTCTGGTACCTTCGCCAGATCGTCAGCTTTTGCAACCAGCAACTCGGCGTAGCTATGGTTCACCATGCCCAGCACCTTGTCTCCGGTCTTAAAACGAGTGACACCTGCCCCAAGAGCAACTACCTCACCCGCCACATCGCGCCCCAGAATCACCGGAAGCTGGAGCGGCATGATTTCCTTCATGTATCCTGCCCGAATTTTCCAGTCCACCGGATTCAAACTGGTTCCAGACACTTTTACCAGCACCTCGCCGGCATTCGGTTTCGGATCGGGTACATCGCTATAGCTGAGTTGTTCAACTCCTCCGTAGCCCTTCAGTACGACAGCCTTCATTGTTTGCTTGTTCTCCAGAGCGTTTGACTTTGTTTCTGATATGACGGTTGCCAGATGAATCGCCGGAAATTCCTCGCTCAATCGGCCGGTCTCGCCGCCGCCTTCTTCCCCCAAGCGGCAAACGCCATTCGGTTAACGCTCAATCCCGCTCATCCCCTCTATACCATTCCCTCGAATTTCATGGGCCTGGGTTACGAGATTTCGTCGGTGGCAAGATCGGGCTTGCTCAGCGCTTCAAATCGCAAATACGTTGAACTCGTCCGCGGCCTCGGTTCGAAAGGCGTTATTCGCATTGGCGGCAATACATCCGATTACTCGAAGTTTTCCGCCGCCGGACCTGCGGTATCCGCCCCCAAGACAACCATCGTCAGCACTGCCAACCTGCGCGAGCTTGGATCGTTTCTCGAAGCTACCGGCTGGAGTCTGATTTGGGGCCTCAATCTGGGCCGCGGCGCCGCGCAGGAAGCCGTCGAAGAAGCCCAAGCCGTTGCAGCCGCCGCGAAGAACCACTTATACGCGTTCGAAATCGGCAACGAGCCCGATCTGTTCGGCAATCACGCTACGCACCGCCCGAACGGCTACGGCTACAAAGATTACTTGCTCGACTACCGCCGCTTCAAGTCCGCCATCCGGCGCGCGTTGCCCGATGCCCCTTTCGCCGGCCCCGATGTAGCGGGCGCCACTGATTGGGTGAAGCAGTTCGCCGCCGATGAAGGCAGCGATTTGAAGCTCTTAACCCACCATTACTACCGCGAATGCGCCAACCCAAACAGCACTCTCGACAAGCTGTTGCACACCGATCCCAAACTCGCGCCGCAGTTGGAACAACTCAGCGCAGCGTCTGCTGCCTCGCACCTGCCGTATAGAATTTGCGAGACAAACTCGTTCTGCGGCGGCGGTAAACCAGGCGTCAGCGACACTTTCGGCTCCGCTCTTTGGGTTCTCGATTTTATGTTCAAGCTCGCCTCCGCTGGCGCATCCGGGGTCAATATGGAAACTGGAGTGAATCAACTGGGATTTATCAGTTCCTATTCGCCCATCGCCGACGACGACCACGGCATATACACTGCCGCTCCCGAATACTTCGGCATGATGGCCTTCGCGCAAGCCAGCCAGGACGCCTCATCTCCACCGATTACAATTCAGGCTCCATCAATCTCACTGCTTACGCGGTCGAAAACACCGTCACAATCATCAACAAAGACGCTGTTAAGGACGCTGATCTCACCATTGCAACATCGCGTCCCATTCGCCGAGCGCATGCTGCACGTCTAACTGCTCCATCGCTCGAATCGAAAGAGGGAGTTAAATTATCTTCTAACCAGTCGGTGAAGGTTCAGAACGGCGAGTACCACATTCACGTCCCGGCCGCCAGTGCCGCCATCGTCATTTTGGAGTGAAGGCCTTCCTTCTATATACTGAGTCTTCAACAATGAAGCCTTTCGTAATCTTCTGCCTGTTCGTCGTCTGTTCAGTCTCCGCCCTCGCCTCCGACTGGCTCACCTTCGGCCACGATCCGCAGCGTTCCGGTTGGGCGCCCGAGGAAACCACTATTTCACCCGAAAACGCCTCGTCTCTTGTTCTCAAATGGAAAGCCAAGCTGCCTAACGAATCCTACAGTTTGTCCGCTCTCACCGCTCCCGTAGTCGCCGGTGACATCTCCACTTCGAAGGGAGTTCGCACGGTGGTCTACGTCGCGGGCATACGCGGCACCGTGTTTGCGCTCGATTCCGAAACGGGCGAACAGCTTTGGACCCGAAATCTAAAAACCGTGATCCTGCCTGGTAAAGGCGGCTATCAAGGCACGTTCCTATGCCCCAATGGCATCACGGCAACACCCGTCATCGATAAAGGTTCCCGCATTCTCTACGTTATTGCTTCCGACGGCGCTCTTTATGGTCTCGATCTCGGCAGCGGAACCGTTCGCTATGGTCCTGTCCAATTTGTCGCCCCGCTCGCCAAAGCCTGGAGCCTGAATCTGGTAAAGGGGACCATTTACACGACGCTCTCGCAAGGTTGCGGCGGTGGCCTCTCCGGCTTCTATGCCGTAGATATTCGAGATCCGCATCGTCCCAACATCCGCCAATTGCTGCTTTCGAACACTGACACTGCTGGCATGTGGGGCCGTGGAGGGCCAATCATCGGCGACAACGGAAAGATCTACGGCTCGACGGCCGACGGAAGATTCGACCCGATCGCTGGCGATTATTCCAACACCGTCATCGCTGCCTCACTCCCAAATCTCGATTTGGCCGATTACTATCTGCCGCCTAATTGGAATTATCTGCGCAAGAAGGACCTCGATCTCGGTTCCGCGAGCCCGGTGTATTTCGGTTGGAGGAATCGGCATTTAGTCGCCAGCGGCACTAAGGAAACCGTCGTTCATCTGCTGGATGCCGACTCTCTCGGCGGCGGAGATCACCAAACCACCCTCTTCACAACTCCGCAGCTAGGCAACGAAAACGCCATCTGCTGCGAAGGGCTCGGTATTTGGGGCGGCCTTTCCACCGCGCGCGATGAACAGGGTCAAACATGGCTTTACGTGCCCATGGGCGGCGCGCCACATCCAAACGGTCCCAAATTTCCGGCCAGCAATGGCGATCCATCTCACGGAAGCGTCATGGCCTTCAAAGTAGTTGCCGATTCCAACACGCAAAACCCGAAACTTGAACCCGCCTGGATTTCCGGTAATTTCGACATTCCCGATCCGCCCATCATCGCCAATGGCGTTCTCTATGCTCTTTCAACCGGCGAAAACGCCGTGCAACGCGGCGGAGAGAAAAAGAGACTGCTGAATACGCACCCTGCCGTTCTGCGCGCGCTGGACGCCGCCACTGGGACGGAACTCTTCAACAGCAAAGAAGCAATTGCGAGTTGGGTACACTTCAGCGGTTTGGCACTGGCCAACGGGCAGGTTTATGTTGTCGATCACGATTCCAACGTCTACGCTTTCGGCCTGCCGCCGAAGCAATGACGCCTGGTATTTCAGAAATTTCGCCTGCAGAGACTGGTGCTTGCTGGCGGGAGAACCGCCGCTGAGCTTACACCGTTTCCTTTCCCAGATCCGCTGCAATGCGAGCCGCAAACTCCTCCCGCCTTCCTCGGCCTGCGCCCCGGATCGAATTCCAAAGCCCCCGCCATCAAATCAATCGACTCCCGCGACAACCCGAACTCCCTCTTCGTCAGCACTTCCCGCACACGCGCCGGCAGATCCAACGACGCATCCGGCAGCAGAGTCGAAAGGCGCTCGCCGGTCAACATCTCCATCACAATCTTCGCCAGGCTATAGATGTCGCTCGAAGCGTCCGCGTACGCAATTGCCTGCTCGGGCGCCATGTAGTGCAGCGTTCCAGCAGCGCGCGAAAGGCCATGCAGCGTCTCGTCCGGATCTTGCACACCTCAACGCGAAGCGTGGAAGGGCGTGAATATCTAGGCACACTGCTTGAGCAAGGCCGGCTTAGTGCCAAACCGCGAGACCCCCAATGCGGCGCTTTTCCGTTCGCTTGTTGGAGGCGTTGAGCAGCGACACAAAGAGAGCCACTGTGAGGCTCTCTCCGTAAAGCCGGTCATACGGGAATTCCTCGGCGCAGGCGTCAGCCAGAACATTCGCGCAACTCGTGACTTTCGAGTCACTCAATCGCGTTCTGATCGAAGCGTAGTTGCAGGTCGCGAAGGCAGCGGACATTGTCTGCATGGCACAATATTGGTTGGTTGGCGGGAACCCAGTTGAAAAAACTCACGTCGTAACGGCTTCTGGGTATCGCTTCGCGCGCTTGAGCGCCGGCTGACGGACTCCGCCACGTTGTTCCAAGCAAATGATGGCAGTTGCTTGGCCGGGTAGCAGATCGGCCCATGATTTGCCCGGGATCGGGTATTTCTCGCCGTATTGGAACTCAATACCGCTCCACACGCGAGAGACCTTCTTCGATCAGAGCTTCACGTGTTTCCGTTCATGCTCCAGCAGCCACTGCTTGCGTTCCAGACCTCCGCCATATCCGGTGAGTGAGCCATTCGATCCAATGACCCGATGACACGGTACGACGATCCCAATTGGATTCGAGCCATTCGCCAGACCAACGGCTCTTACAGCCTTGGGACGAGCAATTTGCTTGGCAAGTGTTCCGTAAGAAACCGGCGCGCCGGTGGGGATTTTGCGCAGCTCATTCCAGACGCTGCGTTGAAATGCAGTCCCAGCCGTTTGCACAGGTATATCGTTTATCGCTTCCAGGTCACCCGCAAAGTAACGGTTGATGGCATCCCTCATGCCATGCGGATTGTGAGCCGGTTCCAGGTGGAATCCGTCCTTTCCATAATGCAGGCGCAGAAGGCGCAGCATGCGCGGTTCATAGTCGGCCCAATCGAGGGCACGCAACTTTCCAGCATCGTCCGCCACCAGCAGCAGTTCGCCGATGGGCGTTTCTATCCGGTCGATCAACAAATGTAGAACATTAGACATAAGTACTCCTTGATTCCGAGGCAGCGGCGGCCCAGAGGTGCTGTGCGGCGTAAGCGCGCCATGGGCGCCACGATTCGGATCGCAATAAGAGATTGGGTGCTGTGGACCGTGCTCCATCCACCACCTCCGCGCCGCGAAGCAACCCGATGTCGGCGGCAGGGAACGCGTCCGTCTCGCGCAACGCGCGCAGTGCGATGTACTGCGCCGTCCACTCACCCACTCCGCGGATTTTGCGCAATCTGGCTATGGCCTCTTCAATGGTGCCGAATGAGCGAAAGAGATTCGGATCTGTTACTGCAGCAGCGGCGAGCTCTTTCAACGCGGATCGCCGCGCAGCCGGCATGCCCACCTCTATGGATTCGGCAACGGCAAGACGTTGGGCATCGGGAAAGACGTGCGTTAATCGCGGGTCGCTCACGAAAGCGCGCGACGCTGGTTCCGCATGACTAGCGACGAGTTGTCCGGCGAGCCGGCGGGCGGCGGCGACAGTCACCTGCTGGCCGAGAATCGCCCTCACCCCCAGCTCAAAACCATCCCACCCGCCAGGAGCGCGCAAGCCGGGACGTTGCGCCACGAACGGCGCCAGCAGCGGGTCGAGAGACAGATGCGCGTCGATGGTTTCGATGTCGGCGCCGAGATCAAACAGGCGCCGCACGCGGCTGATGATTGCCGGCAGCGATTGCACGCGCGGAAAATGAACGGTAACGCATAGGCTCTGCCGCTCCGGTAGATGCATGACGTAGACGCTTCCGGTAAATCCGTCCATCCCGATAGTGCGCCGATAAGTACCGTTCTCAACGACCTCAACACCAGGTATCGCGCGCGCTTGCAGAAAGCTAAGCATGGAATTCCAGTCATAGGGCGGACGATAGCGCAGCCGCAGCGTTACGCCAGCTTCAAGGCTTAATGAATTCGCTGCCGTCTTTCGCCGCAGAGCGCTGGGAGGACGATGAAAAAGTTTATGAAATATCTCGTTAAATCGCCGAATGCTGCCGAATCCAGCCGCCAAGGCGACTTCGGTCATGGGCAGTTTCGTTTCGTGGATCAGTTGCTTAGCAAAGAGGACGCGCCGGGTCTGCGCCACCGCTATGGGCGAGGCGCCCAGATGCTGAACGAACAATCGCCTAAGATGGCGTTCGCCGATGCCGAGGCGTTCCGCGAGGGCTTCCACGCCGGCGTTTTCTCCGTCAAGAGCTCCATCCGTAATCAGAGCAAGCGCGCGCGAAACCGTGTTCGAAGTCCCTCGCCAGGAAGCCAGGTCGGGCGCGGTCTCCGGGCGGCAACGCAAGCACGGACGAAAACCTGCCTCCTGTGCCGCCGCCGCTGAACCGAAGAATCGGCAATTCTCGGGCTTTGCGGTGCGCGCGGGGCATACTGGCCGGCAGTAAATACCGGTGGAGGTAACGCCGACGAACAACAGACCGTCGAAGCGCGGGTCACGGCTCTGCAGAGCGCGATAACAAGTCTCCTGGCCGGGCAGCTCCATACGCTCATTCTCTCAGCGGCCGGCCAATCGGACTAGCGGTTTTCGGACATCAACAATTTCAAGAATCGCGTACACAGCGCAACGAAATTCGTTTTGTGGAAGGACCGCAAACCGCTGTGCGGCTCATTTACACACTTCCTGTTACGGTCCCGCTGATTCTGCGGCGCCATTCGAACAGCACTACTCCGGCGGCCACAGATACATTGAGCGATGAAACTTCGCCGGCCATTGGAATCTTTACCAATACATCGCAGTGCTTTTGCACTCCCTGATGAATGCCTTTACCTTCACCCCCCAGCACGATAACCGTCGGCTGAACATACTCCACGCGGTCGTACAACTCAGTGCCGCGTTCATCTAATCCGTAAATCCAAAATCCGGCTTGCTTCAGCTCCTCCAGAGTGTGGCTCACGTTGGTAATTCGGACTATCGGAAGATACTCCAAAGCTCCCGCTGCGGCGCGTTCCACTGTCTCCGTCAAAGGAGCCGCGCGTCTTTCCGGCACGATTACCGCATTGGCTCCGGCCGCATGCGCCGTTCGAATGATAGCGCCTAAATTATGCGGATCTTCTACGCCATCAAGCACAACCAGCAGCTTTGCACCTTCCAAAACCTCGCTCAGTTCCACAAATTCGTGCACGGCGCCGAAAGCCACCACGCCTTGATGCGGCACGCTTTTGCTTACGCGGTCGAGCATCTCGCGCGGTTCAAACCGCACCGGAACCGATTGAGTCCGGCACAATTCAATGATTTCCTGAATGCGCGGACCCGAAGTCCCTTTCGCGACCAAAACTTTATCCAGCGGCCGGCGCGCCCGCAGCGCTTCCCGCACCGAATGGATTCCCAGCGTAAATGCCATTCCTTCCGATGCTACCGCCCTCCGCAAGCCGCTATACTGCTTCCAGATCCGCCAAAGATCCTGTTCGGTAGCGCCGGCTCCAAGTCAACTCTTTGCCGTCTTTCAGGCGGATCTTCTGGTCGCCGTGAGCGGCTGGCCGCACTTCGGCAATGCGCTCCACGTTGACTATTTCCGACCGGCCGATCCGCCTGAATCTCAGCGGATCGAGCTTGGACCCAAGCGAATCCAAGCTGGAGCGAAGAATATAAGTGTGCGGCCCGCTATGAATGCAGGCATAATTGCGCGCTGCTTCAATCCAATCGATTTTGTGCGTTTCCAGGAAAATTGACCGGCCATTTTCCTGAATCAGGAGACGCCGGACATGTTGCGTCCCGGCTTTGAGGTTCGCCATCAGCTCGTCCATCCGGCTGGCATCCTGTTGACCACCCGGCTCGCCAAGCTTTCTTAACCGCTGCAACGTCGCGCTAAAGCGGCTGGGCTCTACTGGTTTCAGCAGGTAGTCGATGGCATGAATTTCAAAGGCTTTTAGTGCAAAATCGTCGTAAGCCGTGACGAACACCACGTGCGGACAGCGAGCGGGCTCAAGTGCCGAGATAACATCGAATCCGCTTGCGTCCGGCAATTGAATATCCAGGAAGACCACATCAGGGCGCGTCCTGGTTAACACCTCCACTGCTTCTCCCGCGTTGCCCGCCTCTCCTGCCGCTATGAAATCACTTTCGGTAGAGAGTAGGTGAAAAAGCTTCCGCCTAGCTGGGGGCTCATCGTCAACGACAACGGCGCGAATCACCTTGCCGCCTCCTGAAATGGAATTCGCAGTTCGGCAATGGCGCCGCCTCCGTCTGCATTGTGCAGCGAAAAAGTGGTGTTTCCGTTGTAAAGTTGCTTCAATCGTTCTCGTGTATTCTGCAAACCGATTCCGTTCGTGGCGGCAATGCCGTCGCCTTCAATGCCGGCACCGTGATCACGGACGGATAAAAGGAGTTTCTGGCCTTCTATGCGTGCCTTAATCGACACGTTTGCCTTGAAACCCACCGGATCTAATCCATGTCGAATGGCGTTTTCGACCAGCGGCTGGAGAATAAGTTGCGGCACTAAAGCGCTCATCGCTCTTTCCTCTACGTCGATAGTTACCTGCAGCCGGTCTTCCAGTCTCGCTTCCATGATCCGTGTGTACAGGCTTACAAGTTCAATTTCATGTTCAAGCGAGACCTCCTGCCGCTGGTCCCTCCTTAGCAAATGACGGAGCAGATCGCTTAGCCGCCCGATCATCTCGTCGGCGACGCGCGGATTTTCATAGACTGCCGCGGAGATCGCGTTGAGTGCATTGAACAAAAAATGCGGTTCCAGTTGAAGCCGCAAGTTCTCTAATTGCGCCTCTCGTAAAATCGTTTCCAGCTTGGCCTGGGCCAGTTCTCTCTCACGCGCGAAACGAACCTCGTGAAATAAGTAAATGCAGCCGACGCCCACCCAATAGAAGATGAAATAGCTTGAAAATTCCATTGGATAGCGCACGGAGATGCGCCCGTAGTTGTATTCGCCCAATCCCAGATGGGGCCACAGCCACAGCCGCTGCAGCCACATCAGCGTAGTATGCGCAGTGGAAAGAGCGATCACGGTGGCGAAATGAATTGGGAGATTGCGCTTCCACGCTCGTGCGGTAAGCGGGAATCGAATCGCCGCCAAATACACGACGGGAAACACCAGAATGGCATCGGCAATTCCGGTTGCCTCCCAAAGAAAGGGAATCAGCGGGCTTACTTTCTCGTCGTTTGCTACAAAATCCAGGTACTTGTAAAAAAATAGGCAGACGAACAATACTCCGAAGGCGCTCAGCACCCAACGCCAGTTAATCTCGCGCAGCGGTACGTAAGTTCTCGGTGCGGTCTCCACCCTGCCGCTATTCTAGCCAAATGCCTACTTGGCGTCTTCCTGCACAATATCAGTGGCTTTTTCACTGATCATATAAATGGCGGAAGCAATGAAGTAGCCAGGAATCTTCGGAAAGACCGATGCATCCACTACTCGCAGGCCTTTTGTTCCGCGCACTCTGAACCGGCTGTCCAGCACCGCTAACTTGTCGCTGTCGGTGCCAATTTTGTTTGTGCAGGAAGCGTGATGGCCCCAAGCCTCATTACGAATGAATTCCCGTAACTCGTCGTCCGTCTGGTATTGAGGTCCAGGCGATTGCTCGTCTTGAATGACCCCCGGCACCGCTAGTCGCGAGTTCATCGCCCTCGCAAAGTGAATTCCGTCGAGTACCGCTTCCAGATCCGGATCGTTTTGCCGCTTGCCATCGCCAAAGTATTTAAAGTTGATGTAGGGCTGTTTCCAAGCGTCGGCGGAAGCTAGTTTCACCTCGCCCGTGTTGTTGGTGCGCGCCTTCAAAACGGCCCAGGTGAAGATATTGTGGTGGCGCTCGAACTGAGTTGAGTAACCGGGTTTGTAGCCGGTAAAGTATCCCGGCAGTCCAAAGATGTAAAGGTCCGGATCGAGCAGACTCCTCTTCGATCGTTTTATGATTCCTACAATAGAGCCGTTTGTCGCATAGACGCCGGAACCTGATTTCGTCCATTCACTGAAGAATACGTCGGGGTCCTGCCCTTCGACGGGCAAGGCGAATGTACCTCCTTCAATTAAGGCGAAGTCCTTCTTGAAATCGGAGACAACCGTTACTTCGTAGCGGTCCTGTAGGTTCTGTCCAACTCCCGGCGAATCCAGCAACACCGGTATTCCGAGTTTCTCCAGGTCCGCTCTCGGGCCGATGCCGGAAAGTTGCAGCAATTGCGGGCTGTTGAACACGCCTGCGGCAAGAATTACTTCGCGCTTGACTCGCACCTGTTGACGAGGGAGCGAAGCAGCGTTTATTGCTTGCGGGTCTGCTTCGTAGACATGTGCCTTGTCGATAAACTCGACGCCTACGGCCTGTGTACCCTCGAATAATACTTTTGTTACAAAAGCGTGCTTTTGAATAGTTAAATTGTTTGGCGATTCTTTCTGAACGCGCAGTAAGTATTCGCGCGGCCCCGCCCGATGACCGTTCTCAGACGCGAGCGGAGTAAATGCCAGGCCTTCAGGGCTTATGCTTGCGTTTCGAGTATCATTCGGATCCAATCGCGTATCAACGCGCACGAATGCATCTCCTACCTTCTCAATCAGCGCTTGTTTTACTGCCTCAACCAGAACCCCAACAATCTCCGGATCTTTAAATGCGAGCTTGGGGTCAGCCTCGCAGGTGGCCAGCCAACCGTGAAATCCGTGTCCGTGCGTGAAGTCGCGAAAATCTTCTTTCCCGTGGAAAAGTTCCGCAATCGAGCCCGCCATGTCGCTGATCGCGCCCTTTATAGAGCCCGGAGGTGGAACATACTTGCAGTTTTCCAGGCGCTCGAAGTAACTCCGCATGCGCGCTGGGCGCCAACTCTCATCCTGCGTTAAATCCGCAATGTAGTTCCAATCGCTGTCTTGGGGAACTACCGTAATCATTGCGTTATGGGCCGTGCATCCACCCAGCGTCCCCGCGCGCGGATACCAGACCGCATCTTGGCCGTTGAATTTGACTGCTTTCGAATCCTTGGCTTGCTGGGCATTATCGCTGTAATGCCGCACAAAGTAATCCCATGCACAGGGCTTGTATTCCGTGGAAAGTCCGTGAAAAATGGGCACTTCGTACAGCAATTTGCCGGTTTCGTCTTCTGAACACGGGTCGCCTCCCGCTTCCATCAGAAGAACCTTGAAACCTGCCTTAGCCAGATTGGCGGCCAGCGGTCCGCCACCCGCTCCAGATCCAACGATCACGTAGTCGAAGTCGCTCATAAAGTTTTAAGGAACTCAATCAGAGCCCGCTTGTCGTCGTCGCTTAGACCCGGTTCTTCCTTCAATAAACTCGTGCCGAAATAATGTCCGCGATTCACAATGTAATCAGGGCACTTACTGAGATCCATCAAGGGTTGTACTAAGTTAACGAACACCTTCCGGGCGTCGTCGTCCGTCGCGTTAGCCGGTAAAGCTTCCAAATCGTGTTTCAACTTTAACGCGGCATCAAGTACTTTGGCATCGTGACCGGCCTTCCCGGCTAGATCTGAATCGTCAGCAAGCAGATTTATGTTGGCAAGCAGTCCAACAGGGGTGCCGGGAGGAATCGGACCAATTTCAATCCCTCCTTCGCCAAATAAGGAGGGCAACAACCGCTTACCTGTGGAAACAAGGCCTTTCAGATTGTCAGGCACGTACCCGGGAGCGATACGCAAATAACTGCGGGTCGTGGTTCGGTCCATCATGCCGGGTATTTTGTCTCCCAAAATCGAATCTTTGTCGCGCTTTTCAGGCCAAAGCATCTTCTCAATGGAATCCTGAAATGAATCCATCCTCGCCTCGACTGAGGGGCTAGGATTGAACTTACCGACTGAATTGTTCAGCAGGAACGGTGCGGTCGACCACAAACTGATCAGCGAAGCGGGTCGCGTATAGCCGCGTCCGCCGCCGGGCATTTGATATTGCTTCGGCGCTCCAGTCATCGGGTCGTAGATGGTAATTTCTCCTACCGCCGGCAGATCCTTATAAGTTTCGGAGGAGAAGTTGTCCCAGATATTATCGCGAATGGCATTGGTGGCCAGCGGACTGCAGGCATTGGTCTGCAATAGCGTGACGGGAACGCGGAACTCCGCCGCCATGAAGTTGTTTTGCGTGAAATCGGGAGCGGCGGCGATGGCTCGCATCTTGCCCTTAAAATCGTCTGTCTTGGTCCATGCCCAATATTTGTTCCAGCAAGTCAAATAATCCTTGCCCGAACAGCCGCCTGGGTCCATTCCTTCCGCTGGAGTTGGTAATTTGCTCGAATGGCAGCGGGCGCACCGTTCGGCGAATACCATCTTTCCGTGGTTTAGGATAGTCGCGGACTTCGAAATATATGCTTGTCCGCCCGGCGCATCTTTAAGCAGGTGAGGCGCGGTGCTTTTGAGGAAGAAAAGCGCCACGTCGGGAGTTTGCGCTTCAGTGGCCTCCCAGAAGGCAGAGTTCTTGCGCGCCACGGCTATTTCGATCGGTGAAACTTTCCTGCCGCCAATTAGCGGATTGAAGTGCAGCAACCATTCTTCGCTAAACAAACCGATATTCAGATACACGCGATTCAAGGCGCCCAATGCACCCACCGAATCGGATCCATCTTTCAGAACGCGCGGCGAGTATACCGTTGCAGGCGCGACGAAAAACGCCGACAAAGGCGAAGAGGGAGGGACAAAGTCGTTAAATTGTTTATTGTTCAGCCCGCCTGCCGCCAGCGTTTCCTTGCCGAATCTCTTGGCTTGTTCCAGCCTTGGACCAAGACTGTAAACCGCGTTCATGGTGCGCGGGTTGTTGATGTTATCGGTAGAAACCAAAGATGTATCGACAGTTCCAGGCCGGGAGGTGTGGAACATCTGAAACACATAATTCGTTTGATCCGCCGACCAATCGAAAATGCGGTCGATCCAAAAATATTGAGCTCCTACGTTCGAAGCGAGATTCTCCCACTTAGGATTTTCGGGATCGGCGGGAGGTTTGATGGGGCTAGGACCGACATGGCAGAATCCGCAAGACATACCGACTCTGTACGGACGAATCAAATCTTTGGAATTGTAGTAATTCGGGTCTGTGTAATACTTATCGGCGTCCCATTTCTTGGCTGCGGCATCGTCGAATTCGGGATTCGGGAATAGCCTCAAACCGACGACGCCGGTAGCATAGCCGTAGAACGAGCCAGCCGGCAGGTTCTTGCCACGAGCATTAAGCTTCACGCCAGGATACTTTGTTTCGTTCTCGAACGGATCGGGAGGGCAGGCAGACGATCGTTTATCGAGCCAGAGGCCAAAGCGGTCTTTGTTGGGCGCGGTCGCTTTCTCAAAGCAAGGTTCATTAACCAGGCCTAAGTAATTCCAGCGATTGTCGCGGCTGAATTTCAAGCTCGGATGCGACGAAATAGTTTTTAGGAAGTCGAGAGCGCCAAAGCTGGAAGCCGTAAGGCTGTCCCAAAGCCGGTCGTTCCCGCCCGTCCAAACAATCCAATTATTGCGGCCCTTTACTTCGTCAGAGGTGAGTGAAATTGCGCCGTCCATGTCGTGGAAATAGTCTTCGTCCGCGGCGGAAAAAGAACTGGCCGGGCGATTGGCTTGACGGGCTTCATCGAGAACCGTCCCGGGTTTCGGCTGGTTAGTGTTTGAGCAGCCCGTGAGAACTACTAGTGCTGCGGCGAGACAAAATGCCACCTGGCTTTTCATGCCATGCGCCTCCTCTAATGCGCTGTAGTGATTTCTAGTGCCCAGACGTTACAATGTCTCACAATTATCTTGTAAGTCAAGCCCAAAATTGATAGTATTTGACTCTCTAACCCATGGCCGATCATAACGATCCGAACGCAGTCAATTCAGCCTTTTCAGACATAAACGTCAGCGCCGCCGATTTATACGACTTTTTCGGGTTTCCGATCAATGACGATAAAGTCCTAATTGCGCTGACTTTTGCCGCTGTTCCCGAAGCTGGGATACTAGACAGCGACATACTGTACCGAGTTATGGTACACGCCGCACCGCGCGTCGGCTGGCCGGAGTCGGAAGGCCGCACGCTTGAAGCGCTGCTGAAGTATGTCGATTCGGTGAAGGAAAAATACCTCGGGAATTTCAAAACCTCGGAAGTTCGAGTGAATGTGGATGCCGCGCAACGGGCCACGGTGAAGTTCCTCAACTTCCATGCAGCGGGGAGTTTTTCCACAGTTATCGAGACTAACAAAGTAGTGGAGATTCCAACGCCCGACGGACACTCGATTAAGGCATACATCGGTGGGCGCGACGACCCATTTTTTAACGATTTAACTGGCTTTTTCCGATCAATCAATTACGCGCCGCAGTTTTATCACGTGCCGCACACGATGACGGATGCGCGCGAAATCCCCATTCCAAAGACCCTCCTGGAATTGGAAGGCAACGACATGTTCAACTTCAATCCGGCCGAGCCTCGGCTGGGATTCGGAGAGAAGAAGAACCTGCCTCCCGGCCCATACACCTGGAACGGAACTAAATTCGCCAAGAACGAGAAAGGCAATTATCGTTTCGTTTACAGCGGCAACGACCTGCAAGCAGGCAAGAACATCAACGCCATCATTCTGGAAGTGCCGATTGCATTCATCACCGGCGACGCGGTGGGGAACCGGATAGTCAATTGCTGGGGCGAGAGCTGGGTTTCAAAGGCCGCCAACAAGGTAGAAGGCATACCCGACCATCCGGTACTGAACGAACACCCGTTCGCACTACTGAAAGAATTCAACGAAGACGAGGAGCTGAAGAAATACAAGCTGGTGGATACCGATGGCCAGCCGTTTGCCGATGCGGCATTGAGCGAGCGGGAAGACAACCGGCAACTGGGCGCAAACAACTTCTGGCTGGCTCCGGTCTTTGTGAAGCGGCTGGCACACCTTGGATGGGGTTTCGGGCCCTCTATCAGCGCGCTAGGGCTAAAAACATCGTTCAATCACGACAACTCACCCGTCTCTGTCCATAAGACCTACAGCAACGCGATAGAGGCCTTCCCGCGGGTCGCCAAGACGCTGTTCCAGCCACTCAATATGCCCGATGACAGCTGGAACCCCAAGGGCTTGAATATCCCATTGCGGCGGGCGTTCCAGGTTTTTGTGCCGAACGTCTGCGCCATCGACCTGGATACAACCGGGACTTGGCCATTCGGCCGGCGGCTGGAAGATCAAGTGGCGACGCGTTTCCTTTCGCTGTTCCTGGACATGGAGGCCGAATTTAACGGCAAGAAGTATAATGTCGAGCTCCTCAACGATCAGTCACTTTGGGACGCGGCTCCCGTCGAGCCGAAAACTCCGCCGAACCCTCTGAAGAACGATAAGGAGTTCTTGAAGGAGTTCCCCTACATTGCCGAGCAGCATTAGCGACTACCGCAAGGAAATCAGCGAGGTCGAACGCGATCTGGCTGAGCTTGAACCGATCGCTTTCCGGCAACCAGTGAGTGCCGAGACGGCCGCCAGATACGTTTACCGCCTATACCAATCCTGCACGTTAAGGGGCGATCTTAAGGGTCTGCGCTTCGTGGAAACCCAGATCGACAAAGCTATTGGGCAGGTGGGGCCAGCGGAGGATTTTTGCCTCCTGAAGGCCAATCTGGACTTCAAGCTGCACCGGCTTCGCGAGACCAAGCGCGATCTGGCAATGGCTCCGGCACTTAGCAGCCGCGCGGAGGGGCGTACTCTATTAGCGGAGATTTCATTTCAGGAGGGCCGCTACGCAGAGGCCCGAAAAGCGCTTGAAGACCTGGCGGCAGAGGACCCCGCCTGGGATACGTTTGCCCGGCTGGCGCATATTGAATTGAAGCTGGGGGATGCGGCCGCAGCCGACCGGTTGTTCCTCAAAGCCGAGGACGAGATTACGGCCAAGGAGATGCGGTCTTACAGCTGGGTGCAGCTGCAGCGGGGACAACTCCGGCTAGCACGCGGCGATGTGGACACGGCGCTCCGTCACTACGAGCGTGCCAACCGCGCCTATACAGGCCACTGGCTGGTAGATGAACACATGGGCGATATGCTGGCCGCACAGGAGAAACACTCCGCAGCGGCGGCGATTTACGAACGCCTGCTGACGCAGGTTGACAAGCCGGAACTCAAGCAGAAGGCCGGCGAGATGTATCGAGCACTCGGCGACGACGCACGCGCCGAAGCTTACCTGGCAAACGCCAAGGCAGACTTCATGGAATCGGCGGATCGTGGCGAGGTCCACTATTACCATCATTTGACGGACGTCGTCAGCGCGACTGAGGCACTCTATTGGGCGCGAAAAGATATCGCGCTACGGAATAACTTCAACACACAGGCTGCACTAGCCTGGGCTCTGCACAAGGCCGGAGAACATCCGGAGGCGGTGGCGCGCATGGATGAAGCGATTGCCTCTGGCGTGCAAGATGCCAATATATTTTCGAAGGCAGCGGCGATTTACCAGGCTGCCGGGCTTAGCCGGAAAGCTCACAAATTTGAACGCCGCGCGGCGGATTTGAACCCGTTAGGGACGCATGTTCACGTTCATTAACCGGGGCTAGGTTCCTCCCTGAGCGGCTGCGGCGGGTTGGGTAGCGGCGACGGAACAAGAGAAGACATAAGTGACGTCGGGGTTAGTGACGTCTCCGTGGTTTTTGATACGGCCGCCGGAACCGTCGAGACAGTTCACGATGCCCAGTTTGAACGGCTGGTAGGGAGCGCCCGCGGATTGCAGCTTCAGGAACTGGCACTCGGTTGTTTTCTGAGCACCGTTGCGGCCGATTCCGCCAAACGGGTCATTAGCATCTCCGACGGCCTTAGTGTTATCGTCGGCCACTCGGGAGGCCAGAGCGTAATCGCCACCAACCGCTTCGTCCTGAGCCGAGAAGGTGGCCAAGAATGGACCTTTTACGACTTGTTTGGCAATAACGTCGCGGAAAAAGCCCGGCACGCCATTGCCGTTATTCGGGCTGAGGCCGTAATGCGAGAAGGCGGCTTCAAGGAGGGTTACCGAATCGGGTTGAATCAGCGGATCTTGGGCCAGCGATTTGGCACAGGCGGCCATCATGCGGCCACCGAGGCTATGGCCGACGAGGTGAATGCGCAATCCGGGCTTGGCCGTTTTCAACGCACGCACGGCTTGAGCAACGCCATTAGCGCCGACAATGCCAGCGCGGTTCTTCATGACCCACCAGGTTGTCCCGTTCAGGAATTTTTCCACGCCATTCAAGATTGAGCCAAACATGGAGCCGATGGATTGAGCACCTCCGGCACCTCCCGCAAAACCGACGTCATCCATGGATTGAACGCCTCCGTCGCCGACTGAATCGGCGGGCGCGGTGAGGACGATGGGCGCGCTGAGCTTCTGGAGGATCACCGTACCCTCCTGGCTGCGGATTTTGGGCAAGCCCTCGGTTACATCGAGCTCGCTGCCGTCGGTCAAAGAGAGAACCAATTCGGTGAACTGGTTTTGGGCGGTGCCATCGTCCTCGATGTTGGAAAGCAACTCAATGGCTCGATCAAGCTGACCGGAGTGAGTGGGACAAACGGTTTTGAGATCTTCTAGTTTGCCGGCCAGGGCGGCCTTAAGCGGGGCCGTCTCATCGGCCGATTGGACGGAGCCTTCAGCGGCTCCGAAGCTCTCCGGGAGCGACTTAGAGGGCCAGTAAACGCCCGCCGCTATGAAATCGCGCGTACCGAAGCCGGCAAACTCAGGGCGCGCGAAATGGGCGCGGAAGTTCTTAAGAAAAGTGAAATAGATTTGATTGGCATCGTCAACGCTATTGCGGAAGCCGTGCCCGAAGATAATCAAATCGGCCGCCGTATCCGCGCGACCTTTCAGATCGTCCAGCTCAGCGCTGTTCGTCAGTTTGCCGTTCTCGTCGATATTGAGCGGAAAAAAATCAAAACCACTAACCGATTGCATGGTTCCTCCAAACGGGCATTCTATACAGCTTGCAACACTTTCATAAGATCCATCAAGCCGGCGCCTTGAAAATTTGGTTCGCGGCGGAGATCAATGGCGTTCGACGTGAAAATTTCTTTGACTTTCGAGGGCTCACCGATAAATTCGGAGCGAACCGAGAGAAACGCAGCAATAGCTCCCGAAACGTGGGGCGCGGCCATGCTGGTACCGGTTTGCTCGCAATAAAGGACGTCGGACAGATCTTTACCGGCGGCATCTTGGGAACGGTATTTCAGCTTTTCGAGACCAGCGGCGCAGGAGATGATGCGTTCACCGGGAGCCAGCAGATCGGGCTTCACGCGGCCGTCGCCGGTGGGCCCGCGCGAGGAGAAATAAGAGACTCCGTAGGTGTGAGGTTTCTCGCGATGGGTTGAGCCGACGGTGACTGCGAGATCGGAATTGCCAGGATCGGTAATGCTGAGATCGGTATAGCGCGATTGGATTTGATTGCTGGCTGTAACGACCGACGTATAGCCGCCATTACCGGCGGAGACGACCACCGAAACACCGCTGCGAACCAAGCGATCGACCTCAACGCACAACGGGCTTTGGCCGCAGGCGAACCAGCGCGGATCGAAATCGTAGCCGAGGCTCATGTTGGCACCGTGGACCAGGATGCGCTTACCGTATTGATTCCACTTCTGAATCTGATCGATTGCCATGAGGACCCAACTGACTTTACCTTGGCCGGGAGTTTGTTTCGCGGAATCGGGACCGGTGATGTCGGCGATGACTTTCAGGCTTAAGAGCTTGGCTTTGGGAGCTACGCCGGAAATAGAAGTCAGAACCTCGACACGCTGCGGGAGAGGCTTGTCGGTCAGTTCATCGCGCATTTCGGTTCCAACGACAGCTTCGCCCTTGGGATCGGACGAGGTCCAGCAGCCGGCGATGATACCGGCCACGTGAGTGCCATGACCGAAACGGTCGAGGAGGGCGGTGGGATCGGAGACGGGCAGAGCGTTGGGATCGGGAGGAGCAGCGGGAGCATGGGTAATGCGGCCATCGGGCGTGAAATCGCGATGAACCACAGGACGGAGAACATCGTCGGAGAGGAACTGAGGCTGAGTGGTTTTGAAGTGCGGATGATCGGCCTGAATACCGGAATCGACGACGGCCCAGACAATGCCCTCGCCGAAAGCCTGGAAGGCGCGCTGGGCGGCATCGGCTTTAACGGTGATGAGCGAGCGGGTGAGAGTGGTGCTGATGGCCTGGTCTTCCCAAATGCGATAAACGACGCTGCCGGAGCGGCCATATTGAGCGGTGAGGGCGCGCGCTTCCTGGGCGAGGCTGAGGATTTGACCAGCGGTTAGACAGGCGAAGAGATAGGGCGCGAGTTCGTAGTAGTTGATTTTCCAATCGGCGGCGCGCTGCGTTACCCAGCGCATTGCGCCATCGACACCATTGGGAAAGAGTTCGTTGAGCGAAATGATGATGTCGAAGCGCTTGTCGGGATTCTTCTCGATGTTAATGGCAGCGGTGACTTGCGAGAGAAGCGGCTCAGTGACGATGGAGCGCATCATGTCGAGCTTGATTTCCTCGCGCTGCTGTTTCTGTCCGCCGCCGGTCAATGCGGCGGCCGGCTGCGTGGTGGACGCCGGATCGATAGGCGGCTGCGGCGGGGTTTTGGGATCGTCGCCAGAATTCATAGCACTCCCTTTCGGCGCGCGCTTCTTTGTGGGGCCTTTTCGGCCTGCCATGTGAATACTCCTTGCACCTGGGTAGAAATTAACATACCGCACATTGGACGGGCGATGGGCGAGAAAGCGGTTAACGGGAGGCCAAAACGGATTTTGGAAGGGGTTTTCAGGACGCTATTCGGAGTTCCCGACCATTTGTTTTGAATTGACGCGGGTTTAGCGCTGGAGCCGTTTCGGCGGGCGAAGGGGGCTGAGCGCCTGGGAAGCAGGAAAGAGGCAGCATTTTTCGGCGCGGAGAGAGGGGGTATTTCCCGCCTATAAATATATATAGGAGGAAGTGGGGAATAAATGGGTCCGGCGGGCGGCGGACGGAGGGTGCCGATCTGGCGGCCGAGTTGAGTTTGAGAGAGCATTGTGGAAATGAGATAGTGACGCGATGGGGAGAAGCGTTTCATACACTGCGGGTCCGATGTAAGGATAGAATGGAGATCGTTTCGAGATTGCGGAATCGGAGGTAGGGTGGGTGGAGGTAAGTAGATGGCTATGAATGGGTTGCGGGGAATTGGAAATATTTCGGCCGACGGTGACCGCGGGTTTTGGGGTGGGTGGCACTGTTACGCTTTCAGGATAGAATTGATGCCATGGCGACCACGCACTTAATAAGCGCGAGCGAGTATCTGCGGTCGAGCTTTGAACCTGACGCTGAGTACGTCGAAGGAAGGATTGTTCAACGCGCCGCGCCGCAAAAAACGCACAGTAAAATGCAGACGTTTTTAACTCGGACGCTATGCGCGATTGGGGAGCCGCTGGGTTATGAAGTGTGGGTGGAGCAGCGCCTTCGAACCAAGGCGGACCCAGCGCGTTATCGTGTTGCCGATGTCTGCGTCACCTTGGGCGAACCGGATGAGGAGGTGTTTACGCAGCCGCCTTTTCTTTGTGTAGAAGTACTTTCGCCGGATGATTCGGCTTTGGAACTGCGCCTGAAGCTTGAGGAGTCTCTGGCATTGGGCGTGGCCTACGTGTGGGTTGTCGATCTGGTGACATTGCGGGGCGAGATTCACACGCGGGAAGGGATTGCGCGGGTTGAAGATGGGCGGTTCCGGGCTGGGGAGATTGAAGTTGATGCTAAGCAGGCCGGGTTGGGCGGGAAGGTTAACGCCTAGTTCTCTGGTCATGCTCCTTTCGGACGATTTTCGGAAGATTTCCGTGGGTTAATGAAGAATTGTTCGCGGCTTCTTGTAGGTTCCAGCGAATAGAAATGGGCTTGTTTGAGGGAGAAAAAGCGCATCTATTTGTAATTCAGCCGTTTAGCGCGAGGCGGTATAACCTGAGTTATACTCAAACCAGTGAAGACAGCAGTTTCACTGCCGAACGAATTGTTCCGTGAAGCGGAAGCAGCCGCAAGCAGGTTACGAGTTTCGAGGAGTCAGCTTTATTCCAAAGCAATTGCCGACTTCTTGGAGCGACAGCGGACGGATGCCATTACGGATCGGCTAAATGAAGTCTATTCAAGAGAGGTTGCCAAGCTTGATCCGGCGTTGCATAGAGCGCAACTGAAGACACTTGGAGACGATGCCTGGTAGAGACGGCGAGCGAGATTCGGCGCGGCGAGATATGGTGGGCAGATCTTCCCGAGCCGCGACGCTCCGAACCGGGTTTCCGGCGACCGGTGCTGATCATCGAGACAGATCGTGGCTTATGGCGATGACCGGTACGGCGATGACGTATAGTAGAGAGAGTGATAGCTGAAGTTGTCAGCCTGTCCGGGTAAGAAGCTCAGGTGTCAGCCCTTATGGAGGATGAGGAGCGGACCGCAATGGAGTTCTTTATTGCAAGTGCGCCAGAGGCTCATCCGGTTATTGCCGGCGCAGGCGGTTTTCGAAAGGCACGCTGGGCGCGGCCCGGCCGCGGAAAGAGCGGGGGCTTTCGAGTGATCTATTATTTCGTAGCCGAACCGGGACGAATCTACATGGCGGCGATTTATGCGAAGTCAGGGAAGACTACTCTTTCAGGGGCTGATCGGAATCTGCTGGTGAAACTAGCTGCGGAGATCAAACAGGAATTCAAAGGAAGACGATTGATATGACTAAACGCAAGCCGAGCAAAGTGAGCGCAAAAAGGACGCCGTTGGGACTGGCGCTGGAGGAGAGTGCCAGGGAGATTTTGGCGCACGCCAGAGGAGAAAAACATTTACGGGTGCGGCGGGTGGTGTTACCGGACGAAGTGGACGTGACACGAATTCGCAAAGAGGCACGTATGTCGCAAGCCGAGTTCGCTGGAGCGTTTTGTATCAATCCGAGAACACTACAGGAATGGGAACAAGGGCGGAGAAAACCCGATGCGACGACGCGGGCTTATCTGGCGGTGATCGCCAAGAATAGGAAAGCGGTGTTGGAGGCACTTAGTGCTTGAAAAAGCCTCTAGACCATTCGACTGGTCGATCAGTGTTAATGATTCAGAAACTTGTTAAGCTTAAGCGCGAGACGGGATTCATTCTTGGTTTCGCACTCCCATACGATTAGAACGCGATAGCCCAATAATCGGAGCGCCCGGATATTCTTGCGGTCGCGCTGCTGGTTGCGTAGGAGTTTAGGCAACCAATAGTTCGCACGCGATTTCGGGATGTGGGATTCGAGGCAACCTTGATGCTGGTGCCAGAAGCAGCCTCGCACTTCGACGATTTTTCTCAAGCGCGCGAAGACAAGATCCGGTTTGCCCGGAAGGGATGAGACGTGAAGCCGGTAGCGGAAACCCCTGGAATGAACGAGACGGCGCACGGCGATTTCGGGCGCGGTGTCTTTGGCCCGGATCCGGCGCATGTTTTCGGAGCGGCGCTGCGGTGTGAGCAGGTCAGTCAAATGGCGAGATCAAGCGGAAGATCGGAAATGTCCTTCAAACGTTTCCCGTCAACCATGATCTTAAGCGCTTCCTCTGAATCGGGCAGGTTCAATTCTTTCACCGTGTCCAGCAATTCCGGGAGTGCGAAATGATAGACGCAGTCGATGTCTCCTCCGCCTAAGGCGATGGATGATAGGCGGCTTGGCAAAGGCTCACCTGTAACGACAACGATATGAGGGAGCTTGCCACGGCGGTTGCGGATCAGGTTGAGGGCTTCTGAGCGGGAATTTTGCGAGCGGTCGCTACGGATGGTCAGTTTGCACGAGATGCTCGCGTGAAGCAGGGGCGCTCCGCCGTTTGTCTTACGAAGGCTGGATCGTAGGGCTACAGTGCCGTCCACGAGCGTTTTATCTTTGTTGATTTCCTCGTCATCCACGAGTTCGCGGAAGACCACGATATCCGGTTTGATGATGTAATCGTTTCCGAGAGAAGCCGCTAGTTCAGTGTTTTCGCTGGCGGCTTTGGCTATAGCAACGAGGTGGCGGTATTGCTCAAAGCGAGCTATGTTAATGAGTTTGCCGAAATCTTTGGCCAGGTCTTTTTTCTTGAGCGCCTTTTCAGTATCTTTAGCCTTCTCGCCTATTTTTTGAATCTCCCAAACGCCAGGACGAAGGTGTTGGAGATCAAGGAAAGTTTCACGTACAAACCTGGCTGCGGCAATCTCGAATTCATTGCCGGCCGTTTGGCCTTTGAGTTTTACGCCCGGCGTTTCAAGACCGATTTTGTTCGCGATGCCAAGGGCGATTTCTTTGCTGGCTTTGTTGCCTTTATCGGCGTTGCTCAAAACCCCCTTATCGAGCCGCAGAACCTTATCTTTCAGTACCGAGTGGAAGCGACGTCTGGCCGTTACGAACAGGGCCTCGACCGGACTTGAGCTCACCCAGCGATCCTGACGGAGGTCGAAGCAGACAGGCATGCTTTGACGCTCTCGGCCACGCCCTGTGCAAAGGGCGGTGGAAATGCGTTTCCGACCTGCCGGTATGCGGCGGTTTTTCCACCGCTGAAATGCCATGCGTCCGGAAATCCCTGGAGCCTTGCGACCATGCGAACCGTCAAGCGCGGCATGCCGACAAACTCAGCTTCCGGAGCATCATTTGCAATACCAAGACCATCGACGCCAAGGGCGGCCCAAGCGCGACGCGCCCGTGTGGGTCCGAGGTCGGGGCCGCCATGCTTATGAGATCCTCCAACGACGGTGGGGGCGATTTCGTTGGCTGTTTTTCTCCATATTTTAGCCCCTTTCCATCCATTTGCAGCCATCAGGTCGCATAAAACTTGTCCCACTGTATTGGGCTTTCCGCCGGATTGCGCAGGCCACGCAAAGTGTTCTGAAAACTCTTTTCGTAAAGCGATGAAAACAACTCTGGGGCGCAATTGAGGAACACCAAAATCGGAGGCGTTCATCAGCTTCCAGCCGGGTTCATAGCCAAGCTTTCGCAGTTCGGCACCGACGTAGTGGCGATAATCCTCAAAGACCGCGTCCAATATGCCGCGAACGTTCTCGATGATGACGGCCCGTGGGCGGATTTCGTCAACGAGTCGGATCATGACCGGGAAAAGATTACGCTCATCCTTGGTGCCGAGTTGCTTGCCCGCGATCGAAAACGGCGGACAGGGGAGGCCACCTGAAATAATATCCACGCCTTTAAACTGTGCGCCGCTGAACGTATTCAGATCCTGTTCAATGACATGCCAATTTGGCCGGTTCAAGCGCAGCGTTGCGCAGGCATGGCGGTCTAGTTCGACAAGACCGGCGTGGCCGATTCCAGCCTGTTCAAAGCCGAGAGCTTGGCCACCGGCACCCGCGCAGAGCTCAAGAGTTGTTAATTCGCTGCCGGTGTTTCCGGAGGTGCTGTTCCGCTTGCTGGATGCGTGCCATGGGTTAAGGCTCATGTACGGAAAGAGCATTGGGGCATCATTCAGGCGAGAACTCTCCACTACGGCTGGTATCGGCTTTTCCCCAGGTTCCTTTAGCTTTGGTTTCATGCCATTCATACAGAATAAAACATTGGTATTCCGAACAGGAACTCTTTGGACCGCTCGAAGTTCCTTCCGTTCCATGCTTTCTGCCCTTGCGGTTTAGTTTACCAATTACCGAAACATTTTATGATGGAGATGTTGCTACGCGTGGATGAAAAGGGTGATCCGCAGCCTTTGGGTGGAAAGAACCTGCCGAACACACGCGAGGTCGGGACTAAAGTCAGCGTGATCCGGCACCTTTTCACCAATTCGCGTACCAATACTGCTTCCGATGACCGAGGCGACCGCAAAAGCGGAGTCCACGTTTGCTCACCAAAATGCGTGTGGCCTCATTAGCCCGTATCGGCTCGCTCGAAGATGCGAGAACTCAAGGGGCGCTCGCATCTGGTTACTGCGACAGCGGCACGAAGTAGCCGTTGATGTCTAAGATGACATCGGTCGTGTCAGTGACGAACACACTAATGGCACCGCCCGCTCCGGCGGGGACGATGGCCGCATTCGCCACGACGTAGCCTTGGAAGGAGTTCAGCGTCGAGACAAACGGTTGCGGTTCTCCGCTTGGCCACAGCGATAAGTAACCCAACTTCCCTTTCGGAACCACTGTGACGTTCAGCGAGTACGCCAAGGCGCCGGCGGGAATGCCGCAGGCACCGCTCGGAATCGGAAAATCCCGTGACGATGGCCCCGTCATACTGGGACCGCCAAACGTGCCCGTCGGGTTGCGGGTATCGGCGACGCGGCAAGGCGAAACGGGGACAAACACTCCGGGGCTTTGAACCGACACATAGTCGTAGTCCGCGTAGCCCGTTCCCGCGTAATTCGCGCCGGTGAGCATCACATTTTGCGATGTACCGAGGGAGGTTACAAAGGTATATTGGGCCACTGTCGTCCAAGTGGACCCATCCGGACTCATCGAGACCGTGAAGGCCTGCCCAGCTCGATGAATTCGAACTACATATGTATCTGCAGCATCAGTGTTAAAAGGGCCAAAATTCGTAGGATTGCTACCGTCAAAGACGGTTACGTATGTGCAGCAATTCGCGGCGACCCCGCCAGCCTGGTCGGAAGTACGCCACCAGAGCACTTCATTTGCGTGCCTTTGGGACACATCGCCCAGCGGAACACGAAGAAAAAACTGACGGCCATTGCCGTATGGCAAGTTATAGGACACTCTGGATTCGAGTGTCCAGCTTGTCCCGGAAAATGGCCGGTAGATCCAGAGTGCGGGATCGTCACTCGGATTTGTGCTGCCGCCCAGCGAATAGCGCAGATAGCCAGGATTAGCTGTCAACGAATATGAGCCAATTCCCGACTGCACAGTCCAAGCTGGATCTAGAGTGGTGCTGGAAAAATCATCGCGAAAGGATGTCGTCTGAGCCACTACTGTTGAACCCGCTAAGGCCAGAAAACCCAACGCCAGCAAGCTCGTCGTTTTTGGTGAATGTTTTGTACGCATATAAGCTTCCGTTTCCGAATCCGACCCAACTTATTCGAGTTGGACTCTAATTCCGCACTGTGAAGGAATGGCCGGCATCGAGTTCTCCGATCAACAAGCAGTTAGCAACCCCGACTCGCGACTAGGATAGTGAAATGCGTTATCCCTCCCGGCGTATACTTAGTACCGCCGATGCCAGTCTGTGTCGAGGTAGAATTTTCTAGAATTTTGCTGAAGGAATTCTGAAGACTGCCATGCCGCACACTCTAAAGGAGTTCTACTTTGACCGCTACCGCCTCGATGCGGTCGAGCGATGTCTGTATCGAGATAAGGAGTTACTCCCACTCACTGGCAAGGAGTTCGAGATGTTGCAATTCTTTCTCGAATCGGAGGGCCGCTTGTAACGAAGGAAGATTTGTATACAAGGCTCTGGCCGGATGTAAGAGTTGAGCAGAGCAATCTTTTTCAGCACATTCGTTCGCTCCGCAAGAAGCTGGGCGAGAGACAGGATGGCAACGAGTTTATTAAGAACGTCCATGGCCGAGGTTACTGTTTTCTGGCTGGAGAGGCGGTACCGGACAGCTTAGATGGTGCCCCGCAAATACCTGCGCCTGAATTACGGGAACAGCATCGGACTGCGGCGAAGAAGGAAATAAATCGCGGCGCTCTAATGTGGTACCTGGTAGGCGCCGCATTTGTGACAGGACTTACACTCTCAGCCGCGGCCTTCTATCTCAATCGTTGGCAGGCTCACAGTGGAACTGGTGATGGACGAAACGCTGCACTCAGCGTAATCGATTCGCCTGACGGCGTGGGAATTCCTCGAATCCTTCGATCGCTCCAGGTAGGGGCCGAGCCGATGGATGTCTTGCTAAGCCCGGATGGCAAGCGCTTATATGTTGCGGAGTTTCTGAATCAGTCGGTATCGATAGTGGACACGGCGCTTGGTGCGGTAACGAAAAGGATCGCCGTTGGTTCGCAGCCCATCTCGCTGGCGTCGAGCCCGGATGGCGGAGACCTTTATGTCGCGCATTTGAGCGGAGGCGTGAGCGTCATCGACACCGTGACAAATACCGCGCACCGAGTTGCCGGTATCCATGATTCTGTCCTTGGGCTGGCGGTGACGCCTGATGGCAAGAGCGCCTATTTGGCCATGGGGTTCTTGGGGATTGGAAAACTCGACCTCAAAACGGAGGAATGGAGTGTCGTCTCAAAGACGATTTATGTTCAGGCGCTTGCGCTAACTTCTGACGGGAGATACCTATATGTGAGCTACCAGGGAGGAGGTCCAGGCGGGTCGGCGGGGCATGACGCAATTGGCTATTTCGATACATCGACCGACCGTTTCATGGGGGCAATTAAGGGGTTCGCCAATGTGGGCGGCTTTATGGCTATCGCGCCGGATGGTTCCGAGTTGCTTGAGGACGGCGGCGATGCGTGCGATTCCCCGCAATACGATCATGTTGGATGCCCTTTCGTGCCCGGCGGCATTTTGAATGTGATCGATATAGACAGGAAGAAGTACGTTCGAAGCATTGGTATCAGGGGCACACATCCCGGGCGGGTGGTTTTCTCGCAAGACGGTCAATTTGCGATTCTGGCGACCGGCGAACGGCTTATTTTTATTTCCCCAACAGATCTTAAAATGGTGGCGTCGCTGCCGATTCTATCGCCGGGCAAACTTGCGTTCACCCGCGACGGAAGCATGGCATATGCGCCAGTGATGCACAGCTCTTCGATAGCGGTCATCCAAATGGTTGTTCCCTTTAGGGCGTTCCCCCTTACCAATCGGGAAGGTTTGGATGGGACATTTCCCGTTACGATTGTCAGCAGTGCCGATTGTGACGCGAAGGCGGTTGACCCAACTACTCTGAAAATGGGAAACGAGCCGGTTATGAGAGATTCCAAAGGCATTCTGATGGCATCGATTGAGATGGTTACAGGTTTTCCGGGGCATAGCCTGATCGTGCATTTCAAGAGAGATGTAACGAAGGGGAATTCCCGGGTACAAATCGAAGGGAAAACGTACGCTGGTTTACCGATTCGGGCGGTGATGGAGCCGTTCTGAAGTCGTGCGAGACGGTATAACCTGAGTTGTACTCGAATCGTGAAGACAGCAGTTTCACTGCCAGACGAATTGTTCCGTGAAGCGGAAGCAGCCGCAAGCAGGTTACGAGTGTCGAGGAGTCAGCTTTATTCCAAAGCAATTGCCGACTTCTTGGAGCGACAGCGGACGGATGCCGTTACGGAGCGGCTAAACGAAGTCTATTCAAGAGAGGTTGCGAAGCTTGATCCGGCGTTGCATAGAGCGCAACTGAAGACACTTGGAGACGACGCCTGGTAGAGACGGCGAGCGAGATTCGGCGCGGCGAGATATGGTGGGCAGATCTTCCCGAGCCGCGACGCTCCGAACCGGGTTTCCGGCGACCGGTGCTGATCATCCAGGCGGATCACTTCAACCGCAGCCGCATTCAGACCGTCATGGTTGCCGTGATTACAAGCAATTTAGGGTTGGCCCAGGCGCCGGGAAACGTTCTGTTGGAAGCGCGTGCGTCGGGGCTGCCTCGCGACGCGGTAGTAAATGTGTCGCAAGTGATTACGCTGGATCGAGCTTTTTTGGCTGAGCACGTAGGCACCTTGGCGGCGCGGCTGCAAGGTACAGTTGATGCGGGTTTGAGGTTGGTTTTGGAACTATGAAAGTGTCAGCACCGCGGCCGGGGTCCGGTTCGATGGATGGCTCAACGACATTCTTTCCGGCGCGCTGGGCGAGACGCGGCCGGGGAAAGAGACGTGAGCGCGAAAGGACGCATTTGGGACTGGCGTTGGAGGAGAGCGCCAGGGAGATTTTGGCACATGCCAGAGGAGAAAAAAACTTACGCATGCGGCGGGTGGTGTTGCCGGACGAAGTGGATGTGACACAAATTCGCAAAGAGGCACGGATGTCGCAAGCCGAGTTCGCTCTAGCGTTTTGCATTAATCCGAGAACACTACAGGAATGGGAACAAGGACGGAGAAAACCCGATGCGACGACGCGGGCCTATTTGGCGGTGATCGCCAAGAATAGAAAAGCCGTGTTAGAGGCGCTTAGTGCTTGAGAAAGCGGCCTGTCGGACCCATTAGACCAGACGTACCCGTTACCATTAGGGCCGTGACTGCTGCGGAGGTGGGGTCATGGGCGGCGCCCGTGACATCGAGCAATTGTACCCATCGCAAGAGCCGCGACGACAAGCCAGAGACCGTCGAAAAATAGCTCGGGATGGACCTACGATCGCTACGGCGCCCGCAAAGGCGAGCACTCGCCAGTCCAGTTGCGGATGCCAGCCTCACGGAATCGCGATCAGTAGGCCACCGCTTATGCCAATGGATTGCTCATGTCCTTGCCCAAAGTTGTACTCATAGCCCGGTTCCAGGTACCAGCCGAATCTATGCTTCCCGGAGGGCCAGAACATAAAATCCAGAACGACCTCGCCGCCCAAGGAGTTCGTCGTTATCCCGTAACCCCTCGAATGAATCCACTCCGGACCAACCCCAAACATAAACTCCACTTTTTTGGAGAGGGTCCAAGGCTTCTTGAACAGAAGGTCCGTATCCCATTCTGTCGAGTGATGGCCGAAAGCGGCAGTAACGCCCATCTCAAGTTCCAACCAATTCTCTATCGGCGTAACCTCAACCGCTACGGTGGGGCCGAAGCTCCATCCGCCGTCTTTGAGATTCCAGCCGGGAGCCCCTCCAAGCTCGACGACAGCGGCAGGCTCCTTATCGACCGATTGGTCGATTGACTGCGCGAAGACGTTTTGAGAGCAGAGAAAAGCTACGATTAATCCGACGGATTTTGCCGCGTTCACTCGATGTGATGATATCCAAGCCCTCAAAACGTTAAAGAGAAAGAACAGCTCGGTTGCCCACCCATTACTAGGTTTACTCCGCCGCAATGACGACACACCGGTACATGCTCTCGGATTGCGCCGGAATCCTCATTTCCTTTTTTCTTTTTGCGGTGGTGGCGCTGCCACCGGGTTACGCAGCGGGATGGCTCTTGAATGTTGTCCAGTTCCGCCATCGCACTCCCCTGTGCAGGCTGGCTTTAAGCCTGACTCTGTCCATCGCCGCTGGCCCCGTGTTCAGCTACCTCATCGCCCTTACCTTTTCTCTCGCTTTGACGGTGCTGATTTACCTTGCGATTTTTGTCTGCGTCTCGATTCACGCAGCGCGCAGATGGCGTGGAGCCGCGGTTCTTAGGGAGATCTCTTCCCCTTTTGCTGGATTATTCCTGGCGTGGGTCGCTATCGCGGTTTTCTCATTAGTCGATCTGCAAATCGGCAAGCGACTCTACTTTTCGGTGACGAGCCTGGATTATGCGATTCGGACGGCTTTTACCAGTTCCATCGGCGCGTTTGGCATACCTGCACAGAATCCGTTTTTCTTTCCTGGACACCCGGTCGGCCTACGCTATCACTATTTCTGGTTGATCCAGAGTGCCATTGTGCAGCGGTTAGGCTGCGGGTATATCAATCCGCGCCACGCGCTTATAGGAGGGACCATTTGGTGCGGCCTCGGGCTGTTCGGCGTGGTCGCGCTTTATCTGCGGTTCTTCAGTGAGCAGGGGTCAACCCGACTGCTGGAACGCGCGCGACTCGGTATTAGCCTGATGGCCGTTACCGGACTCGATCTCTTCCCGGCGCTGGTTCTCTTGCTCCTCGCGCGGCTGAACCTGATCGGCATCCTGCCGCCTTCCGCGGAGTGGTGGAACGAACAGGTTGACGGCTTTGTTTATTCCATGATTTGGGAACCACATTACGTGGCCAGCTTGATTGCCTGTTTGACTGGCTTTCTGCTGATCTGGCAGGATCGGGAACATCGCCTGGCTTCGAGTGTTCTGGCCGGTATAGCCTTCGCAACAGCGGTGGGATCGGGCATTTATGTGGCCCTCGTTTTTGCGATCTCCCTGCTGTGTTGGACGTGCATAACCGTGATTAAGAAATGGTATCGGGAGACAGCCATGCTGGTAATGGCAGGGGGGACGGCGGCGTCACTGTCGCTGCCCTATCTGAGCAGTTTGCGAGGTCCTGGTACAGGCGGTTCGTTGCTGCAACTGAAATTCCGCTCGTTCATTCTGGTGGAGTTGCTCGCAAAGAGTTTGCAGCGATGGCAGACGCTGGCCGCCGATATTCTGCTGCTGCCGTTGAACTATTTTCTTGAATTGGGATTCTTTTTCGTGGTTGGCTGGGTCACGTTTAAGAAAGTGAAAACGCGTCAGCAGTTGGCGGCATTCACGATGACGGCTTCGAGCGTAATTGTCTGCACGTTCTTCAAGTCGGGCGTGATTGGCAATAACGACCTGGGATGGCGCGGCTTTCTGATTGCGCAGTTCATGCTGCTGATAGCGGCGGCGGACCTTCCGAAGTTCTCGCGTGGATTAAAGATCCTGGTTGCTATCGGCGCACTGGGGACTTGTTACGATCTGTTCCTGCTTAGATTCTTTCCGTTGTTGTCAGAGGCCGCCATCGTTCCAAAGATCGCCTGGGTTGGCCCGGACGAGAACATTGGCCGGAGAACGTATGCGAACCGCGAGGCTTTCGAATGGCTGAGGGCGAACACGGGTGAGCGCGCGATTCTTCAATCGAACCCCGATCCCGAGTTGCAGGATACGTTCTTGGGGCTATACGCCGATCGCCGTACACTGGCTTTCGACCGCGCGTGCGGGACGGTGTTCGGCGGAGACCTGCGCGATTGCGGGCCGGTGTTAGAAAAGCTCAGGCCGGTATTCTCTGGTGAGCGTGCGCTCAAAGAGGCTTGCGATAATCTGCCGGTTGACGTGATTGTGACGAAGGATACAGACCCTCTTTGGAGAGATCGCGAAAGCTGGGTGTGGACAGAGACGCCAATCTTCGAGAACGAGTTTGTGCGCGCATTTGGCTGCCACCACCTCTCCTCTATTTCGTACGGGGCCCTAGAAGGTCTCGCCCGTTTTGGTGCAGCACCATTCCCGTCACTTTCCCATCGGCGCTCCGCTGGAAACTGACTTGCGCGTCCACAACCTTTAGGAAGAATTCATCCTTCTTCGACGCAAAGACTTCGAATTCCGGTTGTCCGGTGGCTTGAGTGAACAAACGCCCATCACGCGCAGTGAATTTGATCGCGAATTGCGGAGCAAGCTGATAACTGCCCTCATAATCGGTCAAGATCTTCGGATCAAGCGTTATCTCATGCCGTTCCTCGAGCATGGGTGCGGGATATTTGCCGTTCAGCACGTGCCTGCCGATATTGTCGATATCGAAGGAGGTGTTGCACAGAACGACGACTGCCTTCTTGTCCGCAATGTCCATACCCGCAAAAGTGCGAAAACCGGCGGTGCCGCCATTGTGCCAATAGATGTCGGGCGGAAATTCGGTTTGGATGTGCCACGCCATCGCGATCTGCACATGCGGCATGCCGGTTTCACCGCGGACCGAACGCGTTCGCTCCATGGCCGCCTTCAACGGCGAGTCCACCAGGCCCACATTCGCCGCCAGAAACTTGAGCATGTCGTCGGCTGTCGAGCGAATCGCGCCTGCACCCGCCAATGCGTCCAAATCCCAATTCTTCACGGGCTTCAACTC
This sequence comes from Bryobacterales bacterium, assembly GCA_963718465.1. GTDB lineage: Bacteria > Acidobacteriota > Terriglobia > Bryobacterales > Bryobacteraceae > Bog-105. Next base: position 55,783 of record CAVQZK010000016.1, on the reverse strand, counting down.
GCTGTCGTAGCCCTGCGCAAAGCGCTTTCTCTGTTCCGGAGACAAAGATATTGTGGAGTTGTCCATGTGCAGCGGCTGAAAAATCCGCTGGCGAAGCAGTTCCTCATAACTCATTCCCGCGCGGTGAGCCAGTGCAAATCCGAGCAGACCGACTGCAAGATTCGAGTACTCATACTTCTCGCCTGGATCGCGGGTAAGCTTATACCCCGCGAGGAACGCCAGCAGTTTGGGTCCGTCATAATCGGCGTACGGGTTGGCGGGATCGGCTGGCTTCAGGTTCTCCGGAAGGCGCGGCAATCCCGAGTTCTGCATCGACAGATTCAGAAGCGTGATTTGCTTTCCATTGCGGCTGGGCACTTCGGCGTGTTCCGGCAGGTACTTGGAAACCGGATCGTCCGCCCGCACTTCGCCACGCTCAATCATGTCGGCGAGGAGTAGGGAAGTGAATACTTTGGTGATGGAGCCGATTTCAAACAGCGTGTCGCCGTCGGGCTTTTGAGCGCCACTCATAGAAGTTCTGCCGGCTGTGTAAATGTGCGTCCCGGTTGCGTCCACCGTACCGGCGACAATGCCCACGGCTTTCTTTGCGGTATCGACGCGGTTCTCTAGAAGCGACTGCAAATCGCCGGCAGATTGAGTCATAAGAAGGGCGGAACCGATCAGAATTGCGGGAAGTCGCATTGATTCGGCAATGCTATCGCAGAACAAATTAAATCGTCAAACGAAAGTAGAGCCGTTAAATCTTACTGCAACCGACATCCGAAAAGACGTTGACTTGTCCAGTTGGTCACTGTACACTAACAGTGGTACAGTACAATCTTGATTTTCAAGCTCAATCCATCCGCCGGGCAGCCGCTATATCTGCAATTGATGCAGCAAATTCGCCATGCTATCGAAACAAGCGTACTTCAGCGCGGAGACGAACTGCCGGGAATACGCACTTTAGCGAAAGAGCTTGTAGTTAGCCATAACACTGTGGCCAAAGCCTATTCTGAGCTTGAACATGAGGGCCTGCTGGAACTTCGGCATGGCTCGGGAGCATTCGTATCGGCCCGGCGCGGCTCGAAATCCCGGGCGGAGAAGGTTCGCCTTGCCGGAAATCGAGTTCAGGAGTTGGTGGAATCCCTCCGGCAGGAAGGGCTGTCTGACGAGGAGATCCATAGGTTGTTCGAAGCCGAACTTTTCTTCCCGGCATTGCCGGAGGAGAACCGTTAAGGAGGTCGCGATGTCCACACGCTGCATTATCGAAACTCACGAGCTGGCAAAGCGATATGGAAAGTTTGACGCCGTCGACTCTCTCAATCTCCGGGTAAGCGGACAGAGAATTACTGGTTTCCTTGGCCGCAACGGCGCGGGGAAAAGCACGACAATCAAGATGTTGCTGGGCATGACACGCCCCTCGGCTGGTACGGGGACTATCCTTGGCGCGCCGATTGACGATTCGAAAGCAAACCGCGAAGTACGCAGAAATGTCGCTTACGTCGGGGAAGACAAGCAGCTATATGCTTACATGACAGTCGAGCAACTTATTCGCTTTACGAAGTCTTTTTACCGGGACTGGCGGCCGGAAGCAGAACGACAACTACTGAAGCAGTATCAGTTGCCGCTCGATCGGAAAGTAAAAGCGCTTTCGAAAGGAATGCGTACCAAGCTCGCGCTGCTGCTGGCGCTTTCGCGCCGTCCTGCGCTCTTGATCCTTGATGAACCGAGCGAAGGCCTTGATCCTGTCTCAATTGAGGAACTCCTTCAAGCGCTGGTGGCCGCGGCGGCCGACGGCACCACAATCTTCTTCTCTTCACACCAAATTGTTGAAGTGGAGCGCGTGGCAGAAAACGTCTGTATTATTGACCGCGGAAAGCTTGTCATGGCCTTCTCTTTGGATGACATGCGGCGAGACTACCGGCGCATCACTCTGGGTTTTACGCAACAGCAGCCGCCGGAAAGATTTCGCATCCAAGGTATTCGGCAAATCCAAACCAGCGGCCGTCAAGTCATTTTGCTTGCAAACCAGAATGCCGATGCAATTGTCGAACTTGTCCGCGGCATGGAACCTGTTTCCCTGGACGTAGAGCCCGTTGGCCTGCGTGAAGTTTTCCTGGAGACTGTGAAGCAGGAAGCATGATGCTTTGGTACAAGGCCTGGCGGGAGAGCCAGGTGCGATTCCTATTAAGCGCGGTCACAATCGCCGGCTTGTGTATTGCTTTCGTGGTGTTCCACCGCGAGGGTTCCGCGATTTCCGAGAGACCGCTCACCTACCTGGAATACGTTTGGAGAATCGTGTACAAAGGCTACCTCCGGGAATTATTTGTGTTGCTAACCCTTCTGCTGGGCATTGGCGGCCTGTTGCGGGAACGGGATTACGGCACAGCCAGTTTCACATTGGCTCTTCCGGTGAGCCGCTTGCGTCTGGTTTCGGTTCCGGGCGGCTGTTGGGCTCTTTGAAGTAACAGTTCTATCACTGTTGCCCGCGCTTGTCATTCCGGCACTTTCTCTACTGGTGGGCCAATCCTATCCGTGGTCTCAGGCATTGCAATTTGCCCTTCTCTGGACCATGGGAGGAGCATTCATCTTTGTCATAGGGTTCGTGGCATCGAGCGTTTTCGCCGGCGAGTACACTGCGCCGGTCGCCGCCTTTCTCGGTTTGGTGCAGTATTCGGTCATTGCCGATCTGCCCTTCCTGGAACATTATCCCCTTGATATACACGACATCATGAGCGGAACTGGCATGCCCTACTTCGAATCAAATGCATCTTTGCTGATTGGTCCCCTTCCCTGGACGGCGCTAGCGGTCTTCACATTCATTTCAGTGTGTCTAACGGCCCTGACTGCCTGGATTGCGCGACAACAGGATTTTTGACCGTTGGAGGAGCGATGGAGTCAACGATGCTTTGGTACAAGGCTTGGCGAGAGAGCCGGACGCGATTTGCGGTCATTGCATTGACCCTGACCGGGTTCTGTTTATTTGTTGTTCTGTTTCACGATCAAATTCAGTCGGGCGTAGGTTATCCCCTTCGAGGTCTGCGCGGCCACACTTACAACGAGCAGATTTACAAGATCATCTACGCAGGAACGGCCAAGGGGATGTTCGCTATCCTTGTAATCTTTCTCGGTCTGGGAGGCTTACGCCGGGAACAAAGGCACCGTACTGTTATTTTCACGCTTTCACTGCCGGCCAGTAGACTGCGGCTGACAGCAACGCAGATTGCCATTGGCGTGGTTGAACTGGGTATTCTGTCTTTCTTGCCAGCCCTCCTTATACCCTCCTTGTCGCTATTGGTCCGGCAGTATTTTCCATTCACGGAAGCGCTGCATTTCAGCATTCTGTGGTTTGGTTGCGGCACCGCCATTTTTGCAGCGGCCTATTTGCTTTCCGTGGTTCTGGGCGGAGAATATACGGCTCCGGTAGCGTGCTATGTGGCCTTGATGCTGGAGGTATTAATTTCGAACTGGCAGGCCCTTCGGACCTACCGCCTGAATCTGATGTGGACCATGGGTGAATTCGGAACAATGCACTGGGATCCTCAGCAAAACCTGCTGCTGGCCGATCCACTCCCATGGGTAAGATTGCTGATCATCATGTTAATTGCATTCGGTATGCTCGCGTTGGCTGCACGCATAGTAGAAAAGCAGGATTTCTGATCAGTTTCTTCAAGGGAGAATAATATCATTTTCCCATTGACGCGCAAGGGGAGATCAGTTTATGATTCCCCTAGATGCGCATGGGATACGGACAAACTCCACAGTTTTTACAAGGGACGCTAGATCTGCTGATTCTGCGCGCTGTTTTGCGGAAGCCTTTGCATGGCTACGGAATTGCCGAAGTGATTCATAGGCTCTCCGATGATGTCCTCACAGTGGAGGAGGGCTCGCTTTATCCTGCCTTGCATCGGCTGGAGCTCGCGGGAGCGATCAACTCTGAGTGGGGCCTTTCAGAGAATAACAGGCGCGCGAAGTACTACCGAATCACTCAGCAAGGGAGGAAGCAATTAGGCGAGCAACAGGCGGGTTGGGATCGCCTCTCAATCGCCATCGGCAAGGTACTGAGACATGCGTAAATTTATTCTGAAGCTGCGCAAACGCGCTCAACTTGAACGTGATCTCGATGAGGAGTTGAAATTCCATCGGGAAATGAGTAACCGCGATTTTGGCAATTCAACCCGCATTCGGGAGGAAGCTCGGGGAGCTTTGGACTTTTCCATTTATCGAGAACCTGATCCGCGACTTCCGTCACGCCTGCCGCGTTTTGGTAAAAAGTCCGAGCTTTAGCGTCGTCTCCTTGTTGACGTTGAGTTTGGGAATAGGAATTAATACGGCGGTATTCACTCTGTACGACTCCCTGACCTATAGATTGTTGCCTGTTGAGGCGCCGGAGGAACTGCTCCGTGTGGTTCGGGAGTCGGGAAACTCTCTCGAACGGGCGAGTGTTTCGTACCCCGAGTTCGAGCGTCTGCGCAACGGCCTGGGATCACTGGCAAGCGTCATCGCGACCTCGTCGTCGCAAACAATTCCCGGTACGCTTACACCGGCTTCTGGAATCCGTGAAGGAATCAAAACCCAATTCGTGGCCGGTGATTATTTTAGCGTCTTGGGCATCAAATGCAGTCCGGGACGTGCGCTCGACAACGACGAACAAGCGAGCGCGGTTGTGAGTCACACGTTCTGGACCCGGCGTCTGAATGCGGACCCTACAATTTTGGGCAAGGTCATCAATTTGGGAGGCGTGAGGTTCACGGTTTTGGGTGTTGCTCCGAAAGGCTTCTACGGTACCGACTTGCCGCCGCATATGCCGGACCTTTGGATCCCTATCGCAACGCAATCGCGGGTATTCGCCAGGGCCGATTGGGTGCGTGACGGCACGGCCCAGACTTTGCATGTGCTTGCACGCCGCAGACCTGGCGTCGCTATCAACCAAGTCTCCAACGTACTGCGCCAGCTAGGCGGGATTCAGATATCGAAAGATGGCGGGAAGAGTTGGCTCACGGCTGTCAACGCGACGGCCTTTCAAACAAACATGGGAGGATTTCGGGGAACCGGCACAATCGGCCTGATCCTGATGGGAGCTGTCGGCGTAATTCTCCTGATCGGGTGCGTCAATCTGGTCAACTTGACGCTGTCTCGGAATGCGGCGCGCAAGCGGGAGATTGCAGTGCGCTTAGCGATTGGCGCGAGCCGCCGCCAAATCGTGCAGCAACTCTGTGCGGAGAGTCTTGTCCTTGGCCTTATTGCTGGCGCCATCGGTTTTGGGCTATCGGTTCTGCTATGCCATTGGATTCGAGTTGCCGCTCTTACCGCTCTCGATCAAATTTCCAATGAGGTGTTCGGGGGATTCCAACTGAATTTTGCGCCCGACTGGCGCGTGTTTGCTTACACTCTGGCGCTGTCAATCCTGACCGCGGCACTGGTGGGAATCTGGCCTGCTCTGGGTTCTACGCAGACCGACCTCAATTCATCGTTGAAAAGCGAGGGCCTCCGATCGGGCCAGCGCCATCTACTTCTTACCACACAGATAGCGGCTTGTTTCATACTTCTGGCTGGTGCAGGCCTGTTGTTTCGCGGCGCTTGGGGATCCCGATCCGCCGACGCAGGGTTTGGTTTGGATAGGATTCTGCTAATGAGCATGGATCTGACGACGATTGAGGGGTCCCCAGGCGAACGCAGCACGGCTCTCAAACGGGTTCTCGATCGGACGCGATCGCTCCCTGACGTAATATCTCTTGCGCTGGTTGATCGTTCGCCCTTTCTGGGAACTGGGGCCGGCCAATTCGAAAATGAAGAGCACAAACAACTCAAGTGCCGGTTCAATAGGGTCTCTGGCGGATACTTTGGCACGCTGGAAATTCCCATCTTAATGGGCAGAAGTTTCTCTCAAGCAGAAGCGGAACAAGGAGACGCAGAAGTGGTGGTGAGCGAAGCGGCAGCGCGATTCTACTGGCCGGGTCAGAACCCGCTAGGACGGCGCATAACGGTTAACCCACAATGGCGAAACGCAATTCCCGGTTCATCCTACACTGTGATCGGAGTTGCGAAGGTCGTTCGCAATACGTTTCTTTCGAAGGTAGATAACTACTATCTTTATTTCCCGAAGCCTGTCTCGGATGAAGGCGGATGGGTGTTGATGCGGACGCGGCATTCGCCGGATGAGGCTTTGCCGTCTTTGCGCCAAGCCTTGATAGAAGTTAATCCCGCTCTCGCGTCTCACGCGTATCTGATTAGCCTTGAGAAAGGCCCGGTTCAGATTCAGAAGCTGATGACAGATATTCCAGGTACGGTGGCGTTCTTGCTTGGCTTGCTCGCTTTGATTTTGGCCGCTATTGGCGTCTACGGCGTTGTGATGTACCTGGTGGCTCAAAGAATTCGCGTGATTGGAATTCATATGGCGCTCGGCGCCCAACGCCTTGACGTTATCTGGCTCGTCATGCGCGAGGGCCTAGGCTGCGTGGCACGGGGCACGTTGATCGGTTTATTGGGCGCGGCCTGCCTTTCCGGTCTGCTGTCCACTCTGGTCAAGGCCCCTGACCTGCCAGATCTGACCTATCAGGCTGGCGTGTTCGACCCGGTGACTTTCCTGGCAGCGCTGGCGGCTTTGGGCTTGGCAGTGGCTGCCGCTTGTTGGTTGCCGGTTTACCGAGCGACTCGGGTTGACCCGGTTATCGCGCTGCGCTACGACTGAAATCGAAAATCGCAAAACTCGCTTGACTTCGTTCCCTGGTCCAGGCTATATATAGTCCGGAATAGGTTACGAATGCCGGACGAATCGCCCCAACTATTGCCGGGCACTCTTTATTTGCTGATCCTGCGCACTCTCTCGGCTGGTCCGCTCCATGGATACGCAATCGCCCGGCGCATCAAAGAGTGTTCCGCCAATGTACTGGATGTGGAAGAGGGTTCGTTGTATCCAGCTTTGAACCGCATGCTGCTCAAGGGCTGGCTTCGGGCCGAGTGGGGAACTTCGGAGACGAAAAGGAAGGCGCGCTTCTATCGGCTCAGCAACCAGGGCCAGAAGCAGCTTGCCGCCGAAGCTAGTGAATTCAACAAACTGGTAACCGCCATCCAGCTTGTGATGAAGACCGCATGAGGAGTGGTTAAATGCAATTCTTGAGGGAACTTTGGCTTCGGTTATGCTGGTTGGCCAGCCGCGCGCGTTTTCATTCTGAACTCGCAGATGAGATTCAGTTTCATGTGGATAGCCGCGTGGAAGAACTCGAACAGGGCGGTGTACCACGCGCCGAAGCAATCACGCGCGCGCGCCGCGAATTCGGCTCCCGGCTGAAAACGGCTGAAGATACATCTCGCGCATGGCAAGTGCAGTGGTTGGAGGATATTTTCTCAGATCTGTGCTTTGCGGGCCGCGCTTTCCGCCGCAACCCTGGCTTCGCCCTCACTGCTATCTTTTGCCTCGCCTTGGGAATCGGCGCGAACACAACCATCTTCAGCATCACTACCAGCTTTCTGTTCAGCCAGCCATCCTGCCGCGATAGCGCATCGATGATTGCCATATGGGAAGGCGGCAACAGCGGGTCGTCAATCACCGACTACAGATTCTTGCGAGACGCGCACATTTTTGATGGGATGGCGGGTATAAATGTCGAGCGCGAGGTGAACTGGCGAGACGGCGACCGAACCAGCCGGTTTTATGCGGGAGTAGTGACCGACGACTATTTCGCCACGCTCCAGTGCCCGTTTCTTCTAGGTCGCGGCATTACGCCCGGTGAAACAACCACTGCGGTACTCTCAGACCGGGTCTGGCGGGGCACGTTCGGCGGGGACCCGGCGATTCTCGGCCGCAAACTGATTTTGGACGGTCGAATCTACTCCGTCGCCGGCGTGCTTCCGGCGAACCACCGTTCGATTGCCGGCTTCAGCCTGTCGCCTGATATTTACATCCCGGTCGCGCACAACAATGATGACGTCCAATTTTACGCGCGTATGCCCAAAGGCATGACAATTCCTATTGCGCGCGCCCGCCTGAAAAGTGTCTTTGAGCAACTCGACCAGATTGATCCAAAGGAGGGCTGGAAGCGGGCGAACCAGGTATTGGTCATGGGCGTAACAGGGTTCGACGTCCTGAATCAAGAGATTCCGGGCCAGGTGACGGCGTTTTTCGCGATGCTCATGATTGTTGTCGGCCTGGTGCTACTGATTGCCTGCACGAATGTAGCCGGGTTATTGCTGGCGCGCGCCGCCAGTCGTTCGCACGAACTCGCTATTCGTCTATCGCTTGGGGCAAGCCGCCGGCGAATCGTCCGTCATCTGCTGGCTGAGAGCTTATTGCTCTCCGCTCTGGGATTAGCGGCCGGGCTGCTGATCGATGTCGTCTGCGCCAAGCTCGTCAACAATCTCACGCTGCCGGTACCCGTCCCAATTCATCTTGTGGTTTCGCCTGATTGGCGTCTGCTGTGGTATTCACTGTGTACTGTGTTTGTCAGCGCGCTGCTGTGCGGCTTGCTGCCCGCGCTCAAAGCGGCCAGAAGGGACGTGAACCTCGCACTGAAGCAGGAAGAGCGCCAGACCGCTCGCACTTGGAATCTGCGCAGTGTGCTGGTTGCCGGCCAGCTTGCCGTTTCCATTGTGTTGTTGGCGACTGGATTTCTATTCGTACACAACCTGCTGCGAGCCACCTCCATGAACCCGGGCTTCGATGTCCACCACGTGATTTGGGCTTATATGCGGTTGGTGCCCGACAGGTATAACGACCCCGATCAGGTCAAACAGCTATCAATCGTGCGCTCGGGCCTGGAGCGATTGCGCGCTCTGCCAGGCGTGGAGTCGGCCGCCATCACCACCCATGTTCCCTTGAACGACAACTGCATGACCGGAACGCGTCTTCGAACGGATAGCTCCTCCGCGCCCATTCCTGTACAGTTCGAATGCAACAACGTAGGTCCGGATTACTTTCGCACTCTTGGTATTCCCATCGAGCGCGGACGCGAGTTTACCGCGGCGGACCGGAAAGGCTCGCAACCGGTAGTCATCGTGAACGAGAGCTTTGCCCGTGCTGTTTTCGGCAATGCGGATGCAGTGGGTCGCACCATCACACTTGATCTTCCGAAAGAGAAGAGCAAGCTCATCGTAGGAGTTGTGAAGGACAGCAAGTACTTCACTCTAGGTGAGAAGCAGCGGCTGGCCGTATATGAACCGTATTTTGCGTACGGGGAGGCGGTCAATTTGCATTTTCTCATTCGTACTGCCGGCTCGCCAGAGGCATATGTAAGACCCGTCACCGATCTGCTGGGGCGGCTCGATGCCACGGCTGCCATCGAAGCCAAACCAATGAGCCGCGCCCTTGGATTGGCGTTGCTGCCAAGCCAGGCTGGGGCGGTAATGCTGGGCAGCATGGGAATACTCGGACTCATGCTGGCGGCCATCGGCCTTTATGGAATCCTGTTGTATTCGGTTTCTCGCCGCACCCGGGAGATTGGGCTCCGTATGGCGCTGGGAGCTACCTCGTCCGACCTTTTACGGCTGATCGGCCAGCATTCTCTGGTTCTGGTAGGGAGCGGCGTTATTGCCGGTTTCGCTTTAGCCTTTTTTGCGATGCAGCCACTTGCGCTGTTCCTTGTTCCCGGCCTGAGCACTCTAGATTCGACGGCGTTGCTGGCAGTGATTGGCGTGCTAGGTGCGGTTGCGCTGCTGGCTACCTTAACACCTGCTATTCGAGTGTTGCGCGTCGATCCGATGGTAGCTTTGCGATACGAGTGAGCCGGCGCGGCATGTACATTCAAATTGTCCTTGCTTACCGAGGGTACGCGGGTGTATATTGTTATCGGTAATCGAGGACAGAGGAGGCTTGCGCATGCGCCTGGAGCACTGGTTCAACACAATTCCTCTTCGCTTACGCTCGCTCTTCCGCCGGAGCCGGATGGAGCGGGAACTGGACGAGGAACTTCAGCTTCATCTCGCACAACAAATCGAGCAAGAAATCGCGATGGGCAAAAATCCGGCGGAGGCCCGCTACGCCGCACTGCGGGCAATGGACGGAATGGAGCAACGTAAGGAGGAGTGCCGCGATATGCGCCGGGTTCAGTGGCTTGAAGACCTGTTGCAAGATGCAGGTTACGCGTTCCGTATCCTGTCCAAGACGCCAGGATTCACGTTAATCGCTGCAATGGTGCTGGCCCTGGGTATTGGCGCCAACACGGCCGTTTTCACCATTGTCAATGCCGTTTTGCTCCAGCCCCTGCCGTTCCCCGAATCCAGCCGCCTGTTCTTGATTTCGTATATGCCGACGAACAACCCGTACATCCCTCCCGGCCCTTATATGTCGGATCGTGACTACGTCGAGTTCCAGCGCCAGGACCACGTTTTTGAAAGTATCGCTACTTTCGGCAAAGAACCTGTCACGTTGACCAGCTCTGGCGATGCCGTGGTGGTGAGTGCCTCGCCGGTCACGCCAGATTTCTTTCGCGTATTGCGTGTGCAGCCGGTGATCGGCCGCGCTTTCCTTCCCGAAGGACAAGCCGACCCTAACGTTGTGATGTTGAGCGATCGGCTATGGCACAGCCGTTTTGGCGGCGATCCCACAATAGCCGGTAAGGCGATAACTCTCGACGGCGTGAGCTACGCGGTTGCCGGCGTTATGCCTCCCACTTTCAGATTTCAGGAGGCGGAGTTGTGGAAGCGAATGGAAGTGCGGCTCAACCCGGGGAACTCCTTCGTTCGGCCGGTAATAGGGAGGTTGAAACCCGGTGTATTGCCGCAGCAGGCGCAAGCGGAACTGCGGACCTTTGCAGCCAGGCGACCGCTTGGCGAAGGAGAGAAACGGGACGATTTCGTTACACGCATTCTACCTCTCAAAGAGCTGTTCGCCGCTGACGTGCGAAAGCTGCTGCTGATTTTCGCTGGCGCCGTCGCATTCGTTTTTCTGATCGCTTGCGCGAATTTTGCCAATCTTTTGCTCATCCGAGGGGCCTCGCGTCAACAGGAGATTGCTGTTCGGGCCGCGCTGGGTGCGAGCCGCTGGCGATTGATACGGCAGCTGCTCGCCGAAAGTACGCTGCTCTCCTTGATGGGAGGAATGTTGGGTGTTCTGTTGTCCATCGCCGGGGTTCGAGTGCTGTTGGCTCTTCTGCCGCCGGGAACGATTCCGCGCGCCGGTGAAGTTCATCTCGACGGCTGGGTGCTTGCGTTCACGTTCTGCCTCTCCCTCGTCACCGGCCTTGTTTTTGGCCTCGCGCCCGCCTTGCAGGTAACCCGGCGCGAGTTGCGGGAAGCGGCGAGCGAGGGAGGGCGAAATGTCACCGGGCGGCACGAAAAACTTCGCGGCGCTTTGGTGACGGCGGAAATTGCTTTGGCCCTGGTCCTGCTCACCGGCGCTGGTCTGCTGGTCAGGAGTTTTCTGCGAATGCGTTCGGTAAATCCGGGCTTTCAGCCGGCGAATATTCTAGCCGCGACCATCGACTTGCCCGACTCGCGGTATCGCACCGCCGCTCAAATGCGTGCGCTGCATGAGCGCGTGCTGGCAAACCTCGCCGTGTTGCCGGGAACAGAAGCTGTTGCTGCCGTGAACTGGATCCCCTTAAGGCCCGAATACGTACGCGGAGACTTTCAACTCGAAGATGGCCGCCATCTGCCGCGCGGTTTCCTGGTGGACAAGCCCGACGTCAGTGCAGGCTACTTTCGCACCATGGGAATCCGCTTGAACAGCGGCCGCGAATTCACCGAACGCGACAATTCAACCGCGCCCGCCGTGGTGGTTATCAGCGAATCCGTGGCGCGCCGGCTCTGGCCCGGAGGGGACGCCATCGGCAAACGAATCTCAATGGAGGACAGGCCGAAGCCGGGAGACTGGCTTACGATTGTTGGTGTTGTCAGCGATGTACGGCAGCAGAGCCTGACTGCCACACCCTGTGCGAGTGTCTACCAGCCATTACTTCAGATAAACCAACCGTTCTTCCTCAGCCACATGAGTTTCGTGGTCCAAACCAGGGAGAGCCCAATGACGATGGCATCGGGAATCCGTGCTGTCCTCCACAAAATGGATCGGGAACTGCCAACTCAGTCGGTCACCACCATGGAGGCCATCATCGCGGATACGATCACGGAGGCCCGATCTCAAACGCGCTTGCTTGGAATATTTGCGATCATGGCTTTGCTGCTCGCATCTATCGGTATCTATGGAGTACTTGCGTGTTCAGTGGCGGAGAGGACGCACGAGATCGGAATCCGAATGGCGATGGGCGCCGCGGAGGTGGATGTTCTATGGATGGTGCTGCGGCGCACGTTGTTGCTGGCGGGCGGCGGCGTGCTGATCGGCACGCTTGGCGCGTTAGTGGTTACCCGCGTGCTTTCAAAGTTGTTGTTCGAGGTTACGCCAACCGACGCTTCCACGTTTGCCGCCGTGACCGGGATTTTAGTAGTCGTGGCGCTATTGTCCGCGTGGATTCCCGCCCGGCGCGCGGCGGGAGTGTACCCGCTTGTAGCTTTGAGACATGAATGAAGGCATAGCTGTGTTCAGGGCTTCTGCAGCTTGCTCACGGCAATTTTCTCGGCTGTCTCCAGCGCATTCGCGGCCTTCACCTTTACATCCGGCTCCACGCCGGTCCCCTCCCAATCGGCCTTTGAGAAGGGGTTGACCGCTCTTATTTCAGGAATGCCCATTCCGAAGTGATCGTCAATCCGATGCCAAACCCCGGCATGTGCGCCACCACCTGTTGTTTCACCTACCAGCGTGGCGCGTTTCAGCATCTTCAAGTCGTAGCAGAACTGCTCTGCGCCGGAAAATGTCGAGGCTGAGGTCACCACGTAGACTGGCTTGTCCGCCAGCCTGCTTCCTGGAACAGGCGATGATGTCCAGGAGCGTTGCGTCGGACTTTCCCGTGGATTGTACATGTACTCCGGATGATCAAAGAGGTAGGCGGCAATCAACGCAACCATATCCGGTGAGCCGCCGCGATTGTCCCGCAGATCGAAGATGACCGCATCCGCGTGGTTCAAAGAAGCCATGGCAGCTATCGCTGTCGGCCGGCATACAGAAGGATCGGGAAACGAATTGAGCTTTACAAAGCCGATATTGCGCGGCAGGATTTTGACCTGCTCGAACGTGCAGTTTTCCTGCTTCATGGTCTTTCGATAACCGGCAAGGACTTCAGGTGACGGGTTCTGCGGCTGCTCAGGAAGTATGTCGTCGCTGTAGACAACCATCAAGTGCATGTCACGGCTCACATCCCTCATCTGCCTGGTCAATAGCTCCGCAAATGCCCCACCGTCCCTCGCTGCGTGGTCGTCGCCTTTCTTTTCATGCGCCAGCAACGCGTCCGCCATCTTTCGCGCAACGTCCGGATAAGCGTAATACTGCTTTAGATTCGCGGCTGCCTGATTAATCACGCGTTGCCGTTCCGCGGCATCGAGTTTTGACGCCTGGACCTCGGCATCGCGAGGAAGAGCGCTGATGGGGCTTATTGACGGCCGTTGAGATTGGGCGATCCAGTCGCGCATCGGCCGGTGGTTTCCACGCTGGCTGATCACAACCGAGCTTGAAGCGAATACAACCAGCGACAGTATTCCTCCGTAGAACAGAGCTTCGAAGGACGGCGCGTCGCTTTTTAAAACAAAAAATGCAGGTGTGCCGTCGAAGCGCCGGTTTGCGGAAGCGCTGGCAGCCGCCCGTTGCGCGTGAGCATATTCGCGCGGGATGGAAACAGCCAAATCGGTCAGCAGATCGAGCCAGAGCCGTAACCTCGGAAAGAATCCGCTTTCGTTGCGGCTGCGGTCGCGAAATAGTTGCATTGCTTCATCGCCGTATGCCTCGCGAAAAGCCGGCAGGGTAGAAGTGCAATAGCCAGGAATAGATTTTCTCAGACATAGTCTCCCCTCAAAATCTTCTTGGAACGGGCGGGCCGCAACAAATCGGCAAGCCGCTCGGCCTCGCAGCGTGCGAGTTTACGTCCGGCGGAAGTCAACCGGTAGTAGCGGCGGCGTTCATGGCCGAGCGTTGCGTCCTCTCTTAGATCGACTTCTTGTATCAATTTCTCCTCCAGAAGCGACTGGATTGAGCTGTACAGCGTTCCAGGCCCCAGCCGCATACGGCCGCCCGTCTGCTCGGCGACCTGCCGCATAATGGCGTAACCATGCAAATCTTCGTCCGCTAGCGAGAGCAGGATTTGGAACGCAGCCGAAGGCAATGGATCGAGTTTTCGTTTGGGCATTGATGATCGACTATCAGTATATCCATAATCGACTATGCACGCAAGAACAACTTGGGACTTGGATCAGTTTGTACAATCGAGCTTCGAGATGTCTGCCTGCGCAACGGTCGGGCATCGTACCTGAAAGGATTTCCCGGCATGGCCACCACATCGCTCTCTTCGCAAGAAATCTCCGACTTAACCCGCAAGCTCAATTACGGAACGTGGAGATTTCAGAAGGGCTGGTCGCCTTTGCACGTCGTCGATGCGGAGGGTTGCTACTTCGTGGATGGCAATGGGAAGCGGTATCTCGACTTTTCGTCACAGCTGATGTGCGTAAATCTCGGCCATAAGAATCCGGCCGTCATTGCCGCTATTGCCGCGCAGGCGCGCGCGCTGCCCTACATTGCTCCCGGATACGCAACGGACGTCCGAGCAGAGCTGAGCCAACTCCTTCTTAAAGTACTGCCCAGGGGCCTCGAAAAATTCTTCTTCACAACTTCCGGCACCGATGCCAACGAAGCGGCTTTCAAGATTGCTCGTCTGTTCACCGGCAAAACCAAAATTCTGGCTCGGTACCGCTCGTATCACGGCTCAACCATGGCTTCCATCGCCGCCACGGGAGATCCCAGGCGTTGGCCCGTGGAGCCGGCTGCTAAAGGCCAAGGCGTGATCTTCGGGCCGGAGGTGAATTGTTATAAGTGCCCCATTCAACATCGCTATCCGGAATGCAATATTGCGTGCGCCGATTATTTGGAGCACATGATTGAGAACGAAAGCGACGTAGCGGCGGTGCTGGTCGAACCTGTGGTGGGCACTAACGGCGTCCTGGTACCACCTCCTGAGTATTTTCCGCGCTTGCGCCAGATTTGCGATCGCCACGGCGTTTTGCTCATCGCCGATGAAGTGATGAGCGGCTGGGGACGCACCGGCAAATGGTTTGCCGTCGATCACTGGAGTGTTCTGCCCGACATTTTAGTCACAGCGAAGGGCATTACGTCGGCCTACGTTCCGCTCGGTCTCTGTGCTACAACCAAGCGTATCGCCGACCATTTTGAAGACCACATCTTCGCCCATGGGCATACCTATGAGGCGCATCCAATGACTCTGGCCGCTGGCATAGCGACCATTCACGAAATGCAACGGATGAATCTGGTGGAGCGATCGCGCGAGATGGGAGGTTATTTGGGTGACCGGCTGAATTGGCTGAAAGAGCGTCATCCATCGATCGGCGAGGTGCGCGGCCTGGGCCTGTTCTGGGCCATCGAGCTGGTTAAGAATCAAGCCAAGAAAATGCCTTTTAACACGATGGAGGACAAAATATCCGGCAAACCCCTGCTGGTCGACAAAATCGCGGCCGAGATGGCGAAGAACGGCGTAGTGGTGAACAGCTGGATCAGCCACTTTGTCGTAGCCCCTCCGCTCATTATTGAAAAATCCGAGATCGATATTGCGATCTCGGCATTCGATGGAGCTTTGAAAATTGCCGACGATCTGGTGGAAAATTAGGCCATTGCCACTGGAGTTTCAGGGGTCTGATCAGCAGGCGGCACATCATCCCACACGGTAATGAGGAGTGTGCTGGCCAGCGCCAGTAGGCCGCCGGCGATCATGAATCCAGTCAAGTGCTCGTGAAGAACGACGGCTGCGATCAGAACACCAAAAAAAGGAATCAGATAGTTGGAGAGCGCCGCCTGCGTAGCGTCGAGCCGGGTAAGGACGTTGAGGAAGATCACCATGGACAGGAAATATTGGAAGACCGCAAGGATAGCCAGACCGGCCCAAACAGTGGCCGAATAGTGGGGCAAAGTTGCGAAGCCCTTCGGGTTCGACGCCGATGGTGAGGGGAAGCAGCACAGCGAGCAACACGTAGTAGCTATATAACAGGACGCGCAGTGGCGAATGGCGTTCAAGAACTTTTTTGCTATACGCGTTATAAAAGGCGCTTCCCAAAACGCTGATAAAAATCAAAATGTTTCCAACCAGATAAGTGCGGCCGAAATTTAAGCCGTTCCAATCGACTCCGGAGCAGACGGCCACTCCTAAAATAGCGAGGCCGAAGCTGATCCAGCGAATCCGGGACATATGCTCGCGCAGGAAGAGGTGAGCCATCACCGCCGTCGAGACCGGCATAATCAGCGAGATAAGCGCGGCATTAGAAGCCGGCGCGAAGCGGACTCCCCACGTGATAAAGAGCTGAGCGAAAAGCTGCCCCATGATTCCGAGCAGGATGAAGTTGATTACATCTTGCTTGGTAATTGCAGCGGCCGGTTCACGCCGGATCAGAAAAATCAGCAAGAGAGTAGAGAGCGCGATAGGGAAGGTCACCGCAAAAAGCGGCCCCATTTGCTCCTGAACCAATTTCACCATTACGAACTGGCTGGCCCACATTAAGTTGCAGGCCAACAACAGCAGCCAGTCGCGGAGTTTTCCCGTGGGCAGCGTCATCGTTCAGACAACAGTCTCCAACGCCGTACGGAGACTCAGGTCGATCAACTCGCACATCTCGTCGATGTCCTTCTCCTCCGCGATTAAAGGAGGCGCGACAGCAAACCAACTGGGATCGATGCGAAGCACAATGCCATGTTGAAGAGCGGCTTTTTTGAGTGCTTTCCCCAAGGCAGGGAACGGTTGCATTGTCTTAGTGTCTTTCACGAGTTCGACTCCCAGGAGAATGCCCTTTCCCCTGATTTCACGAACGACACCATACTTTTTAAGGCAGGAAAGTTTTTGACGGAGGTAGCATCCCAGACGTTCCGCTTTCGCGCAAAGATCCTGATCGAGAATCTCCTGAAGAACAGCCAGACCAACAGCGCAAGCGAGCGGATTACCGGCGAAGGTGTGGCCATGGGCGAAGTAAAGAGATTCCTCCGGCGCGCCATCAAAAGCCGCAGCCATGTCTTCGCGCGCAATCATCGCCCCCAGCGGTATCGCACCGCTCGATATTCCTTTGCCCGTGCAGATTATGTCGGGCGTAACGCCAAAGGTCTGGGCGGCGAACATGTTGCCGGTTTTGGCGAAACCGGTAATCACCTCATCGAATATAAGAAGCACGTCGTAGCGGTCGCAGATATCGCGGAGTATCTGGAAATATTCGTCCGTCGGCGTAATAATGCCGCCAGTGTTGCCGATCGGTTCCACCAGAACTCCCGCGACTGTATCGGGGTCTTCATGCAGAATGACATCTTCCACGTTGCGGGCGGCAAACCGGTTCGCCTCGTCCCAGGTGGAAAAACGGTCACGATAAAAGCTTGGCGGAAAAACCTTGACGAAGCCATTCATCTGAGGTTCGAATTTCGATTTGCGCACGCCGTTGCCGCTGGCCGCCATGCCGCCGAACGTCGCCCCATGGTAGGCATAGTAGCGGCTGATGAACTTATATTTATTGGGTTTGCCAACCTGTTTGAAATACTGCCGGGCAAACTTAAGGGCAGACTCGACGGCTTCCGATCCGCCGCTATAGGGCTTAACAAATTTCAAGTTGCCAGGCGAAACGTCGCCCACTTTCTCCACAAAATCAAGCAGCACATCGGTAATGCTGCTTAACGGAGGGGCGAAAGTGACCTTCTCCATCTGGGCGCGCATCGCTTCCATTACGCGCGGGTGCCGGTGTCCCAATACGGCGACAAAGATTCCTCCGATGGCATCGAAGTAGCGTTTGCCCTCGGTATCCCAATAATAAAGCCCCTCGGCTCGCTCCACAACAAATGGATGTTCAAGAAATTCCGAGGTAGCCTGATAGTCGATGAAAGTGCGACTCAGCAGCTTTCTTTGCCGTTCTGTCAATTGCATATGCAGGAAGTCAATCTCCCGGAGGTAACCCGGAACTGAAGCCGCCATCCACCGAAACCGCGGCTCCCGTCATAAAGGAGGACTCGTCGCTAGCCAGAAAAACAGCAACGCGAGCCACTTCCTCGGGTTTTCCAATTCTAGTGAGGGCGTGCAGCTTTCCCGCCTGCTTGCGGGCGGCATCCGGGTCTGGTTGTGCCAGGAAATAACCCTCAGCCAAGCCAGCGTCGATATAACCCGGACAGATAGCGTTTACTCTGATCCCGTCCCGGCCATGGTCGATGGCAATAGCCTTTGTGAAGCCAAGAATAGCGGCTTTAGTAGCGCAGTAGCCGGCGCACATGGGTTCGACGAACGTTCCATTTACGGAGGACATGTTGATGATAGTCCCTCGGGTAGACCGCAGGGCCGGGAGGAAGTGTTTGGAGCAGAGGAAAACTCCGCCTACATTGACCGCCATCTGACGATTCCACTCTTCGAAACTGGTGTCCTCAATGTGCTTATTCACCTGAATGGCGGCGTTGTTCATGAGAATGTTAACTTGGCCGAAGGCGCGAAGGGTCTCTTCAACCAAGTGGATCACCGAGTTGGGGTTGGCCACATCTGTTTCAACCGCGATGGAACGCCCTCCCAAACCGCGGATCGCCTGTGAAACGGCTGCGGCGGGATCGACATTGATGTCTGCCACCACCACGGCAGCGCCTGCCTTCGCGAATTCAATAGCAATGGCGCGGCCGATTCCCGCTCCGGAGCCGGTAACAACGGCAACACGGCCTTGCAAATTCAATGTTCGATCTCCTGTTCAATGGTCACTAGAAGAATAGCCGCAATCCGAATTGCATTCTACGATTGTCCACCGATGTAGAAAAAATCTGCCCCATGGACGGATCGCCGACGGTTGCGTCGGGTGCCGAGAAGTTCGGATGGTTAAAGGTATTGAAGGCGTCGGCCCGCACCTGCATGTTGAACCGCTCGGTAATTTTGAAGGTCTTGAATAGCGACGAATCGAGCTGCTGCAGGCCGTCGGTATGCAGCGGGTTGATGCCGGCGTTCCCATAGGTATCTGGAACAAGATCGTCTGATAAGCAGGATGTGTCGAACCACTGGTTTACGTTTGGGTTCGAAATTGTGCCGCTGCAACTTCGATTGGCGCGATTATTTTGACCATTATTCAGAAGACTGACACTCGATGTGACATCAAACCGCAATCCGCTGCGGATGGTTAAGAACCCGGAATACTGCCAACCTCCCAAAGCCATGTCAACAATGCGATTCGAATTCGAAAGGAAGCGTTTACCCCGGCCAACGGGAATTTCATAACTAAACTGCGCCGTGAAAAGATGGGCAATATCCTGCTGGGTCGGTCCGTAATACTGATTGATGTTGGATGGGTCGATATTGTTGCCATTTGAGAAATTGCGCCCATGCGCATAGCTGGCGCTGACGGTAATTCCCTTGCCCACTTGAGCTACGAACCTGGCGGTAAGGGCGTCATACCAGCTGCCTGCGTTTGAATATTGAACGGGAATATCTCCCAGTTGCGGATAAAGCGATGCAAGGGGCCGGGCTGAGTTGTAGTCGGCTCCGGGAGGTTGAGGAGGCGCTTGGTTAATATTGACAGCATGATTGTTGTTCAATCCCTGGACGCGGAGGTAGCCCAAATCTAAAAGAACTCCGCGGAAGAGTTCGCGCTGCAGATTCACCGATGTTTGTTCCACTTCCTGGCTCTTCCAGTTGCTATTCGTGCCGCGAATGACGGCATTAGCGGGAATGACTAGGTCACCTGAAGAATCGTACACTGCGCCGGCAACGGGAATTCCGTCTCGTGAGAGCAAAAGATCCGGCGTCAGATTGTTGGAACTCAATAGGTCTTGCTTAGCGTAGTTGGGATATCCGAGGCCAAGAATAGTCAGCGGGCCCGACCAGTAGGCTTGCCAATAAGAGATGCCGAATCCCACTCGGAAACTGGTTTTCCCTTTATCGGGAGACCAGGCGAAACCGACTCTAGGACCCACATCTCCCTTATCAAGATTAAGCGCGGGACTTCGATCCTTGCTCGACGCCAAGACAAGTTGATTCGTAGATGTATCCCAGTTGGATTCGCGATTGAAGCGCTCAATGGGTCTAGTAGTCAGTTCATATCGAAACCCGAGATTTAAGGTAAGCGACGGCAGGATTTTGAAATCGTCCTGGGCATAGAATGCGTTTTGCCAGTACGTCTGATAGGGTACGCCGCTTACGAAGCGTGCGCGGGCGCTGCTGGTCATAGTGCCCAACAGAAAGCTCGGATACGCGAAAGGAGGAGCAACGCCGCTATATGATGTCATCGCCGGATCGAAGGACAACGTGCCGCGCGGATCGTCTCCGCCGATGGTGTCCGCCGAGACATCCGATATGTGATTGAGATTCACTCCGGCTTTGATCGTGTGCCGCCCTGTAACCCAGGTATAGTTGTCGGTAATCGCAATAGTATTGCTGAAAATATAGCCCACCCAGTCAGGCTGCGCGAAATTGGTGACGGGACTTAACGAGACCTCGAACATGCCGGTAGTGGTGGGGTCGCCGAGGTTCCCGTTGGGAATTCCATAGTAATTATTCCAATCCTTTGCCATGGAATTGTTGTTGGTTTTCACGTTCGTGCGGTTATAGCCGATGCGCACCTCGTTCGCCTTGGTGGCGCTGAAGGTGCTGAGCAGCGTCAACTGCATATTCTGATTCAGACTTTGCGAGTTCGCTTGACCGTCCTGGAAGAACTCGTTGATGTTCGTCGAATTATCGTTGGCTGAATCCAGTACGGAATAGCGGTAAAGCCAGCGGTGCTTTTCCGATTGGTTGAAATCAATACGGGAATCGGCCTGGTGAGCGTGTTGGGTGTTGCTGTAGAGGTAATAAAGGTTGTTGGTCAAGCCGGGCAGATTGGCAGTGCCGAAGATGTGATCAGCGTTCATCGTAGCCGCCGCTGGATCAAAGCGGCTTGCCGGAATCACGTTACCAGCGAAAGGAGCGGCCGAGACGACGTTTCCGTTGCCATCGAACACGCGCGAGAACGGATCGTAAATTTGACCGTATGTGTTGTCGGCGCCTAGCGGCTTAGCCAGGGAGTAGAGTTCCGAGAAATCCCCCTGATACATCCTGGCGGTGGGAGCGCTTGCGTATTCGTTGGTACTAGTCCCGAAAATCGTTCCCTGATAATCGGCAAAAAAGAACAGCTTGTTCTTTCGAATGGGTCCGCCGATTGCGCCGCCAAATTGGTTGCGGCGAAACGGCGTGGAACTCGTCGCGAAATAGTTGTTTGCATCCGTGGCGTTGTTCCGCAGGTATTCAAAGGCTGAGCCATGGAGCTCGTTGCTGCCGGACTTGGTTACGACGTTTATGACAGCGCTGCCGGAGAAGCCGTACTCTGCGTCGTACTTTCCCGCGTAGACTTGCACTTCTTGAATTCCTTCAATAGGCGGAACCACGCCGATATATGCGTTTTGCGGTTCCCGATTGTAAATTCCCTCAATGTAAACTCCGTTGGCGTTGGCGTCAACGCCTCCGATGGAACTGAGTTGCGGGCGCGTCAGGCCCACCGCCGACCCATTCTCACCGCCGTTGGAACCATAGTTCCCGCTACCCGCGCCGTTGTTGGCTCCCGGCATCAAATTCATCTGGTAGAGCGGATTGCGGTCGAGGTTAGGCAGTTGATCGAGAGATTTGTAGCCGAAGGTTTGCGTTAATTCGGCGCTCTCGGTGTTTACAGTATTGGGATGAGCCTCAACCTCCACGGTTTGCCGAACCTCGCCCAGACTCATAGTGAAGTCGATGCGCGCGGTTCCACCGGAAGTGACCTCAACGTCGCGCTCGATACTGCGGCGGAAACCGGTAGATTCCGCCTCCACCGTGTAATGCCCCGGAATCAGGAAGTTAATCAGGTAGTCGCCATTGTTCTGACTAGGAACGGTGGTAGCCACGTCCGTGCTCTGATTGGTAGCGCGAAGAGTTGCTCCTACGATGACGGCTCCCGCGGAATCGGTGACAATTCCACTTATTTTCCCGGTGTTGATCTGCGCCGCAACAGGGGGACACATCTCGAAAAAGAAGGCGATGACAATCAAGGGAAGCAGTTTGTAAGCAACGTTCCCTGTAAAGCGAAAGAGAGGACAGTGGGACATAGAACTTCTCCACGTGCAGTTTTCTAAACATCATATGTTTAGAGCTCATCGATGTCAAGAAATTTCGCATTGGCGCCAGACAGTACTGGTTTACAGGCGGCAAAGGTAACGCATTCCGCGGGGGGAAAGGAACTTATCGGAAGTTTTTGAGCGCCCTGCGGGAATCGTTCAGAGTGCTTTTCATCAGGCGGCGAACTGCCTGGCGGGCTCCCACTGAATTCCGGGCGCGAATCTCTTCAAAAACATGGCGATGGAGATCGAGACCGATGTTGAAATTCGTCAGCTTGATTTGCTGCAGGAAGGTTGACATCACCGGGTCGAGCACAAATTCCAGATAAGGATTGTGAGCCGCGCGCATGACAGCGCGGTGGAAACGCAGGTCGGCTTCAATGGCCTGCTTCAACTTGTCGTTTTCTTTTGCCATGGAGTTTAACGCATCTTCAATTTCCGCAAGATCGACACTGGTGGCGCGCACCGCCGCAAGGCTGGCGCTGGTCTCTTCAAGAACCTGACGGAGTTCGAGCATCAGCTCCATGTCCTCGACAGTCGGCATGGGCTGATCGCGAAACAAGTACAGCAGCGATTCCTTTACGCGGTCGGGGTTGGGGGCGATGGTGATAGTTCCGCGGCCAGGCACGCACTTCTACCATTCCCCGGTCTTCCAGAATTTTCATCGCTTCTCGAATAACGATCCGGCTCACTTGGAAGCGTTCCGCTAATTCCGCTTCTTTGGGAAGCCGCGAGCCAGGCGCCGGATATTCCTCGATAATGAGGCGTTTCATCTCCTGAAGCACCTGCTCACTAAGCCTGCCGTTTCGAAAACTCCGTTTTTGCATTAAGCCACTTCACTCAATCTTATAGTCGAGCGGGTAAGAGCCTCAAAAATGGAGCGCTTTTTGTGTTGACGATCCACTGCCTTTAAACATATGATCTTTACTAACGTTATGCTGATGGAATTTGCCGGCCGCGCACCATTGCGTTTAGTCTGTGCGCTGCTGTTTTCACTTGTGTTCTGTACACAGGCCGCGGATGCGCCCTGGTTTGTAAACGCGCAATTGCCGTTTCATGCGCCCGTCCTGGATTCGCAAGGCAAGCTGTTGGCCTGGTTCGAGCCGGAGCAAAACCGCGGCTATGATGAAGTTTTGCGTCTGGGCTGGGATTTTATAGAACACAAAGTACCAGTCGATACCCGCCACAAGACCGGATTGAAGATTTACCTCATAAATTCCGTGTACGACGGCGATACGCTCCAGGGCGTTTATTGGCAGCACAACCCGGCCATGGTTTATGCGGCGTTCGTCGATGGTTTGGCGGGTTGGTATCCCTACTCCGGAGATGAGGAGGCGCGGAAGGTGGTCGGCGAGATGCTCGACTATCAGTTGGCTCACGGGACCACGCCCTCCGATTGGAAATGGCCCGGTGTTCCATTCGCAACGTCATGCGATGACCAAACGGATTACGGCCACTGCATCCAAAATCTTCCGCACGACTTCTATGGCGGTATCGAGACGGACAAAGTCGGCCAACTAGGCGCAGCGTACACCTTGTTTTATGAAATGTCAGGTGAGAGCAAGTATCTGGATGCGGCTATCCGCTGTGCCGACGCGCTGGCGAAAAACATCACACCGGGCGATGACGAGCATACCCCATGGGCATTTCGCTTGGACGCGCGCACTGGAGAAACCCTGGCGAATGAGGATTATGGCGGCGATGTGCCCTCCTCGGTGCGCATGTTCGATGAGCTGATTCGATTAAAAGCCGGAAATACTGCCGCTTATCAGGGGGCGCGCGATATGGCCTGGAACTGGGTGCTGCAGCACACTCTGAATACAAATAGCCCGGATTGGGATAACTGGAGCGGCTTCTTTGAAGATGTGCCGCACCGTCCGGGAAACGTGAATCAATTCCTGCCGGATATGACTGCTTACTACATTCTGAGCCGCCCGAACCCCTCTGCCGTGGATCGCGACTGGGTAAGCCACACAGGCCATCTTATCGACTGGGTACGAAGGCGCTTTGGGCGGGGCCCGTTCCTGGGTGCCTGGGCAATCGATGAGCAGGGAACTCCCGACGGACGAGGCTGTTGTTCCAGGGCTGGTCAAGGCAGCCACGGCGGGAGGTGGGCGGCAATCAATGCCATGTATGCCGAGAAAACGGGGGACAGCCAAGCTCGCGAAGATGCGTTCCGTTCGATGAACTATGCCACGTACTTCGCCCAATCCGACGGTCGAATTGCCTGTTGCGGGGCGGATTACCACTCTCCTTACTGGTTCAGCGACGGGTATGCCGATTACCTGCGCCATTTTAATTGGACGATGGGAGCGTTACCGGACCTCGCTCCCGTGGGGAAAGATCATATACTACGGTCCTCCTCGGTAATTCAAAAGGTAAACTACGGTCCCGGCCGGGTCTGGTATAAGACGTTCGACACGGAGGGAACGGCTGTGCTGCGCTTGAAGTTCAAGCCAACACGGGTCCTATCCGGATCTGCTCCCGTTGCAGAGCGAAGCGATCTAAAACAGCCGGGGTACACAATTGAAGCCGCAGGCAAAGATTATATTGTCCGGATCAGGTATGCATCTTCTCGTGAAATCGCCGTGGAAGGCAAGTAACGAAATTGATCCGGTTACAAAACGATCTGCTTGCGATCGGCATCCTGCCTAAGGTGGGTGCGAAGATCTTCGATCTGATCGACCGGCGAACCAGCCATAACTTCCTTTGGCACAACCCGCGGATTGCTCCCCAACCCTACCCAATAGAAGCGAATTTCGACAACTACTGGTGCGGAGGTTGGGACGATGGTTTCCCTACCTGCGAGCTTTCCACCCACAACGGAGAACAGTATCCGAACTTAGGGGAGTTGCGGTCCATCGAGTGGATGGTGGATACCCTGGACGAATCGGGCGACGAGCCTTCGATCACCTTGTCGGCGTTTGGACCTATCAGCCCAATAAAGGCCCAGAAAACCGTTTGTTTACGCAATGGTTCACTGGAAACTGAATTCAAAATCTATCATCTAGGCACTCTGCCCATCGATTACATTTGGGGAACCCATCCGGCATACTCTGTCGAGCCCGAATGTATCATTCACATTCCCGCCAGTACCGGCATTGTCGGTCAGGCGAACCATCCCTCGCTGGGTGAACCCGGACAGCGGTACGCGTGGCCCGCTTTGCAGACGGCGCAGGGATCGAAAGATATGAGCCATCTGCTTCCCAATGGAACATTGTCAGCCGGCCATTACGCGACCGATTTGTCAGCCGGATGGTATGCCGTCGAATATCCGCATCGAGGAATCGGACTCCTCTTTGAATTTTCACTGGATCTCTGTCCCTATCTTTGGCTGTGGCTGAGTTACGGAGGATGGCGCGGCTATTATCTGGCCGTCGTTGAACCGTGGACGAGTTGCCCGGTAACATTATCGGATGCAGTGGCGGCAGGAACGCACAGGATTCTTAAGCCGGGAGAACAGTTTGCTTGCAAAACACGAGTAACTCCCTGGTCCAGCCCGGTAACTCTGAGCCGCCTTCTTCAGGAAAAGGGATTGACGAAACCATGAAAAGCGTTCGCCGCTCAGCGGCTTTCTTCTGCATTTCAGCGGCACTGATATTGGCACAGGAGCCTTTTCCTGTTATATCGACCATTCATTCAACCACGATCCAGGGAAGGGAAGCGCACACCGACGCGAGTGGGAAACTGCTGCCTTTCCCAATGCCGGAGGATACCGGCTATTCTTACAACTCGCACCTGCTGACCCAATGGAACATCATATGGGATCAATTTAACCGCCAACGCTATCAATATTTCTTCTGCTGTTTCGACTTCGATCGCACGACGTTCGAGATGCAGCCGGAATATCACTGGGCCAACTCAACCGGGTACTTGCGCGCGATGATGGAAGGCTTTATCGAACGCCTCTATCCCTATACGGGAGATCAAAACACCATCGTTTACCTGCAGGACTTTATCGACTATGAACTGGAAAACGGGCGCACTCCCGAAGGCTACGCATGGCCTCGCGTTCCGTACGCCTCCGCGAATCCTGGCGACATCCGTTATACGGGTTGGAGCGTACACGGAGAGGATTACATAGAGCCGCACGTAGTGGGGGAAGACGGTTACGGCTACCTCCGTTTTTATGAGATGACGGGCAACACGAAATATCTTGAGGCGGCGATCCGTTGTGCGAACGCGCTGGCCAAAAATTACAAAACGGGCGATGCAAACAATTCGCCTTGGCCGGTTCGCTGCTATGCGAGAGATGGGAAGCTTGATGGGCCGGGAATGGGGCCATATTCGGCGAATGTAGTTGAGCCGATCATGTTGTTCGACGAGTTGATTCGCCTGAATCAGGGAGATCGAAGCGAGTACGAGAGGGTGAGAAAAGGAGCTTGGGAGTGGCTGCAGCAATATCCCATGAAGAACAACGTGTGGGTAGGGTACTTCGAAGATGTGAAGCCTTCCATGGAGAACATGAATCAAGTCATTCCGTTGGAGTACGCCCGTTATGTTCTCCTGAATCCCGATAAAGATCCGGAGTGGAAGGAGCATGCCCGAAACCTGATCAACTGGGTGAAAACCACTCCGAAGTGGCCGAAGTACATTCTTGACGGCGCGACGATCACCAACGAACAGGGAGACGGAAAGACTTTTTGCTGCAATTCACCGAACCAATGCTGCGACAGCCACACCTCGCGTCTGGCTGCGGTGGAGGCGCTGTACTATGCAAAGACCGGCGATGTCTCCTATCGGGAGCAGGCTTTCCGGTCGTTCAACTGGGTGACTTATTTCCAAGGAATGCCGGAGAATGGACACACTCCTTTCGGAAGTCAATGGTGGTTTACCGATGAGTTCTCAGATGGGCCGCGGCGCCTGATGGATGGGCTGTGGGCGGAGCCGGAGTGGGCTCCCTCGGACGAGCCGCATCTGTTGGGATCAAGCTCGGTAGTGACGAAGATCTCTTATTCAAAGGGTGCGGTGACCTACTCGACGTTTGACGCAGCCTCGAACGATGTGCTGCGGCTGAATTTTCATCCCGATCTGGTGACTGCGGGAGGCCGCAAGCTGGCGCGGAGAGCCGACTTGAAAGAAGAGGGCTACACGCTTGACGAGTCGAGAAACATCTTGCGCATCCGGCACGATCAGTCGAGAGATGTGGATATTCAAGTAGATCCGGATGCGGCGGCAAAGCAAATGATGGCGGAGCCGGTTCCCACTATTGTTAATTTTGATAACCCGCACGTCGGGGCGCAAGTCCATCTGCAGGGCCAATATCCATCCGGCGAGATTGATTGGGGCGAGAAAGATTGGATGGTCTACCCGCCGCATAGTCTGATGAGCAGCTTTTCGGTTGGTACGGCCAGCCCCGATGCAACTGCCGCTGAACTGCGGTTCCCGACGCCACGAACCTTAATGCGGCTGGATGTTTACAATCCGACCGCTGGGGAGATTTTACTGACGCTCCGCGCGCCTGAGATGCGGGAGGTGGTGTTCAAACTGAAGCCTGGCGCTCTGCAGCGCATTCAAACGGGGTGGCGCGTCCGCGCATCCAAGGTGTCGTTCGAATCGAGTGATCTCGGGAGTTTAAGGTTCGACAATCTGGCCTATTCAGCTTACCTCTGGACGAAGTTAAATAACTCGGAGTTGTAGGTATCCAACTATCTGCCAGTGCTGCGCCATGACCGGATACAATTAAGTTTGAATGCGCTCCCTCAGATACATTCCTCAAGCGCCGCTTTCAGAGTTTGTTCGTTGCCTGTGGTACTGGGAAGGTGCGCCGCAGGCACACTCCAAAGAAAAGCTGCTGCCTAGCGGGGAATTTTCAATCGTCTTCAATCTGATCGACGAACCCCTCCGGATTTACGATGCGGACAATCTGAGTCGATTCAGTACTCACCGCGTAGCCGTCTTGTCGGGTGCGCGCTCAAATTGTTTCGCCATCGATACGAACCAGCAAGACCGCGTTGCTGGAATACAGTTCCGGGCAGGCGGAGCCTTCCCGTTTCTTCACATACCTGCTTCAGAGGCGGAAGGCAGTTCAATCGACCTGGACGATATTTGGCCGGGACAAGCTGGCGAAATACGAGAGCGCATTATCGCAGCATCAAGCGCTGAGTCGATGCTTACAACTTTGGAGTGCTGTTTACTGGAGCGGCTTGTTCGTCCGCTCGAACTCCATCCGGCCGTCCGGTACGCCGTCCATCAGTTTCAGCGCTCAATGAATACCTGCAAAGTGGCCCAGATAAGCGAACACATAGGGCTGAGTTCCAGGAGATTCATCGAACTGTTCCGCCGCCAAGTGGGACTAACGCCCAAAGTATTCAGCCGTGTCCGCCGCTTTCAACAGGTATTGCAAACCGTCCACGAAGGAAAAGAAATGGACTGGGTACGAGTCGCGCTCGAATGCGGTTATTACGATCAGGCGCATTTTATTCACGAGTTTCAGGCGTTCTCAGGACTCACGCCCAGCGGGTATGCCGCCGCCGCTACGCCACATCTTAATCATGTCCCGATGATCTAACGGGGATATTTCTCCCGGTCAATTTCTTACAATCCCTACGGCCCGTCTTTGCGAGAAAATACCAATTGAAAGAGAGGCATATTCAATGTCCCAAGTGAAACCGGTACCGGAGGGGTATCACAGCGTCCAGCCGTATTTAATGCTGAAGAACTGCGCCGGAGCCATCGATTTTTACGCGAAAGCTTTTGGCGCGACCGAAAAATTTAGAATGCCCAGGCCCGACGGCCGCATAGCCCACGCCGAAATCCAGATTGGGGATTGCGTTCTCATGATGGCTGACGAAGCGCCCGAGATGGATGCCTGGAGTGTCGAGCATTTTGGCGGCTCTCCGGCAAGTTTACTCATCTATACGGAAGATTGCGACGCGGTTTATAAGCAGGCGCTGGCCGCCGGAGCAAAGAGCATTCGGGAACCCGCCGATCAACCGTATGGCGACCGGATGTCCGGCGTGAAAGACCCGTTCGGTTATAAGTGGTTCATCGCTACCCATACGAAAGACATCCCCGTTCAGGAGATGGCGCTGCAAAACCAGGGATGAGCAGCCATTCAGGCGTCCAGAATCTTGTCCGCTTCTGCAAACAATTCGCTCAGCGGTAACGAGAGTGTTGTCTCTGAACACGCCGTTAGATGCCCGCTCACGTCAATCTGAACGGGAGCGGGTGATTCGCGGGACATGCAATAAGCTTTTTTTGAGTCGGGATCGACAATCCAAACGCAGCCGATCCCCCAAGTCCAGGTAGTGCGCCGCTTTTTGAAACATCTTTCGCGGATCGTCGCCCGGCGAAAGAATTTCCGCGCAGAGATCGAAGGATTCCGTGGGATAGGGGAGTTGGATGCGTTTGGCGTCCGCGATGACGTCGGGGACCGGATGAGCGAGAGCGGAAAGTTTGAGACGAACTTCAGTGGCCGTCTTCCAACCTCGCTGAGCCAGCAACATGGCTAAGATCCACTGAAGAATCCCATGCAGCGAGGTGGGCATATCTTTTGGGATGGCCTCGCCAAACCAGTATTCTACGTGGGGCTTCTGTTCCCGATAAAGGTTTTCGAAGCGTTCCAACGAAAGAAAACTGTTCGCTGCGGCCATGCAAGTCCTAGGTCCAGTATCGCTGATTTAGTCGGACTTCAGGTGTCAGATCGTTTATATCTCTGCCAGGAACTCATTCACGAATCGCGTTAATCCGCCATGCCGTTCCCGCGCCAGTTTCTTTCCATGCTCGGTTTGGAAACCGCCCGCCAGCTTCAGCAGTTTCAAATAGAAATGATCGAGCGAGTAGCGTCTGTCGTCAAGCGGCCGAGTTTGTCCGGCAGGATCATCCGGATGATAAAGTTCGCTCCCCATCCGTCCGGCGGTATAGAAGCAGCGCGCAATGCCAACCATGCCGATAGCGTCCAACCGGTCGGCGTCCTGCAAGATTTTAGCTTCAATCGACTCAGGCGCAATGCCGGCGGAAAAGCTGTGCGCCTCAATGGCGTGTGCAACCAACTCAATCCGATTTGCCTTCCAACCCAAGCTCTTCAAGATGCTCGACGCTTTTTCCGCGGCCAGCCGCGATGATCGGGCACGTTGCGGAGAGTTCTTGGGAACCGATACGCAATCGTGCAGCATAACGGCTGCCGCCAAAATCTCTTTGTCGCCGCCTTCTTCAGCTTGAATGGCAAAGGCGTTTTTCCAGACCCGGCGAATGTGGCTGAGGTCGTGCGAGCCGTCGTCTCCGTCGATGGCGAAGGGCAGCAGTATGGTGGCAAGTGGATGATCCAACAGTTCCACCATAACGTTGATCCAAAGAAGGAGCGGCGAAGTCCCACGACCGGACACCTCCAGGAAACCGTCGTAATCGTAAGTAACTGGTTTGAGGCTGTTTCGAAACTGGCCGCCCGCTTGCACATCATCGCGCGTTATGAATGATGTGCGCTACGCCTTTCGGGCACTCCAGCAGAATCCCGCATTCGCCTTGACTGCAGTTGTCTCCATTGCCTTGGCCATCGGCGCGAACGCCACGGTCTTCGGCATCTTCGACGCGCTTATCTTCAGGCCGCTGCCCGTGCCGCAAGCTTCCCAAGTTGTTGTTGTTTCTTCCCGTTCGCCCAGCGGAACCTATGAAGATGTCTCGTGGCCGGATTTCATTGATCTTCGCGACAAGAATCAAATCGTTCGAAGGCTTGATTGCGGCGCATCTTTCTCCTTTTGGATTCGCCAAAGATCGCCAGGAACAGGCAAGGATGAAAGGCGGCTGCCTGGTGAGCGGGAACCTCTTCAAAGCGCTGCATGTTGAACCCATTCTGGGGCGCGGATTCAAGCCGGAGGAAGACCAGGCGCCGGGCCGCAATGCGGTGCTTGTTCTTTCACACGAATTCTGGGCGAACGAATTCGGCGGTGATCGCTCGGTCGTAGGGCGGCAGGTGATTTTGAACGGCATCAACTTCACCGTGATAGGCGTCGCGCCGGAATCCTTTACCGGTTTCGATCAGTTCTTCCGTCCCGCCTTTTACATTCCCGCCATGATGGCTCCGGCGTTGAACCCAACCAACGCCGATCTGCTTACTGACCGCGGCAGACGCGATTTCACCATCAAAGGCCGCCTGCGCGAAGGCGTTTCAATAGCCGCCGCGCGATCTGAGATGATGGCGCTGGCGAAGTCTCTGGAAGAATCTTTTCCAGCCACGAACCGCGGAGTCGGCGCAACGGTTCGCGGCGAAATCCAGCAACGCATGGAATCCGACGTAGGAGACGCAACCGCGTCGGCCTTCCTGTTTGCCTTGGGGGCGGTTGTCTTGCTGATTGCCTGCGCCAATGTGGCGAATCTGATGCTGAATAGGGGGCGGGCGCGCACTCGCGAACTGGCCGTTCGCTTGGCCATTGGCGCAAGCCGCGCTCGCATCATACGAACCCTGCTGATGGAGAGCCTGCTTATCTCACTGGCCGCCAGCGCGCTTGGGTTGCTGCTCGCCCAAGGCGGCATCGAATTCGTCTCTTCGGTGAAAGTGCCCAGCGACATTCCTATCGAATTCAATGCTCAACTCGATTTGCGAGTGGTCTGTTTCGCAATCGCAGCCGGCGTTCTGAGCGCACTGATCTTCGGTCTTATTCCGGCCTTCCGATCGACAAAAACCGACTTGGTACCTGCCTTGAAAGCGGGCGAACTCGATCCCCGCAAAGAGCGTCTGTTCGGGCGCAGCGCGCTGGTTGTCGTCCAGGTGGCTGGTTCTCTGGTTCTGCTGGTCGGGGCTACGCAGATCTTTCACGCGTTGTCGGCGATTCTGTCTGCATTCTCCTGGATTTCAAACCGAGCACCGGCTGCTTATGAGCTTCGACCCATCCTTAGTTCGCTACACACCCGAACAGACGGCGGAGTTTTATCGCAAACTGGTGGACGACGCCCGCAACACCGTTGGCGTGCGCTCCGCCGCGCTGGCCCATTTTATTCCCACCAGCACTAATTACGAATCGGAAACTGTGGCTCCGGAAGGATTTGAATTTCCCAAAGGCCAGCAGGGCGAGGACATTATGTCGAGCACGGTCGGCGAAGGCTATTTTCAAACGGCGGGAGTCTCCATTCTGCGTGGACGGGGATTCCTTCGCACGGACAATGCAAAATCGACTCACGTTGTGGTGGTAAACCAGCACTTTGCCGATCATTTCGGCATAAAAGACCCGATTGGCAAGCGAGTAAAGCTTGGCGACCGCACAAACGAATGGGCGCAGATTGTGGGTGTGACCGGCACAGGCAAATACATTTCGGTGATGGAGCCGCCGCTCGATTTTATCTACCTTCCGCAAAGCCAGCATCCGCTGTCGTATATGACGCTCATGGTGGAAACGGCTGGCTCGGCGACGGCCGCCATCGAACCACTTCGCAAGCTGGCGCTGTCCATAGCTCCGGGTCTGCCCATTTTCGGCATTCGCACATTCGACGATCTCTATGAACAGCGATCCGTCAAACTGGCGCATGTCCTCACAACCGTCGTTGCGGCTTTGGGGCTGATCGGGCTTGGGCTAGCTCTGGTTGGGTTATACGCGGTTGTGGCTTATCAGGTGTCGCGCCGCACTCGCGAGATTGGAATCAGAATGGCCATCGGCGCAACTCCGGGTGGAGTGATGAAAATGGTGCTGAAGAGAGCGGCGATTCTGGGCGGCATTGGAGTTGCAATCGGGCTCCTGGTCAGCATCGCAGCCGGCCAGGGACTGACTCTGGGGCTGCATGTCCCGGCTTTCGACCCGGTCCTTTTTACGGCCACCGTGATTGGCCTATTGCTGACAACCGCCCTGGCCGCCTTGATCCCGGCCCGGCGGGCAGCACGAATCGACCCGATGAGCGCAATGCGGCAAGACTGATACTCACCCTTCCTGCTGCCAAGGATCGTAAGTACCAAAGCTCCAGAGGTGCCCTTCCAGATCTTTGCAGGAGTAGCCCCGGCCTCCGTAACTTGCGGTCTTAATGTCAATAACAATCCCCGCGCCAGCCGCCTTCGCGCGCGCATAATGCGCGTCGGCATCCTCCACAATGATGTAGCAGCCCTGTGTTTCTTTGCCGCCTATCTGGTCGGGCTGCGTCATATGGCCGCCGAATGCCGTGTCATTGATGGAACCCAACATGATCATGCCGTTTCCGTGAACTAGTTGGGCATGCGCAATAGTGTTTTCCGGGCCTGGATAGACCGCATGTTTCTCAAAACTGAAAGCATTGCATAGCCAATCGATAGCTTTTGGACAGTCGCGATAGCGCATGCTCGGAATAATGGTCGGTTTGTCTTTGGTCATGATTTCCCTCGACTGTCATTTTCCCTGCAAACCGCTGGGCTGGTCTTGTAAAAAATTGCAGGTGTAAGCGTGTGGCGAATATCGCTCTCCGATAGCTCGTGATCGTTGAGCCCGAGGCCTATCTCTTATTAGCCCTCGTGTCTTAGGAACAGAGTCGAGCGGGAACCGTACTGAAACCCTATTGTGATGGCCGGGAATCTTGGTAGACTAAGTAAGCCAATCCTCATTCCGGTTCGAGGCTTCTTCGGTGCCCGTGTGTCACCACCTCGCCCGAAAAAAATTAAGGAGTCTAAGGGCCATATCAATGAAATATATTTTTACCTCTGAGTCTGTCACTGAGGGCCATCCCGATAAGATTGCGGACCAGGTCTCGGACGCTGTACTCGACGCGGTCCTGGCGGAAGATCCCACCGGCCGTGTCGCCTGCGAAACCTTGGTCACTACCGGCATTTGCATTGTCGCCGGCGAAATCACCACCAAGACGTATGTGGACGTTCCGAAACTCGTCCGTAACGTGATCCACGGCATTGGCTACAACGATGCGGCTTTTGGCTTCGATTCCAAAACCTGCGCCGTAGTGAATATGATTCAAGCGCAATCGCCCGATATCGCAATGGGCGTGGATACCGGCGGCGCGGGCGATCAAGGCCTGATGTTCGGCTACGCTTGCGATGAAACCCCCGAGTTGATGCCGCTGCCCATTGCGCTGGCCCATAAGCTGGTAAGGCGTCTCAGTGAATCACGCCGTTCAAAGGAATTGAAGTATCTGCGCCCCGACGGCAAGAGCCAGGTGAGCGTTGAGTACGTCGACAATAAGCCGAAGCGCGTGGATGCGGTTGTCATCTCAACGCAGCACGGCGACGATGTTTCTACCGAGCAGCTGCGGGCCGACGTCAAGAAGTACATTATCGATCCGGTTATCCCGTCCAGCATGGTCGATTCCAGCACTAAGTTCCACATCAATCCTACCGGGCGCTTCGTCATCGGCGGCCCTCACGGCGATACCGGTCTGACGGGCCGTAAAATCATTGTCGATACCTACGGCGGCATGGGCCGTCACGGCGGCGGTGCGTTCTCGGGCAAAGACCCGACCAAGGTCGATCGTTCCGCTTGCTACATGGCCCGCTATGTTGCCAAGAACCTGGTGGCGGCTGGTCTGGCTTCGCGCGTTGAGGTGCAGTTGGCTTACGCCATCGGCGTGGCCGAGCCTGTTTCGGTCATGGTGAACAGCTTTGGCACCGGCAAAGTGGAAGATGCCCGCCTGGCCGAGGTTGTTCGTGAGACCTTCTCGCTCACGCCCGCCGGCATGATTAAATCGCTCAACCTGCGCCGCCCGATTTACCAGAAGACCGCTGCCTTCGGCCATTTTGGACGGACCGAAGACACCTTTACGTGGGAGAAGGCCGATAAGGCTGAAGCACTTCGCGAAGCGGCTCAATTGACCACCGTTGCCTGATGTAATCGGGAAGCTGCCGGGCGACATGGAGATAGAAACGCTGTTTGGTCCGGCAACCCGGTAGTTATGTCCACCCCGGCGGTTGCGGCTGTTCCTTGCGACGATCACTTTGCGCGGTGGCGGGCCAGCGTTATGCGGTGCGCCGCCGCTTCGAATTCTACCCACGATGAAGCTGCGGCTTGCCTGGGATTAAGCTGGAATCGATGGGTGTGGAAATCGACCGTTTGACGGTCGAACAGGAACAGTACATGGCGAACCTTGTTCGAAGCGCCTGAAAGGAAAATAGAGAAGTGCCAACAGCGACAGATTGCAAGCGCTCCGTAGAAGTGGAGATCCCGGTCGAAGAAGTCGAACGGGCCCGCGCGCGCGTCACAGATTCCATTCGCCAGCGGGTTCGCCTGCCTGGTTTCCGTCCCGGCAAAGCGCCCGTGACGCATGATTCAATCGCGTTTCGAAAGCGATATTCGTACCGAAGTGCTCGAACAACTGCTTCCTCAAGCGTTTCGCGAGCGTGTTGCCAAAGAGGAACTGAAGGTTGTAGGCCAGCCCAACATCAGCGATTTGAAATATGAAGCGGGGCAGCCCATTCGTTTCAAGGCCGAGTTTGAAGTCGCCCCTGAGTTTGAAATCTCCGAATATCGCGGGCTGCCGGTTAAATATGAAGAGCCCTCGGTCAGCGACGACGAAGTGAATGCCCGGCTCGAAGAAATGCGCGAGCGCAAGGCCGATTACATCAATCTCGATCCGCGGCCAATCGAAGAGAAAGACTACGTTTTGGTTCGCCTGAAGTCGCTCGAAGGCTTGGCTGAACCGATCGATCAGGACGTACAGATTGAAGTAGGCGGCGAAGATACTCTGCCGGCTTTCAACGAATCGCTGCTCGGGGCGACGCCTGGTGAATCGAAGGAAATCGAGATCACTTACCCGGAAGATTATGGCCAAGCGAAGCTGGCGGGCAAAATCGTTAAGTTCGAGATTACTCCGAAGTTTGTCCGCAAAAAGGAGCTGCCGGTCCTGGACGACGAGTTCGCCCGCGACCTGGGCGACTATCAAACTCTGGATGAGCTGAAAGAGACGGTAAGGAAATCCATCTTCCAGGAAAAGCAATACGCCGCCCAACAGACTGCCAAGGAAGCTCTGCTGGACCGGCTGGTGGAAGCGAACGATTTCCAGATTCCGGAGGTCTACATCGACCGGCAAATTGAAAACCAGTTCCGCGCGCAAGTGCGCGAGATTACCGGCCGCGATGTCGATTTAAGCACACTGAAATTGGATTGGGGCAAAATCAGGGAAGCGCAGAAGGACAAGGCCGTTCGGAACGTGAAAGCCTCTTTGCTGCTCGAAAAGATTTCCGACAAAGAAGGAATCAAAGCGACCAAAGACGAGGTTGATCGCGAAGTGCAGCGCATCTCGCAGCAGGAGCGCGAAGCCATGGCCGTGACTCGCGCTAAGTTGGATAAAGACGGCACTTTAGGCCGAATCGCCGGCCACATCCAGACCGAGAAGACGATCCAATTCCTGTTTGAGCAGGCCAAGAAGGAAGCCTAGTACTTGTTCCCTAGGAAAAACGACTTTACAATGCGCATAGCTCCGGCGCTAAGCCTTGAAATGGCGCGCCAAGCCTCATCGACGCAACTCCTCGCTTCTTTGCGTAAAAACTCCTCTAATGTTGATATACTGGGATTGAAATTCCTTCCGATCAGGGCAAAGGATCTCTTGATCTTTCTTTCCGTAGGAGAACCAGCTTGAAGCGCGCCGGATCAGACGATTCCCTCCGCTGTTCGTTCTGCCATAAAAGTCAAGACGTTGTCGGTAAGCTCATTTCCTCCCCCAGTGACTACCCCAGAGCGTACATCTGCGACGAGTGCATCGCTGTCTGCAATTCGATCATTGAAGACGACCGTCACGAGAAAAGCTACGGGTCGCCGGGAAAACTGCCTCGTCCGCTTGGAGTTAAAGGAATACCTCGACCAGTACGTGATCGGCCAGGAAGCCACCAAAAAGAAGCTGGCGGTTGCTGTTTATAACCACTACAAGCGGATTCAAATGAATAAGCAGCGTGGCGGTGAAGTAGAGCTTTCCAAGTCGAACATCTTGCTGATTGGCCCGACGGGTACCGGCAAAACACTGCTGGCGCAGACCTTGGCGCGCATTCTCGATGTACCATTTGCTATCGTCGACGCCACCACGCTCACCGAAGCCGGTTATGTGGGCGA
Organism: Bryobacterales bacterium; assembly: GCA_963718465.1. Classification (GTDB taxonomy): domain Bacteria; phylum Acidobacteriota; class Terriglobia; order Bryobacterales; family Bryobacteraceae; genus Bog-105. The sequence continues at coordinate 18,766 of CAVQZK010000016.1, read as the reverse complement.
AGATGTGGAAAACATCATTCTCCGCCTTCTTCAAAACGCCGATTGGGATGTACAGAGGGCGCAGACCGGCATCATCTATATAGATGAAATAGATAAGATCGGGCGCAAAGACGAGAATCCTTCCATTACCAGAGACGTGTCGGGCGAAGGCGTGCAGCAGGCGCTGCTGAAAATTCTTGAAGGGACTGTCGCCAATGTTCCTCCGCAAGGCGGCCGCAAGCATCCTCACCAGGAATTCACGCCGGTCGATACCACGAACATATTGTTCATCTGCGGCGGGGCTTTCGTTGGTCTTGAAAAAGTGATTGCACGCCGCGTCGGCACGAAATCTATCGGGTTTATAGCTCCGGAAGAAAAGGATATTCGCCGCCCCAATGTCTTCCGCCGCGATGTCGACCTTTTGGCCCAATGCCAGCCGGTCGATCTGATCAAATACGGTTTCATCCCCGAGTTTATCGGCCGCATGCCTGTGACGGCCATTTTGGAAGACCTTTCGAAAGACGCGCTGGTCCAGATACTCACGAAGCCGAAGAACGCAATTATCCGGCAGTACCAGAAGCTGTTTGAGTTTGAGAATGTTAAGCTCAAATTTAGCGAAGATGCCCTGGAAGCTGTAGCTCAACTTGCCATGGAACGCAAGGTGGGCGCTCGCGGTCTTCGCATGATCTTGGAAGATCTGATGTTGGACCTGATGTACTACCTCCCGACTTTTAAGAAAGTTCGAGAGTTTGTGGTCACCAAGGAAATGGTGCTCTCGCAGAAAATTAATATGGCTGTGCTCGAAAAGGCGGGGTAAAGCCGGCTGTATCTCGAATAGATCTTTCCGTTAAAAATTTAAGCCGGGGAAACTTCGGCGCTCAAACCTGCATTATTAATTTATTTCTTCCCTGGAATTAGGGATCGAACCCACCTAGAAAGTCACGATGGTTACTACTAAAGACAAAACGGACACCAAGCGTTTGCCCATGATGCCGATCAGGGACGTGATCATATTTCCCTATATGATGACCCCTTTTGTGGTGGGCCGCGAGTCGAGTGTTCGCGCCCTGGAAGAGGCTTTGCTGGGCGATAAAAAGATTTTCCTCGCCACCCAGCACGATGCGTCCGTCGATGAACCCCGTCCCGACGAGATTTACTCGGTCGGTACGGTAGCTAACATTGTCCAAAGCCTGAAACAGCCCGATGGCAATATCAAGGTCCTCGTCGAAGGTGTCGAACGCGGCAAGATCATTTCGGTCAGTGAAGAAGAAGGCTACTTTCGCGCGGTGGTGAAAACCGCTACTTACAAGGTGGAACCGGGCAGCCAATTGGAGGCGCTTACCGGGCGCGTCACTACTTTGTTTGAGCAATACGTCAAGCTGAGCCAGAATCTGAATTACGAGACGATGGTGGCGGCCATTCGTGTCGACGATCCCGGCAAATTGGCGGATACGGTTGGCGCCAACCTGCAGCTCACCATTGAAGAGAAGCAGGAACTTCTCGAAATTTTCGATCCGATTGACCGGCTGACGCGCGTGGCCGACTTGCTCGATATTGAGATTGAAAAGCTGAACGTCGACCGGACGATTCAGGGCCGGGTAAAGCGCCAAATGGAGCGTGCTCAAAAAGAGTATTACCTCAACGAGAAAATTAAGGCCATTCAGAAAGAGTTAGGCCGCGGCGAAAAGAGCGAGTTCGACGAGCTCAAGAAGAAAATCGATGCCTCCGGCATGACCAAAGACGCGCACGAGAAGGCGACTGCCGAGCTGAAGCGTTTAGAAGGCATGCCGCCCATGTCGGCCGAATCCACCGTTTCGCGCAACTACCTCGATTGGCTGCTCGCCGTGCCGTGGAAGAAGCGCACCAAGGAAATCCGCGATCTTCGTTATGCGCGGCAGGTTCTTGAAGGCGACCATTACGGGCTTGAAAAGATCAAGGAACGTATTTTGGAGTTTCTCTCGGTTCGCCGCCTGGTCCAGAATCCTAAAGGTTCCATTCTTTGCTTTGTAGGGCCTCCCGGAGTCGGCAAAACGTCGCTCGGCATGTCGATTGCGAAGGCCACGGGCCGTAAGTTTGTTCGTCTTTCGCTGGGTGGCGTTCGCGACGAAGCTGAAATTCGCGGCCATCGCCGTACTTACATTGGCGCGTTGCCCGGCCAGCTGATTCAGATGATGAAGAAGGCGGGCACAAAAAACCCGGTCGTCATGCTCGATGAGATCGATAAGATGTCCATGGATTTCCGTGGCGATCCGTCTGCCGCCCTTTTGGAAGTTCTCGATCCGGAGCAGAACTACATGTTCATGGATCACTATCTTGACGTGGAGTATGATCTGCGCGAGGTATTTTTCATCGCCACGGCGAACGTACTGCACACTATTCCGCCAGCCTTGCAGGATCGCATGGAGATCATTCGCCTATCGGGCTATACGGAGCTTGAGAAGTTGGAAATCGCCAAGCGCTTCCTGGTGAGCAAGCAGCGTAAAGATACAGGCGTCAGCGACGAGCAGGTTGAGTTTGCCGATCAAGGGCTGCAAAGCTTGATCCAAGGCTATACGCGAGAAGCCGGCGTCCGGAATTTGGAGCGCGAAATTGGCAATTTGTGCCGTAAGGTAGCCCGCAAAGTAGTGGAAGCGCAGTCACCGGCGGTAGATGCGTCCGCTCCCCTGCCTGTTCTGGCCGATGTTCCTTTGGAAGTCATCGAAGAAGAAGCTCAGCCGGTGGAGGACGCCGCTGAACCGGCTAAAAAGAATAAAAAGAAGGCCAAGAAGGAAGAACCGCCCATGGTATCCATTCCAAAGGTTGTTTTTACCCCTGCCGTCATTACTGAAATGCTGGGCCCCGCCAAGTTCCGCGACACCGGGCTCGATAAGCAAAACGAGATCGGCGCCACTACCGGGCTTGCCTGGACGGAAGTCGGTGGCTCAATTCTCACCACCGAAGCCACCGTCATGGAAGGCCGCGGCAAATTGACCACTACCGGCAAGCTCGGCGATGTGATGCAGGAATCGGCTCATGCAGCTATGAGCTACGTTCGTTCGCGCGCTCAATATCTGGGCCTGCCGAAGGACTTCTATCGCCATTTGGATATTCACGTGCATGTCCCCGAAGGGGCGATTCCCAAGGATGGTCCATCGGCCGGCATTACCATTGCAACCAGTATCTGCAGCGCCTTAACCGCGATCCCGGTTCGCTTCGATTTAGCGATGACCGGAGAAATTACGGTCCGGGGCAGGGTACTGCCCATTGGCGGTCTGAAAGAGAAGTTGCTGGCGGCGCATCGTCAGGGGATTTTCGAAGTGGTTCTGCCGAGGGAAAACGAACGGGACTTGGTGGATATACCCGAGAACATCAGAAAAGAAATGAAGTTTCATCTTCGTCTTTTCCATGGACGAGGTTCTGAAGATTGCGCTGGAGCGGGAAATAATCGCGCTGCCCATGGCTGCCGCTCCTACGGCGGCCGATTTGACATCGCGGCCCAGTGAAGACAATCTGACGCATTAATTTGATAAAGCGAGGCTCTAAGCTGTGGTGGGAACCGAAGCACCTCCGGCAAGCCTGATCACCAGTGCGGCGAAGCCGGAGCAGTTTCCGCCTGAGACGAATGCTCCAACGGAGGGCGGCAAGCCGAGTGAGGTGGCCTTTCTTGGACGGAGCAACGTTGGCAAATCGAGTTTATTGAATTGCATAGTGCGGCGGCCCGGGCTGGCCTTTACCAGCTCACGCCCGGGTTGCACGCAACTGATTAATTTTTTCCGGATTGACGAATCGCTTAGCTTCGTCGATCTACCAGGCTACGGCTACGCGCAAGTTTCGCTGGAAGAACGGGCGCGCTGGAAGGGCTTGATTGAAAGTTATCTGCTCGACAGGCAGATTCTAGAGCTTTCTTTCCTGCTCCTCGATGCCAGGCGTGGCTGGACCGATAAAGACCTGGAACTCAAATCCTGGCTTGAGTTCCATAACCGTCGATACCAGGTGATTGTCACCAAGGTCGACAAACTGAAAAGCAACAACCAACTAAAAACCGGATTGGCTGCAGTCCAAGCGAACTTGCCGGACCAGCAGCTTATTCCGTTCTCGGCCATCGATGGCCGGGGAGTGAGGGAAATTTGGCAAATCATCTCGAAGATCAAGAACAAGCAGTAGCCCCCGCGGCTGCCACCGAAGGCAAGCCCAACGAGAAGCCACAAGAAACAAACGGGGATGGGAAATCTGCTCTGACGACGCAAACCCTGCAAAGCACGGCGGAAAGCAGCGAGCCGGGCGAGGCCAAGCGGCGAAGAAAAGCGGCAGCCGCCGGGATCCGCCCGAAATCGGCCGAGGCACGAGCGGAACGGCAAAGCTCCGCGACGGCAGGTCCAGCGGCGAAGCCGCCCGGCGGAAGCGAAAGCTCCAGCTCCGGAAGCTAAGCCGCCGGCCGGCACCGGCGCCTACGCAGCGCGTCCCAGCCCAGGCACCGTCCCGCGCCTCCGCCCAATGCGGTACAGCAGCTAGGCCCGCAAGCCCGCGGCGCGGCCGGCACTCTATCGGCAACACCGGCCAGCAAGGTCAGCGCAATGGCGCAACCACGCTCGATTTAGTCGAGTTGAAAGACATGAACATCCAGGCGCTCAACCAGATCGCGAAAGATCTGAACGTGCCTGGGGCCGCCGGTCTGCGCAAGCAGGAACTCATTTTTAAGATTCTGCAGACGCAGGCCGAGAAGAGCGGTCTAATCTTTTCCGAAGGCGTGTTGGAATGCCTGCCCGACGGCTTCGGATTCCTGCGCGCGCCTGAGTATAACTATCTGCCGGGGCCTGACGACGTCTACGTTTCACCCTCGCAGATCCGCCGCTTCGATCTGCGCACCGGCGACACGGTTTCGGGCCAGATACGGCCGCCGAAAGAAGGCGAACGCTATTTTGCGCTCATCAAAGTAGATGCCATTAACTTCGAACCGCCGGAGGAATCGCGCAACAAAATTTTCTTCGACAACCTGACGCCGCTCTATCCCGACGAGCGTCTGAAACTCGAAACCGCCCGCGACAATTTTTCGGGCCGCGTGATGGATCTGCTGACTCCGGTTGGCAAAGGCCAGCGTGGTTTGATTGTCGCTCCGCCGCGCACCGGTAAGACGATGCTCTTGCAGAGTCTCGCAAATTCGATAACAACGAATCATCCCGAGATCAATCTGATTGTTCTGCTCATTGATGAGCGTCCCGAAGAAGTCACCGACATGCAGCGTTCAGTGCGCGGCGAAGTGATCAGTTCTACTTTCGACGAGCCGGCTTCGCGTCACGTGCAGGTTGCCGAAATGGTTATTGAGAAAGCTAAGCGGCTGGTGGAGCATAAACGCGATGTTGTGATTCTGCTCGATTCCATCACGCGTCTGGCGCGCGCCTACAATACCGTGGTTCCACCGTCGGGCAAAGTTCTTTCGGGCGGTGTCGATTCAAACGCGCTGCAGCGCCCGAAGCGTTTCTTTGGCGCGGCGCGCAACATTGAAGAAGGCGGCTCGTTGACCATTGTGGCAACCGCGCTTGATCGATACCGGCAGCCGCATGGACGACGTGATCTTTGAAGAGTTCAAAGGTACGGGCAACATGGAAATTCACCTTGACCGCAAACTGGTCGACAAGCGCGTGTTCCCGGCCATCGACATCAACAAGAGCGGTACCCGTAAGGAAGAGCTTCTTATGCCGCGCGAGGAGCTGAATCGCGTGTGGATTCTTCGCAAGGTACTGAATCCGCTTTCGCCCGTCGAATCCATGGAGTTGCTGCTCGACAAGCTGGGCAAGACCCGTTCCAACGCAGAATTTCTCGCTGCCATGAGCGGCTGACGGCGCGCCTCCAATAGCGTTTACATGGGCCGCATCCGAATCCTCTCCGACAATGTCGCGAACAAAATAGCGGCGGGAGAGGTTGTGGAGCGGCCCGCTTCCGTTATTAAAGAGTTGCTTGAAAATTCTCTAGACGCCGGGGCCGCTGAAATTCGGATTGATGCCGAGAATGCCGGGCGGCGTTTGCTGCGCATTCACGATGATGGTTGCGGCATGCTGCGCGACGACGCTCTGCTGGCTTTTGAGCGGCATGCGACCAGCAAGCTGAGCGACGTGAAAGATCTGCTGGCGATTGCGACGCTGGGTTTTCGGGGCGAGGCGTTGCCGTCCATTGCTTCTGTCAGCAGGTTATTGCTTGAAACCCGTTCGGCTGACGAACAAACGGGAACGGCGGTGGAATTCGCCGGCGGCAAACTGTTGCGCTGCGATGAAATTGCCCGGCCCCCCGGAACTACCATCACGGTTCGCGATCTGTTCTACAACGTTCCGGCTCGCAAGAAGTTCCTGCGATCCGACCAGACCGAACTTGCTCACATCGGCTCCCTAGTAACGCATTACAGTCTGGGACATGCCAATAAGCGCTTCGAGCTATACCACGAGGGCAGGGAACTGCTGAACGTTACTCCGGTGGCAACTCTGCGCGACCGGGCTTTCCAGGTGTTTGGTCCGGATATTATGCAGGATCTTCTCGATGTCGCGCCCAAGACTTTCGAAGTGCTTCTGCCCGAGCCGAATGAGAAATCCGAGTTCGTTCTGGAAGGGCTGATTTCCGGGCCGCACGTGCAGAAGTTGAACCGCAATTCGGTGTTTCTGTTTGTGAACGGGCGGCTGATTCGCGATCGCATTCTGCTGCATTCTTTGTCGGCGGCATATTACAACTTGATGCCGGGCGGCTGCTATCCGTTTGCGCTGTTATTTTTGAACTGCGATCCCGGCGAGGTGGACGTGAATGTGCATCCATCGAAGACGGAAGTGCGTTTCCGGCACGGAAGTTTGGTACACGATTTCGTCCGCGATGCCGTGCGGGAAGTATTGATGGAGAGCCGCCCGCTTTCGAGCATTCCGCTGCCGCCGCAGTCTCCCGTGCTCTCGGCGCCGCGTATGCAGGGAGCGGCCACTTTGCCGTTCTCGGAGTTCTCCGCCATGGCGGCGGGCATTTCCGAAATGGAACCGGTCAGCGTGGAGGAAAGTCATCACTCTCCGGCTGCCGCCAGTTTGCCGGAAGTGGCGATGCCCGCTGTAGTTGCTCCTGTTCGCGATTGGCCGGCACCGCCTCCGCCGCAGCCCAAAGCGCCGCTTCGCAGGATCCCCGATACACATGGCGCGTTGGATAGTCTGCCGCCCGATTGGGACCGCGTAGACTCGTTGAGCGCGCTGCCCGATTTGCGACCGTTGGGACAACTGCACGACAGCTTCATCATTGCCGCGGGTCGCGACGGCTTGTGGATTATCGACCAGCATGTCGCCCACGAGCGGATTCTGTTCGAACATGTTCTGAAACAACGCGCGGCGGGTACGGTTGAGATTCAACAATTGCTGATGCCGCTGGTTCTGCAATTAACTCCGGCTCAACAGTTCGAATACGCGCGTATCGCCGACGAATTAAATGCTTACGGTTTTGAAACAGAGCCATTCGGCCAGCGCACCGTTGCCATCAAAGGCGCGCCTGCGGGCGTGGGGCCGGGCGACATCGAAAAGATTGTCTTCGAAATTCTCGAGATAGCGGAGAGCGAACTGCGCTCGGCATCGCTCGATGAAATTCGCCGGAACGTTTGCGCCACCATCGCTTGCCGGGCGGCCATCAAGATCAACATGCGCCTGGAGCCGAAGAAGATCGATTGGCTGCTGAGAAGCCTGGCCGCTTGCGATTATCCGATGACCTGCCCGCACGGCAGACCGATTGCGCTACGCTACAGCACGAAAGACATTCTGAAAAGCTTTCACCGCATATAAAGCGCGGTTATTCCCATTCGATAGTACCGGGCGGTTTGTGAGTCAGATCGTAGAAGACGGCCGCCACTTCAGGCAGAGTCAGCAGCTGTTCTGTTATATGGGCGAGCGAGTCCGAAGGCATCAACACGACGTCGGCGGTCATGCCATCGACGGAATTGATGGGACGAAGGACCACCGATTCGGGCGATTGAGCGGTACCCAGGGGGACAAGAACGACCGGGAATTGCCAGACTCGGCTTTCGAAGCCCGTGGCCAGACAGAACTCGCGGACCATGGCATCGGCTTTGCGCAGAATGTCGAGGCGCCGTTTGCCGATAGAGGATTCGAAAACGGAGAGCTTGTCCAAAGGCTCTTTCGACCCGCAAAGAGCAACCACACGGTTGATATCGGAACGGCGGTTGGTTAACTCAGGCGCAGTGATTTCAATATCGGCCGAAGCCGGGGAATGCGGAAGCGCGAGAACGTTTCGATAACTGCGCGCATCGCCTTGCACGCCCACCGAACGAAGGGGTAGAAGGAAGCCATCTTCGTCGGGAGTGACAGCTGCTGTTTTGGCGGCGCAAAGGCAGCGAATCGCGAGTCCGGGACCGGGAAACGGATGGCGTGCGAGAAACTTCTCAGGAACGCCCAGCTCTCGGCCGATCTCGCGGACTTCGTCCTTATAGAAGGCGGTGAGGGGTTCGATGATGCGACCTGAATCGATCAACGCTTGAATGCCGGCGACGCGATTGTGATGGGTCTTGATGAGATCGGCTTTCGCGCTGCCGCCGGATTCGATGGTGTCGGGGTAGATGGTGCCTTGCCCCAGGATCCAGTGGCCATCAAGAAAGTGCTCAGAAGCAAGAATGCGCTGCTGCACTTTGACGAACTGTTCACCGATGGCGTGGCGCTTCCGTTCGGGATCGTGAACGCCCAAAAGGGGCGCGAGGAACTCCGCTTCCGCCCGGTCAACCATGAAGTTTTCCGCGCCGAGTTCCTGGAAAATGGACCGGACGAATTCGGTTTCGCCTTGGCGCATCAAGCCGCTATCGACATAGATACCGAACACGCGTTCGGGACCAAGCGCGCGCAGGCAGAGCGTATAGGCGACGGTGGAATCGACGCCGCCGCTAACGAAGAAGAATACGTTGCGCTGCCCGACGATGGCCCGGATCTGGTCTTCAACAAGTGGAACACGCTGCGAGATGTTCCAATCGCGCTCCGCACCGCAGATATCCAAAACGAAGTTTTCGAGGATCTGGCGGCCGACGTGGGTATGCACGACTTCGGGATGGAACTGAATGCCGAAGAGCTTGCGGACTGGATCGGACATGGCTGCAATGCCCGAGATGTTGGTAGCGGCGGTGATGTGAAAGCCGGCGGGAAGAGCGGATACGGTATCGAAGTGGCTCATCCAGATCTGCGATTTTTCGACGCCGTTCAATAACGCATCGGGCGAGGTGACAGTTAATTGAGCAATGCCGTATTCGCCGCGCTGGCCTTTATGAACCTTCCCGCCTAAGTGACGGGCCAGCAACTGATGACCGTAACAAATGCCAAGCACCGGAACATTCGTGGAGAAAATGGCCGGATCGACATCAGGGCAGCCCGGTTCGAGCACACTGGATGGACCACCCGAGATGATGATGCCGCGGCGACCCTTCAATCTCGAAGCGGGCGAGTCGCTAGGCTGAACGTCCGCATAAACCCCGAGTTCGCGAACCCGCCGGGCGATCAGATGAGTATACTGGCCGCCCGTATCGAGGACGGTGATTTGAGGAGCGGCAATGGCGTCGGTCAAATGAGTGAATCGGCGAATTTGCCTAGCGCAGGCTCGCCCGCTGTTTCTCAAAACGCGCTTTCGATTGGGCTAAAAGATTGGCAGCCTTCGGAAGGGCTTCAATAGCCTTCACAACTTCCGGATCTTGCTCCACCTTGGCTCGTTGTGAATCTTCGTAGCTGAAAGCGGTGATGTACATTTCGGCGCGAAGCTCGTCACGCACCCAGGAATGGTCGCGCGTCCAATCATCTTCGCTAAACTGCACGCCCTGCTTCATTAAGTAGTCGTGGAAGTCTTCGAGCACCTTCTCGTCGGGCGTCCAGCCCTTGGCCTGCTTGGTGTCGTGACCGGAAAAATACACGGCCGAGAAATTAAAGAATGCATTTTTGCGATAGATATTAATTTCAAAAGCATCCAGCTTGGGCGCTTCGAACTTCTCGTCAGGGGTAATGCCGCCGCCGCCGTAGACCGTGCGGCCCAGGTCGGTCTGCTTCACATCCATGGGATCTTTCGCTTCGCCGCGCTTGCCGTAGTAATAATCGAGGAAAGAGATGTTGGAGTAGTCGCGCTGAATGAGACGGCCGCTAGGCGTGTAATAATGCTGCGTCGTCAGGGCAAGTCCGGTGTTATCGCTCAAAGGATATACGGTTTGAACCAAGCCCTTGCCGAAGGTTGTATCGCCAAGAATCCAGGCGCGGTCGTGATCCTGCAGAGCGCCCGATACGATCTCGGCGGCTGACGCCGAATAGCGGTTCACCAGGACAACGATGGGATAGTTCTCGCCATATTGACTGCCGCGCGCGACGTAAGGCTTCTCAGAGTAGGCGCGTCCTTTATGAGAGACAACCACTTGGCCGCGATCAAGCCAATGTCCGGCTGTAGCAACTCCTTCCTGCAAGAGGCCGCCGGGATTTTCGCGGAGATCGAGGATGAGACCTTTGATGTTCTGTTCGCCGAGCTGTTTTAAGTTATCTTCCACTTCATGGCTGGTGGTTTCGGTAAACGACTGGATGCGCATGTAGGCGATGCCGGGCTTTACCCAGAAAGCTGTATCTACGCTATTGCGTGGAATCTCATCGCGGACGAGATTGAAAGTGATCGGCTTGGCGGCTCCTTCACGGTTCACGACGACCTGGACCTTGGTGCCTTTAGGACCCTTAAGCATTTCCGCGACTTCGGTGGTGTTGAGAGTGTCTACGCGCTTGTCGTTCACTTCAACCAACATGTCGCCGGGGCGGATGCCTGCCTTGTAAGCGGGCGTGCCTCCAAAAGGGTGAATAACCATCGGTTTGCCGGTACGGGGTTGAGCGCCGATCAACATGCCGATGCCGTAATACATGCCGTGCTGCTCTTCGCGCATTCCGGCGAATTCCTTCGGGTCGAAGAAGTTCGAGTGCGGATCGAGCGTCCGCAGCATGCCTGGGATAGCGCCTTTGTAGATTGCTTTATCGGAGGAAAGCTTGTCGGAGTAGTTCTGGTCGACGATGTCGTAGACCTTGGTAAATGCTTCGATGCTGGCTTTCAGATCGGCATCTGAAGTGATGCTGGCATTGTGGTCGGAGGCTTGCGAAGCCGCCGAAACGGTTCCGGTGCCGGGTCCGAACAGTCCGCCCGCGACGGCGCATGCTGCAAGGAAAAGGGGAATGTAAAGAAAATAACGCCGCTGGGACGACAAATCAACCTCCCGGGTCTGTCTTAAGTATAGACGTTCTCCGCCTGGAACAGACTTCACTTAGCCACTTTCTGGCGGCGGGACATAAATCTTGTCGAGGTCAGTGTCGCGGTCGATCTGAAAGATCATGGTGGTAAGCATCATCTCATCCCAGCTTTGGTCACCCCAATGGACTTCGGCCTTCGGGTCGGAGTGAACGGATTATTCGGCGAATTCTCCCAGGCGGCGGTGTTTCAAGGCGCGTTCCGGCGGGCAACAGCTTCGGTGTCTCAAAGATATACATCTGCGGCCTGCAATTGCGCTGGGTCCGATGTCGCGTCCTCCTGCTGCCAAAGCGACAGCAGGTCGAGCGTTGCCGCGTCTGCCGATCGAGGAACCGACGGAGCGGCGCTACCGGGCAGCCGGCTTGCTGGTCCGATTTGCGGGGGCTCTTACTGGAGAGGCTGGCTCATGGTGTTTCCTACCCTGTTTGAGCATTACCAGCCGCGGCGCTGACGCGGAAAAACTCAAGCTCCAGCGTTCGCCGCGATTTTTCCTGCCTGGCGGATGCTGTTTAGCAGATCGGAAAGTATTGGGGCTATTGGGCGAAGGTCATGATCAATGGGTATGCACGAATGTGGCACAAAAGCGCTCGCGTCATGCACAACACAAGCTCAACAAAAACAGATGCTTAAAGATCAAAATCAGTCATCGTTATGCACGATCCTTTATGTTCCACTACCGGTCTTTACGGCTGGTATGGACTTGTCTGGGGCAGCATGAGCAGGAAGATCGGGCAAACAACTGAAAATTCGTGAAACTCCTGGCGATCCGATGCCGTACCGGTTGAGGCACCGATCTAAAGCGCCTCGGACACTTCGATCCATTAAAGGCAGCCCCATGGCGAGCCCGGCGATTGTAATTGAGCAAGAGCGCCCACCATCCTTTGAGCGACCGATCGACGTGAAAGCGGCCGCCGAGTTCCTTGGCGTCAGTCCATCCCTTGTCTATGCTTATGTTGAGCGGAAGCAGATTTCCCATTTCCGAATGAGAGGTCGCTTGATTCGGTTCCAGCTTCGGAACTGGATCGGTGGCGCCAGCAGTTTCACGTGAATGGAGGAATCAATGGCTAAACGAGGACGGCCGTTGAAGAGTGGCGGCACGGTCTACAAACGGAAAGATTCAGACATCTGGCAGGTCCGCTACAAGGACCAGAAAGGAGAAATGATACGCGAATCGGCCGGCACATCAGATCGCGAGCAGGCGGAGCGGTTCCTTCGGGGTCGCCTCGATGCGCGGGACGAGGGACGCCTGTCGGTTCTACTGCAAAGCAAACGACTCACGTTCAACGAGTGGGCGGACTGGTTTCTAGAGAAGCGGTCGAAGCCGCCTTTTCGAAGCGAGGGTAATCATCAGTGAATGTTAACGCCCTGAAATCTCTCAGGCCCGTGTTCGGGGGAACAGCGTTGTCAGACGTCACCGCAGACGCGATCGAGAACTACCTGACAGAGCGGCTGCGATCGAAAGGCAGAATACGGACGAAGTTCGGAATCCAGTTGGGCGTTATCAAGCCATCGACCGCACATCAGGAATTCCGTGTTCTGACCCATATTCTGAACGGCGCGGTGAAGCAGAAGCGACTGGCTTCGAGCCCTTGCGCGGCGCTCGGAAGGCGACGAGAAAGCCGCATTACATGACAGCGAGCGAACAGCAGAAAATCGAGTTCGCAGCGCCGAGCTATCTGCGGAATATCGTTGTCATCGTTTCCGAGCTGGGGCTGCGGTACAAGAAGGAGCTTCTTTCGATGAAGAAGGAGCAGATCGATCTCTAAAACGGGCTCGTGCATATTGCGGACTCGAAAACGCCAACCGGGATCGGCGACATGCCTTTGACTAACGCGGCACGGAAGGTGTTCCGGCGTCAGATGGAGGAGACGCCCGGAACCGAGTACCTGTTTCCCAGCCCAATAACGACCGGAAAAAAGCCGCACATGACCAACCTGCGCAAGGTCTGGGCGGACACGCTGAAGAAAAGCGGGCGTACCGTATTTCGCGCCCTACGAGCTTCGGCACACGTTCGCTACGCGGCTCAGCGCGGGCGGCGTCGCCGATCACATGGTGACGCAAATGTTGCGGCAGAGCGACGCGGAGGTGTCTTCAAGCTCTAAAGTCACGCCAAGCTTGCATGATGCGCGAGACGATTGCGAAGCTCGACCGTCAAACCAACGAGAGGGGAATTTCCGGGCACAGCAAACGTCAACGGGACCCATTTTCTGGCAAGCTTTTATGCGCAGTTGTGGGCAGTCTACGTTTTCGGAAAAGAGGGCAGATTGATTCTAAAGGAGTGGATGGTGGGCGCGCGGCAGGACTCGAACCTGCGACCTCCTGCGTGTGAAGCCTGATCCAGGCTTCTTTTGGCTCCATGATTTCCATTGGGTTCTCTGTCTTTTCAACAGGTTGGGGAGTCTGCTCTTCGCTCAATCAGCAAGCTCAAGCAGATGGGGTTTTGATACGGTTCTGATATGGCTCAGGGAGATCCTCCGACCTCATGCTTTCAGGGCATGAAGGTCTTTTTGTCCCTGTATTTCATTTGTCCACAAATAGAGGACGTAATACAATAGTGGACAGATGGCGACCCGCCGACCAGACACGGACATTGCCCTTGCACACCTGGCAGCGCTCCCATTTGTGCGCAGCCTGCGCTTCATTCCGGCCCTGAAATCTGCGGACCGGGCAGATGATGGAGTCCTCGAACTCGAAACGGCAACAGGGAAGCATCGGCTATCGGTCGAGGTCAAGAGATCATATTTGAACCGAAGCCTTGTGAACGCTGTGATCGGGCAGACACACGGTCGGCAGGGAAAGCTGGTAATTGCCCGCTATGTTCCCGCGGCCCTCGGCGAGCAATTGGTCAAGGCCGGCGTTTGCTTTGCCGATGATCCGGGCAACGTCCACCTGCAGCTGGGAACGAAATTCAACTGGACGGTACTCGGCAAGCGCGAGCCACCCGCGCTGCCCGAGGCGAGCCGCATCACTCCCGCGACCATACAACTACTGTTCCAGTTTGCGATTGAGCCCGCATCGGCCAAATGGACAGTTCGTGACCTCGCCCGCTCTAGCGGAATAAGCAAAACGCGGGCAGCGCAGATTCGCAGCCAGTTCTTCCTTGACCGCATCTTAACTGGATCGATCCACGAACCTGAGTTCCGCATGACAATCGAAATCGGCGACCGGTTAGTGGCTGGCTATAGCCAGATTCTGCGGCCGAAGCTCCTGATCGGGCGTTGCCGGTACGAGGAACCATCCGTGGATCAGTTCGTGGCTCGGCTGTCTCGTGAAGCCGCAGCGCAGAAAATTCCTTATGCGCTCACGGGCGGACCCGCCGCCGATGCTATGCAACGCTTCTACCGTAGCGCCGAAGTTCCCGTTTTTCTCGACGCGAAATGGCAACGTAGCCTGCGGCTGCTGCCCGATCGGACCGGACCTGTAATGCTGTTCAAGCCTTTTGGCAATCTCGTCTTTTGGCGTGAATTCGATGGCAAAATGGTCGCGCCTCCGTGGCTGGTCTATGCGGAGTTGTTGACCGCCAGCGATCCCCGAGCACGCGAGGCGGCGGAGGAATTTCGTCAGGAGTATTTGAAATGAACGATATCCTAACGCCTGACCAAATCGCGGATCTGGCGGGGATCAGCCAAATCTGCGAAGAGCTGGGAGCCGACCTAGTCGTGATCGGTGCCACCTCCCTGTTGATCCTCATGGGCGATCTTGGGCGTTTTACGCGCGATGTCGATCTCACTGTTGCGCTCGACTTTGATGAGTTCGAGCGTTTGACAATGCGGCTGGCCGCCATCGGATGGACACCGTCACCAAAGCTGGAGCACCGCTGGATCGCTCCGCGCCGGACGATTATCGACCTCTTGCCGGCCGGTGCCGAACTCCGTCGCAGCGGTTCCATCACCTGGCCCGCAAGTCAGTTCAAGATGAGCCTGGTCGGATTTGACCACGTGTTCGCACACGCCGTCGAAGTTGATCTGCCGGGAGGAATGACCATCCGCGTCGCGCCGCCGATCGTCACGGCCCTTCTGAAGATCATTGCCTGGGTAGACGACCCGTACCGGCGCGCCAAGGATCTCCAGGATATTCGAATCGTTCTGCACCGCTACGAACAGGAGAGTGATCGCCTGTTCTCCGACGCCGTGTTCGATGCGGAACTTCCGGATTTCGAATTCGCTAACGCATTTCTCCTCGGCTTGGATATGCGCGCGTTGGCTACCGGCGACGACGCCCGATTCGTGGAGCAATTTCTCGGACGCCTTCTGGCCCGGGAAGAAGAGCGTCGGTTCGATGACGAATCAGACTTTGGCATGAAGAGCTTTCGCGGTCAGATCCATGCTTTCAGCAAGGGCTTCACGGGACGATGATGAGACGATCCACCGCCACTACCGTGGCTGGCGGTGTTGATCGGAATTAGCTGACGCTGAGATCTCGCTTCGGCATCGGCGCACAGAGACCGAGGCCTAGAAATCTACCGTCGCCGATCACCAAAGGGCCAGGGACATTCCGGGCAAACTCGATCTCCACGTGCCAGAGGCGGTGCTTTGAAAAGCGCGTTCCCTTCGCAAACGTTTCTACTCGTTCGCCATTCGATTCAAAAGGCTCGCGCTGAACCCGGATGGCCTCGGCGCGTACTGAAACTCCGGCGTAGCGTAACGCCTGCACGACAGCAGCCCCGGCCTTCGCACTTTCCTGCGCCCGTTCCTGTCCGCTCTTGGCTTCGTCGAGCTTGTGGTCAGGGTCTATGCGACGGCGCATCGCTGAATCCGGCAGGGCAGCAGGAGTAACGGTGCGCCAGCGGCGGTGGCCATCACGGTCGCCAATTCCGTAGTGAGGCAGCATTCCGGCGCCGCTTTGATCAGCAGTGAGATTGACTGTGATGCCAAGCGACTCTCCTGATTCCGGATCAACCGGTTCCAAACCCGAAAACGCCCACTGCACGTCGTCGGCGTGGAGGGAAGAGCCCGCGGGCACCTCGATTAATACGCGGCGGATTCCCCGGTTGGCGTAATGATGTCCAATTGACGGCAACGGTATTATCCTGACCCGTTCTGCGGCGGGAATCTTGTCCGTGGCATCGGTCTGCCTACCCACCAGAATATTTTCGATGCCAACACGTCTGACCGGCATTGCAGATGTAAGGCGTGATGTCGCGCCATCTCTGAGAATTTCGGCGAGTTGGCCTGTCCCCGCTAGTGGCCACATGGCGAAGGATTCACTATCATCAATCTTGCGTAAATCGAAAACCAGAAGGGTAGACGGGCTGTCGTAGGCGATCAACGCAAATTGAGGTATGGAGGCCTTGGTGAAAGTCTGCTTTGCCACTCGACCCCTTAGTTCAGAGTGGAATCGTTTACCAGAATCAAGGTAGCGATCTTGCAGGCTTTTCAGCGATCCCGGCATCGGGCATTTCAACAAGACTCCATTCCCGCCAGAAGAGGGGCGATGAATAGTACCGGGGTAGGAAGACAGGCACTCCTCCAGTTGCGCGTCGTCAACGACCTCGCCCCAGGCACACGCGAAATCAACGCCACGGCCAAATTGATATAGACGTTCCGCCAAAGCGCAAACAACCGAAGTGTGCGCCGCGTGGTTTTCGTCCCCGATTTGTTTGAACATCCAGACGTACTTGAAGGGTTCTGAATCGTCGAGCAATCGTGGCCTGAAGACCTTTGTGGCAAGGCGGATTTCCGCGATCCGGCGCGGGTCGCCGCCGACACTGTCAAGATCGTTATTCGGGACATACTGAGTCACCGTATGGCCATCATGTACTCGGGGTGCGGCGATCAGGGGATGATCAAGGGTCTCAATCCAAGCGAGGGCGCGGCAGTCCTGATCTTCCAACGGACCGCCCAACCCAGTTCCCGCAACCAACGCCTGAAACAGCCGCGCGGGTGCCGGAGGCCACTCGCCAGCCCCGTGATACCTGCGTTCGTAAAGTCGGATAGAAACGATCAGCGCGCGTGCCATTATGATTCCGGTTCGCCTGGCTCCTCTTCCTCAGTCTTCTTAGATAACAGCTTTTTCGCTTCGGCTATGTTGAATTCGTATTCCAGTCCTGCCGGCCATTTGTCTTTGAAGTGCTTTAGCGCCTCCTGAGTGTAGGTCTTGATGGTTTCATGGGCATTCGCCAACGCGAGCGGCACAGGATCGCCTCGACGGGGCAAGGCATACCAGTCATCGTTATTGCGCGCATGCCTGAGTAAGCAACCTTCCCTGAGAAACATGTCCATATCCTGAAGTGCGGCCAGGAGGGCAAGGCCCAGGAGATAGCGGCGCACATTGTCCGTCTCGTCCTTGACCTTGGTGTCCCCTCGTAAACCACGCAAGGCCAGAAGATTGACGGTTATTTCGCGCTCAATCCGTCCCTTAACAAAAACGCCTCCGAGGACGCGTGCATCCGGATTGGGAGCACCGTCTCGATACAACCGGATCTCTTTCGTCTTGAACTTGCGAAATGTTGAAGGCGCATCTGCCAGCCCCTTTACCGACAGCTTGACGCTCCGCTTCTTGGCTTCCTCTTCCAGCGCCTTTTGCTGCGTTTCGTCGAGCTTTTTCCAAACCGAGCTGAATTGCGCGGCGGCATGTACCACGTTGACGTCCCAGGCGCGAATCAGCGAGCGAACCAGGCGAGGTCGCTTTTCGCCGGTCCCGCCGCGCGAATCCCAGACGCCAAAGACAAGTGAAGTAGGCGCCAAAGCACACAGCGGCGCTGCGTTGCCTTGCTTCAATGCCTTGAATGCCTCCGCAGACAATTCGGCAAGCCTCGGGGAGGACTGTACTGTGGCGTCAGCTGCTCGATGCGGCAAATCGAAGATTGAAACTGTGGTGTCTTTGTTGATCTTGATTTTGATCTGCGGAACCAGGTCGGCCAATGGGCCTCCCTCAGCGAATAGCGGTTCCATGCGATTTGCCTGGGACCCGATGCTGTCGATTGTCGCAACTTTGGTCCCGTCCGAGAGCGGATCAATGTTGTAGCCAACGTCTGCGTATGTGGGGGGAAAAACGATTCCTACATCGCTCTCTATCGCCTCAACTGGCACTAACTTCTGCTTGAGGTGCAAAGCCACTGCGCTGCCTGAATCAGTCGCCCATTGGTCTAGTAGTTCAGACGTCAATGGAATCGGATCTGTGCTCTGTTCTACCGGCATTTTCTAACCCTCTTCCTCAGCGAAGTTCACAATCTTGTTCTTGCCCGAAAGACCGACTTTGAAAACAAACTTGCGGAGCGAAGCCCCTAAGCCACAACCCGACAGGGCGGCTCTTGCCAGCAGGGGGCTGAGCAGTTCGCCCCACGCAGCATACCGTGCTGATTTTTCTCTTCCATCCCGATCAACCTCTGGTCGCGCATATTCCAAGCCGATCGCCGCCATCATTTCCACAACTGGGGATGCCGCGACGCCGTGCTGCTGATCGTTCGGCGAATATCCCGCGTCTATCGCAGTCCACGCCCCTCGCGGGTCGAAGTTGAAACTGCCGCCCATCGACGTCAAAACGTGGAAAGGCCGTTCGGCGAGAAGGCCGGGATAGCAATACGATGAGTCAGAACAGGGGA
>CAVQZK010000015.1:0-85129 GCA_963718465.1 Bryobacterales bacterium | reverse complement strand
AGTTACTTGGAATGAGCGGGATGAAAATATTTTCTGTTTTAGTGAAGAGTTGTGATTGGTAGTGTGGCTTAGCTCGAGGGGCTCACGCCGGCCTTGGCAGGAAGGACCGCGGATGGGCATCAAACCCCAGGTGCCTGCGGGGCGTGTGAGCTGGTGTCGCGCCTGTAAGTTCGAAGCTTGACAAACGCCCGTTAGCCGACTTCGTCATCAGACCGCTTACTGCGTGCGCGGCTCTGCTAAATCCATAAATTGGCGAATACGTGACCGAGCCGTGAGCACGTGAGCAAGACCTTGCTCTCGGATCGTGGCGGTGCTACTATCCCAACAGGAGCGTTGCCTAAGGGCAACTCCGCTGGGCGCAAGTCCTGAGCACAACCATCTCGCAGAATTTGCCGCTGATTGACTATACAGCGGCAAAGCTTCCGGTCGCGGTTGTTATTCCCGCCTACCGGCCCAACGACACAATTCGGAACATCGTTCAAGAACTGAGCGCTGCTGGTATGACTCCCATCGTCGTGATTGACGACGGCAGCGGGCCCGAATACCGCGCGCTGTTCGATGGACTGCTGGAATTCCATGGCGTTCGGGTCCTCCGGCACGCCGTGAATCTGGGAAAAGGAGCCGCGCTTAAGAACGGAATCAACTATGCGCTGGTGGAATGGCCCCATCTCGCGGGCGTGGTCTCGGCCGATGCCGACGGTCAGCACGATCCAGCCGATATTCGCGGCGTAGCGGAACGCTTCGTCGCCGCGCCCGATGCCTTGGTGCTGGGGACGCGCAGTTTCTCAGGCAGCATTCCCCTGCGCAGCCGTCTGGGCAATTCCATTACACGTCACATAATGCGCTTCGCCGTGGGGCAGCGTCTCACCGACACGCAGACCGGCTTGCGCGCCATTCCTCGCAGCTTGCTGGAACGCCTGCTTCAGGTGCCCGCATCGGGCTACGAGTTCGAACTTGAGATGCTGATTGCCGTCAAGCACCTTGGTATCTCGGTGGTCGAGCAGCCCATCCGTACCATTTATGAGCCCGGGAATCCCACCTCGCACTTCCAGCCTCTCCGCGATTCCACGCGCATTTACTTTGTCCTCCTGCGCTACTCCTTTATCTCGCTGATGGCCTCCGGATTGGATAACCTGCTCTTCTTCTTTTTCCTGAACATGACGGGCGTCATAGCGTTGTCGCTGGTATCCGCGCGCAGCCTGGCCATGCTCTTCGCTTATTTTGCGGCGCGCAATGCCGTCTTCTTCTCAAAGGAACCGCACAGCGCGGTGCTGCCTCGCTATCTGCTGCTGGGCGCGATTAATCTGTGTTTGTCTTATTCAATCGTTTGGTTTGTTACTCACCGGCTTCCGGTGGGAGTCATGCCGGCGAAGGTCCTCACCGAGACGTTTTTATTTCTCGCGAACTTCGCCCTGCAGAGAGACTTCGTCTTTGTGCGGCGCTCCCCGGCGCCCGCCCTGAACCGGAGCGCTGATGCAGTCTGAAAGCCGGCGGCCTTTGAACTGGCGGTTGACCTGTGGCGGCTTGGCGCTGGCTCTGCTGATATTAGCGACTTATGCCAATCACTTCGAAAATGGATTCCATTTCGATGACTCGCATTCCATCGTCGACAATCCTTTTATTCGCGGGCTGCACAATATACCCCGCTTCTTCACCAGCAGCGAGACCGCTTCGGTCCTTCCCTCCAATCGCGCTTGGCGTCCCCTGGTGATGACCTCATTCGCCGTGGACTATTGGCTGGGACACGGCTTGGCGCCCTTCTATTTCCACCTCTCCACAATGGTCTGGTTCCTGGTCGAGTTGGGGCTGATGTACCTGCTCTTCCGCCAAGCTTTCGACCGTTGCCTGCCTGATCCCCGCAACGCCTGGGCCGCCTTATTCGCGGCGGCTCTCTATGGCATCCATCCGGCCATGGCCGAAACCGTCAACTATATTGTTCAACGCGCCGAACTTTACTGCACTCTCGGCTCGATCGCGGGTTTGGTCATGTATACGCGCTGGCCGCTGTCCCGGCGCACGGGCCTCTATTTGTTGCCGGTTGCCGCCGCCGTCGTGAGTAAAACGCCGGCCGTGGTCTTTCCGGCTATTCTGTTCGTTTACTTATGGCTCATCGAAGAAGAAAAGCCCACCATGGCCATGCGCCGTTGCCTGCCATCTCTGGGCGCTGTCATTGCTTTGGCGTGGCTTACAGCCGCCATGACGCCCAAGAGCTTGAACCCGGGCGCTTCCTCTGCCTACGAGTTCCTCATTTCGCAGCCATTCGTACTCACCCGCTTCGTCCGTATCTTTTTCTTTCCCGCAGGGCTTAACGCCGATATCGGCCGCATTCCGTTCTCAAGCGTCTGGCAGCCCGCGGCTCTGGCCGGCTTTCTGTTTTTGGCAGGACTGATCGCGCTAACCGCCTGGACCGCGCGTCGGCGCAAGACCCGCCCCATCGCATTTGGCCTGTGCTGGTTCCTGATCGCCGCGCTTCCCACCGCCATCTTTCCCGTCGCGGAAGTCGATAACGACCATCGCATGTTCTTCCCCTTCGTGGGACTTGCCCTTAGCGCCTGTTGGACGGCCGCGCTTGTTCTGTACCGCGGACCGGTTTCGCGCCTTGCCGTCGCATCGGTTTGCGCGCTGCTGCTGGCTGGCTGCGGGTATGGAACGATACTGCGGAATCGCGTCTGGCGAACCGAAGAGTCGCTCTGGCGCGACGTCACGCTGAAGAGCCCGCACAACGGACGCGGCCTGATGAACTATGGCCTCACTCTGATGGCCAAGGGCGATTATCCGGATGCACTCGACTACTTTCAGCGCGCTTCCGTTAGGGCCCCAAATTACTCCTCTCTCGAAATCAACTTAGGAATTGTAAACGGCGCGCTGCACAATACCGCGGAAGCCGAGAAACACTTCCTGCGCGCACTGCAGCTTGCGCCCGCCGAAGCGTCTCCCCGCTTCTTCTATGCCCGCTGGCTGCGCGAAAACGGGCGCGTGCAAGAGGCTGCTCAGCATCTGCGAATCGCTGTTCAACTCAATCCCACGTACATTGACGCCCAGTACCTGCTCATGCAAACGGACGCCGATCTGTTCGACACCGATGATTTGCGCGCCACCGCCCAGCGTACATTAGCCAACTTTCCCGGCGACAAGGCGGCAGCCTCATGGCTGGCGCGGGCAGCGAGTTTCCGTCCCACTCCCGAGGCCTATCTGAACCAGTCGCTGGCGGCTTATCAAGCGGGGCGATACGCCGATTCAATTACCGACGCCCAGAAGGCGCTCGAACTCCGGCCCGGCTATTGGCAGGCATGGAATAACATCGCGGCCGGGTGGAATGCCCAAAGCAACTGGAACGAAGGTATCCGGGCGGCCGACGAAGCCGTGCGGCTCAATCCCAACAATCAACTCGCGAAAAATAACCTGGCGTGGGCGAAATCGCAGAAGCTGTCAAAATGATCGGTAATACATCCCCGCATTTCGAAATGGTACCTGCTCGAGTCCTGCGCGAAATGGCAGCCAGCAGTCCCTGTGAAGGAAACCAAAGAACTCCGCGTTTGTACTCGCACCCGGTCGCTTTCGTGCGGCGTTGGTTCTGGGCGCGGTTGCGCGCCATTCACCAAAATATCCTGAAGACCGTGCCTGCACCGCGCCGCGTCGCCATCGACTTTGGCTGTGGCGGCGGTGTCTTCCTGCCCACGCTCTCCAATACTTGTGAGTTGGTTCAGGGAATCGATCTCGCCGCCTACGAGGCTCAGCTCATGGTGCGTCACTATAAACTCGCGAACGTGCGCCTCATTGACGCCGATATCTACAGCCTCGAAAATCCCGATATCGCACCAGCCGACATCATTGTCGCGGCCGACGTACTGGAACACTTCAAAGATCTCTCGGTTCCCGCGCGGCGCCTTCGCGATTGGCTGAAAGACGATGGCTATCTCTTCACTTCTGGACCGAGCGAAAACTTTATGACAGTTTGGGGGCGCATTCTGGGCGGAATGAAGAAACCCCTCGATCACTATCACACTGGCTACGAAGTGGAAGACTTCCTTGAAAACCACGGTTTTAGAAAGATCCGCTCGCGCCACGTCTACCGCGTGCTTCCAATGTACATTCTCTCGGTATGGAAGAAAGCGTGAAACAAGCTGGAAATACAGTCACCGATTGGGACAAATATTACAAGTCCGTGCCGGCTGCCGCGAAGCTGACTCGGAAATACACGACCTCGGTCCTGGTCAATCTTTTAAATAGGTATCGGGGAGAACAGAGCAGAATTGTTGAGATTGGCGGCGCAAACAGCTGCTTTATCGATTCAATTCTGAACGCGGTGAAACCGTCCCACTACAGCGTCATCGACAACAACGTCTATGGCCTTTCCCTGCTGCGCGCAAAAGGAATCAGCGAACAACTGCTGTCTCTACAGAATCAGGATGTGTTGAACTTGTCGGCCGGCGAGAACGCTGACGTTGTCTTCAGCGTAGGGCTTATTGAACATTTTGACCGCGTTGGAACCGAAAAGGCC
This sequence comes from Bryobacterales bacterium, assembly GCA_963718465.1. Taxonomy (GTDB): domain Bacteria; phylum Acidobacteriota; class Terriglobia; order Bryobacterales; family Bryobacteraceae; genus Bog-105. Next base: position 80,628 of record CAVQZK010000015.1, on the reverse strand, counting down.
ATCGAAGCTCATTTTAGGCTCCTAAAACCTGGTGGCTACGCCATCATCTCGTTTCCCACCCCAACACTGCTCTACCGAGTTGCCAGGGCGGTATGTGAAGCGCTGGGTTTGTGGAAATTCTTCGATGAACGCCCGCTTGAAAGAAGTGAAGTGGCCGAAACGATGGGTGAAATGGGCACAATAATCGAAGAAAAGCTCATGTGGCCTCTAATCCTTACCCAGCGCATCATGGTTGCTCAAAAACTCAGTCACAGATTGCGAAAATAACCGAGGCCGGCAAAAGCCACCGCGCTTTCAACAGCGCGCTGAATCAGATCTTAAAGTTAAGAGCCGAAAAGCGCAAAGCGGAAGTTGGCTTCGAAGCGCAAGAACAAAAGCAGCAAGCCGAACTCCGCGCCACGGAGCAACACCAGATGAAAAAAGACGCCCACTATTGGGAGGTTTTAAAGAAAGATGCCGAAGCCGGTCGCGGCCTGATACGGCATCGCGCTCGCGTTACTCTAAAATATCTCTTGAAAACCGCAATGTATACAAAAGCCGGGCTTCTTGCCGTGACGGCATTTCTGCTGCCCTCGCTCTTTGCTGCAGACGCAGATTTGCAGAACTCGCTGCCCCTGATGCCATGGCCCGCACAGGTCGGCGTTCAGATGGGCGCGGTACCCATCACCACGGACTTCACGGTGTCGGCTGCGGGTGAAGGCGCAAATGACCCGCGTGTCCAATTGGCTATTCCGCGCCTCATTGCACGACTGACCAGGCAAACCGGAGTTCCCTTTCCGCCCTTGCAGATCTTGAAGGACGATAGCGCGACACTGAACATTGTTGTCCAAAAAGCCGATCACCAACCGCCGCAAAAACTGGGCGATGATGAGCGCTATCAACTGACCATTGGCGGCGGCCATATCAAACTATCGGCAGACGCTCCAATCGGCGTTTTGCGCGGCATGGAAACTCTTCTGCAATTGGTCCGGCAGAACGAAAATTCGCCAGGCGGAACAACCGCGGCCATCGGATTCTCAGTGCCGGCCGTTACCATTCAGGATGAACCGCGCTTCGGCTGGCGCGGCCTTTCTTTCGATGTTTCCCGCCACTTCATGCCTGTGGCCAAGGTGAAACAAACTCTCGACGGCTTAGCGGCGGTCAAGCTCAATGTCCTGCACTGGCATTTGAGTGACGACGAAGGCTTCCGTGTCGAAAGCAAGGTTTATCCGCGCTTGCAGGAGTTCGGTTCCGACGGCATGTTCTACACGCAGGCCGAGGTTCGTGACGTCATCCAGTATGCGGCCGATCGCGGCATCCGTGTTGTTCCGGAGTTCGAAATGCCCGGTCATTGCACTGCTATGCTGGCCGCCTATCCTAAGTTAGGCACCGGCAAAGGGCCATTTCAAGTAGTCCACAATCATGAGCCGGAACCCATCTGGGTCATGGATCCCACTCAGGAATATACCTACGAATTCATTGACGGCCTCATTGGCGAGATGACAAAGTTATTTCCCGATGAGTACTTTCATGTGGGCGGCGATGAGGTGAGTCCCAAGAAGTGGATGGCCGATCCGGACATTCGCGCCTTTATGCAAGCGCACCACTTCACCAAAGCGTCCGAACTGCAGACCTACTTCGAGAAGCGCGTCCTGAAGATTGTCACCAAGTACGGCAAGCACATGGAAGGTTGGGATGAGGTGTTGGATCCCAATCTTCCTAAGACCGCCATTATCCAATCGTGGCGCGGTCAGGATTCATTGTGGAAAGCCGCTGCTCAAGGCTATCAAGGAATTCTTTCGGCCGGCTACTATCTCGATTTGATGTATCCGGCTTCCTACCATTATTCAATCGACCCCATGAAGGCTCCCTACCCGGCGCCATTCAGCCGGCTCCCCAAGGGCGCGCCTCCACCTGGCACTCCCACTGAATTAACCGCCGGGCAACAGAAGTTAGTGATGGGCGGTGAAGCGACAATGTGGGAAGAACTGGCATCGGTCGAGAACGTCGATGCCAAGTTGTGGCCTCGCCTCGCGGCCATCGCCGAACGCTTCTGGTCTCCTGAGGCGGTCACCGATACTGCTTCCATGTACCAGCGGCTTGAGATCACAAGCCGTTGGCTTGAATGGCTTGGCCTCGGTCATCGAACGAATTTGGCTTTGATGCGCCTGGCGCTTGGCTGGCCCAAATCCGCATCAGCCGCTGGATGCTCTTGCCACGCTGCTTGAGCCGGTGAAAGGCTACAGCCGTCATGCCGAGCGCTATGGCATTTTCACTCCGCTGAACCGGCTTATCGATTCCATTCCGCCAGAAAGCCGGCGGGCCCGCGAGTTTCGCAATGCCGTGGCCGACTATCTGGCCGCTCCAAAGGAGCAGCGTAATAGCGAGGCTCTCCGCAAGCAACTGGGCGATGGGCTTGATGCGCTCAACAAAGTCCGGCCCATCCTGGAAAGTCAAAGCCTATTGACGGAGGACATTCCGGTAGCCGATGGCGCTCAAAAGCTCTGCCAGGTAGGGCAGGAGGCCGTAACCTTTATCGACGCGGGAACCGTTCCACCCGCCGGATGGAAGTCGAAAAGTGCGGCTGTCGTGGACCGGTATTTCGACAAGCGAGTGGGTGATTTCTTGATTCAGATTGCGCCCGGAGTGAAGAAGCTGGTAGACGCGGTCCAATCGCCCGCGCAAACCAGCATGCGATTGAAATCGAACCGGGCCAACCTCAAATTGGCAGCAAACTGAGAGCCGCTTCAATTTCAGAACGGGTGTGCGCGTCACCCGTTCTGGTGGTCATGGCTATTCCTTTCTCGTACATGTCGCGCGCCTCTTCCAGGTCCCCGAGTTTCTCCAGCGCCTGACCGCCGTGATAGTAGGCCGCACAGTAATTGGGATCCATAACAAGAAGTTCTTTGTACTCGGTAACGGCGTTTTGAAACTGGCCGTCCTTCGCGTATTCCATAGCCAAGCCGTAGCGCGCAAAGCTGTTGTTCGGCGCTTGACTTACCATTTGTTTCAGAATGTCTAACCTGTTGGTTGCCATTGCTCACATTCTGTCACCTGACGGCACAGGCTTCATCGTCTTCAGTAGGAACCGCCTGCCGGTTATGACGCGTACTCGCGTACGCTGCGGGCAGCCTGCTCAACGGCGCTGGCTGCTTTAACCGTGGTGGCCTTGGCTGTCTTTGTCGCCTCGTTAAAGTGATGGCTGGCGCGTCCGGCAACCTCGCCCAATGTGTCGGCTGCACCGCCCACCGCGTCGCGGCCTCTCCTAACCGCCCGGTCGACAAAATCGAGCGACCAGTTTGTGCAAGCCGGAATCACCAGCGCGATACCCATCGCCGTCAGCCCGCAACCGATGCCGATCAGCGTTGCCCCGATAATTCCTGTATTCGACCTTTGTTTCATCTGTTAGCCTCCACCCTGATGGACGTATTCTTAAACGTGGATTGTTTCGGTATAAGTACCGAATACGCCGCGAAGCGTATCGCAGATCTCGCCTAAGGTCGCGTACGCCCGAACCGCCTCTAGTAAGTAGGGCATAGTATTCTCGCCGGTTTCAGCGCATTTGGCCAGTTCCGAAAGTGTCTTATCCACCGCGGCCTTGTCCCGGCGGCGTCTCAGGCGGGCGAGTTTATCCTGCTGCCGCGTCTCCGCGCTTTGATCGATTTCGAGCAGATCCAGCGGCGCGTCTTCCGATTGAAACCGATTTGCACCCACGATAATCCGCTCTTCCCGTTCTACTTCGCGCTGATACCGGTAGCTGGCCGCCGCAATCTCGCGCTGCGGGAAGCCTGCCTCAATCGCTGGAATCATCCCGCCCATTCGATCAATCCGATGGATGTACTCGTTAGCCGCTTGTTCAATGTCGAGTGTTGATTGTTCCAGGAAATAGGAACCGCCCAGCGGATCGGGCGTGTTCGTCACGCCGGTCTCGTACGCAATGATCTGCTGTGTGCGCAAGGCCAACGTCACAGCCTGTTCGCTGGGTAATGCGTACGCTTCGTCGAGTGAATTGGTATGCAGAGATTGCGCCCCTCCCAACACCGCCGCCATGGCTTGCAGAGCGGTTCGCACAACGTTGTTATAAGGCTGCTGCCAGGTGAGCGAACAGCCAGCTGTCTGAGCGTGAAACCGAAGCTTCAAACTGCGCTCGTCCTTGGCCCGGTAGCGGTCGCGCATGATGTGCGCCCACATCTGGCGCGCTGCCCGGTACTTTGCAATTTCCTCGAAGAAGTCGCTGTGGGCGTTGAAAAAGAAGCTCAGCCGCGGGGCGAAATCGTCAATGTCCAGCCCGCGTTCTATTGCCCAGTCTGCGTACTCCATTCCATCGCGTAAAGTAAAGGCGAGTTCTTGCGCGGCCGTCGAACCGGCTTCGCGGATGTGATACCCGCTGATGGAGATGGGATTGAACCTGGGCGTATGTTTCGCTGCGAACTCGATTGTGTCCGTAACCAAGCGCATGGAAGGACGCGGCGGAAAGATGTACTCTTTTTGCGCAATGTACTCCTTCAGGATGTCGTTCTGCAGCGTGCCCGATAGTTTGCTCCATGGCGCTCCTTGCCGCTCGGCAACCACCAGATACATCGCCCACAAAATTGCGGCCGGCGAGTTGATGGTCATCGAGACGCTGACGTCGGCGAGCGGAATGGAATCGAGCAACGCCTCCATGTCTTCGAGCGATGAAATGGAAACGCCGCATTTGCCCACCTCGCCTTGGCTCATCGCGTGGTCCGCGTCATATCCCATAAGCGTTGGCAGATCGAACGCTATGGACAGGCCAGTCTGGCCTTGGGCGAGCAGGTAGCGGTAGCGCTGGTTGGTTTCCTCCGGCGCAGCGAAGCCCGAGAACTGGCGCATCGTCCAGAGCTTCTTGCGGTACATCTCCGGGTGAATGCCGCGAGTGTATGGGAACTCGCCAGGATTGGCGAGATCGCGTTCTACATGGCTGTAAAGCGGCTCAACGGGAACTCCGCTGATAGTTGTCGGCCGCCGCATCGTACCTCAAGCTTAATCGTCGGGTGGCGAAGAAGGCGACGTGGCGTCGACGCGCTGCTCGGAAGGCGGGATGATCCATTCCGCAATGGACAGAAACTTCGCCGGCAGACGCGCGCGTTGCGAATGCATCAGCCGTCGGATTGCGCTCCAGGCCAAGGTCTTTTTATCCATGTATACCCAGCGAGTGGGCACGGGCCGGACATAGTGTTGGATAGGGGCTCCCACCCCGGCCCACCACAGCAGATCGCGATGGCCCTCTCTAATCAGCTTCTCAATCAGGTGGCTCCGCATTACCAGAGACAATGAGTGCCGTGCATACTTCTTGTCGCTGTTCATCTGGAGGAACACCACAACCCGGCCGGCCTCATACCATCCGCCCAGCACGCTGAGCCATTCGCCGGTTGCCGACTTCAAGCCAACCAGCAACGGGCGTCGAGCGGTCCGGCAAACGTTCAGGCCACGGTCGACACCTTCGCGATCCGCACCCACGACATCCTGCTCCAACAATCCTAGAGCCGCTGTCCTGAACTCATCAATTGGAACGGATTCGATGAAACAGTGATTTGCGGTGGCCGACTTATTCCGGAAATACCGAAAGTTCCTGCGCGTTGAACGGTTGAGACTCTCCAGGAACTCTTCGAACGTAGGCTGCATTGGAAGAACTGCGTGGTTCTCCGCCGGCATGTCGTACAGATCCAGCCCAAGCTTGGAGCGAAGCTTCTTTAGCGTCGTAAGTTCGTAACCGAGCGGCGGAACCAATAACCTGAAACCTCTGACGAAAGGGCGCTTAAGCAGCTGCGTAACGCCCGTTTCAAAAACGGCAGCCCGATGATACGGCGCCGCTATCACCATCGCTCCCAGCGTCGCATCGGCATATAACAAGCCCGTGTTGAGACCGTACAATTTGCGTTCCTTCGCATAAACCAGCCCGATTATCTCGCCGCCTTCGCGCACAACGGAAATTAGCGGATTCCATCGGCTCCCCATCAATGTGGACAAGAAGAAATCGAGAGAGCTGGTGCATTCTTGTTTTTCCCAGAGGTGAGAAGCTTCTACCGCCAGCTGCTTTAATTGGCCGGGTGATGATGCAATTGAACAGACATAAGTAGGGGCCGGGGCGATCTCCATGGCCCGTTGGACTGCGCTCTTCATGCTTTTCCCACGTGTACTCGGACGTCCGAAAGTCCTATAAAGAAACTAGTTCAGTCTTCGAATATTAGCATGATTTACCAGTTTGAAAGAGTTTCAGAGTGATCGTTCGGCCACTTCCATCAATTCAGCGCGAGTCAGCTGGATAGGGTTAGCTTTCATACTGCTTGCCGCCTCTGCTCTTTCGATCGAAGCGGGTATTTGGGCCGCTGCAAGGCCATAATGCGAAAGCGAAACAACGTGCAGTTGCCGGCAGAGATCGGCCAGTGCAGATGCCGCTTGCTCAGCCTTGGCCGACGCGTCGTGCGTAAGCAAAGCAGCTATGCGGCGATACTTGTCGAGCGCTGGGTGGCCGGGTGCGCGCCGGCGCAGGGCTTCAATGTTTACCGCCGTCCCATGCGGCAAGACAGCTGCACAGAGCGCGCCATGAGGTGCATTGAGCATACCGCCCAGCGGCGCGGCGAAACCGTGTACAACGCCAAGCCCGGCATTCGCCAGCGCCAAGCCGCTCAGCAAACTTGCAAATGCCATGTTTTCTCTGGCCCTGAGATTGTGTCCATTTTCGACTGCTGAGGACAGGGAATCGACCGCCCGCGCAATACCTTCTACACATAGCGCATCCACCAGCGGATTAGCACGCACCGAGACGAACGGCTCAATCAACTGAGTAAGCGTGTCCAGTCCGGTACTGGCAGTCACATCGGCCGGTAAGTCAACTGTCAATTCTGGATCGACCAGGGCCAACCTGGCCAGCATCAAGGGACTCCGCAAACTGGCCTTGACCTGATGTTCCCGCGAGCCGATTACGGCGTTGCGAGTAACTTCGGCTCCGGTTCCGGCGGTAGTCGGAACCGCGACAAACGGTAATGGAGCGTTCTCGAGCGGATTGGCCCTGCCGATTACTTCCAGATAGTCGAGCGGCTCGCCGGAGTTGGGGGCCAGCGCCGCCACGGCCTTGGCGGCGTCAATCGCGCTGCCGCCGCCGAAGCCAATCACAAAATCACACTCACGGGCGAGCTGCGCTCCCTGTCGAACAATGTTCAGGGTAGGTTCGCCGCGTACCGCAAAGGATTCTGTCGCAATACCGCATTTCTCAAGGGCCGCCAGCGCCGGCTCAGCCCGGCTGGGATTAGAGCCCGTTACAACTAACGCTCGGCGGCCGAAGGGCGATACCAGTGCGGCCAGATCGGCCAGCTTGCCCAGGCCGAACACGATGCGAGTGGCCGTCGCGAATTCAAATTGCATTACCAACCATCGTCGCCGGGGAACACGTTCGAAAACTGCACCCTGCTGCGCGGCTCAGCCATCATGCCGGCCACAGCATCGCGCCATTTCTGGTAATGCGCAGTGTTCCTGTGTTCCGCCGGCGCTTCCGCGTGGCGGTACACCTCAGTCAGCAGGAAGCTGTTCGGCTCAGAGGCATGGTGCAGAAAGTCGAAACGCGCGATGCCTGGTTCTTTCACGCTCTCCCGCGCATTCTCGATCGTGGCAGTGAGAAACGCCTCGGTGAACTCGGGTTTTACTTTCACGTTTACATGGACGATAAGCATACAACCTGTTTAGCAGAGCGGACCCAACACTCATCCGTTTTGCTCTACAATTTGGTGTATGGCTACTGCTCGTGTACATTCGCCGGAGACACGCCGCCTGCGCGACCTTGCAGGGATCGGGAAATCCATTGAAGCGAACCTTCTCGGCCTGGGCGTTGCCACCGTGCAGGATCTGGCCGCGCGCGAAGGGGACGATCTCTACGAGCGGTTGTGTGAAAAAACGAACACGCGCCAGGATCCATGCGTGCTGGATACGTTTCGCTGCGCGGTTGCCCAAGCACGCAATCCGAGGCTTGCGGTGGAGCAAAGAAACTGGTGGTGGTGGTCTCGGCAGCGTAAGAGAAGCAGCTAGGATGGCATGTCCCTATTTTGAACCGTTGCGCCCGGTGGAGATGCCGCAGCATGCGAACGCCCGATTACCCTTGTTGCGGGAATTTGACGGAGTCTGCCGTGGCCGCTTAGCGCCGGAGATGGTACCGGGCGAGATGCGATTTAGTTATTGCAACCAAGGAAATTCGGGGAGCCGCTGTCCGCACTTTCCTGTTGATCGGCCTTTGGCTTCGATCCGTTATGACGTACTGCGTCATTCAGCAGTCGCGATAGAGCTTTTGATGCTGGAGGAACGCGATTACACGCCGTTCGCCTGGCAGCGAATTACTTACCAGCTGAACGACGAAAAATTGGAACCGGAAATGGACGATCCTTCCAGGCACGCTCAGATTGTGGCGTTCTGCCGAAGCTTCGTGCATCAAATGGGATACCGGCTCTGAAAATGCCGGGTGACGGACAGAATTCTCTGGTTGTCGATTTGAAGGAATCAAGCGCCCCACGGACGGTTGCCGAATCACAGTCTGAGTATTCGGAGATTTGCCTGCCAAACAGCACGAACTTATTAGGCAACATGCTCGGCGGACACGTCATGCACTTGGTTGATTTGTGCGGCGCCATTGCCGGAATCCGCCACGCGCGCTGCACCGTGGTGACAGCTTCGGTTGACCAGATGACTTTTCTGCACCCCGTTCACCTGGGTGATCTGGTGCGGCTAAAATCACAGGTGAACCGCGTGTTCCGGACCTCGATGGAAGTGGGTGTGAAGGTCTGGGTGGAAAATCTTCGCACCATGGAGTTGCGGCACACCTCATCGGCCTACCTGACGTTTGTGGCTCTGGATAGTGCCGGCAACCGGGTCGTTTTGCCGCAGATCGCTCCTGAGACGGACGACGAAAAACGCCGTTGGGTAGAAGCGGCTGAACGCCGCGCCTACCGTCTGGCGTTTAAAGATAAGTCAAAACGAAATGCTTAAGAACGGCCGTTTTTCTATTCCGGACCAGCCTTGTACATGTACTTAATACAGCGTTTGAACAGCAGCAGGTTAGGTGCTCCGTCGCGATTCAATTTTAAACAGTCGCGATCATACCACTCAATGACCCCCTCCAGCTGTTCGCCATCGTTAAGCATCACTACCATATGTGTTTTGCCCTGCATTTGCTTCGAGTAATAAAACTGCTCGGCATTAGTTTGATCCGGCGGAGTGTTTTTTTTGGCTGCAGGCGGCCGTTTAATTTCCCCGGCTGCACTCCGAACCGGCGGTTTTCTAATGAGCGAATCCAAACGCCTCTCCTCTATCATGGGACCTCAAGGTGTAATTAACGGATAGTACCGCACTCACTGTTGGACAGCTAGCGGATAATTGCTCTTTAGGTGCCAACGTGCTCCAAGCGGTTACGTAAATTAATGATCATGGCGTCTAAGGCCCCCACCTTCTGGATGTTCCGGCGGACCATAACCGCGATTTCGTCTACACTCTTCACCGCTTGTTCAATCCAGCGAAAACTTACCCGCCGTGAAATAGCGGCAATTTGCGGTTGAATGTCGCGGTGCTGCGCCGGCGGCATACATTGGTTGGCTCTGAGTACTTCCTCCAGCAGTCCATACGCTAACTTCAGATAGCTATCCAGCTTTTCCGATTTACGGCTTCCGAACGATTCCGAGCGCTGGACCCAATCGCCGAATGGCGATACACCAGCGCCGCATTCGAAAGCGGCCAGAAGCAGCGCCCGCCGCTCCCGAAAGATATCCAGATCGAGCGTAGCGGCCAATCCCGGACTTCCTTCCGCTAAAGCCACCCGCGTTTCGGCATCCGGCAAATGTCTGGCTTTCGCGAACTCCAGCATTTCAGAATCCGAGAGCCGGCTCATCTGTATGACGATTGAGCGCGAACGAATGGTTGGCAAAAGATCGTAGAGATTTTCGGCGGTGGCAAAAATCAGTAAATGATCGGGCGGTTCTTCCAGCACTTTGAGCAGTGAATTGGCAGCTTGCTCGTTGGCACGATCCAAGTGATCGATCAAAAAGACCCGGTGGCTGCCGGCGAGCGGCTTGAACTGGGCCCGCTCGCGAAAGACGCGCATCTGCTGAATGCTGATTTGACGCAGCGGGCCGTCAGGCGGGAACGTTATGAAATCCGGGTGCGATGAAAACAGGAGCGGGTCGTCGGCACGTTTATCGGCGGTCCACTTTTCGCGCCCCTCAATCGTTTCCAGATTAGTTGCGAGACTTAAGTCGTCAGCCTCTATCTTTACTCGGTCACCGAGCATTTCGGCGGCGAAACGCCGGGCCAAGGTGGCTTTGCCGACGCCCTCCGGACCGCTCAGCAGAATGGTTTGGGCGATTCTGCCAGCCTCGATCATCTGCCCGAGCGTTTGCGCAGCCGCCTGGTTTCCAAAGAACTCCGCAAAATTCGGCATTATGCTTGACCCATTGTCGCGGGTTCGAGTTTTTGGAGAAATGGAGCTACTTCCGACCATACCCGTTCGGCCACTTGCCCCGGCTCTCCGTGCCCATCGACCATTCGGAAGCGCACTGGCTCCAGCCGGGCGATCTTGTTGTAGCCGTCCCTGACACGCTTGTGAAACTCTATTGATTGCTCATCAAGCCTGGCTTCACTGCTGTTCTCATTTCCTTTGTTGCGCATGTGCGCACGCGCCAGTCCCCTCTGAAGGTCGATGGCGACACAGATCGTCAGGTCTGGCACGAGCCGCCCTAGAGCAAGCTGGTGCGCGGCCAGCACGGTATCGAAGCCAATGCCCCGGCCCTCGCCCTGATACGCCAGAGTGGAATCGGTAAAACGGTCACTCACGACAATTTCACCGCGTTGAAGAGCTGGAATGATAATCTCCGCGGCGGCTTGCGTGCGCGAGGCGAACATCAGCAAAAGTTCAGTCATTCCGGCCATTTCCTGGTGCGTTGGATCGAGCAAAATGCGGCGAATCTGCCGCCCGATGTGAGTGGCGCCGGGCTCCTGATTTTCGACAACGCCGTGGCCGCCGGCGCGCAGGCGCTCGACTAGCAGGCGCATCTGGGTGCTCTTCCCGCTGCCGTCGGTTCCCTCAAAACTGATGAACAGGCCGGGATATGGCGAGCTAATCATAGACGAAATGGAGCAATGTCTTCAGATCTTCCCAAGCCTCGCGTTTGGCTTCCTGGTTGTACTGCCGCAATAGATACGAGGGATGATAGGTGATCATCACCGGAATGTCGCGCCATTTGTGCCATTTGCCGCGCGATTTCGTGATGCCCTCTTTATTATTCAGCAGCGCTTTCATGGCGGTTGCGCCCAGCGCGCAAATGGCCTTCGGTTTGATAGCCAGCAACTGCCGGGATAGAAACTGACCGCAAGTTTCGATCTCATCGGGTTGCGGCGTCCTGTTTTCGGGCGGCCGGCATTTCACCACATTGCAGATGTAAACGTCGGAGCGGCGAATCTGAATGCCTTCCTTCGCGGCGGTATTCTCGATCATCTGAGTAAGCAACTGACCGGCGCGGCCGACGAACGGAAGGGCCTGTTCGTCTTCGTCGGCCCCTGGACCTTCACCGACGAAAACCAGCGGCGAGCGTTCGTTGCCGGAGCCGAAGACAATGCTGTGCCGCGCCTCGCACAGGCGGCAGCGCTTGCAATCGCCGATATCCAGGCGGATCTGATCCAGAGTGTCGTTTTCGGGTGAAAGGCTGGGTAATTCAGTGGGCGGAATCAAAGGCAAGGGCTCAGGGGTAACAGGGCGGACTCTCGGTTCGATTTGTTTACCGGTTACCGCAACTCGTTTATAGATCGACTCAATCCCCAGGTCGCGATAGAATTCCAAGTACTCTCGAACTTGCTCTGGGTTCATTTTGAAAAGAGATCACGCAGTAGCGTCGACAGCATGCAAGCTGAGCCGGAGCGTGGCTACCTGATCTAGGATGCGTTCCGCGATCTCGCTTTTGTCCGCAGGCCCGGCATGCACCGTCTTACCGCCACGAGTCACGATTTCTACTTCGTTCCGATCTGAATCGAAACCAATGCCGGGGCGGTTTACTAGATTTGCTACCAGCATGTCGCATTTCTTTGAAATCATCTTGCGGCGTGCTTCTTCTATGAGGTTCTCCGTCTCAGCGGCGAAGCCGATCAGTAACCGGTCGCCTTTTTTCTGGCCGATTTCGGCAAGAATGTCGGGGGTGGGGTCGAGCTCAAGCGACAGGCGCGCGGCCGTTTTCTTCAATTTTTGCTGCGGGACCGCTGCCAGATAGTAATCTGCGACGGCGGCGCTCTTGATAATAATCGTGGCGGGATCCAGATGCTCCAGCACGGCCCTACGCATCTCCTGGGCGGTTTGAACCTGAATGGTCTTCACGTTCTGCGGAGGCGTAAGCTTAACTGGGCCTGAAACTAATACGACATTTGCGCCCCGCCTGGCCGCAGCTTCGGCAATGGCGTAACCCATCTTTCCGCTGGACCGATTGCTGATGTAGCGAACAGGGTCCAGCGCTTCTTGTGTCGGTCCGGCAGTGATCAGGAGCATTTCGCCTTCCAGATCGCGTTTTATCCTGGTGAGCGCATCGACGTGTTCGGCAATCAGCGCAGGATCGGGAAGCCGTCCCGCTCCAGTGGTTCCACAAGCTAACCAACCTTCATCCGGATCGACAACCGAACAGCCGCGTTGTTTAAGAGTCGCCAGGTTCGTCTGCGTCGCGGGATGCTCCCACATAGCAGTGTTCATAGACGGCGCCAAAACCACCTGGCCTTTGAAAGCGAGGTAGAGAGTGCTCAGGAAATCGTCCGCCGACCCCGACGCAAACTTTGCGAGCAAGCCGGCTGTTGCCGGAACCACCACCATCAAGTCGTTTTCCTTGGCAATGGCGATGTGCTCAACGGCGCTCGACAGAGTATCGTTCGAGCTCTCCTGCGAGAACAGATCGGTAATTACTTTGCGGCCGCTGAGCGCGGCAAAAGTAAGCGGTTGGATGAACTCCCTGGCCGCCTGCGTCATCACCACCTGCACTTCGTGATTACGCTGTTGCAGTGCGCGCACAACCTCGGCGGCTTTGTATGCCGCAATGCCGCCGCCTACGCCGACAATGACGCGCATATCCTCGCGATTTACTCGGCTGCCGGCAGCAGCAGTTCTTCTTTCGCCAGATCGGTGTACGGAACCAAACCGCGCCTGACTTCTTCCATGGCCAACGTCGTTGGCTTTTTGTTGGCAGCGGGCAGCACACTCCGCTGGCCATTCTGCAGTTGCCGGGCGCGTTTCGCCGAGACAATAATAAATCGATAGGTGCTGGCATCCACATCGTCCGGAATGCTGTGCATCGCGTTGCTTCTTGGTTTATCCGCCATCTGTCTCCATCTCCGCCGTCCCAATCGGGCAGGCGAACTTCTTAAAATAACGAGGGTGGCTTAGGATCGAAACTTTTCAGAATCGGCCTGATCTGCTCTTCCATCCGGATACGTTTCACCCGCTCCGCCTTGATTATCGAAGCCAATGTAAGCACCGAATCGTCCACGCGATGATTTACCAGCACGTAGTCGTATTGCTGGTAATTTCGAATCTCAACGGCTGCATCTGTCAAGCGCCGCTGAATCACTTCTTCCGAATCTTCCGACCGGGCGCGAAGCCGCTGCTCAAGAATATCGCGTGACGGAGGCAGAATGAAGATCGTAACTGCCTCGGGAATCCCCGTCTTCAATTGTCTCGCACCTTGTACATCAATGTCGAGTATCAGGTCTTTGCCCTCGTGCTGAGCCAGTTTCAAGACCTCGCGATGGGTGCCATAGAAGTTGCCGAATACTTCGGCGTGTTCCAGAAACTCATTTTGATCGAGCCGGCGGATGAAATCTTCCCGGCTTATATAAATGTAGTTTTCCCCAGGTTTTTCAGTGCCCCGCACCTTGCGCGTGGTGTACGAAACCGAAAAACGCAATTCCGGATCGGCAGCCAGGATTCTAGACACCAGGGTAGATTTGCCTGAGCCGGACGGCGCCGAAATAATGAAGACCGTTGTCATGCGTTCGCTGGACCGGGAACCGTCCAGTTTCGCCTCTTCTTCGACTTCGTAGCGGCTATTCAAGGTTCAGAGCCTGCTCTCGTATCCTTTCGATGTTAGCCTTAACGGCCAGCGCCAAGTTAGTAATCTTCAACCCCACATCACCTACGCCGGCGTTCTTTGACAAGGTAGTGTTCGTCTCGCGGTTCATTTCTTGCAATAAAAAGTCGAGTGGTTTGCCCACGAGGCCGCCTTTTTCGACAATTCGGCGCAATTCCTGGGCATGGACGGCCAAACGCGTTAGTTCTTCCTGGATATCGGAGCGGTCGGCCAGGATAGCCGCCTCCTCTGCCAGACGGGCCTCGGATATAGAAGCCGAACCGAGCAATTCGCCAAGCTTCTCCTTCAGCCGTTGATGAAATTGCGGCAGAGCTTGTTCACGGAGGGCTAGTATCTGCTTGGCTGCCAGTTCAACTTCACCTAACTCCGAAAGAATGGCCGCAGCTAATTCCTGGCCTTCGCGCTCACGGCATTCATTCAACGCCGTTACACATTCCTGCAAGGCCGCGAGCAAATCGGGCTGGAATCCAGATTCGAGTTGTTTAGCCTCTGAAGAACCGTTCATCACTCCGGGCAAGCCGAGCCATAGGTTCAGATCGGGCTTGCTCTCAATCTGCAGTTCGGAACTTGCGGCTTTAAATGCATCGGCGTATTGCCTCAATGCATCGCGATTGAGAAATGCGCCGGCGCTTTCCTGCTCACGGCCCAGGGACACGCGAATTTCCAGATGACCGCGCGCGATCCGCTCCTTCAACAGTGAGCGCATAGCTGCTTCAAATTGAGAAAACTCTCCGGCTTGATGAAAATGCAGATCGAGGCCCCGGTGGTTCACGCTCCGCAAGTTCACCACTAGCATGCCTGGAGGTGTTTGCCTGCGGATTTGAGCGAAGCCCGTCATGCTTCTAACCGGGGCCGCGGCCTTCGCTTGGGTAGTTTCCATTTAACCTGCCAGTACGCTCGAATCCGCGTGCTTAAGATCATGCAGCCGATAATAAACTCCCTTGGCAGCAAGCAGCTCATCATGCGTTCCCAACTCCACGACCCGGCCGCCGTCAAGTACAACAATCTTGTTGGCTTGGCGAATCGTAGACAAACGGTGAGCTATTACCAGCACGGTTCGTTTCTTCATAAGCACTGTGAGAGCCTGCTGCACCAGCCGCTCGGATTCGGTATCGAGGTGTGAAGTCGCCTCGTCTAAGATCAAAATCGGCGCATTCTTCAGGAGAGCGCGGGCGATTGCCAGACGCTGCCTCTGACCGCCGCTCAGCTTTAACCCGCGTTCGCCAATCAAGGTATCGTAACCGTCTGGAAGCCTTAAGATGAATTCGTCCGCGAGCGCCGTTTTTGCGGCGGAGATCACTTCTTCGCGCTTGGCATCGGGCCGCCCGTAGGCGATATTATCGGCAACGGTATCGTTGAACAGGAACGTATCCTGCGCCACGATGCTGATATTTTCGCGCAGACTGCTCAGCTTGATGTCGCGCACGTCGCGCCCGTCGATTTCGACGGAGCCGCCGGTGACGTCGTAAAAACGGGGTACCAGATTGGCCAGGGTCGTCTTACCGGCGCCGCTCAAGCCCACGAGAGCTACTATCTCGTCGGCCTTTACTTCCAGATTGACGCCGTCTAGAACCGCCCGTTCAGGAGCTGCGGGATAGCTGAAGCGAACATCCTCGAAGCGTATTGCTTTTTCGAACTTGGCAATGCGAACCGAAGTGGGTTTGTCGATCACATCGGGGCTGGTGTCCAGGTAACGGAAGACTTCACCGGCCGCTCCGATGCCTTGCTGAAAGATATTGTGAATATTGGTCAGCCGTTTTATTGGTTCATACAGCAACACCAGGGCTAGGACGAAGCCGCTGAACGTGCCTGCGGTCATAGCCGCGCCTTTGGCCTGCTGCCGCGCCAAATCCAACAACAATATGATGGTGAGGGCGCCAAAAAATTCTATAATCGGGGAGGCCAGCGCCTGGTGGCGCACATAGCGCAAATTGCCTAATTTCAGGCGATGGGCGGCTAGTTTGAAGCGCTTCGATTCAAAATCTTCCGCACCGAAACTCTTTACAACCTGATGGCCGCTGACTGTCTCTTGCAGTATTTGATTCAGTCCGGCCGCCATATCCTGCGCGTGGCGCGTAGTCCGGCGAATGCGCCGCCCGAGACGCATGGTAAGCAATGCCACAACCGGAACCACCAGCAAGCTGATCAGCGACAGTTTCCAATCATAAGAGATCATCACCGTCAGGCAGGCCATTAACGTGAAGATCTGCCGAAGCCAGTCGGCCAGCATATTCGAAACCGACACCTGAATACGATCGATGTCGATCATAATCGCCGACATGATCCGTCCGGTCTCGTTGTCTTCAAAGAATTTGGCATCCTGGTGCAGCACCCGGTCGAACACCTCCTGGCGGAGATCCAAAATCGCGTTGATGCCTACCCAGTTCACGAGGTAGTTGCCCAGGTAATCACACACGCCCTTCGCGATGAAACACGTTACAATGCCGATCGCGACCATCGTCCAGATGTTGTGCACCGACGAAGGCACCAGGTCGTTCAAATAAACTTTTGTGTGGAGGAACTTAACGGAGAAGAGCAGAGCGGGCTTGTCAGGAGCGTCCGGCTGAAGAACCCGGTCGAAGACCAGCGGAATGAGCTTAAGAAGCAGACCCTGAGAGAGTCCTACCACGGCCATGAAAAGAACGGAAAGAACAAGTGCCGGAATATACCGTCGCGCATAACTCAGAAGACGGTAGAGATCTTTCAAGCGTGAGCCTCTTCAAACATGCGTAAGCGCTCCAGCGCGGCAATGACTCTTGAGACGCTCACTTCGCGCAAACCATCGGGTCCAACTACGATCTCATAGTCAGTCCGCCAAGGGCTCCAGACGGCCGGATTAGAATTGCCGAACAGAACCACGCTGGGAACGCCGAACGCAGCCGCCATGTGGGCCGGGCCGCTGTCGTTGCCAATAAAAACGCTCGCTTTCGAGAGCAGCGATTTAGCATCGCTCAGCTCTCCCTGCACGATTTGGTGAGCGCCAAACGCCCCAGTATCATCGGCCGATCCAGCCAGAAACAGGGGCGTTATGCGCCACAAATCCAAATACCGGGCGACCTCGCAAAAGCGCTCAGCAGGCCATTGCTTTTCGGGCGCGGATGCAAACGGATGCAAGACGGCGTAGCGGCCCGTGATGGGAGGTTCGGAAGCGAAAAGTTGCGCGCGCGGAACTTCCTGGATGGGAACGCCTAAGGCGAAGAACGCCGAAGCCAGATGTTCCGCCGTATGCACGGTGCGGTTTACACCGAGAATTCGTTGAGCTCGCGGGATTTTGACATTGTACGCCAGAGTTGTATGGTGATTGGCGAATCCAACGCGCCAACGCGCGCCCGAAAGCGCCGTCATCCACTGGCTGCGCGTGCCGCCGTGCAGATTCACGCAAAGCGAGGGCTTCCAGCGGCGTACAGCTTGCCAAGTGGGCGCCAGAATTTCATTGACGGCCGGATTTCCTTCGAAGACAGTCCGGAAGCGATCTTCGACGGAGACGCCCACCGCCAGGTCTGGCCGCCAGCGCTTGAGAAGGGCGATGGCCGGAGTGGTCAGCACGCAATCTCCGAGTGAGCGAAGGCGAATAATCGCCGTACGGGCACCTTCGGGCAATCGCTCCAGCACCGTCATGGCGACTAGCCCTCAACTGTCGCCTGATCTTTTAACATGATAGGGAGATCTTCGCGAATCGGGTAGACGCGGTGACACTCCACACATTTCAATCCGCTTGCATCCTCTTTGAGGACGACCTTGGCTTTACATACGGGGCAGACAAGGATTTCGAGCAGATCTTTGCTGATCGCCATTCGAGTACCTATTTTAACAGTGTGCAGTCATAAGCCCCGGCGGGCCGTTTCAATCTTGCCTGCGCGATTCTATAAGCCGGTTTTTGTGCCCGCCAGGCAAGCCGGACAGGTAGCAACCATTCTTCTAGGCCAAACATTACTGAATGGCTCCAGCGACCTACCCGGAAGTTGTAACGGAGCGGGCCGCTCCTCCTCCCCTATTTGGTCTTGCTTCACATGGGGTTTTCCCTGCCAGATCCGATTACTCGATCCGCGGTGCGCTCTTGCCGCACCTTTTCACCCTTACTCGCCGGTTGCCCGGCCAGCGGTATATTTTCTGTGGCACTATCCGTAGCGTGCGCTTTGAGCGCAAACCCCCGGCCGTTAGCCGGCATGCTGCCCTATGAAGACCGGACTTTCCTCTCGACCGGCCGCGTAACGCGGCCGTATCCAGCAGTTGCCCGAACGCGCAGGCAGTCATTAGTATGGCACCCGCTGACGAGCCGGACACTCAACCTTTATAAACTGTAAGAGAAAGGGTTGATTCGCGGCAGTGAAGCGCGTATTTGTTCAAAGTTTCGGATGCCGGGCTTCGCAGGCCGATGGCGCAGCCATTGAGGCATCGCTCGAGGATCAGGGTTATCTTCCCGTGCGCGAGGCGGCTTCCGCCGATCTCGTCGTTCTGAACACTTGCACGGTCACGCACAGCGCTGATGTGGACGCGCGCCGCACAATTCGGACTATGCACCGCGATCACCCCGCCGCCGACATTCTGGTAACCGGCTGTTATGCGCAGCGAGCGCCGGAAGAACTCGCAACTATTGAAGGGGTGCGCTGGGTAGTCGGCAATTCGCATAAGACGAGGATTGCCGATATTGTGACCTTGCCAACCGAGGACTATCACGGTCAAGTACTGGTTAGCGAGATGGCCAGGCAGCGGGATTTTCTAACAGCGCCGGTTCGCGATGTACGCGATGATCGGACTCGCCCCAATTTGAAAGTTCAGGACGGCTGTAGTAACCGCTGCTCGTTTTGCATCATTCCCACTGTCCGCGGGCGGAGCCGGAGCGCCTCAGCCGCTAGCGTGATTGAACAGATTCGCGATCTGTCGGAGCGCTACTGCGAAGTTGTGCTGAGCGGTATTAACCTGGGCCGCTGGGGCCGAGATTTGCCGGGTGAAGAGCGGTTCACAGATTTACTGCGCTCAATCCTACGAGAGACAGATGTTCGGCGGCTGCGAATCAGCTCAATCGAACCGATGGATTGGAGCAATAAACTGCTGGAACTGATTGCTTTCGAGCCGCGAATCGCCAAGCATTTTCATATTCCGCTGCAATCGGGAAGCGACGCTGTTTTGAAACGCATGTACCGGAAGTACCGGACCAGGCACTATGCCAGCCGCTTGGCAATTGCAAATAGATTAGCACCGGATGCGGCCATCGGCGCGGATGTGATGACTGGTTTTCCAGGGGAGACGGAAGCGGAATTCGGAGAGACGGTGAAATTTGTTGACGATCAGCCGTTCACTTATCTGCACGTGTTTACTTATTCTGAGCGGCCGGGCACCCTGGCGGCGGGGCAGGGAAATGCCGTTCCGGCGCCGGTGAGGCAAGAACGGACGCGAATTTTGCGCAGTTTTTCAGACCGCAAGAATCGTGAGTTCCGCCAGCGGATGGCCGGCAAGACGCTTTCGGCGGTGACGCTTGAGCAGCATGGGGTGGCGCTGACATCGAATTTCCTCAGGGTGCGGATGTCGCAAGAGCGCGCCTCGAATCAGCTGGTAGACCTGAGCATTTCGGGGCTGAGCGACCTAGGGCTGCAGGAGCGCAGCTTCCTCCCGATTCTTTAGTTTCAGTTACTTGAAATAAGTATTTGCGGAAGTTTCTTTGATATGGCATAATTATGTCATATGCGTACGACTGTTGAATTGCCGGATGAAATCCTTAGGCGCGTCAAAACCCTATCAGCTAGATCTGGTATCTCGCTCAGGGAGTTCTTTATTGAGGCAGTCGAGCAAAAACTCACTACAGATATTGAGGGAGTACCAATGAGCGGAACTGCAACATCCAAGAGACGCACGGGGGGGCGCGACGCTGACTCAAGCAGAGACAGCAATTCGGATAATTCCGGATCGCGGATGTGGCAAGATTTTTTCGAACTGATGAATTCGATTGACGTCCCCGAAGATTTCATGTCCGACCGTCCAATGAACGTACCGCCAATAGATCGCGATCTCTTTAAAGGCTGAACCGCTACTGAATGCTATACATGCTTGACACTGACATGGCGAGCTATGCCATCAAAGTTCGTCCACAACAAGTTCAAGCGAAGCTTGCCGCTATACCGCAATCCGATGTCTGCATCTCTGTAATGACGCGTGCCGAATTGATGTTCGGGCTAAAGCGGCTGCCGTTAAATCATCCTATTCGCTTTGGGGTTCGCCAATTTCTGAAGATTGTCAGATGCGTGCCTTGGGATGACGAGGCCGCGGACCAATATGCCGATATCCGCCACCAGCTCTCAGTATCGGGCCAGCTTATTGGCGAGACAGACATGATGATCGCGGCCCACTCGCTTGCCGCCGGCGCGGTTCTCGTCAGTAACAATATACGGTATTATGAGCGGATTGGCGCGCCACTCATATTGGTGAACTGGGCAGTGGTATAAGCCGGAACGTTAACTGATCTACGGACTAGTGGATGCGGCTTGCGCAAAGGCCGCTACTGCGACCCCTAATCCAGCTAAGCCGACGCCAACGCCCATTCCCAATGCGAGTGCTCTTCTTCCGGACATCCCTGCAGCGCCGGCCGTGGCGCCGCTGGCAACCGTGGCTGTACCGAAAGTAGAAACCGAACCTGAAGGGACTTGCCCAACCATTTCACCCATTGTGTTCGCTACTTCCAGCCGCCCGTTTACCGAACCGACTTCCATGTTGTCGCCTACAATTGCCACGACACCGTCCGCGTTAGGATCAGAACCCCAAACCCATAAGCCGCCGTAACCCACCTTGCAGTTTCCCGAATGCTTAGCGCGAACTGCCCCGCTTTCTACTGTCACCAGCTTTGGCTGAATTAAAACGGAAGAATGAGGGCCCACCAAGTACTCGCAGTGGTCGTGTAGAAAAAGGGTGGTAGGACTGCCGACTGTCTGGATGCGAGTGCCTGGAAGCAGATTGGCATTGCCGGGAATTGAACTGCCATTCACCAGGAATTGGTCGCCGAGCGCAACTCCCAGGACACCTGAAGCATTCGACACTGAACTCGATGTGGCGGAGATGTCGTTGGTCGAGGTCTTTGGTTCGTTTTGCAGAGTGTTCGAAATGTTCGCGACCTTCTTCGTCACGTTTGTCTGGTGAATACTCAGTTCACCAATACTCTGGCCCTGGTACGAAACATGAACGACAATCGAAAACGAACCGGCTACGCTGTTATTCCGGAGACCCGAGGCGGTCGCCAGGCCGTCGCTATTCGTCGTCGTGGCAAAATGCGTTGAGCCGTTGGCAAAAGTCGCTCCCGCGCCATTGCTGGGCGTGTCGAATTCCACGTATGCGCCAGCCACCGGTTTGCGGTTCTTGTCTTCTACCTGAACGACCGGTTCGCGCGCCACTCTCCCTTGAATATTGTTGAGGGCGCCTTCTCCATCGATGATTGCAATGTGAAACGCTGAAGGATCGACCTGCCGGGCGGCGGCGGCCGAAAAGCACAGCAGCATTGACAGCACAATGCATAGAAATGGTCGCATCCGGGTTGATCTGAAAGGATTTAGCCGATCTGGTATTTCTACAAATGCTCCCGGCACGTTGCTGTAGGATAGCATATTCGGCCTTTTCTGTAAGTCGTTGCCGTTTGTGGAAATTGGTACTAAGGTACTACTACACGCTGGCCTATAAACAATGTGTGTAGATTGGAATATTCTTTCTCTGAACTGCCAACTTTAGAAAGCTCTGCATCGAAAGGATCTGCCCCTGACCCGCGACCAAGTATCCCAGCAATTGACTGAGGCTTTAGCCGACAAGTATGAAATTCTGCGCTGGATCGGCGGCGGCGGTATGGCGGACGTTTTTTTGGCCCGTCACCGCATTCACGGAGCCTTGTTCGCGGTAAAGGTTCTATCGACAGAACTTGCCGAAGACCAGCGGATTGTAGCCCGTTTTGTTCAGGAGGCGCGCACCGCCGCTACCCTCGCCGGCCAGCCTAACATTGTTCCTATCTTTGACATCGGCGCGAGTAATGGTTTGTATTACCTAATCATGCAGTATGTCGAAGGCGAAGATCTCGCCAAGTATTTAGCCCGAAATCGCAGACTGGCTCCGCTCGATGCCGCCTGCATCACTTGCCAGGTGGCCGACGCTCTGGTTTGGGCTTCCGCGAAGGGCGTTGTGCACCGCGATCTGAAACCGTCTAACCTTTATCTCGATCAAAATGGCCGCATCCTGGTGCTGGATTTCGGTATTGCAAAAGCCGCCGACGTTCCAAGCGCTCTTACTGCCGCAACTGAGCGCCTGGGCACGGTTTACTACATGAGCCCTGAACAAGTGCAGGGTGAACGCTGCGATTCACGCAGCGATCTCTACTCGCTGGGCGTAGTCTTCTTTGAGTTACTCTCCGGTCACCGTCCTTTTGAAGGCGATTCAAGCCGGGCTATAGAGATCGCCCATGTTCAGACACCCCCGCCGGACCTCAGAGTATTAAGCCCTAAGGTGCCCGATGAGTTCTGTGCCATCGTTTCGAAACTCCTTGAAAAGAAACCCGAAGACCGGTACTCCACTCCGGCCGATCTAGTCGCGGCTTTGAACAGTTTCGGCGCTACCTCCGCACCCCTATCGTTGCGGCCCGCAATCCGTCTTGCTGAACCGTGCATATCGCCGGAAGATCAGACGCAAATGAGCGGTCCGCAGCCTTCCATCGTTTCCATGCAGGCGCCCGCTGCGCCGCGCGTATCCTCATCTGCATTGCAACCGGTTCATCCCGCGCCGACACCGGCTGTTCCTTCATCTTCGCCGCCCAGGTGGCTCATACCGGGCATTATTATCCTGGCATTGGTAGCGGTTGCCGCGGGCGTTTATCTGTTTTTCCTCCGGCCCTCCTCCAAAGGCGGATTAGCAGACATTCACGCGCCGATCGCTGCTTCCAGCGAAACTGGCAAATCAACACCTGCCGCGAGCGTCAACAGCGTTTACATCGACCGTTTAGGCGGCCGGATGCACCTTGTTCCGGCGGGGGCATTTGTCTTTGGAAACAGTGACGACCATACCTCACCAAATGAACAAGAGACCGTCACCCTACCGGCCTTCTACATTGACGAGACAGAGGTTTCCAACGCGCAATATAAACAGTTCTGCGATGAGTCTGGGCACAAGCCTCCCACTTCACCAAATTTCACGGCGCATTTCGACTTTCCAGTTACTAACGTCTCGTTCGACGATGCCGAAGCGTTCGCCCGATGGCTGGGCAAGCGTTTGCCCAACGAAAAAGAGTGGGAGAAAGCGGCGCGCGGAATCGACGGACGCATTTATCCATGGGGCAATGCCGAATGGACCGATGCACCGGCTGAAATGCAAAGCGTGCGAAGTTATCCGAAACGCGTCTCTCCGTACTCCTCTTACAACATGGCTGGCAATGCCGCAGAATGGACCACGGGACGATTCCCCTACGGCGATACGGAGCTGAAAGATCTACGAAAGGTGCTCGGCAGCAATCACTTTTCGAGGGAGTGGAAGGTACTCAAAGGCGGATTCTTCGGATCGAACCCGAATGCCGCCGTTTTCTGGAAAACTTATATGCGGCGTGGCTATCCCAGAGATCTGGGTTCGCCGGTAGTTGGCTTCCGTTGCGTGAGAGACGGCAGCTAACTCGGCAGCCCGAAGATGCTTAATGTTGTCGCAATCTCTGTTGGACACCACCACACGTAAATCCTCCGTGTTGAGCTCGCGACTTGGTATAGCTGTCGAACGCTCAGTTGAGTATCGGCCTGTCGAAAGATCACGCCCGTTACGAGGAGGATTCGGAACTCCGGCACCCTAGTGCTGCCAAGGTGATAGACTGCGAGTCATTCGTGATTTTGTTGCATGGCCGCCCAAAATTATGCGCGTCTCTGTTATCGATTTGCTGCGTATCAGGTCACACCCGATTCGCGTGAAATCCGCAAGAACGGAACTCGGATAAAACTGCATGAGCAGCCGTTCGAGGTTCTGTTGGCGTTGTTGGAACGACCCGGCGAACTCGTTAAGCGTGAGGAACTGCGAAATCGGCTCTGGCCTGGAGACACCTTTGTCGATTTCGACAAAGGATTGAACACTGCCGTTAACAAAGTGCGGCAGGCTCTGTCCGACTCGGCGGCTGATCCGCGGTACATCGAGACGGTACCACGACATGGATATCGTTTTCTCGCCAACGTCGAGAGAATGGACTCTTCCGCGGCTGGCTCCGGCATCGATAATAAAACACCCGAATCAACTATCCCGCCGGCTGTTGCCGAGGGTAGAAGTCGCACCACGAACATTGCCGCCCGTGCAGGAATCGCCGGATCGCCAGCTCTTCTCTTGCTTGTTTTGTGGATTGCATACCATCGCTGGTTCACAACACCAGATCCCGAACTGCTGCATCTGACCCCCTTGACCAGTTATCCGGGAATCGAGCGCTCGCCATCGTTCTCACCGGACGGATCGCAAGTGGCATTCGAACGCCGGCAGCCCGGAGCTTCACAATCCGACATTTGTGTGCTGGCGGTAGGAAGTGCGGAATCGGTGGACGTGGCCGCAACTCCAGCTAATGAGTTTAGTCCTGCCTGGTCTCCGAATGGTTCCGTAATCGCGTACCTGCGTTCGTCTTCAGAAACGCACATGGACCTTATGCTCGTGCCACCCACCGGAGGCGAACCTCAAAGGCTGACCAGTATCACATACCCGCACACGGCTGACCTGCTCGACCGCTCTGATCTGCTGGCCTGGAGTCCCGATGGAAACTACGTAATCTTTTCAGATGCCGGCGCGGGTGAGTACGCGGCCTTGTGGAGAATCAATGCGCGCTCAAGCCGGCGCACTCAAATGACCTTTCCGGCACCGCGCGAATGGCATTCCTTGCCCCGGATCAGCGCGGATGGACGATGGCTTGCCTTCCGCCAAGATAACGGGCAGCGCGCTTCGCAAGTTTTAGCTGTCGGGCTCGACGGCAATGGTTTGCCGGCTGGACGTCAGCTGCTTGTTATCAATGGGCCTAGCGTTGGTCCTTTAGGCTGGGTTGGAAACCAGTTGCTGGTCTTACCGCAAACTCCGGACTTCACTCTTGACCGCTGGTCGCCTTCGGGGAATCTCCAGGTTATGAGGGTTGCGTCTGCTGGTGGGCCCGGAACCAGGCTCGGATCAGGCGTCCTGGCACGCGACGGAAGGCGTTTGGCCCTATCTCTCGATACGATCGACGGCCATGTCTGGCAAATGGATTTACGACCGGACGGCACTGGTCTGAACGCCAGACCGTTCATAGTATCCACACATCTCGATGGGGGTGGAGACTACGCGCGCGACGGCAAACACATCGTCTTCGTATCGACCCGAACTGGAGACTTCGAAGCCTGGATCGCCGCAACTGACGGATCCCATCTCCGTCAGGTGACGCATACTGGAGGCGTTCTCGCTACGCGATTTTCGCCCGATGGCGTGCATATCCTATTCAACCGTTCGGAAAATAAAAGCTATCACCTGTTTGTCGCTGATGTCGAGACCGGCTCAACGCGGCGCATCACGCCAGATCACCCTTGGTCGGACGTGAATGGGCACTGGTCCTCAGATGGAGCCTGGATCTACTTCGACTCCGACCGCACCGGAAGGCAAGAGGTCTGGAAAATCGCTACAGCCGGAGGAGAACCGACTCAAATCACCCGCAACGGCGGCGTCAATCCCTTCGAATCGCCCGATGGCAAATACCTTTACTATGGCAGGGACGAGTCCGGGGTAGGATATGTGTGGCGCATGCCGCTCGTCGGCGGTACGGAGGAACGATTATTTCCCGCCCTTGTGAATAACAGTGCCAGCTTGGCAATGGGCTCGCGACGAATGTATTTTGTCCGCGGCCCAAACACTTACGGATTTGGAGAGGCTATCTACTCGTATGATTTGGCCTCAGGCCATATCTGCAAAGTCGCTGAAGTGGGTGCGTCCGTATTTTATATGTCGCCATCGCCAGACGAAAGCCAGCTCCTGTTTGGACGCGGCAGCACCGCGGGTGCAGACTTGATGCTGGTGGAAGGACTCCACAAATGACGACTGTTTTAGCGATGCCGGATCAGATCCTCAACACTGATCAGACCGTCGAACGAGTCCGGGGCGCGAGAAGCGGACATGATCGACTCCGCTGACTTCATGGCGCGTTTTGCATCCAGCCGCCTGCCCGTCTCGCGGTAAACTCTCGCCTGCATTTTTAGCGCTTCCAATCGCCATGGATGCGTGGCGCCTAAACTAGCCTCCACAATAGCGAGCGCCCGATCCAGGGAAATCTCGGCGACCGGCCACTCCCGCAGTTGAATACGGAGGCTTGCAAGATTCAGCAGATGAGGCACAATCTCCGGATGATTGGCGAACCCAGCCCGCGTGAGGCCCGTTATAGTCTCGCTGACTTCGGCGATGGAGCCTTGCGTGTCGCCCGCAGCCGCTTTAACGAGGGCCAGAATATGTTGCGCCGCTGCGATCTTGACTGGACTCGGGCTGGTTTCACCCGTCAGGACTGCGACGGCTTTACGGGCCCACTGTTCGGCTTCTGCCCAATGTCCTCGCGCCAAATGGACACTGGCGAGGTTGGTATAGATCGTCCCGCGCGTGGCATCGACCTGATCGACAACGGCCGTCTGGTTCTGGAGGACCTCCTCCAGAAGCTTTTGAGCTCGGGCAAAGTCCCGCTGCGTTATATAAACATTGGCCAGATTAATCATGGCCTTTTCAGCTTCCTGGAAGCCGGCGCCTAACTGCCGCTGGAACAGCTCTACTGATCGGATCAGCAATCTCCTGGCTTCCGAGGGTCTGCCGACCTCCGTGTACAATCGTCCCAATTCACTCAGAGCAATAGCGAGCGTGCGCGTGTCGCCGCTGCTGGCTTCATACTCCTTCAGGCTGTTTTCGAGCGCCTGGACAGCAGCATTGTATTGTCCGGCGTCGGCCACCTGCTGAGCATGTCGAACAGCAGTGACAAAGGCGCTTTCTCCGAAAGCTACGCCGCTGCCGAATACCAGCGCGATGCACGAGAGAACCTCGGAACGGATCGTCATCAACCCTCCTGTAGGAGAGCGCCCTGGCTGGATCGGACACGCTCGTGCCAAGTATTGTGGGCGAAGCGAGATGAGGCTATCGATTACACCTCAAATTGATATCAAAATCAGATCAGCGTGCAAGTGATTGAGCCGCAACGTGATTCATGGGCCGATGTGTGAACTGCGGCGACCCGTAAATTGGACGTAACGCTAATGTCAAGTACCGAAGTAGGCCGGTACCTTCGTTTTCAGATCGCCGCTTCGAAGCAGTACTCATCGCCGAACGTCGCTGAACGGCACGCTGGAGATATGGCCTTGAATGTGCAACCATAAGTCACACCTAAGAGGAGATATTGCATGAGAAAGCTGCTGGGCGTTCTCGTTGCCGCCGCGCTGTTTGCGGCCGCTGGGGTTCCAACATTCGATGACATCAAGGGAGCTATCCGTTCGAACGATCTGGCTAAGTTACACCAGATGGTCCAGTCGCGCGAGGCAGCCAACACTGCTAACGGTTTGAAAGCGACGCCGCTGCATTACGCTGCGATCTATGGGTCGGTCGAGGCACTTAAGTTTCTGCTGGATAATGCCGCGGATCCAAATACCCGGAATCAGTCCGGCGCCACCCCACTGGTTTTGGCCGCGTGGAGTTTCGAACGCACGCGGCTGTTGGTTGAACACGGGGCAGCGATTAACGTTGCGACAAATCAAGGGATAACGCCCCTTTTAGTGGCCGCCGCCGCGCATGAAAACGTCGCCACGCTTCGGTATTTACTGGATAAGGGAGCTGATGTGCAGGCCCAGACCGCTGACGGCGAAGACGCCCTTATGCGCGCCGCCCTGTCCGGAGATACCGACATGGTCAAGTTGCTGTTGGATCGAGGGGCCAATGCGAAGCGAGCCGATAAGGCCGGCAGCACAGCGCTCATGAACGCCACGACGTTTTCCGACGCTAAGCGGATCAGTATGCTTCTTGAGGCGGGCAGTGACCCGAACGCATTGAATACATTCGCCGGGATGGTCAAGAATGGCCCGATCGGTCTTACTCATATGTCAGCGCTTATGACCGCAGTTCCGTTCAGCGATCAGGAGACCATCACTTGCTTGCTGAAGGCCGGTGCGCATATTAACGAAAAAGATAGCCGGAACATGACGCCGCTAATGCTTTCGATAGCGACGGACCATGCGCAGCCGGTTACGGTGCGCCGGCTTATCGCGGCTGGAGCAGACATTCAAGCCAAAGACAAGTATGGCGACTCTGCGCTGGATTGGGCTCGCAAGCTCGGCAACCCGGAGATTATGTCGATGTTGCTGGCCGCGGGAGCCCAAGGCCACGATCTTGCGCCCGCGCCGGTTCCGCCATCGCGTTCGGAAATCGGTAATCCGAGCGACAGTATCGGCCGTGCTTTGGCGCTGTTCGGTAAATCGGATTTCTTTCAAGCGGGAGGAGGCTGTGCGGGATGCCACCATCAGCCCGCTCACGCTCGGGCATACATAGCCGCTAAGAACGCTAATCTGACCTCCGACTCTGGTTTACGAAAATCCTTCCTCGATGCTGAGCTGTCTATTCGCCCAAGACTCGCACCCGCTCTGCCTTTCCTGACCACATTCGGCGGAGACCAGGACACGGTGCTTTCGCTGATGGCCACGAACGTCGATCTGAATGAACCTCCGAACGAATTCTTAGACATGATGGTCCACTTCTTGGCGGCTCGCCAGGATCCATCCGGCGCCTGGATCAATTTTGGCGTCGCCCGCCCTCCTTTAGCGGAGAGCACGATATCCCGTACTGCTAATGCAATCGAGATTCTCAGGAAGTATTCCTGGCCAGCTCGTCAGACCGAGTTCGACAGCCGTGTTCAAAAGGCAAAGCTCTGGCTTCAGGGGGCAACGCCTGAGACTACTTACGAGCACGCCGACCGGATACTAGGGCTGCACGCTGCGGGAGTCTCAACCAGTGAATTACGTACCGATGCCGACCGGATGCTGAAGTTGCAGCGTGAGGATGGCGGTTGGGCGCAAACACAGTATCTCCCGTCGGATGCCTACGCCACTGGGCTGGTACTTGAAACGCTATTCCGGACGGGTCTTCTCAAAGAAAACGCAGCGGCTTACCAGCGCGGTATTACGTTCCTGATGCGGACCCAATTCCCGGATGGCTCCTGGTACGTGCGTAGCCGCGCACCAAAGTTCCAGCCTTATTTCCAAAGCGGCTTACCATTCGATCACGATCAGTGGATATCCAGCATAGGTACAGCGTGGGCAGTTATGGCTCTCAGCCATGCGCCCTTACCTTCCATCGTGGCGGAGCGGTAGGCACCTGTTTAAGCCGATGCTTTAAGGAACTTCACGCCATCCCAGGCAATGTCTTCGGGATTTTTGGCCAAATCGCGCCAAATGGAGGCGGCCGCTGAAAGATCGCCCAATGAGAAGCCGAAGCTCTCAATGGTAAGCCAGCTATCGTATTTCAGGTCGCGTAATGCGGCGAAGATACTGGGCCAATTCACGTGTCCGCTGCCGGGCGTGCCGCGATCGTTCTCACAGGTGTGAACATGCTTCAAATATTTGCCGGTTGAACGCAAAGCCTCGGCGGGATCTTTCTCTTCGATATTGGCGTGGAAAGTGTCCCAGAGAATGCCAACGTTGGCGTGATTGATTTCGGAGCATAGCTTCACAGCGTCCGCAGTGGTGTTCAGAAAATAGGTTTCGAACCGGTTCAGCGGCTCAATGCAGACTTGCACTTTGTATTCCGTCAGGGTGTCGCCTAGCTTGTGATAGCTTTCGACGGCGCGCTTCCATTCGTCCGTGTTGCGCCGCCGGCCGGGAAGAAAACCTACCGGCGAATAGAGCGGCCCGGCGATGTATGTTGCTCCGGCTTCAGCCGTGGCTTTGACGCATTCGCGCAGGTGGCTGACGGTGTTCTCGACGACTGAGTTATCTTCGGAAAGAAGGCTCAAGTTTCCAGGCAGCACGGAACAGACGGTACATCCTAGCTGATTCTGTTCGAGCGCGCGGCGAATTTCAGAGGCGCGGAAATCGGCTGGGCGGATGAGGGCAACCTCAACGCCGTCGAAACCGTGCTCGCGGATCTGTGGTAGTAAATGGAAATGGTCCGGCCCAAAGTTCGCGGTCCACAAAAAAGTATTAACTCCAAATTTCACGTGCGCTCCCGTTTTGATAAGCTACAGCTTCCTAAATGACAGCAACGCTGTCCCGCCGATGATGATATCCCTATTGAGATCTAAAATTCAAATCGCCGCCTTTTTCGGGGCTGCCTCACTCTTGCTTGGCTATCAAGTCTCGCGCCCGGATGAGATACCGTTCGAGAAGCACACTCTCGATTTGGGTTCAAGCGAATCGGCGGCCGTTGCCGATATCAACGGCGACGGCAAGTTAGACATTGTTTCGGGCGAGAACTGGTATGAAGCGCCGCACTGGACCAAGCATCATTTCCGGAATATCAGCTACACGAATTTCTATATTGACGATCTGAGCACGCTGCCGCTGGATGTGGATGGCGATGGGCATGTTGACCTGGTAACTTCAGGATGGTTCAGCAAGAAGCTGGCTTGGTGGCGGAACCCAGGGACGACCGGCGGCACTTGGGAGGAGCACCCGATAGAGACGACCTCGCCCATTGAATTTACATTTTTAGTGGATTTGGACAACGATGGCAAAGCGGATGAAATTCTGCCGCAGTTCGGCGACGAGAAAATGCCGCTGGCCTGGTATGAGCGAGACCATCATGGGGGCATTGCGAAACACGTTGTCAGCTCGCGCAGTTACGGGCATGGCATCGGAGTTGGCGACGTGAACGGAGATGGCCGCAACGATATTCTTACGCCTAATGGCTGGCTGGAAGCTCCGGCCGATCCACGCGGAGGCAATTGGACGTTCCATCCCGATTGGAAGCTGGGCGATTTAGGATTCATCTACGTTGCCGATGTGAACGGCGACGGGCGTCCCGATATTATTACGTCAGTGGCGCATGGCTACGGCATCTTTTGGCTTGAGAAGAAAGCCGATGGAACATGGGAGAAGCACATAATAGACGATAGCTGGTCGCAGCCGCACGCGATGACAATCGTCGATTTTCGCGGTGGTAAGAATCTAGGGCTGCTCACCAGTAAGCGCTACATGGCGCACAACGGACATGATCCGGGCGCGCGCGAACCGTTAGGTGTCTATTGGTATGAACGGCTGATAGTGCCCCAGACAAAACAAATTGAATGGGTGAAGCACGTGATTGATTACGGCAGCCGCACGGGCGGAGGCATTCAGATTCCGGCGGTCGATATAGATGGAGACGGCGATCTGGATTTTGTAGTGGCGGGCAAGAGCGGGCTCTTTCTGTTTGAGAACAAAACGAAGTAATGGCAGATAAAATTTACGATGTAGTAGTGGTAGGTTCGGGCGCGGGCGGCGGAACACTTTCCGCGAGGCTTGCTGAACTGGGCGCGGACGTACTGGTGGTTGAAGGCGGCCCCAAGGTAAACACTCGTACGGATTTCAACACGCACGCACTTCCTTTCGAGTTTCCCGGACGGCACATTCCCACCATGAAGCCGGGCAAACCCGGCTTCGATACGGAACGCAGCCGCGGCCTCGGCGGCAAGACGATGCTTTGGAACGCAGTGGCTCTGCGGTTTAGCCAACGCGATTTCAAAGGACGGCAACATGATGGCGCCGGCGAAGACTGGCCGATCGATTACGCCGACATGAAACCGTTCTACGACCGGGTGGAGCGCGAAGTGGGTGTCTGCGGCAATTACGATCATTTGGAAGATCTACCGGATGGTGTCTTTCTGCCGCCCGTTCCGTTGAAGTGTACCGACAAGGCCATTCAGAGTGGCGCCGCGAAGATCGGCGTTAAAGTCATCCACGTTCGCAAGGCGACATTAAGCCGGGCCACGAAGACGCGTCCGGCATGCCACTTCTGCGGGAATTGCATGTCAGGTTGTGATGTGGTGGCGAAGTACAACTCATACGACGTCCAGATGGTTCCGGCGCTGCGAACGGGCAAGCTTACGCTGCGTGAGAACAGTGTGGTGTATGAACTCGCCGTTTCGGACGAGGCCAAAATGAAAGAAGTGCGCTACTTCGACCGCGAAACGCGTGAGCAAGGAGTGGCCAAGGGCAGGGCAGTGGTGGTGGCTTGTGCCTGCGCCCAGAGCGTGGCCTTGTTGATGATGTCGAAATCCAACCGGTTTGCGACTGGGCTGGCGAACTCAAGCGGCCAACTGGGCAAGAACTTCATTCCACACATCAACGCCGGCTTCGAAGTTTTCATGGAGGAGTACATAGGAAAGCCGGACAGCAATGTGGAAGGCTTTTTGGATCACGCTTATATTCCTTCGTTCATGCACGATAAGAAGCGCGATTATCCGCGTAGCTTCGGCATTCAATTCGGATACCAGAATCAGCGGTCGGTAGGTTGGGCGCGAACGATCAAAGGCATGGGGAAATCATACAAGGATGCAGTGCGCGATCGCTTTCCGGCTTACTTGACGTTTTCGCCTTACCAGGAATTGCTGCCGAATGCGGAGAGCTTTATCGATCTGGACTATGAACAGCTTGATGAGTTTGGATTGCCAAGAGCGCGGCGGCATTGGAAGCTTTCAGAGATCGACATGAAATTGCACAATGACATGAAAGAGCGCTGCAAAGAAATACTTACGGCAAGCCGGGCGCAGATTCATTCGGTGAGTACGGCCCCATCCACTAATCACGAAATTGGCGGATGCCGCATGGGCAGCGATCCGAGGACATCGGTGACGGATGCGTTTTGCCGGGCGCATGATGTGCCGAATTTGTATGTGGTGGATGCGAGCGTGTTTCCGTCGGCATCGGAAAAGAATCCAACGCTGACGATCATGGCGCTGGCTTCGCGAACGGCTGACCACATTGCAGAGCGCCTTCAGAAGAGGGAGATTTAGATGGCAAGTTATTCTTCCGACCGGCGTTCGGTGTTGAAGATTTTTGGCGCAATTGGAGCGACTTGCGCCTATCCATTTGCCGGCGAAGAACTGTTTGGACAGACTGCTCCAGCGCATGAACACAGTGCGGCTCCGGCGACGGCTCATACGCGCTTTCTCAATGACGCCGATTTTCAAGCCGTCTCGCGCATAACGGATTTAATTATTCCAGATACCGAGACGCCAGGAGCGATTAAGGCGGGCGTTCCAGCGTATATCGATATGGTGATTTCGCGCGATGCGGAGCAGCAGTCGCTGGTGGCCGATGGATTGCGCTGGTTGGATAGGCAGAAGTTCAGTGAGTTAGATGAGCGGGGGCAACTGGCGATTCTGGAGCCGCTCTGTGAGGCTGCGGATTCAGGGACGGCCCTCGGGCGTAATGTGCAGTTTTTTGCGTTAGTGAAGAGACTAACGGCGGATGGGTATTACACCTCGAAGATTGGATTGATTGAGGATCTCGGATATAAGGGGAATACGGTTCGTGATGGCTATCCGGGGTGTGTGCATGAACATTAACACAGTGCTAATGGATTCATTCGCAACCGAGGGAGAAGTACAAAGCGGCGCAAATCCCGCTCATTCGCGCGGGACTTAATCGAGCCTATTTTGCCGGCCACGCGGCCTCTCCCTCCCAAAGGAGGGATTCGTCGATCTCTGGTTGCAGGTTGGAATAACCTTGCAGGTCACGCCGTTCCAAGGCTTGGATTTCCAGTTTCCGAAGGTGCTCCCGAAGCGCATCGCGAACCAGCGCAGAGCGATTCTGTTTGGTCCGGCGCGCTGCCTTATCGGTCGCCTTGAGAAGCTTTTGATCGAGAACAATCTGGATCGTTTCCATATGCGGACTCTATTCAACAGCTTACTCCGCATACTAGAAAAGTGTCTGAACCCCAAGGGTCAAGACGCGGCTTGCTTGACATCCATATGCATGGTGCTGTGGGGCATGACGTCATGGAAGGAATTTTCGAAGCTCTCCGGACGGGTTTCAACGTTGCCGAAATATTCCCTCTTGGCCGTAATCCCTAATCAAGGAACCGGCAGCAACATTGTAAATATCGATCCCTTGCTCAGAGTGCTTTCCGCGCGCAGTTCACCGCCATGCCTCTCTACAATGAGCCGAGCTATGGATAGACCCAGTCCTATGCCGCCCGTTTTGCGCGAACGGTCTTTCGATACCCGGTAGAAGCGTTCAAAAATCCGGCTTATATCTTCCTTTCCGATGCCCACACCCGTGTCTGAAACACTCACTTCCGCCCGCCCGCTAACTTTCACGTCGATTCGTATCTCACCGGACGCGGGTGTAAATTTGATTGCATTATCCAAAAGAATACAGGTCGCGCGCCGCAGAGCGTCCGCATCGCCCTGCATCGCGCATGGCGCTGAAGCATTGACAAACAGGTGGAGTTCTTTGGCGTCCGCCATGACCCGCATTTCTTCGGCCGCCGTGCGTACCGCTTCCGACAGATCCATCGGGTAGAACTCCAAGTCTGCCTTGCCAACGTCAAAGCGGGCGAGGGTTAAGAGATCCGCAATCAACCGCGACGTTCGCTCGGTTTCCGCTCTAACAGTGCTCCATGCCTTGATATGCTCCTCGACCGTTCGGGGCCGCGTCTGCATCAATTCCGATGTTGTTTGAATGATTGCCACGGGCGTTCGCAGTTCGTGAGAAGCGTCCGCGGTAAATTCGGTAATTCGATTGAATGCAACTTCCAGGCGCGTGAGCATGTCGTTCAAGACACGCGATAACCGATCCAGTTCATCGCCCACCCCGCTGGTAGGCAACCGGCTCGACAGCATTTGAGCGCTTATTTGCGCCGCGGCATGGGAGATCATATCCACCGGTTTCAACGCCCGTCCACTCATCCAATAGCCTCCGAACCACGCAAGTAGAAGTAGAAGCGGGCTGCCCAAGCCAATCGACCATAGGAATCCATCCTTTACTTCCTCGAATTCGTCAATGGGAAGGCCAATCTGCACGATGCCAACTCTGACCCTGGCGGTGAGAACACGAATGAGATCGCGTCCGGCCCGAATGGTCCTGGGCTTTCCTCGCGCTGCCCAATCGCGTATTTCCGGCTGGAGAGGCCAGTTTTCCGTACCTGGACTGCGAAACAGCCATTTGCCGTTCGCATCTGCGATCCGTATATTGGCTGCCGATTGACCAAGTAGCGATTCTTCACGAAACTCCTCCTCAATATGCAGAAGATCGTTGGGGGAGAATCCATCCACGTAACGTCGAACATCCGCCAGACGGGAACGCAGTTCTCGATCCGCCGTTTTCCGGATGCTGTGTTCCAAGGCAATCCAGACGCCTACGCCAATCAGCGCGAAAGTTAAACCGAGCACCGCCGTGTAACTGGCGGCGAGACGGAATCGTATCGATCTTGCGCGCGGCTTAATCACGCAGAATATATCCGAATCCACGTACGGTGTGGATTAATCGTTTTGTGATCACATTGTCCGCCTTTTCGCGAAGCAGTTTGATGTACACATCGACAGTATTCGATTCCACTTCTTCGTTAAACCCCCAAACTGCTTCAATGATCGACGAACGCGAGACCGCCCGGTTCGCGCGCCTCATCAACACTTCGAGCAGCCTGAATTCCGTCGGCGTCAGCGAAATCTTCTTTCCGTCTCTTCTGACTTCTCGGGTTGCCGGGTCCAGGAAAAGGTCATTGGCTCGCAGTTCTTTCACCGGCGCCTGTGCGGCCCGTCGTGCAATAGCCCGGAGCCTCGCCAGCAGGACACTCAGAGCGAACGGCTTCACCAGATAATCGTCCGCGCCTGCGTCCAGGCCATTCACAATGTCTTCCGCGGCATCTCTTGCAGTGAGGATAAGAATAGGCGTATGGTTCTTCGAAGCTCGCAGCCGCCGGGCCACTTCGAGGCCGCTGACGTAGGGCATCATGACATCCAATACAATCGCGTCGAAAGAGCTTGCGCTAACGGCCGCCAATGCCTCCTCTCCGTTGCGCGCGAGCGTTACGGTGTGATTCTGCTCTTCGAGGCCCTGGAGCAACAGATCGCCCATCGAAGTCTCGTCCTCTGCTACTAAGATCCACATGCCATCTAATCCATTGTTCTATGGTTGCTCGCATGACCGCCGCCACCCTGGCCGGGCCGCGGGTCAATTCGAATTGTAGGATTTTGTGGCGGTAGGAGTTGAAGGCGATTCGACCACGGTACGACGGTTACGGGGTGAGCACCAGCACTTTGAACGAACCTGCTACAACCGCCTGCCGCGGATGTGGATTGCCGGCAGTCGCTTCGGGGCTTGGGCCGTAGTCCGCGCTCGGCAAATAGAGTTGGTGTGTCTTTAAATCTACCGTCATGGTGCGCGCCCCTTTCTTTGTCCGCACGGTAGAGGCTGTGTATTTGTCATGCCCCTCTACCTTCACCACCGTGACCGTGCCTTCGCCATTCGACGAGAAGGCGGTATGCGTGCCAGGGTCGTAGGAAGCGGCGTCCGGCCCTTCGCCAATCGGCACGTTCGCCACTACCTTGCCGCTATCGTAATCCAACACCACCATTACTTTGCCGTCGCAAACTGAAAACAGGCGGTGGTGCTCCGTGTCGATCGCTAAACCCGACGGTGACTCTGCCGGGGCTATCGACCAATGCGCCTTCACTTCTAAACTCTTGGCATCGATGTGAACGATTTCGTTCTTGTCTTCGATATTCACGAAAACATTCCCCTGGCCGTCCGCCGCTGGAAATTCCGGCTTCCCGCCGAGCTCGATGGTGGACACGATGCTGCCGTCCTTGCCATTGATGACCGTCGCGTTCTTGCTCCGGCCGTTGAAGGCAAACACCCGCTGGGTTGACGGTTCATAAAGAATGCCGTCGGGGTTCGTACCGGTTTTGGCGTTCCCCAGAGTCGCCAATGTTTTCAGGTCGAAGATAACCACCTGATTGTCGCGTCCGGCGCTAATAAAGCCGCGGCCCAGATCGTTCGCAATTGCGATGCCATGCACGCCATTGGTGTTGGGAACTTCTCCTACTACTTTTCCCGAATCCAGATCCACCACATCCACTTTCGACGCGTGCGAAACATACAGCCGGCGATTCGCCGAATCGGCCGCCACGTAGTCCCATCCTCCGCTGCCCGGAATTGAGATGCTGGAGGTCACGTGATACGAAGCCGCCCCCTGGATCGAGCTTCCAAGACTAACCAAGACGGGAATTAATAGTGCCGGTAAGGGCTTTAAGATTCGCACAATTCACTACCTCCGTAGAGCCTGAGTCACTCATACCTGACCGTGTACAACTTGCCTGGCGCGTCTGCCAACCGCAGCGTCCGGTTCAGTTGTTGATCCTGTAAACTCAAGGCTTAAATTTAAAAGATACTCGGCCAATCTGAAGATTCACTGAATACCGCTGGGACCCGCGAAAACAGGACCTATCCCGCACGCCTCGATGAAAGTGGAATATCGTTCTAAAACTCTCTTATGAATTGTCCAGCCGCCGCCGCGCCTCGACAAAAATCTCGCGCAGCATCTCCGCCGTTAACCGCCGAGTGGACGTATTCTGCTGGCTTGGGTGATACGAAGCCAGCACCAATGGGCCGCCCGCGTGGGTCTGAATGACGGCTCCATGCCCAAACCGGAAAGCGCTCCGCGATCTGATAAGCCCTTGTTCCTGCAAAACTGAAAGGTAAGCCTGCAGCGCAATCCCGCCCAGCACTGCCACAAGTTTTACGTTTTTAAGAATCGCCATCTCGCGGACCAGATAAGGCCGGCAAGTCAGAATCTCGTCGAGAGTTGGTTTGTTATCCGGCGGCACGCACCGCACCGGCGCGGCAATGTATGCGTCGGTCAAAAAAAGCCCGTCTTCCCGCGCTACGCTCGTTGGCTGATTCGCAAATCCCGCCTCATACAGCGCCCTATAGAGAAAATCCCCGGACCGGTCGCCCGTAAACATCCGCCCCGTCCGATTCGCCCCGTGCGCCCCTGGAGCCAATCCAACAATCAATAGGCGCGCAGCCGCATCCCCAAACCCCGGCACTGGCCTGCTCCAATATGCCTGTCCCCGATACGCCCGCCGTTGCACCCGCCCAATCTCTTCGCGATGCGCCACCAAACGCGGGCACAACCGGCACTCTATAATTTCATGATTCAGGACTCGCAGTAAACCGGAAATCTGGCGCAAACAGAATTATAATGCGGCTTTTTAACCCACTAACTGAATGCGCGTAGGCAACTCGACTTTTCGAGCCCGCTCATACGGTTTCATGGGTTCGATTCGATACGATTCCAGCGAAGCCGCTAATGCCTGCAAAGAAAGCCTTGAGAAATCCGGCAGGCCCGGCATCCGGAACATGGGCAGAATATCGGCGAATACCTCAACCAATTGCGGATCTCTCCAACCCTTCTTCGTTTCGTCCCAGATGATGGCCAAAGATTCTT
Organism: Bryobacterales bacterium; assembly: GCA_963718465.1. Taxonomy (GTDB): domain Bacteria; phylum Acidobacteriota; class Terriglobia; order Bryobacterales; family Bryobacteraceae; genus Bog-105. The sequence goes on along the minus strand of CAVQZK010000015.1, from coordinate 42,151 downwards.
CCGCCGTATAGGCGCATTTGTAGGGCCGTAATGTTGTCAGCGCGTCGTATATGTCGGCCAGTTGCAGAATCCGCGCCATCAAGGGAATATCTTCACCCTTAAGGCCGTCAGGATATCCGGAGCCGTCCCAACGCTCATGATGGTTGCGGACGATCGGCAAAATCGGCGCCAGGGATTTAACGCCGGCACAGATCTTTTCGCCCCGCGCGGCATGCGACTTCATGATTTCCCACTCATCGGGCGTAAGCGGTCCAGTCTTGAACAACACCCTGTCTGGGATGGAAATCTTGCCAATATCGTGAAGGTAACCACCGCGCTGCAGCGCCAAAATATCGCCAGCGGGCAGCTTCAGCGCAACGCCCATAGCCGCGCCCATCAAAGCTAACCGCTGGCAATGCAGACCAAGGTCCGGATCTCGATCTTCCACCGATTTCGCCAGCGAAAACAACACCGTTTCCGAGTCGTCCAGTGTATCCACCATCGCCTTGTGCCGCAAATTAGCCTGCACACGCGCTCGAAACGCCGTCGCTCGCAGCGGAGTAACCAGATACTCGCTTGCCCCGGCTTCGAGGGCCGCCACCTCAGCTTCCGCGCTGTCCACTTCCGAGAGCACAAAAACCGGTAAGAACCTGGTAACGGCTGCTTTGCGAATCGTCCGGCAAAATTCCGCCGCGCCCACCTCGGGAGCATTCGAGGAAATCAGCACCAGGTCAACCGGATGCCTGGATATCAATGTCACAGCCTCAGACGTGGTGTTCGCTTCCAGAATCCGGCTGTCTAAGTCGCATATCTGCCGGCGCAGGCTCTGTCTTCGCCCCACCACAGCATCAACAATTAGAATTTTGCCGTTCCCGGCTCCTGCCGCCGCTTCGGCCTCGACGATCGACACCGGTAGTAAATGGCCGTCTAACGCGGTGGTTGCTGGTGACGAATTTGCCGGTTCCATAGCTGCTGTCTAGAAGCTTCTCTTGAGTTTCTATCGACCTAAGTGCTAGGCGGCTTTAAGTCCTCTAGTAGAAATCGCATTCCAAGAAATGCAAAAGTACCAAGGCAATACCCTATGCCGCCCGAGACAACCGTCCATCGGGTTAGCCCTGCCTCAACAGCGGAGCCAGCACTTTACCCGGCTGTTACATTCCTTTTATCTTTTTCTGCTTTAATTGAGGTTGTATTTGTTCGCCTGAGGAGACCTTTACACTGAGCACTAAATTAAGCACCGTTGCCGCGCAAGTTCGCGAGCCGGCTGAGCGCTGGACGACCACTGATGCGGCGGAGCTCTATGACGTCGCCAGTTGGGGCAAAGGCTATTTCTCTGTGGGCGCGAATGGAAATCTTTTCGTTCACCCCACCAAGGAATCCAACCGCAGCATCGATCTCAAGCAACTCGTCGATACCTTACAGTGGCGCGGCATTTCGCTGCCTATTCTGATCCGCTTCGCCGACATCATCAAGCATCGGCTGGGCGAGATGCATCAGGCCTTCGACACTTCTATCCGCGAACACGGTTATCAAGGCAAATATTGCTGCGTCTATCCGATTAAAGTCAATCAGCAGCGCCAGGTGGTGGAAGAAGTTTTCACTTATGGCCGCGAATATAATTTCGGCCTCGAAGCTGGGTCTAAGCCCGAACTGCTGGCAGTGCTTGCCATTGCCGACAACGCCACTCCGATCATCTGCAATGGGTTTAAGGATGACGAATACATCGAAATGGTAATGCTCGCCAACAAGATCGGCCGGCAGATCATTCCCGTTGTCGAAAAATACACCGAACTCGACCTTATCGCGAAGCACGCTGAACTGGTTGGCGTAAAGCCTACCATAGGCATTCGGGTCAAGCTGGCCAGCCGCGGCTCGGGCCGTTGGAAATCATCCGGCGGATACCGCTCGAAATTCGGCCTCACTGTCAGCGAGGCTCTCAAAGCGGTCCAATTCCTTAAAGATCGCGGCATGGAAGATAGCCTCAAGCTGCTCCACTTCCACCTTGGCAGCCAGATCACCAATATCCGCCAGATTAAGGCCGCCGTCATCGAAGCCGCCCGCATCTACGTCGATATGAAGAAAGCCGGCACTGGTCTGACCTATCTCGATGTCGGCGGCGGTCTCGGCATCGACTATGACGGCTCGCAGACCGACTTCGAATCGAGCGTCAATTATACGCTGGAAGAGTACGCCCGCGACGTTGTTTACCACATCCAGAACATCTGCGACGAAGCCGAGGTTCCGCACCCCAACATCATTACGGAAAGCGGCCGAGCTGTCGCCGCTTATCATAGCCTGCTTGTCTTTAACGTCCTCGGCGTTAGCGGTTTCGGCGAAGAAGACCTGCCCGCTATCATTCCTGAAGACTCGGAACAGGCACTTATAGATCTTTACGAAACACACAAATCGATCAGCAAGAAGAACTTGCTTGAGACCTATCACGATTCGCAGCAAGCCCTGGATTCCGCGCTGAACCTGTTCAATCTGGGCTATCTTACTCTCGAACAGCGCAGCCTATCGGAAAACTTCTATTGGGCCATTTGCCGCAAGATCCTGCGCCTGGCCAAAGAACTCGATTATTTCCCGGAAGAACTCGAAGGCTTGGATGCCATGCTGTCCGATACCTACTTCTGCAATTTCTCGCTGTTCCAAAGCATGCCAGACAGCTGGGCCGTTAAGCAGCTCTTCCCGCTCATGCCCATCCACCGCCTGGGCGAAGCCCCCACTCGTTCCGCCGTCCTCGGCGACATCTCCTGCGATTCCGACGGCAAGATCGATCAATTTATCGACCGCCGCGACGTCAAGAAGACTCTTGCTCTGCATGCCTTTTCGCCGGACAGTCCTTATATCCTGGGCGCATTCCTCTTAGGCGCTTATCAGGAAATCCTCGGCGACTTGCATAATCTCTTCGGCGACACTAACGCCGTCCACGTCAGCCTGGATGGAAACGGCGAAGTGGTTCTTGAAACCGTCGTGCAGGGCGATACCGTTCGCGAAGTTCTTAACTACGTTCAATACAACACGCAGTCCCTTATCGACGCCTTCCGTAAAGATGTGGAACTTGCGGTCCGCGAGCAGCGCGTCGGCTATGAAGAGGCTGGCCGCCTGCTCAAATTTTACGAAGAAGGTCTACAAGGATACACCTACCTGGAACAATAGTGACCGGTCTCCGGATCGTCCTGGTCTCACCGCGGAACCCACTCAATATCGGCGCGGCAGCGCGCGCCATGAGCAACTTCGGATTCACTGGCATGCGCTTGGTGAATCCCTACCAAGTCGCATTCAAGGAAGCGCGCTCGGCCGTTCACTCGCAATACATCCTTGAACAGGCTGAAGTGTTCGCCACAGTTGCAGAGGCTGTCGCCGATTGCAGTCTGGTGGTCGGCACCTCCGCCGCCGCGCGTCGCGATCTGCATTTGCCGCTGCATCGCCTCGAACCCGCCGGTGAGATGCTGCGCGAACATGCGGCCTCCGCACCTGCTGCGCTCCTCTTCGGCTCCGAGAAATTCGGCCTATCGAACGAGGACATGAGCCACTGCCACTGGCTTCTCCGAATTCCTTGCCGAGAGGAGCACGGTTCCATGAATCTGGGCCAAGCCGTCGCGGTTTGCCTATATGAACTGCGCCGGAATGCCGAAGCCACCGCTCACCGCTTCGATGCTGTCCCAATCGCCACTGCGGAGGCGAGTGAACGCATTACCGGCTTGCTGCTCGACATCCTCGATTGTTCCGGCTACATCAATCAGAAGACTTCTGAATCCGCCGGGCTTAAACTGCGCCGCCTCATAAGGCGCCTTGGTTTACCTGCTTCAGATGTGGAGACATGGCTCGGAATACTGCGTCAGATCCTCTGGAAAGTAAAGCAGTAGGTCACTCGTACCGGAGCGCCTCCAACGGTTCCGTATTCGCCGCCCGCGCTGCCGGCAGCAAACAGGCCGCTACTCCCACCACAATCAATAACCCGCTCGCCAACCCATTAATCAGCGGGTCCGACACGCTCACCTGGAACAGCATTGCGCTCAAGAAACGCCCCGCTATCCACGCCAGCCCGACGCCCAGGATCGTTCCCGCCACGACAGGCATTACGCCTTCGCGCAGAATGAGACTGTACACATTGCCTATGCCCGCTCCTAACGCCATCCTGATGCCAATTTCCCGCGTCCGCTGCGCCGCGGAATACGACACCACTCCATAAATCCCCAAACTCGCCAACAGCAACGCCGTACCCGCGAACCCTATCAGCAGATACATCTCGAATCGCCGAGCGGCTACCGACCCATCGACTACGGTTTCCATGGTCCGCGTCAAAGGCACAGGCACCTCCGCGTCCACACTCCAAATCGCCTTCCGAAGCTCCGGAATCAGGGCTCGCGGGTCCTGGCTCGTCCGCGCTACTATCGATGCGGTCTCCCTATTGCGATACCAGTCCGGCACATAAACCATATTCGGGAATGGCTCGCTCAAATCAATGCTGCGCACGTTGCCCACTACTCCCACCACCTCAAAAGGCTTCTCATCGGGATCGCCTCGCCGGAATATCTGCCCAATCGCCGTCTGGCGCGGCCACACTGCTTCGGCTACCTGTTTTGAAACAACAGCGACGTTCTTCCCTCTATCCTGCTCACCCCAATACCGCCCCGCTATCAACGGAATTTGCAGAGTTTCGAAATAGCCCGGAGTATTCCAGCGGAAATGCGCGCCGGGCCGCTCGAACAACGGCCTATTATCACCGATTCGCGAAATCAGGTCGCCCCAGTTGTCTCCCGCCAGCGGCAGTACACTCACCGCTCCGGCCGCCTCCACGCCTGGAATTTGTTTCACTTGCCGCAACACTCGCTGGTAGAAATCACTCCGGACCTTGTGATCTCCGTACTGTCTGTCGGGCAGCACCACATTCGCCGTAACCACGTGCGCTCCTTGGAACCCCCTGTCGACGTCCAACAGCTTCACGATGCTCATCACAAAAACACCAGCCGTAATCACCAGCGCTACACTCGCCGCCACCTGCCCTACAATCAACCCGCTCCGCAGCCGTTTACCTGCTTGTGATTCGCTCATCCATCTTGTCTTCGTGCCCATCGCCCTTTGGGGATCGAGCCGCGAATAATGCCACGCCGGAGCCGCTCCGCAAAGCGCCGCTGCGATGCAGGAAACTCCCGCCGCAAACGCCAGCGTCACCCAATCTATTTGCACATCCATCAATCTCGGCATATCCGCAGGCGCGCTTCCCAGAAGAACCGGCACGGCCAGCATCGCCACCATCACGCCCAGCGCGCCTCCCACGCCGGCTAACAGAAACGGTTCCGCCAATGCACCCCATATGAGTTGCCTCCGAGTGGCTCCAAGCGCACTCCGAACCGCCGCCTCCTGCCCTCCTCCTACGGCTCTCGTCAGCAGCAAATTCGTAATGTTCACGCAGGCGATCAGAAACACCGCACCCACCGCCGCCAGCAGCAGAACCAACGATCTCCGGCTGCCCCCTACAACATGCTCCGTTAACGGAGTCACCAGCGCACTCAAGTTCACCTTGTCCGGCGTGGTAAGTGAAATCGTGTGCTGCATCGAGTTCAAGTCTCCAGCCGCCTGTACCGCGCCGGCTCCCGGCTTCAACCGTCCAATCGCGACATAGTTGTGATCGCCCTCCGTCTCCTGCAGAACATCCGCCGTCCACTGAAACGGTACAAACGCTTCCGCCGCATTCGAATCCGGCATCGCCAAGTTAGCCGGCAGAACGCCCACTACTCTGTACGGTTTCCCGTCCAGCACAATCGAACGTCCCAAAATTGCCGAATCAGCGGCGAACCGCCGCCGCCACAGCCCGTCCGTCAAAATCACCACGTCGCCATGGCCCGGCTGTTCCTCTACATGCGTGAATGTGCGTCCCAATTGCAGCCGCACTCCCAGCACTGTAAACAGATTCGCAGTCTGTTCTACTACGCCAATCTCCTCCGGAACGCCGCCGCCCAGTGGCTTGGAATCCGTGATCAGCGCTGCCATATCCGCAAACGTTTTGCCGTGCTCACGCCAGTACGCGAAGTGGTTTGCATTCACCGGGAGCTTTTCCACGCCTTTCTGCGGGGTCGTAATCCGCTCCTGAATCGCCATCAATTCCTGCGGTGCCGGAAAGCGCAGCGGCTTCAGCAGAACGCCATTTACTACCGAAAATATTGCGGTGTTCGCGCCAATGCCTAAAGCCAGCGTAAGCACCGCCATTAACGCAAAACCGGGCGCTTTCCCCAGCCGCCGCATCGCGAACCTAAGTTCTCTAAACATTTCTGATCCTTACGCAATTATCCTGCCAAGCCCCGATGACGGCAGCCATTGCAGGTATGACCCGGCTTCCCGCGCTGGCAGCCCGTGCCGTCGCGAATCTGCGAAGTCCTTGCGTCGATTTCGGACAGCTTGTGCGGCATCCCAAAATGCTATTCTGATGCCGATGACAAAGGTGCAGCTTTCATTTAAGTTGTCCCGCGCCTTGCGGGACGAAGATCTGAAGCAGATTGCCCGGCTGCATGCTGTCTACGGCTTCTTTGCCACCCGCTTGACGAACGCGGGCGATGGCATATTCGTCGAATACGACGCCTCGCGCCTATCCGCCAAAGAAGTTCGCGGGACCCTCGAAGAACACGGCATCCCGGTCGCGAACCAAGCGTCATAACGGTATACTTCCAGGAAACGCGGTCGCAGAGGTACCGTCTGAACGTGTTTCACAAACTGACCCGAGCAGCCGCCGCATGCATCTGCCTTGCTGCGTCTCTTTCGTTCGCGGAAACTCCCAGCCATGTGCCGCCCAAGCGGTCTTCACAGATCCAGAACGGCTTCGGCATCAACTCCGACCTTCCGCGCGAGCCCTATCTGCCTTGGAACCGCTGGTGGTGGACGCGCATGTTCGACGCCGGCGTAAGCTGGATACGCATCGGGCAGTACGAGAACAGTTCCGACCCGACGAGTTGGGATTGGGTCGAGCGCAGACGCGGTGTTTTCGCCATTGCACCGGAAGTGGACGACTATGTGGACTCGCTTTTGGAGAACGGCGTCAAAGTCCAGGTGCAGTTGATGTACGGCAACCCCATGTATACAGGACCGAACGGCAAGAAACCCGACGAGATCACACCCGAGCCCGGTACCTTTCATAACGACGACCGCAGCATCAATTCCATCTTTTGGCCTCCCAAGTCTCCTGAGGAGGTCGCCGCGTTTATCCGCTATGTGAAATGGATGGTCAATCACTTTCGAGGCCGCGTCCACTACTATGCGCTTTGGAACGAGCCGGACATCGGCTATTGGAATCCGTGGGGCAATCCCGAGGAGTATGGCCGCTTACTAGCCGTCTTCGGGCCCGCCGTCCACCAAACCGACCCCACCGCAAAGGTGATTTACGGAGGACAGGCGGATCCCAGCAGCAGTTGGGCAAAGCGCGCTCTGGACGAATGCAGGTGCGCCTCTCAAATCGATGTCTTTGCATACCACACCTATCCAGGCTACGGACAGAACCTGAATCCGGAGACCATGGACTACGGCGCTTATGGACCTGATTCGCCTGCCAAGCTTCGCGAACTCGTGCGAAGCTACCCGGGCATCCGGAAAGACATCGAGTTCTGGGATGACGAATTCAATTCAATTGGCTCCTGGACGGGGTCGGATGAATCGGTGCAGGCGAAGTACATTCCCCGAGGGTTGATCTACAACTTGGCCTCCGGCGTCCGCACGTTTGTATGGCTATTGACTGCGGGAGTAGACGGCAATGAGTACGATGATTTCGGCTTTATTCATGGCCTCCGCAATCTTCCTGACGACTTTACACCGCGGCCCGTCTTTTATGCCCTTCAAAATACCAATGCACTATTCGCGGACACTAAATTAGATTCTTCAATCGGGATAGAATCGCCTGACATACCCAATCTGCGCCGCCACAACGGCTCTCCATTTCTCGCCTATGGTTTCCGCAACGCGAACGGCAAAGCTATTGTCGCCTATTGGATGGCCGCTCACAGCATTCCAGGGGGCGCGTTCGCCCCCATCACTGCAAACCTGACGCTAAGGAACTCAGGCATCAAGAACCCGGTGCTCATCGACGTCGTTTCGGGTGAAATAACTCCGCTGCACTGGGCAGAAGGAAGGTCTGAGGCGCTTGACGCCTTACCGGTTCGCGACAGCATCCTGGCGATCGCCGACGCCGGTTATTTCAATTGGCCGATCCTCCCTGAGGTTCCCAGCGGCCTTACCGCGCAGACCTCCGGCACTAATATCACGCTGGCCTGGCAAGTGCATGGAGGAACCTCCTCTAAGATTGCCGTGGAACGGCGACTCGGAAACAGTGGCGCGTGGAAGCGCATCGTCACCCAGCCATCACGGACGGAGTTTACCGATGCCGCAGTGCCGCCGGGAGACACGGTCTGTTACCGTGTTCGGGCCATCAACAGCTCCGGCGAATCTGCGTACTCGAATATCGTTCGAATAAAGATTCCATTGCCTTAAACGTCTCATCCCATTTTGCTTTCACGCTTTGGCCGATTTACGTCAACCCGCTGAACGGAGCGAAAAGAATACGAGCAGGGAAATGATAATAAGCGCAAGGCCGACAAGTATAAGACACGGAAGCGCCCCCTGGCGCGGCATGATGGAGGTCTTGGTGGAACTCGTTGACTTCTTCTTTATCTTGGATGAGGCCATTATTCAAACAGACACGCACGCACAAAAGTGGCGCTGGGCAGCGGCGCCAATTGCTCAAGATATCAGTTCTATGCTTTCTTAAACAGGCTATCGAAGGCAGCGCGCGCGTCGCTGGCGTTGCGAGGTGACGGACCGTTCGATTCGGCAAGCCTTGCCGCTGGGGCATTGGGCAGTGCATCGCGCGCAACGGTAAACCTTGGGGAAAAAAGTTCGCAGCTATTGGCCTGGTCTTTGATTGGGATACGAACGGGAATAGGCTTAAGGCATTGAAAGCGGGTCGAAGAATCGAAATTCTCGCATTGCTTGCAACAATGCAGGGCGGCGCCGCACTTCGGGCAGTTGCCTCTGAAATCGGTGTCTGAAGCAAGCGTTGCAGCACAGTTGTAACAACGCGACGCGACGACGCTTTGGATAAGCCGTGGAAGTTTCGGACCAGTGATGTCAAGCGGGGGCCTTAGGCCTTGCTGCTTGGGGCGGTCGGCCCGAGTAGAGCCTGAACCGCGATCTGAATCATAGTAGCCGTTTTGGCGGTATTTGCGATCTCCGTCCATCTGCGTTGATCGACTCCTTGGGAACAAAAACAAATCAGGCGTGGGTCACGTAATTACGTGTATTACTCGCGTTGTCTAACAAACAGGTGCGCTGCGATAGGTTCGGAGGCAACTTCCGGTTGAGTCCGCGACCATCGGAGGCAGCGGCGGGGTGGCTCACTTCGGAAGGGCGTTATTTAGCGGGTCCCGCCTGCACCTAATCTTCTATTTACCATGAATTCAATCTTTGCGCCAGCATGAAACGCATAAAATCGTAGTTTCATAGGGTTAGGGTACTGAACCAAGAGCTTGGCAACCTTTTTAAGCTTAATCTGAAACCCATTTCAAGAGCGCATTACAAGGCCGCGTGAGTGGGTTATCGAAATGGTTGGGACTAATACGTATAGAATAACCGAGACGTCCCGTCTGCTGCGCCGTAAACTCATTGGTAAACACCACCGCAGTTCCGCGGCGTTCGCCCGCAATCAACGGCAAAGCAAAAGTGCTCTCCAACTGGCCGTTAACGCCAATGGGGCCAATTACAGCTTCCACGCGTACTTCGCCGGGTTCGAGTCCGGCAAGGTCCACCACAGCCCGTAAAGGTACCGCTGAACCGCTCATTACCTGATCCGCCGGACCTTCGCCCATATCCACAAACCGGATCGCGTTCCACGACTGGTTCATGCGCGAATCCCAGCCGGTTTTCTGGCGCGCTGCATCGAAGTTATTCGCCGCAACCACCCGCGAGAGCTTATGTGCTGGCTCGTACAAACGAGAGGAGTAGTCGGATAACATACGACCACAACCGAACTGAGGAGTAAGCTTCGAGATGCTGGTTTTCATGCGCCGAACCCACTCAGTGGGAATATCCTCGTCTGAATCCTGATTCTGGTAGAAGAGCGGAAGAATTTCGTTCTCGAGCGTTGAATAGATGGCGCTTGCGTGAATGTCGTCCTGATCTTCGGAATAGGGAACCCGGTCGCCTATAGCCCAACCGCCCGACATTTCAAAAGCTTCGTCGAACCAGCCATCAAGCACGCTTAGATTGAGCACGCCATTCAGGGCCGCTTTCATGCCGCTGGTTCCGCAAGCCTCTTCGCCGCGGCGCGGATTGTTCAACCATAAATCAACGCCTTGGACCATCTCGCGCGCCACCTGAATGCTGTAGTCTTCAAGGAAAATGAGCCGCTTTGATACCTGCGGATCGCGCGACAGCGTGACGATCTCGCGAATCAATGTTTTACCGGGGTGGTCCTTGGGATGGGCCTTGCCGGCTATGACTATCTGGACGGGCATCTTGGGATTGTTCAGTATCTTCTTGAGGCGGTTCAGATCGTGGAACAGCAGCGTAGCACGCTTATAGGTGGCGAAGCGGCGCGCGAAACCGATAGTGAACACGTCGGGATCGAGAACTTCCTGCAGGCGGCGCACTTCGGCGGCCGATGCCTTGCGCTGCACCGCCGAATTCACCGCGCGCTCGCGAACATACGTGACGATGCGGCGCTTGCGTTTGCGGTGCATTTCCCACAATTCCTGAGTAGGAATTTCGTTAACTAATTCCCACATCTGGGCGTCTTCAAGGCGCTCCCGCCAATCGGGCTGGAGATACTGATCGTATAAACCGGCCAGGTCGCCGTTGATCCAGGTGGGTGCATGAACTCCGTTTGTGACGGACGTAATAGGCACTTCTTCCACGGGCAATTTCGGCCAAAGATCCTGGAACATGTCTTGCGAAACCGCGCGATGAAGAACGCTTACCGCATTCCTGAAGGCGGATGTTTTCAGGGCCAGCACGGCCATCGAGAAACGCTCGGTGATGTCCTGCAGGTTCTTGCGCCCTAAAACCAAAATTTTTTCAAACGGGAACCCCGCCTGCTGGCAATACTGATTGAAATAATCATAGACCATGCTGGAATCGAACAGGTCGATGCCGGCAGGGACGGAGGTGTGAGTAGTGAAGACGTTCCCGACGCGCGTTGCCTCTAACGCCTGTTCGAACGTCAAGCCTGTTTGACTCATCAGAATGCGGATGCGCTCAATTGCCAGGAAAGCGGAATGGCCTTCGTTCATGTGGTGAACGGTAGGTTTTATGTTCAGCTTTTCAAGGGCGCGCAAACCGCCTATGCCAAGTACAATTTCCTGCCGGATACGTTTGTGAATGTCGCCGCCATAGAGTTGATCGGTAATCTCACGGTGCTCGATCGATTTGTTCTGTGGAATATTGGTGTCGAGCAAGTAGAGTTTTACACGGCCGACATCAATGCGCCAGACCTTGATAAAAAGCTCGCCAGTGGGCAGAGTTACACTTACTATCACCTCGCCGCCATCGCTCGCAACGCAGGGCCGAACTGGCAGCGTATAGAAATCGTTTAGCGGGAAACGTTCCTGCTGCCAGCCATCGGGATTCAGGTGTTGCTGGAGGTAGCCCCGTTGGTACAGCAGACCTACGCCATTGAGGGCGAAATCGCCATCGCTAGCGGCCTTTAAATGGTCGCCAGAGAGCAGGCCTAACCCGCCGGAATAAATCTGCATGCAATCGAGCAAGCCATATTCCATCGAAAAATAGGCGATCTGCGGGGTGGCGCCGGTGGGAATGCTAGTGTGCAGATAGGCATCGTGACGCTCACAGGCCCGCCTATACAGCAGCAGGAAACGCGGATCGGCCGCCGAACGGTCAAGCCGTTCCTGCGGGATGCGCCCCAGCAATTGAATAGGATTGTGATTACATTCTTTCCACAGTGCCGGGTCGAGCCGCCGGAACAGAGCGCGCAGATTATGGTCCCAACTCCAGAGCAGATTGTACCCAAGTTCCAGAAGGCGGCTCAGATTCGGCGGCAGAGCGGGACGGACGAGAAATTCTTTAAGCGGTTGTATTTGATACGCCATGGAATATTAGGCAGCACTTCCCTTAAGGAGGTGCCTGAACATACACGTTATTCTGAATCGGCAAATAAATCTGAATCGATCATAGGGCGGGGTCGTATCTTTAAGATTTAAATCAAATTAAGCATTCACAATTCCAACCCGGTGACCTGTTCGCCATTTTCTCATGAGTAGATTGAGTCGCATAGTGCTCTTTGGACCTGGTAGTACTCCGGGGCGAATTGGGTGGGAGGTATAGCTGTCCTATTTATCTTTCCGAGATGTAACCTATAGCGTTGACGGCCGGTTGATCCTGGATCGAATCAGCTTCGATGTAGAGCGCGGCGAGACGCTGGTTCTACTGGGGCGGAGCGGATCGGGCAAAACGACGGCGCTGCGGCTGATTAACCGTATGTTGGAACCGAGCGGCGGCTCTATCCATCTGGATAGCGAGGATTTAGCCCACTTGGACCCAATCGCGTTGCGCCGCAGGACAGGTTATGTAATCCAGGATTTTGGTCTGTTGCCGCATTGGACCGTTGAGCAGAACGTCGCATTGGTGCCGCGCCTTTTGAATTGGCCGGAAGAGAAACAGCGCCAGCGGGCGCACGAATTGCTGGCACAAGTTGGATTAGGAGATGGCGAGTTTGGAAAAAGGCGGCCGCACCAGCTTTCGGGAGGTCAGCGCCAGCGGGTGGCGGTGGCCCGGGCGCTGGCAGCAGAGCCCGGACTTCTATTGTTCGACGAACCATTCGGCGCGCTTGACCCGGTGACCCGCCATGAAATGCAGGAACAATTCCTGAAGCTGCGGGCGAAGTACAACGTGGCGTCGGTATTTGTGACGCATGACCTGCTGGAGGCCTTAGCCATTGGGACGCGAATTGCGGTCCTGGACGGCGGCAAGTTGGAATGCATGGTGACGCCGGAAGCGTTCTTCAAAGTGGAGACGCCGATGGCTTTGTCGTTCCTCGAAACGCTTCCGCCGGCGATTGGGAGAAAGACTTCCGAATGAGATGGCTGGCGCTGTTTTTGATTGGAGCTTTCGCGAAAGGCCTTTGGGCCGACAATCCGCTGCCCGATCCACAGCAATTGCGCCAGCGGGCTAGGGGGAGCCTGGAGAAGCTGGAAAAGGACCGTGAGAATTATTCATGTACTTTGCAGACGCACGAATACGATTTGAACCCCGACAGTTCGGTGAAGCGCGATAAAGCCGAAACGGTGGAACGCTTTTTCGTAAACGGCATGGAGATCAATCACGTCTTGACTCGCGACGGTAAGGAGCTGACGGGAAGTGACGCCAAAAAAGAGCAGGAGCACGCCGACAAAGAGGTGAAGAAGTACAGCGATGCCGGTAATGCCAAGAAGGAACAAGACAAGGACGAGAAGCAGCTTGACCTGTTTCTGCGCGCGCTCCGTTTTTCGAACGGACACCGCGAGTCGCGCGACGGACGCAGTGTAGTAGTGTACGATCTCACGGGCGATCCGAACTTTCACCCCCACAAAGTGGAAGAGCGCTTTGCACAGGCAATAGTTGGCCGCATTTGGATGGATGAGGTTTCAGGCGTGCCGAACGAGCTGCGGCTCGAAACCAACAAAGACGTGAAGGTGGGCGGCGGCCTGCTGGCAAATATTCACAAAGGGTTTCACCTGCACTTGGTGCAGCAACGCCAACCCGATGGCGTATGGTTGACGCAACTGGTGGAAGCCAGCGGCGACGCCAAGGCGGTCCTATTCTTTCATCCGCGATTCCGCTATCGTGAAGAGCTGCAGAAATGCCATTTGTTTACGGTGAACACGCAGCAGAAAGTGCAGTCTCCGCCGAAATAGGCCGCCATTTTGGATCCTTACGTTCTTAAAACCCTGGCTCACGACGTCGCCCAATTGACGGGCGAGCATTTGATTCTGGTTGGGGTTTCTTCCCTGATTGCGGTGCTGATTGGGGTGACGCTCGGCATCGCCGGCACCAGGAAGCCTGCGCTCCGGGAAGTTTCGGTAACGGTGGCGAATGTGCTGCAAACCATTCCCAGCGTTGCGCTGTTCGGTTTTCTGCTGCCCGTGCCTCTAATAGGAGGAATTGGCAGGCATACGGCGATACTCTGCCTGGTTTTATATTCGCTGCTGCCCATTTTGCGGAACACCATTGTGGGGATCAATTCGATTGACGCGCCTTTGCGCGAAGCCGCCATTGCGATGGGAATGACCGACGGCCAATTGCTGCGTCTAGTGGAATTACCTCTTGCTGCACCTACCATTCTGGCTGGCGTGCGAGTGGCGCTGGTGACGAATATCGGTACGGCGGTGATTGCAGCGATCATCGGAGGCGGGGGATTGGGCGTTCTGATCTTCCGCGGAGTGGAATCCGTGGACACGCTGCAAATCCTTGCGGGCGCGATTCCAGCGGCGGTGATGGCGTTAGCCGCTGATGCCGGAATGTCAATGCTGGAAAAGAAGATTGCGATTCGATGAACAGGTTTCTGGCAGTGACGGTTCTTGCCGGTGCGGTTTGTGTTTCCTGCGGCCGCAGTTCGGCGGTTGTCATCGGTTCAAAAAACTACACGGAACAATTAGTGCTCGGTGAAATAGCCGCGCAGCAATTGGAGCGAAAGCTGCACCTGGAAGTAGACCGCAAGCTTAACCTGGGCGGCACGCTGCTGGCGCACGAGGCGATCTTGCACGGCGACATCGATATTTATCCGGAGTACACGGGCACGGCCGCTAGCGTGATTTTGAAGATAGGCGTGCCTAGCGATCCGGCGCAGGCATACATTCAGGTGAAGGACCAATATTTCAGGCGCTTTCATTTGATCTGGCTGCCCCCGTTGGGCTTTAACGATACGTTCGCCATGGTGGTGCGAAGCGAAGACGCACGGCGGTTGAGCGCACCCGATTTGTCGGCAGCCAAAGAGCGGCAATGGCGGCTGGGAGTGGGTTATGAATTTCTGACGCGCTCAGACGGGTTGGAAGCCCTGGACAAAACCTACGCTTTGAAATGGCAGGGTACGCCGAAAACGATGGACCTGGGTCTGCTTTACCAGGCGCTGGAACAGCACGGAATCGATATGGGAGCGGCGAATTCCACGGATGCTCAGTTAGCCGATGCAAGATTTACCGCATTGCGGGACGACAAGAAGACCTTTCCACCTTACAACGCAAGCTTTGTTCTGCGGAATGAACTGGTAAAGCAAAAGCCGGAAATCGTTTGGGCGTTGAGTATGCTCCAGAATCATATCGACGAGGGGACCATGCGTCATCTGAACCAATTGGTTGTGGCCCAACATCAACCGGTGGCAAAGGTGGCCAGAGACTTTCTTGCTACCCAGCCGTGAGTTTACAAATGATCAACAGATTAGTAATCGAAAATTTGAAATATCGATGGGTCCGCACGTTCCTGAGCGCTTTGGTGGTGGGCGTTCAGGTGATGTCGATTCTGACGCTCATCGGTTTAAGCCGCGGCATGCTGCAGGAATCGGCCGAGCGGGCGAAAGGGACTGGCGCAGACATTTTCTTAAAACCCGATTCCCACGGCACGATCTCTTTGCACAGCGGGCCGATGCTTGAAAAGTATGTTTCTTTCGTACAGAAGCAGCCGCACGTGGCGCAAGCGGTAGGCGTTTTGATGGTACCGGTGGAACTGATCACTTCGATAAACGGAGTGGATATTCCAGCGTTCGAAAAGATCAGCGGCGGCTTCCACTTTCTCGCAGGCGGCGACCCCGCGGGACCCGATGACCTGCTGGTAGACGAGTCGTACGCGCGCCAGAAGCATTTGAAAGTGGGCGACACAGTTAATCTGTTGGACCACAATTGGCATCTGGCAGGCATTACGCAGGGTGGAATGCTGGCGCGCTTTATTGTGCCGCTCACGACGTTGCAGAAAGAGACCGGGAACACCGGCCAGATTTCACAGATTCTGATCAAGCTTGACGACCCTTCGCAGACCGACGCCGAAGTGGCGCGCTTCAACGAACTTTTCAAAGGCGATCTGAAGGCGATATCGATCGCGGACTTCGTATCGCAATTCAGCATCAACACCTATCCGCAGTTGAAAGCGTTCATAGCGGTGATTACGGTTTTAGCGGTGGTGGTTGGGTTCCTGGTGGTGTTTCTGTCGATGTACACAGCGGTCATCGAACGTACGCGGGAGATCGGCATTTTGAAAGCTTTGGGGCTAAGCCATTCACCATCGTGGATATGCTGGTGCGCGAGGCGGTCTTTCTGGCGCTGGCTGGATGGGTGATTGGCATCGTTCTGGCTTTCGTCGCTAAGCTCGCGGTAATCAGGTTCATGCCCGCCAGCCTGAACGTGATTGATGTGCCGGACTGGTGGCCCATTGCCGCGGGCATTGCACTGGTGGGCGCTTTACTAGGAGCGATTGGGCCAGGGTTAAAGGCTGCCCGGCAAGACGCGATTGAGGCGCTGGCCTATGAGTAGCGCTCCTGAAGTGAACTCAATGCCGGGAACTTCCATCATCCGCGTTCGTGACCTTCGCAAGACGTACCACATTGGTGAAGTGGACGTCCATGCGCTGCGAGGCGTGAGTCTCGACGTGGCGCGCGGAGAATTTCTTTCGATCATTGGACCTTCCGGGTCCGGCAAGTTGACGCTTTTCAATATTCTTGGCGGCCTTGCGCCGCCCACCGCCGGCGAGATTTGGATCGACGGCGTGGACTTGCTGGGCATGACGGAGTCGCAACGGACGGAGATGCGCCAAAACAAGGTGGGGTTTATATTTCAGAAGTACAATCTGCTGCCTACGCTGTCGGCCAAAGACAACATTGCCTTGGCGCAATCAATCGCAAAGAACAAGACGCCCCCGCCCGGGTTCAATGAGGTGCTATCGTTACTGGGCATCAAGAATCGTTTGGATCATAAACCAAGCGCACTTTCCGGAGGGGAGCAGCAGCGTGTGGCGATTGCCCGGGCGCTGGTGAATCAACCCGCGATCCTGCTGGCCGATGAGCCGACTGGGAACCTGGATACGGAAAACTCAAATGCCGTGCTCGATCTGCTGCGCGGGTTGAATAAGCAGAAGGGCCAAACGATATTGATGATCACTCATAACCCGGAAGCAGCGGCGTTCGCGGATCGGACCGTTTCGATGCGCGACGGGCGGGTACTGGTTAATATTTAGTAGGCTTCGCTCGGGCTATCGCTGAGGACGCTTTGGAGTTTCGGGCTGATTTGCTTACGGCTTCCGAACCAGGTCTGAAGCTTGTCCAAGTAGAGGTAGACGACTGGGGTCGTGTAGAGCGTCAACACTTGACTGAAGAGCAGTCCGCCCACGATGGTTATACCTAAGGGGCGGCGCATTTCAGATCCCGTACCCGTTCCGAGCGCCAGCGGCAGGCCGCCGAGCAGTGCGGCCATGGTGGTCATCATGATGGGGCGGAAGCGCATCAAGCAAGCCTGATAGATGGCGTTCTTGGGAGTTGCGCCGTTCTTGCGCTCGGTATCTAGAGCGAAATCGATCATCATGATCGCGTTCTTTTTCACGATGCCAATGAGTAGAATGATGCCGATAATGGCAATAACGGTGAGATCGACCTGAAAGATGAGCAGCGCGAGTAAAGCTCCCACGCCGGCGGAGGGCAGGGTAGAGAGAATGGTAATCGGGTGAATGTAGCTCTCATACAATATCCCGAGGACAATGTAAACCGCCAGCAGCGCGGCAAGAATCAGCAGCGGTTCGCTCTTTAACGAAGATTGGAATACCTGTGCGGTGCCTGCGAAAGCGCCGCGAACATTAGCGGGCATGCCGATATCCAATTCCGCCTGATTTACCGCGTCCACGGCTTCGCTTAGCGCGACTCCCGGAGCCAAGGCGAAAGACAAAGTGATAGAGGGGAACGGGCCCTGATGATTTACCGTCAAGGCGCTGGAAACAGTCTTGTAGTGGGTGAAAGTAGAGATCGGAACCGGAGTGCCGGTGTTTGATTGGACATAAATGGAATTCAGGGCCGCTGGATTCTGCTGGAATTCGGGCAGCACTTCCATCACGACGTGATACTGATTGATACCCGTGTACATGGTCGAGACCTGGGCCTGACCGAAAGCGTTGTAAAGCGTCGCGTCGAGACCTTGCGGGTTCACGCCCAAGCGGGCGGCGGTGGAGCGATCAATAATAAGGCGGCTTTCCAATCCGCGGATCTGCTGATCGCTATTGGCGTCCAGCACCAAGGGAAGAGTTTTCAGCTTTGCGAGCAGCTTGGGCGCCCATTCGTTCAGATCTTGCAGATTATCGGCCTGAAGCGTGAATTGATACTGCGAATTGCTGCCGCGGCCGCCGACGCGAATGTCCTGCCCAGCCATCATGTACAAAGTGGCGCCGGGGATACGAGCCAACTTTCCACGCAGGCGATTGATGACCTGATCGGCGGAGATTTTACGCTCGGCGAGCGGTTTCAGCTGCATCCACATGCTGGCGGAGTTCAACGTGCCACCTCCGGTGAAACCGGAGACATTATCGACAGCCGGATCCTGCTCGACGATTTTCAGGAAGGCATGCAATTTCTCGCGCATTGCCGTGAATGAAATATCCTGATCGGCCTGGATTTGGCCGCCGATCTGGCCGGTGTCCTGCTGCGGGAAGAAGCCCTTGGGAACGATGACGTACAGATAGACGCTGACGGCGATGGTGACAAGGGTGATTATCAATGTGAGTTGCGGATGCTGTAAAACTACCCTCAGGCTTTTGGCATAACTCTTGTGCATCAACTCAAACCCGCGTTCGCTGACCCGATATGCGCGATTGTGCTTGCGGGCATTCTGGGAACGCAAGTAGCGCGAGCAGAGCATGGGCGTGGTGGTTAGGGAAACGACCAATGAAATAAGAATCGCAATGGTCAGGGTGACGGCGAATTCGCGGAAGAGGCGTCCGACAATGCCGCCCATCATCAGGATAGGAATGAACACGGCAACCAGCGATGTGCTCATTGAGAGCACGGTGAAGCCGATTTCCTTAGCGCCTTGCAAGGCGGCGCGCATGGGTGTCCAACCGACTTCCAAATAGCGGGTAATGTTCTCGATTACGACGATGGCGTCATCGACAACGAAACCCGTAGACACAGTGAGCGCCATAAGCGAAAGATTGTCCAGCGTGTAACCGAGTAAGTACATTGCGCCGAACGTTCCAAGCAGCGAGAGCGGTACGGCGATGCCGGGGATTAGCGTGGCCCAAAGATTTCGCAGGAAGGCGAACACCACCAGGATTACCAGGAATACCGAGATGAGCAGAGTAATTTCGACGTCATGAATCGAAGCGCGAATTGTCGTAGTGCGGTCTTGCGCGACCGCTAGTTTCATGGCCGGAGGCACGGAAGCCTGCAGCTGCGGAAGAACAGCTTTGATGCGGTCGACAGTGTCAATGATGTTGGCCGAAGGCTGTTTCGTGACCATGATCACCACCGACGGTCTGCCGTTGTCGGAACCATCGTTCCGGGTATCTTCAACGGAATCGATCACATTGCCTAAATCGCGGAGTCTGATAGGCGCATTGTTGCGATAGGCCACAATTAACGGAGCATATTCACTGGCTTTGAACAGTTCGTCGGTGGCGTTCACCTGCCAGCGAAGATCGGAATTGCTGAGCGCTCCCTTAGCTTGGTGAGCGTTGGCATTCTTCAGGGTTGTAGCAACGTCGGTGAGGTTCAGCCCCATGGTGTTGAGCAGCGTCGGGTTCACTTGCACACGTACCGCCGGACGCGAACTGCCCCAAACGTGTACTTGGCCGACGCCATCGATCTGAGAAAGTTTTTGACCCAGGATAGAGTCCGCCACGTCGTACATTTGCCCCTGGTTGAAAGCGTCGGAAGTCATGGCGAGCATGATGATGGGCGCGTTGGCGGGGTTCATGCGCCAATATCCGGGATTGCTGGGAAGATTGGCGGGAAGCTGTCCCCGCGCGGCGTTGATAGCAGCTTGTACGTCGCGCGCGGCGGCATCGATGTCCCGGTTCAGGTCGAACTGCAGCGTCACTCCAGTGCTGCCCAGTTGGCTGGACGAGGTCATCTCAGTAACACCCGCGATGCGGCCGAATTGCCGCTCTAACGGCGTGGCTACCGCCGAGGCCATAGTTTCAGGGCTTGCGCCGGGAAGATTCGCATGCACCTGAATGGTGGGCATGTCCACGGGAGGTAGCGGCGCGACCGGAAGGAAGCGAAACGCGAGTACGCCCGAAAGCGCTAAGGCGGCTGTCAGCAGCGAAGTGGCCACCGGCCGTTTAATGAAGGGAGCCGCAAGATTCATACGATTACTCCGCGTGTACCGCTTCCGGCAGTTCCTGCCGGGCCGGGGCCTCTAATTCCTTTGCGCCTTTGCGCAAACGGCTGGCCAGCCGATCAAAGAATAAATAGACGACCGGCGTTGTGTAGAGAGTAAGAACCTGGCTCACGATCAACCCGCCAACGATAGTGATCCCAAGAGGACGCCGTAACTCCGAGCCGACTCCGGTGCCCAAGGCGAGCGGCAAACCACCGAACAAGGCCGCCATAGTAGTCATCATGATAGGCCGGAAACGTAACAAACAGGCCTGATAGATGGCTTCGACAGGAGATTTTCCGTCTTTGCGCTCGGCTTCCAGGGCAAAATCGATCATCATGATGGCGTTTTTCTTCACGATGCCGATTAAGAGAATGATGCCGATGAGGGACACGATGTTGAAATCGTCGTGGCAAATGAAGATCGCGAGAATCGCACCAACACCCGCTGACGGCAGGGTAGAAAGAATCGTGATCGGGTGAATGTAGCTCTCATACAAAACACCCAAGACAATGTAGACCACCACCAGCGCCGCAATGATCAGCCAGGCTTCGTTAGCCAGCGAATTCTGGAAGGCCGCCGCGGTTCCCTGAAACTCCGAGTGGATGCTTTGAGGCAGGCCGATCTCTTGCTCAGCCAGCTTGATGTCGGCAACGGCGTGCCCCAGAGATTCGCCGGCCGGAAGGTTGAACGAGAGAGTAACTACCGGAAACTGCCCTTGATGGTTGATCGTAAGCGGCGACGTAGATTGGTCAAAGTGCGCGAAAGAGCTAAGCGAAACTTCCGAGCCGTTCGAGGAATGCACGTAGATGCTCGATAGATCGGTTGGGTCGGTGCGAAAATCGGGCGCTACTTCCAAAACCACGTGGTATTGGTTTAGCTGCGTAAACATGGTAGAGACCAGCCGCTGGCCGAAGGCATCGTAGAGCGTGTCGTCAATCTGCTGCATGCTGAGCCCAAGCCGCGAAGCAGTATCCCGATCAATCGCCAGCGTGGTCTCTAGTCCGCCATTTTGTCGATCGGTGGCCACGTCCCGCAATGAAGGAAGGGTTTGCAGCTTCTCGACAAGCCGATCGGTCCAATCGCTCAATTCCTTGGAATCGACGTCTTCGAGCGTGTACTGATATTGCGTGCGGCTCACGCGGTCTTCCACGCTGAGGTCCTGCACGGGCTGCAGAAAAAGAGCGATTCCGTCCACCTGGCTCAGCTTGCTTTGCAGGCGGCGAATCACGGCGTTAGCGCCTGCTCGCTGATCGAGCGGCTTCAAATTGATTTGAATGCGGCCGCTGTTCAACGTGGTATTGATTCCGTCAACTCCGATGAATGACGAAAGGCTCTCTACAGCGGGATCTTGCAGAATTACGTTTGCCAGCCGCTGCTGAAGCTTCGACATCTCACTGAACGAGACCGCTTGCGGCGCCTGGGAAACGCCCAGAATGACGCCGGTATCCTGAACCGGGAAGAATCCTTTGGGAACGATGATGTATAGGAAAACAGTTGCGACCAGCGTCGCGACGGTAACTAATAACGTGGCTGTCTGGTGCTTAAGAACCCATTGCAGCGTGTATCCATAGCGCGAGATGATCCAGTTAAAAGCGTGCTCCGACTTGCGGTAGAACCATGTCTGTTCCGCTTCCGGCTTGTGCTTCAGCAGTTTCGCGCACATCATCGGCGTCAGCGTGAGAGAAACAACGGCCGAGACAAGGATAGTGACCGCCAGGGTGATGGCGAACTCGCGGAACAATCGGCCCACAATATCGCCCATAAACAATAGCGGGATCAGGACGGCAATGAGCGAAACCGTCAACGACACGATGGTAAAGCCGATTTGCGCCGATCCGCGCAGCGCCGCCGTAAGCGGTTTCTCGCCGTGTTCCAGATAACGCGAGATGTTTTCAATCATCACGATGGCGTCATCGACAACAAAGCCCGTCGAAATGGTGAGCGCCATCAGCGTCAAATTGTTCAAGCTATAGCCGAGCAGGTACATCACGCCGAACGTGCCCACAATGGAAAGCGGCACTGCAATGCCCGGAATGACCGTAGCCGCCAGACTGCGCAAAAAGAGGAAGATCACCATCACAACCAGCGCGACGGTCAACATCAACGAGAACTTCACGTCTTCCACCGATGCCCGAATGGTGGTGGTTCTGTCTGTCAGGACGGCGAGATTGATAGAAGCCGGGATGGAGACTTTCAATTGCCCCAACAGCGCCTGGATGCGGTCGACCACAGCGATGACGTTTGCTCCCGGTTGACGCTGGATGTTGAGAATGACGGCCGGCGTGGCATTCATCCAGGCGGCTTCGCGGGTGTTTTCAGCGCCATCCACAATGGTCGCTACATCTTCCAGACGAACCGGCGAGCCATTTTTATAAGCCACGATGATAGGCTTGTAGCCGGCGCTGGTAAGGATCTGATCGTTAGCACCGATGGTGTAAGCCTGTCTGAGACCATCGAAATTGCCCTTGGCCTGATTTAAATTTGTCTGGTTTAAGGCGGTTCGCAGATCCTCCAAGCTCAAGCCATAGGCAGCCAAAGCAGTGGGATTGACGCGAATCCGCACGGCGGGTTTTTGACCACCGCTGATAGTGACCAAACCAACACCGGGCAACTGCGAAATCTTCTGCGAAAGCGTGGTGTCGGCCAAATCCTCCACTTTCGTTAGCGGCACGGTCTTCGATGTGAGGGCTAAGGTCAAAATCGGAGCGTCAGCCGGATTGACCTTGCTGTAGATCGGCGGATTAGGCAGATCGGGAGGCAGATAGGTGCCGGCCGCATTGATGGACGCCTGCACCTGCTGTTCGGCGATGTCGATATTCAGATTGAGGTCGAACTGAAGAGTGATGATGGAACTTCCAAAAGAGCTGGTGGAGGTCATCTGCTTCAGCCCTGGAACCTGGCCGAATGTGCGCTCGAGCGGAGCGGTGACGGACGAAGCCATTACATCGGGACTTGCGCCGGGATAGGACGTGGTGCACTGAATGGTCGGGTAATCGACTTCCGGCAGGGCTGAAACAGGCAGTTGCTTATACGCGATAGCGCCCGCAATCAGGATGCCGGCCATCAGCAGCGAGGTGGCAACCGGCCGAAGGATAAACGGCCGAGACGGGCTCATTCTGCGGGTCCTTTTTTACCCTTGTGTCCAGCGCCTTTCTGACCGCCGGTACCATTGGCGGCAGGCTGACCCGGTTGGCGGAACGATACTTTCATTCCCTCGGTCAGTTTCTCCGCGCCGTCTACCACCACCCGGTCGCCAGCCGCTAAGCCGTCATCGATAGAAACATCGTTGCCTTCGGTCAGGCCGACTTTCACCGCGCGTACCGTGACCGTGTCGTCGTCCTCGACCAGATAGACGAATGTTCCCGTTGGACCGCGTTGAATGGCGACCGCCGGAATGATAATTGCGCCGCGCTTGGTGTCGATCCAAAGCTTGATGTTGACGAACTGATTCGGAAATAGATGATAATCGGCATTGTCAAAAACCGCTTTCAAACGTGAAGTGCCGGTGGTGGTATCAATCTGGTTATCGACCGTAAGCAGGGTACCTTCGGCAATTTTCTTCGATTGATCGCGGTCGTAAGCCTCTACTTTCAGCTTGTTCCCTTGCCGCAGTTTGTCCAGCACCGGAGGCAGTTGATCTTCCGGAATACTGAACAGCACGGAGATGGGTTGAAGCTGGTCGACAATAGCGATTCCGGTTGCATCCGCGGCGTGGATCATATTGCCTGAATCCACTTGGCGAAGACCAATGCGCCCGCTGATGGGAGAAGTTATGCGCGTAAAGGCCAGATTCAGCTTGGCGCTATTGATCATGGCCTGGGCCGCTTCAATGGCGGCATTATCCGATTCAATCGTTCCTCTAATCTGGTCGGCGGTAGCTAGCTGGGTATCGAGCTGCTGCTTGGCAATGATCTGCTCTTTAAATAGCTCTTGATAACGGACGTAGTTGACTTGCGCATCGCGCAGCGCGGCTTCATCTTTCGCGAGAGTGCCCTTGGCTTGCGCTAAAGAACCGTTCGCCTGATCGAGGACGACTTGAAACGGCCTGGGGTCGATTTCGGCCAGCAAATCACCCTTGTTCACAAACTGACCTTCGTGAAAATTGACGCTGATCAGCTGTCCGTCTACGCGCGTTTTCACGGTCACGCTGTTGAAGGCGGTTACCGTTCCCAAGCCTTGCAGATAAACCGGCAAGTCGCCGGCGTGCGCAGCAGCCGCCACCACCGGGATGTTGTGGGGCCGCATCATCATCCCCTTCTTGGAAGCGACTTGGGCCTTTTTAGTGTTTTCGAACTGATATAGCTTATAGCAGCCGAAGCCGATGGCGGCAAAGACGAGCAGCCAAACCCACCAGTAATTCTTCGAGGGGCCATGTTGGTCCAAGTCCAATTCGGGGTAAAGTGCCGGACCCGGCGTAACGGCTTCGCGCTCGCGGCGTTCAGGAGGTTGTGGTTCTAAAGTGACAGGTGGCATAGTTTCCGGCTCTTGTTCAGACAAAGCGGCTCAACAGGTCACGCCAAAAAATCCGGCGGTTGGCGTAAACAATTTTAGACGCTTCAAGAAGACCAATAGCTCTAAGGCATTGTTAGCAGTTCGGTTGACGGCTTTCCCAAAAGACGATGCCGGAAACCCAGATGTTACCAAGCCACGGAAAGCAAAGCACTATGCCAACCGCCTCTGGGGTTGTTACGGACGGACGCGATTCCAGGCAAAGTTTGGAACCCCTGGACGTTCAGCGCGGTTGGTCTTGCCGGTATGCGCGGCGTACGCGTTTACCGGGTTTCGTCTCGGAAAAAAGTTTTGGATGGCCTTTCTGCCTATTTTTGTTCCGCAAACCGCGGTTGCGATTCTGGTAAGCAACTCGTTACCTAACCTCCCTCTCACAATCCCGTTGACTGCGGCTGATCTTCTCACGTACAGCGCCGGTTAGTTGTTGATGGAACCGCGATCATTTCGGCCATCGCTTCGGGATTGCTGACGTTTCCGGCCATGGCGTGGCTCCGGCCGTCCTCATGGCCATGGCCAAGAGCGCCGCCCGTATGCAGCTATCGTCTGGAGAAAAAAGCGCCGCGCTGCTCGACTACGCATATCGCAACCACAATCCATTTGGTCTGGAGACCGTTCTATATGAGGCAACACTGCCGGGCATAGCCGAAGAGGTGGCCTACCGTGGTGTAGCTTTCGCAATGCTTTTCCGGGGGTACGGAAGAGCTACTCTCGGCTGCTCAAATGTTGCAGCTGTTTTCATCTCTGCTTTCGCCTTTGGATCGGTGCATGCGCTGTACCATAACCAAGCTGGTTGGCAATTCACGCGGTTCCCGTTCATACTGGCATTTCTCCTCGGGCTATGGTTGCGGCATCCTCCGTTGGCGAACATTAAACATCTTTATCCCCGCTCTTGCCCACAATGCTGGCAACTCTGCGGGATTGTGGGCTGGTAATCTGTGAGTGATAACTCCTGCTTGTGACATGACCGCTACATCGATCTTCCGACTTAACCCGTAAACTCAATTACGGTACCCGAGCGTTTGGGGACCTATTGCTCAGCACAGGCAATCTTTTGCGACTCCGCTAGAGCTTGGCGATATACGCTCTCCAGAAACTGCCGCGCCTGTTCGCACATCGGAGGGTCGTCCTGTCCATTGCCCATCTCGCGGAGGAAGGCATTCAGAAAGCGTCCGTATTTTTTCAGCACGGCGATATCCCCGTTCATCAGGGCAGCGCCGATTTCCTGCCTCATCCGCGGGGAAAGGAGTTCCACTCGCCCCACAAAAACCCGACTCAGTTGCCCGGGCGCAGGACGAATGGAAATCGGCAGCAGTGCATCTACCGTTGGGCGCGGCACAATATAGAACACGCGCAAACCCTCTTCAAACCACGAATCACGCCAGGTCTCGAGCATTGCGCGTGCTTCTTTCCGGTAGAGCCCCATTTCCGTCAGTTCATCTTCCAGTTGACCGAGCAAATTGTTCAGGCTGCCGTTTAAATCGGAAAAACTCACGGTCGCCGGCTCGCGCAAGCTGCGAATGGTACTGTACCCGATGTTGCCCGCGCGATTTTCGAAAACGATTACCTCGGGGATCGTTTCGGAGCCGGCATTACGTAGCGAGACGCCAGCGTGATTCACGATTGCCCTTAGATCGACACCAAAATCGCCAATACCCCGATAAAAGAGCAATTTTTCGTTCTGCTGTCCGCTAGTCAACGGCCAAGCGTCGGTCGCACGAGCAGCATAGTAATGGCTCGCCTTGTCAAGCATTGGCTGGGGCTCGCTATTCTTGCTCAGGCGCACGTCGTTCCACTCAATCCATCCTCTTCTGCTGCTGCTGGAAGGCTGGACGCTGCTCGAATTGGGATACCACTCCGTAACGCGACCGTCAGGAAAATCGACGTGAACCGAAACAGTCAGCGGCTTCAAGGGATAGAAATAGAGGACCGGCGTCTCCATCCGCACCCTACCGTATTCGGCTACCTTCAAATCGCGCTGGTCCAGCCGATGCACAAAGCACGGCAGGTCGGAAGGTCCGGAGAGCGTCTGCCAACCCATCGCCGCTCCATCGCGGCCTGCCACGGATGTGAACGTGCCCCACTCGTGAACCGCGCCTAAATCTTCGGACGCAATCGCCGCCGTGGCGCAAGAAACCAAGACCGCTACCAACGCATTTTTATGCTGCATATTGTGCCTCTCTTCACCAATCCCGCTTCCATTCACGCCACCAGCTGGTGTTTCCTAGCTTCAATGCATCCCAGGCGGCATCCATACTCTTGCGGTCACCGTGCAGAATGCCCTGACGCGTCACGCCAGGCGGCAAACTCACCAATCGCGCAAAGCTGTCGAACACTTCAGCCCGTTCACTTCCCTGTGTTCGCCCCAGCAGATGCCATAGCGTCAAGGCGTCGCGGGGACGAGCGGCCGTCAGCACCGAGCGCAACGCCTGAGTGTTCCCCGAAAGGTCGAACTCAGCCAGTGATTTTGTCAAAGCCGCGGGTGCGTCAAGAAAGTACGGCGTATCCGGACCGTGCCCTACGCGCGTAGTGCAGGCGGCGCCGCGTGGAATGAACGACTCGATTTTGTTCCATTGGAACGCTACCCAGCCCAATTCCACAGTCAGAAATCCTTTGCCGTCTTGTGCAACAGACAAGCTGTACTGGCATCCCAAATCGACGGCCTTTGCCGCAGGCGTATCGACGGCAAATTTTGCCGGGGCGCCCAGATGAGCGCGCGGATGGTTCCGTGGTCGAGCGCCAGACGATGCTGACCTTGGCGCGACGCAAGCAGACGCAGGCGGGAATTAGGATCGATATCCACCTCGCCGATGAACTCAGACTCCATGATTGCGTGGCTGAGGCCGGTCTCGATTATCTGTCCGGCGCGAACGGAGCTTGGCCCTTGGCCCGGAAACGATAAATTCCAGGAAGTCACGGAATGCGGGGTCGGCGTCTTGTTCATGAGAAGCGCCGTCCCAAGAGCAAGCACCAAAGCCGCCGCTGCCGCGATAGCCCAAGGCCGTTTTTCATTCCACCAATTTAGCGGCGTAACGCGCTCCGATTTGGGCTGTCTCCCGGACCATCGCAGCTTCCCAAGAACTTCCTCGAGATACGCCACCTCAGGTTCCGGCTCTCCGCTCCCGTCCCATAGATAGTCTTCAGTCATACCTTCCGTTGTCCCTCCAACTGCTCGCGCAAGAGCTTCATGCCACGGCACAGATTTACTCGCACTGAGTCGGGTGTTAAGCCCGTGCGGCCGGCAATTTCGGGTCCAGTCATGCCTTCCACCAAACGAAGAACCAAAGTCTCCCGGTAGCTTTCGGGCAGGCGCTGAATGACCGTAAGTATGGCGAATCCCTCAGCATCGGGCGCTCTTCCACCAGCGAGAAGCGGTCCAAGTTGGAGTGTATTTCTGCAGGTTCTCAGATGGTCGGTTGCCGTCCGCCTAGCGATGGCAATCAGCCAGCCGGGGAAAGCCGCCGGTTCGCGTAAAGCAGGCAATTGCTTGAGCGCCTTTATAAACACATCCTGCATGAGATCTTCGGCGTCCTGATAGGAGACATGCGCCAGTAAGATGCCGTGAATAAGCCGGCCGTATTCCTGATAAAGCTGGCCAAAAGCCACCCGGTCACCGCTCTGGGCGGCACGAACCAGGGTGGCTTCCTGGAGTTTAGGCTCGATGGTTATAAGCACGGCTTACTGCTGGGATCAGTTTAATGCCAGAGACACTTCAGCATCGGTGGGAGCGTGAAAATAGTGCTTGGCTGCCGAAAATTGCGCCGCGTCGTTCCGGACGGGTACCAGCACGCTGGTGGCGTAATCTTTGTAGTCCGGATTCGTCGCGACCATCTTGACGGCCCAATTCCCCGCTTCGGGCCATTCACGAGTTATGGCGAATGTTCCCGCTGTCGAGAGCGAGATGACCTTCAAGGGAATGCTCTTCCGCAGCCCATTCACCACGCCTTCGGCGGTTGCCTGAACCGTGGTTTTCTCAGGTGAATGACAGGCGGTGATTCGCGCCACCAGCACGGCGTGACTGGTTAGCGCTTCCGGATTCGAAGCCGGATTGCCGACTTCGAGAGTTAAGGCGCCGGCAAAAATCGGGACGGCTAGAACGAACAGAGCGAATAATAACTTCATACAGATCTCTCCTTTTTGACTCTGAACAGCCGCTTTTGCGAAAAGCCAACTATATCGGCTGTTCTATGGGAAAGACGGAAACATGCTAGTAAGTGTTAACGACGGCGGGAAAGATATCGTATTTCATGGAAAAATGAGGCATGAAGCGACCATTCGCGGCTACTGTCTGGCGAGAGGGCAATTGGTATGTTTCCCAATGCCTTGAAATCGATGTTGCCAGTCAAGGGGAGACGGAAGAAGAGGCTCTTGCGAACTTTGAAGGAAACGCTGGAGCTTCATCTGGAACCGCCGTATGCTACGCGTCCGGCAGAACTTCGTGTGATTGAGGTTGGGGCGGTTTAGCCGCGTAGTTTCGAGAGTAGAAAAGCTTATCGCTCAATCGTGCCGGAGCGAAACCATGGGGTCGACTTTCGAAGCGCGATAGGCGGGCACATCGCCGGCCAGTAAGCCCGCGCCCAAGATCATTGAAATTGCCACAGCAATCGATATGGGATCGAAAGCGGTGACTTCGAACAATCGGCTGGAGATGAGCCGGGCCGCGGCGATGGCACATGGCAAACCGACAGCCACGCCAATTGCCATCATGCGGAGCGTTTCACCAAGCACCATGCGCCTTACTCCGAGAGCCGAGGCCCCCAGAGCCATCCGAATTCCGATCTCGTTTGTCCGGCGGGTGAGGGAATACGACATGACGCCGTAGAGGCCGAGAGCCGCCATGAAAAGAGCGATCACGGCGAAAAATTCCGCGAGATCGGTGATGAGGCGTTCGGCAACCAGCTGTCGGTCAAGTTGCTGATTCACGGTGTTCACATTCAAAATAGACAAGTTTCGATCGATCTGCTTTAGAGACTCGCGAGCCGCCAGGGCAACACTCGCGGGATTTCGCACTGTATTCAAAAGATAGGTAGCGGATTCCGGGGTTCCGATGGGATGGGAAATATTCGAATAAAAGCGGGGGTTATTCCTCTCGTCCGGGCTATGTTCCTTGGAATCGGCGACAACGCCGATTATTTCGAAAGTTTCACGAGTGGTCGGATACTCATCCGTAATGTGCTTGCCGATGGCGTCCATGTTTGGAAAGAATCGCCGCAGGAACGATTCATTGATCAGGCACACCTGCGCGCCGCGAGCAGCATCAGAGGCGGTGATTTCACGCCCGCGAAGCAGCCGGATGCCCACAGTCTTGAAATAATCGGCTCCTACCTCTGTCCATCGCGAGACTAGTTGTTCCGGGTCGCGCACCGGCGAGCCTTCAATCGAGAGATGATCCCCGGAGTCGCCGCGAAACAGACCAGTGTTGGACAGACTGACATTACGGACTCCGGGTATGGTGCGCAGCTGTTCACGAACTCGTTCATACAGTGCCGTCATGGCCGGTCCCTTGTAGCCAGCTGCCACCGGGTCGAGTTCAATCATGAGGAGATGCTCGCGTTCAAATCCAACACTCTGGCCAAGCAGGTTACCCAAGCTGCGTAGAAATAACGCGGCGCCTATGAGCAACACCAACGACAAGGCAACCTGCGTCATGCCAAGAACCTGACCTGCCCGCACGCCTCCGCGGCCGCCGATTGAACCTCGCATGTTCGATGCGAGCGTCCGGTTTATATCCAGGCGGGTTCCGCGAATGGCGGGGGCCAAGCCGAACAGGAGAAGAGTCAAGAGTGAAATTGCCGCGGTAAATAGAAGCACGTGATAGTCGATGGGAATTTCAAGACCGAGATCGTCAATGCCGGTTGAAACTAAAGCAAGAAGCAGGCGGGTACCGGCAATGGAAAGAAGAATGCCTAGAACGCCTCCGAGGGCGGCAACCAGAAGACTCTCTGTCAGCAACTGGCGAATCAGCCTGAGACGGGCTGCGCCTAGAGCGAGTCGAACGCCCATTTCGCGCTGCCGCCCGCTCGCCTTGGCCAGCATGAGATTGGCAATGTTGGCGCACGCGATGAGGAGTACAACACTAACCATGGCCATCAGCAGCACCAGAGGATCTGAAAACTGGCCACGCACCGTGGAGGCGCCGCGGTTACCGGGACGCAACTCGATTTTCTCGTTGAGCATGCCGCGACGTTCCCGTTCAGTTGGGAGGGCCGCCGCCCAATCCCGCAGCGTTTGTTGGAACGTTATGTTGATTCCAGCTTCGGCTCGCTGCCGGGAGATTCCTGGAGCGAGGCGGGCCATGACCTGAAGCCACAACGTATCCTTGGGCTTTAGAAAATCGCGGCCTGGGAGCACTTGCCCCTGCATGGTCAGCGGAAACCAGAAATCCGGGGCCGAGCCGATCAGGATTCCTCTAAATCCGGGAGGCGCCACACCGATAATCCGAAACGTGCCCTGGCCAACGCGTACAGTGGCTCCCGCAACCTTCGAGTTACCGGCAAACTCACGCCGCCAGTAGTCGTACGAAATGACGGTGATCGGGTTCGCGCCGGGCTACCCTATCTTCCTCGGGAGTGAAGACCCGGCCAATAATGGGCTGAACTCCCAGAACGTGGAAGAACTCGCCTGACACAAGCTGCACGCGAGCTTTCACGGGTTCGGCTGTTGTTTTCGCTCCGGGAGAGACGTTGACCTCAAGAACCTCATTCTGTGCGGCCAAAATGCCTGAAAATACCGTGTTGTGCAAACGAAGCTGCTCGAACTCCGGATAGGATAAATTTCTGCGTATGCCGTGCTCGGTGGTATCCGTGGCTGTGCCGCTTTCGGCGGGATCGGTAAGCAGCACCAGTTGCTCAGGGTGTTGCACGGGAAGCAAACGCAGCATCACGGCATTGATCAAGCTGAAAATGGCAGCGTTCGCGCCAATACCCAAGCCGAGGGTTAAAACCGCAACAAGGGTGAACCCTGGATTCTTGCGCAGCGTCCTCCAGGCGTATCGGAGATCCCGTACGGTGGTTTCAATAGCCGTTCCCATGCGTGCTTCCCTTGCCTTCTCCTTTATCTGTTCCGGCCCTTCAAGCTTCAGGCGCGCCGCCCGGATGGCCTGTTCGCGCGGCAAACCCCTTGCCATGAGGCGCTGGATCACGATTTCGAAGTAGCCTTGCACTTCGGCGTCGAGATCAATGTCAACCTGCTCACGACTCCGCAAACGGCGGTAAAGTGTGACAGCGCGCCTGGTCCAAGACATGAGTTAATTGATAATATCGAATATTCGATATCGGGTGTCAATATAAGTTAGAGGATTTGAGTTGACGGGAACGAATGCCATGCTATCAGCAAATGGCATCTAACGATTTTCGGCAGGGAATTGCCGGATATATAGCGGAAGAGGCCCAGCCTCGCGAGAAGTTCGGCCATCAACCGCGGCTCTACGCGCTCACGCGTCAGGTGGGCGAAGGCCTCGAATACGATGACGACGTCGTCTATGCTGCGGCCTGGCTGCACGATCTGGGCGCATTCGCCGGACACCGGCCCGAAGATCTGGAACAACTCCAGCGTTGGGACCATGCGGCTTATTCGATGCAGAAGGCGCCCGGCATTTTAGAACGTTTCGGATTTCCGCCCGAAAAGATCGCGCTGGTGGTTGAAGCTATCCGCACGCATCAACCGAAGGATCGGCCCACTATTCGCGAAGGGGAGATTC
The DNA here is from genome assembly GCA_963718465.1 of Bryobacterales bacterium. Lineage (GTDB taxonomy): Bacteria > Acidobacteriota > Terriglobia > Bryobacterales > Bryobacteraceae > Bog-105. Next base: position 9,643 of record CAVQZK010000015.1, on the reverse strand, counting down.
TGCGCGATGCCGATATCCTTGAACAACTCGGTGCAATGGGCATTCTTCGCACAGTTTGCAAAGTGGGCCGCGACACCAGATTCAACGATTTCACCGATGCAGTGAAGTCTTTACAGAAAGCGATTGACCAATTGCCCGGCCAGCTTCACCTACCGACGGCACGCAAATTGGCGGAAGGCCGGATCGGCACGCTGGCGGCTTTTCTGGCCCAAGTCCGGACTGAAGCAGGTTCCGAACTTCACTAACTTGGAAGCAGGAAAGAACGACAACTTGGAACCCTAAGCCGCGCTCACCGCATCTTTATTCGTAGTGGCTGGTGAGTAAAGGCGGTTAACACTATGACAGGCACGGTTTCGGGAGCGATAGGCGACGAGCAAATCGTTAAACGCAATTCGTTGGCGGCAGTAACCGAACATTATCTGGTGATCCGAAGAGCGGAACGTCAAGCGCACGTAATTATCCCGCGCTCGCGGATTGCGCGAATGGACACGCGTAAGCACACATACTCGGGCATGCTGGCGATTGCCGGGGCAATTTTCATTCTTTCAGCCGCCGCTTTTTCATCGAGCGATGGCGATGGATTCGGTTTTCCTCTGGCAGCGGCCGGGCTACTGGTCTTAACCGGTTATGTCATGAACCGGCGTGCGGAAGTTCGTCTGGTGCTCGATTCCGGCCTGACTGAAGTAATCGCGGGCCGAATAGACGAAGCGGAAAGCCTGGTGGAACTAATCAGCAGCTCAAGCAGGCCGCGCGCCTCGGCTAATCAATCTTTCTTTGAGCGATTCCGCCATCTCATTCCGGGCCGCCAGGTGTCTTTTAGAAACACGTAAGGTCCGGCTCACCTCCATCATCTGACGGCGCACGATATTATTTCTCGCCAGTGCGCTAAATCGATTGATGATGAAAACCACCCTCTTACTATTTTGTTCGCTATCCCTGCGTCCCGCTTCAGGCCAAGTGCATCCGTCCACCGGCACCTTTCTCCGCCACTTCTCGCAAATAGGCGGGAACGTGTACTTCGGTTCGAAACCGCATAACGATGCAGATTTTGAATTCCTGCGGAGCCACGGCATCCGTTACATTCTGGAGGTTCATTTCCTTCCGGGCCTTACCGGACCCGAAACGAAGAAAGCACGCAAGTACGGAATCGCTTTCGTGTCCGTGCCAATGAACGCTTCGCCAATCGCTCCCTCCGCCAAACATGTAAATGACGCATTGCAGTGCATGCGGGCGGCAAAATATCAGCCTATTTACCTGCACTGCGTTCTGGGCCGGGACCGCACAAGCTTGCTGGCGGGATTGTACCGGATTTACTTCCTTGACATGCCGACAGACCGCGCCTATCAGGAAATGAAGGCTTCGGGTTTTCGGAACACTTGGTTTCTGAAAGGACTCAAGCATTATTTCGATCGCAATCTGACGCCGTCTCGCGAGTTGGTGGCCGAAGCGCAGCATTCCATCAACAAGTGATGCTCTATTCTCATCAGTATGAGAATCACTTGTCTCAGACGTTTTCTACCTCTCTTGACGTTGGGCGCTTTGTGGGCGCAGACCTCCACGCTGCTGGTTCTCTCAAAGGGCGATCACACGCTGGCGATCATCGATCCTGCGACCCTCAAGGTGCTTGCTAAAGCGCCGGTTGGTCCCGACCCCCATGAAGTTATCGCCTCTTCAGACGGCAAGATTGCCTATGTCTCTAACTACGGAGGCGGGGCTTACCACACGCTGGCGGTGATCGACCTGGCGGAGCAGAAAGCTCTTCAGTCAATAGACCTGGGCGCTCTGCGCGGTCCGCATGGCTTGGACTTTGCCGGCGGGAAAGTCTGGTTCACGGCCGAAGCCGCAAAGGCGATCGGCAGCTACGATCCGGCCCAGCAGAAAATCGATTTCATCCTGGGTACTGGGCAGGACAGAACGCACATGCTTGCCTTGTCTACAGATCTGAAGAGGATAGTAACGACCAATGTCAGTTCGGCAACAGTAAGCATAATAGAGCAAGTAACGAGGCACAGTCCAGGCCCAGGGGGACCGCCTGCTGGAACCCGTGGCGGCGCTCCCCCAGGACCGCCGGCCGGCCCTGATTGGGAAGAAACCGTTATTCCCGTCGGCAAAGGCGCGGAGGGTTTCGACATCACGCCCGATGGGAAAGAACTCTGGACAGCGGATGCCGGGGATGGCACGGTCTCGGTAATCGACTTGGCAGGCAAAAAGGTAACGGGCACTCTTGCCGCCGACGTGAGAGGGGCAAATCGACTGAAATTCACGACTGACGGCAAACTGGCGCTTATCTCCACACTAGGCGGTCCCGATGTAACGGTGATGGATTCCTCAACCCGGAAAGTAGTCAGGCGAATCAAAGTCGGGCGGGGAGCAGCAGGCATTCTAATGGACCCAAATGGGTCCCGCGCATTTGTGGCTTGCACCCCAGACGACTATGTCGCCGTTATCGATCTGAAAAGTATAGAAGTAACTGGCCATATCGACGCCGGACCTGGGCCTGACGGCCTTGCGTGGGCAGTCAAACAGTGACGTAGTCGAGAAAAGAAAGCGTTTTCATTTCCCAACGTGATATAAATGGCGTTTCTGCCAAATGCTGGCGGCTACCTCCGTGGCCGTGGATGTTTTTCATCCGGTCCAAGCAGACTAGATAGCCAACATGCACCCTATTCTCGCTCTACTTCTGCAAGCCGCTTCAAAAAAGCTGCTTTCCGTCGGCCCAATCGATCTGGTTATCATCGCGCTCTATTTCGTGATGGTGCTGGGCATCGGGTTCTATTTGAAAAATTTCACGAAGACCGGCGAAGACTTTTTCATGGCCGGCCGCGACATGAGCTCCTGGGTGGCCGGCTTGAGTTTCGTGGCGGCGAACTTGGGCGCGCTTGAATTGATGGGTTGGGCGGGCTCCGCTTATCAATATGGAATCCTGGCCGCGCATTGGTATTGGATCGGCGCTATTCCCGCCATGCTTTTCCTGGGGATTGTGATGATGCCGTTCTATTACATCTCCAAAACCCACTCCGTCCCAGGCTATTTGAAGCTGCGTTTCGGTGAATCGTCCCGCCTGCTCTCAGCCGTTTCGTTCGGTTTCATGACCGTCCTCATGAGCGGCATCAATATGTTCTCCATGGCGAAAGTCATGGAGATCGTTCTCGGCTGGGATCTCAACTTCAGCATTTGGGTCTCTTCCCTCACGGTCGCGGGATACGTTTTCTTAGGCGGCCTGCTCTCCGCCATTTTTAACGAGGTTCTGCAGTTCTTCCTGATTTGGCTCGGGGCGCTGGTCATTACTATCCTTGGGCTTTATGAAACGGGCGGCTGGAGCGGCGTGGTCGCGCGCATCCATGAACGTTATCCAGGCCAGGACTACACCCATATGTGGTCCACTACGGCTTCCTTTACCGCCAATCCGATGGGCATCCATTGGACTGGCTTGGTATTGGGACTGGGATTTGTAATTTCATTCGGCTACTGGACGACTGATTTTTTGGTGGTCCAACGCGTGCTTGCAGCGAAAGATCTTCGCAGTGCGAAGATGGCGCCCATAATTGGCGCGGCCTTTAAGATGGCAGTGCCGCTGATCGTCATCTTGCCTGGCTTGCTCGGTTTGGCGGTGCTTCCTGAACACCTTGTCGCGGAATCTGCTCAGGCCCTTAATCCCTCCGCGCATACCTATAACGATGTTTTGCCGTTAATGTTGGCACGCTATTGCGGACCTGGTCTGCTGGGCCTCGGAATAACGGCGCTCATTGCCGGTTTTATGTCGGGAATGGCAGGCAATGTCAGCGCCTTCGCTACTGTTTGGACCTACGACATCTACCGCGCAGTCCTGCGCAAGGACGCTGCCGACAGGCATTATGTAAACGTCGGAAAATGGTGTACTGTGCTGGGTGTACTAATCAGCATTGGCACCGCGTATCTCGTCATGCAGTTTTCGAGCATTATGGATTACGTCCAGGCGCTTTTTAGTTTCTTCATAGCGCCGCTGTTCGGCACGGTGATTTTGGGCATGCTCTGGAAACGTGCCACGCCTGCAGGCGGATTCTGGGGCCTGCTTGCCGGAACAGTCAGCTCGATCTCTATGTGGGCCTGGGTGGTGAAAAATCCATCGGCGTTACAGTATATTGCGCTTTCCCCCAATGCCAAACCGATGGCCGAGAACATGTATCGCGCGCTGTGGTCGTGGATCATCTGCGTAGTGGTAACGGTGGCGGTAAGTTATATGACTACGCCAAGGCCGGAAAGCGAGTTGACCGGTTTGGTTTATGGCGCAACCGAAATACCATCTGAAGGCCATTTGCCGCTCTACCAGCGCCCTATCTTCTGGGCCGTGGCGGTTGCTATCGTTCTGGTTATAGTGAACGCAATTTTCTTTTAGGTGAGAACATGCACGGACACGGACGCCTCTCAATCTGGTTTTTCATCGGTGTGCTGCTCACCACCTACGGTATCTTGATCACCAGCGCCGGTTTGTACGACAAATCGCATCCGGATGCCCATCCCGTAGTGCTCTCGCAGCTACACATGGGTATTTGGTGGGGTCTGCTGCTGTTTATCATCGGAGTTGTCTACTTTGTGCGCTTTTATCCAAAGAAACAGTAATGCCGGAAACAGTAATGCCATCGTCAACTAAACAACCCGCTAAGCTGGGACTCATTGTCGGCAACCGGGGATTTTTCCCAGATCACCTGGCCGCGGAAGGCCGCCAAGACATGCTCCGCGTTCTCACAAAAGCGGGCGTCGAGGTAGTTGCCCTTACCACCGATGAATCGAAATTCGGCGCCGTCGAAACATTTGAGGAAGCCAAACGCTGCGCCGATCTGTTTCGCAAACATCGAGACACGCTGGACGGCGTGATCGTGACTCTCCCCAATTTTGGCGACGAACGCGCCATTGCCGATACGCTGCGCCGGTCCGGACTGCAAGTCCCGGTTCTGATTCAAGCCACGCCGGATTCGCAGAACAAGATGACCATCCGCGACCGCCGCGACAGCTTCTGCGGAAAAATGTCGGCTTGCAATAACCTGATGCAGTACGGCATTCCGTACTCGCTCACCACGCTTCACACCGAAGCTCCCGACTCACCCGAATTTGCCAGCGATCTCGAATGGTTTCTGGGAGTGACGCGCGTAGTTCGCGGTCTGCGTAATTTGCGGATCGGCTCCCTCGGCGCCCGGCCGCAAGCCTTCAACACTGTCCGCTACAGCGAAAAAATTCTTGAAGACCAACGGCATTTCTATCATCACGCTCGATCTTTCCGAGATCCTCGGCCGCATCGACAAGCTGAAAGACGACGATCCGGCTACGCAGGCGAAATTGAGCGCGATTAATTCGTATGTATCGACCAAGGATGTTCCGGCATCCTCATTGATGAAGATGGCCAAACTGGGCGCGGTGGTCGATGGCTGGATGAAGGAAACCGACACGCGATAAGCGCCGTCCAATGTTGGACATCGCTGGAAGAGTATTTCGGCGTAGTTCCCTGCACGGTGATGAGCATGATGAGCAACGAGCTCATGTCGAGCGCCTGCGAAGTAGATATCACTGGCGTTGTGGGCATGCATGCGCTGCGCCTTGCCTCGGAAACTCCGAGCGCGCTGCTCGATTGGAACAATAATTATGGCGACGATCCGAACAAAGCCGTCTGCTTCCACTGCAGCAATCTGCCTAAACACTTCTTTGCCGACGTGCGCATGGATTTTCAGGAAATTATCGCCGGCACCGTGGGCAAATTGAACACGTTCGGCACCTGCGTGGGCCGTGTCAAATCGGGCCCATGAGCTTCTGCCGCATTTCAACCGACGACAACACGGCCGGGTGCGCGGCTATGTGGGCGACGGCCAGTTTACCGATGACCCGCTGGAAACGTTCGGCGGCGCGGGCGTTGTCGAAATTAAAGGCTGCAAGATCTATTGCGGTTCATCTGTGAACGCGGTTTTGAGCATCATACCGCTGCTAACCTGGCCAAGTATCCGATGTGGTTTACGAAGCCACAACAAAATACCTGAAATGGGACATGTACTGGCATAAAGCATGAGCACGGTAGTAGCGGGCGTCGACTTCGGAACGTTGAATGTTCGCGTCTCGATTTTCGACAGCGAGAAGGGGAGGCTCGGCTCGGGCATAGGCGAATATCCGCTTCACCGCAAAAGAGAGGATCCCGATTTCGCGACGCAAAGCCACGCCGACCACATGTCGGCTCTGGTCGAAGCCACCCGTAAAGCGCTAGCGGAAGCCGGCGTGCCGGGGAATGCCGTTCGATCCATTGCGCTCGATACTACCGGATCCAGCGTGATCCCGGTAGGCGACGATCTCGAACCGCTGGACGATTACTACCTTTGGTGCGACCACCGCGCCTGGCGCGAAGCACAAGAAATCACCGAAAAGGCTCATGAATCGGGCCTCCTGGCCATCAAATGGTGCGGCGGCGTTTATTCCTCGGAATGGGGCTTCTCAAAACTCCTTCACTGGCTGCGCCACAATCCTGAAAAGCGCGAACACTTCGTCACCGCTTTCGAACACTGCGATTATGTGGCCACTGTTCTATGCGGCATCCACACCATCAACAATGCCCCGCGATCTATCTGCGCCATGGGCCACAAGTGGATGTGGAACGAATCGTTGGGCGGTCTTCCTCCCGAAGGTTTCCTGATTAAACTGATCCGCTTCTGATCGGTATCCGCACGAAACTGGGAGGCCGTACCGCACTTCAACCTCGATTGCCGGGACGTTGCGAGGAATGGGCCGCAAGACTCGGGCTGGATGCGGGGATACCCATTCCGGTAGGCGCCTTCGATGCGCATTGGGATGCCGTCGGCGCGGGGGTCAAACTGGGCGATGTCGTAAACGTCATCGGGACGTCAACCTGCATTATCGGTTTAAGCGATAAGCCAAGCTTAGTACCTGGTGTTTGCGGCGTGGTTCCCGGATCGGTCGATCCGGCCATGACCGGCATTGAAGCTGGACTTTCGGCGGTCGGTGACATTTTTGAAGCCATCGCGCGGCGTGCTGGAACTACCGCGAGCGAACTCGCCAAGGGCATCGCCACTTACCGGCCCGGTCAAACCGGCTTGTTACGGATGACGTGGGAGAACGGCGATCGAACGGTTCTGGTAAATCCGGAACACGGCGGTGTAACCTTTGGTTGGCACCTGACAAGCACGCCGCAAGATGAACTTTTCGCCGCTATCGAAGGAACGGCGTTCCATATGCGCGTCATTCTAAACCGCATGGCCGAGCACGGAACCGCGGTAGAGCGGATCATCAATGGCGGCGGCATCCCGCAGCGCAACGAAAAGTTGAATCAGGTCTACGCGAATGTGCTGAACAAGCCCATTCTGGTACCGGAAGGCGATGTCACAAGCCTCGGGTCTGCCATCTTTGCATTTCTGGCCGCGCGCGCATCCAAACCGTGCAAGAAGCACAAGCGCATCTGTGCCCCTATCACCGGTCTTCATCCCGAACCTGCTAGTGTTACCGTTTCCAAGACCTGGTTCCGACTTTACAAGCGGCTCTACTCTGCTTGGGGCGAAGAGATCAGAGGCCATCACTATTGGAGACGTGCTGCCCGACTTGCGCGGGTAGCTGCCGAGGCAAGAATTGCGAAATGGACCTAATAGGTTGCGCGAACAGGTATCGAAGCCAATCTGGAGCTAGTGTGCGGCGGACTGGTGATCTTCACCTTTGGGAACGCCAGCGGGTTCGACCGGACAGCGGCCGCGTGGTCATCAAGCCCAGCGGCGTGGAGTACGACAAACTTACCCCAGCCGACCTCGTCGTGACCGATCTCAACGGCAAGATCATCATGGAGGCCTGCGTCCCTGTTCGATCTGCCGACTCATGTGGCGCTTTATCAAGCATTTCCTGGTGTCACGGAGTTGTACACACACATTCGCGCTACGCCACCGCATGGGCGCAGGCGGGCGTCGAGATACCTCGCCTGGGCACCACCCACGAGGATTACTTCCGAGCGCCATTCCGGTGGCCCCAGCGATGTAGCCAGGGAAATCGAATCCGAATACGAATGGAATATCCGGCCAGTCATTATTAAGCGTCTCAGCCGACTCGACCCGTTAGCCACGACAGCTGTTTCGGTGAAATGGCATGCGCCGTTCTGTCGGGGACCCAGCTTACCGATGCGGCATATTCCGCCGTTATTGTCGAGGCTTGGCGCACATCTTTTCCGACGCTACAATTAAAGCCGACGTGAATGGCATCTCCGAAGCACTCCGCGATAAGCACTTCCTGCGCAAACATGGAGCAAGCGCTTACTACGGGCAGCCGATTTAGAGGGTTCGCATTCCGACAAAGCTTGGGACGTCCGAAGCGGCTGCCGGTATTTCAAAGCTTCATCTCCAAATCCATGACGTTCACCAATGTCGTTGATCCGCGTCAGATGGCCTCCGCCTTTGCTCTTCACCCTCGACAACTCGCGCATCCTTCCGCACACTTACGGAAATTTCGGCCTCCGGTCGCGCAACCTGTCATTCCCGCTAACTGCTCGGCGGTGAGCGGCGGGATGTCCTTAAAATTGATGTGCGAGTCGTCTCCGGCCCTCTGACGTGCGGCCAGACGATTCACAACCGCCAGTTCCCGCTTAGTGAGCGGCTTGCCGGAAATATCTTCCGATTTCATTCTTACCAGCCGCTCGGGCCGAGATGATGCGGATGATTTCTTCGCCATTTTGTGTCTCCTTGTAAATGTAAACGACGAGCAGCACCAAATTGTTGATTCGTCCGATGGCGTGAAACAGTTCTTCGCCGTCCTCTGCCACACGGTCTTCCTCGATCAGGACATTTGGATCGTCAAAAGCCCTGCGCGCTAGGTGGAACGTAATCCCGTCGTGTTTTCGCCGATTAACACGGTTTTTGTTTTCGTCCCATTCGAACTGCACTAGATATATACATAATGTAATACAAAACGGTTTTTATATCAGTTATTTCTGTCTTAACAGAAATAACTGATATAATCGCCGCATGGAACTGACGCCTACCATGAACGACTTCATCATGCACTGGGGTGAGATGGGCGCGCGCTGGAGCGTAAATCGCACGATCGCTCAAATTCACGCGCTCCTCTATCTTTCGCCTGAGCCCCTGACGGCGGAGGAAATCGCCGACACTCTGCTGGTTGCGCGTTCAAACGTCAGCAACAGCCTGCGCGAATTGCAGAACTGGAATCTGGTCCGCGTAACCCATTTGAAGGGTGATCGCCGCGACCATTTCGTCACACTTCACGATGTGTGGGAAATTTTCGTCACCATCGGCAGGCAAAGATTCGAGCGCGAGATTGCCCCGACGGCCGCCATGCTCCAGACGCTGCATCTCCCGAAGCCGGAAAGGACAGCATCACCCCGCCGTTTGCGCGTGAACGTATGCGCGACATGGCCGACTTCACCGCTAACATCCAACGCTGGTATTCCAGAACGAAAGATCTGCCGCGCGGCGCCATCATGAGCCTCTTCAAAATAACCGCCGGCTTGCGAGGGCTTGCTCCAAAGAAACGGGCCAATCCGTGAACAAACCCTAGGTGAAGCCTACCTTAGCTTGCAAGCTCAACCGCTTATTCATGTCTGTCCAGGACCCTGTTTGGGGCTCACAACGCCCACAAATATTTAAGACGGCTCCATACCGCACGATACGTGATT
>CAVQZK010000014.1:0-252694 GCA_963718465.1 Bryobacterales bacterium | reverse complement strand
CCGTATGAAAGACGAGGGGGCAATCCCGCTCAAAACCCGCCGCAGAATCGACCGCAAACCGATGTCGATCTCCAGAATGTGCAGCACCTGGCTGCCGTTTTCCTGTTCTTTTACGAACGTAATGTCGTTGACGCGCACCACCTTGCGGCCTTGTGCGTCGATCACCTGCTGATCAAGCAGGTCGCGCACCATCCGCAACATGTACTCGTCGGAGTGATAGGGCGTGAGCGACTCGTCTTTAAGATGAATGCCGTCGCGCGCAATGGTCTTAATCTGGTCGTAACGAATGCTGAGCCAGCCGGGGCCTGCGCCCACCAGGAAACGGTCTATCCGAATAGGATCAATCAGCGGAACCAGCGCGGCATCGCGAAGAGTACCTATCAGCCGGCCTTTAAGGTCGTAAACCTTCAGGCCCAGAAGCTCCGTTAAGTAGAGGAATTCGTCCACTTTAGTCTCTTTTGCGCGGGCGCGCTGCCCTATCTTAGCGCGGGAAATTTGTCATCGTCCACTTGTGCAAACAATTCTTTGCCCTGGCCGAAGCAGGTCGCGATTGGTGTTACGCTAATCGCATGTTCTGGCGTGCCGCAACGTTGCTTGCGCTAGCGTCCTTGCTGTTGCCGGCGGCCGCCGCGCCGCAAAATCTTCCCGCCCCCTCCTCTCCCGGAACGCCCCCTCCCAAAGCGCCTGATTCGCCGGCAGAGGCGCTCCATGCCGCCGTCCGCGCGGGCAATTTGGGCGAAGTGGAACGCTTGATTGCTGCCGGTACCGACGTGAATGCCCGTGATGCGCTCGGCAGTACGCCGTTGCTCGACGCCGCTTGGGCTGGGAACGAAGAAATCACAACTTTGTTACTCGCGCATGGAGCCAATGTCAACGCCCAGCACAAAGAAGCCGGTTCCACCGCGCTGCAATACGCCGTGCTCACCGGGCGCGCTGCTGTGGCGCACATTCTCTTGATGGCCGGCGCACGGGTTGACGTAAACTACCGCGGTGGTCAAAGCGTTTTGCACGTAGCGGCTTCGCACGGCAATCCGGAGCTTGTAAAACTGCTGCTGGCCGCGCATGCCGATGTGACTGCGGTGGACGCAAACGGCAATACCCCGCTCGACGTTGCGGTTCTTCATGATCGTAAATTCGCGGTCGAGACGCTGCTGCGGAATGGGGCGGATGCTAAACGCGTACACGTGCTCGATGGACGCGGGCCGCTGCACGAAGCCTGCATGAAAGGTTATGCCGATCTGATTCCGCTGCTGGTCGAAGCCGGCGCGAATCCCACCGGTAAAGATCGTTTCGGCCAGTCGCCGCTGGATGTCGCATTGGCTTACAAGAACGGCAACGTGGTCAGCGCCCTGCTGCATTTGGGCTTGCATCTCAAGGAGTCGCAAAAGGCTGCGGAAGAAGCCATGGAGGCCGCCACCCTGCGCGGCCAGACCGAAATTGCACGCCTTCTGATCGAAAACGGTTTGGACGTGAATAAGCCCGAGGCGAACGGCTCAAGCTATCTGAACGACGCCGCTCTCAAGGGACAGAAGAGGATGGTCCAGCTGCTGCTGGAGCATGGCGCGCACTTGAATGCCCGGAACCAGGACGGGGGAACGCCGCTGCATGACGCGGCGCTGGGCGGAAGCGCGGACGTGATTGCCTTGCTGCTCGACCGCGGCGCCCAGATCAATACCCGCGACCTGCAATCCGGCGCCACTCCGTTGATGGTCGCCGCTTCCCTCGGACGAGCCGAAGCGCTCACGTTGCTGCTGAAGCGCGGCGCCGATCCCACGCTGAAGGACAAAGCCGGGCATACGGCTTTGGACCGCGCCCGCGAAACGGAGAACTCCGGCATTATCAAGCTGCTCGAAACCTCAACCTCTCCGCCTGGCAGTCTTTGAGCAGCGCGGCGAACTTAATAGACCGCTAGGGGTGATGGAACTGGCCTCTCGTGCCGATAACTCCCGCGAAAATGAAATTTTGCTCCGCGAGACCTAATCGGGTGCCTGTTTTCTGCTAAGGTTCTCTTTTTCTGCCGATGAGGATTGTGAGCGGGAGACAATCACATGACACGCGGAAAAAGAACCTTCAGGATTATGCTGGCTGACAGCCATGTTTTGTTTCGCAGAGGGTTGAAAGCTTTATTGTCGGCCGAAAGCGACATGGAAATAGTGGGCGAGTCTTCAGACGCCGCCGAAACGTTAGCAATGGCTCGCCTGCTGGTCCCCGATGCGGTTGTGATGAACCTCTCGCTGGCGGCCGCAACCCAAGCGGACAGCCGGCTGGCGCTTCGCCAGGTTAGCAGCAGTTCCGCCATCTTATTTCTAACCGAAGAAGACACCAATGAAAACTTCGAGCTGGCCATTGAGGCTGGTGCGCGAGGCTATATGCTCAGAAGCAGTACGCCGGGACAGTTAGTGGCCGGTATCAGGCAGGCGGCGCTTTCCGACGACCAAAATCCCCGCGGCTTATCGCGCTCGGCCCCCGATTTGAAAGCCTTGGCCTCATCCAATGACTACCAGAAAGCTTCCGTTTTGACCTTGCGCGAACAGGAAGTAATGCGCCTCTTGGCCGAAGGACGCACCGTTCGCGAAGTTGCCGGTGAACTGGGGCTCAGCATTAAAACCATTGAAGCCCACAAGCTGAACCTGATGCGAAAGCTCGACATTCACAACCGCGCCAGCTTAGTGGACAGCGCCGTGCGCATGGGCCTCTTTGTGCGCCAGTTGGAACCTGTCGAAGTCGCTTCCAGATAAGTTCTTTCCCTTGCGGCCTCTGAGAATCCAAGAAGATTCCGCGGAACCGAAACTCGCCGAAGACTACCAGATCTTCCGAAGATTTGAACCCTGAATGCACCCGTCACGGGTCAAAATAGGCACGCTGTAGAAGCTGGCGGTCGCGGCAATGATACGGTCGGGCAGATCGGGAACCGCTTGCCGTGAGACGTCCGTCATTTTTATCGCAATGTTCTCGTCGAGCGGAACATATTGCAGAACGGCTTTCGGGTCGCCAGTTGCCGCGTGAAGGTCGTAAAGTGCGTTTTGCTGGATGCGGCCCTTCTCGACGAGATAGACCATTTCGACGACTGTGATCGCCGAGACTCCTACGTGGTTTCCATTCGCAATCGTGTCATCGATGAAGGCGGACGCCGCTTTGCCGAGCCGTGGGTCAGAGAACAAGTACCAAATCACGGCGTGGGTATCTGCGATAGCGGCGATCATTAGAAATCAGAACGCGGGAAATTGGCGAACATCTCTGCCCGATTTTCGTCGATCTCCTCCCCTGAGGGAATTGGGCCGTATTTGGCGAGCAGTCCACGCAAGGAGCGCGTCGGCTCCTTACTTTTGGAGGCTTCAGCAGAATCGGCAATAATTTTGTGAATCGCCTCGCGTACAAGTTGATCGGCGGACAGGCCTCGTCCCTGGGCCACCGCGATGAGCCTGGCCTCTTCCTGGGGTTCCAACGGTAAGATCAGCGTCATTTCGCTCTCTCCTTCGATTATCGCCTGATCGCACGAAGACAACCCCGGTTGCAAAAAAGATATCGAATAGAGCGTCCGGCCACTTTCCTGTTCCGTCCCCTCTTCTTGCTACGCTTCCAGTATGGGAAAGTTCCTGCTCGGCGTTATCGTCGGTGTAGTTGTAGCGGTTCTCGGCATTTTCGTCGTCTTTTTTGCCGTAGGGCGGATTTTTGCGAGTAAGCAGCCCACCGTGGCTGGCGACTCCGTACTGGTTCTTGCTTTGGAGGGCGACGTTCCCGAGGCTGCGCCCATGGAGATTCCCATCCCCTTCATCCAGGCACAGAGTTCACCCACCGTTCGCGATATCTGGAATTCGCTGCGCCAGGCTGCTAAAGACAACCGCATCAAGGCAGTCGTATTGCAGCCGCGCAGTCTCGGCGCCGGCTGGGGCAAACTCGAAGAGCTACGCCAGGATCTGGCCGATTTCAAAAAATCCGGCAAACCCGTGTACGCCTACCTCCAGTCCCCCGGGTCGCGCGAATACTACCTGGCCTCCATCGCCGACAAAATCTATCTTTCTCCGGACGACATGCTTGAGGTGAAGGGCTTCATGCTCGAAGAGATGTTCTTCAAGAACACGCTCGACAAGCTCGGTGTTCAGGTGCAAGTCGATCATATCGGCCGCTATAAGGACGCCGGCGATCTGTTCACGAAAACCAATATGACGCCTGAGACGAAAGAAGTCCTCAATCAGGTGCTCGACCAGATTTATGGCGATTTCTGCTCGACCATTGGCCAGGGACGCAGAAAGAGCGCCGATGAAATTAAGGCGCTAGTCGATCAAGGGCCGTTCCTGGCCAGCCAGGCGAAGGCCGACGGTCTGGTGGATGAGCTGGGGTATGAAGATCAGGTCTACTCAGACATTAAGAAGAAGACCGGGCTCGCCGAGGTAAACAAAACTTCCATTAAAACCTATTTCCGCGCCGCTCCGGGAAAGGGCGACCGCATCGCCGTGCTCGTGGGCGAGGGCGATATCGTTCGCGGCGACCCGCAGGATGAGTTCAGCAACACGACGGTTATTTCGTCCGGCGGTTTTGGCAAGGTGATCCGCCAGGTGAGGAACGATTCGTCCATTAAGGGCGTGATTGTCAGGGTCGATTCGCCCGGCGGCGATTCCGTGGCCTCCGACGAGATCCTCCACGAACTGAAGATGTTAAGCGCGGCTAAGCCGGTAGTCATTTCAATGTCCGACTACGCAGCCTCGGGCGGCTACTTCATCTCAATGACGGGCGACCCGGTGATTTCATACCCCGACACCATCACTGGCTCAATCGGCGTTTTATACATCAGGCCGAACCTGCATGGCCTTTACGACAAGCTGGGCATCCAGGAAGACAAGCTGAGCCGGGGGAAATTGGCCGGTATCGATTCCGCATCCGAACCGCTGAGCGATGCCGCTCAGCAGAAACTGCACGAATCCATTGAGGCCACTTACAAATCGTTTGTGGGCAAAGTGGCGGTCGCGCGCAAGAAGAGCTACGGCCAGATAGACGCCCTGGCGCAAGGGCGTGTCTGGATGGGCGCGCAAGCCAAGCAGAACGCGCTGGTGGATGAGTTGGGCGGTCTCGATAAAGCGGTGGAAATGATCCGGAAGAAGGCGAACCTGAGCGCCGCGGGCGACACGAATCTCGTCATGTATCCGCCCCGCCGCAGCCTGATCGACGTGCTGGCGAATGCTTCGCCCGAAGCGCTCGAAGGATCCGCCGCCGAGAGCCAGCTTAGAAGGATTGTTCCAGCGTTGCCAAGCAGAGCCCTGCTGCAAGGCGGCTTGCTGCGCATCTTGCCCTACAATTTGACAGTCCACTAAATGCCTGGGGACTGACGGCTCTGTCCCCTTCAACCTTCACCCACGTCACCCCGCTATTTCTTTCCCCCGCCTGCTCTCACTCCATGCCGGCGGTTTTTTCGCTGCTGCTCGATCCTCCAATTCCATCTCGACCGCTCCGAACCGCTCCGGATACCAGCCGCCTGCTTTATTCTTCAGCGCCTCGGCTAACTCCGCCTCGCTGAACAAATGCAATGCGCTAATGCTGAATTTCTGCAACATCCGATCCGCCAGCGCCGACTGCAGCCGCCGCGCTCCTTTCAGCACATTGTGTATCTGTGACTGGGAAATCCCCAGAACCCTGGCTAATCCACGCTCGGTGTATTCGCCGCCTTGTATTTTTAGGATTACAAACCTCAGCAGTCGCGTTTGAAGGACTTCAAAAGTGACCTTTTCATACCTTATTACTGATTCCACTCTGAAATAGGGTCTCGTTATTTCTTAATGCTTAGCCGATTTTACCATCCTCTCAGAGGAATATTCCGGCAGTGCTAAGCCTATTTATCTGAGCTATTTGTGTGAGATCTTTCCGGAATTCTCACCACAGGCCTGGAAAATATTTCCACCATTTATTGGACAAGTACTAGAGGTACTGTATGTTTAATTCATAAAGCGATGACAACTAACGCGCTTAATACAGATCAAATCGTCGATGAGCAGCAGAGCAAAAAGCATTGGACCCGTTCCGAGACTTTAGCTCTTGCCCAGCAGTCTTGTACTTACTGTTACGGTTTAGGACTGCGGCCGGGTCGCAGCGGGGCGTCCACCCCCTGCAATTGTGTTTTCAGGGCAATCTTTAGAGCCTGTTACACGCATTTTAGGGATTGTGCTGCCAAGGAGAAATATGTAAGTCGAGTCACTCTTGAAGCCAATCCAGGCGGTCGTCGCAAGTCCGTTTGGGGCTTGAAAAACGAGGAATTCGTCGCCGATTTTTGCCTCGTAAGCGAGCGCGCGCTGAGCCGCTATGAACATCGCATTTTTCGCTATCATTACCTTCTCGGTGCCGATTGGAAACTCTGTACCCGCAAGTTAAATATCGATCGTGGAACATTCTTCCACGAAATTTACCGGATCGAACAGAAATTGGGCCGTATTTTTCGCGAATTAGAGCCGTACGCCCTCTTCCCAGTCGACGAATACATGAACGGTACCGGCAATTACGACAAGGCCATCGCCGCCGTTTTGTCTCCCTTTGAAGTCGATTCCGACGACGAAGAAGAAGCACCCGCCCAGCCTATCGATGCGAAGCAGGGACGCGTTAGCGCCATAAGAACAAAGAAGCTTTTGAAATTTCCAATCAGACGCGCAGCTTAGAAATAAATACTGATATCACTCGTTCTAGGGACCACGCTACGTCTGCTTGGTCCCGCTTTTCATTTTCCAAGAGCAAAACTTATGGCAACTGCCGCACAAATCTCCGCAAATCAATTGAACGCCGCTCTCTCCCCCGGTCCCAGGACGATCTCCGTTACGCCACCGCCAATGAACGCACCTTCCATAAAGTGCTGAACGACCTGCTGAAGCTCCGCGCCGAAAAGCGCAAAGTCCAAATTGGGTTCGAATCGCAAAAATTCAAACAGGCCGAAGAATCCCGCCGCCAGGAACTGCACGAATCGCGTATCCGCTTGATGAACGCCCGCGCCGAGGATGTCGAATCGGAAACCGACGTCCGTCTGAATATGGAAGCACCTCTTCCCGGCCACATGCAGATTCCCTACGACACCCTGCGCGAGACCTTCAAGGATGTTGTCGGCGAAGTTAGCCGCAAACTACAGAGCAAATCGGCGGCATAGACCCCACCCCCGGCAGAACGTCAGGCAAATCTGACCTATCACGACATCGTGCTGCGGCCATGCGGTTGGGTCGATTCGAACCGCGTTTCCGTTCTGAAACAAGGCTTCTGCCTTAAACCGTTTCGGAACGGTCCAAACGCGCTCGGGATGATGGGGTAGGAATCGCCTCCTGCGGACGCGATAACCCCCTAAGTTATTTGAAATCAGAATAGTACAGACACCCTATGACTCTGGGTGGAGCGTCGGATTAGCTGGCGGATCAGGTGCTTTTTTCAATCGCAAGCAGAACGCATACAGCGCTCCGCTCAAGAAAGAAAAAAAACCCGTGCAAGCCGCCAGCAAACCCGCGCTTTCTAAAAAACCACTCGCCAAACCCACCCCGGTCCAACAGAGCCATTCCCGCCGTGACGAACTGATCGTTGAGCACATGTCGCTTGTTACAGCCATTTCCGCTCACATTCAGAAATCCGTTCCTGTTCATATCGAATTGGACGATCTCATTCACGCCGGCATCATGGGCCTGTTCGACGCCGCCACGAAATACCGCGACGATAAAGCCGTGGCATTCCCCACTTATGCCAAACACCGGATTCGCGGCGCCATTCTTGATAGCCTTCGCCAACAGGATTGGGCCTCGCGCGATTTGCGCAAGCGTTACAAACAGGTGGAAAGCGTCACCCGCGAATTGACCGCGAAATTGCAGCGCTCGCCTATCGAAGCCGAAGTGGCCGAAGCCATGGGCCTTTCCACCCGCCGCTGGCAGGCTTTGATGGTCGATTTCAGATGCCTAGGCAGCGCCGCTGTTCAGCAGCATGCTACCGACCGTGAAGACCATCTGATTCCCGAAGCCACCGCCGCCCCCAGCGCCAGCCCCGATCAAGTATTCGCCCGCTCCGAGATGCGCCGCAAACTGGAAGTGGCAATGCACGTGCTTCCCGAGCGCTACAAACAGGTGGTAAAGCTCTATTACGAGCGCGACCTCACCATGAAAGAGATCGGCGGTTTGCTCGGCGTCAACGAAAGCCGCGTTTCACAGATCCACAAATCCGCCCTCGCCCGCATGCAAAACGCTCTGGCAGGCACCGGTATCGACTCCCCCGCCGTCTTCTAAGAGACATCCTCAAAACAGCAGCTTCAGCGACAGCTGCACAATTCGTGGAAAGTTCTGTTGGTACAGATTCACCGTTCCAAACCCGGTGTAGGTCCCATTTGCTTGCAGCTTCGGAGGTCCATCTCCAGGATTGTTATCGGGCCCGGGGAACAGCACGGTGTTCGTCAAATTGAGCGCCTCCGCGCGAAACTCCATCTTCATCGATTCGCGCAACGCGAAGTCCTTATGCACCGCAAAATCTAAGTTGGTTATCGAAGGTTGCCTCAGCGTCGAAATCTGGTTCGGCAGGTTCATTAAGCCGTACTGCGGAATGGTCGACCAGCAGCCCAGCGGATTACCATTGCTGTAGTCGTTGTAGATGTATTTGTTCAGTGTTGGTCCGCCATTAGGCGTGTAGCTGTGGTTGCAGTTATCGTAATAGCTCGTATTCAGGCCTACTGGTTGGCCCGTCTCGGCGGATAAAATCAGATTTAAGTTCCAGCCGTTGACGAGCGCGCCCAGCCAGCCGCTGGCGTTGGTCGCTATGTACTTCGTCCCCTTGCCGATGGGCACTCCCCATTCTGAGGTAAGCGTGAAAACGTGGGTGCGATCCGACCCTGCAATCTGATATTTGAGATTCGGGTCTTGATACGGCCAACCATTTTGATAACCCGTGGCCTGCATGGTTTTTGAATAGGTGTACGAACCCTGGAAGCTTAAGCCTTGCGAATAGCGCTTGCTCACTTTCACTTCCAGGCCGTTGTAATATTGGCGGCCCAGCGGATCGTTGTATTGCCCGATCAATCCGCAGTATTGCGATAGCGGCAGCAGCAGTGTGATGCGCGAAACCGTGGGGCTCGATCCGCATGATGAGCTTGCCGGAATTCCCGGCACGTTGTAGTAGGGATTTGGAACTTGCTGGCTGAACAGGTTCGGGTTGGCAATGCCCTGTTGCAGCTGCGAGTAGGTCATTGTCCCGTTGTCCCAGACGAAAGTTCGCAGCCGGTTCGTGAAATTGCCCGCGTAGCGCGCGTCTAAAACGATCTGCCCGGGGAACTGGTGCTGGAAGCCGAACGATACCTCTTGCGAGCGTGGAATGCGCCGCCCGGGGAAGTCAATCGACGTTCCGTTGCCCAAGGCCGTCTCCAGTCCAAGGGAATTACCCGGTGGCACTTGCACACCGCTCTGGAATGGGTTTCCACCGGCGAAGTAGTTCGTGGGAGTAACGTTTCCGTTGATCGAGCTGACGTAAGGAGTGCTGATGCTGTAGCCTGTGTTAGTGCCTCCTTCAAGCCCCACCGTATAGAAAATGCCGTAGCCTCCGCGTATCACCGTGTTATTGCCAATCGAATAAGCAAACCCGAATCTCGGTTGGAGGTTACTCCAATCCGTATCGTAGGCATCGCTGCTGTTGCCGTTTGCTCCGGGAAATTCAAATCCGCCATAAACCGTCCCAAGCGATGCCGGGTTAATCCCCGCTGCGGCCAGCGCGGGCCCGTCGGCGGCCAAGTTAGCCTGGTAAGCCGCATTGCTGCCGATCGGGTTCACGCACGTGAAACAGAGCCCGCGATTCAAGCGGTTGTATCGCTCGCGAAGTCCTAGTTGCACGTCGTACCTTAACCCGATATTCACCGTCAAATGCCGCGTCACTTTCCAGTCATCCTGCACATAGAGCGCCCATGTCGGGTAACCCTCAAAGAGAGTGTCGTTAAAATCGACGCGGCCGCTGTCCGGGTACCCCAGCAGCATGTCGGCCGCTTCAAACCCGTCATTGACTCCGGGCAGTGTGTTCCTTTGCAGCGGATTGTACTGCGTGTATTGCGTGCCGAACCCGAACACCCCGTTAGGATGGCCTACCGAACCCGGATTCGCGTATTGCAGTTCGCCCAATTCGCCCCCGAAGTGAATTGTGTGGTTGGATAACGTTTTGGTCCAGTCGTTATCGAAGGCGATGGTATTGTAAGTGTCGTTGCCCACGCTGTTTCCTACCACCTGCGGATAGAAGCCGCTGCTAATCTCCGGCAGCAGCTTTAGAGTGGTCGTGGGAACGTTCGGCATATTCAGGCCGATGGACGCCGGTGTGGTCTGTGCAGACAGGTCGCCATCCGGAAAACTGTCCAGGAAACGCGTGAAACTCAGTTTGAAATCCGCCAGCAGCGTCGGCGAGAAAATGTGCGTCATGTCCTGGCTCGCCATCAACTCCTGCCGCATCGTGTCGATATTGCCGTTCTCGGCCGGCGGCGGGAAGCCGCTCACGTTGCGAAACTCCGTCCCGTGTTGAAAGGCAAAATTGGTATACCATCGCGTTTTGTCGCTGGTATCGTAATCCACGCGCACCATGGGCTGCCAATAGCGATATTTATCCGGAACGTTCGCGGTGAAATTGTTTTGCAAGCCGCCGCTGCCGGTGTTCGGAAGCGGATAAAGATTCAATACGGCCGCGCCTATCGGATTGATCCTATTCGCCGGAATGGTGTTGTTCGGAAATGCGGTGCGCGAATACGCGTTGCCCGGACAATTGCCCAGCGAGCCGCCCGGCGCGGTACACACCGTGGTCGCCGGATCGTAAATGGTATACCCCGTCTGGGTAAAATCCACCGCTCCTCCATTGGCGCTTGACGGACGCAGATACGCCGGCGGAACGCTTGTCACCGTCGTAAAAGGAATGTTTTCGATGTACTGCTCATAGCTGCCGAAGAAGAAGATCTTGTCTTTCTTCACCGGACCCCCAAACGTGCCGCCAAACTGGTTTTGATGCACGTTCTGTCTGGGCAAGCCGTTCAGATTGTTCTCAAAGTTGTTAGCGTTCAACGCGCCATTTTCCAGGTAATCGTAAGCGCTGCCATGATACTGATTTGTACCGGACTTCGTAACCATGTTCACCGTGCCGCCGCCGGTTCTTCCATAGCGCGCGTCGTAGGTGGTGGTCATTACGTTTACTTCCTGCAATGCGTCAATGTTGGGCGCTATTTCCCAAGTGCCCTGGTTTCCGTTGTTTTGCAGTGTTATGTTCGTACCGTTAAGTGTGAACTGCTGATAGCCCTGCACGCCGCCGCCCAGCGTGTAATTGTTTGAAACATCCCAGCCGCGGGTACCCGAATATCCTTGCGCGCCAAATTGCGTTTGGAGAAATTGCGAACCGGGCGTGGTGCCAAGCAGCGTGTAAACCTGCCGGCCATTCAGCGGAAGGTCGGCCAGTTGCCGCTGGTCGAGCACGGTTCCTCCCGAGCCGTTTGCGGTTTCAATCAGTGGAGCTTCTCCCGACACCTCCACTGTTTCTGTAGCGGTTCCTACCGCCAGGTTGAAGTTCAAGCCGCGGGATTGGCCCGCCACCAGGGTAACGTCGCCCTGCACTTGGGTCTTAAAACCTTTTGCGGAGGCGCTCACTGTATAAGTACCTGGAAGCACGTAAGGAACAAAGTAGACTCCCTTATCGGTAGTGGTGGTCGTGTACGCTTGCTTCGTATCGCGATTCACCGCTTGCACCTCGGCCTGCGCCACTAACGCTCCTGTAGGGTCCGTTACTTGACCCGTAAGCGTGGCGCGGAATTCTTGTGCGATTAACGCGGGTGCGAACCACAAAGCGGTCATCGCCACGAAACTCAGAAATCGTTTTCATAAGACTAAACCTCGATTAACTGGAAACTTGCAAGAATGTTAAGGCAATTTGTAAAATTAGAAAACGTCAATTCACGGTAAAATCTTTGTAGCTGAGCACTGGAAAGCCGTAACATGCCAGCGGAATTCACGGTCAAACGCTTTAAGCCATGGTTCGTGACCAGCTCGCACAGCGTGAGTGCCGCCGGGTTGTCATTGAA
This sequence comes from Bryobacterales bacterium, assembly GCA_963718465.1. Taxonomy (GTDB): domain Bacteria; phylum Acidobacteriota; class Terriglobia; order Bryobacterales; family Bryobacteraceae; genus Bog-105. The sequence goes on along the minus strand of CAVQZK010000014.1, from coordinate 240,666 downwards.
CGGATCGCCCAAAGCGATCTTTTCAACAAGGCTCCCCGTCTTCGTGAGTTTCTATCCTATGTAGCGGAATGCACGCTTGAGGACCGGTTCGACGACGCGCGCGAGCAGGTGATTGCCGAACGCGTATTTGGGCGGCGGCCCGAATCGAATGGAGGCCAGGACAGCATCGTCCGCGCCGAGGCCAGAAATCTTCGCAAACGCCTGGAATTGTATTTTCAAACCGAGGGCAAAGATGAGCCGCTCGTCGTGAGCATGCCCAAAGGCGGCTACGTCCTCAGCTTTGAGGAGCGCACGCCGCCAGCTTCCACTCTGACGTCCCCAGCTCCTGCCGCGCCCGAGGTGACTTACCAGCAGATTGTCCCGGTCGAAATATTACCAGCCCGCCGGCAGTCCGATTACAAGATTTTGTGTTTTATTTTGGCCTTTGTTGCGGCGTCGGCAGGCGCTTTAGCATGGCATTGGTATTCCGAAAGCGCCGCACTCAGGAACAGGCAGATCAAAGAAGCGTGGCTGCCGTTTTCCGCGCTCTTCGCCCATGGCCAGAGCGCTTTGATTGTCACCAGCGACACTGGCTTTCTGCAGATCTCTTCCCTCGCTCATCGGCGGATCACGCTCGACGAATACATGGCGCGCAGCTATCCCGTTATTCCGAAAATGCAGCCGCCCGATCTTGTCCGGAACTGGAATGTGTACCAATTTACGGACGCGCGTGAAATGGCGGTGGCCAGCCTCATATCCCGCAAGAACGCCCAATATGCGGAGCGTATTGACCTTCGCTCGGGCCACGAAGTGGAGCTGCAGGATTTCAAAGAGCACAGCATTATTCTTATTGGCAGCCCCATCAGCAACCCTTGGGCGCAGTTGTATGAAGATAAGCTGAACTTTCGATGCGATCTGGAAACGGACGGCCGCATCGTCTTTCGGAATGCGTCGCCGCACTCCAATGAAGCTTCCCAATATCCGAATGCCGAGGATATTGCGCGCAACCGGACTTACGCTCGCATTGCCTTCCTTCCAAGCACTGCCGATTCACCGCCTACGCTGCTGCTGGCTGGAACCACTGCTCAGCTCACGCAATTAGCGGGCGAGTTCGTCAGCGACAGGGCAAGATTTGAAGGAGCGCTCCGCCCTTTGGGAATCGATCCAGGCGGCCCGCCGCATTTCTTCGAGATTCTCGTTCGTTCAAATACATTCGTGGGCGGGGCCATTGTTCCGGAAGTCGTGGCATGCCGTTCCCGGCCTGCCGAACATTGAGCGTTCACTCGTATCGAAGCGCGAGGATTGGATCGGTTCTGATCGCCCGCGATGCCGGTATGTAACCGGCTATCAGCGCCACGAACACAATAATAAGAACGGCTGCCCCAGCGGCGAACGGATCGGCGGTCTGCACCCCAAAAAGGAAACTCTTGATCCAGCGAGTGGCGGTAAGAGCCAGCGGTAAGCCAATAACAAGTCCAGCGGCAGTTAGCGCGATAGACTCGCGAAGCACCATGAAGAGTACGCTTCTGCGCTGGGCTCCCACAGCCATGCGAATGCCGATTTCAAATGTTCTCCGCGATACCGCATACGCCACCGTTCCATATATGCCGATAGCCGCCAGCAGCAGCGCAGTCGCTCCGAAGACGCCGCACAGATCGGTAATTAGTTTCTGCTGAGAGAGCGACTCTTCAACCTGACGATCGAGCGTAGTGAACCTGATCACCTGGAGTTTGTTGCCGATCCCATTTAGAACGCGCTTCACTTCCGGCATGAGGGCGTAAGGATTGGCTGAAGTGCGGAGGAGCAGATCGCCTACGTAAATGGAATCGCCCTTCAATTGCCAGGCGGCCACAAAGGCCATCGGCTTAGGCTGTTCGCGGAGATCATAGAACTTCTCGTCCGCGGCCACTCCGACGATTTCAAATCCCGGCGAGCTGAATGGGCTCCCAAAAGAGAACCTCCTCCCCAATGGGTTCTGGTTGGGCAGAAACTGACTGACAAAGGTTTCGTTGACGACCGCTACCGGAGGAGACACCGGGGTGTCTCGAGGCCCGATTGCTCTGCCCAACAAAAGCTTAGTATTCAGAGTCTCGAAAAAGCGCGGCCCTACTTCCACTCGATGGATGCTCATCTCTTTCCCTGGATTCGGTGTGTCGCCTTGAATTGCAAACGTGCCGGAAGAACTGGTACCGCTCTCCGGGGTGTATCTTGCGATGGTGGCCGAAATCACGCCAGGAATTTGGTTCAGACGCTCGTCGAGCTCGCGATAAAGCGGGAATAGCTGATCCTTCTGGTAACCTGCCAGATGCGGATCGATATGTACCACCAAAACATTCGCGCCTTTGAATCCGATATCCTGAAGCTCCAGTTTCAGCAGACTGCGCGCCAGCAGGCCGGCACCCACCAGAAGAACAAAAGAGAGCGCCACCTGAAGGACTATGAGAAGTTGCGCGCTGCCGAGTTTCGACCTCCTTACCTCCGCATACCTTACCGGCGTCATTGACCGTAGCTCCATTCGGCCAAATCGGAGGGCCGGGATGATGCCATAGAGAAGCCCCGTAAGGAGGGTGACTGCCACTGTAAATGCCAGGACTACCGGATTTGGCCGAACCTTTACGACGGGATTTATATGCAGCAGCAGAATCAGACCTTTTAAGCTCCACCAGGCAAAGAAGGTTCCCGCAAGGCCTCCAATGATGGATAACAGGACGCTCTCCGTTAACACTTGGCGCATGATTCGGCGCGGGGCGGCTCCCAAAGCCAAGCGAGTCAAAAACTCGGGACGCCGTGCAGCGGCGCGCGCGAGCAAGAGAGTGGCAATGTTCGCGCAGGCGATCAGCAGGACGATGGCGACAACCGCCATCAGCATATGCAATGGCTCCGAGTAGAGATATCGAAGGCCGGAGATTCCGGTTCCGCCCGGCTTTAAAACAACATGCACATTGTGAAGTTTTCGTTTCGCCGATTCTGAAAGATTTGTACCGGCCTGCTGACGGTAGAACTGCTGGAGTTGACCGGTCAGGACAGCGCTTGCGTTTTGCATACCGATGCCCGGTTTAAGCCGGCCCATGAAATTAAGCCAATAGTGATCCCGGGCTTCGAGCAGCGACTCGTCCTGCAGAACCTGCGGTTGAAACGATAACGGCAGCCAAAATTCGGGCGGCGTTTGAATTCGCTCACCGAAAAATTCCCTCGCGGCGACTCCCACCACCGTGAATCCAGTGCCATTTAATACGACGGTCTTGCCGATGATTGCGTTATCGAGATGAAACCGATCACGCCAAAACACGTAACTGATGACGGCTGCGGGAGGAGCGTTAACTGCATCGTCAGCGTCACGCAGAGTACGGCCGATTGCCGCGTTTACGCCCAAAACCTGGAAGTAGTTGCCGGAAACCAGGTGCGCACTGGCGCGTTCGTCGGGCTCCGCTTCGGAAGATCCGGAAAGATGCATGGCAACGCGGTCGGTCCCTTGCTTAAAGGCGCAAAGATCCTCGAAGACCTCTTGGTGTGGCCGTAAGTACTGCCACAGAGGGTACGAAAACATATCGCTCGGAAATCCATCTCCGCTGTAGATTCCGCTGTCGATGCCGTCGTAAAAGAGCGCCAATTGCCCGGGATCGCGAACCGGCAGCCACTGGCGCATGATGGCTTCGATAAGCGTGAAGATGGCGGTGTTGGCTCCTATTCCTATCGCGAGCGACAAGATGGCGACCGTGGTGAACACGGGACTCCGCCGCATAGTCCATAGTCCGAAACGAATGTCCTGCCACAGCCTTTCAAACCAGCTCCACCCCCACATCTCGCGTGTGACCTCCTCAATCAGAGTGGTGTTGCCAAACTCTCTACGCGCTTCAAGCTCGGCAGTTGACGGGGCTTCCCCGTTCTCTATGCGGTCGCGCTGGGCCATTGCCAGGTGGGCCTGAATTTCATCGGCCAACTCCCGGTTACGGCGGCGGCGAAAAAGCCAATCGAATGCTTTCACGCTTTGCCTCCACTTTTATCGGGATTCATGAGACCGGCAATTGCCGCCGCCATCTGATTCCAGCGCCCGTGTTCTCTAGTCAGCTGCTTTTTGCCTGCGGCCGTCAGCTGGTAATACTTCGCGCGCTGACTATTCCCGGTTGTTCCCCATTCCGATTTGATCCAACCGCGCTTCTCAATCCGATGCAGCGCGGGATATAACGATCCCGTCTCCACCTGGAGAACGTCGCCCGATCCAGCCCGAATAGCCTGGCTAATGCCGTAGCCATGCTGGGGCGCCCAGCGGAGCGACTGCAGAATGAGCATGTCGAGCGTTCCCTGGAGCAGTTCGATTCGATCTTTATACGGCTCTTGCTTCGTCATGGATGTAGATATTCTATCTCCCGAGGCCGTAGATTGTCTACTTGCTATTGTTTCTGTTCAATTAGCGAGGAGTCCAGCTTCAGAGCAAGGGCGGTGGCTTGCGCGCCGCCGGATGCGTCGCCGCTCCGGGTGAGAGCGAGCCCAAGATTGTAGTAGAGCGCAGCCGAGAGTGGATCAATCTGCAGGCCTTCGCGAAAGGTTGCTGTTGCGCCTTTCAAATCGCCGGATGCATAAAGCAGCGTTCCCAGACTCAAATACGCCGCTGTGAAATCGGGTTCCAGCGCGATTGCTTTCCGATAAGCGTCAATGGCGCCGGCCTGGTCGTTCAGCAGAGTAAGCGTGGAAGCGAGCGCAAACTTAGTTCCGGCGTCATCGGGATAAAGATGGGCGGCGGCGGTGAGCACGTCCACGGCTTTTTTAGGATTTCCATTCTGCGCGAAGGTAACGCCAATGAAGTTGAGGGCGCGCAGATATTGCGGATAGATCATCAGCGCCTGCTGCGCTTTCTCAATAGCAGCTGCCGCGTTTCTACTACCGGCCAACTGCTCGGCGTCAAGTTCGAGCTGTTCGGCATTCCATCGAAAATCTCGCGGGAGCCGTTGAAGGATGAGCCAGCGTCCATCAACCGGCAGCACTTTACTGGTTTCGCCATATCCGAGGCGGGCAGCCCCTTCGGCCATGGTGCTTCCAAGTTCGTTGAGTTTCTTGCGGCCTAGATAACCGCCAATTGCGGCCGACCGGTCAACCGACAGTTCTTGGGCTGCTTTGTAAAAGGATTCACCTTTGGCAATACGCTCGCGTGCTGCCACGGCAGTATCGGCGGTGCGGGTCGCGATGAGACGCAGATATTCGCTGATGGGTCGAACGTGCGTTCTCAGATCGGCCGATGGGTTAAACGTATGAGCGGTCTTTTGCTCCGGATGGACCCGGATCAGGTGATCGACCAAATGAAGCGGACCCATCTCGACCGACGGCATGTGGCAGCCGATGCAATCGGCAACGCCGTTTACGGGACAGATGGCGGCTGGTACGCTTGCTGTTTTTGAATGGCATCCAAGACAGGCTGCGACGGCTCGTGTATTGCCAACAGCGTCGTTGTGCGGGTCGTGGCAGGCCGTGCAGGAAAATGCCTTGCCGCTTTGCACCCAGCATTCAGAACTCTGAATGGCCCGCACTTGATTCGCCACCAGCAGGTCGTCGGCAGACGGGTCGGAGAATTTGGTCAGCCCGACGTGGCAGCGCGCACAGATGGCGATGCTCTCTTCATTCGACAAACGCCTGGGATTGATAACGCCCTGGTTCGGATTGCCGTGGGCGATGGCCGCAAGATGCCCGGACCCCGGCCCGTGGCAGCTCTCACAATGCACCCCGCCATTCTTGCCTGTACCCAAGAGATTCGGCTGGCCGTGGCAGCTTAGGCAGCGTGATTCGAAAGTAGGACTCAACACAAGCCCCAACGCGGGTTCAGTAGAAAGCGGCTTGGCGGCTGAGCAGCCGGGCGCCAGGAGAAGTTTTTTCCTTTCAGGGCTCCAGGCATAACGCGCCTGAACCAGAGCCGGCCTCGCCAACGGAGTTCCATCGATTTCTTTGACGGAGAGGAGGAAACCGAGGCCATGCCGCTGGCCTCCTACCGAGATCTCAACCGGCAAAGTTAATCTTCGCCCGGACGGGAGGTCAACCGAGTAAGCGAGTGAGTCGGAAATACGCGTGAGATCGTAATGCAGATCGTCGGTCACTGACGCCTGGAACGATTGCGGAAGCCAGGAAGCAACGCGTCCTTGCCAAGTGGCTGCCATGGCCGTTCGCTCTTGCTTCGCGGCGATGGGTTTATGGCAGAGCGCACAAGTTTCGGGGCCTAGATAGTGTGCGCTCGTCGTATCCGACGCTCGCGATAGGTACGGCGAGAATGCCAGGAAGGCTAAAAGCCCACGAATATGCTTGCGATTGCCCACCACGGATCAACATAACCCATCGGGCTACCGCATGATAGAGGTGAGTTGGGCCTGCAGTTGCGTCAAAGCCTGATGGGGATCACGCTTACCTGAAATAACGTCGTGGACTGCTTTTGAATACGCGCGTGAAACGGCGTCGTATTTCTTGCCCGTTATGGCAGACGGACGGGCGAACATGCCTTCCTGCCAGTGTTGGCCCAGCCAACCATTGAAAGCAGTATTGCGGAGCAAAGCCGGATCGCTCATAAGGCTGGTTCGCGAAGGTACGGTATTAGAGGCTATCAGCCGTTGTTTTTGTATGTCTGAGGAAACCAGGTAGCGAACTATCGCAACCGCGTCTTTGGGGCGGGCAGAGTAGCGCGATACTGCCAACGCCATCCCTCCGAATGTCCATGCGTAACCCTTCTTTCCGGCCGGCAAAGGGGCGGTGGCAAATTTGTTTGCCAACACGGGCGATGCATTAGTCGGTGCATACGTCTCAAACCAGCCGCGGGCAAATGCAGCCGAACCGGCAAGCCAGACGTTGGCCGCATCTTCTTCGTCGTACTCGACTACGCTGGGCGGAGAGATCGTCCCGACCCAGGAACGAGCACGCTGCAACGCGAACTCGGCTGCCCGATTGACTGCGCAGATTCTGCCGGAAGGGTCAATCAAGTTAGCGCCTTCGGCCTGCTGCCACTCCATGGCATTGCAGTTGAGGGCTTCACCTTCGGCGCCTTGCCAGATATAACCCCAAAAGTTGGCCGCGCCGGCTTTGCGCTCGCCGTCCTGAATGACCTTTGCCATGCTTCCCAGTTCATCCCACGTACGCGGCGGCCGGCGATAACCATACTTTTTGAGGAGATCGGTTCGGTAGAACAGTACCGAAGTCTCCACAAATTCGGGCAGAGCTACCAATCGTCCATTGACCGTAAAAGCGTCCAGCAGACCCTTGTCAATGGCGGTCGTCTCGTCAACAAGATAGGGTTTCAGATCTACGAGATCGTCGGCCAATAGTCCTGGCCAAATATTGTCGATTTCACATATGTCGGGGTCGGGCGATCTCTTTGCAAAGAGATCTTGCAGCAGCCGGAGCCGTGTATCGATACTGTCATACCCGGCAAGGTATTTGGCGCGAAGTCCGGTTCTATTATGGTACGCATCCAGTGCTTTAGACAGGAATGCGACATCAGGACTGTTTTGGCCCGTGGACATCAAAGTCAGAGTTTGCGATCCCGCAGCCGGCACCGGAGCGGGGGAATGCGAGCACGCAGCGCTGAAGCAAACGCCCGTCAGGGCTAACAGAAACCCGCTCCGGCAGGACGATATTTTCGCTGTGTTTGCAGATCTCATTGCAGCTGTTTGCCCACCATAGTTCATCGGCAGCAAAGCACAAATGGAGCAGAGCGCACTTAGCCCCTACTGCAAATGCCAGCCAAGACCGATAGACCTTCAGGAAATCAAGTACTGCCGTCTGATGCTGCGTTCCGTGCGCTATCGCCGCTTGCTCCGCCGCTTGCCCCCTTGGATTCGAAGGCTAAGAATGCACGGGATCGCTGCGCGCCTCATCGCCAGCTTCGCGATTATTATTGGCTTGATGGCCACCGGCAGCGTTTATGCTCAGTGGCAAATCAATCTTGTCGAACAACAAGTCCACCGCATTGACAGCCTCGATCAGACTCTTTACGGGATTATGGCTGCGGACAACGCGATGGTCCGGTTTTCCGAAGAGCTTCGCCAAGCTCTTGAGGAGCGGAATTCGCAGCGTTTTAACGCCGCCGCCGGCAAAATTGAACAGCGGGCCGAACTGGCCGTCACGACGGGCGACCAGGTCGCGCGAACTTCTCCTGGGTTCGCAAACCGCCACGTGGCGTTGCTGTCTACCTTCGCGTATTGGCACTATCTCTTACCTGAATATCTGGAACGCACGAAGCGTCTGGCGGCCATGGGCGATTGGCCGGCCATTGATCGGCGGCTAAAGAGCCAGCTATCGCACATGGCGATGATGTTCAACAGCTTTGCGGCTGAACTGGATGCGGATACAGCGCGTGAGCGCGAGCTTACTTTACAAGCCGTATGGGAAAGCCAGCGTAGTTCCGCCATTACGCTCCTGATTTGCGCTTTGCTTGGCGTTTCGATCGCCACGTTGCTGAGTATTCGCGTTACCCGCAGCATTGCTCTGCCATTGAGCCGGATGAACGTCGCCGCACGAAGCTTGGCCTCGAAGCAACTGGGCGCAGGCAGCTTCTCACATCGCGTGGAAGTGAAGGGACGCAGTGAATTGGCCTCGCTGGGCCGCGCGTTCAACCAGGCCTCGTTGCGCCTGCACAACCTTTATCAGGATCTTGAAGCGCGCGTTGCGCAGCGTACCGCTCAATTAGAATCGGCCAAACGCGCGGCCGAAGCCGGAAACGTCGCCAAAGGCCAGTTTCTGGCAAATATGAGCCACGAAATTCGCACGCCCTTGAATGGCATCGTGGGTATGGCGTTGCTCACGCTCGATACGGAACTGACCGCGGAGCAGCGTGAGGCGCAGACTCTGCTGCTCCACTCGGCTGAGTCGCTAAAGAGCCTTTTGAACGACATTCTCGATTTGTCGAAGGTGGAAGCGGGAAGGCTGGAACTCGAACTGCTTGCATTCGAGCTGCGTGAGAGTCTGCCGGAGTGGATACAGACCATTGCGACGCCGGCACATGAAAAAGGGCTCGAGATTATCTGCGATGTGGCTCCGGAAGTTCCTCCGGCGATCACGGCCGACCCCATGCGGCTGCGGCAGATCATAGTCAATCTGGTCGGCAACGCGGTGAAATTTACCTCGCAAGGGAGTGTGGCCGTGACCGTTCAGGTGGATCACGCGGCGTCCGGCCCGCTGCTCCATTTTGCGGTTTCAGACACCGGGATTGGGATAGCCCGCAAACACGCCGATTTGATTTTTGAGGATTTCGTTCAAGGCGATGGTTCCACGAATCGAAAATATGGCGGGACGGGTCTTGGTTTGGCCATCAGCCGCCGTCTAGTCCAGTTGATGAGCGGCAGGATTTGGTTGGAGAGCGAAGAAGGAAGGGGAAGTACTTTCCATTTTTGCGTCCCGTTGAACTGCGCAGCCTCGGAATCCGAGGAAGTAGACTCAACCGACCTATCCTTCGCGGGATCGAAACAAATAACCTTGATTTCAACGAATGAATTGGCCGCCGCGAGCCTGGCACGCTTTCTGGAACTTCTGGGACTTCAAACGCGGATTGTTCACGATATTGAAGCGGAATCGCAAGTAAGCCTCCTGCCAACCCAGGACCTTATAATCGTCGATCAGCCGTCCGAACGGGTGGCCGCGGAGAAACTGATGGCCGCTGTCCAACGGCGGATATCTCGTAGCGGCATTCCGTTATTGGTGTTGCATTCGCCACTGCGTAAGTTTTCGATACCGGGCTCATCGCGGGTATTTGAACTGAGCAAACCGTTCAAAGAATCTCAGCTTAGGCGAGTTCTCCGCGAAGCGCTGCTCGACAACGGAAAGGAGGCTGCTCCGGTACAAGCGGCGTTCGGAGTGCCACAAGGCGCTCAATTGCTCACTTTGCTGGTGGAAGATAACCTAATCAATCAGAAAGTAGCGTCGCGATTACTTGAGAAGAATGGATGCTCAGTGCGCACTGCCTGCAATGGCCGGGAAGCGATCGAGAGGTACTCTGAGCAGCCATTTGACCTCATTTTCATGGACGTGCAGATGCCGGAGATGAATGGGTTTGAGGCCGCGCGCGCTATTCGGCGTTTGGAAGAAATAAATGGCACGCGAACCGCGATCATTGCATTGACCGCAAACGCCATGGCCGCGGATCGCGAGCTCTGCCTCGATGCGGGAATGGACGATTATCTCTCAAAGCCGGTTGAATTGGCAAAGCTGCAAGAAATGATCCTCAAATATGGCGCGCCCGCTGTTGCCCGCAAATCTGTTGTCCCTCTTGTATAAATTTCCCCGTTGGGTGCTCGGGATCTAAGGGCGCGTAGTCCCGCGAAACCATCGGCGGCTGATGAAAATGCTCACCAGGGCTGTGCCCAGCAGAGCCAGACTTCCGGGTTCAGGGACGGAAGGTGGTATAGCCGGTCCGCTGTAGATCGCAACGTCGGCGGATCTTATGTCGCTTCCACCAAGGGTTTGTTCGACGGCTCCATTCGACAGGCTATACTTCGTAACCGTAGCTTGATAATAATTCGCCGCCCAGAAGGAAGTTCCACTCAGATCGACAGCCAGGCCGTCCGGACCCGTCACGTTGCTGTACGTGTGGATCAGATTGCCGTTGCTATCGAGCAGGTAGACCGAGTTAGCTTTGAAATTGGCTACCAACACTTCACCATTGGCCAGAATGGCCAATCCATTGTCACCTGACCCAGCGGCTGTTGTGGCGAACGTGGTTTCGATGCCTGTCGCCAGGTTCAGCGAGTGGACAACGTCCGATTGATCGGTAAATAGCATTACGTTCTGGTTGGATTCAAGAGCCATTCCGTAAGCGATCGTTCCGGGCAAGTAGTTTTTGATCAACGAACCCGACGTATTGAATTCGAAAATGCCGCTGCCGACGCTCAGGTTGCTGTTTGAGGTACCCGCAAACAGGTCGCCTGCGCTATTAAAGGCTAGACCGCCCCATTGCCCGCTGGCGGTGGTCGCGAACGTCCCTAGAAAGTTGCCATGGGTATTGAATTTGCTCACGGCTCCTTCCTGGCTGACGTATAGGTCTCCGGACGTATCGAATGCGAGAAACGCCGCAACGCCGCCGCCCCCAGACGTGCTCAGGTCGGCGATCTGCTTTCCATTCCTGTACCATTCGACGGTGCCTCCTTGGTTGGTGCCATAGACAATGTCCCCGGCTTGGAAGGTGTCGCCATTGAGGGTTGCTGCCAAGCCGAAGAGCAGCGTGAGCGGCAAGAGGCTGAGAGTTGTTGTTTTCATCAATTGTTCTCCTTTTTTAAACGGCGATGTGTCCTCCGTTTCAGAAGTCGTGGCGCACATCGCTTATGTCTGTATCTGCGCGATGGCTAGCGTGTGCCGCCAAAAATAATTTGCGCCGTGCGCTATGATGACGCCACGTCCAATGGGTGCCGCGATACTTCTGACGGAGCAGCTCCAGCGCTTTGCCGATGGCGACCGCGCCATAGCGGAAGCCGTGCTGCGGGAAATTCTTCCCGAACTTCACCGGATTGCGGTTCGCGAGCTGGGCCGGGAGCATCACGCCGCGCCCGTCACACCCAATGAATTAATCAATGAAGCATGGCTGCGCAGTCTGCATAAGGGCGGCTGGCAAATAAACAGCCGGGCGCATTTCTACGCCATCGCCGCATTAGCCATGCGCCGAGTGTTAGTGGACTTCGCCCGTCAACGCCTGGCGCAAAAGAGAGGGAGCGGTGAAGTGCCGGCTTCTTTTGAGAAAGTTTCCTTGGACAAGGAACACAGCGATGCGGGACCCGAGGCATTGGTCGAAATGGATCTGCTTATGGAGCAGCTGGAAAAGGCGCACGTCGAATCGGCCCGCGTTGTCGACATGCACTACTTTGCTGGATTTACTCTCGATGAAATAGCCGAGATCACCGGGCTGACCCCGCGTCAGATCCGTCACCTCTGGGTGAAAGGCCGCGATTGGTTGAAGGACCGCTCGCCGGCTAGCCCGCAAGATCCTGCGCGATGCGGCCAGCGAATCCGAGGGCGCTCTGCGGACGGTCGGCTGGGTTGAATTCCAGGGCCGAGCTGAGCAACTGAATCGATTCCGCTGAAAGCCCAAATCCGCTGCCCACTAACAGCTCATGCAGCCGCTGGGGAAGATCCATAGACGCATCGGGCAGAAGCAGATTCAGCCGCAAACCCGTCAGCATTTCGACCGTAATTTTGGCCAGACTGTAAATGTCGCTGGCGGCACTCGCGTAGCCGATACCCTGTTCGGGCGCCATATAGTAGAGGGTTCCCGCCGCGCGCGACAAACCGTGAATAGTTTCGTCGGGTTCCTTGACGATGGCGATGGAAAAATCGATCAGCACCAGATCGCCATCCGGCGGAGCGTTTGACCGGATCATCAGATTCTCAGGTTTCAAATCGCGATGGCAGATTTCGCGGGCGTGAATCTGGTCGAGGGCGCTCCCGGCTTGCCGCAGATAAGTTCCCGCGCGCGCCAGCGGCAAAGCGCCTGTTTCCAAAAGGTCGCGCAGTGTCTGGCCTTCAATGAATTCCATGACGAGGTAAGGAGCGCCGCCCGGAGTTGTCCCGTGACCGAGGATGCTGACCACGTTCGGATGGCGGATCTGCTCCAGAGCCGAAACTTCCTGTTGAAACCGCCGCGCGATCCAAGCTTTGTCCACCAATTCCTGGCGGAAGACTTTGATGGCGCAAGGTGCGTTTCCTTGCTGGAGATCACGCCCTTTGAACACCGCCGCGAAGCCGCCGCGCGCCAACAGGTGTCCTACCTCATAACGTGAATCCAGAACCGTCCCGTCCAATTGGTGAGCTTCCGGCGACAGCGCGGCAAAGCGCCACTCGGCCAGATCTGGGAACGCCTTCTTTGCTCTTGCCGCGCGTTTCTTGCGCCATTTGTAACTGGTCGCGCCAGCAGTGAAAATACTGGCTGCGCACGCCAAGAGTATGGGCCAAGACAGCCAAACTGGCTTCAATACTTTAAACGAATGGCGCTGGGTGACGGACCACGGCCCGGTGAGGAGCCGCGCCTGCACTTCCAAGGTGTGCCCGCCCCAGGGAAGTTTTCCCAAAGGCAAGTCGAGATTGCGGCTGTCGCGCCATGTCGACTGCTCCGGAAGCAGGCGATAACGAATGCGTAGGGCGCTGCGCCGGTCGAATTGCAAAGAGCCGATGTGCGCTGTGACGGTTGCGCCGTGCGGGAATGACTGCACCTCATCGGCCAACTTTGGTTCGTTACTGTTCCACGAGTAACCCGAGACGGTTACTTGAGGCGCAACTTTCTGATGAATGAAATCCGAAGGTGGATTGAAATGCGTGATGGTGTTGTCGGCTGCCCACCAGACTGAGCCGTCCGAGTCGCTATAGAAACTCTGCTGGTTCGAATAGAGCGCCGGCAGGCCGTCTACCCCGTCCAGGTGCAGCCAAGTACCGGTCTTGGCGGATGCTGGATCGGCTGCATAGACCCCATCCGGTCCTCCGCGCCATAGCCAACCACGATTATCGACATCGAAAAACAATGCTGTGGCCGCGCCAACTTCGCCAACTCCACGAAACTGCCGGACAATCGTCGGCTCGCCTGCCTTTTCGCGCACCAGGGCAAAGGCGGGCATGACATTGTACCCGTACCAGATATCGCCGTTCGGATGAACTGCAAACGAGCGGCAAGGGTTCTGCAAGAGTCCTTCTTTCGTGGTTATGGTTCGCCATGCGCCGGCCTCTCTGATTGTTAATCCGCCGGCATAGCAGGCCGCGAGCCTTCCGGTCTTTTTTTCGAATTCGATGTCCAACCCATTTTTAAGTGGTTGAGGCACATTCTCCGGCTCCTTAACGAAAGAGTTGCCTCTGCGCGTTACGCGGTCAATGCCGAAGCCTGACAGCCAAATCTGCCCGTCTGCGCTTTGGGCCAAGTGCGCACCCCATAGTCCCGAGCCTGGCGGGGACCGTGCGACGATTGTCCCGTTGGGACGAATCTCCGCCATGCCGTCGGGAGCAGCGGCCAGTAAGGTTCCGTTCTGACTGGGGAGCAGATGCCAGAATGGCTCAAAATTAACGGGGAGTGAAAGCGGCTGCCAGGCTCCCCTATCCTTGCGAAGAATAGAGATTCCGCGGCCCGAGGCCGCGAAGGTCCGATCACCAATGCGGGCTATGGAATTTGGAGTTACTAAGCCGTCGCGTTCCGTCCAGTATTCCAGGCGGAACGGATAGGGAAATCGGTAAAGCCCTTGCGTGCTGGAGATCCAAATTGTCCCGTCTTTTCCTTGTATGGCGTAGAGCGCGGCCGGGAGCCCGTTCGACGGATAGGCTATCGCGAATCTTCCTGGGCGTCCGACCGCAAGAGATGAGGCACTGGCGATTATGATCGATCCATCGTTTGCTTCGGAAATGTCGGCCCTTGGGTTCATAGAGGCGATCTCATACGGTAGCGTTTGCTGTCCGGGATCGTTCGGGCATTGATATTCCACGTGTGGTTCCGAGCGCATCCACACGCAGCCCGAGCGGTCCCTAATGACCTTCACCGCGCCATAGTCCGACGGCGTCGGCAATAGGTGGCGGATGACCGGGACTTCGGCACCACTTTGCCATCGCTTGATGTCCTCAACCTTTGCCTCGCACCATGCGGGCCGGCAAACAAAAAGGAGCATACCCTTGTTATCGACGGTAAGAGCACCCGCCGACTGCAGGTCGATAATCCGTTCGATGTTCCAGGAACCTTGGTGGTATTGGATTCTGAAAAGCCACGCGTCTTGATTGACGTCGTTCGGCCCGATACTGACGAGCAGCGTGCCGGGTCCAACTGCCACAGCGCTCCGCGCGGTGCCGATTCCTTTTGCGATCTGCTCCGCTTTTCCACGATAATAACGGTATAGTCCGCCGTCCGACTCGATCCAGATTCCGCCCTCGCTATCCTCGGTGAGCGCTGTTCCTCCGTCTAACGCACTTAAGCGATAAAAAGTCGCGCCGTCAAAATAGCGCAAGCCGCCTGGGGAACTGACCCAGAGTCGACCGCGGCTATCTTCCAACAAGGTTCCTTCTTTCGGCGAGTTCGGTACCAGTTGAAAAGGATATTGCTGCGCGAGCATCCGAGCGGCAGCGAGCAGGACAATCCAACTGAGCCGCGAAGGCATACGCACAATTATCTCTGCGTAAACCCCGTGAGTTGCCGCCAATCGAGAGTTAAAAGAGAAACAATGGCTTTCGCGGCCCGATTGCCGACCGCGCATGGTTCCGAAACGCTAGCTGCGGTAGTTGAGCTTGTCGTCTTCGAAGCGGGAATCTTGTCCAAGTCCACGAACAAAGGCTATTAAGGCTACGATTACTTGCGCGGCTAGGAGAAGCATCCAGAGGTTCATGCTCGAATAAAGGCATGCTTGGGACCATCTGTAAGTCTAAGGTTCTACTGCTATCGATCAAACTTTGGCGGAGTTCAATCCGGGATTGAAACACGGCTCGGTACCGTTTTGGGATCTACCGGTTGGGAACGGGAGGTTTCGGATCAGCCGGCGGAGGAACCGGTGTGGGCTGGTCGAAAGTGATGGTCGAGTCGGCGCCGAAGTGCTTGTAGTTCATGTAGCGGATGACGGTACGGATACGCTGCGGCCAGTCGCGGAAGAAGAGGGTGTCGTCGGAATAGGTTTCCACTGGAAAGAGCCACTTGCCGTCAATCTCGCGCCGGATAGTGGTGAAATGCGGCGTGAGGTTCTGCTCCTTCAGAGTGTCGATCTGCGGAACAGCTTGGCCTTCGGCGCGGATGACGGCAAAATCGTTCGCGCGCACCCAGAGCGTTCCTTCGAAAAAGCGCTGGCCCGCTAGAATCTGGCGCGGACGGACGTATTCCACGAAACAAAGCGTGCCGTCGACGGTTTCCTCACCCCGGTAGCGGCCTTCATACAGGGAAATCTTGCTGGTGGTGAGCAGGAAGGGCTCGATATTGCGAATGTCATTGTAGTCTTCCTGAGTAAGGCGAACGCGCGTGAGAGTGCTGTGAGCGGGCTTCACCACTTGCTCAATGCGCGTGGTCATGTTGGGTTCAAAAGTAATGTCGCGGGTCTCGGAGTATTCGCCGGTCACCGCACCCTGAATGTTGAATTCCTGGACGGTGACCGATTGCCGGTAGGTGTAATTTTCGCGGGCGTGGGCATTTTCGGTTTCACGTTCGGCAATTTTGCGGAGAAAACCTGCCGGCGGCTCGGCGGCGGCAACGAGTGAAGCCGATGCTACGATGAGGGCGATGCTTCGGACAATGCGTCCTTTTTTCATAGTGTTAGCGTGTACTTGGGTCGCGTTGGCTGCGGCGGCGTACGTTTACTCCAGACAACATCCTGGGAACCAATGGATCTTTTCGGCTGCATTTCCGGCGTTCGCGATAGAAGCAATCTTCTACTTAGGATCGCTATTCCCAGAGACGCGCGAGTGGTTCGGTTCATTTCGCCCGGCGAGGCTGCAGGCCGCGCTGTTGTGGCTGAGCGCGCTTATTCCATACCTTATCTTCAGTTTACGTGCTGGGACGTTTGACCGCAATGCGTTCTACCTGTTAGCCGGGTTGATGGCGATTTTCTCTTTCTGGCATGCGGTTTTGCCGAGAAGGATGGCTTACGATTTCGGATTTTTGGTGATTGCGGCCGCCCCGGTAGTGACCAAGGTATTCGCGCGGATTTATCGTGAGCCGGACGGGCAGCTTCACATTGGAGACGTGCTGGGCCATCTAACGTGGATCAGAGTAGGAATTGTCGCGCTGCTGGTGCTGCGGGCGTGGGACCCCGGAGAGTTCGGACCTTGGCCGCGGAAAGAGGAGTGGAAAGCCGGATTTTTTTATTATCTGATGGCAGTAGCGCCTTTAGTTGGTCTGGCGCTGGCATTGCACGATTTGCGATTTGCTCCGTCGGCCGGACCGTGGTGGCGATTGGCCGGGCTGGGAGCGGCGCAGTTTTTCGGCATTTTTTGGGTGGTGGCGCTGAGCGAGGAACTGTTCTTTCGAGGGGTTGTAATGAAGGCGATTCTTGCTGCGTGGAGCGCGCCGGCGGTGGCGGTGATTTTGTCTTCCGCGCTTTATGGGTGTTCGCATTTATGGTTTCACGAATATCCGAATTGGCGCGATGCGATTGTGACTACGGTGCTGGGGGTAGTTTGCGGTGTTGCGTATTGGCGAACCGGCAGTGTGAGGGCGCCAATGGTTACGCATGCGCTGGTTGCTACGACCGCGCGGATGTTGTTCCGATAGGTGGGGATCAACCGGCAACGAAGAATCCGCAGTACCTCGCCGCCATGACGAGGAACGAGCTTGAGATGTACGGCGAGATGTCGTACGCTATAAATAGTGAGTGACTTAAGAATGCAGGTTACTGAACATAAAACACCGACGCGAAATAAGCGCTTAGAAGCACGGGTCAGCCGGGAAACGAAAGACCTCTTTCAAAAGGCTGCTAGTATTCAAGGCCGTACGCTAACGGAATTTGTCGTCAACAGCGCCATCGAAGCCGCGAAACGGACCGTGCAAGAAAAAGAGTTTGTGGAAATGACGTATCGCGACAGGGTGGCGTTTGTGGAAACTTTATTGAAAGCACCGATGGCGCCAAACGCCAAATTGCGAAAGGCCGCAGAGCGGCACGCGCGGACGTTTCCAGGCTAAAGCTATTCAGGTTCCACCTCAGCAGTTTAGGAACATTGAGCTGCTCGGCGCTCAGCATGACAAGCTTCGGGCGGCGTTTTCGTGTGGCGTCGAGGCTCTCGACCGATATTTGAAACAACAGGCCCGCCAAGATGCTAAGAAACGTGTCGCCGTGCCTTACGTGCTGGTTTCGGGCGATAACCGGATTGCGGGCTTCTATACGCTTTCTTCGACGAATGTACGGGTGGATGATCTTCCCCCCGAACTGGTAAAGCAACTCAAGCTGCCTCGTTACCCGGCGGTCGGAGCTACGCTTATTGGGCGGCTTGCGCGTGATGTAACGTTTCGGGGTCAGGGGATTGGGGAACTGCTCTTGGCTGATGCCTTGAAAGTCGCGCTGGTAATGAGCCGGAAAATCGCTTCAGTCGGCGTGGTGGTGGACGCGAAGGATGATAACGCGCGGCGTTTCTATGAGGAGTTCGGTTTTATCGGCTTTTCCGAGAAGCGGCTTTTCTTGCGGATGGAAGTAGTTGAGAAGCTCTTTCCGCTGGTTTGGAATGATTTGTAGATCCGACGGAGTGTAGAGAGAGTAGAAGACTTGGGGGCGGAAACTCGTTGTCAGTCCCCACGTTTGCCGGTTGGCTACACTCGGAGGCGTGGCTAAGATACTCGTAACCGGCGGGGCTGGATACATTGGCTCCCATACTCGTTATTTCCTGGAGAAGAGCGGTCATTCGGTAGTTGTGGCGGATAACCTCTCGCGGGGATATAAGGAGGCCGTTCCTGAAAGCCTGCTTAGGCAAATGGATCTGCGTGATACGCAGAAATTGATTCAGCTGTTGAAAGACGAAAAAATAGAAGCGGTGATTCACTTTGCGGCTTATATTTCCGTGGGTGAATCGACGCAGAGACCGGAGCTTTACTTCATTAATAACGTCAGCGGGTCGTTGTCGTTGTTTGACGCGATGCTGGAAGCGGGCGTGAGGAGGCTGGTGTTCTCGTCGACGGCGGCGGCTTATGGCATACCGGAGAAGGTGCCGATCACCGAAGATCAGCCGTATGCTCCGATCAATCCTTACGGCGAATCGAAGGTGATGGTGGAGAAGATTCTCGAATGGCTGGATAAGTATCGGGAATTTCGGAGTGTACGGCTGCGGTACTTCAATGCCTGCGGAGCTGATCCGGAAAGCGGATTGGGCGAGAGACACGATCCGGAAACGCATTTGATTCCGCTGATTTTGAAGGCGATGCAGACGGGTAAGCCAGTGACGCTATTCGGAGACGATTATCCGACGCCGGATGGAACTTGCATTCGCGACTATATACACGTGAGCGATTTGGCGGAGGCGCATATTTTTGCGCTGGAGCATCTGCTGACGGGCGGGGAGTCGGAAGTGTTCAATGTAGGGACGGGGAGCGGAAGTTCGGTCAAAGAGGTGCTGGCGGCGGTGGAGAAGGTGACTGGGAAGAAAGTGCCGTTCACTATGGGGCCGAGGCGCGAAGGAGATCCGCCAAGTTTAGTGGCGGATTCAAGGAAGCTTCAGAAAGCGCTGGGATGGAAGCCGAAGAGGGCCGATTTAGAAGGCATTGTTAAGGATGCCTGGGGCTTTGCCGAGAGGCAGGCTTCATAACCGGCAACGGTGGTGTGGCCGGTGGCACAGTAGAACGCACGGAAGTTGGCGGGCGTGATGTTCCCTCCTTCCGGGTGAGAGGCTGAGAAAAAGAGCATCCAGCGGTCGCGGGTCTGTGGCGACGTTTCGATCCGATCATATAGTTTTCGATAGTTCGAGAAATCAAGGCCATGCAGATGCCAGGCCTGGTCGAAGCTGTACTCCAATTTCCAGTCTGCCTGGACCTCGCCGCCGGCATTTGCGGGATTGCTCAAATAGTACGTTGACTGATCGGCAAGACGACCGTCCGCCTTTAAAGTAACTAGGCGGAAAGCGGGATTTTGCTTGATGATCGGACTCAAGGCCGGAGCGATCATCACGAGTGTTTCGTGAGATGCCGGACGTCCAACAAGCCGGAAGTCGTCAACGTGATTGTGACCGGCAAAGCTCGCCGTAATCACGTCAGAATAAGTTGCGGTAAGGTCGTCGAATGCCTGGGAGTAGCTGGCTTTCCAAAGCGGTACGGCAGCACCCTGGCGCGACGAAGCGTAGCCGTCCATTCCGGGCGGAACATGATAGACAAGCCAGACGTTTTCATGCTGCTGCCTGGCGTCGGCAAGGGTGGAGCGAAGCCATGCAAGAAGATCTTGCCCAGGATCATTCGAGGCGTCACCGCACCCGTTCTGGTATTTGGTTGAGAAGAGCACGGTATTGATGACCACCAGCCGGTAATGCCGGAGCGCCGGATGCTTCATGCTGTAGCTGCCGCTAGCCATCCACGTCTCAGCGAACGACGGCTCACTAGAGATGTCCGCCAGGCCGGAGACGACTGCCCGAGTGTCGTCCAGAAACGCGCCATGCGGCTGCAGCTGGTAGTCGCCGCATTCTTCGTCATTGTTGCCGAGGGCGACGACCACCGGAGTTCGAGCCGATATTTGTTTGAGCTGCAGACCGATAAACTCGATGGTTTTGCGCACGAACTGGCGAAACGCCGCATCGTCATGATTCGATGCAGAGCGACCAAACTGTTCGCGAAAGTGGTGAGTCAATAGATCGCCGGTCACGATCGTAAAGGCCGGGTTAGGCTGCACCTTTTTTATTTCGGCGATGGCTGACGAGAACAAAGGCCAGTTTGTGTCCTGGCCGAAGCGCGCGAAATCGGACGAGGAAGCGGCCAGAATAGCCGCCCACTGAGCAGGTTCGGCGGCGGCCAGTTTATCTGCCAATGCCGGGTCGGCGATGGGGTTGAAGTGGATATCGGATAGCCAGACAAACTGGGCGGGAGTGGATGCGCGTGCCGAGATGGACCAGCAGAAGAGCGGCAACAGGAGTAAGAGGCGCGTCAATTCCTTCTCAGTTTGCCATGTCGACCTTGAACACTGCCGTGCCAGACTTGGCAATATTCGACGGCCACCAGCCTGCAACTGGGGGTCACTTTCCGGTGATTGCTTCCAGATGCTTACTCAAGTTCCGCTCAACTTCCGCCTTGCCGCCGATCGTATCGTTGTAGAAAACTACCCTAAAACTTCGAATGTCAAATGGCAATTGCGCATCGCGCTGCGCCAATAAGATCGTGGGTTTGCCAAGCGCATGAGCATATCCAACTTCGTAGTATACGTTTGGGTTAGCGGGAGTTATTTCTGCGATCACAACCTCCGCCTGATCTATTTCTCGCTGAATGTCCTGAAAAATTACCCCAGGGCCGACTTTCTCGTCGATACGGACCACGTGGAATCCGGCGGCCTCCGCCTGCTTCTGAATGACCTCCCTGTAAACCTGGTCATAGCGCTCTCCGAACTGCATGATAACGAAAGCTCTCGGTCTGCCGCCCCTAACCTCGAAATGGCTAAACGAAACCTCTTGGTTTCCCGTGGCTATCAGGCCGACCTGCCGGCCTTCCAGAGGGTGAGACAAGAGATGGTGGAGTACGGGAACCTCATCGACTATGACCTTCAATTCCTGGCCGGATAGATTTACTTCCAACAAATAGTCCCGATCGTTTTGAAGATTTTCGATTTGACCGGCGGCAACCAGAGGTCTCCACCCGAGACCGCTCACATACTCTCCAACCGAGTACGCGCTGCGTGAGGCGCCGAGCTCGACGAATATATAGGACTGCTCCGGGGAACGGTATCCTAGAACGATCCCGCCAGCCTGTTCGCTCTGACTATCGAAAGGAGCGGAAAATCGGATTTTTACTCCGCAGAGACCCGTCTGCATTGCGACACTACTTACCGCCAAGCCTATGGGAAGAGCTTGACCTCAAGCTACAGCGTTTAAGCCCTCGCCTCGAAATTTCTGGATGCCTTGGGAAATATCCCATCGGCCTAAAATGAGCGCCCAATTGGTCTTTCCGTTATCGCTTGTCCCGTTTACGTGAGCTTCCGCTTGCATGAACTAATCCCCCGAATCCCCAACCTTCAAAACAGCCAGGAACGCTTCCTGTGGAATCTCCACGCGGCCTACACGCTTCATGCGGCGCTTGCCCTCTTTTTGCTTTTCGAGCAGTTTGCGTTTGCGGCTGATATCGCCGCCGTAACACTTGGCCAGCACATTCTTGCGCATGGCGGAGATGGTTTCGCGGGCAACGATTTTGTTGCCAATCGCGGCTTGGAGGGCCACTTCGAACATTTGACGGGGAATCAATTTGCGCAGCCGCTCAATCAGCGTCTTGCCGCGCTCGTAGGCGAAATCGCGATGCACGATCATGGAGAGGGCATCCACCGGCTCGCCCGCCACCAGAACGTCCAGTTTCACTAGCGGCGAAACGCGATACCCGGCAAGGTGATAATCGAGCGATGCATAGCCGCGCGAAGCCGATTTCAGCCGATCGTAAAAATCCATCACGATCTCGTTCAGCGGCATCTCATACAGCAACAGCACGCGTCCGCCGCCAATATATTCGAATTTCTTCTGAACGCCGCGTTTCTCTTCGAGTAACTTCAGAATTTCGCCGATGTACTCTTCGCGCGTGATCACGGTGGCGTCGATGATGGGCTCTTCGATCTTTTCGATCGACGACGGATCGGGGAACCTCTGCGGATTGTCAACCTGCACCACTTCGCCGGCGGTCGTCGAAATCTGATACCGAACGCCGGGAGCCGTGGTAATCAGGTCGATCTGAAACTCGCGTTCCAGCCGCTCCTGCACAATCTCCAAATGCAACAGGCCGAGAAACCCGCAGCGGAATCCGAACCCGAGCGCCACCGAACTCTCAGGCTCGAAATTAAAGGCGCTATCGTTCAGCCGCAATTTCTCAAGAGCATCGCGCAATAGGCCATGCTCGTGCGATTCAATCGGGTAAAGACCCGCGAAGACCATCGGCTTAATCTCTTGAAAGCCGGGCAGCGGTTCGGCCGCCGGATTCGCGTCGTCCATGATGGTGTCGCCAATCTTCGCATCGGAAACCGTTTTTATGTTTGCGAATATAAATCCCGCTTCGCCGGCCGTGAGCTCTTCGCAAGCCACGGGCTTGGGCGACTGGAACCCAAGACCATCCACTTCATGGACGCTGCCGTTCGACCACAAGCGGATCTTTTGCCCTTTGCGCAGCGTTCCATCAACAATGCGGGTGAGGATAATAACGCCGCGGTAGGGATCGAACCAGGAATCGAAAATGAGAGCGCGCAGCGGCGCTTCCGGATCTCCCTTCGGCGCAGGAACGCGCCTGACTACTTCCTCTAAGATTTCCTTGATTCCGACGCCGTTCTTCGCGCTAGCCAGCACCGCATCGCTTGCGTCCAGGCCGACCAACTGCTCAATCTGTTCGCGAATCCGCTCAGGCTCGGCCGATGGCAGATCGATCTTGTTGATCACCGGAATGATCTCCAGATTGTGATTGATCGCCAGATAAGTGTTCGCCAGCGTTTGCGCCTCCACGCCTTGCGATGCGTCCACCACAAGGAGCGTTCCTTCGCAGGCCTGGAGACTGCGCGACACTTCGTAAGTGAAATCGACGTGCCCGGGCGTATCAATCAAGTTCAGTTCGTACACGTTGCCATCGTCGGCCTTGTAGTTCAGCCTTACGGCATGAGCCTTGATGGTGATTCCACGCTCGCGCTCCAGGTCCATGGAATCGAGGACCTGGTCCATCATTTCACGCTGCGACAGCGCTCCGGTGTACTCCAGCAAGCGGTCGGCGAGCGTAGATTTTCCGTGATCGATGTGCGCAATGATGGAGAAATTCCGAATAAAGCGGGGGTCCATGTTGCGGTAGACTGTAGGGTTAAAATCCAAGTATCCCATAGCGAACCTGCTATCTACCCGCTCTTTGCATGCCATATAGAACTTTCCAAGGCGCTCTCGACGCCAGCAAACTACGCATTGGCGTCGTGGTCAGCCGCTTTAACGAGTTCATTACCGAGGAACTGGCAAAGGGTGCTTTAGAGGTGCTGGAGAAACATGGCTGTCCGCACGAAAACATCCAATTTGTGAAAGTGCCCGGCGCTTGGGAACTCGCCGTTGCGGCAAAGCACCTGGCTCCGACGTGCGATGCCATTATCGCTTTGGGCGCAGTTGTCCGCGGCGACACTCCGCATTTCGAATACGTGGCTGGCGGCGCTGCTGACGGGCTAAACCGAGTGAGTCTGGATACGGGCGTTCCGGTGGCCTTTGGCGTTCTTACGACCGATGACATGCAGCAAGCCATGGACCGCGCCGGTGGCAAGAGCGGCAATAAAGGTGCCGAGGCAGCCGAAGCGGCCATCGAACTGGCGAACCTGATTCAGCAGTTGAAGGACCGGCGCTAACCGATGCCTGCCCGCCACCGATCGCGTAAGCGCGCTCTGCAAGTGCTCTTTGAATGGGATATGCGGGGCGAACCGGTAGACCGTGCGATTGCCCATTATTACGACACGCTTCATTCCGAAGAGTCGGACGCTTCAGATAAGCAGCTCAAGCCCGACAAGTTCATGGAAGAACTGGCCCGAGGCACGGCCGCGCACGCCGCCGATATCGACAAGAAAATTGAGGAGAAATCGCAGAACTGGCGGCTGGAACGGATGGCCGTCGTCGATCGCAATATCCTGCGGCTGGCGATTTACGAACTTGGGCAGCAGGTACTTCCGGGGCCGGTAATCATTGATGAAGCTCTGGAACTGGCGCGCCAGTTTTCGAACGATGAATCGCTTTCTTTCATCAACGGCGTTCTGGATGCGGTACTGCGCCAAGGTGCCGCAGCCGACAAGTAGCCATAAACCCACGGTGTTTCTACCAGCAATACGGTAGAATCGACACACACGGAGGGAAGCGCCGGCAGAAGCCTTGCCGCCTTCTTCAAAATGCTCGTCAACCGCCATTCTTTTTTGGCCTTGCTTGTGGTTCTTCCTGCCTGTAGCCTACAGGCCCAATGGAGACCGATTTCTGCCGAAGAACTCGCCTTGAAGACTTCCAAGACCGACCCTAATGCCGACGCAGAAGCTCTTTTCCGCGACGTGCGCTTGCTGAATGAGGCGGCTACTTTCGGCTATCCGCATAATGTCATTACCGAATACATCCGTCTCAAGATCTTCAGCGATCGCGGTAAAGAGAAGTATTCCAACGTTGAAATTCCCTACTTCGATAAAAACATCATTTCCGATGTGCAAGGGCGTACCATTCATCCCGACGGGACGATCATTGAGCTCAAAAAGAACAGCATCTTCGACAAAGTAATTGAAAAGAAGACTGGTCAGAAAGTCCGGGCGATTGCATTCGCTCTGCCGGCCGTGGAACGCGGCTCCATCGTTGAATACCGCTGGACAAAGGACGTGGGTGAATACATCAGCCGTTACGTTCCGCTAGAAGTTCAGAGCGTCTTCCCGGTTGACGAGGTCGACTTCCACATCAAACCCGTTACCGGCGCATATGCCAGTTGGCCTACCATGCGTTTTATGCCGTTTGGCTGTAGGCCCCAACGGAACGATCATGAGGCCAACGGCTTTACGGGGTTCACCGTTCTCAATGTGCCTGCCTTCCGCGAAGAACCGTACATGCCGCCTCCGCTTTCCGCCAAGCAGTGGATTCTTATTTACTACGAAGAAAACTCGAACATCGGAAAAGATAAGTATTGGACCTCATTGGGAAAAGAAATTCACGGCGACTATAGCCAGAAGCTGAAAGTGAACTCGGAATTGAAGCAGATCGCTCAAGAGGTTACTACTGGAGCGGCAAACGACGAGGATAAGGTGGCGCACCTGGCTGAATACTGCCGCAGAAATCTCAAAAACCTGTATGGCGATGAAATTACCACTGAAGAACGCGAGGCGGCGAAGAAGGAAAATAACAACACATCAGATACGTTCCGGCGCAGGGAAGGTACTCCGCTGGATATCAATCTGGCGTTTATCGCTCTCGCAAAGGCCGCTGGTTTCGATGCTGCGCTGGCGCAACTCTCAGACCGAGGTACTTTCTTATTTTTACCCGAAATTCAGTCCCGCTACTTCATTTACGGCTTTGATTCAGCCGTCTATGTGAACAACAAGTGGAACTTTTATGATGTGACCAATCCTAATGTGCCTCCGGGCCAGCTCACATGGCGTGAGCAGGGTGTTTACGCGTTGGTTACCGACGGCAAACAGCCCGAGTTTGTTCAAACCCCGATGCTCTCGTCGGAAGAAAACAAGGTGCTGCGAACGGGCGCTCTGAAGCTTTCTCCCGACGGCGTGTTAGAGGGTGAGCTTCATGAACTCCATTTAGGCAATAGAGCGGCAGAGTGGCGCGAACATTTCGGCAAAACAAATGACGCCGAACGCGAAGAAGCCGTTCGCGAAGAAATCAAACATCGCTTTGCGGATTTCGATTTGACGGCAATAAAAATTTCCAAACCTGCGGATTTGAAGCTTCCAATCGGGATCGCTTATCACATCGTCGTGCGCGGATATGCCCAGCGCACGGGTAAACGATTGTTCTTGCTGCCCAACTTTTTTGCCGCCGGATACGGTGCGCGATTCACCGATTCCGAACGGACGCAATCGATTTACTTTGAATATCCCTGGTCGGAAATCGACGCAATCGATATTCAACTGCCCGAAGGCTACAAACTCGATCATCCCGATGCGCCCACGGGTACTAATTTCGCTCCCGTTGGATCTTATTCTACGCAACTATCGCTTTCGAAATCGAACGTGCTCATGTACCGGCGGAGCCTCAAATTCGGTACGGACCAAGTTCTTTTTTTCGACGCGAAACTTTACCCTACAATCAAGAGGATTTTCGACAACATTCACAATGCCGATAACCACCTGATCACCTTGAAGCTTGACGACCAGCCCGCGGCCCAATAAGGACAAATGCGCAAAGTATTTCTTGCCGCTCTGGTCTCCGCCGGACCCTATCTCTGGGCAGCCTCGTCCTCCAAAGATTTTCCAAGCTGGGTAGTGGAAGTCAGCACTCGCAAAATGCCCGCATACGCCGGCAAGGTACCGGCCGCCGTGCTGCTGGACGAACAACACGTGACTGTCGACCCGTCGGGCGCTATAAGCACGGTGACGCGTTGCGCGATAAAGATCCTGACTCACGACGGGAGGCAGGCCGCTGTTGCGACGGCCGGCTATTACAAAAATGGCCGTCAAGTGAAAGAGCTGCGTGCATGGTTAATTGCTCCTAGCGGTTTTCAGAAGACTTTCGATAAAGGCAGCGTCGTCGACCTGGGGGCATTCGACAACGATGAACTCTACAGCGACATCCGGTATCGAATGATCAGAGCGGAAAACCCGGAAATCGGCTCGGTCTTCGCGTTTGAGTCGGTGGTGCAGGAAAGCGCTCTGTTTGCGCAAGACGATTACGATTTCCAAGACGAATTGCCTGTTGTTCTCTCGCGCTATGTTCTTACGCTGCCTGCGGGGTGGACCGCTGCCGCCGTAGTCTTTAATCACGAGCCATTCGAGCCGATTGTGGACGGTTCCACTTCCACCTGGGAGTTGAAGGAGCTTCCTTACCGGGAGCACGAAGAACATGCGCCTGGCTTACGTGGGCTTAGGCCGAGACTCGCGGTAAACTTTGTTCCGGTCAACGGTGGGAGAGTATCGGCAGCCGTTTTCCATTCATGGACCGATGTCTCGCGCTGGCATAGTTCATTGTCGGAAGGGCAGGATTATGCTACTCCTGAAATCTCTACCAAAGTGGCTGAGCTTACCAGCGGCGCCAAAGGCGATCTTGAAAAGATTCGCGCGATCGGCCATTATGTGCAGCAACTTCGTTATGTGGCCGTAGAGATGGATTTGGCGCACGGCGGCGGATATAAGCCACACTCCGCGGAAATGGTGTTTAAGAATCAATACGGCGATTGCAAGGACAAAGCTAACCTCATGCGCGCCATGCTGAAAGCGGCAGGAGTGCCATCCTATCTGGTTGCCATCTTCTCGGGAGACCGAACTTACGTGAAGGAGGCGTGGCCGTCGCCCGGGCAGTTCAACCACATGATCTTGGCTGCGAAAGTGCCCGAAGGCACATCCGGACCTACTGTGATTGACAGCCCAATCGGGCGCCTGCTTATCTTCGATCCCACGGACGATCTCACTCCGGTGGGCGATCTCCCCTGGTATGAACAAAACAGCTTTGCCCTGCTCTGCGCCGGCGACAAAGGTCGACTTCTGAAAATGCCCGCGACCAAGCCTGAAGCCAACTCCACTGATGTTACGGTGAGCGCCACTCTAACCGCCTCAGGCGACCTGGCGGCTTCTCTGATCAGTTCCAATCAAGGCCAACCCGCTGATAGCGAGCGGCGTGGACACGCCGGTCACTCGACTGATGAGTACAAAACGCATATGCAGCGCCTCATCAACCAACGGGCTAAGGGTGCGATCATTTCCAAGCTCGAGACCGAAGATAGATTTGACGATAACAACTTTCAATACAAGCTCGATTTCGATTCGCACTCTTACGCACAGGTCATGCAAAGACTACTGGTTTTCGCCCCATCGATAGCCATGGCTGCGGCCCCTGAGTTCGCTCAGAACGCCGAACGTTCTGAGCCCATCCTGCTGCGCGCCCGAATCTATCGAGAGCACGTTCGCATCCAGCTGCCGCCTGGATTTGCCATTGATGAAATGCCCGAGCCCTTCAAAGCCGAATCCGAATTCGCCAAGGCCTCCATGACCTTCAAAAGCGAAGCCGGACAGCTTCTCATGGAAGAAGATCTCCGCACCGAAGCCGTTACGCTCTCGCCCGATCAATTTACCAAGGTCAAGAAGTTTTTCGACAATTTTCACGGGGCCGACAATCAGAAGGCCGTCCTCGTCAAGAACTAGCGCCAAGTTGCGGAAAAGGCGTATGCTTGGACAGATCTAGTTATTCCGATTAGGGCTTTGCTCTTTAGCCAGCTTGACTCTGGCGCTGTCCAGCTTCTTCTGAACTTTCGCTACATCGTCGGGTTCAACGTCGCTTTGCGCAGTGGCGTTGAACGCTTTCAGCGAAAACTGCCACTGTTCGATGGCTTGTTTGAGCTTTCCTTCTTTGAAGAGAACATCGCCCAAATGATCGTGAATCGTGCCGTCTTTCGTATAAAGCTGAATCGCCCGCGTCAGTTGCTGCTCCGCTTCGTCCAGCTTATTCTGCCGATAGTAAACCCAACCCAGGCTATCGAGGAACGCATAGTTATTGGGTTCCAAATCAACCGCCTGCTTGATGTAATCTTGCGCTTCCGATAGACGCACATCCTGGTCGGCCAACATATAGCCCAGGTAATTCATGGCGGACGCATTCTTAGGATCCAGATTCAACACCTTGCGGAATTCGTCCTCCGCTTGGTTATATTTCTTCTGCCGCTCATACATCGAGCCGCGCAGGAAGATTACGCCGGACTTGGCATCATTATCTTTCGACAGTTTCTCCGCCGAATCGAGCACCTTCTGCATCTCGCCGTAGTTGTGGCCTTTCTGGTAGACATCGGCCATTTGCAGGTAAATCTCACGGTCGCTCTTGCCATCCAGCAGCTTCTTTAATTCGGCAATCGCGGCGTCGGTCTTACCCTGATCGCTATCCAACTCCGAACGAACCATATGGATTGTACGGTCGTTCGGGTACTTGGCCAGCGCTGCGTCACTCTCCTGCTGTGCCTTTGAATAATCTTTCGCTAAGCGGTAGGTCTCTATCACTTGTGCCGTGGCCTGGGGCGCCTGATCGGGATCGACGGCCGCCATCTCACGGAAGGTCGAAACGGCTAAGTCGTTCTGCTCGTTATTGCGGTAGAGCGCGCCCAGTTCCGCCAGCAGTTTCGCGCGCGTGGCCTTCTGCTGCGCATCATAGGTCCGGCTCGCCGTCATCTCCAGTACCGACTTCATGGCGTCAATCGCCTCGGGCAATTTGTTTTCGTCCGCCAGCAAGCGCGCCTCGGCATGGATGATCTCGGGATTATTCGGAGCCACCTGCTTCGCTTTATCCATCATCCGGCGCGAGTCGTCCAGCTTGCGCTGCTCCTCGTAAATCTCGGCCATGCGCACATAAGCGGTGGGATCGTCGGGGCTGGCATCGGCTACCTGCTGATAAGTTTTCAGCGCTTCGTCGTACTGCTGCGCCATCGCCTGATCCCCCGCCAAGCCAGATTTCAACTCAGTCCGGTTCGGGTCCAGGTCCACCGCCTTCTTGTAGGCGTCTGCCGCCAGCGCCCACTCTTTCATCATTTCGTAGTTATTCGCCAGCGTGACAAGCGCTCGCGGCGACGGGTTTTTCGCTACCATCTTCTCCAGTAACGCGCTTGACCCTTTAGCGTCGCCTCTATCCGAGTAAACGCTGGCCAATCCGGTAATCGCGTCTTCGTTGTCCGGGTCGATATTTAATGCCTTCTTGAACGAAGCTTCCGACTCCACCGAGTTATCCACTACCCGGTTCAGCCGCCCCAGCATGATGAGGCTATCCACGTCCTTCGGATCTTTTTCGCTGATATATTTGTACTGCTCAATTGCCTTGCGCGCCATGCCTTCATCGATATGTTTGGCGTCGGCATCGCCGATCTGGTTCGTATAAATACGCGCC
The DNA here is from genome assembly GCA_963718465.1 of Bryobacterales bacterium. Classification (GTDB taxonomy): domain Bacteria; phylum Acidobacteriota; class Terriglobia; order Bryobacterales; family Bryobacteraceae; genus Bog-105. The sequence continues at coordinate 210,570 of CAVQZK010000014.1, read as the reverse complement.
AGCACCCGCCGGGCGTTCAAATCGTCCGGATTCGTCTTGATGGCCGCCTGTGCTTCTTCAACGGCGTCGCGTATGCGTCCCGAAACACTGTAGAGCCCGGCAATGTCCTCTACCAGAAAAGAGGCGCTGGGGTCTTCCTTCATCGCCAACCGGAAGTTCTCAATCGCTTTATTTACGTAATCGCTCTTGTTGCCGTACGTGCTGGCCAATTCCTCGTAAAGATGGCCCAGCGCGAAGTGATAGTAAGCGGCGGCTTTCGGCGAACTGGCCTGTTTAGTGGCAGGCGGCAGCGCAATGGAACCGGCCTTCTGATTCGGTACATCCTGCGTCTGCGGCAACGCAGCTCCGGCCAGGGAAGACGTCAGCGTGAGCCCGGCGGCCAGCAGACAAGTAGCACTCAGCGATTTAAAGTGGTGGTGGGGCATTCAAACTGCTTCTTTGAAAGAGAGTAGTGTTGACAACCGGAGGTTTCGGCTGTTTGCCCTTAGTATAGCCCGGAAAGGCCTGTATTTGCGCCATAGTACGCATCCTCTAATCGTCGTTCTCGGGCCGACCGGCAGCGGCAAGAGCGACTTGGCCCTACACCTGGCAGAGGTATTGCCAGGCGAAATCGTCAATTTTGATTCGGTCCAGGTTCATCGCGGCCTCAATGTCGGCTCCGCCAAAGTTCCGCCACACGAGCGCCGGGGCATCGTTCACCACCTGATAGATGTTATGGACGCAACCGATGACCTCTCGGCGGGTGCCTACGCCCGCATGGCCGGGGAAGCCCTTAACGAAATTCGTTCCAGAAACGTGCTTCCCGTATTAGTCGGGGGCACAGGTTTTTATCTTAGGGCGGTTATCAACGGCCTCTCGCCGGCTCCCCAGCGCGATTCCGGCCTTCGAAACCGCCTTGCGAAAATTGCGGACAGCCGTCCTGCCGCGCTTCATCGCTTTCTCCGCATTCACGATCCGACCGCGGCGCAGCGCATTCATGCCAACGATCGTCAGAAGCTGATCCGCGCTATCGAGCTCACCGTCGTGGCTCGCCAGCCCGCGTCGGTTACCCAAAGCCTCCCGCGTTTGCCCCTCGAAGGCTTTCGAGTTCTAAAGTTGGGTCTGAATCCAGACCGGCAACTCCTCTACCCTCGCATCAACCGCCGGACTGAAACGATGTTCGCAGCCGGCCTCATTGAAGAGACAAAAGCGCTGCTCGACAGCGGCGTTCCCGCCACCGCGAAAGCCCTACAAAGCCTCGGTTACCGGCAAGCGCTGCAATATCTCAGCGGTGAGTTCACACTCGGCCAAGCTATAACCGATTGCCAGACGCGTACCCGCCAATACGCCAAGCGCCAGTTGACATGGTTCCGGGCTGAGCCAGATGTCGCTTGGCTGCCCGGTTTTGGCGCCGATTGCAACATTCAGGAACAAGCAGCCGCCGCGGTACGGCTATTTGTCAGCTAAGATATGGCCATGCCGCGCCGATTCGCCTGGTTCGTCATCGCGCCCATTGTTGCGATCGCGTTAAGCGCCCTTACCGGAGCGCAAGACGGCCCAGAACAGCACATCGCGCCCGGCTCTGTACTGATCGCCGACGAAAAGCTGGGTGATCCGAATTTCGCCGAGTCCGTGGTCCTGGTTCTACAGCAGGATCCCGATGAAGGAACACTCGGCATTATCATCAACCGTCGTGCTGAAGCTACCCTAAAAAAGGCTTTTCCCGAAAACGCGAATGCCACCGACGACACCATTTACGAAGGTGGTCCCGTGGACGAGAGCGCGGTGCAAGCGCTTATACGGTCGCCTTCGAAAATAACCAACGCTACGCACATTGCAGGCGACGTTTACGTGACTACCGACCGGGGCGCGATCGAAAAAGCGGTAAGCGCACGCACTGCGGCAACGAAATTCCGCCTCTACGTTGGCTACGCCGGATGGGCTCCCGGACAACTCGAAATGGAACGCCGCAAAGGCGCGTGGGCGCTCGAAAACAACGCCGCCGGCTACGCCTTCGACAAAAATCCCGATTCTCTATGGTTGCGGTTGAATCGCGCGGCTCACAGCCAAATCGCGCTTTTATTTCATTCTTAGTCCATCAACTTGCGCGTCAGATAGGTGTACTGGACGGCGTCGGTTTTGGCCTCCTCCTTTAAGTCGGCGCCAGCCGCATGACCTCCTTCGATAATTTCTTCGTAGAAGAACGGCTTCTTGAATTCCTCCATTTTCGCCGCAAACTTTCGCGCATGGACCGGTCCAACCCGATCGTCTTTAGTAGTAGTGAAAATGAGCGGCTCAGGGTAGTTCACATCCGGCTTGAGCTGGTTATAGGGAGAGATAGACGCCAGAAACGCCCGCTGCTCCGGAATGGAGACCGAGCCGTATTCGCCCACCCAGGACGCACCAGCGGCAATGTGCTCAAAACGCAGCATGTCGAGCAGGGGAACCTGGATCACAATGGCATTCCACATTTGGGGATGCTGAGTTCATCTCCACGCCCATCAACAAGCCGCCGTTAGAACCGCCCATGATGCCGAAGCGCCGCGGGGAAGTAATGCGGCGTGTGATCAGATCTTGAGCCACTGCCGCGAAATCGTCGTAAATGCGTTGCCGATGAGTCTTCAGTCCGGCCTCGTGCCAGGCGGGGCCAAATTCGCCGCCGCCGCGGATATTCGCCACGGCGAAGACACCGCCGCGCTCGAGCCAAAGCTTGCCCACGGCGGGCGAATAACGCGGCGTGTAAGAAACCTGGAAGCCTCCGTAAGCCGTCAGCAATGTCGGATTTGAGCCGTCGTACTTGATGCCTTTGGGCCGCACTACGAAGTAGGGCACTTTAGTTCCATCCTTTGAAACGGCCTCTAACTGCTCCACGACATCTCCGGATGCATCAAACTGCGGCGGCAGTGTCTTTGCGCTCTTCAACGTGCTTGCGCCGGCGTCGCCAAGCAGAAGCTCCGAGGGGTTTAGAAAACCTGTGATAGACAGAAAGAACTGGTCATCGGACCAGTTGGCGCTCACAATAGATACCGTCCGGTTGTCAGGTACATCCAGCTTCTTCGCTGTCCAAGCGCCTCCAGCGCCCAGAGTATAGACGTATACCCGGCCCTGTACGTTCTCGAGCGTCGTTAGCAGCAGTCGATTCTTGGTTGTGTCCACGCTCTGGGCAAACTCTGTTGCCGTTGGAGCGAACACAACCCTTGGCTTCAGATGAAGCGGGTCTCTTTTCACCTCCTCTAAGTTGAGAGAGACAATCGAACCCTGGACAAACTTCTTCCCGGTTTTGCTATCCGGCCCTACGGGCATCCAATCTTGATTGAGCGTGACGATCAGCCGGCCTTTGAGAAGGCCGTTGATCTCCGCCTTAGCGGGCAAGGCAATTCGTGCCGCTCCTTGAGGCGTCAGCAATGAGACTTCCGATTCGAAGAAATTCAATTGCCGAACCAAAGTCGTCACCTGATGCCCATCGCTGTCGTCGAGCGTTAGAGCCGAGGCGATCATGTCGCTCTTGCTGCCGCGATAGACTTCTTTGGCTTGTTCAAGCGGCTGGCCGCGATGCCAGAGTTTCACCACGAACGGATACCCGGATGGGGTCATGGTGCCAGGGCCCCAGTCCCTGGCCACCAGCAGCGTATCTTTATCGATCCAAGCGACGCTCTGTTTAGACTTGGGCAGGACGAAACCGCCCTCGACAAATTTGCCTGTCCGCAGATTAAACTCGCGCAGAGTCTCGGCATCCTCGCCGCCGGCGGAGAGCCCGGCAAGGCACAGCTCGTTTCCCGGATAGAGGCAGTTGAGTCCCTTTTGAACCCATTTCTCGTTATCCTGCTTGGCCAGCGCATCGTAATCCAGCACCGTCTGCCAATGAGGCTGCTCGGCAAGGTAGTCCGCAAGGGAGGTGCGCCGCAGAATACCTCTGACGTGCGTGGCGTCCTGCCATGTGTTGTAAACATACTCACCATTCAGATTGGGAGTGGGCAGCCGGTCCGGAGATTCTAATACCTTCAGCGCGGCTTTCTGTAGACCGGCGTAGCGCGGATCACTCTCCAGCACCTTGGCTGAACGTTCGTTCTCCGCCTTCACCCAAGCCATCGAACGAGCGCCGGAAACATCTTCGAGCCACTGATATTTGTCCTTCGAGGCCGGAGGCGTTTGAGCATCCGCCCGTGTCGAAAACGCCATCATTCCGGCTATTGCGAGGAGGAGGGCCGAGATCCGTCTTGTCCAAAATCTGCCCACGGTTCCAAGTTTCATAAAGGTATGTTGCCATACCTCTTTCTGGGCATGGTCTCGGTCTTGCCAGCCAACTGGTTTAATGCCTCCTGGCCTCCACCGCGTGTTCCAGAGCCTCCCGGATGAATCGCTGATACGGAATGCCACGAGCCTTGGCGCTGTCCTTAACAGCCTCCAGCAATGGCTCTGGCAGACGCATATTCACCCGCGCTTCCTTCTTCTCGAATTCGAACCGGACGGGTTTTGCGCCGGAAAGATCGTATTTGGTGAGATCGGCGATCTCCACGAAGGCTTCGGCCTCCTTGTCGCTCTTAAACGTCGGGATTTTCTTTTTCATAGTGTTGAACCTCTTTTACGTGCATATAGCGAGCGGTGATGGGCCGGATGTACTTCTTGCTCTTGTTTTCGCGGATCGTGAAAACCAGAAAGATGTGGCGGCCCACTGCAGTCTTGCCGATAGCTTTAAGGCGGGTTTCCGTCATCGAGTGCGTTTGATCCGGCAGGATCATGATCCGCTGAAGGAAAAGAGATTCAATCTCCTCTACCGAAACACCGTGCTTCAGGCATTTGGCGCGGTTCCCCCGATCCCATTCAAATCCGGCCATCGGTCCATCCATCCATAATGATGATATGATGATGATGATGATGACATATATGTACAATCGTCAGTCTCCACCGAGACTCTCCGCGATCGTATGTTCCGGGATTCCGTTGACATGGCTCTTATGTTGGCGAGCGCCTGATGGCATCTGTGCGAGAGATCACGTTATGATACTCCTTCTATTCGTATTGCGCTCTCACAAAGGTATATTGCCATGCTTCTTTCTGGGCATGGTATCGGTCTTGCCGGCCAACATGCGTAGGGCGCGAATCACCTTGGGCCGCGTTTCGTGCGGCTCAATGACGTCATCCACATAACCACGTTCGGCGGCGACAAAGGGATTAGCGAACTGTTCGCGGTATTCGTCGATTTTGGCTTGGCGAAGCTCTTCTGAATTGCCGGCAGCCTGCAACTCCCGGCGATAGAGAATATTCACCGCGCCTTCAGATCCCATAACGGCAATCTCGGCAGTGGGGTAAGCGAAGTTGATGTCGGTGCGCAGGTGCTTTGAGCCCATCACGCAATACGCTCCGCCATACGCTTTGCGCGTGATTACGGTAATTTTTGGCACGGTGGCCTCGGCGTAGGCGTAAAGCAGTTTTGCGCCGTGGCGGATGATGCCGCCGAATTCCTGTTCGGTTCCCGGCAGAAAACCGGGCACGTCTTCAAAAGTGAGAATGGGAATCTGAAACGCGTCACAAAATCGAACGAAGCGCGCGCCCTTGGTGGAAGAATTAATATCGAGGCACCCCGCCAGGTGTGCGGGCTGATTGGCCACAATGCCAACCGTTTCGCCTCCCATACGCGCAAAGCCGATGACGATATTCCGCGCGAAATGCTCGGCCACTTCAAAGAAATACTGGTCGTCCACTACGCGGCAGATTACGTCTTTGATGTCATAGGGTTTGTTCGACTCTACGGGAATCAGTTGATCGAGGTCGAGGTCGGCCCGGTCGTCGGGATCCTTGGTTGATAGTGCGCGGCACTCCGTCCAAATTATTTTGGGGAATAAATGTCAGCAGTTCGCGGATGCTTTGCAGGCAGCTCTCATCGTCCGCGGCGAGAAAATGGGCCACGCCGCTGATCGCGTTATGAGTGTGGGCGCCACCCAAGTTTTCCTTAGTCTCGTCCTCGTGGGTAACGGTCTTGATCACGTCGGGGCCGGTCACGAACATGTGGCTTGTGCCATCAACCATGAACACGAAGTCGGTCAGTGCAGGCGAATACACCGCACCGCCCGCGCAGGGACCCATAATGGCTGAAATTTGGGGAACCACTCCGCTGGCCAGCGTGTTGCGCAAGAAAATATCGGCGTACCCGGCGAGCGAGACCACGCCTTCTTGAATCCGCGCGCCACCCGAATCGTTTAGGCCGATGACTGGCGCGCCGGTCTTCATGGCGAGATCCATCAGCTTGACGATTTTCTGAGCGTTCGATTCCGATAGAGAACCGCCAAAGACGGTAAAGTCCTGGGCAAATATAAAGATCTGCCTGCCATGCACCAAGCCGTGGCCGGTAACGAAGCCGTCGCCATCGATGACCGTGTTTTGCATGCCGAAATTCTGGCTGCGGTGTCGGACGAGCTTATCGAGTTCTTCAAAGGTGCCTTCGTCGAGCAGGAGCGCAATTCGTTCGCGAGCCGAGAGCTTGCCTTCCGCGTGCTGCTTTTCAGTTCGTTCGCTGCCACCACCCGCTTCGGCACGGCTGTGGCGGCGGCGCACTTCTTCTATCCGATTACTTTTCATAGCGAGAGACTGCTCTTACCTGGCGACGGTTAAAATTAAGTCGCCTGCATGTCAGATAGTAATATGAACGCGCCGCGTGGACTTGTTGCCGGCACGGCCGGGCATATCGATCACGGCAAGACTTCGCTGGTGCGCGCTCTTACCGGCGTTGATACCGACCGTCTGGCGGAAGAAAAGCGGCGCGGTATTTCGATTGACATCGGCTTCGCCCATCTCACGCTCGATAGCGGCGAATCAATAAGCTTCGTGGATGTGCCGGGGCATGAGCGTTTTGTCCGCAACATGCTGGCGGGTGCCGGCGGCATTGAAGCGGTATTGCTGGTGGTGGCGGCCGACGAATCGGTAAAGCCTCAAACGCGCGAGCATTTTGAAATCTGCCGGTTACTTGGCCTAAAGCGCGGGATTGTTGTTTTGACAAAGGCCGATCTGGCGTCAACCGAACGATTGCAGAAGACGGTGGAAGATGTTCAGCGCTTAACGGCAGGGTCGTTTCTCAGCCGGCGCACCCATCGTTCCGGTGAGCTCCGTCACTCGGCAGGGCTTTCCGGAACTTACCAGTGCTTTGAAGGCGCTGGCAGCAGGTTCTACTTTGCGTGACCCAGGAGGTTTGGCGCGATTGCCTATCGATCCGCAGCTTCGCGCTTAAAGGTTTTGGCACTGTAGTGACCGGCACCTTATGGAGCGGTACGCTACGCGTAGGCGAGACGGTTCTTGTGCATCCGCTAGGCCGCGAGGCGCGTATTCGCGGCCTGCAAACGCACGGCACGCCCGTGGATATGGCCCCGGCGGGTGAAAGGACAGCCGTGAATCTGGCGGGAATCGATCATTCCGAGATCAAGCGCGGTTTCGTTCTGAGCCGCTCGAATACATTTCAAGGCACGAGCGTGATTGATGGCGCAGTGGATTGGATTGAGGCTACGGATGCGCCGTCGAAGAGAGAAGAGTTTGTTTTTCACGTCGGCACGACTGAGGTGATGGGAAGTCTGAAAAGGCTTGGTTTTGATTCGCCGTTTGCGCGCATACAACTCTTCGAACCAGTGATTGCCGTGCCCGGAGACCGCTTCATACTACGCCGCCCTTCACCGGCGCGAACGGTTGCGGGTGGGACAATTGTGGATGCATTTCCTCCGCGGCGGCTCAACCGCGTTAAGACCTATGCACGGCTGAGCGCGTTGTTAGAAGCGGAGGCGACGCGACGAATCGAACTCCTGGTTGAAGAAAGTACGAATGGCGAGACCGTATCGAATCTCGTTCACTTGACCGGCGCCCCCAGCGAGGCAATTCGGGCGGCTGTGAAGCAAAGCGCCGGGCTGATTTTGCTCGAATCAACACAGCGCATCGTTTCGAAAACGTGGCTTGAACAACGACGGCAGAAATTGACGGCGTGGCTATCTGCGTTTCACGCGAACAATCCGGCTGCTGCGGGAGCGCCCGTGTCACAAGCTCGGCTAGGTTTGGACCCATTGTTGGCGGACGTTGTTTTCGCGGGCTTCCCGGCGGTGCAATTGCAAGGAGATCTGATCTCATTAGCGTCGCATCGCCCGGAATTCACAACTCAACAGACGGAAACACTTTCCCGAATCGAACAGGCCTTTCGAGAGGCCGGTTTTCAGCCACCCTCTTCGAATGAGATTTTGAAGAACTTTATACCCGACCCCAAGAAAGGCGCGCGACTTGCTGGAGACGCTCATCAAGAACCAGAAGTTAGTCCGCATAGCGGGCGATATGGTCTTCCATGCCGACACTATAGCTCATATCCGTAATTCACTCGCTCAGCATAAGGGACGGCGCTTCTCGGTTCCGGAGTTTAAATCGTGGACCAGCATTTCGCGTAAGTACGCTATTCCATTGCTGGAATATTTGGACCAAAAGCGTGTGACAAAGCGGGAAGGCGATATGCGGGTGGTGCTTTAAAGTACTTGGAAGATCAAGCATTTCAGATAATGAGTTTCGGGAACCGTCAACAAAATCGGATGATCTTGCGACTGCGTGCGCCGTTCCAATATCCTTAAGTTCTTTCCGCAATCGAGAGCCGCGGCGGCGATTACTTCCAGCAAGTGCGCTTCGCTCATGTGATGCGAACAAGAGCAACTGACCAGGACGCCGCCCTTCGACAGCAGCCTTAAAGCGCGCAGATTGATTTCTTTATAGCCGCGCGCCGCACCTTCCAGCGCGCCGCGCGATTTGCTGAAGGCGGGCGGATCTACAATCACCAGATCGTAATGCGCGCGCGAACTGACCAAGGCCGGCAGATACTCCAGAACATTCGCTTCGCGAAAATTGATGTTGGTCAGGCGGTTGGTTGAGGCATTGCCGCGAGCTGTTTCAAGAGCGGAGGCGGAACTGTCGAGCCCGTCAACCGATTCGCAAGCGGGCGCAAGGTGAAGGGCAAAACCGCCGGTTCCTGTAAAGCAATCAAGCGCTTTACCCCGAGCGTAGCGCCGCACTGCGAGATAGTTTTCACGCTGGTCGAGGAAGATGCCGGTTTTCTGGCCGCCCAACAAATCGGCAGTCAATCGGAGCCCATTCATTTGTATTTCGACCGGGGTTGGACTCTCGCCCGCGAGTACTTTCGTCTCAAGCGGCAGCGACTCCTTGGTTCTCACCGGCACATCATTGCGCGCCACAATGCCGCGCGGTTGCAAGAGCCTGTTGAGTGCATCCGTTATCTCACCTGCCAGCGAGTCCATCCCCTGATCGAGCAACTGCACTACCAACCAATCGGCGTACCGGTCCACTATCAAGCCCGGCAAAAGATCGCCTTCGGCATGAATCAGGCGATAGGCGTTGGAATCCGCCACGACGCGCTCACGAAATTGCAGCGCGGCTTTAAGGCGTTCGAAAATAAATGGTTCATCGACCGCCTCGACGTGTTGGCTCAGCAGCCGCAATGTAATCTGCGAAGTCGAGCTGTAATGAGCGGTTCCCAGAGCGCGGCCCTTTTGATCGACCACTTTAACCACTGCTCCGGGCGATGCATTGGCGGCGTCGATAACATCGGAGGTGAAGATCCAGGGATGGCCTGATTGAACTCGTTCGGTGGCTTTTCGATTTACCCGAACCGAGGGTAACGTTAACACTCACTCATTTAAGCAGAACGTATATACCTATCCTTAAAATCCCATATGGCAAACTAGGATTCTCGATTTGTTTCGTATTCAGCCTTACATTTTGATGAATTCTTAATCGAATAAGGTCAAAGGACTCCGTTTGCGGTCTTTAAGACAGGATATTCGGTATGCGCTGCGCACCTGGCAACAAAACCCTGTATCCACATTTACCGCTTTTCTCACGCTCTTCTCGGTATTGGTGCAACCACTGCCGTTTTTAGTGTGGTGAACGGCGTGTTGTTGCGTCCTCTGCCGGTTCGGGACGAGCAGCGCATTGTAGAAATCTTCGAATCGGAAAAGCGGAAAGCCCGCGATTCGGTCAGCATGGCCGACGCGCTGGATTGGAAGAAACGGCTGCGCTCGTTTGAAAGCTTGGCCATCTATCGCCTGGGCATTTCTAATATGAGCGGCGGCGGCGATCCGGCGCTGGTACGCACGCTCGAATGTGATCCGGATTTATTCAAGGTTTTGGGTATCCGGGCATGAGCGCGGGCGGAATTTCGACGCGGCAGACAGCCAAGTGGGCCAAGCGCCCGTGGCCATCCTCAGCCGGTCATTTTGGCTGACCCATTTCGGTGGGCGCGAGGTGGTCAGCAGAAGCTTCCATCTCGACGACAAGCTCTACACAGTTGTTGGAGTGCTGCCCGGAAATTTAAATATTTTCGGCTCAAGGAATATCGACCTTTGGGTTCCCGTGGCGCTTGATTTGAGCCAGAAGCAGAACTCCCGCGGTTTTCATACGTATGCGGCCATCGGGCGCCTCTCGAAAAATGTTTCGTTGAAGCAGGCAAATGCGGAGTTAAGCCAGACCGCGGCGCAATTGGCGGCGGAATACCCGGCGCAAAATAGCGGCGTCGACGCCTCCGCCATGAGTCTGCGTCAGTGGGTCTCAGGTGATCTAAGAGTGCCGCTGCTCTTGCTGTTATTCGCGGTGATCTCGGTCTTGCTTATCGCCTGCGGGAACGTGGCCAATCTGCTGCTGGCTCGCTCCACTGCGCGGGCTCGTGAAATGTCGGTCCGTTTGGCTTTGGGAGCGCAACGTCTCAGGCTTTTCCAGCAACTCATGACCGAAAGCTTGCTGCTGGCCCTGTGCGCGGCAATAGCCGGTATTGCCTTGGCTAGCGGCGCGATTCGAATCGTGAAGCACCTGCCGAATATCGGCCTCTCCAGGCCCGAGGAGATTGCGCTCGATTGGCGAGTTTTGGCATTCTCAATCGCAGTTTCCGCCGCCACCGGCTTGCTCTTCGGCCTTATTCCGGCCATTCGAGCCTCGGCAATGGATATCAACGACGCTTTGAAGCAGGCCGGGGCGCGTGTTACCGAATCGCGGCGGCAGCAATCATTGCGGCGCGTCTTCATAGGCATTGAGACAGGGATAGCGACGTTGCTGCTGATTCAGTCGGTTTTGCTGATGCAGAGTTTCGGAAAGGCAGCGAACTTAGATCCGGGATTCCGGCCCGATCATGTAATGACCATGTACGCTTCGCTGCCGCCGCAACGATATGGACAGGATTCCGCCGTTGGGGCGCGCTTTGCCGATAGCGTACTCGCGCGTGTTTCGGCGCTCCCCGGCGTGGAAACTGCTGCCTTTGCGGGAGATCTGCCGTTCGTCAGCGGAATGGCCGGCGTTTCCGTCACGATTCAAGGCAAGCCCAGGCCTAAGAATCTCTGGGAGATGCCCTTGACCACCCATACCGCAGTGACATCTGGATACTGCCGCACCTTTGGAATTCCCATTATTAAGGGACGCGACTTGAATTCCAAGGATGACGCCGAGCATGCGAAAGCCGTGCTGGTAAACGAGGCTTTTGTCAAAACTTTCCTGGGGGGAGAAAATCCCATTGGCAGACGCATCTCTTATCGGAGCGATGCCATCGACTGGCACGAGATTGTAGGCGTTGTGGGTGACGTTCGCCAGCAAGAGATAGAAAAAGCGATTCTGCCGCAAATTTTCGTTCCTCTTTACCGGAGTGTGGATCATTGGCTGGCCTTGGCCGCGCGTACCGATGGCGACCCGCTCAGGTATAGCCAAGCCCTGCAGGAACAAATACACAAAATGGATCCGGAAGTCCCCGTCTTCAGAACTCTCACGATGGAGCAAATCATGGGGGAGGAACTGGGTTTCCGTGCCTTTCATACTTCTTTGCTGGCGGTTTTCGCCGGCCTGGCGCTTACTCTCTCTGCCATCGGAATTTACGCAGTGCTGGCTTATTCCGTAACGCAACGCACGGCTGAAATCGGCTTGCGAATGGCTTGCGGCGCCGATTCGAAAGCTGTGTTGCGCATGGTCGTACGGCAGGGAATTACGCCTGCGCTTATTGGCGCCGTCGCGGGCGCCGTGTGCGCGGTCCAGGTGGCAAAACTTCTCTCGCAACTGCTCTTTGAGGTGAAGTTTACTAACTGGACCGCTTACTTTGCGGCGGTGGCGTTCCTGATTACGGTGGCGGCCGCCGCCTGTTATTTTCCGGCCCGGCGCGCTGCCTCAATCGACCCCTTAAAAGCGCTTCGGTACGAATGACCTAGACGTCTAGGTTACGAACGTCAAGTGCGTTTTCCTCAATAAATTTGCGTCGGCTTTCCACATCCTCGCCCATGAGAGTAGAGAAGATAGGCTCGGCTTCGGCAAAATCGTTGAGATCCACTTTCAAAAGAGTGCGCGTCTCGGCATTCATGGTGGTGGACCAGAGTTGTTCGGCGTTCATTTCGCCCAAACCCTTGTAACGCTGAATGTTCACTTCGCGGGTACCCTCGGTCATAATCGTACTCAGCAATTCCTGCCAATTTGGGATGGTTTGCTTTTGGTTCTCTTTGATCAGCGTGAACGGAGGCTTGTTGAATCGCGCTATTTGCTTGACCTGGGCGCGGGTCTTGCGAAATTCCGGTAATGATAGAAACTCGGTATTAATGAGCCGCAGGGCGTTAGTCGGGTCGCGATAGCCGATCATCCAGGCGGAATGTTCCTCTTCGCGTTCCACGGTAACGTCCAACTTCGTCGCTTTGAGCCGCTCAGCCACCGCTCTCACGTTCTTTTCGTCCTGCAGATCGGCCTTAGTGTCTATCGGTAGAGTAACGTCGCTAAGCACGTCCACTACGCGCAAATCGCTCACCCGGCGCTCCAGGCGTTTGCGAATTTCTTCCAGTTCGTTAAGCTGCATCAGGAACGATCGCAATTCGCTGCTCTCAATTTTGGCGCCCGGTTCGTTGCCTTCAGGCGCAAGTTCCACCGCCAGGTTCTCGGTAGCGCGCCGGAGAATCTCGCGGGTAAACTCTTTGGCGTCTTTAATGTACTTCTCGCTCTTGCCCTTCTTAATGCGATAGAGCGGCGGTTGCGCGACGAATACCTTGCCGCGTGTGATCAATTCCTGCATGTGCCGGAAAAAGAAGGTCAGCAGCAGGGTACGGATGTGCGAGCCGTCCACGTCGGCGTCGGTCATGATGATGATCTTGCCGTAGCGGAGTTTGGCGATATCAAAATCCTCGCCCCTGCCGATGCCGGTGCCGATCGCCGTAATCATGGCGCGGATTTCCTCATGACCCAGCATCTTATCGTAGCGCGCTTTTTCGACGTTGAGAATTTTCCCCTTCAACGGCAGGATCGCCTGGTAGCGCCGATCCCGGCCGGATTTAGCCGTGCCGCCGGCCGATTCGCCCTCAACCAGGAACAACTCACAACGGTCGGGATCACGCTCCTGGCAATCGGCCAATTTTCCTGGAAGGCCGCCTGAGTCGAGCGCTCCTTTGCGGCGCGTGAGATCGCGGGCTTTGCGGGCGGCCTCGCGCGCGCGGGAAGCGTCAATTGCTTTGCTGATAATTTTCTTGGCGATCGCGGGATTTTTGTCGAAAAACTCGCTGAGCTTTTCATTCACCAACTGCACCACCTGGCCTTGAATATCGGAGTTAAGCTTGCCTTTGGTCTGGCCTTCGAACTGTGGTTGAGGCAGTTTCACGCTGATTACCGCCGTAAGTCCTTCACGAACGTCATCGCCGGTAAGGTTATCTTTGGCGTCTTTAATCAGTCCGGTCTGGCTTGCAGCCTGGTTGATAGTACGCGTGAGAGCGCTGCGAAAGCCGCTTAGGTGCGAACCGCCGTCGACGGTGTTGATGTTATTGGCGAAGCTGAAGACGTTCTCAGAGTAGGAATCGTTGTACTGCAAAGCGACTTCGATGGTAAGTTTGCCGCCATTGACCATATCGCGGTCGCCTTCGAAGTGAATCGGCTTCTCATGCAGCACCGATTTACCGCGGTTAAGATGCTTGATGAACTCCGCAATGCCGCCGCTATAGAAGAATTCTTCGGAACGAATGTCTTTGTCAACGCGTTCGTCGGCAAGCGTGATCTTCAGACCCTTGTTTAAGAAAGCCAACTGCCGCAGTCGCTGGGCCAGCGTGTCGAAATTGAATTCACTCGCGTCCATGATCGTCGGATCGGGCCGGAAGGTAATCTTGGTTCCGGTCTTCGACGACTTTCCGGTTTTCGCCAGAGGGGCTTTAGGAATGCCGCGCTCGTAATCCTGCTCCCACGTAGCTTTATCGCGCCACACTTCCAGATGGAATGTTTCAGACAGCGCGTTCACGCAGCTGACGCCGACACCGTGCAAACCACCCGATACTTTATAACTGTTGGAATCGAACTTACCGCCGGCGTGCAGCTTCGTCAACACAACCTGCGCGGCCGATACGCCTTCTTCGGCATGGATATCCACCGGAATGCCGCGGCCGTTATCCACCACGGTCAGTGAATTATCAATGTGAATTGTTACGCTGACCTCGGTGCAATAACCGGCCAGCGCTTCGTCAACTGAATTGTCGACGACCTCGTAGACAAGATGGTGTAACCCCATCTCGCCCGTTGAGCCGATGTACATGGCGGGCCGAAGGCGCACCGCCTCCAAACCCTCAAGTACCTTGATGCTGGTCGAATCGTAACTTTCGGTATTTCCGTTTTGAGCCACTGTAGCCATACTTTCCCAATGCAGACATAGACGGAGGCCAGCGTCATCTAGAGCGCTGGCAACCGCCGGGTCCGCGAATCAAACTCTTTCTTGCAGGTCGGCGCATCAGATACGCATCGGCATTACGACATAGCGATACACTGTCTCAATGTCTCCGCCGTGCGGCCGCAGTTCGCCGGCGCTGTTTGAATCTTTGAAGTGGAACTCCACTTCGCTTTGATCCAACCCGCGAAGAAACTCAAGCATGTACTGCGCGTTGAAACCAATCTCCACGTCCGGGCCGTCGTAAATCACCGGGATTGTTTCCTCGCTCTCGCCCGTTTCCGAAATGGAGGAGTGTATCTTAAACTCCTCTTTCACAACCTGCAGCCGGATCGCCCGCGAGCGTTCATCGGCAAACTGGGCCACGCGCTCGATAGCCCCTTTCAACTCGTCCCGCGCGACCACAATCATGTAGGGATGTTCTTTAGGCAGAACACGCTCATAATCCGGAAAGTTTCCCGTCAGCTTGCGGCTCAGCAGAAGGCGCTTATCGATGCGGAAGAACAGATGATTTTCATTGCCTGAGAACTCCACCTTCTTGCTTGAATCGTCGCTGGCCAGTTTCTGGATCTCGGCCATGGCCTTCTTGGGCAGCAGCGCGCGAAAAGGCACACTCAAACCCGGCAGCGGGAAATGCTTCTCAATCAGAGCCAGCCGGTGCCCGTCGGTAGACACCATGATCAACCCGCTGTCTTTCAGAATGAGCAGAGCGCCATTCAAGGTGAACCGCGATTCCTCCGCCGAAATAGCGAAAATTGTACTGCCGATCATTTTGGCCAGCACGCTCAGCGGAACCTCGGCCAACGTCTCGGGCATTTCGGGAAGCTCCGGGAAGCTCTCGCGCGACATGCCGGCAATGCGCGTCCGGGAACGTCCGCAAACCAGGCTGGCCCACTGGTTGTCTCCTAACTTCACCTGAACGTCGGAATCGGGCAACAGCCGAACGTAATCCAACAGCCGCCGCGCCGGAATTGTTCCCGCGCCTTCTTTCTTAATCCGCGCCGGACATGAGCAACGAATGCCTAATTCCAGGTCGGTCGCGGTCAGCCATACCTGATCGTGATCCGTCTCAACCAAGATGTTCGAAAGAATCGGGATCGTGGTCTTTCTTTCAACCACGCCCTGCGTTAATCCCAGTTCCCGCACCAGATCGGACTTACTAACTGAAAATTCCATAACTATCTTTGGAGCTCCTCGCCCGCAGGCATTTCTATTCTTCCTAAACTATGTATTTAAGTACTAGAAAGAGAACCGTATCAGTAGGAACTGTGGAAATGTTGATTTCTCTCTAAATTATAGCAAGAAATACCTGTTCCGAGCATTTCAAGATGTGAATATCCCCTCGGTGAAATCTGGGAAACCGACCGTAGAGAAATCCATAAACACACTTCACAACCCTTCATTCTATGCCTCTGTGGAAAAGGGCATAAACCCTATTGAAGTGAGTCCATTAGCGAGTGGATAAGATTGTTTAATTCCTCATCGCGCTGCCGCAGGCCGTCAATCTTCTGCACCGAATGCAGCACCGTTGTATGGTGCTTCCCGCCAAAATAACGCCCGATTTCAGGCAATGACGCGTGCGTCAGTTCCTTAACCAAATACATGGCGATTTGCCTGGGATAGGCTATCTGGCGCGCATTGCTTTTCATCTTGATTTGCGCCGGCTGCAGCGAGAAACGTTCCGCCGTGGCTCGCACAATCGAATCTACCGTGATCCGGCGCTCAGGAGTGTTGTTCAGGTGCTTCAGCGCCTGCTGGGCCATGCCCATCGAAATTGGCTGGCCAGTCATTGATGAAACGGCAACCAGCCGGGTCAGCGCGCCTTCCAGTTCGCGCACATTCGATTTCGTCTTAGTGGCAATGAAGACGCGCACGTCCTGCGGCAGGTGTACTCCCTCTTGTTCGGCCTTCTTGTCCAGAATCGCCATCTTGGTTTCCAAATCCGGCGGCTGCACATCCACCATCAACCCCCACTCGAAGCGCGAGCGCAACCTTTCCACTAAGCCGGGCAACTGGCTGGGCACGGAATCGCTCGATATAACAATTTGCTTCTGGTGATCGTACAATTCGTTGAAAGTGTGAAAGAACTCTTCCTGGGTGCGCTCTTTGCCGGCGATGATGTGAATGTCGTCTATCAGCAGCACGTCGGCCGTCCGGTAGTGGCGGTGAAACATCGACATGCGGTCCAGCTTGATCGACGTGATCATCTCGTTCATGAAGCGTTCACTCGACGTATAAACCACCTTCAAAGTGCGAAAGTTATCTATCAGGCTGCGCCCAATGGCATGCATCAGGTGCGTTTTTCCAATGCCGACGGCCCCATAAATAAATAGCGGGTTATAGCTGCGCGACGGCATGGTGGCGACGGCATGCGCGGCGGCATGTGCCAACTGGTTTGATGCTCCCACGACATAGCTGTCGAACGTGAGCCGCGGGTTCAGCCAGGCGGCGGTGTTTTCAAACAGACCCTCAGCCGGGGGTCCGCTGAAAGATAGGCCGGTGGTGCTTCCGCCCGCCGCCGCTGCTGCCGCGGATTCAATTACGTATTGAACCTTTCGAACCGGTAAATTCAATTCCTGGATCGCTCCGCGAATCAGTGCGCTGTATTCCTGGCGAATCCAAGCCTCGGCGGTTTCATTAGGAACCCGTACTGTTATTTCCCCGTCCCGCAGCGAACTGAGCGATGTGCCTGAAATCCAATTCTGGTATGCTCCTTCGCCTAACTTCCCAGCTAACCAGCTCTTAATTTGTTCCCAGGCGTTTATCAAATTCTCGAAGCTCCTTCGCTTCCCGAAATAGCAAAAATTTCCCACAGGTTTTCCACCTTCTGTGGAAAACCTAAGGTCATACTCGGCCTTTGAGGGCTGCCCGTCAGGGGGGTTTACATGACGGTTGATGGCTGGGAAAACAGGCGCCGTTCGTTCGGCAAAATCAGTCTACCACAGGGTTAAGATCTTCCAACAAAATTCTCACGACTTTGTAATAGCATGTAAATGAATGAGTTAGCTGAGCAGACCGCCCCACTGAAACGTTGGTTTCAGGGTTTGCCGGCTACCGCCTCCAAGCGAAACATCAACCATTGCAACTACATGAATTGACTTAACAACAAAGTCGGTAAAGAATGTCGATTGCGTTTCACCGGCCTGTGGGATAGTACTTCATTTGTTGGTGTCTGCGTTACACTGGAAAAGTCGTTCGGAGCCGTATGCGGCTCTTGCGTCTTCCTCGAAAAGCGGGAGTAACTCAGCTGGTAGAGTGCGACCTTGCCAAGGTCGATGTCGCCGGTTCGAATCCGGTCTCCCGCTCCAAATTCCATCTAAAACAACTAGCCTCGTAATCTCAAGCGCTTAGGCGTTTTGTTCGATAAGAAGAGGAAGACGGGTTTTCGGTAAACGGAAAGTCTTCTATTCACGTTCTTTGAAGTGCGCCACATGAGACATTCAAAAGCCGTCGGTGTGATGATCTTGCCGCTGGTGGCCGGTCTCTGGTTTCCGGTTCTGGGCAGAACAAAGATCAAGAAAGCCAAAGCTGCCGACAACCCCGCCCAATTTCTGGCGTTCAGCTGTCCGCTTTCGAACGATGACCGGCTGCGGCACGCTCTCGATCGTCTCACGTTTGGTCCTCGGCCGGAAGATGTGCGCCGCATTCAAAACATCGGGCTGAAGAAGTGGCTTGATGCGCAACTTCATCCGGAGCGCCTGCCCGAGAACCCCCTTCTTCAGGAGCGTCTAGAGCCGCTTGAAACCTTGCGGCTCGATATTCACGATATCTACTTGCGCTACCCTTCACCTCAAATGATTGCCGCGGTGGCGAGAGGCAATGCTCCCCTGCCGGACGACCCTGAACTTCGGGCCATTGTCGTGCGCCTATCAGATCGCTACGTGCAAAGAAAGAGCGCAGCGGCTGATTCGGCCATCGCAAAAGACCCAAATGACGACTCCGATCTTGAACTGAAAGTGAAGCTCTCAGACATACTGACTGGCGCCCAAATCGACACGCTGCAACACGGAAAGCCCGACGAAAAGCAACGCGTGTTGGAGTCCATTCCACCGGACAAACTGACTGATTTTGCCTGGTCGCTGCATCGCAAGGAGCGTCAGCCGCTCTACGCGCTGTCACCTGTAGCGTTGCGCCGCCAGTTGATGCTGGCCGTCAATCCGCAAAGCGTGGTTACGAGTGATTTATGCGAAGCCAAGCTGCTGCGCGCTATATACAGTACTCATCAACTGCAGGAACTTCTTACCGACTTCTGGTTCAATCACTTCAACGTCTTTCTCGACAAAGGCGCCGATCACTATTCGGTTTCATCGTTTGAGCGGGACGCTATCCGGGCACGGGTCTTCGGCAAGTTTTACGACATGCTTCTCGAAACGGCTAAAAGTCCAGCCATGCTTTTTTATCTGGACAACTGGCAATCTGTTTCGCAGGAACAGGACTACCGCCATCCAAACAGTAAAGCGCGCAAGCGTGGATTGAATGAAAACTATGGGCGCGAGCTTTTAGAATTGCACACGTTGGGCGTGGATGGCGGTTATACCCAGAAAGATGTCACTGAAGTGGCGCGCTGCTTTACCGGCTGGACCATTGCTAATCCGCGCAAGGGCGGCGGCTTCGAATACAACGACAAGTCGCACGATCACGGACAGAAAATCGTCCTTGGCCATGTGATCCCAGCGGGCGGCGGCATGGACGATGGGCTGAAGGTTCTCGATATCCTTGCTCACCATCCGTCAACGGCACACTTTATTTCACTGCGGCTGGCCCAGCGTTTTGTTGCCGATGATCCTCCTCCGGCGCTGGTGAACCGCATGGCCCAGACTTTTCTAAAGACCGAGGGCGATTTGCGCAAAGTAGTGGCGGCAATGATTTACTCGGGTGAGTTCTGGTCGGCCGGCAGCTATCGAGCCAAAGTGAAAACGCCATTGGAAATGGTGGTAAGTTCCGTCCGCGCAACCGATGCCGACGTGACTTCAGCCTTCCTCCTTGCCAATCAGGTGCAGCGCCTGGGTGAACCGCTCTATCGCAAGATTGAGCCGACGGGCTATTCGAGCGCGAATGCCGAGTGGGTCAGTTCCGCCAGTTTGCTCGATCGCATGAACTTTGCCATCGCCCTGGCGCACGACCATGTACCAGGGGTGAAGGTGGACGTTGGCGCTTGGCAGACGATAACGGACAAAGATCCTATGGCGCTTGCTCGCGTGCTGCTCGATCAGGATCCCAGTGACCAGACCAAAGCGGCCATCAATAAGATGCTCGCGGCCGATGATTTGCAAAAACAATTGGCGCAAAACGCTAAGGCAGGCCCTCCAAAACTGGCCAGCCTGGTAGCCGGTTTGAGCCTGGGTTCGCCCGAATTTCAGCGGAGATAAAAATGGCATCTCGAAGACTTTTTCTAAAGAATTCCGCGCTCGCAATGTTTGGAATGGGTGCAGCGCCCCTCTGGCTGTCGCGCGCCGTTTATGCGAATGACGCGCCATCTACGCGGAAGAAAATCCTGATCGTGATTTTTCAGCGCGGCGCAGTGGACGGATTGAACGTGGTTATTCCGCATGCCGATAGCGCGTATTACAAGCTGCGCCCAAGCATCGCTCTTCCGCGGCCCGATGGGAGTGAGGCGTCGACCATCGATCTTAACGGCCATTTCGGCCTTAATCCTGCTCTGCGCGGCCTAAAACCGCTGTGGGATCTCAAGCAACTAGCTATTGTGGAAGCCGTGGGTTCGCCAGACCCGACACGCTCTCACTTCGACGCGCAGGATTACATGGAATCGGGTACGCCAGGTCTGAAGGCTACGTCTGATGGTTGGCTCAATCGCGCCCTGCCTGTCGAAGCGCAAAGGTCCGCGCTGCGCGCCGTGAGTTTAAGTTCGGACCTGCCTCGCTCCTTGCGGGGCAAGAACGAAGCTCTCGCGGTAGGCAATCTCAATGACTTTCAAGTACAGGACAAAAGCGTGGCCGCCACGTTCGAGAGTATGTACGGTACCTCTACCGATCAGGTACTGAACGGTACCTCCCACGCGACTTTCGATGCGGTGAAGATGGTGCAGTCTATCCAAAAAACTCCTTACCTGCCCAGCAACACCGCGCAATATCCGAAGGGCCGGCTGGGCCAAAGCATGCAGCAGATTGCCCGAGTCATCAAAGCGGACGTAGGCCTTGAGGTTGCCTTCACCGATGTCGGCGGTTGGGATACGCACGTCAATGAAGTCGGTGGTCAACCACACACCGGTCAACTGGCAAACCTATTGCACGACTTTGGCGATGCGCTCCGGGCCTTCTCTCTCGATATGGGCGATCGCATGGCCGACATCACCGTCGTGACCATGTCGGAATTCGGCCGCACAGCCCGCGAGAACGGCGACCGCGGTACGGACCATGGACACGCCAATGTAATGTTCGTCGTGGGTGGTTGCGTGCGCGGAGGCGAAGTGTATGGTGACTGGCCGGGTCTTGAGCCCGAACAACTCTACGAAGGGCGGGACCTGAATGTCACGACCGATTTCCGCACCGTGCTGAGCGAGTTGGTGAAACACCAGTTGGGGAATCAGAACATGGCAAGCGTGTTCCCTGGTTTTAGTTCGCCTCGTCCGCTGGGTTTAATGGTGGTTTGAGCTGATTAAGCGGCGGGAACGCGGGAAAATTCCTTCACATGCGACCCAAACTCTTTGGATGCTGCCGTTTCGATGCGCTCCTGAACAATCTGCAACTGTGCCAGATCGTTGCCGTACTCGGATTGGACGTTCTCGTCGTCGGTGCCGTCAATCTTAGCCGTCCACTTTTCGTCAAGCGTACGAAGGGCTTCCAGAATGATTCGAGATTCCCACTGATTGAGATCGAGTGTCCTAGGGGCCGCTAAAACGGCCCTTCCGCCCACGGGTGGATGTCGGCTGCGCTGTGAAAACGGGGTACGCGAATCTGCTTCTCGCGCTTGCGGGTTTGCGCAATGTCGTAAGCAGATTGCATTCGCATCAGTGTGTCCATTTTCACGCCGAAAGCCTTTTCAATGCGCAGGGCCATGTCGCCGGATAGGTTCGCCTTGCCGTTGAGCAAACTGGACAGGGCAGGGCGGGACACCTGAAGAGCCTTCGCTGCCAGCGTGACGGATAAGCCCGCCGGTTCAATGATCTCCGTCCGAATGAAACACCCGGGATGGGGCGGATTTTTCATGGTCATGTTTTCACGGCCGCCTGTAGCCTGAAACGTAACACTTATCAGAACGATTTGCAAGGCGAAGAGGGTCATTTTCCGGCCTCAATAATAATCCGCGCAACTCATAAAGTAACCGCACTTTTCGCAGATCAGCTTGCACTTAAGCGCCGCAAGACGCTGGCTGCAGACCGGGCAATACAACATCGGTTCATCCGGCTTGTCGCGCTTTGCCGGTTGATCCCGCGCAGCTTGCTCTCTTGGCTCTTCTTCCCGGCGCATCCGCTTTCAGCATAGAATGGAACACTATGAAAGAGATCATCACCTATCTAACCTTTGACGGAAACTGCCGCGAAGCCATGAGCTTCTACGAGAAGTCTCTAGGGGCGGAGCTTCACATCATGCCCTTTTCGGAAACAAATAACAGGGTCATGCACGCACGCCTGGCCAAAGGAAACACGCTTCTCATGGCGTCGGACACGATGGCCGGAATGCCCCTCACGCAAGGCGACAATTTTTCCATCAGCATCGGGTGCGAGAGTGTTGCGGAGCAGGACGCTCTTTTTGGCGCATTGAGCGAAGGAGGCAAGGTTACCATGCCGCTGCAGGATACTTTCTGGAATGCACGGTTTGGGATGCTTACCGACCAGTTCGGGATCAATTGGATGTTCAACTTCGATAAACCCAAGTAACAGTTCACAGGCAGCGCGGGGCCACCCCCGCGACTATCGAGTTTCAGCGTTAGCCGGAAGGCGAAGTACGAGCAGACCAACATTGTCGTTCTTCTCGAACTCGGTGATCCGTACAGCACTTCTTCTCAGCAGATCCTCAACGACGCGCAAAGGAAAGTCGCATCGTTCGAAGTGTACGACTTTCGGCGGCCACCCCAGGCGATGCGCTAATGCGACGAAGTCCGAATCGGTTGTCAAGATCGCAAACTTATTGGCCTTGGCCCAGTCCCAAATCGCGCGGTTGTCGGCTTGCTTGAGGCCGACGTCGCGCACATGCATTAAACCGGGAAAAAGCTCGTTCAACCTGTTTATCAGACGTGGCGAAAGGTTCTCGTCGAGAAGGAACTTCACCCGCGATTCGCTTCACGCCCAGTTTCAGCCGCGTACTGATAAACCGCCCGAAAGTCCGCTTTCTCCAAGTCGGGATGTTCATCGAGGATTTCTTCCTCAGTCATCCCGGCCCCCAGCCAGCCCAGTACATCCCACACGGTGATTCGCAGTCCGCGGATGCAAGGCTTGCCGCCTCGCTTCCCGGGCTCTACCGTGATTCTCGTGCTTACAGTTGCCATCGCCGTCTCGTTTCTCAGTATGGCATCTCACGCCGAATGCAACGGGCCGAAGCCGCCGTCCTCGATTGCCCTTCCACGTTACGATGAGAGCGTGTCGCGTGTACTACTTTTCGCCGTATTCTTCTTAGCCGCGTGGCCCGCGAAATCGGCGACGATTCTCGTCCTCCGGTTCCACAACACTTCGCAGTTCCCCGACCTGAACTGGGTAGGCGAGAGCGTGGCCGAAACCTTAATGACTGAGTTCGGTCAAACAAACGAGATTGTAGTGGATCGCGAGAACCGCGCCGCCGCCATGAAGCGCATGGATCTCCGTCCCGAAGCCAATTTTACGAAGGCGACCCTGATCCGTCTGGGACAGAGCCTGGATGCCGATTATGTGGTCTACGGCGCTTACGACGCTAGGCTGCCGTCCGGCGGAGCCCAGCTTAAAGAGAGTCAAATCGAGATCACCGCGCGCTTTCTCGATCTGCGAAAGCTGCATGAGGGACCCGAAGTTTCCGAACAAGGCAAGCTGGCCGATTTTTCGCGCTACAAAGAACATCTGGCTTGGGAGTCCTTGAAATACATCGATCCCGCAAGCAGTCCACTTTTGGACCGCTTCATGGCGCCGGAAAAGATGACCAGGCTGGATGCGGAAGAGAGCTATATTCACGGCCTGCTTGCCGCCGACAAAGACGAGCAGCACAAATGGTTTCTGCAAGCGGCTAATCTGGACGCCCGCTTCGTCAGCCCCGCCTATGAATTGGGCCGAGTGTATTGGGAGAAAAAAGATTACCGCCAGTCGATAAGGTGGCTGCAGCGCGTTCCCGCGCAGGATGTTCGTTATCCCGAAGCCCGCTTTCGCATGGGGCTGGATGCCTACGGCGCGGGCGATTACAATGCAGCTGTCAACTACTTTCACGAGGTGGCGAACATTGTGCCGCTCAGCGAGGTCTACAACAATCTCGCGGCGGCCGAGGACCAACTGAATCAGCCGGCGGCCATTGACGATTACCGGCATGCCCTGGACGGCGACCCCAACGACGTTACTTATATTTTCAATCTCGGTTCGGCCCTACTACGCAAGAACGAGTTTGAAGAAGCGGCCAAGCGGCTGGAGGCAGTGACCACCCATACTCCAGACGATAGCGAAGCGGAAGACCTACTGGCGCGCGCCCAGGACAAGGAAGTGAATCCTCCCGGCACGCAGCCCCTTGCGCCCATCCGCCTTAAGTCCAACTTCGATGCCACCGCTTTCCGGCAGTTGAAGGCCATGCTTCAGCCGAAAGGCAAGGGCTAAATCCCAGCCACTTTCCTTGGCTAGAAAGTATAATCAAGACTCTTGATGCTTGAGGCTTTTGGTCTGTCTCACCCTGGCTGCGTTCGCGCCAACAATGAAGACTACTTCATTAGCGATAGCGATTCGGGCATTTTCGTTCTCGCC
The DNA here is from genome assembly GCA_963718465.1 of Bryobacterales bacterium. GTDB lineage: Bacteria > Acidobacteriota > Terriglobia > Bryobacterales > Bryobacteraceae > Bog-105. Next base: position 186,043 of record CAVQZK010000014.1, on the reverse strand, counting down.
GACGGCATGGGCGGCGCAAATGCCGGCGAATACGCGTCTCGCCTGAGTGCCGAGAGCCTATACGAATACCTGCTGAACTCACCCAGCAACGACGGCGCCGATATGCTCGAGCAGGGATTCCTCGAAGCAAATTGGAAAGTCCGGCAAGCGGCGCTCAGCAATCCTGAACTGGATGGCATGGGAACAACCCTGGTCGTGGCAAGAGAGATTGCTGAAGGGCAGTTGCAAATCGGCAGTGTCGGCGACAGCCGGGCCTACCTGCTCTCAAAAGGTCAGATGGAACTGATTACCCAGGATCAAACCTGGGTAGCGGAAGTAGGAAGCCGCCTCGGGCTGAGCGAAGAGGCACTTAAGAAGCATCCTATGCGCCACGTGCTCACTATGGCCGTGGGCAGCACGGACAACCTCCGCATCTTCACTAACGTTGTCGCGTTGCATTCCGGAGACCAGATTTTGCTGTGCTCCGATGGCCTGCATGGGGTGGTAAGTGAAAATTTCCTGAAGGAGACCCTCGATTCTGAGAAAACTCTTCCAGAGAAATGCCACTACCTTGTGGAAGCCGCGAAGGGCGAAGGTGGTCCAGACAACGTCACAGTTGTTTTGATTCAACTCACGTAGTTTGCGCGGCTGCCGTTAGCTGACGAGGCCGCATGCTATTTCGCGTACGAATTCTCCCATTTATTCTCACGCCATTAATGGCGATTATGCCCGTTTGGGCCGAATCGCCTTACTCCACTCCACAGCCATCTGCGAATGACACCGAAGGCTCGACGTTAGAGGTTCGCCTGATCCAGAACGACGACTCCGCTCTAGTGAATACCGCCTCCATCAAGGGATTCACCGTCGAAGTGACTAACGCACAAGGCACTCCCGTCGCGGGAGCGGCAGTTGCGTTTCGATTGCCCGATGCAGGACCGACTGGAACCTTTGCTGGTGGATCGCATTCGCTGGTGGTCTACACCGACGCGTTGGGCCGAGCCAGCGCCACGGGTATCCAATGGGGCGTAGCCACAGGAGTTGCGGAAATGCGAGTCACGGCAGCGAAAGGCTCACTTCATGCCGGTTTGCTGGTGTCAACCAGCCTCGTCAGCGGTAACGAGCCGGCGAGCGCACAACCGGCCCTTGCCATCTTGGGCGTTCCTCCGGATAATCGGGCCATTCAGCAGCCGGGTGTCATAGCGGGTCCGATTGCAAAGCAGTCCGATGCGGCACAGGTGGCCAAGATCGGAGCCCCCGCTCAGACCGGGGCGTCCGCCGAAGAACCCGTTGTCTCCATTACGAATGCGCAGGGCGGCGGCGGAACCACTGGTGCTAGCGGCAACAGCAACAACAAAAAGAAATGGGTGATCATCGCCGCCGTGGGCGTTGGCCTGGGCGTTGGCGCGGCCCTGGCGCTCAATCACGGCGGCGGAGCCCCCCCGGCCGCTGCCGGCGTTACGATTGGCAGCCCGAGCATCAGTCTCGGCCACTAAAAGTCCCGCCGAAATTCTCTGTTGACCAGCCTCTTATGAAGCTCTCTTTTGCCCTCTTCTCTTGTATCGCGCTGTCTGAAGTAGTTTCCGTCGCGCAGCTTGGCGTGCCGCAGCCCGGAGTGGCCCGATTTGCCGACCGAAGCTTGCGCGTGGTGCGGGGCATTCCGGCCAACTTGATTGTCGGTCGAACGCCGGTAGGAACCGCGGCCGCTGCCAGCTTTTCCAATTCAGGAGGATTGATCGCTGAGAACGGACAGATAAAGCTGTTGAGTCCCGGCGCTGCGGTAATCGCTGAGTACGAGTGTGCCGATCCTGCTCCCGTGCTTAATGTCGATGGTCCGCTTAGCACGGCACTCGCGTGGCTGCCCTCGCAGACGGCGATTCTTAGCTGGACTGGTACTTCCTTCTCAAAAACAAGTCTCCAGGCTGCGGCCCTGGACGGGCAGGTAAGCGCCATCCGACGCACTGCCGTCGAGACTGCGGAATTGCTGCTCGTTCACCCCGATGGAACGGTTTCGGAAGTCACGATTTCGTTGAAAACCGGGAATATTTTCAGCGAAGATTATCTGCCGTCCGCGCACGGCCGCGCCTTTTTGCAGCATAGTTGGATGGTTTCACCGACGCCAAACGGATTGAGCGTTGACGGCACAAGTCACCACGAGTTCCAGCTAAGCGACAAGCCTTTGGCCGCCGCGGATTTGACCATCGAGCGTATGTCGACCGATTGGTTGCATATCTCCTCCGCCAGTACCGGCCAGAACTGGGCTTTGTATCTGTCAACCCGCGATATGAATTTGTCGTGGTTGCCTGCTGTAAGGGTGAGCCAATGAAGACGCTTCGGTTGATATCGCTTTCGGCGGCAGTTTGCGCGGTCGCAGCGGCGCAAAGCTCCTCTCCACTCACCTTCAATGTGACCGATCCCAGCGGATCGCAGCCGGTCGTCCAGCTCGCATCCACTTATCAGTTTCCAAGCACGGCCGAAGGAAGTTCGAGTCCGCTATTCCTTGAGGTGGTCAACTCGTCGGCCAACACGGTTTACCTCGTGGGAGCGTATGTAGCGAACGCTTCGAACTCAAGTATTCAGAATCCGAACTTTTCAACATCGGGCTCGTTCAGCAATGTGACTTTACAACCGGGAGATTTCGCCAACTTAATCGTACAGTTCGCTCCGCACACCAGCGGGCCCATAGCCGGCTACTTTCAGGCGGCGTATCAAATAGAGCAAGGCTGCACACTCGGGAGCAGCACCGCGCCCTGTTCTACGCAGATTGCAAATGTCAGCACGCTGAGCGGCAACGCAACCGGCGCTGACTTGGTTCTAAGCTATCTGCTGTCGGGTGGCGTCGTTTACCTGCAGCCCAGCAACACCACGCCTGTCAGTTTTGGGAATGTGTCGCTTGGCGCTACCGGGTCCATCACTTTCACTTTGTCGAATAATGCGCCGCAGAGCGTACAGGTCCCCGCGCTTTCGGTGACTTCGGCCGGCAATTTGTTCCAGCTCGATACGTCCGCGCTTCCAACCACCATTGCTGCAACCTCAGCTGCCACATTTAAGGTCAGCTTCGCGCCAATCTTGACCGGAGTAGTCAACGCCACCCTGAATATCGGTAATGATTCCTACTCGCTGCAGGCCACCGGAGTAACTCCCATCGGCATAAATGCGCTGGTGGTCTCGTATCTGGCGGCGGGCGGCACCATAACCCTTGTTCAAGCCGGAACAACCATTTCGCTCGGCCAGACGGTAATTGGTTCGAGTTCCAGCCTGTCTTTCACGGTTACCAATCCGAGCGCCTCAAATAGCGCGATTAGCGTTCCTACGCTAGGCGTAACAGGAAGCGGCTTCACTCTCAGCGGAGTTCCCACCGTACCTCTCGATATTCAACCGGGCGGTTCCATTACATTTAAAGTTGTGTTCGATGGTTCTGCCGCCGGAAACTACACAGGCACGCTGGCCATAGGCAGCCTTTCGTTTTCGCTCACAGCCCAGACCACCGGAACGTTGCCATCGCCGTTTACGTTCTATGTACACGACACAACAGGGGTCTTGCCGGACACTCCCTTATCCTCGATCTATCAACTAGCGAGCACTGCGCAGGGCAGTTCCACGCCGCTCGTTCTTAAGGTCGTCAACACCTCGCAGAGCGTCGTTTATTTCACTTCTCCGTTGATCACAACCACAGCCAGCGCAGCAGTGCAAAGCACGAGCTTCTCAATAACCGGATTTTTCACGGCTTTAACAATGCCGGTCGGCGGTTCAACGGTGTTCACGGTCAATTTCTCACCACTCACAACTGGAACCATCACGGGTTATCTGCAGGTGGGCTACCAGATCGAACAAACTGGCTGCAATTTTACCAGCACAAATCCAGCCACACAGTGTCCTAGCGGCACCTCTGCCGTCACCACGCTGGTGGGCACGGCTACCGCGCCGGTGTTGACGCTAAGTTACACCAATAGCAGCGGAACACAAGTGCCGCTGCAGCCTAGCAGCAGCACAGCGCTCGACTTCGGCAATGTCTCGCTTAGCGCCAATACAAAAATCGCCTTCACTCTCGCGAATCAGTCCGCTGTCAGCGTGGCCACGCCGGCCATTTCGTTACAGACTCTGCTAAACATCGCCACCGCCTTTACGCTGGATACGACGGCACTCCCTGCCAGCATTCCAGCCCAATCGTCCGCCGCATTTACCGTGACCTTTGCGCCCGGGCAAATCGGTATCTCCAGTGGAACGTTGCTTGTGGGGTCCAATTCTTATGCACTGCAGGGCGGGGGGATTGTCGTTGGCGATGACGATTCACTCCAAATTTCTTACACGGATTCGACGGGCGTGCGCGGACTGCCGCAGGCCGCTACACCGATTTCATTTGGCCAGATCGTGCCCGGAAGCAGTACCGGAGCGGTACTTACTTTCGCTGTGTTGAATCCCACGACCTCGTTCAATGCCGTGAGCGTTAGCGCGGTAACCGTTACTGGTGCGGATTTCACGATAGGCTCGCCGCCCGCGCCGCCGATAAGCATCCAGCCCGGCGCTTCCATCACCTTCACCGTCACATTTAACGCTGCTGCTTCTGGCACCTACACAGGAACGATCACCATCGGCAGCCGGCAATTCTCACTCACCGGACAGGCCGTTGTTTCGCCTATACCCGCTATTTCGTTGCAGCTAAGCGCGCAGCCCCTAACAAGTCGGCAGCAGGTCAACGTAGTAGTTCAATTCGCATCGCCTGCAGCAGTTCCCGCCGTCGGCACCATCAGCATGCAGTTCACCCCGTCAATCTCGAATGTAACCGATGATCCGGCAGTCGTTTTCGTCGCGAACAACGGCCGCCAGCTATCGCTTAAGGTAGCGGCTGGAGCACAGGCGGCTACTTACAATGGGCAATCGAACCTTGCGTTCCAAACTGGAACCACCGAGGGCGCAATCGCCTTCACGGTGAATTTTGCAAACACCGCGCCCTTCACTCAGTCGTTTACAATTCCGCCAGCGGCGATACAAATCACTGCGGCAACAGCCGTTCGGCAGAGTCCGAATCTGGTAGTGACGGTGAATGGTTACGACAACACATATAGCGCCGGTGCGTTGTCTTTCACGTTTTACGACACGTCAGGCAACGCGATTGGCAGCCCCGTTACGGTCAATGAAGCCGCCAGCTTCCAGCAGCTGTTCTTCAACAACAATACGGCGGGCGGGGCGTTCTCGTTGCAGGCAAGTTTCCCGGTAAATGGCAACGTTGCTAACGTTGGTTCAGTGGGCGTGACCATGACTAACTCAGCCGGCCAGACCAGCGTGAACGAAGTTTTCCAGTAGGGTTGAGATACCCTCAAGCCATGCTGGCTGTGGCCCTGACCATCGCCGGCTCCGATCCCAGCGGAGGAGCCGGCATCCAAGCCGATCTGAAGACTTTTCAAGCCTTTGGTGTTTACGGGGCGGCCGTTGTGACGCTGGTCACGGTTCAAAACACGGTTCAAGTTTCGAGAGTTGAGACTCTCTCCCCGGAGCTGGTGAAAGAGCAAGTAGAAGCGGTAATTTCAGACATCCCGCCGGCGGCTGCGAAGACCGGGGCGCTCGGCAGCGCGGCCAACGTGGAAGCTGTCGCCGAGCTGGCCAGAACGTTTGCATTCCCGCTGATCGTCGATCCAGTAATGATTAGCAAGCACGGCACGCGGCTCATCTCACCAGACGCCGAAGACGCCCTGAAACGCTTGCTGCTTCCCTATAGCTATCTGATCACGCCCAACATCGAAGAAGCGGAGTTGCTGACCGGGCTCGAAATCGACAGTGACGACGATTTGGCGCATGCCGGCCGCAAGCTGTGCGACATAGGATGCCGCGCCGTTCTCATCAAAGGCGGCCACCGGAACGGTCCGCCGACCGATGTCCTTTTCGACGGCTGCATTGTAGAACGCTTTGAAGGCCTGCGGATTGAAACGCGCAACACTCACGGTACCGGATGCACGCTCTCCGCGGCCATCACCGCAAATCTAGCCTTGGGACGGCCGTTGTCAAATGCCGTCCGTCTTGCGAAGGACTTCGTCCAGAGAGCCATCGAGAGGGCCCCTGGTCTAGGTAAGGGATTCGGTCCTTTGAACCATCTTGTAAAGGCTTAGTACTTCGGCACTGACGGGTCCACTTTATCGCTCCAAGCCGTGATTCCGCCAGTCACATTCAGAACGTGCTTGAAGCCGTTCTGATTAAGAAGATCGACCGCCTTCTGGCTGCGCCCACCCGACTTGCAGTGAACGATGATATCGGCGTCTTTGTTGAGTTCATTCATCCGTTTAGGCAAATCGCCCAGCGGAATCAACGTCGCTCCAGCAATGCGCGCGATCTGATACTCATGCGGTTCGCGCACGTCGATAAACACAAAATTGTCGCCGCGATCCAACTTCTGCTTCACTTCGGTAACGTCGATTGCGCCCGAAGCGGGTACACTCTGTGTGCTCATAGGCCTTATTCCGCAAAACTCCTGATAATCGATTAACTTCGTCACCGTGGGATGATCGCCGCAGACTGGACAGTCGCGGTCGCGCCTTAGCTTCAGCTCACGAAACTTCATCCCCAAAGCATCATATAGCAGCAGTCTGCCCTTCAACGTATCGCCGACGCCCAGAATCACTTTCACCACTTCCGTGGCTTGAATCAATCCGATCACTCCGGGCAGAATGCCCAATACCCCGCCCTCCGCGCAGCTCGGCACAAGGCCTGGAGGAGGAGGCTCGGGATACAGGCAGCGGTAGCAGGGTCCATCTTCGTAGGCGAAAACGGTAGCCTGCCCTTCGAAGCGAAAGATGGAGCCGTACACGTTCGGCTTCTTCAACATCACGCAGGCATCGTTCACAAGATACCGGGTAGGAAAGTTGTCGGTGCCATCAACCACAACATCATAGTCTTTAAGAATGTCGAGAGCGTTCTCGCTGCTGAGTCCGGTATCGAACTTGTCTATCTGAATATTGGGATTAATGTCAAGCATCCGGTCGCCCGCTGAATCGAGCTTCTTGCGGCCGATGTCTTTGGTGCCGTGAATGACCTGGCGTTGCAGGTTAGAAGCGTCCACAACATCGAAGTCCACCACGCCAATTCGTCCGATGCCCGCAGCCGCTAAATATAAACCCAGCGGCGCGCCCAGACCGCCCGCGCCAATCATGGCGACTTTAGCCTGCTTCAGCTTCAGTTGCCCGTCCATGCCCACTTCCGGCAAGATCAGATGGCGGCTATAGCGCGCTATTTCATCTTTGGAAAGAGTGGCCGTCTCCGGTTCAGCTACTCCGGTTGCGCCGCCCGCAATGCTTGGAACAATCGAGAGTGTCTCGTCGCCCTCAAGCTTCGTATCGCTCTTATCCAGGTAGCGGATGTCCTCATCGTTCACATACACGTTGACGAAGCTGCGCAGTTTGCCCTGGTCTGTGAACAGGTTTTTTTTGATATTGGGATAGCGCGACGTCAAGTTGTTCAGCGCATCGCCGACGGTCGCGCCGGTCACTTCCACTGCGTCGCTCTGCTCGGTGAACTGCCGCAGAGCGGTAGGAATCAGGATTTTGGCCATTTCATCTCCTCGGGTTCCGCTCTTGTCTGGTCAAGGTCGGGTAAAAAACTGTTGGCATGATCGAACTTGCCGTTCTGGATCGAAAGCACCACAAACGAATACCACGGACAAGAATTTTGCAAGTCCGTAGCTGAGAAATAGGCGTCGCAATCGGGATGCGAGTGAAAGATTCCGATCAGGTCTAATCCGCGGCTGCGCGCAGCCTTGTCGGCGGATAAGAGATCTTCGGGGCGTAGTTCGTAGCGGTCGCCTTGATCGCCGAAATAGGCGTTGTCAATCGGCACGGCTTCCGTTACCAGTTTGGAGTCGGCCTGCACATGGCCAAGCATGGCTCCGCAGCATTCGCGGGGGTACGTTCGTTCAGCGTGCAGCACCATGGTCTGCCACGGCTTCAAATCAATCTCAATCATGGAAGATCCCAATTGCCATAGTACAAGCCCTATGGACAAAAGGGTGATAACGATTAGATGCTTAAGCGGGCAATTGATGCTTCAGCGGAGTGAAGAAAGCCTGAATAAAATCTGTTCCTGTGTCCATGGCGCGCTGTGTGTTATTTGCGTCCACCGCAACAACCACGCGCACCAGAGCGGTGTCGCTGCGGTTGTAGCGAATGGAATCCGCAATGGTGTAGAACTTGGCTGAGTATTCGCTGGCGATTGTCCGGTTGTGCGACTGATACCAATAAAACACTATGCTTCTGTTGTCTCCACGCGAAACAATGTAGCGATTGACATGTACTGGGTCTGTTTGGCCGGGAATAGCTATATCCACCATGCCCGCCTGATCCTGCACCCAGCCAGAGCCCGGCAGGCAATTCTTGGGAGAGTGCGGAGCTTTACCGGTCCTTTGCGTATCGAAATAGGCCACAAAGAGCGTGGCAAACCGGCCGTTGGTCTTGTTTTCGTAGACCCGGGAAAGGATATCGTCGGCCTTCAAGACGTCTAACGTTTCCTGGTCAATCTGCACATCTTCAACGTTTTTCCACGCCGTGCCATCAAGAGAGAACTCGGCTAGCGGGGTGCGGGGCGGTATTTTTTCGTTTCGCGAAAAGCCGTAGAACACGCCAGCTTGCGCCAACAACACGATGCTGAGTATGCGTACACTCTTGGAACCGAGGAAACCTTCCATGCGCCTCTATGCCTTTCCTATCTTCCTTGCTGCGAAGTTTATTGTTTGGTGAACGGTTATCAATGCTGCAAGGGCAACGATAAACACGATATAGCCTTCAGCCTCATGGTAGATGCCGCTAGCGAGCTTGGTGTTGATCTCGGAAAGTAAGCCTGTAAGACCAACGCGAATGCCGTTTGCTCCAATCGCAATGGGAACGGTGGCAACCAGTAAGGCCCATCTCATCCAGACCTTCTTATCCATGAAATAAGAATAGACAAGAGACAGGAAAAGCAGGGAAAGCAGCGATCGTATGCCGCTGCACGCTTCGGCTATATCTAACGTCTGGCTGGGCAGCTTCAAGGTATTTCCTTCGCGAAGGACGGGAATTCCCATAAGGGTGATCAGGAATTCACCCAACTCGCTTGCCAGCCTCTGTAAACGGAGAGTGAGCTGCGAATAAATGATGGCCGGAATCGGAATCATGAAAAGCAACAACGCAAATGGGAACAGCAGAACCCGTATCCAACCGGTACCGCCCAGGTAGAGAACAGCGCCGAAAAGAGCGATCAGGAACGACATTCGCGCAGTGAAGAGTTCCGCGCCCAACGTGCCCAGGAAAGAGAGTAGAGCGGCGAAAACAACCAGCACCAACCCCCAATTGTTCGATTTCCGAGGAACCTGGAGCAATTGTTCGCGGCGCTGCCAGACGACAAACCCGACGATTAAGGGCACGAAAAACCCGTGGCCCATGTTTTCATCGTTGGCCCATTGCCAGCCCATCCGATAAAGAATGGGAGCATAGCAAACGATCAGCAGACCCCCAAACCACGCAATCAGCGGCCATGAAAACTTGCTCGGAGCGGCAGTTTGCGGGGCTTGGGCTACGGGCACGCTTACCATGTGCGGGATTCTCCTCCAGTTAAACACATGCAACTCCCGGACGGAAGCAGGAAGACTTTATCCGCGCCCTTTCCGCTGACTATCGCTACCATATAATTCGCTGGCCGCATGACCTTCTATCGCCAAATCGGACTCAACGTAGGGCAAATTATGATTGCGGTTCTTCTCTTGCTGCTAACTCAATCCGCACGCGGCCAGGAGTTTTTCCCATTGAAAGACGTTCGACCCGGTCTCCGCGGCGTCGGTAGAACAGTCTTCCAGGGAAATCGAATCGAAGAGTTCCAGGTCGAAATCCTCGGCGTCCTCCAGAATCTCGGCCCAAAGCAGACCATTATCCTCGCGCGGCTCAGCGGCGGACCGCTGGCTGAAACCGGCGTCTTGCAGGGCATGAGCGGCAGCCCCGTCTATATCGATGGCAAATTGTTGGGCGCGGTAGCCTTGGGGTTCCCCTTTTCCAAGGAACCGATTGCAGGTATCCAGCCGATTGAGGCCATGCTGGCGGGTGCTACGTTTGCGGCAACGCCGAATGTCCGCCTCGGAAGATCCGCCCTGCCGCTGGCCGCCGGCTCCCCTGCCATGTCGTCGCCCTTTGGTAATTTGTCCGATATTCCTACCCCGCTTGCCTTCTCAGGCTTTTCTACAAAGACTATGTCGGCACTTTCGCCAGGATTCCGTAATCTGGGCCTGCAACCACAAGAAGGAGTGGCATTGACCGCCCAAAACTCTCCATCCGGACCCGCAACCGCGAAAGCCGCTGACATCGTCCCCGGATCGATGATTAGTGTCGGATTGATCACCGGCGATATGAACGTTACGGCCGACGGCACGGTCACCTATGTTGATGGTAAACGGGTTTACGCATTTGGGCACCGCTTTCTGGATGCCGGCTCGGTGGAGTTGCCGTTTGCGCATTCCGAGGTCATCGCGTCAATCCCCACTTTGAACAGTTCGTTCAAGCTCTCTGCCCCGGGCGAATGGATAGGAACAATCCTGAGCGACCGCAGTACGGCAGTGGCGGGTGAAATCGGCCGTCCTTCCAGAACCGTGCCGGTTACCATTTCGGTGCATTCGACCAGTACGAGCAACCACGACTATCATTTGAACGTTGTCAATGATCGGCTGCTCACTCCTTTCCTGACCCAGACGGCGCTCTTTTCGACGATCGAAGCCACCGAAAAAATGATCGGCGCGGGCACGCTGCGTCTTCAGGGCCGCGCGGAGTTCGAAGGCAACCTGCCGCCGCTCGTGCTGCATGACATGTTTGTCAGCGACAGCGCGCTGGCCCAGCAGGTTTCCGCCGACGCCGTGGTGGCGCTTGGGTTCGTCCTCGGCGGCGGGTTTAAAGATCTTCACCTGAAAAGCATGTCGTTCACGCTCGATCAAATGGATGGGAAACGCCAATTGCGGCTGGCCCAGGCTTGGGCTTCAGCCCACGAAGCGCACGCGGGCGACACCATTCAAATCACCGCGCTTCTGGAAGGGGAAGACGGCTTTGAGGTGACGCGCACCGCTGATTTCAAAGTGCCCATTGGCATGTCCGGCGGCGGCCTGAATTTTACCATCAGCGACGCCGCCACCGTGAATTTCTCCGATTTCGCCGGGCTTAGCCAGACCTCGCTTCATTCCGCCCAGGGATTGATTGAAGCCATCAATTCGTACCGGCACAGCGATTCGCTGTATGTGCGCGTATGGCGCCAGGAACCGTCCTTCACCGTCGCCGGAACACTGCCCGGCGGTGAGCTGACCGACCCCCCGCCTTCCGTGATGTTGATATTGGCCGACCCCTCGTCATCCGCCAACAGCAATGCCAACGCCACATTCTCGCGCGGGTCGGAAGTGGGCCAGTTGATAGTGCCTGTCGCCGGCTATGTAGTGACGGGTGTGAAGACCATTCAAGTGGATATCAAAGATTAGCAGGGAACGGTTGCGCCCTTTCTCAAAGCATATTTGTTGAATCGGTGAATCCGTCCAATGAAATCGGTCAGCTGGATTTGTCCGGCTCGTGACATAGCCCATTCACTTCGGGGAAAAAGCTCCAAATTACGGAGCGAAGTATCCGGTCACATCCAAAATTAAATGAGTCATGTCGCTCGCGAACGCATTGACTCCACCGTTCGCTGTGGGAACAATGGCCATGTTTGATGTAATTGATACATCTTCCGCGTTGAGATTCGAGGCTAGCGGCTGGCTGACCCCGTACTGCCACAGCGTGAGATAACCGAGCTGAGCGCTGGGAATTACTGTGGCATTCAACACCACCGCAGCAGCGTTGGAAGGAATATTGCACGTTCCGGACACTGGAACAAACAGGGTATCGATAAAAGGTGCGCCGGAACCGCTGGAACGGCTGTCAAACGCACGGCAGGGGGAAACGGTATAGAGGCGCAGACCTTGATAATAATCGGGAGGCCCGAAGTACCCGCTGATGTCAACGGCCAGGTCGCTTTCGTTCGTCACGAACACAGAGGCATCACCGTTTGTTCCAGCGGGCAGAATAGCGGAGTTCGCGGTTACAGCTCCGGTCGGCGCATTCAATGTCGAGACGAAGGGTTGAGCTTGTCCGGTCGGCCACGCAGATAAAATATCCGAGTGGAGTACCGTTCAATGGAATGGCAGTGAAATTTAACGAGTAGGCCAGTGCTGAGGAAGGCAGGTTGCAATTGGATTGAAGCATTGGAAGATTTCGCGACTTATCAGCCGCTGATGAAGGTCCTCCGAGAACGCCGACGGCATTTCTCGTATCCGAGACACGGCAGGGCGCAAGAGGATAAAAAGCGAGCCCTGCGCTCTTGTAGCTTGCATCCGTGTAAGACGGTATGAAATACCCATTGATATCAACGACCAGATCGGTATCGTCGCTGGCGTAAAAGTTTACGGCCCCATTCGTACCGGCCGGAGTGATGGCAGCATTCGCTTTAACGCGCCCGTCAGATGAATTCAAGGTGGACACGATTGGCTGCGCCTGCCCAGTGGGCCACACGCTCAGATAGCCGAGCGGGCCGTGAGGAACCACGGTAATATTCAAAGAGTAAGCCGAAGCAGTAGTAGGGATGTTGCAGGAAGATAACGGGATTTCAAGGCTGCGGCTGCTTTTGCCCGCGATAAAAGGCCCCCCGAGAGGACCGGCAGCATTTCGGGTGTCAGCGACTCGACAGGGAGCTACGGTTACAAAATTTAGCGGCTCGCTCGCCGGCGTTGGCGGTCCTATTAGGAAGGCAAATACGCCGCCTAAAAGAGATCTGGGTATTATATTCCCCGGAAACGGGAGGCCGACAAGCGGGTCAAACACCTGAAGCGAAACACGACTGAAGTCGCCCCCCACTTCGGCCGCGGTAGGAATGTAAACGTTTGAAAAGTATTGGCCAGGAGCAAGCTGAATCAGCTGGTTTGAGAATTGCTGATTCACTGGGGATGGGGTCATATTAAAAAAAAGCCACTCGAATCCCTCTTCTGTCAAGAGTCCCTCAATTAGACGATCGCCATTCGCATCGGACCCCGAGATCTGGTAGATTTCGGAAAAGGGTAAGAGCTCGGAAGGAAATGAGGTAGGATCGGCGTTGGCCAAGCCACTGTAGAACGTATACACGACCGGCAATAACAGGCAACGTTTTAATGTCATGTTGTTCCTTTGGGTATGATTTTGTTTAAAGCACGCACGGACTAGGTCCGCGCCCGGATTTGAGCCGACTGCTCTCGTTGCGGTCTATTGCGACCCCTTCACGAAATAGCCGCCCACCTTCCACTCATTTTTCTCCTGCGCGGCGACCACAGTTTCAGTAAAAGCGCCCGCATCATAAGTGGCTGCGTACTCAAAAATCACGTATTTGCCCGCGGGAGCGCCGGGAACGCTCTCGGTGTAAGTAGCGCTCTTCAGAGAACGCGATTTGCATTTGCCCGTCTTATCGCGAACTCCCTTCACCGCGTCGGTCCACTGCTGCTTGGTCACCTGAGCCTTAAAGGAACCGGCCGCGTTGTCCCAACTGCCGCCGTAATCCGCGGCGTCCACCAGCGCGAGCCAGGCCTCCACCGGTTTTTGGGCGGCTTGTTCGGGCTTGTCTTGTCCAAAAATCAGAAACGGGAGTGTCAGAAACGCGAGCATCAGCAGACGTTGCATCTAGGTAGTCTCTTACTTAGTAGGCAAGGTTGCGGGAAAATATCCTGCTATTTCAATCTCTCACCTTTACCATGGTTAATTGAACCTTCGTCTGCCATTCGTTTTTTGTGTCGCGTCCCTGGCTGCCTGCGCCGCTACGAGTACGGTGTGGGAGGTAAACGGATTCTCAGATTTCTTGAAGGGCAAGCTGTCTAACCTATCGTTGACCGCGGAAGGCGTACTTCAGCCGGGCCTGGTGGCGCGCTGGAACACATCGCTCAATCAGCCCGCGTTGTGGTCGGTAGTTGCCGCGCCGGATGGAACTATCTATGCGGGAACAGGGCATACCGGCAGGATTTATCGCATCTCGGCCGATGGAAAAGCTTCCCTTGTATGGGCGGCGCAACAGACGGAAATCTTTGCATTGTGCATCGATGCGAAGGGCGTGCTCTACGCGGGCACTTCTCCGAACGGTGCGGTATACAGGATTGAAGGCGGTCAAGCCCAGGAGATCTGGCGTTCACCGGCAAAATACATCTGGGCTTTGCAATCGGCTCCCGACGGGTCCATTTTTATAGCCACCGGCGAGCAGGGTCGTATCTATAAGTTGGCTGCCAAGTCACCATCTGCGGAGGTCTACTATGAGACAGGTCAAGCTAATGTCACATCGCTGGCGTTGGCCGCAAATGGCCGGCTGTACGCAGGGACTGATCCCAATGGAATTCTCTATGAAATCACCGGGCCCAAGAGCGGAAACATACTGTACGATTCAAACCTCCCTGAAATTCGAGCCATCTCGGTAGACGCGCATGGCATGATTTACGTGGCGGCGATGGGCGGTGCTGTCGCTACGCGAACGGCTGCCCCGGGTACTACCGCTACTTCGCAAGGCGGCGCTGTGGTCGCCACCTCGCCAACGGTCATTACCGTGACCGACGCCAAAGAAAACGGCGTGAATACCGAGAACGACCAAAGCGGATTGAAAGTAGAAACAGACCCGAACAAGAATCCGGCGAACCAATCATCCGCTGGAGCGTCCACGTCGCCGGTTGTGGAAGTAAGCGGCGTGGAGAAGTCCGCCATATACCGGATCAGCCCCGACCGCACGGTTGAAACGCTGCGCAGCTCAAAGGATGACAACGTTTACGATCTGCTGCTGGATGGCGATACGCTGCTCTTCTCAACCGATGAACATGGCCGTATTTACCGCTGGGCTGACCACAGCGTTACGCTGTTGGCCGAACCGGGCGTAGGCGAAACCACGCGCTTGTTGAAGAGCGGCGCCATGCTGTATGGGGCGATGAGTAATCCGGCGCGGCTGCTGGCGTTGGGTTCGGCCGGGTCCGTGACCGCATCGTATGAATCGGTAGTGCATGATGCCACGAGCGTGGCGCGATGGGGCCATTTGCAATGGCACGGCACTGGGATTGGATTGAGTTTTCGAACCCGCTCGGGAAACACGGCGCGCCCCGATGCCACATGGAGTTCGTGGTCGGATCCGATTACTGGGCTGAGCGATTCGCTGATCAAGAGCCCTGTGAACCGGTTTATTCAATGGCGGGCGGAATGGCAACCGGGCAGCAGTGTACAAATTTCAACGGTGGACGTGCCTTTCCTGCCGCAGAACGGCCCGCCGGCTGTCCATAGCATCACCGTTTCTTCCATTGTCGGGACGAGTCCGGCGAAATCGCCAGGCGCAAACACGAATTCCAGCTCATCGTCGGCGTATTCCATTACAGTGACCGATACTGGCGAAGCCCCGCCGGCCAGCACAGCTTCTTCGGGCAACCAGACAGTCTCGCGGCTGCAGACCACGCAGACGCAGATCTCATGGCAAGCTGACGACCCCGATAACGACAAGCTGGTCTATTCGGTTTATTTCCGCGCTGACGACCAGACCACATGGCAGCTGATTCGCAGCCGCATGTTTGAGAATACGTTGCTGCTCGATCCGGACGTGCTGGCCGATGGGCGTTATCGCTTTAAAGTAGTAGCGTCGGACGCGCCGTCGAATTCGGCGGAATTTGCCAAACAGTCGGAGCTTGCAAGTTCGCCCATCCTAATTGACAATACGCCCCCGGCAGTGACCGTGGGCCAGCCGCAGCGTGACGGAACTATGCTTGACATAGATGTCCAGGGGAACGATTCAATGAGCCCTTTACGTCTATGTGAATACTCGATGGACGCGGGGTTTTGGCAGCCCATTGAAGCGGTAGACGGCGTTACCGATTCTCAGCATGAGCGGTTTCATCTGCATCTGGAAAATGTCAGGCCAGGCGAACATCTGCTGGTGTTCCGGGTTTACGATGCCGCGAATAACGCTGGTTTGGGCAAAGTTGTGTTGCGCTAACAAATCATTGCTGGCCCAAAAGGATCGGGCATGGCGGTGCGGCGTTCGGTTTTGCGGCGATCAAGCCGGCAGATATCGTAATTTGCCCAGAGATATGACGCAATCTCGTTCATCGCATAGACAGCAAGGGACTCTCCCGCTAAATTACAACCCAACTTAGGATCAGCCCACAAATGATCGAGCGCGCACGCTAGCGCGTTCGAGGGACATATTGGCTGATGACCCGATTTCTCCAGGAATTCGTATTTTCCCATCTCGGGCGTTAACCCTGATTGCAGCTTGGCCTTGTGCGAGAAGTCGCGCGAAAAAGGCTCAAACTCGCCGGCCGCGTCTCCCGATGGTATTGAAGCCACAACCCCACGCGCAGACGCATCTGTACTGAAGAGGACCTTCGCTCGCAACCATTCCGCCGGTCCAGTCCATTCCTCATCTTGGTCGCTCGTTGTGTCTCCTCGATTATCATTGGCGCTCAACCCGTCTCTGAATAGTAGACGTAAATAGCCTGAAATTCCAGATCGGGAAGTCCGTCCGGTCTCAAAGGACTCCTGGTACTCGTCGTGGCTTCACTAGGAAAACACGGTAATTCGTAATTTTGCAGAGCCGTGGAGTAGTAGTTCCACAACCTGCGCAAGTTGTTTGCGGTCTTGCGGTTTGCTTCTCCCTTACGCCAATTTCGACCCGATTTAGGAACGGGACGAAACCGTGGTTGATCGCAATTGAATCGTGATACTCGGCGAGCTGTAGAGTTTCATCGCGTGCCAGGTCCACTCAATCCGCACGAAAGTACCGCTCGTAATATCGTGCTGAGGTGCCCCACTTACCAGTACCGATGTTAAGCGGACTAATGGCGATTGCCGCTTTCGGCGGTTTGCTGGGCGAGGCTTGGCGACTACCGCCCAGCGTTCTTGGTAATAGGTGTTTTTTGTTTTCTAACTGGATTCGCGTTTCTGTTCTTCAACGGCAGCTTGGATGTCGGGGCAGAGGGACGCAGACGAACAAATAGATATTGCGGCAATAACGTGATCGAGGTAGACTGAATACGGAGGGCTACAGACTGCTTATCTGTAGCCCTTCTGTAGATCTACTTTCGCCGTTTCCAGCTTATATAGATTTGCAGTGTACCAAC
Source organism: Bryobacterales bacterium (assembly GCA_963718465.1). GTDB lineage: Bacteria > Acidobacteriota > Terriglobia > Bryobacterales > Bryobacteraceae > Bog-105. Next base: position 168,948 of record CAVQZK010000014.1, on the reverse strand, counting down.
AAACGTCAGTACAAACCGTATCCTGATGGTCGTATAGACCACCTCCTAACTCGAAGTGGTATCGGAAAGCCCAGCCTTTAACTGGGCTTTCCCTTCTTGGCTGGACCTTTTTAGGGGTCACGCACAATGGTTGTGCGCTCGAAGCCAAGAACGAGAACTTCGCCTTTCCGATTCTTCTTGCCAGGATACTTTGTAAGTTGCCGCGTCGCGCAATATCTCTCAGCCGCAACAAACGCTAAAATGAAACTGTGCAACCGCGTTGTAGTTGCGGAGCGCTCCTTCCTGAGGACGCCCGCTTTTGCCATAAATGTGGCAAGCCCCAATATGAAGAAGATATCGCTCGCCTGAACGCTGAGGAGTCGAGACCGGCTCCCGCGCCCACGCTACGCGCTGCTTTGGAGGGTGGCGCGCCTTCGCACATCGGTTTCGGCAACAAGCATGCAGTGAAAATCACACTCGCGGTGGCGGCTTTGTCGTTCATCATTCTTTCTCTTGCGGCCAGACTGGCTCCAGGACTTGCGCTGGTCCTTTTATTCGGGTCGGGCTTTGCCGCGGCAAGCGTTTACCGCACGCGCACGGCGCAACGAATCACGATGAAAGCGGGGGCCACGCTTGGCGCAATGACCTGGTTCTGGCTGTTTCTGGTTTTCCTGGTGGGAACAACCTTCAGTCTTACTTCGGAACAAAATCGCGAAGCCGTGAAAGCGGCCATGCCGAAAGTGCCAGAGGTGACGCAGGTGCTGAACGACCCACAGCAACTGGTGCTGGTCGTACTGATGGCAGTGGTGTTCTTATTTTTCCTGGGCACGGTTTCCGCCGCGTTCGGCGGCATGCTCGCCGCGCGTTTGCAACCCAGGGGCGGCCAATCTTCTTAAGTAAACTGCTCTTCCAACTTATCGCTGAACACCGCGCGGCGGAAAGGCTGCGGTTGTTACGCTGGAAGTCCAAGTCCGAATGAGTAAATCGATCCTCACGCTGACAGTGAATCCCGCGCTGGACCGAATTGTCACCGTCGACCGTTTGGTCTTCGAAGACCGCGGTTATATCGAATCGACAACGGTAGCGGCGGGCGGCCGCGGCATTAATGCCGCACGCGTATTGACCAGCTTCGGCGCGAACACCGTGGCTATCACCACTTCAGGCCGGGAAATTGGCCGTAAGTTTGAAGAGCGTCTGCAGCACGACACGTTTGACAAAGAGATTGTGAAGATACGCAATAGCATCCGCGTGAACCTCACAATTTCCGACCGGCAAGGCTTGTCTATCAAGCTCAACGAACTGGGTCCGGCGCTTTCGCAAGCGGAGCAGAACCGCATTCTGAAAGCCACTGAAAAGCGATTGCTGGAATCGTCCTGGTTAATGCTCTGCGGCAGTCTGCCGCCGGGGGTTGATGTGCATTTCTACAGCCAGCTTGTGAAGCTGGCAGTGAAGCACAATGTAGAGACGCTGCTCGATACCGACGGCGACGCGCTGCTGCATGGGCTCGAGGGCAAGCCAACCATTGTGAAGCCCAATCAATCGGAAGCGGAGCGTCTTTTAAATACGGCGCTTATTACGCGTTCGCAATTGATTGATGCGGTCCAGCGGATCAGGGCGCTGGGGCCGAAGTCGGTGGTGCTCTCGTTGGGTGCGCGCGGGGTCATTGCCGCCACTTCATCGGAAGGCATTCTGCAAGTTATGCCGCCGCCGATAGACGCGGTTTGCCCGATTGGCGCTGGCGATGCCATGGCGGCAGCCATTGTCTGGTCGCTGGATCGCGGCGATTCGTTCAGCGACGCCATTCGCTGGGGCGTGGCCGCTGGTACGGCGTCGGCCAAACTGCCCGGCATCACGCTGGCAAATTTGGAACAGACGAAAGAGTTTTACTCGCAGACGCAGATTACGCGCGTTGTGGTTTAGTCGTACTTCTCGTAGATAATCTGCTTGCGGTCGAACCCGCGCGCCTTGAGGTCTTTTCTGACTTCGTCAACCATTTCTTTCAGGCCGCAGATGTAAACATCCACATTGGCGATCTCATCGGGCGTATGCAGCGCCAGAGCCTCGTCAATGTGCGCGTGTACACGGCCAGCGCGGCCCCGCCACGTTTCAGTGGGACGCGTTACCGTCGGCATGAAGTGAAACGTCGGATGCTCGCGTTCTAATTGCTCAAGTTCCTCGCGATAGAGCAGTCCTCGTTCATAGCGGACTCCGAACAGCAGGTTGATGCGCGGCTCAGTTTTCGGCAGGTGATCGAGCAGCATGGAACGAAACGGCGCGATGCCTGTTCCGGTGGCGACGAAGACGATCCGTCGTCCTGGGTGCCTCAAAGTGAAATAGCCCAGCGGTTCCTGAATCTCGATCTCTTCGCCGGGCTTGAGATTGAACAATAATGGAGACACCAAACCGTCGGGCACGCGGTTCAGGCACAGCGCGAACTTGTTGCCGTCGCGCGGAGAAGCGATGGAATACGCGCGCGTGATCTCTTTACCATCCACCGTCTCCTTTACGGAAATGAATTGTCCGGGCGTGAAATGGAACTGCTGAATCCCTTGCACTTCGAATTCGAAGTGATGCACCTCAGGCGCCAGTTCTTTCCAAGTAAGCAATCGAGCTTTCAGCGGCTATCCCTCTACTAAATGATGATGCTTGGCGCGCGCTCATCGACGCTTTGCTCCGGCACCATATGCTTCAGTATGTCTAAAAACATTCTGCCTTTTGGCTTGCCGTTCAGGTTTTGCTCGCCGAAACGCCGGAGGAAGACCAGGATTTTCAATACTTCGGAGCTTCTGAGCGGAGCCAGCGACTCGCGCTCGGCCCGTATTTTCTCGTACTCGGCCAGCGATTCGCTGAACCCACGCTGCACTGCCGCCGCGATGCTGTTTTCGGCGCGCGTTTCATAAAGAAGGCCGGATTGCGAAGTGAGTTGGGTCTTAATCAAAGCGTCCAGCGCCTGCAACACATCTGTATCGACGGCGCCTTCCGTCCGCAGGGCCGCTTTCACCAATGAGTAAACGGCAAACAGCAGCAGCTCCTCGTGCTCGCGAATGAAGTCTTCGCTAATCTCAATTTTCGGGTGGCAGACGTCCTTCGGATCTACCGCCAGTGATTTCTCGTGGCGATGACCTTCCACCAGGTACTCGCAATCGAGCGGACAGGAAAGCGAGACCTCGCGTTCGATGCCGCAACAGATGGTACAAATATCGCCGCCCACGGCCGGGCAGGCGCGGCGTGCGCGGCGTTGTCCGCATATTTTGCACAAAATTGGTTCAGACATCTCTCCACTCAGTATTATCGGATCAGAAGACTATGCAGCGAGTGGACCTTTACATCAAAGTTGTCGTGGACGTAGAAGAAGACGAGACGCCGGAAAAAGTGGCGCGTGAAATTTGCCGTCAGGTCGAGAAAATTTACGTAGTGCGCACCGCTGAATTGTCGAGCGCCGTCGTGCGAGAGTAATCTATCCAAGCAGCTCCATGTGTACCTTCATGAAATAGGAATCGGTCATGCCGGCAATATAATCGCAGACCACGCGATGCGCCGGTTCTTCCCTTAGGCTCTCGCGGTAGCCGGTGGAAACGCGCTCTGGTTCTGCTATGAGGAAGTTGAACAATTCGGCCAATCTGCTCGTGGCGGCGCCGCGTTCGGCAATTACCTTCTCATGTGAATAGACGCGACTGATCAGCAGCGTTTTTAGTTGGCTGTTGAGCGCGGCCGTCTCAGGCGTCATGCGGGCAAGGCGAACGTTCAGCGTGCGTATCTGTTCTACAGTTTCCACGTTGCTCTGCTCGACTGCTTGGCTGGTGCCGGCAATCAATCCGCCAATTAACACGTTCATCAATTGACGTTGAATCTCCCAAAAACGAACCTGTTCCGACGCCCCCGGGAACTGGGTGTCAATCTGCCCGGTAAGTTCGGCGAAGTAAGGAACTGCCTGGCCAATCTCTTCAATGCTGAACAATCCGTAAGTGAAGGCGTCGTCCAAGTCGGCGGTGTTGTAGGCAATCTCGTCGGCCAAATCGAGCAATTGCGCCTCAAGCGGCGGACGTTTGCCCGGGTCGAATTCCTGCAGCTCGGGTTCGCTGTCTTTTTCCACTTCGCTTGAATGCTTGACGATGCCTTCGCGAACTTCGAAAGTCAGGTTCAATCCGTTGAATCGGGCATAGCGGCGTTCCAGATGGTCGACAATTCGTAACGCATGCCGGTTGTGCTCGAAGCTGCCTCCAAAGCGCTGCATCTGGCGATCCAATTCTTTTTCGCCGACGTGCGCAAATGGCGGGTGCCCCAGATCGTGCGCTAAGGCCAGCGTTTCGGTGTATTCCTCATTCAGGCCGAGCGTGGCCGCTACAGTTCGAGCTACCTGAGAGACTTCGATCGAGTGAGTCAGCCGGTTTCGAAAGTGGTCCGATAGGCCTGCTGCGAAAACCTGCGTCTTGCCCTCCATGCGGCGAAAGGCACGCGCGTGGATGACGCGGTCGCGGTCGCGCAGGAAATCGTTTCTGTAAGGGTGAGCTGGTTCTGGGAATCGTCTGCCGCGCAGCCTGCCCGTGTCCAACCGCAACCGGCTGAGCATGGTTGCAATAAGGCTACTTCGTCAACTCTGAATTCAGTTGCTCGGTAGCTTTCTTTACGGCTGGGCGTAATTGATCCGCGGGGTCGATGCTTCTGATTACGTCCTTCGATCGCTGGGGATTCGCGGTTTCATCGATTTGCGCGAGCAACACCTGCGCTTGTGCTTTCGATACCAAATCTTTCGGATCGTCTGCCAAGCCCTTCAACAGACCTTGCGCTTCCGTTGTTTTCTTCTCGCCCAGGTAGATTTGAGCCAGTGCGATTTTGGCCAGCGGAGCCACCTCGCTGTTTGAATCCGCCACCGTCTTTAAGTCCGATTCCGCGCCCGCTTTGTCGCTCTTCTGAGCGCGCAACGTGCCGCGGTAGTATTGCGCAATCAGCCCTTCTTTGCTGCCGCCGTCTTTGCTGACAACGTCGGATAACGCCTTTAATCCAGCATCCTGCTTGGCGTCTTCGGTAGCAAATGTCTTAGCGTATTCGTTTGGCGGACCCACCTGCGCATCCAACACTGCAAGCGCCGTTGCCAGATCGTGGCGGCGTGCATCGCGCTGACTTCTCAGATACCACCACGCGCCTACCGCAATAATGGCGATAACCGCTCCAATAACCGACCAACGAATAAGGGACTGCCGATGTGAGGAAGCATAGCCTACCGCGCTGGAGACTGCGTCGGTAAAGTGATCGTGCTGCAGTTGCTCCTTCAATTCATGACGGGTCAAAAGACAACAACTACCTTTCTGCGAAGAAAATAGCCCGCGAGCGTTTGTGCTCTTGAAATCCTCGCGCTGAGACGCCTTCCCGTCCTCCTCAAGGAAGACTCATTTCCATTCTCACCGCGCGCGGGAACCAAGCACCTTGGCCAGCCGCCAAGCTAAATGGGCATGCACAATTTGTAGATTAGCATAAATGCGCTTCCCGGAGAGAAACGCCCACTTGGCAAGTCCGCCGGAGGTCTATCCCCTCAAATCGGCTAAGTCCCGGCGAATCGCGAACTTAACCAGACCGGCAACGTCGTGAATATCCAATTTCCTCATCAAGCTGGAACGATAGGTATCCACTGTCTTAGGACTAAGCGCCAAGCGAGCGGCTATCTCCTTAGCCCTTATGCCTTCAACTAACAACGAGAAAACCTGAAACTCGCGAGTGCTGAGCGATTCCAGCGGATCTTCGCTCGAAAAGCGGCCCGGTCCATCGCCAAGAAGCGTCATCACCTCAATCTGCGGCGAGACATAGATCCCGCCTTGGCTGAATTGGATCAAGGCTTCCGCCATCTGTTCGGAAGTGGAGGTCTTCAGCAGAAATCCGCAAGCACCCGTTCTCAGCACTTCCAATACGGTCTTACGATCTTTCCTGACCGAAAACACCGCGCAGCGCGTGCGCAGCTTCTGTTCTCTCACCCGCCGAATTACTTCGGTGGCAGCTAGATCTGAAAGGCCCAGATCGAGCAAAGCCAGCGCGGGTTGCAGGCGCTGGATTTCACTCAAAGCGGCTCCGGCCGAACCCACCTGTGCTACTACGCGGTAGCCGGCGATGGAATTGCAAAGAGCCGCCATGCCCTCACGAACGAGCGTGAGTTCGTCCGCAAGCAGAATTTCGACGGGGTGCTGCTCAAAGTACGGCAGCGCGACAATTTGTTGGGTTGCTGAGACAGACATAGTGAAGTAAGGGGAAGGAAAGATCCTTATTGCTGCTAAGGATGTGTCTGCCCGATACAACTTGTCTCAAAAACCTTCGTACTTTCCCTCTCTGTTTGGGAAAAGACTGCTATTGCTCTACTTAAAGCTGCGAATGGCTTCCGCCTCGTCGTCGAACGCTTCGAAAACGGTGTACAGTTTCGTGATCTGCAGCAGATCTTTCACGCGCTTAGACAAGCCAAGCAGCTTCAGTTGGCCCCCGCCATTGGTGATGGTGGTGAATCCTGAAACCATTTCCCCAATGCCGGAGCTGTCTATGTACGACACCTCGGCAAGATTCAGCAGCACCTTCTTGTTTCCCTTGGCTGATAAATCGCGGATGCTGTCGCGCAGGGTGCTTGCCCCCTCACCCAAGGTGATTCGCCCTGCTGCATCAATTACCGTGACATCGCCAACTTGGCGCGTTGTCAATTTAACACTCACTTCTGCCTCCTAAATGGTTCGGAATCTTCTTCATCAAAAAACTCACGTAGCTGCCAGCTTCTTCACCAGGCGCACTTCCGTGCCGCCGCCCGGCCTGGGATGCAAATCGAACTCATCCATGAAGGACCGGATGAGCAGCAATCCGCGTCCGGACTGGCGCAAAAGATTTTCCGGCGCTAGCGGATCGGGTAACGAATTGATGTCGAATCCCTCTCCCTCGTCGCCGATGGTCACCGTGAGGGCGTTATCCGACCGCTCGACTTCCAGGTGAACTTTCTTGTTTTTGCTGTAGCGGTTGCCGTGTACCACCGCATTCACCGTGCATTCGCGCACGGCCATTCCTATTTGATGCTGGTCGTCTTCGTCAAAGCCGGCCTTTGCGGCCTCTTGCATCACCAACTCCTCTGCCTTATCGACGCTCGGCAACATTGATTCCAGGGTGGTCTGAAGTTTCTCCATCTTGCTGCTTTCGCGTTACGCCATAAAGTAGAAGAGATTCACTGACTATAGCTTAGTAGAGGGTTAAAGCCGAATCGTCAAAATACAACTGGCTGGCCCTCAAAGTCAATACAGTTTACTGATTTCGAGGCAAAAGGACCGCAATGAGTGCCGGGGGCCGTCTCATAGAAGAGTGGGCATCTAGGCTAAACCAAGTTTCGTCACTAGACTGGGTCTGAATTAGCTAAGCTCTTTAGAATGAGATCAGGCGACAGGCAAGTCCCGCACTACATTGCTGGTTGAGTTAAGGGAGTGCGGCAGGTCGACGCCGAGTTTGTTGATAATGCTGCCTGGCCGGCTGACTCTTGGTTTGGCGTGACACCTGACGGCACGCCCTGGCTTTCCATACCGTTAAGGTGCAAGAAATTTTTGCGCTGAGGTGCAAACTGACCTAGCTGGCAAACCTATGGCCCTTGACCTCTGGCAGCACGTTGCGGCATAATATGACTAGTCTTATTGACCAGTCACATGCGTGAGATTCAATCTTCAGAGGTAAAGGCCCGTCTGCCTCACTTTCTAGACGCAGTTGAGCAGGGGGAGACCATCGTTATCACCCGCCATGGACGGCCTGTAGCCCATCTGGTACCTGCACCTGCGTCTGACAAGGAGCGGGTGCGTCGCGCCCTGGACGGGATAACGGCTCTTTGTCAGGCGACTAGCCGGATGCCGCTGGATGAATTGTTGGCATCCCGGCACGAGGGACACAAATATTAATGTTCGTGCTCGATGCGTCCATTGTGGCAAGCTGGGGCTTTCCTGATGAATCCCATCCGAACGCTGAAGCGGCGTTCCGGCTTATTGCCGATGAACCGGCCACAGTGCCTGCCCTTCTGTGGTTCGAATTGCGCAATGTTCTCTTGATGGCGGAGCGGCGAAAGCGCATTTCAGAGGCGCATGTAGCGCGTTTTCTCAAATACTTGAGTGAACTGCCCATTGAGGTGGATCGCGATCCCAATGAGGGTCTCGTGCTGAGCTTGGCCAGAACCCATCGGCTTTCCGTTTACGATGCCGTTTACTTGGAACTGGCGCAGAGGAAAGCGCTGCCGTTAGCTACGCTGGACATGGCGTTGATAAATGCCGCTCGCGCAGAAAAGATCCCGCTTGTTGGTGAGGGCTCGTGAAACCGGCTCGTCCTAACGACTAATTGTTTAGAATTAGTAGCTTACAGGATTGGTGCCGGCGGGAGGAGTTGAACCTCCGACCTACGGATTATGAGACCGTCGCTCTAACCACCTGAGCTACACCGGCGCACTTTTATTAGCGTATCATTGCTTCACAATCACCGAATAGATGCGATCAAGATCGTCTTGCGAATAGTATTGGATCTCTAGTCGGCCCGATGTGGCGGAACTGGGGACGAGCTTCACGCGGGTACCAAGTGCCATCTCCATCTCGTCGATGGCGGCGCGGACATTTGGATCGACCTTAGCCTTTTCCGCTTTTTTCTCCAGCAGTTCGGGCGCTGGCTGAGGTTCGGTCATTTTCTTGACTAGAGCCTCAATCTCCCGGACGGAAAGTTTTCTGCCGATGATTTCATCGCACAGCCTGGATTGCTCTTGCTCATCCGTAAGGTTTAGTAATGCTCGGGCGTGGCCCATGCTGATAGTGCCGCTTTTCAGTTCGAGCTGGGCGCGTTCACCCAGGCGAAGAAGCCGAAGGAAGTTGGTGACCGTAGAACGATCTTTGCCGGTGCGCTCGGCAATCTGTTCGTGACTCAGGCCGTGGTGAGTGACTAAGCGGTGGAACGCGCTAGCTACTTCGATAGGGTTGAGATCCTCGCGTTGAATATTTTCGATGAGCGATAGTTCCAGCAGTCGATCACGATCAAGTGTACGGACGAGCGCAGGAATTTCTTTGAGACCGGCCAGCCGGGCGGCACGCCAGCGACGTTCACCGGCGATGATACAGTAACGCTTCTCTGCGTCGCGATAAACGACAATCGGTTGCAGCAGACCGTTGGCTTTGATGGATTGAGCGAGTTCTTCCAGCTTATCCCTGTCAAAGACGTCGCGGGGCTGTTCTTCGCCTGGATGGATCTGGTCCAGCGGAATGCTGTGAAACTCTTCGAAGTGTTCCGGCAGCGCCGGCTTAGCGGCAGGTGGCGGTGAAGCGGGAATAACTCGATAGTCGGACCTGCTATCTCGGGAGGGTAAAAGGGCTGAGAGCCCCTTACCGAGCGCTCTTCGCGGATTCCGGTCTGGCTCTTTGCTCATTAGCCAAAATTTCCTTTGCTAGTTGTATATAGGCTTCAGCGCCCCGCGAGCGGGGATCATAGGCCAAGATCGTTTTACCAAAGCTCGGTGCTTCGGCTAGGCGGATGTTTCTCGGAATAACGGTTTTGAAAACTTCACGGCCGAAAAAGTCTCTGAGATCGGTTTCCACCTGCTGCGTTAGTTTGGTGCGGTCGTCGTACATAGTAAGCAGCACCCCCTCGACGCGAAGGGTTGGGTTAAACGCTTTTTTGATCCGGTCGATGGTGTCCATCAACTGGGAAATTCCCTCAAGGGCGAAGAACTCACATTGAATCGGGACAAGAACTGAGTCGGACGCAACCAGACCATTCAGGGTAAGAAGATCGAGTGCGGGCGGGCAATCGATGATCACGTAATCGTACTGTTCGCGAATGTCCTTCAGCGCAATTCTCAGTCGTTGTTCGCGGTCTTCCTGATCAACCAAGTCAAGGTTGGTCGCGACCAGGTTTTGATCGGCAGGGACGATGGAGAGATCGAACTGAGTCGCCGTTACCGTTTCAGCAATGGTGGTTTGTTTGAGCAAGACCTCATACAGCGTCAGCCGGCCGTTGTCTTTCGAGATGCCCACGCCGGTGGTCGAATTGCCTTGGGGGTCGGAATCGACAAGCAGCACCTTCATCTCGGACGCTGCTAGAGCGGCAGCGAGGTTGATAGCGGTGGTTGTCTTTCCGACGCCGCCCTTCTGATTGGCTATTGAGATGACGTGCGCCACGGGTTCAGGCGTATCCTACCATGTTTCACGTGAAACACCCGATCGGAGGACAAACCTCATGTTTCACGTGAAACATGGGATTGGGTTCTAAGCCGTCGCCGGAACGCGCAGACTCAGGTAAACATCGAGTACCCCCACCGCCGCTGGAGTGACGCCGGGAACTCGCCCAGCTTGACCCAAGGTAGTAGGGCGGACGCGCGCTAACTTCTGCCGGACTTCGTTTGAAAGGCCAGGAATCTGGTCGTAGCTGAAGTCGACCGGTATATGGCGCCCCTCCGAGTCCTCCAGTTGGCGAATCTGTCGTTCTTGCTGTAGGATGTAGCCAGCATACTTGGATTCCGTTTCGATCGTCGTGAGGACGCCTCCCGCCGGGGCTAAACCGATTTGCGCGGAAATCCAACGCTCCAAATGTGCGATCTTGGCTTCCGGGCGACGTAGCCAGACCATCAATGTGGGATTGTCGGTTGCTGCCGAAAGTCCGACTTCAGGAACGGCGCTCGCCCGCACTCGCTCCAAAATCTCAACAACCCGAGTTTTCTGATTTTGTTTGGCTTCGAAGCGTTCCCAGCGCTCATTGGTTGCCAATCCCATCTTCCGGCCAAATGGTGTGAGCCGCTCGTCGGCGTTGTCGATCCGAAGGTGCAAGCGAAACTCCGCACGAGAGGTAAACATCCTGTAGGGTTCGTCCGCTCCTTTGCTGACCAGGTCGTCTATTAGGATTCCGGTATAACCTTCGCTCCGGCCAATTGTAAATTCCGGCAAGCCTTTTATTTTGCAAGCGGCATTTAACCCCGCAATCAAACCCTGGCACCCGGCTTCCTCGTAGCCGGAGGTTCCATTGATCTGGCCAGCCAGAAAAAGCCCTTTAATGGACTTCACTTCCAGCGAATGAGACAGCTCGCGTGGATCAATGGCGTCATATTCAATCGCGTAACCGGGCCGGATCATCTCGGCATCCTCAAGGCCGGGTATTGAGGCGACCATTCTGGCCTGAACATCAATAGGCATGCTGGTGGACATGCCGTTGACATAGACCTCGTGAGTGTCCAGACCTTCCGGCTCCAAGAAAATCTGATGGCGGCGCTTGTCGGGGAATTTGACGATCTTGTCCTCGATTGAGGGGCAATACCGAGGTCCCACGCCTTCGATTTGGCCGCTATATAGAGGAGACCGGGCGATACTGTCACTCAGAATGCGATGAGTCTCTTCAGTAGTGTAGGCAAGATGGCAATGGATCTGTTCGCGGTCGATCCGATCAGTCAAGAAGGAAAACGGCGTTGGGTTCGTATCGCCAGGTTGGACCTCGAACTTTGACCAATCAATCGTTCTACCGTCCAGACGGGGGGGTGTGCCGGTCTTCAGCCGGGTCCAAGGCAGGCCGAGGGTACGGAGTTGTGCGCCTAAGGTGTTCGACGGTGCTTCGCCGTTGCGTCCACAAGCCGTCTTCCGCTCCCCCACATGGGCCAATCCATTCAGAAAAGTCCCGGTGGTAACGACGACGGCTTCGGCCAGCAGATCGCGTCCATCCTTGAGCCGGACGCCAACAATCTCCTGATTGGGTTCGTTTCGTACAAACAGGAGTTCGCCCACCTCGGCCTGTAGAATACGCAGATTCGGCTCCGCTTCCAGCCACTGCCGCATGCGAATACGATATTGTTTCTTGTCGCATTGAGCCCGAGGTGACCACACGGCCGGACCGCGGCTGGTGTTCAGCAGCCGGAACTGGATGCCGACGGCGTCGGTCAACTCGCCCATGATGCCGCCCAGCGCGTCGATCTCCCGGACTATATGACCCTTGGCAATGCCGCCAATCGCTGGGTTGCAGGACATTTGGGCGATGAGATCGATATTCATCGTCACCATGGCAGTCTTCAGGCCGAGTCGCGCACAGGCACGAGCAGCCTCGCAACCGGCGTGCCCAGCGCCCACCACTACAATGTCGTACTTCTTCTGCATCCATTCGTTATTCTAGCTGGAGAAACGGTATTTTGAAGATCCTAATCGTTGGCGGCGGCGGACGCGAGCACGCGCTCGCATGGAGACTGAGCAAGTCTCCCAAGGTAAAGCAGATCATCGCGAGCCCTGGGAATCCCGGTATCGCGCAAGTGGCGACATGCGTCCCCGCGCCGCAGGATGTCTCAGGCTATGTCGACTTGGCGCTGGCCCACTCGGTTGACCTGACAGTGGTTGGTTCGGAAGCGCCACTGGTGGCGGGGATCGTAGACCATTTCAGGCGGCGCAGACTGAAGATTGTCGGGCCAACTCAGGCTGCCGCCCAGCTGGAAGGATCGAAGATCTTCGCCAAACAGTTCTTCCAAGAAGCCGGCATTCCCACCGCGAAATCCGCGCAAACAAGCACATTTAATGAAGCGCTCTCTGCTTTAAAGCAATTTACTCGTCCGGTAGTTATCAAGGCAGATGGATTGGCAGCAGGGAAAGGCGTAATCATCGCCCAGGACGACCTTGAAGCTCGCGCTGCCGTTGAGAAGCTGGGGCCGAATCTGGTGATTGAGGAATTTCTCGAAGGCGAAGAAGTCAGCTTCATCGTTATCACCAACGGTGAAATGGCGTTGCCATTCATCGCCACGCAGGATCACAAACGCCTGCTCGACGGAGACGTTGGCCCGAATACTGGCGGCATGGGCGCCTACGCCGACCCAAGAATTCTGACCTCTGAGCAGGCAAGCCAGATCATGGAGCGCATCATATATCCAACCCTAGTAAAAATGCGAGAGGATGGTGCGCCTTTCACTGGCTTTCTCTATGCCGGCCTCATGATGACCGCCGATGGTCCCAAAATACTCGAATACAACGTCCGTCTGGGCGATCCCGAGACTCAGGCAATCATGCACAGTTACAAGGGCGACTTAGCCGAACTGCTAACTCTGATGACTTCGGGCCTAGGCGGCATTTCAAGGGCTAGCGGCGGGTGCTCGGTTTGTGTCACAATTGCCGCGCACGGGTATCCAGGCTCACCCAGGACCGGCGACGTCATTTCGGGCATTGCCGAGGCCGAGGCTACCGGCGCTACTATCTTCCACGCGGGCACTCGCCAGGAGGGAGCTAACCTCGTCACTGCCGGTGGGCGAGTGATGGGCGTTACAGCAACTGGAGAAATCTTGCAAGCCGCCATCGACCGCGCCTACTTCGCTGTCGGCAAAATTCATTTCGACGGGATGCACTACCGCCGGGACATCGGCCAAAAAGGCCTGCTTCGCTGGTAGAATCAATGGAGTTATCTCTGTGGGGTCGTAGCTCAGATGGATAGAGCGGCCGCCTCCTAAGCGGCAGGCCGGCAGTTCGAATCTGCCCGTCCCCACCATTCACTTTGCGCGATCTCTTCATCACGGTCATAGTCCAAGCTGGCCTGGAAAACCTCTTAAGACGCGGATTTGCAAGCAAATGCTCTAATGGCTTGAAACTATGAGCAGCGCTGCGATATGTTAGGCGCTGATGCATTACGAAAATTTTATCCGCAGCACGGCCAGGAACGCCGTGCCTTTCTTAACTGCGGCTGCCCTGTTTGCCATGAACCCGCCGGCAATATTCGCCCAGGAGCGCGCGGGTGGAGAAGCGAATCTCGTTCTCCCTGATCTCAGTCAAGCTACCTTCTTCAACGGAGCTATTAATGGTAGCCACTTACTCACTTATGGGCTGATTATTGTTGCGCTCGGGCTCTTGTTTGGCTTGGTGATTTATAACCAGCTGAAAAATGCGGAAGTTCACAAATCAATGCTCAAGATCTCGGAGCTGATTTACGAGACGTGCAAAACGTATCTGGTCACCCAAGTGAAGTTCCTGCTGATTCTGGAACTGTTCATTGGCAGTATCATCCTCTTCTACTTCGGCGTTCTGCAACACTTTTCGGCGCTGAGAGTGTCCATCATCCTGCTGTTCAGTGTGATCGGAATTGCCGGCAGCTGCGGCGTTGCCTGGTTCGGCATCCGCGTGAATACTTTCGCCAATTCTCGCTGCGCCTTTGCCAGCCTGCGCGGCAAGCCCTTCCCGTGTTACGAAATTCCGCTGAAAGCGGGTATGAGCATCGGCATGTTGCTGATCAGCGTTGAATTGGTGCTGATGCTGTTCATCCTGCTGTTTATTCCGTCCCATTTGGCCGGACCTTGCTTTATTGGCTTCGCAATTGGCGAGTCGCTCGGCGCGGCGGCTTTGCGTGTGGCGGGCGGTATCTTCACGAAGATCGCCGACATTGGCGCCGATTTGATGAAGATCGTCTTCAAGATCAAGGAAGACGACGCGCGTAACCCGGGTGTGATCGCTGACTGTACGGGCGACAACGCCGGCGATTCGGTTGGCCCCAGCGCGGACGGGTTCGAAACGTATGGCGTTACCGGCGTGGCGCTGATTACCTTCATCGTGCTCGCGGTAAACAGCACGCTCGTGCAGAGCCAACTGCTGGTCTGGATTTTCGCCATGCGCGTGATGATGGTTATTTCTTCCGGCACGTCGTATCTGATTAATGCCGCTATCGCCAGGAGCAAATACGGCAACCTGGACAAAATGAATTTCGAAGCGCCACTTACGAACCTGGTTTGGCTGACTTCCATTTTGTCGATCGCACTCACTTATTTGGTTTCCTATCTGATGATTCCCGATTTGGGGGGCGATACTACGTTGTGGTGGAAGCTGTCAACCGTCATTACTTGTGGTACGCTGGCGGGCGCTGTGATTCCGGAACTAGTCAAGGTTTTCACATCCACGGAGTCGGGGTTCGTTCGCGAAGTGCTCGCCGCTACCCGTGAGGGCGGTGCTTCGCTTAACATTCTCTCCGGTTTCGTGTGCGGCAACATGAGCGCTTACTTGCTGGGCTTGGCGATTCTGTTTTTGATGAGCATCGCTTATGGGGTGAGTACGCTGGGTCTCGAGAACGTGATGATGGCGCCCGCCGTGTTCGCCTTCGGCCTGGTAGCCTTCGGCTTTTTGGGTATGGGACCGGTAACCATCGCGGTCGATTCTTATGGCCCGGTTACCGACAACGCGCAATCGGTTTACGAGCTTTCTACAATCGAACAGATTCCGGGAATTGAGCACGAGCTGAAGCAGCAGTATGGTTTTGATGTGAACTTCGAAAAAGCGAAAGATAACCTGGAAGAAAACGACGGCGCAGGCAACACCTTTAAGGCCACTGCAAAGCCGGTGTTGATTGGCACGGCGGTGGTGGGCGCAACAACCATGATTTTTTCCATTGTGGTGGCGTTGACCCACGGTTTACGGCCCGACCTGTTGCCGAACTTATCCATTCTGCATCCGCCGTTCTTGCTCGGGCTGGTCGCGGGCGGCTCGGTTATTTACTGGTTCACTGGTGCATCAACCCAAGCCGTCACCACTGGTGCTTACCGCGCAGTGGAGTTCATCAAGGCGAACATCAAACTGGACGGTGTGATCAAGGCATCGGTGGCAGATAGCAAGAAAGTGGTTGAAATCTGCACCCGCTACGCGCAGCGTGGAATGTTTAATATCTTCCTGACCGTGTTCTTCGTGACGCTGGCATTTGCCTTCGTCGAGCCGTATTACTTCATCGGCTACCTGATTTCGATCGCGTTGTTTGGCCTGTATCAAGCCATATTCATGGCGAACGCGGGCGGCGCTTGGGACAACTGTAAGAAGATTGTCGAGACCGAATTAAAGCAGAAGGGTACAGATTTGCATGCGGCGACGGTGATCGGCGATACGGTAGGCGATCCCTTCAAGGACACGTCATCGGTGGCGCTGAATCCAATCATTAAGTTCACTACGTTGTTCGGATTGTTGGCTGTGGAATTGGCCGTTTCCCTTGCCGATGAGGGCGGAGCCGTGTTGGAACATATCCTCGCCGTGGTTTTCCTGTTGATCTCCATGTACTTCGCCTGGCGGTCGTTCTACCGGATGCGGATCGGTGGCGAAGAAGTTATCCCCGCAAAAGAGGCGGTGGGTACGGCGGCGTACACAGGTTGAAACATCAATGTAGATGGGCGGCGGCGCTGGCGTGTGGTTCACTCCTGCTTCTCGCTGCCGACCGGTTCGACACCGCGAATGTAGACCCCGCCGCTGCCGGCATGGACGCGCAGCGTCTTGCGTCCATGCCACTGCGTCTGAAAGAGTTTGTAGACGAAGGCAAGACTTCGGGCGCGGTGACAATGGTCGCCAGACATGGACATGTCGCGGCTTTCGACGTGGTTGGTTACCAGGACATTGAAAGCAAGAAGCCGATGCAGAAGGATACGCTGTTCCGCATTGCTTCTTTGACAAAGCCGATTACTTGTGCCGCCGTGATGATGCTGGTAGACGAAGGGCGAGTGGCGCTGGTAGATCCGGTCGAGAAATATTTGCCGGAATACAAAGGGCAAAAGCTGAATGCGTGCACCGCGGGTTTCAACTGTGCGCCGGTTGCACCTGCCCGCCCAATCAATATTGAAGATCTGATGACACATACGTCGGGCTTGCCCAGTTCGGCGGACGCCTTTGGAGGAGAGCCGAAGACCTTAGCGGAATTGGTGAACCGGGGAGCGCACAGCACGCTGCTATTCGAGCCCGGCACGCGCTGGAACTACAGCAACATCGGGATCGATATTCTTGGGCGCATCATTGAGGTGATTGCCAAACAGCCCTTTGACGTGTTTCTGCGTGAACGTTTGTTCGTGCCGCTTGGGATGGATGAGACCACATTCTTTGTGCCGCCGGAGAAGCGATCGCGCGTGGCTACTTTGTATACCTATACGGATGGCAAACTGGTTCCCGAGAAGGCCGAATGGGGCACCGGTGCGGGCATACCATCCCCAGCCGGCGGTTTGATCAGCACGGCCAGCGATATGCTTCGATTCAATCAGATGATGCTGAACAAGGGCATTCTCAATGGCCAGCGCGTTCTCTCTCCAGCAGCCGTGGAACTGATGACCATTTCGCATACCGGTGACATGAAAGCCGGTTGGGTGCCGGGTGTTGGACATGGTTTCGGCTATGAAGTCGTGCGCAACGCTGAAGGCATGTTCCGCTATA
The DNA here is from genome assembly GCA_963718465.1 of Bryobacterales bacterium. Lineage (GTDB taxonomy): Bacteria > Acidobacteriota > Terriglobia > Bryobacterales > Bryobacteraceae > Bog-105. The sequence continues at coordinate 151,828 of CAVQZK010000014.1, read as the reverse complement.
ACTCGCTCGGCAGTTACGTTAAGGGCGGCGCGTACCGGACTTATGAATGGGTGGATCCAGCGCGCGATTTGACCGGCGTAATTATGATGCAGCGTACAAATGGGAATGGCGATACGGCCGACGAAATAAACGCGTTTATAGCGATGAGTACTGCGGCCGTTCAGATTTTCTGAACGGATTGCGTATCGTGAGCCCCTCAATTACCTGGCCGTCTTGCAGGTCTTCCGAATAGAGGGTTTTGCAGGCCGCTTGCAGAGCTGCCGCGATCATGAGCGAATCGAAGATGTGAAATCTGTAACGCTTCGCGATGCGTAGCGCGGCTTCGTGAGTCTCCGTGATTATGGGCACCGGCGAAGGACAGAAAACGCGGATGGCGGCCAGCGCATCGGAGCCTTCCTCCCAATCCATACCAAATTTCCGCCTTATCACTGCCACAAACTCGTTGAGTACTTGCACGCCTATCATGGCGCCTTCAGAGAGCAGCGTTCGGGCCATTTCGCTGCGAGGATCGTCTCGGCGAAATGCGTAAAGGACTATGTTTGTGTCGAGGAACGGCTTACCGTTCATTTGCTTCTTCGCGGTCGAACTTGAAGCCCGGCGGGAAGGGCCGAGCCAGACGACGGATCGTTTCCATAGCTTTCTCCCGGCTTCGATCACGAGCTACTTTGAAATCACGCTTTCCCGCAACGCTGATTTCGATCTCATCGCCCTCTTTAAGCTCAAGCGCTTCCACCACAGCGGCGGGAATGCGAACGGCCAAGCTGTTACCCCATTTTGAGACCTGCATAGCTATACATCAAATATTGTATACCCGATTCAAACCTTCTGAAGCTTCCAAGCGCCGCGCCGGAATAGCACTAAGGCCACAACCGTGAAGACAACGTCGGCGATTGGAACCGCCGTGAACGCACCACGCGGGCCCCAGCCGTAGTGAATGCTCAGCAAATAAGCAATCGGAATTTGGCAAACCCAAAAGGCGAACAGATTGATGAGCGTCGGAGTTAAGGTATCGCCCGCGCCGTTAAAGGCTTGCATCAAAACCATGCCCCAGGCGTAGCTCACATACGCGAGTCCGAAAATGCTTAAACACGAAGCCGCGGTCCCAGCTACCGAGGCTTCGGTAGAGAAAACTGAAACAAGCGGAGCGGGGAAAAACAAGAACGCAATCGATACAAGACCCATGTAAATCATGTTGTAGAAACCGGTGCGGTATACAGCCTTCTCCGCTCGCTCAGGCTTCTTCGCGCCCAGGTTTTGGCCCACCAAAGTAGCGGCGGCGTTACTCAATCCCCACGAAGGGAGAATGGTGAAAATCAGCATGCGCACTGCGATGGTGTAGCCAGCTACCGCCGCGCTGCCAAATGTCGAGACGATGCGGATGAGCGCCATCCAACTGGCAGTGGCGATAAGGAACTGAATAATGCCAGTGATGGAAACCTTCAGAAGCTTCCACATGACCACTAGGTTGAGCCGCATTTGAGCCGGACGCACCGTTACCCGGTTTGTACCCGAAGTGAGCGCCCACAGTTGGAACAGAACACCGATACTGCGGCCCGTGGTGGTGGCGACGGCGGCGCCCATCACTCCCAAGCGCGGAAATGGCCCCCAGCCGTTTATGAGACAGGGATCGAGGACGATATTGATTCCGTTCGCGAGCCATAGAGTGCGCATGGCCAGGGTGGCGTCGCCCGCTCCGCGAAAGATCGCGTTGATCAGAAACAACAGAAATATCGCCATCGATCCGCCCAACATCACCTGTGTGTAACGCGAATTGGCCTCTACAGCGGGAGAACTCCCCATCATGTGCAGCAAGGCGGGCGCGTTCAGAATTCCCACAACGCCGACCGCAACAGAAAGTACGATGCCGAGGATAATGGCCTGCACCGAAGATTCCGCCGCACCCTCGGGATCCTTTTCGCCGATGCGGCGTGCCACGAAAGCGGTAGTGGCCATACTCAAACCTATTGCCACTCCGAATATGAGAGTGAGTAACGATTCGGTAAGCCCAACAGTGGCCACGGCGTCGGCCCCCAGGCGGGAGACAAAGAACACGTCTACGATTCCGAATAGTGACTCCATCACCATCTCAAGAATCATGGGAATTGCCAGCAATGCGATGGCGCGGTTGAGTTCGCCTTCGGTGAAATCCTGGCGCGTGCCGAATAGTGCCTCTTTCAACATAGAATTGTAGGAGTAGAATAAACGGGTCGGTCGAACCATTCCGCGAAGCGGACCCAACCGGTGGCCCGGAAACTATTGTCGTACGCGGCGCGAAAACCATGAGCAATCTCTCCGGACGCAGGACTTTTTTGAAAGGGTTGGCGGGATTACCGCTCTTCACGCCACTTGCCATTGCCCAGCAGCTTGCTGCTCCGGCATTGCCACCTAAGAAGGCAAAGGTGACTCCAAGCGTGATGATATGGACGCTGAAGGGAACGTTCGAAGAGAAAATCGCGAAGGCGGCCCAGGCTGGCATTCAGTCGCTGGAACTCGTCAGCGAGCACGAGGCGTGGAGCGATGAGGAAGCGGCGAAGAAGAAACGGCTCGTCCAATCGTACGGAATGCGGATCGACACATTTGTCGGTTCGCACGATTGGTCGAAGCGTCCAGTGAGTATGGTGAATCCCGATCATCGCGAGGCATTCCTGGCGGACGTAAAACATGCCATCGCCTGGGCGAAGAAGTTGGACACGCCGCAAATCATTCTAATGAGCGGCAACGAGCAGCCTGGCATGGCGCATGAAGCGCAATTCGCGAGCATGGTGGAGGCGGGCAAGCAAGCGACGGAACTGGCGCAAGCGGCGGAAGTAACGCTCATTCTTGAGAATCTGAACAGCAAGGTAAATCATCCCGGCTACTTTCTGACGAGCGCGGCTGAATCTTTGAAAGCCGTGAAGCAGGTGGACCATCCGCGATTCCGCATGCTGTTCGATATTTATCACGAGTATGTGCAGCACGGCGACCCGATTCCCGTAATCAACGAAGCGGAACCTCATGTCGCCGTATTTCATGTGGCGGACGCACCTGGGCGGCATGATCCCGGCACCGGTCAGATGAAGTGGGATGAGATCTACCAGACGATCGGTAAATTGGATTACAGCGGATACATAGCGTTGGAGTATACGCCCATACCTGAAGATCAGGTAGCAAGCTTGATAAAGGCTGCTACGCAGATGCGCAAAGATCTGAACGCGGCACAACCGCCGGCTACTTCAGGAGCGGCTCAATAACGCGGTCTAGTTCGGCTTCGGTGAAGCTGGCCAATTTGATTTCGCGATGAAGCGACCAGTTTTCGACATGGATTGTGGAGTCGCCGGGCTTCAGATCTATAAGAGGGCCGAGTGTCTCAAGCTCAAGAAAATCGCCGTTTGTAAAGATCTCAAACGAGCAGTGGAAATCGGGGTAAGGAAGCGTGGCGTACGCTTGGGCGCGCTTGACAAAGAGTTCGCTGCCCAGCAGGTAAGCTCCACGCGTCACTCTATTGAACAAACCCGTCTTTTGCGGCGAGTGATCCCCGCTGTTTTGCTTGAGAAGCAGATACTTATTTGTGAACTGCCAGCGTTTATCCGAGAAGTCTGTGTAGGCCCACATCACCAGAGGATTGGTCGGCAGCAGTTGTTCGCTATGTCCTCCGCGCGGAGGAAAGGTAGTGATGCCAACACCGCCCGGAGCCATTTGACTTAATACCCACGGTGCCAATGTTTTGACCTTTTTACCTGCGTTGGTAATCTTATGCGTGACGTCGACGCTGCCGTCCGGGGTGTATGCAACGGACATCTCCTTTTGCAGGCCGGTTTCAGGTTCGATGGGCTGTTGCAACGCGAGGTGGATTCCCGTCACAGTAGCCTTCAAAGGACTGTTATCCAGCGCATAGGTATCGGGGACGATTTCAGGCGAGGCCCATAGGCGGTGACCTCCGCGCTGTACCCACCAACTCTCGCCCGACTTGCCGAGTTCGTCGGGAAACTCCACAAATAGGTTCTGGCCTCCGATGAACCCGTAACGGACTACGCGCGGCCCCACGTCTGAAGTGAGAATTAGTTCGGTTTCGCCATTGTTCAAGCGATAGCAATTCGGCCAGCCACCGTAGGGAAGCGGTTCCAGTTTTGGTTGGAGCATTTGAAGGAGGTATTAGTCCTTTATAGCGAGAATGGCGTCGACAAGCGAGCCGGTACGGCGAAATTCCACCTTGCTGAAACCAACAGAGTCCAGCAGCGCAGCGTATTCAGCTTCGGTGCGTTCTCTGCCGTCGGTGCAGACAAGCATGTTGAGGTCCTGCAAGAGCGAGTGGACGGGGCCTGAGCGGTCGGGGTCCACCAGGGTTTCAGTCACTAACAATCCACCCCCCGCAGGCAGTGATGCGGCGATTTTGCTTAGCAGTTTGACAATCTTCTGCTCGTCCCAATCGTGAATGATACGGCCAAGACTGTAGAGGTCGGCGGCCGGAAGGTCATCCAGGAAAAAATCCGCGGCCACGAAATCAACTCGCTGTGAAATGCCGGACCGCGAGATGTATTCACGGGCAAAACGCTCGACGGCGGGTAGATCGAGCACCGTGGCTTTCATTTCCGGGTAGGCCTGACAAGCGGCAAGTGCCAAATGGCCGGTAGCGCCCCCGAGATCAACCAGGTGCTTGAAACGCGACAGGTCAAAAGAACGAACCACGCGCTCCGACGTGAGTTGGCCAAAGCCGTGCATACCGGCCAAGAAGCTGCGAGTAGACGCTTCATCCCGAAAATAGTGATCGAAGAGAGACGCGCGGCTGCCGAACGTCTGCGCCCAACGATTGCTGCCTTCGCGAACCGCATCGCCCAGGTTATCCCAGAGCTTGTAGAGTGACTGATCGGAATAGGTGACATAGCCAGCTAGGGTCTCAGGGCTTCCGCTAACCAAGAGGCGCGCCGTAGCCTCGGAATTGCGGTACAGATCGCCGTCGCGCTCAAGGAGTCTTAGGGCGACGCAGCCGTCCAGTAGGCGAGTGAAGGCCGGCGCATTGAGGCTGAGTGTCCGCGCGAGGCCGGTTGCGTTTTTAGGAGTTTCGGCCAGAGCGTCAAACACGCCGAGACGAACCGCGGTAAACATCACCTTCGAACGGCGGAAGGCTCCAATCAGGTCGAGGACGATCTGGGCATCTGCACTCATGAGAAGTGGTCAAATCCTTTTGGTTTGAGAGGCTGGCCGCCGAGGAACACGCGACCGGCGTGGCCTTTAGTGATCGAGCCGATTTCTGTGACGAGAAGGCCAGCGATCCTGGCGGGAATTCTGCGTGAGGGTGGCGCAGCAAAAAGCAATTCGTAGTCTTCGCCGCCGTGCAGCGCTTCGTCAAGCGATGCACCACGGGCTATGGGAATTTGTAGTGAGACCTCGGCGCCCACTTTTGATTCGCGGCAGATCCGCGTCAGATCCAGAGACAGGCCATCGCTTAGATCTACGGCGGCGGACACATGCAAAGTTCGCAGTGCAAGCCCAGCCGTGATACGGGGTTCGGGGCGCAGATGGCGCTTCCAGTGTGCGCCTCGTTGAACTGCAAAGCCGTGCGCCGATGCGCCTAGTTCTCCTGTGACGAAGATTCGGTCGCCAGGGCGTGCCCCGCTGCGCAGCAATGCTTTACCTTTCGGCACCCGCCCACAACACATCACATCCGCAATCACCTGATTAAAGCGGGCCAGATCGCCGCCGGCGAGTGCAATCCGGCTTGTCTTTGCCAGTTCCAACAGGCCTTTGTAGAAGCCTCGAACGAACGCAGCGCTTTTCGTGGCTGGAACAGCCAGAGAGACCAGGCAGAAAACCGGTTCTGCACCCATGGCGGCGAGATCGGAAAGACTCCGTGCTAACGCTTTGTGGCCAATGTCGGAAGCTGTGTGCGTTTTGAGGGTGAAATGCCGCCCTTCCAGAACAAAATCGGTGGTGAACACGAGATCTTCGTCAGTGCCCGGGCGGATGACGGCGCAATCGTCGCCAATGCCTCTGAGCAAACGCCTTTCCTCCACGTGACCGGCGCTGGAAAGGGCGCGAATCTTGTCAATGAGTTCAGTTTCACGCATGGCACCCTAGCTGGCTTGGGCAGCGGTTAAAACCAGCCCGGCGGGCAGCTCCTCGCCAAAAACACGGCTCGAACTGGCGAGGTCGGATTCAGCGCCGGACAACTGGCGGAGAAGGTCGGCTGCTCGCGGACTGGTTTCGCAGGCGCGGCGAACTGCTTCGAGCGTTGCGGGCGGAAGGTCGCGGGCGGCATCCCCAGTCTGCTCGGCAATACGAACCACGGCTTCCAGCAGGGCGGGAGTATGCGGCAGGCGCAGCAAGCTGTCCACCCATTTCGTTACCGCGGCGGGCGAGAGCACCAGGTTAATTGGTCCGCTGAATAGCCTGCGCGCGCCTAAGCGTGAGAGGCACCATGTACCCGCTTCCAGCATCTCGCCGCGTTTGACGATATCGACGAGCGACTCCCCCATTTGAATTTTGGTCTGTGAAGGAAGAAGTTCCAGGCTGGCGGCGGTCCGCCACATTTCGCGATAGAGGCTCTGGTTAATACGCTGTTTAGTCTTTTGTTTGGGCAGCAGAATGGGCGAGAGGCGCTGAAAAATGTCGCCTTGTTGATTGCGGTTAAAACCGCCCGCGATGCGGCCGCAAAAGATCCACCAATCAATTTCGTTCTGCACCTGGTTGCCAAACGTGATGCCGCTGGCGTAGATGCGGCGAGCTTGCTCAATGCGGAAATCGTCGCCAGGGAAACCAAAGCCAGGGCGTAGGCAGAATCCTGTTAAGTTCAGCCAGCGCACTTCATGCGGAGCGTTCTTGCGGCGGCCATCGGCGAGGGTGAGGAGCTTGTCGGCAAATGCCCGGATGCTACCTAGCGGCCAAGACAAACGGCCTAGACCCAAAGCTTGCTCCAGGCGCGACGGCAATTGTTCCGGAGGCAGGCCGGTACCGCGCCTCCCGAATACCTGTTCGATCAGCGCTTCAGCGCTCGCCTGGGCCTCAGCGCTGATCACTGCGCTTGACCGCACATGCGACGTCGCGGCAGGAGCTGCTTCGGAGGCCGCTTTTCGCAGTTGAAATTGCAGGCTCCAACGATGTTCGCTGACTTTCGATTCGGCCCAGGTTTCAAGGGTGCCCACTTCACTTAAGCGGGCGCCCAGCGTGACCGGAACCAAACGCTCACCTCCCTTTCCGAAGCGAATGACCGCATGAAGGGGAGCGTGTAACCGGGGATCGGCTGCGGGATCGAGCATATCTCCTCCTGTGGGAAGAGAGACCACGCTGCCGGCGGCGTCCTCCGTCCTGCTCAGCGAGCTATACAAGCGGAAAGCTACCGGAGTGTTTGCCAAAAGCTGCAACTCGGGTTGTTCTAATTTAATCTCCTGGCCTTCCTCCGTACCGCGCGGCATGAGACATACGGCCTTTACTTCAGACGATCCCGCTTCAGCGTCCTGTACTCCCAGGAAATAGGCGCGAGGAAGGCCGCCACGAACCAGCACTCCGCTTCCCGAGGCGCGAACATAAGAGTAATAAGCAGCGCCGATAGCAACCGCAAGGTCAAGATCGTGGTTCTCGAAGATTAGCGGAATGCGGCCGAACCAGTGGGCGACAACGTCGCGCACGCGGTCGCGAAAAACTGGAGGAATGAAAAAGCCGCCATTAAAGAGGATAGCGTCCACTCCGCTCTCGGATGCCGGCGAGTTCTTGAGAAAATCGGCCAAATGCCGGGTTATAGCGGGATCTGAAACATACGGGAGGCCAAGCTCACGGAAGACGCTTTGTTTCTCCTGCTGCGGTTTCTCGGCGAGTTCGCAGGGAGGAAGAAAACCTCCCAGAGCGAGTTCTGAGACTTCGTCACGAGTAACAGATGCTTTGAGGGTCCCGCCGATTAGCGAGGAACCGCTGCCGGTAACCGTGATTTCCGCGGAAGGCGGAGCGTTAGGAGACAACAGCGTCTCCTTCGCAGCTGAACATTGGCGGCGGAGGGCGCTACGCTGGCGGAGGGAGAGTGTTTTACCCAGTTTCGATTCGGCAAGCCAAGAGATAGTCAGGTCTAAATTATCGCCGCCCAAAAGCAGATGGCGGCCAACGTTGGTACGGGTAAATTGGACACGGTCGCCTTCGCGGTCTACTCGTACGAGTGTAAAATCGCTCGTACCGCCGCCCACGTCGCAAATCAGGACGGTCTGCTTATCGAACAGCTCTTTGTTCGATCGCGACAGGTGGCCGGCAATCCAGGCGTAGAAAGCCGCCGCGGGCTCTTCAAGGAGGGTCAGATTGTCGATGCCGGCGTCATGTGCGGCTTGCACGGTCAGCTCGCGCGCTTCCTCGTCAAAGCTGGCGGGCACCGTGAGCACAACCTGCTGCGATGAAAGAGGAGTGGGCATTGCGCGGTCCCAAGCATTCCGCAAGTGAGCGAGGTAAGCGGTGGAGGCATCCACCGGGGACAAGATACGGCCTTCCTCCTGGGAATCCCAGGGAAGAATTTTTGCGGTACGGTCCGCTTCGGAATTCGAGAGCCACGATTTGGCTGAGTGAACAGTTTTCGTGGGAACGAGCGCGCCTTGATCGCGGGCATAGGTACCCACCGATGGCGGATCGCTTAAGTAAAGAAATGACGGGAGAGTGCGCAGAGCGCCCGTGCGGTTCGCATCAAGCTGTTGCTCAATGGATAGGACGTGAATGGGCGGAAAATCGGCGTCGGCCGCTTCCTGCGGGTCGATATAAGCGACGGCTGAGTTGGTAGTGCCTAAATCTATGCCGACATTCATACGGCTGCGCGCTCTCGCACGTTGAATTCCAGTTTCCAGCGCCGTCCATCAGCGGCCACGCACCACAGTTCAAGCATGCCGGTCTCTGTTAGGTAGCTTTCCAGAGTAACGGGTACGACCTCTTCGCGGCTCCCGTCTGTATGCGGCGGAAGAAAGACCTCAATAGGAGAAAGCTCTTCCAATTCGTGCTTCACTTCGTCCAGCATCGCGCCGGGGGCGTCGTTTTTGCGCACGAGCGAGGAAAAGAAACGGAATTCAGCAGGCTCGCCAACGACAAGCGCAAACCTCCGCTGGGGCAACTCCACTTTCGAGCCTTCCTCTAGCCCGAATGGCACCACGGTGAGCGCTTTCATGGGGGCTGGCAGGCCGGGAACCGCGGGCAGGGAACTCTCGATGCCCACATAGTAAGTTCGTGGAACGCCGCCGCGGATCCGTACGCCCTTGCCGGTCCTCGCCAGACCATAGTAAGTAGCTCCGTATGCGACGGCGCGCATCAAATCGGCTTGCTTGCTGTCGTTCTTGAGTTCAGTCACGGGAGCAGGGAGCCAGCTATTCAATACTTCGAAAATGCGTTGCTCAATCGCCCCGGCTTGCAACACGCCGCCATTCAGCAGAAGGTGCGTCGGCTTGGCGGGAGTTCCTCCTCCTGCGGTGCGGAGGAATTGCGCAAGATGTTTGGTGACGGCGGCGTCGGAGGCATAGTTCAGCCCCACCTCCATCAAAGCGGCACGGCGGTTGCGTTGCGGAGCGGCATCGGCGGGTACCACTGGGAAGAAGCCTTCAAGTAATAGGCTTCGTACTTCATCGCGTGCGATCTTGCCTTTGATAGTGCCGCCTACCAGACCAGAACCTCGGCCCAGAATGGTTAACGGATGACCAGCTGGGGCCGATTCGCTGGCAAGCAAAATTTCCTTCGCCGCGCGGCACTGCTGCCAGAGTGAATGAAATTGCAAAGCGTCGAGCTTGGTTCCCCTCGCCGAAAACTGCTGTTCGGCAAAACGCGCCACGGCCAGATCCATGTTGTCGCCGCCGAGCAGCAAGTGGTCGCCCACGGCAATGCGCTCAAGCTGCAATTCGCCGGATTTCTCGGTAACTGAAATGAGAGTGAAATCGGTTGTACCGCCTCCGATGTCCACAACCAGAATCAGATCGCCCGGCTTAACCTGCTCCCGCCAGTTCGGATTGCGCTCAATCCAGGCGTAGAAAGCGGCCTGCGGCTCCTCAATGATGGTTACTTCGGGATAACCCGCCAGGTGAGCCGCGCGCTGGGTCAGATCGCGAGCTGCGGCATCGAACGAAGCAGGAACGGTAATCAATGCCGATTGATTTTCAAGCTTCGCCTCGGGGTGACCTGCATCCCAAGCCGAACGGAGGTGCAGCAAATACTGCGTGGAAGCTTCGAGCGGCGAAATTTTCTGCACGCCCTCGGGAGCATTCAAGGGCAGCAGCGGACCAGTCGGGTCGGCAAGTTGGTGAGACAGCCACGATTTGGCCGAACTCACCAGGCGCCCGGCATTCTCAACTCCGCGCACGCGAGCGAAATGCCCCGTGATGTATTGCGGCTGCTGATTCCACGTGAGGGCAAGCGCGCCTTCCACAAACTCCTTCTCGCCTGGAATATAAAGGGAGGAGGGAAGCAGGTCGCCCTCCGCCACTTCTCCCGCATTCATCAATTGCGGTATTTGAAATAAGCCGACTGCGGGCGTTTCCTGGCCGGCATCGCTCGCCGGCGCAAATGCCAGGGCGCTGTTGGTGGTGCCGAGGTCTATACCGATGACGTACTGCGACATGAATGGGAGGATGCCGTTATTCGATCTCAATTTCAGCAGGCGCGACGATTGCGATATCCACCTTGCCGATAGGAGGTAAGTCTACAGCGGAGGCTTGCCAGCCGCGATGCCGGAGCATGCCTCCCGGAACCTTGCCGCTCGCGGGCACATTGCCAATCAGCTTGATGCGATTTGGGTCGGGAGCTTTAGAAGCGTCCAGCTTCTGGTTTGTACCTTCCACTCCATCAATAACCGGAGCAAGGGTTACGTGTCGCGCCAGGCTCGCTTTCGAATCGGCATGCACAGTGCGAACTGCGGCCCCCACTTGGTCGTCGCTATAAGAGGAGATATCTTCCATTAGGAAATCGATGATGCGCGAATCGCGCTGAAGAATTTGGAGTATTTGCAAAGCGCCGTCGCTCGGCTTGATTTTCGGTATTTCGACGGGCGGCGCCACTGGTGCTGGTTTGCCTTTGTAGAAGCCAAATTCGGCGGCCACGGACTCAGGCAAAACACCACTGAAAAGGATCGAGAAAAAACTGCTGAAAGCGGCAGAAACGCGCGACAATGAATAACCTCTAAGTAGCTAGGATATCAGCCGGGTACAACTCTATACACTTGATCTGTGGCAATTTCCCAACTCAAGTTAGCCGGTCTCGTTTGGCTGATCGTTCCTCTACTGGCGCAAGACAAAGTCAATGTCCGGGTGGATGCCGCGTCGAGTCTTGGACCGGTTTCGCCTGTTTGGGCTTACTTCGGGTATGACGAGCCGAACTATACTTACACGCCGAACGGCCGCAAATTGATTGGCGAGTTGGGGGCGTTGGGTAATGCGCCTGTGTTCATCCGAACTCACAACCTTCTCACAACGGGCGATGGTACGCCGGCGCTGAAATGGGGTTCGACGAACGCCTACACCGAGGACGCGAACGGCAAACCGATTTACGATTTCACAATCACTGATCGAATCTTCGACACCTACTTGGCCGCGCATGCCAAACCGTTCGTTGAAATCGGCTTCATGCCCGAAGCGTTGTCTACCCATCCCACGCCATACAAACATACCTGGCCGAAGGGAGGCATAGATACCGGCTGGGCCTACCCGCCAAAAGACTACGGGAAATGGGGTGAACTCGTCTATCAATGGGCGAAGCATTGCGGCGAAAAATATGGCAACGTGGAGGCCGAATCATGGTATTGGGAGGTGTGGAACGAGCCGGACATTATGTATTGGCACGGCACGCCGGAAGAGTACGACAAACTTTACGATGTAGCCGTAGCGGCGGTGAAACGCGCCTTGCCGAACGCGGCGGTGGGTGGCCCTGCAAGCACCGGTCCGGCCGGAACGCATGCCGCGGAGTTTCTACGCCAGTTCTTGAAGCATTGCGAAGATACGAACGCGCCGCTCGATTTCATCAGCTTTCATGCCAAGGGCAAGCCAGATATCTTGAGCATGGCGGCTGTCATGTCAACGAGTGTTTTTGTGTCACATCGCGTTCAAATGGGCATCGCGCGCGAATTGCAGGATGCAGCAAACGGTTTTGAAATCGTGGCATCGTTTCCGAAATTCCGCCAGCTTCCGATCATCTTGAGCGAAGCCGATCCCGAAGGCTGCGCTGCCTGTTCCCAGAAAGACCATCCACAGAATGGCTATCGCAATGGTACCCAGTATCCGGCTTATACGGCATCGGCCATGGACGGTATTCTGCAGCTTGCCGACCAATACAAAGTGAATCTGCGGGGGATGCTCACGTGGGCTTTCGAATTTGAAGACCAACCCTACTTCGCCGGCTTTCGCACGCTGGCAACCAACGGCGTCGACAAACCAGTGTTGAACTTCTTCCGTATGGCCGGGCTCATGCACGGCGACCGTATTAAGGTAACGAGCTCGGCGGCGCTCAGTGCCAGCGATCTTAGAGAGAAGGGCGCTCGCGACTCGGCAGATATCGGCTCGCTCGCGTCAAAGGCGGACCGGTCGGTGGCCATCCTGATGTGGAATTATTCCGATAACGCAACCGCTACCCAAAGCCGCGCCGTCAGTCTTGCGGTCGAACATCTTCTCCCACAGACGTCGGGCCAGGTGCAATTGCGGCACTACCGGATTGATGAGACTCACAGCAATGCTTACTCGGTTTGGAAACAGATGGGTTCTCCGCAATCGCCTTCCGCTGAACAAAAGAAGCAACTGGAAGCGGCCTGGCTGCAACTGCTCGAACCGCCGAAGCAGATTGGGCTTAAAGCAGATGGGCTGAATGTGGAGTTTACTCTTCCAGCTAATTCCGTTTCGCTGGTTGAGCTGCTTTGGTAAGCAGTTGATGAAACAGTTTCAGCACACCGGAGTCTTCAGTGAGGTAGCGGGATTATTCACTCCAATATGGCCGTTAAGAAAAGCACCTCCAAGAAGAGCTCATCCGGTTCCGATCCGAAGTCGAAACGCATCGTCAAGAAGAAAATGGCAGCTACTATGGACGAATTCAAGCATCACAAGCTTGAATCGGGCCGAAGCGGCAAGCAGGTGAAGAATCCGAAACAAGCCATCGCCATCGGCTTGAGCGAAGCGCGCCACGCGGGCGCGGATATTCCACCCTCTCCCAACCAGCCAAAGAAAGGCGCGAAGAAAGCCGCTAAAAAGGCGGCGGCAAAGAAGAAGCGGCGTTAATTTCCAGCTGAATTACTCGCCGAAGGAGAAGCCCAGTTGCGTTGGCTCCGCTGCCGGCGGCGGTAGCTGCGCGGGCAAAGATGCAGGCAAATCCCAAGCCTCCCGAATCCAGCTGCTTTCCCATTGGCACCTTGCTAGAAAAGCGCTATTGGTAGGGTGCAAAAACGCGGCAGTCCCCATCCACCCAAGAAACTCCTGCGCTTCGGCCAAACGGTTGTTCTCCCTCAATAGTGCAACGGCCGCGAACCCTAGGGAGAACAGATCCCTCCGCTCGTCCTCTGATGCGTATTCAATCTGAATCACATGGAACTGTGCCCATCGAAGAGTTGCCAGGCACTCGGGGGAATTGCTTGACCAAGTTGAAAACATTCGCAGCGTCTCTACTAGCGGCTGAGGCGTTACCGTGGCGGCCGGCTTGGCAAACACCAATGATGCCTTCCCGCCGAAGCCAGCGGCACCAAGCTGATCGATGCCGGCATTCTCGAACACAAGCAGGACCCGGTTTTGCTCGCAGTATTCGCGCAGAGCGGCTGCATTCTGGTCCGCCGTCCCCGCTAAAGGGATATTTAAGGCTTGCGCGATGTCACCGAAAATACCGGCCGTGCTGCGATAACTGCAATCAATCCAGGCTGCGGCTTCAAAATCCATCCAGTGTTTTCGCGCGAAACGTAAGGCATCGCCGCGACGCATTTCATAAAGGGCGCCCGGTGCTTCGAGAAGCTGCTCCAGTTTTTGAGCAGCCGCCGGGGAAGTTCTCGGAACGTCTCCTGAGGGCAGCTTAGGCGCCGCACGCGAAGGCAGCAACTCCGACAGCAACCAGCGGCGAACTTCAAGGCGGCCATTACACAGGTCGTGCGATAGATCGAAAAAATTATTTCGACGGAGGAGATCTGGGAATTTGCACCCTTCCAAAAGCAGATAGGCAATTTTCGTTTTGACCTCTCTGGCTTGTGTGACCAACACGTCTTCCCATCGCTCACGTTTCCACGGGGCGCTTCCGGCCGAGTCAGGCGAGAGCAATATAAAAACGAAATCTGCTGGAAGCTCATCTTCGACCGCGTCCAGCAGGTGTTCGCCGGCTCCTATGACGCGAGCGGTCATTTGCGTCGGGCAGTTCACGGCTAAATACCGAATGAGTTCCTGCGAGACGTGCGTGTCGGCAGCGGCATGGCAGACATTCGTACTCCGCATGAGCGAATTATGGCACTCTTGCTAGTCACCAATCTTTGAGAAAATTTAATCCAACTCCCGGAGGTTTGAATGATTGATCCGAAACTGAACGAGTTGCCGGTAAAGCGCGGCGGGACCACTGAAGAAGATGCCGATGAGTCGTCCCTTTCCGCTGCCCAAAGGGACGAACGGCGCCGCCACGTTCGCGCTGGGTTGAGTATTAACGATACCGTCGCTCGCGATGCGAGTCTCTCGGTAGGTTCTCGCGGTACAGACACCTCGGGCGTGGAGGCGGGCAGCGGCGCAGGTGCCGGCCTATCGAGAACGACGCCTTCAAATGGCGGTACTCCCGCGCCCGAAATTGTTCCAGGAGCCCGCAGTTCCGGAACGACTGCGCGAGGCGGGGTCGGTGTCGACGAACAACCGACCGTGCGCGTTGACGACGAGACAGAATTGACCGAGACATCGCCAGGGTCGCATCACATAGCTGCCCGTGCTTATGAATGCTGGCATGCGCGCGGCTGCCCTGACGGTTCGCCTGAAGTGGATTGGTTCGAAGCGGAAGAAGCGTTACGGCAAAGAGAACGCCGCGTTAGAACCGCTGGTGCCTAAACGGGTTTAATCGTCTACCCAAATAAAAAGGCCCGCCAAGCTTTCGCTTAGCGGGCGTTTTATTTGCTTTCGAAACGGATTAATAATCCATCTCAGGGCCGTGGCCGCTCGGGGGTCCAGCGGGAGCCTTCTTCTCGGGGATCTCGGCAATCAGGGCTTCGGTGGTTAACATCAAAGCACTGATCGAAGCTGCATGTTGCAGCGCCGAACGGGTCACCTTGGTGGGATCGATAACGCCGGCTTTCACCAGATCTTCAAAGGCGCCGGTAGCAGCGTTAAAGCCGAAATTGGCCTCGTCGCTTTGGCGAACTTTCTCAATCACGATGGCGCCTTCAAAACCGGCATTGCCGGAAATCTGGCGCAGCGGCTCTTCAGTGGCCTTGCGAATGATGTCGATACCGATCTGCTCGTCGCCATCGGCCTTCAACGTCTGAAGCACTTTGCCCGCGCGCAGCAGCGCCACGCCGCCGCCCGGAACGATGCCTTCTTCAACGGCTGCGCGAGTGGCATGCAGCGCATCCTCCACGCGAGCCTTCTTTTCCTTCATTTCGGTCTCGGTGGCCGCGCCAACCTTGATCACCGCGACACCGCCGGCGAGCTTTGCTAACCGTTCCTGCAGCTTTTCGCGGTCATAATCCGACGTGGTCTCGTCGATCTGTGCGCGCAGTTGCTTGATACGGCCTTCAATAGCTTTCTGAGTGCCCGCGCCGTCCACGATGGTGGTGTTGTCCTTGTCCACGGTTACCCGCTTGGCGCGGCCGAGGTCTTCCAGGCGAACACCTTCCAGCTTGATGCCGGTTTCTTCCATGATCGACTTGCCGCCGGTCAAAACAGCGATATCGTCCAACATGGCCTTGCGGCGATCGCCAAAACCAGGGGCTTTGACGGCCGCGGCGTTCAGTGTGCCACGCAGCTTGTTCACTACTAAAGTGGCTAGCGCTTCGCCTTCCACTTCCTCGGCGATGACCAGCAGCGGTTTCCCGGAGCGGGCAATCTGCTCGAGCAGCGGCAGCAGATCCTTCATGTTGCTGATCTTCTTTTCATGGATCAGGATGTAGGGATCTTCCAGCACCGCTTCCATACGATCGGGATCGCTCACGAAGTAAGGCGAGAGATAACCGCGGTCGAACTGCATACCATCAACGGTTTGCAACTCGGTCACCATGGTCTTCGACTCTTCTACCGTGATAACGCCGTCTTTTCCGACCTTCTTCATCGCTTCCGCGATGATGTTGCCGATGGTGGCGTCGCCGTTGGCAGAAATCGTGCCAACCTGTGCGATAGCATCGCCGGAAACCGGCTTTGAGAATTTCTTTACTTCGTTGACCACCGTCTCAACGGCCTTCTCGATGCCGCGCTTCAGAGCCATCGGGTTTGCGCCCGCTGCCACCGACTTCACGCCTTCACGGAAGATCGACTGCGCCAAAATCGTCGCCGTTGTAGTGCCGTCGCCGGCGATGTCGGAGGTCTTCGAAGCAACCTCACGCACCATTTGCGCGCCCATGTTTTCCAGCGGATTGCTGAGTTCAATCTCTTTCGCCACGGTCACGCCGTCTTTGGTGATAGTGGGTCCGCCGAACTTCTTCTCGAGCACCACGTTCCGGCCTTTGGGACCGAGGGTGACCTTTACGGCGTTAGCAAGCTGGTTCACGCCGCGAAGAATTGCCTGACGCGAATCTTCGCCATAAGTAATCTGTTTTGCAGCCATTGCTTTGAATTCTCCTTACCCTTACTTTTTCCCGTTGGTGCTGATCACGCCCAGAATCTCGTCCTCGCGCATGATCATATACTCGTTGCCATCCAGCTTGATGTCGCTGCCGGAGTATTTGCCGAACAGGATGCGATCGCCAACTTTTACATCGGTCGGAATCACCTTGCCTTCGTCGGTCTTCTTGCCGTTGCCCACGGCGATAACTTCGCCTTGCTGCGGCTTTTCCTTCGCTGAATCGGGAATGTAGAGACCGCCCTGCATGCTCTCACCTTCTTCAATCCGTTTGACCACTACGCGGTCGTGAAGCGGACGAATTTCCATAACTTACCTCCACTAGTTTCTTGAACTAAATCTTCTTGGGATTTTGGTTTCAACCAGGCTCAATTACCAAGTCCGGTTACCCACGGACTGTTTTAGCACACTCCTGGGTAGAGTGACAAGAAAAATTGCTATCTAATTGAAAGTAAAGCTATAGAGAATTGACACTGTTGGCCTTACAGCATTAGACTCAATTTTCATGAGCGTTCTTGCAGCCTTGTTTCGGTTAGGTGATACTAAATAGCTGAGAGAAGTGTATGACCGTTGAACAGTTTGATCGGCAGTACGGCCATGAAAAGCCTTACTACGAATACTGGTTCGGCGAGCCTATTCAAAAAGCTGTGCCCACGTGGATTCATAGCATCTTGCAAAAAATTATCATGCGGCTGCTGGATGATGCAGGGTACGAATCGGGAGCCGAGGTCAAGCTTAGGATCTCAACTGGCTTCCAGCCCTTGCCGGATGTTTGCGCCGTACTCGCCGGACATATTGAGCTGCCGTATCCTACCCAGCCCGTCGACGTCGTTGTTGAAATTCTTTCCCCCGATGACCGCTTTTCAGAGATGCTTACCAAATGCGGGTATTACGCCGATTTGGGGATAGCCCACATCTACATTGTCGATCCCGATGGCAGACAGGTTTGGCGCTGGCCCTGTGATCGCCAATCAACCCCGGTGAGTTCCTTGCTCTCGATTCCAGTCTCTGCAATCTGGTCTGAGCTCGACCGCCGGATTGCTAAGTCCAAAGAGTCTTAATCGGATACTGCCGGATCTCTTCATCCGGCGTAACGATGGTCAGCCCGCCCTCAATCGCCTGGCAAATCAGCATTCGGTCGAACGGGTCGTTGTGCAGCTTGGGCAGTTTGCTTAGCTGAAATACCGCTGCGCCTTCCAGCGGTAGAGCCTTAATTCTGCCCTTTTCTTTGATCTCAGCCAGCATTTCCGCAGGTGGTTTGGGCAGGGTGAGCTTTCCCAATTGCCATTTGACAACTATTTCCCAAACTGATACCGCGCTCAGAAAGCGCTGATTGACGGGGTCTGACAACAATTCAAGGAGCGTGGGTGGAATCCGCTTCAATTCCAGCATGAGCCACAACACTACGCAGGAATCGAGCAGCAGATTCACACTCCACCAAATGCGCGCAGCACATCGTCGGGCAGCGGCTCAAAAAACGAGTCCGGGACGCCAAATCCGTCATACATACCGAATTCCGGTTTGCTTTTGTCCGGCGTTTCCAGGCGGCGAATTTCCGCAATTGGTTTGTTATGACGGCATAATACCACAACTTCGCCCTTTTCTACCTCCTCCAAATAGCGCGAGAGATTGGTCTTCGCATCTTGCACGTTTACATTGAGTGATTTAGCCTGAACTGCTTTAACCGACATAATTTAACATACCACAATAAAAACCAATAAGCAAGTCGTTAATCTGGTCTATTATTAGACTACCAAATCCGGCTGAGAACCTAAAGTCCCTGCTTGCTACCCTGAAGTTTAGATTGCAGTCCTTCCCATGCGGCGTCCCTCTCTTCTTTTAGCCTTCGCCGCGATCTTACTTTCGGCTGTGGTCTTCCTCACCTGGAAAACCCGCGTTGATGCCGAACGCCACCGTCGCAGCCATCCAACCCCGCATGTGGCAGTTTCGGAAGAAGCTCTCGGGCAAAAATGGTCGTACAACAAAGACGATCCGCAAACCAATCGCCCGGTGGTTCGCGTGACCGCCAACGCTTTTCGCGCTACCCACGACCCGGCCGTTTTCGAACTTACCGGTCTCGCCCTTAAGCTTTACGACAAAAAAGCCGCCGATTATACGTTCGTCAAGGCCGACAACGCAATGTTCAACGAGTGGACTGGCATACTCACCTCTGCTGGTCCGGTCACCGTCATCATGCATATCCCTGTGGCTAAAGAGCCTGACGATAAAACCGAGATCGCCAAACTCGTTCAAGTGCAAACGTCGGGCGTTACCTACGAGACCAAGTCGATGAAGGCCCACACTGACCAGGCGGCCAAATTTATTTTTCCCGATGGCAGCGGCAGCGCTACCGGCGTCGATTACGATCCTTCAGCGAAAACCATGCATCTCAAATCGAATGTGGTGCTCGACCGCGCGGGCATGCATGTCGAAGCCGGTGATCTGGTCTACGACGAGGCCCAGTCGAAGATCCATCTCACGCCCTGGTCGAAGCTGCAGCGTAAGACCACAACCATTCAGGCAAAAGAATCTCTGGTAACTTTAGTCGACCAAAAACTTCATCAGATCGATTCCGTGAGTCCCACTGGCACCGACGACAAGGAAGACCGCCATGTGGATTACTCGGCGGATACAATGAGCGCATTCTTTGACGCCGATGGAAACCTGATCGAAATCGTCGGCGACAAAAATGCCCGCGTCGCTTCAACCCAGAAAACGTCGCGGACCTTGCTGATGGGCGATCGCGCCGACTTGCACTTCACTCTCGAAAAATCGATGAAGAACGGCAAGGAAGAGGTGGATAGCAACCTGGCAAACGTGGCTACCGATGGGCACGGAGTAGCCATCTCCGAACCGTTGCCTCAGCCCGGCGTTCAGCTGGCCGACACGCGCATTTTGCGCAGCGAACACATCCAACTCATCATGAAGCCCGACGGTAAACAGGTACAGGAAATTAGTACGCCCGTTCAGGCCCAGTTGGAATTTAAACCGAACCGTCCGGACCAGAGCCACCGCGTCCTCGATACCTCTCATCTCCGCATCGTCTACGGCGACGACAGCTATATCGATACATTTACGGGTTGGAACGTGTCCACCCGCACCGACAAGCCGCCCGTCGGCAAGAAGGCCCCTGCTCCGGCTTATACCTGGAGCGATGAAATGGTTGCTAAGTTCGTTCCGAATTCAAGCGATATTGCCGCCATTGACCAGAAAGGCAACTTCCGCTATCAGGAGGGGACGCGCAAAGCTGCGTCAAAACAAGCTCACCTCGATCAAAAGCAGAACCTCATTACTTTGACCGATCACGCCAAAATGCTGGACGATACCGGTTCCGCCACCGGCGATCTGATTGTTATGAATCAAGCGAACGGCGATATGGACGCCACCGGCCATGTTCTTTCTACTCACGCACCCGACAAGAATGAGAAGCCCGGGACGTCAATGCTCGATCCGGCGCAGACCATGCAGGCGAAAGCGGACAAAATGCAGACGCGCGAAAACAACACCCAAGTGGCTTACCAAGGCCATGTCGTGATGTGGCAAGGCGCGAACCGGATTTCGGC
Organism: Bryobacterales bacterium; assembly: GCA_963718465.1. GTDB lineage: Bacteria > Acidobacteriota > Terriglobia > Bryobacterales > Bryobacteraceae > Bog-105. The sequence goes on along the minus strand of CAVQZK010000014.1, from coordinate 131,582 downwards.
GGACAAAATCGACATTAATCGCGATGAGCAATCGCTGCACGCGGCCGGCGCCGTGGTGAGCGAGTTGCTCGACAACAAATCGACTAGCGAAGATCCCGGCTCCAAAAAGACCGCGGCTCCAGCCAACAGCAAGGCGCCGTCCCCTATCGAAACGTCCGATCCGGTGTATACCGTCGTCAAAGCTCCCGATCTCGTTTATCACGACGACACTCGCCAGGCCCTCTATACCGGCGGCGCAACGCTCACTCGCAATCGCATGGTAATCACTTGCGACCACATGACCGCGTTTCTTACTCCTAAGACCACCGAAAACAGCGGCGATTCTTCTCTCGATCACGCCTTCGCCGATGGAGCCGTGAACGTCTCCGATCAGATTGCCTACAATCGCAAGCGCACCGGTTCTTCCGAGCACGCCGAGTACTACTCCAAAGAAGACAAGGTGATTCTCAACGGCGGCTCACCTCAAATCACTGATAGTTACAAGGGTGTTACCAGCGGTAACCAGATCACTTATTTCAGCGGCGAAGACCATCTGATTGTTGACGGCGAAAATAAGAAGGTCGCTTTCACCCAGATGAAGCGGAAATAATTTTCGGTCTAAACCCGAGCCGTGCCTGGTAATCCGTTCCGCCCATCCCGCAAAAAGCCCTCCAGTATTTCGTCTTAACTGTTATATACTAGCCATCGTTTGAAGCTGGATTAGCAGAGCTTCGACAACCGGGGAGATGAAGAACAATGCTACGTAAGCTTTTCTGCAGGTCAGCCGTGATTTTACTGCTCTGTTCGGCAGTCGCTTTCGGCCAGAGTCAAAATGCGAGCTTGGAAGGCACAGTAACTGATAAAAGCGGAGCCTCCGTGCCGAGAGCGACTGCCGCCGTCTCAGCCGCCGAACGCCAACTCAGTTTCACATCGCAAACCGACAGCGAGGGCCGCTTTGCGTTTCCGAACTTGCTCCCTGGCTCCTACGATCTGACGATCACGGCCAACGGGTTCAAAACCTATGTGCAGCGCGACATTCAACTGCTGGCCAATCAAGCCGCCCGAATCAATGCCGGTCTGGAAGTTGGCGACGCCTCTACGAAAATTGAAGTCACCGCCGATGCCGCGCAGCTCAACTACGATAACGGCGTTAAACAGGAAGGCGTCGCCCCTCAGGTCATCAATCAATTACCGCTCCTCGTCGCGGCAGGCACGCCTCGTAACGCCGTGCAGTTCATCTCATTCCTTCCCGGTGTTAATACCGGAACGAGTCCGCAGGCGTTCAATGCCCGCATCAACGGCGGGCTGAAGATGGGAGACGAAGCCATTATGGACGGCGTCAGCATGCAGGAAGGCACGATGTCGCAAAGTGGCATGGTTTCGTTCTTCGACTTCCCTACCACGCCCGACATGGTCAGCGAAGTACGCGTCCTCACCTCCAGCTATGAACCCGAATACGGAGTCACTACCGGCGGCGAAATCATCGTGACTACCCGCAGCGGCACCGACCAGTTCCATGGCGGCGTCTTTGAGTACTTTCGCAACAAAGATCTGAACGCCCTTCAGTTTACAAACCAGCGTGGACCTGGCGATCAGCGTCCCAAAGACAACGAGAACGAGTACGGCGGCTTCATCGGCGGTCCCGTCAAACTCAAGTTCCTACCCTTCATTTGGGGACCGAATCACAAAACTTACTTCTTCCACGACGAAGAGTATCTGCGCAGTCTCGGCGGTGCGACCCGGCCAACTTACTCCATTCCCTCTCTGCTGAACCGCACCGGCGACTTCTCCGATCTCGGCGTTCCCATTTACGATCCGAAGACGGAATCGATTACCAATGGCGTCATCTCGCGCACTGTTTTCCCCGGCAACAAAATTCCAGCTGTTGACCAGAGCCCGCTGGCTCTGCAGTGGATGAAATATCTTCCCCAACCCACCTCTGCGGGACCATACAACAACTTCCTCGGCCAACCAGTTTCTGACGGCATTCTCTCGAACGTCAATCACTTCCTCTATAAGATTGACTATTACTCAGGCGACAAAGACCACTTCTTTACGACCATTTGGCGTCAAAAAACTCAGCCTAATAACCAATGCGCGCTGCCTGTCGAACTCTGTACCTCAAGCCCGGCCATCCCCGAAGATGCCTGGGTCAGCCGCTTCAATTGGGATCACATGTTTTCCCCTACGTTCTTGAGCCACTTTGCATTAGGTTACGTGAACCGGAATGAGGGGTATGGCTCAGTCCCGGGCCAAAACGCCGCGGACCTGCCGCATATCCCGAATGCTGCAGCTTACCTTGCCTCTCCGGCCGCGAATTTCAGCGGCAACGGAGTGAGCACATTTACGGGTTGGGGTAACACAAGCGGGCCTGGGCCCCTGAACAAAACCACCCGCCCCTCCTACATCACAAATGAGCTGATCACGTTGGTGCGTGGAGCGCACACCATTAAGATGGGCGGTGAATACCGCCACCTCCAACAGGTATTCCGAACAAACGGAAATCAGTCCGGCACGGTGAACTTCTCAGCACTTTCCACCGGATTGCCCGGTGTTGCTAGCGGAGATCCATTTGCCAGTATGGTTGTGGGTGCCGTAGATAGTGGCAGTCTCAGTGTTTATAACGTCGCCAAATATGGCGCTTTGCAACAAGCCTTCGCTCTGCACATCGGCGATACCTGGAAGGTTTCTACGCGCCTCACAGTCAATTATGGTTTGCGCTGGGACAAGTTCACGCCGACCTCGGAAACCGGCGATAGACTTGCATTTTTGAGCTTTGCTCCAAATCCTGGTGCGGGCAACCTGCCGGGAAGCCTCGCGTATGCTGGCAGTAAGTGGGGCTCAGCTAGCGCCGGTAATCCCTATCCCGAAACGCCGTTTAACGGCGGCTTTGGTCCGCGAGTTGGTTTGGCTTACAAGCTGGACAACCGGACGGTAATTCGCGCCGGCTACGGTGTTTTCTATACGCAGGCCTTTTATCCGGGCTGGGGCGGCGGCATGAACTTGGATGGGTTCAACCCAAGCCTGAACTTTGGCGGTTCGCTCAGCGGCTATGAGCCATCGTTCTATCTGGACAACGGATTCCCGGCTTACAGCAAGGCGTCAGACGTTAGCGCAACCGCTGACAACGGTAAGTCGCCGCAGTACCGGCCCCCCTACGGTAATCATCTTTCCTACACCCAGCAGTGGAATTTGACCGTCGAGCGCAAGATTGGCAATAGTGCGGTGGCGAGCGTCGCATACGTCGCCAACAAGGGCACGCATCTGCCATCGCAACTCCAACCGTTGAACTATTTGAACCCCTCGCTGCTAACCTCTATGGGATCCGCTCAATTGAACACTGTGTTCCAGCCCGGACAGTCTTCGTTATATGGCGTAAGTGCCCCGTACGCGGGATGGATTCAACAGCTTAATGGCGCTGGCCAGTGCGCTCCCACAGTAGCTCAAGCTCTTGTCAAATACCCGCAGTTCTGCGGCGGCCTCACTGGCTTGAATGAGAACGAAGGTACGTCTCTATACAACTCCTTCCAGACAAAGATTGAGAAGCAGTTTGCAAATGGCTTTTACGCCGGAGCCAACTACACCTACTCACATCTCACAACTGACGCCTCCTCAACCACCCAGTCAACAGCCGGCTATGGGGCCGTTGGTAGTGTGATCAGCCAGTACCAGGGCAGCCGTAACACATCGATCTCGCCGGATGACCAGCCGCATAGCTTTTCGCTCCTCGCGGTTTACGATCTGCCCGTCGGTGCCGGCAAGCGCTGGCTGAACAAGTCCGGATGGTTGAACCAGGTTATTGGGAACTGGACGCTTTCTTCGAGCATGAAGCTGACATCCGGCTTGCCCTTCTACTTCCGCGACTCCACCACGTGTGGTTTGCCCGGCCAAATCCAGGCACAGTGCATTCCGGGTATTACGGGAAAAGTGCTGACGCAATCCTGGAGCGGCTTTAACGTCAACCAGCCTGCCTATAATGCTTCGGCGTTTGAGGCGGCGTCGCTGTTTGCCAATGGCAATTACCTGGGCACCGGCCCTCGCGTTAGCGATGTCCGTGGCGACCCATACCGCGATGTCAACTTGTCGCTATCAAAGAAGATCGTGATCAAGGAGCGCTTTAACTTCGAGATTCGTGCAGAGGCGTTCAACACCTTCAACAACCATTACTTCACCTGCGACGGCCAGGCATTCGGCGATTGCATTCCGTTCAACAACGATCCATCGAGTCCTTACAAAGGCGCCACCGGCACGTCCCCTGCGTCCGGTTTTGGCTCGTGGAATGGAACGGTATCTCAGCCGAGAAACGTTCAATTGGTCGGGCGCTTCACTTTCTAGAAAGTAAGGGGATATCAGCGCGCTGACGTCCCCTTACTTCGTTTCTCCGGGGCTAAACCGCCATTTCGCCCTTGTACTTCATCCTGGTCAGATCGAACTTTGCTTTTACATTCAGCGGTCCCATGACGGTCGCAAAGGTGGCCGTTTTTGCCTTTGACAAGTCGAGAAACTGATGCAGAAACCCGAACAGAATTGTGGACGTATCATTCGGGTCTTCCTTGATTATTCCGGGTTGGGCCGGGTCTTGTCCCTTCGCCTGCAGATAGGTGACCTCCTTCAGAGCGTCGAACGAGTCCGTGCCGTCCGCCCCCTCGCCGTGGCCCGAGATCACCGGCAGTCCGGAAACGCCGATCACATAGTAGTGTTCTAAATCGGGCGGCAGCTTAAATTTCAGTGCCAGCACCATGGGCTTCGCGGTCATCCATCGCACAAAGCCCGGAAACTTAGGGGAACTCGCCGAAGCATTCGAACCGCTGCCGCCTCGAGAGCTACGTCCTCCACCTCCCCGGCGGCCTCCCCCACCGCTTCCTGCCGAAGATAATGGCGAGTATGCCTTTACCTCGGCGGTAACCGGTTTAGCCCAGGGCGAGTCGGTGACTAGCTGTTGAATCTGTTCACGCGACCACGTTGACGGATCTTCGTCGTTCCAGAATTCGGACGACTTATCGCCCAATAAGCGGGTTAGCGAAAACACCGCGGAAGACGCCAGGAGTTTCAGACCAGCGCGCCTGGAAAGGAGCATATCTCGCTTGGACGCTTTGTGTCTGGAGGGGGTTACCTGAGGTCAGGGTTTAGCCCAGTAGCGGTCGCGGGCTTGGACGGTAAGTCCTTTCCCGCTGGTCTTGAGTTGGATCTTGCGGAATTCGCCGACAGTGACGGGCTTATCGGAGACGTAGCCGAGGTTGTACTGGCCGCGGAGTTCATTCTGGATGATGGAGTAGATGTCATCGACCGAGCGCTTCTTGGTGATTTCGAAGAAGCCGCCTCCAGTTTCAGCAGAGAGGCGTTCGAGGACGCGGCGGCCAAACCCACCCGATTCAGAAAAGTAGATGGAGTAGACAAGAGTATCGGCGCGCTGGGCGGCATCGATCGAATCAGCCAGAGTGAGATCGCTGCCGTTGTCCTCGCCGTCGGTGAGAACGATGAGGGCTTTGCGGCCGGTTTGGGGTTGCATAACGTCTTTGGAGGCTTTAACAAGAGCATCGTAAAGAAGCGTGCCGCGGTCGCCGCCGTTCATGAGTTCGCGGCGGGTAGGAGTGTTGACGGACGAGAGGGCGTCGTTGAGATCGCGGTAGGAGGAGGTGAGTTCCTGGCGCGTAAGGATAGCGATATCAAATTGCACTATGAAGACTTTGTCCTGCTTTTCCCGGAGGACCTGGTCGAGAAAGCGGAAACTGGCGGAGCGTTCGGAATCGAGAACGCGGTCCTGGCTCATGCTGGTGTCGATCATTAGGCCGAGGGTGAGCGGAAGATCGGTTTGGCGGGAGAAGTAACGAATCGTTTGGGGGCGGCCATCTTCGAGGATTTGAAAATCTGATTGGTTGAGGCCGGAGATGATTGCGCCGTGTTTGTCAAGGACGTTCGCGAGGATGGAGACGACGCGGACGTCGGTGGTGAACGTAGGTTCCTGGCGGGCGAGGGTGGGGGTGGCGCAGAGAGCGGCGAGGAAGCGGCGGCGTGAGGGCGAGAAAGACATTTAAATAAAGGGGATGTCTGCGAGCGGGTTGAAGTTACGATGTTGGGGATTTGTCGGGTGCGGTCGCTTGGTGGCGGGCGAGGAGATGGGCGCGCGAAATGATTTCGGGCGAGGAAATCTCCGACGATCGGGCACCAGAGGATGGTAAGGGTGGTCTCGCGATGCCTGATGCGGCCGCATCGATACGGGCTTGCAGGTAGTCAGTTAAATATTAGGAAACTTACAGGCTAATCGCTCTACTGTAAGATAACTTACATTTAATTGCTGCGTTTCGTACTGCGAGTTTGTATAAACACGCTATTGCTTGACAGCGACTAAGCCAGCGCATAGCCTCGGAATACCGTGCGCAAAGTAGCGCCGGTGGATTCGAGGAGGTATTCGCGTGTGTAAGTTGTTTAGGCGGATAGATGTGGGCAGTGCAATTCGTCTCTTGGCTGCGGTAGGAGCGTTTGCCCTGTCGCCAACGCTGTCGATGGCGCAGTCGGATACGACTCCGCCATCCCTAGTTGCACTTTCCTTCAGCGCAGCCAGTGTCAATGTCTCGACCGCCGCACAGACCCTTACTGTTAATGCGACGATTACCGATAATTTGTCGGGAGTACGCTACGGGGATATCGAGTTTACAGGCCCTACGGGTCAAGTTACCGAGTTCGTTTACTTGCCTAGAATAACCGGGACCGACCTCAATGGCAGCTACCAGGCGACGGTCCCGTTTCCCAGGTTTGTCGAACCTGGCGTATGGACGGCTTCGGTCTACCTCGGGGACAACGCCGGGAACTCCGTCACGCTACAGTCCGCTACGCTGATCAGTCTTGGTTTTCCAGGGACTTTGACCGTAGTCGATTCGACGCCGGACACTACACCCCCTCCCTTGCTTGGTGCGTCGTTCTCGCCCTCAGCGATCAATACTTCCGCGGGGCCACAAACCATCACGGTAAGCCTTCACGTTGCCGACAGTCAATCGGGCGCGGTTTTCTCAAATTCCTCGCCATGCGTGACAAATGCTTTCTTGTCGCGAACCGGCGCAATTGCGACAGAAGACTTGGAACTTTGGGGCAATAACTTCAAGCTGGTGTCGGGGACCGCCCAAAATGGCGTCTGGGAGGCGACGCTGACAATGCCACGATACTCCGGCGGCGATTGGACCCTTAACCAAGTGTGTCTATCGGACGCCGCAACGAATCGTGTTTACCTTACATCGACTCAGTTGACTGGCATGGGCATTGATCCTGTCCTCACTGACTCCTCAACACCCGCTGATACAACTCCACCGACTCTCACAGGTTTAAGCTTTGCTCCGTCGGTCGTAGACACCTCGGCTTCCAGCCAGAACGTTACGGTCACGCTCTCGGCTTCCGACGACATTTCAGGTGTTTACTTCGGCCTCGTCAATTCCTATTACGTTTATACGACTGCCTACTTCCAAAGCCCTTCCGGGAACCAGGCCGTGACGGCCTATGGCTATAATCGCCCAGCTCCCATCGCCGGAACGCCTCTGGCCGGCACTTGGCAATTGACCGCGCAATGGCCCCAATACAGCGAGGAGGGTACCTGGAACTTGAACTCTCTCTTCCTGCTGGACGCAGTGGGCAACTATGCGTTTTATAGCTCTGCGCAGCTCAAGGCTCTGGGCTTTCCGGCGACCATCGTTATCACAAAGCCCTCGCTCGCACCTGACGGCTCGATCGGGTCCGCCGGAGGCACTGTCGACGACAACGCCTTCGGGACGCGCGCCTCTATCACGTTCCCCGCGGGGCTGGTCTCGTCCTCAACGACGGTCGCGATCGATGTCTTCCCGAGCCCGCTTTCCGTGCCCACACCGCGCGGATTCACCATGCCGGGCACCTACTTCGAGAATCTCTCCTTCGTTCCGGCTCTGCCGGAGCCCATTCCGGCACCGGGCGTGACCGTCGTGCTTCCCCTGCTGACCCCCATGACGCCCGGCGCGCACCTCAGCCTTTACCACATAGATCCCCTCATCGGCCTCGCGCCAGCCATGAACGCCTTTGGCAATCCCGTGATCGGGACGGTTAACGCGGACGAGCTAAGCGCCACGTTCGATAACGTAGTCACCTTCTCCACGGTGGTGGCGTATCTGTCCACCGGCAGCGTGCTTGGCGATGTGAACGGAGACGGCAAGGTGAATTGCGCAGACGTCTCGATCGTGAAAAGCAGCTTCGGCACACGTACTGGTCAAGCGGGTTACAACATCGCCGCCGATCTCAACAACGACGGAACGGTCAATATCCTGGATCTGTTCATCGTCAGCCGACAATTGTCCACTGGTACAGTTTGTAAGTAGCCGGATAGGAAAAACAGGTAGAAAAAAGTATGCGAACAAGAGAAGTCATTCCCGTTTTCTGGTTATTCGCCGCTGCGGCTTCCTTGCAGGCGGGCACGATATCGGTGCAGCCCGCCGCCCGACGCTGACGGTCGGCCAAAGCTTCACCCTGAGCGTCGATATCTCCGGGGCGTCCGATCTTTATGGATACCAGTTCGACCTCGGGTTCGACCCGACTATCCTAAAGGCCACATCCGTAACTGAAGGTGCGTTTCTTGGGACTGGAGGGCCAACAACGTTTATAGCGGGAACGATTGACAATGTGGGTGGTTCAATCACGGCCAGCGCCGATGTCCTGAATGGCGCGGTACCTGCGGTAAATGGCAACGGTGATTTGCTTGACGTGTCCTTTCAGGCGCTGAGCGCGGGATCGAGTAGCGTACAGGTGTTTAACCTGATCGCACTCGATTCGCTGGGTCTGGGCCTCGCTGAAACGACATCGAGCGCGACGGTAATAGTTACAGCTTCAACTCTCACGCCTGAACCGGGAACCTGGCTGCTCCTGGCGTCGGGAGTCGCAGGGCTATTAACATTTTACCGCTTGTGGCCATCTCAATCTGGCTCATCTTGATGTCCGATGAGCGCTCGCACGGCCCTGATTCAGATCGAATTCTTTTATCTGGACTTCGCTTGGTTCCTAACCGCCATTTTGGGCCTTCGGCTACTTACGGATCGAGCTATTTCGCACGGATGCTGGACGGTCTGTCGTTTTGTGGAGATCCGAGTTTCAACATCCGGGCCTGGATTTGTCGGTGGAACCATTGGCGGCGAACGACGGGTGAACGTATGACGTCGAAGGTGTAATACCGTTCGTGAAGTTTGCGTCTTCACTGAAGGCGGCAACCGCTGCTCGGCCTCCAGGCCGGTGGTGGCGCGGTAGATCCCGTAAATTTACCGTTACGCATTTGCGCTCTTTCCAGTTCACATAGAACGTTAAGGTGCTTACAGATCAGCTTTAAACCTATCTACAGTGTTATAAGTTTCACACTCAGCTACTTACAACACAACCCTTTCACGGTTACTTGTGACATCACATGTTATTCACTTGACAGGAGTGATAGTTGCCGTTAGTCTCAGGACAATGTGCGCGAAGTAGCGCCTTTGAATTGAGGAGGTATTTGATGCTGAAGTTATTTAGCCGGGCTTGTCACTTATCGCTCTTATCGGCAGTTACAGCCGCCTTGGCTTTTTCGGGGAACGTTAATGTCGGGTATGTGTCGTTCGATCTTACGTTTGCACCCAATGTCGGCCAATTTGACATAACCAACGAAACTGGTCCAAATTCGACACTAGCGCCGGACACGACCTTTCCGGTCACCAATCCGGTTTCCCTATCCGCTCTTAGTTTAGTCGTCAACTTCAAATCCGGGCCTTCCGCTACTTTCGGATCGAGCTATTTCACACTGAATGCGGATGGTCTCTCGTTTGATGGGAATCCGAGTTTCAACATAGCGAGCGATCCGGTTACATCCGCGGTCCTAACAGGAACGTTCGCCACAACCGCTTTTACATTAAATAACGGTACCAGCATGAAGGTAAATCCGGCGTTCAGCGCAACAGTTACGGACCCCAGCGGGAAGCTGCAGGATGGCGACTTCGCGGTAATTGTCGCTACTCCGGCAGGCGGCGGAGTTTCGCCCGAGCCGGCGGCCTGGATATTACTTTCGAGCGGGCTTGTGATCGTTTTGCTGGTCTCGCGCCGGTCGCGGTCCCGAAAGGCGGCTTCGACGGCAGCCTTTCTGGTAGCCGCTCTCGCGATGGTTCCCGCCATGAATGCACAAGACAAGGTTAGGCTGAACACGAACACGTCGCCGGGCTCAGGAGTTGCGGGCACAACGCAAGTATGGGTGGCGGGTTCGGGATTTCCAAACCCTCTCGTTCCGGCGAATGTGACTGTAACGTTAGCGGCGTCGTGTGGCGGCGCTGCAGTTGCAACCACCACCGCAACGGCTGTAAGACAGATCATAGGATCGAGCGATCGAATTGAGTTTCTGGTTCCAGGGAGCCCGCCCCTTGCTGCCGCACTTTATTACGTCACAGTAGCCGGAAAGTCGTCAGGCGGCACGACTTTCACCAGCAGCAACTGCTCTAGCATCCAAGTGACGGTCACCGCTACCGTTTTGGGCTCGTGCAACCCCGGCAGTTCAATGGGAATTCTAGCGCCAGCTGCGGTGAAGGGGAAGACCGTACCGGTGACGGCTTACGTCCCTAATGCCAGCTGGTATTACACGTATGGAACAGGCGTACAGGCCATTCCGCTCGAGGGCGGGGGAACCGCCACATCGATCCCGACTGCGGACTATATCAATTCGTGTTCGACGAACTCCGTCACAGGCGTATCGGTATGCACCTCGAACGGAGCCGGTGCGCTGGTTTATCTGCTTTCCGGCACAAAGGTCACGACCACCGTCAAAAGTGCGAGCGATAGCATAGCCAACTTCTCGGGCGGATCATGTTACAACTGCGGCGTTGCGGTTAATTCAGTAGCCAATCAGGCAGTGATCACGATGGGTTATTCGAAAGGAGCAAGCGCACTTCAATTCTTAGACCTGAACACTAATACGTTCGGCGCCGTGATACCAACTGTCAATGAGGTCTCGGAAGACGTTCTCTGGGATCCGTTTTCCAACCGGGTGCTTTCGCCAAACGAAAGCGAAGTGTACGATATTTTTGAAATCGCGGGGGGTGGATTGCCAAGCCCCGGCACGGTGACTGAGAGTTCAATGGCGCTCAGCGTTAACGGCGAGCCAGACTCGGCAGGTGAAGATTGCACGACGGGGATCGCCCTCACAGTCGGCGAAGGAACTGGCAATGTATTCTTAGCGGATCTCAGACAAGCCACGTTCACCGGAAAGACGTGGGCGGCTCCTAACGCTGTTTACGAACTGCCCGAATTCGAATCTCTATCGGCTGGCGCAAGCGCCGTGGCCGTCGCTCCGGGCAGCACGCATCTTGGTGTGGTGGCGGGCGAGTTCGGCGGTAATTACATCGGTATCATTCAGCTACCGGCTAAATCTGGTGCCGGTGCTGGCACTCCGGCGATTGTTGACTATGTCTTGGCGCTGCTGCCCAATACACCCGATGGCAATGCATTCTCCAACGGCTACGATCCGCACACGACGACGGCATATACAAGCCCAAACACTCAAAAGGCGTATGGAGTTGCGGCATCGTGGGCGACCGGCGTTCCGACCTATGTGGCGATCATCGACCTCAAAGCCATATTGGCCGCAGCTAGAACGGGACCCCATACGGTATCGTCCGCGGTCGATCTGCTGGCCACGGGAATCGTTCGTTACGTGAAAGCAACCCCATAAACGCAAGGGATTGAACCGACTATTCTTAATAGTCGATTTTGGCCGGATGCACAAGAGCTTGCATCCGGCCATTTTTGCGTCGCAGGTAGACAAGGGCCCGGAACTTAGGACAACAACTGGCCTTCGCAGTGAGAAAGTGAGGCTGGCAAAAACACCAAGTGTTTGTGACTAAAGTGACATGGGACCGAAGCTATACTCGGAGTGTTAGGCCGGACTAGCCCTTGAGATAGGCCGGGTCAAACCTGACAGAACCGTACATTAAATATAGATGCCTCAATACGATCTGATCGTGATTGGTTCTGGCCCGGCGGGTCAGCGAGCTGCCATTCAGGGAGCCAAAAGCGGAAAGAAAGTGGCGCTTGTCGAGCGGCGCGAAGTGATAGGGGGCGTTTGCATCAATACGGGCACGATCCCCAGCAAAACGATGCGGGAAGCGGTTTTGCACCTTTCCGGGTACAACTATCAAAACATTTATGGAGTGAGCTACCGCGTTAAGGAAAAGATCACCATGGCGGACCTGGCATTCCGCGTGCAGCATGTGATCAAGACCGAGGTGGACGTCACGACGGCTCAGCTGGCACGCAACGGCATTGAAGTGCTCACGGGCGTAGCGAGCTTCCGAGGTCCGAATGCGGTTAGCGTTACCAACACGCGAGGCGTGACGGAAATCACGGCTGGTGTTATCGTCATCGGCACGGGAACGAAGCCAGCGGCGTCGGAGAAAGTCGCCATCAATGGGCAGACGGTCATCAACAGCGACCAGGTGCTGGAGATGGTGAATCTTCCCCGAGCGCTGATTGTGGTGGGCGGCGGCGTGATCGGCGTGGAGTACACGTGCATGTTCGCGGCGCTGGGCGTTCGGGTCACGCTGATTGAGAAACGGCCGCGATTGTTGGAATTCGCGGATCAGGAAATTGTCGAGGCGCTTTCATATCATCTGCGCGACCACCGGGTCACGATGCGGCTGAATGAAGAGGTGCAAAGCGTGGAAGCGGCGCCGGATGGCGGGCCGGTGGTAGCGATTCTCGAGAGCAATAAAAAGCTTTCGGGCGATGCGCTGCTTTATGCGGTAGGCCGGCAAGGCAATGTGGATGAGCTGAATCTTGAAGCGGCAGGATTGGAAGCGGACCCAAGAGGACGCATCGTCGTTAATGAGCATTACCAGACCAAACAGCCGCATATCTATGCAGTCGGAGACGTGATTGGATTTCCAAGTTTGGCTTCGGTAGCGATGGAACAAGGGCGCATAGCTGTGGCGCATGCTTACAACAAAACCGTAAAGTCGAATCCGAGTTACTTCCCATTCGGGATTTATACGATTCCGGAGATTTCATTTATCGGGAAGACAGAAGAGCAATTGACGGACGAAGACGTTCCGTATGAAGTGGGCGTAGCATATTATCGGGAGATCGCGCGCGGGCAGATTCGCGGCGACACGACGGGGCGGCTGAAGTTGATTTTCCATCGAGAAACGTTGGACATTTTAGGTGTTCACATTATTGGCGAGGGCGCATCGGAGTTGTTGCATATAGGACAGGCAGTGCTGATTCTGAAGGGAAAGATGGATTATTTCGTGAATACAGTGTTCAACTATCCGACCCTGGCGGAGTGCTACAAAGCAGCGGCCTTCAATGGGCTGAATAAGCTGTCGCGGGCGTGACTAAGAGCCATGTCAACAGGAATTGGGATTCTGATAACCGAACGGATCGCGCTGGCGACGGTTTCGGAGCACTCGATAACGGGTACGCTGCGGGTCAGCCCGGAAGATGCCGACATTACAGATTCGCTGCATGGTGTTCCGGCCGAGGCGATTGTGCAGCGGCTGGCCGAGCAGGTGCAGCAACTCGGATTAAAAGATGCGCCGAGCCATATCGGCATGGGAATGCCGGGCATTGTGCGCAATGGCGTGGTGGAAGATTCGCCCAACCTGATTCAGTTCAAAGGGCTGAATATGCAGGAACTAGTGAGCACTAAGTTCGCCCCCATTTTCGGCAGGATTCCGGTTTCTGTTTACAACGATGCAGACGCAATGGCCGCGGGCATAGCGGCGACGCACGGTCATTTAGACCGGCTGGTGCGCGTTTGGACATTGGGTACGGGGATCGGGTATGGGCGCTATCCGTTTCGCGACGGTTTTTGGGAGGCGGGTCATTCGGTTGTCACGCTGGACCCGAAGGAACATTTCTGCGGGTGCGGCGGCCGAGGGCATTTAGAAGGCATCATGGGCCAGCGCGCCATGCGGCTGCGGTTCATGGACATGGAGCCGGACGAAGTTTTCGAACAAGCCGAACAGGGCGATGCGCGATGTGTCGATTTCGCAAAGCTGTGGCACCGGGCGCTGGCGGCGGCAACCGCAACCAGCATTCATCTGGATGGCCCGGGCAAGTTCTTCATCACGGGATTCAATGCGCGCTTTCTGAACCTGACGTTATTGAGCGAATATCTGCATGAAATGGTGAAGCTGAGTCCGCTGCAGGGTTATTCCGCGGAAGTGGTGCCGAGTGGCGAATCCGTAGCGGTGATCGGCGCATCGGTGAATGCGCAACAGGCTTCGCAAAGAAGCTAGCGGACGCGGTACCTTAAACCGGCAAGACGTCTCTACTTAATAAAGTCGCCGATTAGTGAACTGTTGCTCTGTCGAATCCGCAGTAACGTTAGCCTCTTTTCGCCACCGCGTCATGGTGAAGCGCGCCAACCTGCGGCTTTATTATCTTCCCCTCCTCGAGCGGTTTCGAGAAATGAGAGACCACTTGGGTTACCAGCGGATTTCCCCTTTTGTAATACGGACCAGTGTGGTCCCTACCCTGGGCTCGAACCGAGTTTTCGATAGGAAGCCTGGGGTGCGAGGAGTGTCGAACCGAAGAGTGGCGCTATGTCCTTGATAAAAAGGCGCTAAGCTGGCCAAATTTGTCTTTGCTTCCAGCATGTTGGGAGCCGTGCTAGTACTAGTAGGTGCTTGCGAGAACCGGATGATCGTGTTATCCATGTAATACGCGACTCGCGGTGAGCTTGAGTTTCAGTTCTCTCTAACGCAGAGAAACCAATTCGTGGGCCTAAAGCGGCGAAGCGTGTCTTTCATCATTGCTGCTGGCCTTGCTCCATTCCTTGCTTCCCAACAGTTAGCTTCTCGTTTCTCCAATGTCACTCGAATCTAGAAACCGCATGGTCAGCTTCCGCCTTTCTGCGGAAGAGTACGAAAAATTTCGCGAATTCTGCTTTACGAGCGGCATTCGTAGTGTCTCTGAAATGGCGCGAGTCGCCATTAACACGCTGCTGCAGGAGCCAAGCCGTGTCTCGCACGAATCACTGGAAGCTCGTGTTAGCGACCTGGAAGGCCGCCTCCACATCCTCAGCCTCGAACTTAAGAGCCTGAACCAGCATCGCCACCAATGGAACGGCCCGTACTGCGCCGAGCCACGCGAATACTGCTTCAGTGCCATCGGAATAAACGTAAAGTGCTTATGAAAAGATTATTTCTCTCCGCATTCACTGATCGGCCTCGCCACCGCCTCTTATGCGCAGCAGCGCGTCGAGCCCGCGGACATTCACACCAACGATGTACTGAACCGGGACCGCCGCCTCCATCAGGCGGAGGCCTAAATCGTCGCCACTAGGGGCGAATGGCCAGACCAGGCAAGCACCGGATGCACAGGCCGTCGTCAAACTCCTTCCGGCGACTACGTCTTCGGCCCAGGCGACCTCCTCACCGTCTCAGAAACGGAATTAGACGAACTGTTCACTAACAAAACCTTTCGAGTAGACAACAGCGGTGACGTCTCCTTCCCGCTCGCTGGCCGCATTCACGCCCTCGGCCTCTCGACCGCCGCCCTCCAAACCGAGCTCAATACCCGTTTGTCGAAGATCCTCAAGGAACCCGACGCGGTCATTGGCATCGCGGAATTCCACAGCCAGCCCATCTCGGTTTTAGGGGCCGTGAATCTTCCCGGCGTTCACCAATTAGAAGGCTCAAAGAATTTGTTTGAGGTCATCTCGCTGGCGGGTGGACTAAGTCAAGACCCACGGCAACACCATTAAAATTACCCGAAAGATGCAATGGGGGGCCGTCCCTCTGCCAGATGCCCAAACCGATTCCACTGGCCAATTTAGCATCGCTTCGGTAAACACCAAGAAAGTAATGGCGGCTACAGACCCCACAGCAAACGTCCCAATACTCCCGGACGACATCGTTTCAGTTCCGAAATGTGGAGTGGTTTACGCCGTCGGATTCGTCAAAACGCCCGGAGGCTTTTCTGCTCGGCGAAAACGATTCTCTCTCCGCCTTGCAGGTGGTCTCCCTGGCGGAAGGACTGCAAAAAACCGCCGCCGCCGATAAAGCTAAAATCTTGAGGTTCGTTCCCGGCAGTCCCAGCCGGCTCGAATCCCCGTCGATGTCAAAAAGCTCATGGCAGGCAAAACAGCGGATGTTTCCCTGCAAGCGGATGACATCCTATTCGTTCCCAGCAGCGATGCAAAAATTGTGGGCTTTCGCACTGTTGACGCAATCGTAAATGCTGCCACTGGATTGGCCCTTTACGGTGGCAAATTCTAAGAATTCTTCAGGCTTACTTACATGGAACAATTTACGCAAATCCCGAAGCCGTCCCCCACCTCGACAGCCCTAATCCATTTGCCGGATCAATCAGCGGCATATTCATATCGTGGTTACAACGGGTCTTCAAGGCCGTATTACGACCAAGGGGATGACAGTCCCGCGAGCAGCAGCCTCGTCGAGTATTGGAATGTTCTCCGGCGGCACAAATGGAGCATCTTGTTTTCAACCGTAGGCGGTGCCCTCCTCGCGATCTTAGCCGCGATGATGATGACCCCGCTTTACGAAGCCAATACCTCTTTGGAGGTCCTTAACGTCAATGAGAACTTCATGAATACCAAGGTGACGAGCCCAGTCACAACCAACGACATCTCGTACGATGTCTCCGAAGAGGAAACTCAGGTTCAACTTCTTCAGGGTGATGCGCTGCTGGATCGAGTCATGTTTAAAATGGATCCAAACTACTCGTCAAGCAAGTTGAAGCGAATCGCGACCTTGAGTTGGCGAAATCTTTTGCGCTTACCGGATCCCGCTGTTCTAACCGACCGTGAAAAGTTATTACAAAAGCTTGCATTAAGCCTGAAGGTGAAAGCTACCCCGCGTACGCGGATCATCGAAGTCTCCGCTCGTTCCAAAGATCCGCAACTCGCGCTTGAGTTCATCAACACACTTACCAACGAATTCATCGAGCAAAATGTCGAAGCGCGCCGCAAAACCACCCAGAAAGTGAGCGACTGGCTGACTGGCGAAATCGAAGAAGCCCGGTTTAAGTTAAAGCACGCTGAAGACGCTCTACAGAGCTACGCCGGCACCTCGGGCCGGATCTTTACCGATGAGGACAACAAGCAGACCAACATTGCAACCGAAAAGCTTCAGCAACTCCAACGAGCTTTGTCTGAGGCAACGGCGGATCGCATGACCAAGCAGTCGAACTATGAACTGGCCCAACATAGCCCGCCCGACGCATTGCCCGAGGTCTTGAGTGATGAGAGCCTTCGAGATGCTATGACCCAGATCAACACCCTTCGTGGTCAAATCGCGGATTTAAGTGAAAGATTTACTCCTGAATACAGCAAAGTGAAGAGCGCACAGGCTCAATTGGTAGCGCTCCAGGCATCATTTGAGCGTGATCGTGCAGCCGTGATTGAGCGGGTTAAGAACGATTACCAGGAAGCTACCCGAAAAGAGGCTTCTTCTCGCTGCCGCCTACGGCGCGCAAACTAAGGAAGTCGCGGGCCAGGGCGAAAAGGCCTGTGCAGTATAAAGATTCTTAAGCGCGACGTGGATAGCAGCGGCCAGCTTTACTACAACATGCTCCAGCAAATGAAAGAGTCCAGTGTCGCCTCCGCTCTTCATGCAAGCAACGTTCGAGTTGCCGACCCCGCTCAACTTCCGGAAAAGCCCGTGGCCGAGCTTCAAAATCATGGGGGCCCGGGAATGTTTACGGGGTTTTTTGGCAGCCTCGGCTTGATCCTGTTTCGCGACCGCACAGACCGTAATTTTCAGCCTGGCGATGTGGAATTCGGACATAATTAATGGAACTGGGCTGCATTCCCAACTCTCATTTATAAAGAAAGCTGGAAGGTATAACAGATATTACGATTCGCCAAAGTCGTTGAACGGCTCGCGAGGAAACGGCAAGACAAAGTCCTTACAGCTTGAGCATGTGTAACACCGTTGATCTTAATCACCTGGAAACAGGGGTCAAGCGTGGTCGCGGAGGCCTTTCGCAGTGTTCTCACCTCTGTTCTTTTCGCCGGGGAAAATGGCTCCGCTCCTCATCTTTTGGTTCTCACTAGCGCTGGTCCGGGAGACGGGAAAACCACCGTTGTCAGTAATCTCGCAATCGCCATGGCCGAGATTGGCCGCCGGACCCTAATCATCGATGCTGACATGCGTCGGCCCCGACATACACGATCTATTCCACTCCCAAATAACGGCGGGCTAAGCGACATATTAAAGGATCGAAGTTTCGACACCAAAGACGTGGACAACTTAATTCAGCAGACTGATGTTCCCGGTCTTCACGTATTGACTAGCGGGCCGCCAACGCAAGCTGCCGCCAACCTGCTCTATTCCCCAATTTGGCGCGACTTCTGGCTACATGCAAAGACTAATTCGACATGATCTTCGTAGACACTCCGCCCATGCTTCAAATGACGGATGCTCGTGTGGTCGGGCGGTTGGCCGATGCAGTCATCCTGGTTGCGAGAGCCGAGCAGACCACTCGTGACGCCATTATCGCCGCCCAACAGCGGTTCGCTGAAGATCGCGTCCGCGTTTTGGGTACAGTTCTTAACGACTTTGATCCAAAGATGTCGCGCAACGGCCACTATGGCAACTATCGGGGCTCCAGTTATTACAACACCTATCATCAAAACTAAAATGCGGAATCTGCGTGCGGAGATTGAAACAGCGCCTAACCGCCTCGGGGCCAGTAGATGCGGTAACGAAAGACAACAGGACGATGCCATTTTCAGGGCCTCCATGTTTTATGGCGTGGCAATGCTTGTGCTTGTTCTCCTGCAGTATCTTGTCTTCGAAACCTATAGCGCGCTCCCCTTCTTTTGCCTCTTCGCTTTTTTTGTTCACCTAACTTGGATTAGGCGGTCCTTATCGGATCCATTCTCAATCCTCATCCTGTTTGCTTTCATCTACTCGGCTTTCCCGCTGCTCTTCGGGCGGCCGCGGTCGCTATCGAGCTTGACCTTTGGCTTCGATGGAGCGGCAATCATCTATGCCGTCGGTAGCATCTCGTTAGTCTTCGGCATCGGAATTGCCATCGTGCTGATACCGGGCCAATCGGCCTCGGCGAAACGGGCGCAGCAGCGTTTTCGTGGCCGTGTGCCGCCTGTTGCTGCTCTGGGGGCGTCGGTTCTCAGCTTAGCGTTAACTGCAATCTATGTTGCCCGGAACGGGTCCGTGTTAGGCGGCGGCATGTCATACGCCGATTCCTTCGAAGTCAAGCAGACAGCAGGTGCTGGTATCTTCTTCCTCGCGGCACCCTTGTCGGCTGCGGGCGCATGCTTTCTGCTTACCGGTAAAGACCGTCCTTCGTCCCTACCGGCATGCCCTCGTTTTGGCCTCTTACTTACTTCTTTTCTTTGCCCACGGACAACGGAAATTTTTCATAATTCCTGCCGTTCTGTATTCTGTCCGCTATTTAAAGATTCGTAGTCGGCTCAAATTGTTCGTCGGTGTCCTTATGTGCTCTCTCGGAGTGTTGATCTTCATGTATCTTGGCTTTCTGCGCGACTCCAACGCGGGCATTTCACGTGCGTTCGAGCCTGCCCTGATCGAGAATTTCGCCGCGGGCGGATCGGATGCATTCAGCGGTGAGTCTGTCGGCGTCTTTGCAACGGCCTCGGCGGCACATGATGGCTTCGTTCGCGGGCTTCCCTACGCGGGGACTATCTCCGCTGTTGGATGATGTTGATTCCCCATTTCATTCTGCCAACAAATAGCTTTGAGCCTCTGAACACGAGGTTCGCACATACTTACTTTCCTGCAACGACATTCACTGGCATGGGGTGGGGATTCTCCTTTTTCGGCGAAGCGTATTTGGTCGGCGGCTATGTTGTCGTCGCAACCGCAACTATTGCGATGATGTTACTTTTTCGCTGGCTCTATGTCGTAGGAGGCGCCAGTCAACGAACTGGCTTGCTCGGCGCAATTAGTTTGTCGGCAATACCGTACACATTTTGGTTCCAACGCAATGCGCTAGGCTACTTGGTGAAAGAGTTCCTCGTTTATCAGATAGCTGTACTCCTGTTGGTGTACGCATCGGCTGAAATCGTCGGTCGGAGCGGCGCTAGACGGCTTGTGCCCGCACGCACAGCCACGAGAGAACCCCCGCTTCCCTACTAGCAGCACAGTCGCACCGTCTCATAGCCAAAGCAGATCGCTAACAATACGTTGTGCATAGAAGAACGCAGTTTCACGAAACTGTTTTCACAAGATTTCTCCGAGCGTCGGTACCACCCAAAAAAGTCTTTTACAAAATGCCCGCTCAACCCCTGGCGAGGTTTTTGGCTGCTTTACATTGTGAATCTCGGTTTTTTAGACAGCAGCGCCGGATTTACCGAACACGTGATTGTGCCTAAGACTCGGGAATGCAAAAAGCAGGCGAACCAGCCTCGGAGAGACGAAAGCACCCTGAGTGAGTTTTTGAGCGTCGCAACCGGGCAGGTTCATCGACGATCGCCACTAGGCTGTTGAGCAATTCTACACCAGAATATCTGATGCCTTCCCTTTTTGACACCGCCCATCTTTTCGACAAATACTATTATAAGCGTGAAGGTTACGTTGGTGGAACGACTGCTTTTCATAATTTCTGCGCTTCTCATTTAAGACTAGGGGCGCGTTTGCTAGAGGTCGGCGCAGGACCGTCAAACAACACCTCCGATTTCTTAGCGACCTTCGGGCCGCTTTGCGGGCTTGACGTCACCAACGAGGTATCTGAAAATAGAGCCTTGGAGTCTTGGCAAATCTTCGACGGCAAACGCATGCCGTTCGAGGACAATTCATTTGATTGCTGCTTTTCGAACTGGGTGTTGGAGCACGTCGAGAAGCCCCTCGAACATTTTCAAGAAGTAGCCCGCATCTTGCGTCCCGGTGGTGTGTATTGCTTCAAAACGTTGAACGCCCACCACTACGTTGGTGCAATCTCTCGTTTCTCTCCCCACTGGTTTCACAAAGCGGTTGCCAATCGCGTCCGGGCGCTAAGACCCGGCGCTCACGATCCGTATCCTACCTTCTATCGATGCAATACATTAGCTGCCTTGGGCCGAATTGCCAAGAAGGCAAATTTTGCAAGTCTCGACATCAAGATGATCGAAGCCGAACCCTCCTACGGGAAAGTAAATGCGTTGCTCTTTTACCCCATGCTTGCCTGGGAGCGGGCGGTCAATGCTGGGGAGATTTCCAGTCTTTCCGTTCCAGCATCCTAGGCGCAGCCACAAAGACTTAGAATGGACCCACAAATACCGGTTCTGGATCGATCCTGAGAATTGGTCGCGGACCCTCATTCGAGAGGCAATCGGGTAGCTGTACTACTCCCGTTTGTTTGCGCATCGGCTGAAATCGTGGTCGAAGCCGCAAAAGACGATCCGCGCCCGGCCGAGTGACTTTAAGAGAGTTCTCGCTTCCGTCTGAGGAACTATTTCTAACATCATTAATGTCGAGCTCACTTAAATCAATTCGCCACAGGATTCTGAGCGGATTCGGCGCGACCGCGCTTAACCCTCTCGTCACTGCGGCTATTCAGTTGGGCCCTATACCGTTCTTACTGCACTCCTGGGGGGCGGCAAAGTACGGGGACTGGTTGCTCCTTTCTGCCGTTCCGAATTATCTGACCTTAGCCAACTTGGGTCTAGGCGATGCGTCCGGCAGCGATATGACGTTTCGTGTCGCTTCCGGTGATCGCACCGGCGCTCTTGAAACCTTCCAGAGCTCGTTTGCGCTTGTAGCAGCCGTGTCACTCGCGGTCCTGATGGTCGCCGCATGCACCGTCTGGTGGATACCCTGGCAGCACTGGCTGCACCTTTCAAGCCTTTCCAATTCCCAGGCCGCCGCCATCATTTTCACCTTCGGCGCATTTGTAATAGCTGGCCAGCAGTGTGGAGTGCTTGAAAGCGGTTACCGCTGCGATGGAAATTTCGTATTCGGCGCACTGTGGCTCGTAATTCTGCGTCTTGTTGAGAACGTCCTCGCATGTTTCGTCGGCTTTCTCTCGGGAAATCTCCTTTGGATGGCCCTCACCTTTCTCGTCGTCCGGGCCATCGGCACTTTGTGCTTTGGGTTTCGGCTGAGTCGAAAAAGTCCCTGGTTGCACCTCGGATTCGAACATGTCCGCTCCGACGTCTTGCGGCGGCTGGTAAAACCCGCCTTTGGTTTCATGGCTCTTCCTCTCGGCTATTCAATTAGCCTTCAGGGCACCACCATCATGATCGGTTCGTTGTTGGGACCCTCCGCTGTCGCCGCATTCTCCACACTCCGCACGCTGACTCGCCTGAACTCGCAAGCGCTGAACGCCGTTGGTTGGAGCGTCTGGCCGGAGTTCTCCTCGGCTTTCGGAGCGGGTAATGTAACTTTGGCTCGACAGCTGCACCGTCACGCCTTTCAATTGGGCTTGGCTTTGTCTGCCTTTCTTGTTCTTATCCTCTGGAAACTAGGCCCGATCGTCTATGCCCAGTGGACGCGAAACTCGATAGCTTTCGACGCCAACTGCTTTCACATCCTCTTATTGGTTACCCTGGCCGATTCACTTTGGTTCATGAGTTCAGTTGTACCGATGTCAACGAACGCTCATCACCGCCTGGCCTTCTCATTTGTCGCTATTTCTTCCTTTTCTCTAATCCTCTGTAGGGCGCTGATCCCGGCATTCAGGCTCGACGGTGCGGCTTGGGCGCTCTTGTTGAGCGGTCTGTTGATGATGGTAATTGTACTCCGAACGGCGTTGCGCCAGTTGCAGGACACGCCGGGCGATTTTGCCACCGCATTAGTGAAACTTCCTCCGTGGTTGTCGCTAGCTGGTGCGGGTCGGCGAGCGTAGTTTGCAACCACCAAAATGCTTTTTTCTCGTTGTCTCCACCGCGTCCATCTACAGCGGCAGATTACCGCAACAAAGATGATTGGGACAGGTTGGTTGATCAAAAAATACGCTTAAGCCAACTAACCGGATTTTAGAATCCCACCCATTCCGCTTGGAGCAAGTGTTCCTTAGTCGGGCCACTTCTCCTTTTCACTTTTTCTATTCCACTACTTCTGTGAAAGGCCTTTCCCTATGTCCGAAGCAAAATCTGCGCCTCGTAATCTGATTGTCCTTGCGAGCGACCACAACGGCGTCGCCTGGAAGAGTCATGCCAAGGAGTTCCTCAAGAAATCAGGCTTTCATTGCATTGATCTCGGGCCGTATACCATTGAGCAAAAGGTGGATTATGTTGACTACGCTAGTACCCTCGGACACATCGTTGACTCCGGCGATGCGCCTTGGGGAGTGTTGGCATGCGGCACCGGCATTGGCATGAGTATCGTCGCGAACCGCTTTTCGAACGTCCGCGCCTCGCTTGTGCATAATTTGCAGGTGGCGCACAAATCGCGTGAGCATAATGACGCCAATGTCATCTGTTTAGGAACTTGGGTGAATACCGACGACGACAATATCGAGATTCTTCAGACCTGGCTCGGCGAAGCCTTCGGCGAGGGCCGGCACGTGAAACGCGTCGAAAAAACCAAGGGCTCCGTTAAAGAAAAGGTCGTCTTTACCAACGGTATCTTTGACCTTCTCCATACCGGCCACATAAACCTGCTGCGATTTGCCAAATCGTTGGGAGGTCGCCTTGTCGTGGGAATAAATTCTGATCGCATCACCAGGGAATTGAAAGGTCCTGATCGTCCCATCAATAATGAATTTGATCGCAAAGCAATCCTCGAAACGCTCGGTTGTGTTGACGAGGTTGTCATCTTCGACGAAGAGTCACCCACCGCCCTTGTGAAAGCGCTTCACCCCGATATCCTGGTCAAAGGTGCCGAGTGGACCAGCGACGAGGTCCGAAGAAGAGATAACATCCCTGACGATATCGAAATTAAGGTATTCCCCCTCGTTTTCGAAGGGTCCGGTTCGAAATATTCCACGACTTCTCTCGTGAAGAGGGCGCGTCAAAAAACCGACGCTGCTGTCGCGAGCGCTGTCTAGCTCGCACATGCAAAAAGCAGTCCTCTCCTGCGGCCCTTCGTTTCCTTGCCGCCTTTATGACTCTCTCAGACCTCACTAAGTCTTTCAAGGCCTCTAAAGTACTTCTGATAGGGGATCTTATTCTCGACGAATATCGCTACGGCACTGCTCTCGGCCTCTCAGCCGAAACTCCAACAGTCGTAGGTCGTGACGATAGCACTACCATATCTCTTGGTGGGGCCGGCTTGCTATGCCGCAATATTCTGGCGCTCGGTGGTAAGGTAGAGTTCTTGTCGCTTGTTGGCGATGACGATTACCGGCAATACGCCACTCGCTTCCGCCATCGTAATCTCTCAAAAGTTTTCTTGCAGGAGTCCGGCCGGAAGACCACCGTCAAAAGCCGCTTCTGGGTAAGTGGCTATAAACTGCTCCAGTGGGATCGCTTAGACAATCGCCCTATCGGCTCCGATCTCGAAAAAACCATCATCTCTACCGTCAAAACGCGCCTTGCTTCCTTCGACAAACTCATCATTTCCGACTACCGCCACGGTCTCATTTCCGAGTCGCTTGCTCACTCTCTAGTCGAATTGGCCGCCAAGCAACGCAAGCCTGTTTATGTTGATTCGCAGGTTTCGCAGCAGAGCGGGAACCATCGCTGGTATACCGGCGCTGACTTGTTCTGCCTGAATAAACGCGAGGCCGCGACAGTCAATGCTGATTTTGGCGCGCATCCCCTTGAGACTGCTGTGCCGTCGCTCCAGAAAGCTTTGAAAGCCCAAACACTTGTAGTGAAGCTGGGGGAAAAAGGCTGCACCGCCCTGCTCGGGAAACGTCTCGTTAATTCCCCTCCGCCGGAAGTTCAGATCCAGGATACGACCGGTGCCGGGGACGCATTCTTCTCCGTGCTTTCCTTGCTCCCGGCGCCGCTGGTCGAATCGCATCTGATGCTGGCCAATACCTGGGCCGCGCTCTCCACTACGTTGCGCGGCGCGCAGCCGCCCAATCTTCCTATGCTGGCCGAATTCTTACGAAAGTCAACTCCACAATGATGCATCACTACGGACTTGATATCTCCAAATTGCACGATCTCGTGCACCCGGTAACCCCGATTTGGAGCTCCTATGGCTCGCGTACGATATTGGCGGCGCCGCCCGAATACAAGCTGGAAAGATTTATTGTTAAGCCTGGTGAAAAGCCGCTTATTGAAATTCCAGTCGGTTGGGAGGCAACGCTCTTTGTTGAAGAAGGCTCCATGCGAGTCGCTGACTCGGTGCTGGGGCCACACATGGTCACCACTCTTGATGCTTCAGATTCGGTTTTGCCGGTCGCCATTGATCTTGTCACTCTCTATGTATTTTCCGGCCCTGTCGAAAGCCGATCTCAGCCAGAGCGTTTGAAGATTACGCCCACCACCGATTTTCGCGATAAATATTGGGGCAATATTCAAACCATGCTCAACCGCACTTACACCGGCAAACGTCTCTTCTTCAAACAAGGCAAACACAGCAGTCTGCACTTCCACTGCAACAAGACCGAGACCTATTTCATTCACTCCGGTGAGCTTCTGGTTCGCTTACGTGCTGGCCGTGGAGAAGACCGCTCCTTTACGCTTCATGCCGGTGATACGCTCTTCATTCCGCCCGGCCTCATGCACCAGGATGGAGCGATTCAAGACACCGTAATCATCGAAGTCTCCACCCACGACGAAGACAGCGATTCATTTATCGTCGAAGACGGCTCTACCGTGCGCATGCCCCGACTTCCCGCCGCATGAAGAAAATCCTTTTCGACCTGGACGGCTGCCTGTGTACCCAGTTGTACACCGACTATCGCGATGCGCAGCCGTTCCCCGAAGCTATCAAGGTCGTCAATGCCTTCTACGACGAGGGCCATACCATTTGATTTACACGGCTCGATTCATGAACCGTAATCAGAACGATTTGCATAAGGCCTATCACGATGGGTATGAGTTCACAAAAAAGCAATTGGCCCTGTGGGGGGTCCGTCATCATTACTTGATGATGGGAAAGCCGCCGGCCGACATCGTCGTCGACGACCGGGCGGTGTTTTTTAGTCCCGACTGGCCCTCTATTGATCAGCAAATACGCCGCAAATTGAAAGGTAAAGACCAATGAAATTATTCTTAGACACCGCGAATCTTGAGGACATTGAACAGGCGCTCGACCTGGGCATCATTGAAGGTATTACCACCAATCCTTCGTTGTTTGCTAAAGAACCGAAATCGGATTACATCGAACACCTGAAGAAAATTGTCGCCCTTGCTAAACGTTTTGGCGGCACATTCTCGTTGAGTGTCGAAGTATTTAGCGATGAGCCTGCCCAGATGCTCACCCAAGCCGCCCAGTTCGTCAAGACTCAACTATGCGCCGCTTGCCGTAAAGGTTCATATTAGCCACCGCGGAAAAAGCCACCTCAATGTGGTTCGCGAACTGTCAAAACGCGGCATCGCCGTCAACTGCACCGCCTGCATGACGCCCCTGCAGGCTATGATGGCCGCCGCCGCCGGAGCCAAGTTCGTCAGCCTCTTCTACAACCGCATCCGCGACGGCAAGACCGACAGCTTTGAGGCGGAGCGCAAGCAATTGCTTGCAAACAAATTCATTGAAGAAAGCGACTTCGATCCCAACAGCGTGGTTCGCGAGACACGGTCTCTGCTCGATCATTACCCCAATGCTGAAATTATCGTTGGAAGTATTCGTACCGCGCTTGATGTCAAGCATGCAGGCCTTGCCGGAGCTCACATCGTTACCGCCGGCGAAGATCTTACGAAAGGCGCTCGATCATCACAAGACGGACGAAGCCGTTGGTCAGTTCCTCAGCGATTTCTCCAAATGGTTGGCTGTTCCGGAAGAGGCATTAGCCCGCTAAACTGCGCTAGTCAGTCTCTAGCCTTCACGTCCGAACAACTCTCAGCATGCGCAAGAAGAAAATTCTGGTCTATCATATCGGGAATTTGGGCGACACCGTCGCCAGCGTGCCGGCCCTCCGGCTGATTCGCCGCCAATACGGCCCCGATGCTGAGATCTCTCTTCTCTACGATCATTCGCCTATCGAAGTCGTCAATGCCACCGACGTTCTTCGCGGTACTGGTCTCATCGACCGATTCCTACGATACCGAACCACACATGGCCGTTTTGGCAAACTGTTCGCTGGCGTGGAAGCTCGGTGGCGGGTTGCGACCAAGCGCTTCGATACCGCAATCTACCTTATGCAGAGTGAGAGGACGGAAGAACACGTTGCTCGCGACAGACTGTTCTTCACCCTCTGTGCTATCCCCAAAAAGCTGGGCTTTGACGCCTTTCCAAAGTCGTTCCTATATCCTCGAAATGCGGATGGCGTTCCTCAGGTCGTCGAACACGAAGCGTTTCGCGTGCGAACCGCCTCATAAAATACGGCTTACCCCCCCTTTCCCCGAATGAACTCGATGATCCGTTCTTGAACCTCCCAGCGGCGGAAGAGCAGAAAGCCGCAGCTTGGCTTGCTGAAACCGCCGGCATCCCGAACGCATCCTGATCGGCTACTGTCCAGGATCCAAAATGCAAGCCAAAGTTTGGCCGGGCGAGCGGTTTGTTGAAATCGGCCGCCGTCTGCTTGCTGATGATCGCTTCGAGATCGTCGTCCTCGGAGGACCTGCTGATGTCGAATTGGCTCAGCACCTCATAGGTCAGTGGGGAGACGGCCTTAATGCCGCCGGCAAATTTTCCGTTTTGGGTGCCGCTGCCGTCTTGAAACATTGTCGCTTTGTCTTTGCTACCGATAGCGGTCCCATGCATTTGGGTGCCTCTGTCGATACCCCCTGCGTCGCATTATTTAGCGGCGTCGATTATCCTGGCGGTTCCACCCGCTTGGCGCTCATCATGTCTTACTACGCCACCCAGTCAACTGCGCGGGCTGCCGTCTTCAGACTTGCCCCTTGCCAGATCATCCCTGCATGAATGGAATCACGGTTGAGCAGGCTTGGGCTGGTATTGAGCAGCTATGCGAATCCATCGGCATCTCCAGTGCTCAGCCTATCTCTCGCGTTATAAACATTTCCTAAGCCCTTATTGAATATCCATCAATGACATCAGCTCTCCAGACCGCTCTCTACCCAGGCTCACTAAGGGCCGTTCTGCTCCGCAAGCTATTACGCCGTTGCCCGCCATCCTGGTTTTCAGCCCCCTATAAAAGCCTCGCTGAGGCTTGCATACTCGATCGGCCGCAGTACGGCTACTGTATGTCTGTCGCAGCGACGCTCGCTAAGCGGCTTGGCCACAAGACGATAAGCGTCATCGAATTTGGGGTAGCGGGCGGTAACGGGCTGGTTTCTGCCGAACGCCACGCGAAAGAAATCACTCGCGAACAGGGCGTCGATTTTCAAATTTACGGCTTTGACGGCGGCGTCGGTCTGCCGTCCCCCGAGGACTATCGCGATTTACCGAACCTCTGGCAGCCTGGCTTTTATGCCATGGACGAGGCGGCATTGCGAAAACGCCTGAAGATGTCTCGGTTGGTCCTCGGCAAAGTCCGCGACACATGTGCCGGTTTCTTCTCTAGCACACTCCAGCGCCCATCGGCTGCATCTTCTGGGATTTGGATTTTTACTGTCCACAGTCGATGCGTTCACCATTTTGGCCTGCGATAGCAAGTATTTTCTTCCCCGCGTTTGGACCTACTTCGATGACATCATCGGTGAGGAACATAGTGACTTTACGGGCGAACGTCTCGCCATAGCCGAGTACAACACCCGCTCGGAGGTGGTTAAATTCTCGCCCGATTGTTATCTAAAATTCCAGCCCGTTCCTCAGGTCTGGAAAAATCAGATGTTCGTTCACCACAATTTTGCCCACCCCGACTATTGCACTTTCGTCGGTCCTGAGAATCAGCAGAAACACTTGCATTCTTAGCCTGATCGCGACGGGTAGAGCACTTTATGAGAATCTTGCATGCGATATCGTCCGTGAACCCGACGGGCGGTGGTCCTATCGAAGGCCTCAAGCAACTGGACGAATCAATACCGCCCGCGGCCACTGTGTCGAAGTGGCTTCGCTTGATGCTCCAGGCTCACCCTTTCTTGCAGTTTCCCCTTCCCGTTTACCCACTCGGTCCTCCGCTCGGACCATATCGGTACTCTTCTTATTTCGCGCCGTGGCTCCGCGACAACGTCGCGAATTATGACATCGTCATCATCAACGGCATTTGGCAATACAACAGTTTCGGAGCTTGGAGGGTTCTCCGCAAGTCCTGACGCCATACGTGGTTGTCACGCACGGCATGCTCGATCCCTGGTTTAAGCGCACATATCCTTTCAGCCTCTAAAAAATGGCTCTTTTGGCCCTGGGGCGATTATCGGGTCCTTCGTGACGCAGCCGCCGTTCTGTTCACCAGTGAGGAAGAGCGGCTACTGGCCAAGCAGTCGTTCTGGCTTTATCGTGCACATGAAAAGGTCATAAACTACGGTACGGCCTTCCCCTCAGGTGATCAGGCGATGCAAGTGGCAGAGTTTTATAACCAATTTCCCGAAACGCGCGGCAAGCGTTTAGTTCTGTTCATGGGGCGCATTCACCCCAAAAAGGGCTGCGACTTGGCGCTGCATGCTTTTGCAAATGTTCTTTCCGGCGATCTTAACTGGCACCTTGTGATGGCAGGACCGATCAGGTTGGCTGGGCTTCGTCTTTACAGTCGCTGGCGGCCGAACTCAGAATTCAAAATCGCGTCACGTGGACGGGCATGTTAAACGGCGATATTAAGCCGGGGCTACTGGCGCGGCCGAGGTTATGCTATTGCCTTCCCATCAAGAAAATTTCGGGATCGTCGTCACCGAAGCGTGGCCCAAGGCGTGCGAGTCTAATTTCCAACCAGGTGAATATCGGGCCGAAGTAAAACAGATGGCGCGGGCATCATTGCTACTGACGATGTGCAGGAGCATCTTCCCTTCTGGATTCGTGGCTTCGATTGGGCGAAGCTCAGAAACTTCAAATGCGGACTTCGGCTCTTGCGAGCTTCGAAAGAGATTCGAGATCAGACAGGCCAGTACAACTCTGCTTGAAATTCTTCAGGAAATCGTCAGCCGGCAGAACAACCTGGGACTACGATCACATCAAATTTTGATTTGAAAAGAGCTTACGCGTTTATATAAGAGGCCAGCTTGAAAGTAACGATGTTTACTGGCTCTAGGCCCCTGCCGTATCTCTGGAAAAGCATGGTTCTTGAGTGCAGTAAGCAGCTTTGACTCGGGCAAATTTGTGATCTGCAATGATGCAAACACCTGCTGTTTACACCGATCCGGAAAAGATTATAGCGAGCCCCCATTCTCTCGCCAATCGCGCCGCCCGGGTACTATGGAGTATTTGTTACATCTTTCTTTATCGGCCCAGCCCTCGTGTCGCGCACAAGTTCCGCGTCCTTCTTCTCCGTTTCTTCGGTGGCAAGATTCACTGGAATGCCCACCCGTATCCAAAGTGTAAGATCTGGCTTCCTAGCAACTTGACAATGGGCGAGTACAGCTGCATCGCTGACGGTGTCGATTGTTACAATGTCGCTTCGATCACGTTGGAAGCTTGGTCCATCGTCTCGCAATATTCTTACCTCTGCTCAGCGAGCCACGACATTAACGATCCCAACTTCACGCTCTTCTCCAAGCCAATTCACATAGGCTTTCGCGCCTGGATCGGCGCGCGCAGTTACGTTGGCCCGGCGTCACCATATCCGAAGGCGCGGTCGTCGGCGCGAACGGCTGCGTCTATCGCGACGTTCCTGCGTGGACCGTAGTCGGCGGAAATCCGGCTGAGTCCTGGCAACACGAAGCATTACCACTCGGTAGATTACACGCTTTTAACATCTAACTACATAACCTTTCTTTCCGGCCTGGCGTCTCACGGCAAGGTTTGACTAACGTGCCCGGAAGAGGACCAAATTTGAATCGTTCCAGATATTTTTCTAAAAACCGAGGGTATCTCCGAAAGGCACCTATGTTCTTACTCGCCGCTGTTCTGCCCATTGCCTCTTTGCTATCTGGGGCGCAACAATCACCACGGCCGTTTGTGATTGCGCATTACATGCACACTTATGTGTTAGGCGCCGCCAAGCCGACCGACCCGCCGGTTGCGAACTCGGAACGACTGAACCATATGGATAAGGGCGCTCCTAAGGTGGAGGTGAGTAGTTATTTCCCCGCCAAAATAGCGGCCACGGCTGCTGGGGGGGCGGCGGCGACTTTGGAAGATTTCAAAGAGGCCAAAGCTGCTGGTGTAGACGCCTTCGCGCTTCTTATTAGTAAGGGATATTTCCCTCATAGCCAGTTTACTGCCGCCCTCAACCTTCTCGCGTCAGTCGCCCAAACGCAAGACACAAAGATCATACCTGATGTCTGGGCGGACCCTTGGCAAGACGATTACAAAGAGCTTGGGCTCAGCATAAAGCACTTCATGGATGCGCACCCAGGGGCGTTTGCTGTCCGCGACGGCAAACCTATGTTTTCCCTCTACTTTTCAAACGCAACCAAGCATTACTCTTCCCCAACTGACCAACAAATGCTCTTGACCAGCATACAGAAATTTCTTGAGCCATGGGGAGGATTCGCGGCAACGTACACAATGGCTTACATTCCATACACTATAAAAGATGGCCTTTCCGAGCCTTTGCTCAACAAAGTCAACGCCCTGGCCATCTGGGATCTGGGGACGATTGGTCGGCTCTCCATTCTAATTTGGTTGTACAGTTAGCGAACCAACTTCATAAGGACATTTGCTGGCCCGTCGCGCCAGCCTTTTATCAGCGGAGAGCGGGCTTAAACCCCTGGGAGTGCGGGAACGAGTTCGGGGCCGCTCGTTACATCGATGCATGGATGAAAGCATTGACGATCCATCCGGCGATTATCGATGTGGCAGACTTGGAACGATTTTAGCGAAGACAGTTCGATCCGTTCCACTAACGCCGCGGGCGATACGTACCTGGACCTGACTGCTTTTTTTACAAAATGGATCGATAGCGGATCTCAACCCCCCATAGCTAAAGATAGCGTGATGCTCTTCCAGCCAGGAACAACTTGTTAACGCACAATTGGATGAAAATCCCTCCGCCAAACTCAGCAACTACGCCTGGAGACATAAGACCCCGTTCGTTGACTATGTCGATTGCGTGACTTTCCTCAAGCAGGAGTGACAGTTCGGGTTTCGGTCGGATCAACACTGGGAACAGAAGATTCCCGCCGGTTTCCATGACTGGGTAATCTACGCGCCCCGAAAAACTCCGCCAGATGGGAAAGATCAGGTCGTTGTCGGCCCCAGTTCGTACCCAACCCAAACTGCGATGAGATTTGTCACGATCGCCCAACCTTTCTCGCCAACCTTACCTGAGGTGACACTAAAGAGCAACGACGGAAAAGTCCTGACTTTGAAGAGTAAATACCCTTTCCTCGCACAAGGAAAGTTCCAGGACCTGACAGTGATTGGGGACGAGGCTGACGTCAAATAGCTGACTGATTACCTGCTCCTAAACATCCTCTTCGCGTCAGCGATTCGAATTCAACGCGAGCCGCGGATTTATGCCGAAACTGCGCCTGCTATCAATTACCCTTTTTGCTGTGTGTAGTCTGCTCGCACGGGGTCCACGACCATAAGTTCAACAATTTGTAGTGTGAATGATCCGGTCGTTGGGTTTTCTCAGACGATCGGGGGGGCCACGGTCTGCAGCGCGACTGTACCGGCCTTCCAAACTGCCGCTGATGCGAACGCCAGTGTCAGCGCTTCGCTGTTTAGCGTCTCGGCCTCGGCCACCGGTGACGCCTATGACAATGCGTCTTCCACCTCTTCCTCTTCCGCGAACGTTGTAGAGAGTTACTCAGTTCAAACTTTTGGCCCTTCGCGTCCGGGTTTCCTTAGGGTATCGCCCACTTTATATGGTCCCTACTTTTACGACTCTTCCCTGGCCGTGTCCTCTTTCCTTTCCTTTCCTTCCGCCCTCTTCCAATTAGACGATGGAGTATCGGAATTTTCAGTACCCTGCGACGTTACCTGTGACATCCCGGTCACGTTAGGGAGCTCATATACCTTCGAGTTAGGCGCTCAGACCCAAGGCGCGGGCGATCGAGTTCATTTCTTTCCTCCTACTCGGACATAGCTAGCGCAAGCTTCACGTTTCAGTTCTATGAAGCCGACGACGCCACCCAGGTTGGAGCGGTAGTAGATGCTCCCGAACCAAACTGTCTCGGTGTGTTCTGCGGGCTTTTGTTGTTTGCAACGGTGTTCTTACCGAGATCTGCCCGCTGCATTTAGTCTAAATAAACCGACATAGTGAGCCGGAGTTGGCGACCTCAATCCGATTGACCCAAGGCCGCACCTGTCGCCGAGGGCCATTGCACAGAGGATTCAATTGGGAAATGAAACCTTCAATCGTCATCCTTTCATTCAACTCTGAAAAGTCAATCGGTGCGACCGTCGAGTGCGCACTTACGTTGTCTGACGACGTAGTCGTGGTCGATTCTTTCAGCTCAGACGGAACTGTCTCGTTGGTCGAAGCGATGGGCGCAAGAGTTGTAAAGCACGCCTTTGAGAATTACAGCGCACAGCGCAACTGGGCAATCGAATCTCTCGCGCTCCGCCATGATTGGCAGCTCCACCTTGACGCCGATGAGTGGATGAGTAGCGAATTGATTCAGGCGATTCGAGATCTCCCGGCGGAAGTGTCCGCTAGTGGATTTCTCATCGCGCGTTATCTCAAGTTCCTTGGACGCGTAATGAAACACGGCGGAATGTCCCCCACTTGGCATCTCCGGCTCTTTCGTGCCGGATCCGCGCTATGTGAGACGCGCAAATACGACCAGCACTTCCATCTCAAGCATGGCACTATTAATCGTCTGCCCGGTTACCTAATCGACGATATCCAAATGCCCCTTTCTGAATGGACCGTTAGACACAATCGTTGGTCAAATGCCGAAGTCGAGGAATTGAGCAATCGAACATCCTCCAGTGCAATTCAGCCGAACGCCTTCGGCAATCCTATTGAAAAGAAGCGTTACTGGCGGGCAAAGTACAACAGCTTCCCCTTATTCGTGCGCCCATTCGCGCTTTTCATCTATCGCTATTTTTTCCGCCTCGGGTTTCTGGACGCGCGTGAGGGCTTAATCTTCTGGACACTGCAGACATTCTGGTTCCGTTTTCTGATCGATGCCAAATTGTTTGAGCTGAGCAGGACTACCTCACCAACGTCCGAGCCACACACTGCGGCGACTACCCCTATCGAAACGAGAATCGCTTCCACCCACTAGTTTTTTCCTGTGAGTTGTTCGAGATCGTACTCTCACCCGGCCATCTCAAGAAACAAGCATGCGAGCCCAATATGGAAACTGAAATCGTTACACCGGCGATTGCATTATTAGCCCCGTCGGCTCCACTCTCGATAACAACCAGCAAACCTCTTGGGACCATCTTTTGCTTGGTAGGTTCCGACGTTTCCGCTATCGTGCTTGCTTTGGTGGTCGCGTCAGTTCTCCGAAATCCGCTACTCTCCCGCTGGGCCGCCTCGACGCCACGAACCGACCTAACCGCTCTTCTCTTAATACTGTGCAGCCTCACCGCCGTGGGCCTGTACCCCGGAGTGAACATGAATCCCGTCGAGGAACTTCGCCGTTGCCTCTATTCAATTACGCTCGGGTTTTTTGCACTCTGGTCTGCCACATTCCTTCTGCACGACCTGTCGCAGTCGCGTCTCGTATACGGTCTGGCGTACGCGCTGACGCTTAGCTTCGTTCCCTTATTTCGGACGCTGTCCGAAAACTATTCGCCAAACGGCCTTGGTGGGGAAGCTCAGCCGCCATCTTGGGATATGGCGAGACTGGCAAATATGTCCATGGGACTCTCCTGAAGAACCCCGGTCTCGGGCTCAAGCCGGTCGCGATCCTGGACGACGACCCTACGCGGCTTAGCCATCCGGATAGTCGCCTCACGTTCGGGCCCTTGACCGCTGCGTTGAGATCGCACATACCCAGCGGATACCGTATGGCATCGTTTGCATGCCCGAACTTTCCCGCGATGACCTATTGGATCTCGTGGATCGCTATGGGAGGTGCTTTGGGCATCTCATCGTCATACCAAATCTCATTGGCATGACCAGCCTTGGAATCTCAGTCCGCGAAGTGGGTGGGGTGATCGGTCTTGAGGTTAGCCAGAAACTGCTGCGGCCCTCATCCCGCCTTCTCAAGCGATGCTTGGACATAGCTGTGGCTGTAGCTCTTTCGCCTCTCATAGCTGTTCTCATTGCCCTTTCAGCCCTCCTAATCAAGCTCGAAGATGGTGGCCCCGTGTTTTACGGAAATGAACGAATCGGCTTGGGTGGGAAAAAATTCAAAGCTTGGAAGCTTCGCAGCATGGTGACAAATGGAGACGAAGTCCTGATGCAGTATCTGGCCTCAAATCCGGCGGAAGCGGCACATTGGCATGCAAAGCAAAAGCTGACGAGCGATCCGCGAATGACTCGCATCGGGCGGATTATCCGAAAAACCAGTATCGACGAACTCCCGCAGTTCTGGAACGTTTTCGTTGGCCAAATGAGTGTAGTGGGTCCACGCCCTATTCTCGAGGGCCAAGTTCCTCTCTATGGCCATAGCTTTGAACTCTATAAGCAAGTTCGGCCGGGCATTACAGGCCTGTGGCAGGTTTCTGGCAGAAATCACCTCACTTTTGCGGAGCGCGCCCGCCTCGACAAATACGTGATCCAAAACTGGTCCGTCTGGCTTGATTTGTACATCCTCGCCCGTACCGTTACCGCTCTCATCTCGCTGGACGGTGCATTCTGAGATGAAGGCACCCAAGCCGTGACGCGTACCCTTCGAACAAGCCGCGATGAACGTGGAGAACCACAGCTCCGAGTGTTCGGTGCCGTAAGTAAGACGATTTGGGGAATAATCGCCGCCGTTACCGTCATCAGCGAGGTCGTCCCTGTTCCACTCATGCCGCCAGTCCCTTTCTATTCCTATTGCGCTGCAAAATTGGTCTGTTTCGTCGCTCTGGGATACCTCGCTCCGCTTGCGTTTTGGCGTTTCAACGCACTGAACCGGGGTATTTTACTAGGCGCAATCTCAGCAACCGTCGTTGAATCGCTCCAAGGATTGCTGCATCATGGTCACAGTTTCCACTGGTACGAATTAATCGTCAAGCTCGGCTTGATTCTCCTTGGATTTGCCTTGGCGTTAGATGCCCGCTACGAGCGCATGATTTCAATCGGACCCATCCGCCTTCGTCTTATTGGCGATCACATAGATAATTGAGGGCCGTGTTTCCGCAGTCTCATCCTTAATTTTGCATTCGACTCTACGTTCAAGCCCAGCGAGATAGTTGCACCTCTTGAGCGGGGCTGCTAAAGGTGTGGCACTTGTTATCTCAAACAATATCCGGCAACGAGCAAGAACAATTCCGCCAGATCCTCGGCCTCAGGTTCTTTACCGGCAGCGCTGCCGAGGCTGTGGATCGTATGAACGCAGGCGGCCTTCTGGTCGTTCCTGCCGCCCCGGCCTTGAAAGATCTACCCTCTAATTTGAGCTACCGCGAAGCGCTGTTGGATGCCGATTTGACAATCACCGACAGCGCTTTCATGGTGCTAATCTGGAACGTTCTCCAGCGCGACCATATTCGCCGGGTCTCCGGTCTCGCATATCTTCGTGAGCTCCTCCGGCGTCAGGAGATTCGCCAATCGGGCGCATTCTGGATCATGGCTGGCCCCAAGAGTGCCACCCAGAATGCCGATTGGCTTCGTGCCAATGGAATTGCCGTGGCCGCCGAAGACATTTATATAGCTCCGCTGTACTCGGAGACGATTGACGATCGGATTCTGCTCGATTTTCTCCGTCAGCGGCGTCCCCGTCATATCGTTCTGACACTAGGCGGCGGCACGCAAGAACGGCTCGGGTCTTACATCAAGAATAATCTTGATTTCCGACCGGCCATACACTGCATCGGAGCGGCTATTGCATTTCTCAGCGGTGACCAGGTGAAAATCCCGGATTGGGCTGACAGAGCCTTTTTGGGATGGCTCTTTCGCTGTCTTGCGGAGCCCAGGCGCTACGTTTCCCGTTATTGGGGCGCGCGTGAGCTCTTGCCGCTCTTGATGCGCTACCGGTCAGACCTTCCTACGCCCGTCTCATCCGAGTCATGCAAACAAACTATCACAAAGGGAGCTTAAATCTTAGAATATGAAACAAAAAAGAGTCTTAGTCGCTGGCGCTGGCGGCTTCATCGGCGGCCATCTGGTAAAGAGGCTGAAATCCGAGGGGTTCTGGGTCAAGGCTATCGATATCAAGAAACACGAGTATAGCCAAACTCCCGCCGATGAATTCGTGATCGGCAATCTGTGCGATCAAAGCGTGGCCCGTGAGGCAGTAGAGGGGATCGAGGAGGTCTATCAGCTCGCGGCGGACATGGGCGGCGCCGGTTATATCTTTACCGGCGAGCACGATGCCGCAGTGATGCACAACTCCGCTACCATCAACCTCAATATGTTGGAGTTTGGGAGTCGCGCTGGCGTGAAACGTTTCTTCTATTCGTCATCGGCTTGCATTTATCCCGAGTATAACCAGCTCGATCCGAACAATCCTAAGTGCTCTGAAGAGTCTGCTTATCCCGCAGCTCCGGATAGTGAATATGGCTGGGAAAAACTCTTTAGTGAGCGTCTTTACCTCTCGTATATGCGCAACTACGGCGTTCAGGTTCGAATCGCGCGATTCCATAACATATTCGGGCCGGAAGGCACCTGGACCGGCAGCAAAGAGAAAGCGCAGGCTGCCCAGTATGTAGGAAAGTTGCCGAAGCCGATGCCGGCGGCGAAATCGAGATTTGGGGTGACGGCGAACAAACCCGTTCCTTCCTTTACATCGATGAATGCCTCGAAGGGGTTCGCCGGCTGACGGACTCGAATTTTACTGGTCCGGTCAATGTCGGTTCAGAAGAAATGGTTACAATCAACCAACTAGCCGCGCTTGTAATGCAAATCGCGGGCAAAAAGTTATCCATTCGCCACATAAAGGGTCCTTTAGGGGTTCGCGGGCGCAATTCAGACAATCGTCTGATCTCCGAGAAGCTTGGCTGGCGTCCGTCTCGGCCTCTTACTGAGGGCCTGGGGAAGACTTATGCGTGGGTCGCTTCCCAAGTCGCCCAAAAGTTACTGGCCGGGGCCGCCGTCGCTTAAGCTGCGGTTCTACTCGCCAATGCGAGACAAGGAATGAAGTGTATCGATGTCTTGTCCGCCGTCTTCGCCGAAGTGGGCGCTCCGTTCCAAGACCCCTCCGCGGTTGCGGAGGCACTAACTAATGGGAAACTCGTCTGGGAAGACCTGATCCGTATTGCCCAAGAGCAAGCGGTTCTTCCGGCCTTTCATGAACGCTTGGCGAAACTCGGCGCGATCTCGAAAATCCCAGCCGAAATAGCAAGCTTCCTGTTAGCCGTTGAGAATCTAAACGCCGATCGTAACCGTGCAATCCTTGGCGAACTCATCGCAGTCGCCGCGTTGCTAAACTCGGTCGGCATCGAACCCGTTCTCCTAAAGGGCGTGGCCTACTGCGTTGCGGGCGTTTACCCCAATCCCGGTTCTCGCTATCTATGGGATATCGATCTTCTCATACCCCCGTCGCAGTTCTGCGCTGCATTAGAAGTTCTCCTGCAAAATGGCTTCGAGCCTCAAGAAAACTCCCAGCTCGGTCATTTCCGCCACCATCACCCGCCGCTGCAACGTCACGGGGCGGTCCACATCGAGTTGCACCACAGTTTAGGCATGGGTGTCTGTAGATCTTTGCTTCCAGCTCCCGAGGTTCTAGAGTCGTCCGTACTCTGCGACCTCGGCGAGGTGCGAGTCCGGCTACCGTCTCCCGAGCATTTGATGGTGCATCTCATTATGCACTCCCAAATCCAGCATCCTTACAACGAGCGGATTTGGCCGCCGCTGCGCGCGATGTACGATCTTGTGCTACTGCGTCGGAGATTCAACAACGAGATAGACTGGAACGCTATTCAACGTCGCTTCCGCAAAGCTAGACAATTCGGGGTCCTGGCTCTGCACCTCCTGCAACTCCGCGAGACGCTCGGCATAGATCCGCCCTTCCAAATAGAACTAACAAGCCTGATTCATATGCGGTGGCTTCACCGAAGGCTGCTGAGGCGCTTCCCCTCGCTCCGTTTTCTCGACCCGATCTATATGTATTCAACGGTTCTCGTGCGGCGTTTGCGGCTGCTACGTAACGTCTTGGACACTCCCGGCGGTTGGCGGTGCCTGATGAGTGAACTTGCTGCGCCTGCCTTTTACAAGCGATTAGTAACGGACATAATAGAAGGCTACGGTCGTTAACCGCCAAACAAAGACCGATCCCCGCCGGCGCGCAGAGCATCTGGCCCGGCGCCGAACTTTTAGCTTACTTCTTACCACTATCATGAAAATTACCTCGGCAGATGAGAAGAGTTTGGAACTAGCGAAGATCGCGAACCTATACCCGTCGGGCTTGATCGGTAGTCAAGTCTTGGACATACCAAGAATTACTCATCACCTCGAATTGGTGCAGCGCTTCGCTCCGTCGGGCGGTGTAGTATGTGATGTCGGCGGTGGCGTGGGGCTGTTCTCTCCGCCCTGGCCGCTCTCGGCTACAGGTCGATTCTCGTGGATGACTTCAAGGATCAAGTGAGTCGGAATTTCGACGACTCCGTTTTTGATGCACATCATAAATACGGGGTGGAAATCGTATCCAAGGACGTGATTGCGGAACAGGTCGAGCTTCCTAGCGACAGTCTTGATGTAGTAACAAGCTTCGAATGCCTCGAACATCTTCATCATTCGCCTCGCCGACTACTTCACTCTTTAAAGAAGGCATTGAAGCCGGGTGGAGTTATGGTGCATTTCCGTCCCCAATTGCTGCAACATTCGAAAGCGTTTCAGTATGATTGCGGGAACGTACCATTGGTCGGCCGTTCGCGATTGGTACGAACCCGACGTATTCAGGGCGCATGTTCGGGAACCGAATGTTTCGGACCTCCGCTACATCTGCGATGACCTCGAAATGAAGGTGGAAGCGATAGAGGGCCGAAATTGGGTGGGACTTCGAGGCAGGTCGGCATGGAAGCGAAAGGCGGCAGCCGCCCTTGACAAGGGTCTTCGTCTGAGACCCTCGTTTTGTTCCAATTTGTACTGCATTGCAAGTAAGGCAGACAGCAGACGAAATTAGCGCTTGGTATTTTACCGCCCACCAGTTATTCCTGCCAGCCTCATCCCGCCTTCGGTCGCTTTTATTACACGCTGCCGAGCAAATAACGCTCGCTTGTGGGCTCGGAATCACAAGTGTCAGATGCGCCAACCTAAACCTCTTGTGAATGAAACCGCGACCAGCTCTGTAGACCCCGTGCTCCCGATAGATATTTTGGAACACTTCACGCGCGGAGAGCTTTCAGCTATTAAGGTTAGAATTATCAAGCCGAGCGGCCAGCTGATCCTCGACGTTCCCAATGCTGACGGCCACGAAAAGCGAGTTCGGCTGTGGCGATACCGGTGACGGTATGCGTGGCTTAGTCCACTTTGGTCAGCGGGCGGAATTTTGCAAAGGCCATAGAGGCGATAAACTCCGAGTTTGCAAATTGTAAATCGGCGATACACTAAAACACCGGGAAGGAAGACCCGCTTGGAAATGATTCTGATTCTGCTGTTGGCGAGTCGCTGCTCTGGGCGGATGATATGAACGCTCAACTATCTACTGACATTTATGTCAACCGATCCGTACCACTGCACCTGAGAGCGCTGCAATGGTTTGGTCGGCAAACCTGGATACCCAAAGGAAGGCATTTTATCTTGAGATCATTCTGTAATCCTGCGCGATGCAGACCCTTTGCCTTCGATATGGACTTTTTCGGCTACCGATACCGGGGAAATCTGGCTCATGCTATTGATTGGTACGTATTTATGTTCGGCTGTTATGCCCGCCATGAATTAGATCTGCTCGAAACCCTGACGGTAGCAAAACACAAGGCTGGCGAGTCCATTGCGCTGTACGATGTGGGCGCGAATGCGGGAAATCATACGCTCTATATGGCCCGCTTTGCCGATCAAGTGCTCGCCTTTGAGCCGTTCCCAGGAGTGCGCTGCCTGATCGAGGACAAGATTGCAATCAACCACCTGCAGAACGTCTCTCTGTTCCCTGTGGCATTAGGGGATAAGGACGGTGTCGTTCCTTACCGTCAGGGGGACGGTCGCAATACAGGATAGGAACGTTGCTCGATCACCAAGGATCAACCCCCGTGCTTCAAGTGCAAGTAAGGAACGGCGATGCTTTTATTGCTGAGAATAGGCTTCCACCGCCCGGACTTGTCAAAATCGACGTGGAGGGGTATGAGCCATTCGTCTTGCGCGGCTTAGCAGCCACCATCCGAGAGCATCGTCCGCCTATCCTTATGGAATTGAGCGATGCATCCAGAAACAACTTGACGGGCGAGGATGAGTTCCGCTCCCTATTCTATCCGGATGCGGTGTTCTTTGAAGTTTCGCATACGCGCGCCGGCCAGCGATTCAAACTCAAGCCGTTTCAATACAAGCAATCTGGCGAAGTGCTTATCATTCCCGAGTCGCAGCTTGGCTATCTTGGCTAGTTCCATGCTCTGGGGTTCTTGTTACATCATCCCTTCGGTAATACGCCAATACGCCGCGATCGGCCTCAAGGACCATTGGTCGGCCGTTCGCGACTGGTACGACCCCGACGTATTCAGGGCGCACGTTCGGGAACCGAATGTTTCGGACCTTCGCTACATCTGCGATGACCTTGAAATGAAGGTGGAAGCGATACAAGGCCGAAACTGGATCGGCCTTCGAGGCAGGTCGGCATGGAAAGCCCCCCTTGACAGGGTCTTCGTCTGAAGCCCTCGTTTTGTTCCAATTAGTACTGCATCGCAAGTAAGGCAGACAGCAGACGAAATTAGCACAACATATTGTACCGCACACGAGTTAAGCGGGATAGGAACAAGGCCGCAACCTGTTGCGGTCGATTTTTCGTGAAATAACTGATCGCCCTGCCTCTGCCGACGCGAGCCGATTTTGGAATCTTGAAGAACACGCCCATCTTGTCCACTTTCGGCTATCACAAACGAAAGGGTTTTTTTATCTGCCATATTCCTTAACAACTTAGCCTCCCGACGTTCTCAAATCCCACCGCCTTTATTTCTATCCTTTTCTTCGTACCGGCTCCCTGCGCTTTGCCGCCGCCCGGTTTTCTGAAGAGAAGGATTTTTTACGCAAATCAATGAGGCTCCTCCGACCACCAAGCGTGGCCGTCCGCAATTCGATCCCACACCCGAGCACCGCGTTACTGTTGAGCGCATGCATGGATTCGGCTTTCGCGAAACCGACATCGCGGACATTCTCGAAATCTCTCCCAAAACCCTCCGCAAGCATTTTCGTAAAGAACTCAAAACCGGGCACCTCAAGGCCAACGACAAAGTTCTTACTCGGCTCTACGATCAAGCCACCAGCGGCCATATCGCAGCCACCATCTTCTGGGCGAAAACCCGCTGCGGCTACCATCAGACTGCCCCATCCCTCCTCCTCCCAAACGTTCTCCCGATGTGGCATACATCTGCGAACCCGTCCTCAACGAAGGCGAACCCAATGCTTAGCCTGAATTCCGAAGTTGAACGTGGATCGACCTCCCGAGATGCAGTTTTTTTGGGGTTGGTATTGGGCTGTGGAGGTCAGGTGGGCAAGGCCGGTTGCAACTTCGGCGAAGTTGGAATTTGCCAGTGCAAGATACTGTCGAGCAAAGGGATTCTCGTCGTCAGGCCACCCCAATTTTCTGAGAGGTGGAGCACCAAACGGCGACCGGCTCGGCCGAGTATGGCGCCGCAAGTGAGGATCTGAGTACGGATGGCGGCCGGCGCGCGATAGACCGGCAAGCCAGCGGCGCGCTGGAACTCAGCAAGTAAGTTGAAGAGAAGTAACACGGCGCGAAAAGCCGCCTCGGTCGCGAAGAACTGTTTTCAGGCAGAAGCCATCCGCGCCCAGGTCGTGTTTCAACTCGGCGATACGATTTTCCATGTCGGCGCGACGGTTGTAATCGCGCCAGATCTCCTGGGGAGGAAGGCCGCAACTGGTGACGAAAACCCGGAAGGTGTAGCCCGGCACGTCAATCAGCTTGCGGCCTACACTATCGCGGCCTTCGCGCACTTGCTCACGAATGACGACGAAGCGTCGCTCTACGCTCCAGCTGTGCAGTTGCAGCTGAAACTCGCCCACCGCATAGTCGTTGTCCAACATCGTCCATTGCTCCACGCGCTGGGCGGCGCGTTTCACCCAGGGGGTGAGCTTGGCCGCTACAATATAGGGCAGCAGGCGCTGTTCCAAAAAGCTCAGCAGCTTGTCGTCGAAGAAGCCTGAATCGGCCCGTAGCAAGCGGATCTTTGCGCGCTGTCCCCACAGCGCGAGAGCTTCCTTGAGAAACTCCTCCACGCCCCGGCTAGTACCGCAGTTGCCACTGCGGAGCCAGCCGTGGAGGAGGAAGTGCGCCTCACTCAGCGCAGCCAACAAAGGATGGTGGCTGGGACGTCCGTGTTTGCGCGGGTTGTGCCCTTTCAGTGAGCCTTCTTGCTGGCCATAGCGTTCAAAGGCCGTCGAATCCAAATCCAGGGTGTAGCCTTCCTCGCGTCTGGGCAAACGCACCATCTGCCATTCGGCCAGCGGTTCGTAAAGGCGCTGGACCTGGCCCATGCCGAAGGCGCGAAACAAATTGCGGATCGTATCGTCGGTGGGAAAACGGTCTATGCCCAACAGCGCCTGCAGTGTCCGATCGCCACGCAGCAGACTGGTGTGCGCGAAGCGTCTGGCTCCCACCAGTACCGCCATCAGAAACGCTGTGAACGTCAACGCCGGGTCAATGTGATTCGGCGACTTCCAGCGGATCGGCATGTGTTCCCGAAGCGCTTCTGCAAAACCAATTTCGCCTGGAAATGAAATGAAAACCGCGATCCCGCCGAAGGGAGTCACGGCGCGTTGTGTCTCGCGCAGGATCAACCGCTCGTCCGACAACAGAGCCGTGATCTCGCGCGGGACTGGTTTGTCCGTAGCGTTTGTTCCCATCCCCTTGTTGTCTCAAACGCTTAGTCATCACCCTCACCTTAACTTCGTTTTTCAGGTTGAATAAGGAACCCCAAGCGATAGCGCGCGGGCCTTCCTTATTTCTTCCGCGACCACCTTCCAACAACTCTCCCGCC
Source organism: Bryobacterales bacterium (assembly GCA_963718465.1). GTDB lineage: Bacteria > Acidobacteriota > Terriglobia > Bryobacterales > Bryobacteraceae > Bog-105. Next base: position 87,471 of record CAVQZK010000014.1, on the reverse strand, counting down.
CCTCTCCGAATCTCCCCCGGCCTCCGCTCCGCTCAAATGCAGGTCTATCAATCGCCCGCGCGCTTCCGTATGGTCGCCGCCGGACGTCGCTTCGGCAAAACTCATCTTGCGCTTACTGAGATGATTCGTTACGCCAGCCAAACCAGGCAGGTCGCGTGGTACGTCGCGCCCAGTTATCGCCAGGCGAAATCAATCGCATGGCAGCGCCTCAAAAGCATGACGCGTCCTCTTTGGAAGAAAAAGCCTTCTGAAACCGAGCTCACCATCACTCTCACCTCGGGCTCCGTCTTGTGCCTCAAGGGTGCCGACCGGCCCGATTCCCTCCGCGGTAGCGGCCTCGATTTTGTCGTTCTCGACGAATTCGCTTCCGTTCGCCCGGAGTGCTGGACCGAGGTCCTCCGTCCCGCCCTTGCCGATCGCCACGGCAGTGCTTTGTTCATTGGTACGCCGCAAGGCTGCAATCACTTTTTCGATCGCTTCCAACAGGCCAAAACCGAGACCGATTGGGCCGTCTGGCAATTCACCACCGAGCAGGGAGGAAACGTCTCCGCAGTCGAGCTCCGTGCCGCCGCCCGCGATCTCGACCGGCAAACCTTCCGCCAGGAGTTTGAAGCCTCCTTCGAAGGCGCTGGCTTGCACCGTGTCTATTATGCATTCGACCGCGCTGTCAACGTTCGGCAGGTAAACTACGCCCAGCTTCTTCCTCTCGTCTGGTCCATCGATTTCAACGTCGATCCCATGTGTTCGCTCCTCATGCAGCGCCATGCCGAAGAGATTCACGTTCTCGACGAAATCATCCTCCAGCCCGACGCCAATACCGTCCAGGCATGCCAGGCGTTCCTCCAGCGCACCAAGCCCTTCTGTGATCACGGAACTGTCCAACTCGAGATCTATGGCGATGCCAGTGGCCATCAGCGGCGTAGCTCCGCCTCGGCAACCGATTGGACCCTCATTCGTGAATTCTTCGCCAGTTGGCGGGGTGTTTACATTCCGTCCATTTACGCCGCGACCGTCAACCCCGCCACTCGTGACCGAGTCAATTGCGTCAATCTGGGCGGCGGCCTCGGCGTGCTTCGCCTGATGAGTTATTTGACAGCGACAAACTTCCAATTGGATACACGGTTTCGCGCCAGAAATCCGAGGCTGGCTACAACAAAGAGGATCTGCCGAAGTTAGATCATTTGCCCACTGATAAACCGAACTGGGTGGCAATCGCGTCATTGGCGCCGAAATTCGGAGGCCGCGATCCATCGGTGGTGCTCGTCTCCGAGGGCCTCGGACCTCAAAAGTGGCACGGCCGTATGGTGATCCTTGTGAATGAGCACACGGTTAGTGCCGGAGAGATGATTTCGGCCTTCGCCCAAGAGAATGGTCTGGCAAAGATCGTCGGCACTGAAACAGCGGATCGTCTGATACCCGGTTCCGGATTCAAGTGAGGCACGGTTACATGGTCATCATCCCAAAGGCCGCATATCTCACCTGGAACGATCAAAGATTTGAAGGCCGCGGCATCGTGCCAGAAATTTCGGTGCCCTGGTCGCCGGAGGCGTACGCCACCGGAGTAGACGATCAGCTCAACACAGTAACGGATGTCGTTCGGCAGATGTGATCTGAGGTGGCGTTCGGGAAAACCCGTCTCGTGCATCCAGTCCATTTCCGGCAAAGCTAGTGGTGTGATTCAAAAGTATCGTTATATTTAAAAACGCTTTCGTCCAGCGGTACGGGCGAGGGTGACTGTTGAGGTAGTCGATGCCCTGCCTCAGATTCTCGGTGATCGCATCGGTCGTTTTGAGGTTGGTATTGCATGGTGCGGTCTTCTCAAGCACAAGAAACCAAGGCTCGATCAAGTTGAGCCACGAGGCGTTTGTCGGAGTCCAGAAGACCTCGACATTAGCGGGCCTCGTGGTCCACAGGTTGAGCGCTCGCTTGTGAGCGCTGAAGTTATCCCAAGCAACATAGATCTTGCTGGCTCCTCCAAAACGCGGCAATACGGTTTCTTGCAGGAAGGTGAGCATGACCTCGCCAGTTTTGCTGGAACTGGGAACTCCAATGGCGTGGCCCGTGTGAGGAGCAAATGCGGCCAGGAGTTGAATCGTATTGGATGGATGATAACGGCCGGGCCGGCGCCCGGGTCTCTTGCCCCATGCCCGGCCGCCGCGAGGGATACACGCCAACGGGCCCATTTCGTCTACACACACCACGACTCCATCCTTCGGCGGGTTGCGATATAGGCTCACGATTTTGTTTTTTTTAGCTCGAAGTCGGGATCGTTACTCTCGCACCAGGTTTGCCCTTCGTGGAAATGAAAAATCCCTCTTGATGGAGTCTGCGCCGGATCGTTGATCGTGTGATTCCCTGCAGCCCGGCTGCTTGCTCAGGTATTACTGCAGTTTGGGCAGGTGAAGGGAAGGCCGAGATCCTTAGGTTGGGCCGCGGCGACTTTGATGACCTGGGTATCGATCTCCTTTCCGTACGTTCGAGGCCGGCCGATTTTGGCCGTTCCATAAGCCCCGCTATGCCGGACTCCAGGAATCGCCTTGTCCATATATGGGCGTTAGTGTAATGCAGACCGACCCATTCGCTGGCCTCCGCCAGCGACGCGCCGTCGGCCAAGAGCCAGATCAACTCAGTTCGCTGTCGGAGACTGGCTGGCGTCGTCCGCGACCGCTGCGCGGCATGCGCCAAGCGTAGCATGCCGCAATTCTTATTTATAGCGATACTTATGAATCACCCCACTAGTGTTCTGTCAGGTAAATTCATATAATTAACTTACAGCCTCCATGGCCACGCGGGCGCGTTGGATTTTAGCGGGGATCTCTTCCCCTTTCGGCCGCCACTGGTACCGTTTGGGTTGTTCGTTGCGGAGCGCCAGATAGTCTTCAATAGCGGTAATGAGTTGACGGACGCTGGTAAAGCTGCCGTCTCGGATGGCATCCTGCGTTATATCCGCGAAGAACCGCTCGACGAGGTTCAGCCAGGAACTGCCTGTGGGCGTGAAGTGAACGTGGAATCGGGGGTGTCTGTTCAGCCACGCCTTCACGTTCTCGTGTTTGTGCGTAGCGTAGTTATCCACGATCAGGTGCAATGCCAGGTCGTTCGGTGTCTCGCGATCCAACTGTTTGAGAAACCTCAGCCACTCCACATGTGTATGATGCGCTTCCGTGCGGGAGAGGATTTTGCCGTCCAGGTAATTGAGCGCCGCAAACAGCGTGATCGTGCCATGCCGGTAATAGTCATGAGTCCGAGTTCTGATATGCCCGGCGCCGAGAGGCAGTCCGGGCTGCGTCCGTTCCAAAGCCTGGCACTGGCTCTTTTCGTCGCAGCACAGTACCAGAGCCTTGTCCGGCGGCTTCAGATAAAGGCCGATCACATCCCAGAACTTCGGCTCAAACTGCGGATCGCGTGACAGCTTGAAGGTCCGCGTCAGGTGCGGCTTCAGATCGTTGTTCTTCCAGATCCGGTGCACGCTGTCATGCGAGATGCCTACGGCCTTTGCCATGGTCCGCACACTCCAGCGGCGACGGCCTTTCGGCGGCTGGGTCACTTTGATAAGGACCTGCTCGATCTTCTCTTTTGGCAATGACGGCTTCCGCCCGCGTCCCGCCGCATCTTTCAGCCCCGCAAGGCCATGAGCTTCAAACCGGCTGGACCACTTCGAAACGCTGGGCACGCTGATTCTCAGCTCGCTGGCCACCTGTTCCACTTTGATCCCTCGCAACCGCATCAATACAATCCGGGCACGAAGACTGTCCCGCTGTGGAGTTGTCGTGGCACGAACACGATTCCGCAGTTCTATTCTCTCTTCCACGGTTGCATCCAATTTCGATATCGGTCTGCCCATAGACCAAGGTTAACGCGCCTTGCTAGTTATTACAATATATTTGTCTGACAGAACACTAGCTAGAAGACGGGCCCAAACACATATTGGCTTTCCTGTCGCATCAAGGACGCCGCCGCAGTCCCTTAAACTGGAGATCTAGATGCGCCGCGATTATCACAATTGGTACAGCAACCGTTTAGGCCGCAACATGGAACTCCTGGCATACGGCCATGCCGGACTTCCCGTCCTGGTCTTCCCAACGTCGCGTGGAAAGTTTTTCGAATACGAAAACAATGGTATGGTCCACGCCCTGGCAGGCAAAATCGAAGCCGGCCATATCCAGGTTTACTGTGTCGATAGCGTCGATGCCGAAAGCTGGTACAACAAGGGCATTCATCCCCATGATCGAGTGGCCCGCCACAACGCCTACGAAAGCTACATCGTCCAGGAAGTCGCGCCGCTCATGAAGAATCTCAGCAACTCGCCGCAAATAGCGACTACTGGCTGCAGCTTAGGCGCGTACCATGCCCTGAACTTCGCGCTCAAGCACCCCGACCTCGTATCCACTTGCATCGCCATGAGCGGAGCCTTCGACATGCGCTCTTTTATGGACGGCTATTACGACAACGATTTCTATTTCAACAACCCCGTCGATTACATTCCCGGCATGACCGATCCCTGGTTCCTCGACCGTTATAAAACGATGCGCATTGTGCTTGCTGCCGGCGATCACGACATCTGCCTTGGCGAAAACTTCCGCATGGCCGAGATTCTCGGTAAGAAAGGCATCCCGCACTGGCTTGACGTCTGGACCGGCGGCGAACGCCACGATTGGCCGCTCTGGCAGCGCATGGCGGTAAAATTCTTCTGACTTCATTTAACGGGCCGACGAGGAGAACTAAGTGCCGAAAATTGGAATCGTCTACGGGATGGAGAACAGCTTTCCATCTGCGCTGGTCGAGCGAATCAACAGCAAAAACGTTGCCGGCGTGACCGCGGAACACGTGCGGCTGGGCGGCATCAAAATGGCCGAGCCCAGCGGCTACCGTGTGATTATCGACCGTATTTCACACGATATTGAGTTTTACCGGGCCTATCTGAAAAACGCCGTTCTCGGTGGTACCACTGTCATCAATAATCCCTTCTGGTGGAGCGCCGACGACAAATTTTTCAATTATGCCCTCGCTCACAAACTCGGCGTAGCTATTCCGAATACCGTCGTCCTGCCCCAAAAATCGCATCCGCCCGGCACCACCGTCCAGTCCATGCGCAATCTCATGTTTCCGCTCAATTGGGACGAGATTTTCGAATATATCGGTTTTCCGGCCTTTCTCAAGCCCTTCAGCGGCGGCGGCTGGAAGCACGTTTACAAGGTGAATTCCCGCGAAGACTTCTTCCGCGCCTACGACGAGACCGGCTCTCTTTGCATGACCCTCCAGACCGCTGTTGACTTCGGCGAATATTTCCGCTGCTACGTAGTGGGCCAGGAAAAGGTGAGAGTCATGAAATACGACCCCAAGCAACCTCACCATCTACGATATCTGAAAGACAACACCGCCAGTTCGCCGGAGCTTCACGACCGGGTCATCAAAGACGCTCTCACTCTCTGTCGAGCGCTAGGCTACGACTTGAATACGGTTGAATTTGCAGTGGAGAACGGCATCCCCTATGCTATCGATTTCCTCAATCCCGCCCCCGACGCCGACGTCCATTCGGTGGGCCAGGGCAATTTCGATTGGATTGTCGAAAACGTCGCTCAAATGGCCATCGCTAAGGCTCTTAGCGCGGAAGAACCGAAAAATGAGTACCACTGGAGCCGTTTCTTAAGTGCTGCCGAGAAAAAATCGTCAGCGTCGGCCACGTAGTTCATAACACGCAGATAATAACGAGGGGACAACCAATGAAGCCGAGCTTCAATTTAGGTATCGAGGAAGAGTACCAGACCATCGACCCCGCAACCAGAGATCTGCGCTCGCACATCGACGCCGAGATCATCTCGAAAGGCAAGATGCTGCTCAAGGAAGCCGTCAAAGCCGAGATGCACCAATCCGTCGTCGAAATCGGCACTGGCATCTGCAAAGACATCAACGAGGCGGCCATCGAGCTAAAGGCCTTCCGCACCCAAATGTGCCATCTGGCGAAGCAAAATAATCTGCGCTTGGCATCCGCCGCTACCCACCCCTTTGCCGATTGGCGCAAACAAGACATTACGCCCGACGATCGCTACAAAGTCATCGTCGAGGATCTCAAAATGGTCGCGCGCGCCAACCTCATCTTCGGCTTGCATGTACACATCGGCGTCGAAGATGAAGAAACTCGCATTCACCTCATGAATGCCGCCCGCTATTTTCTGCCGCACATCCTGGCGCTCTCCGCCAACTCGCCTTTTTGGCTCGGCATGGACACCGGCTTAAAATGTTACCGCTGCAAAGTTTTCGATAAGTTTCCGCGCACCAATATCCCCGATTACTTCACCAGTTGGGGCGAATACGAAAGCTTCATCAAGCTGCTGGTAAAAACCAACTGCATCGACAACGCCAAGAAAATCTGGTGGGATATTCGCCCGCATCCGAACTTTCCCACGCTTGAGTTTCGCGTCTGCGACGTTCCCATGCGCGCCGACGAGACTCTCGCCATCGCCGCGCTCATCCAAGCCATCGTGGCTAAACTCTACCGGCTGCATTCCGCCAATCAAGGCTTTCGTCTCTATCGCCGTGCCTTGCTGATGGAGAACAAATGGCGAGCCGCGCGCTACGGGCTCGACGGCAAAATGATCGATTTCGGCAAGCAAACCGAGGTGCCCGTTCGCGACCTGATATACGAACTTTTGGAGTTGGTCGACGACGTGGTCGATGAGCTGGGCTCCCGCACGCATATCAATTACATACACCGTATCCTGGAACATGGGACAGGCGCCGACCGGCAACTGCGTATTTTCCAGGAGACCGGCGATTTGACCAAAGTTGTCGATTACATCGTCTATGAAACCGAGGCAGGGCTGAAGGAGGAAACAATCAGCGCCGGTGCCGCGCAATGAATACAAATTTAAGCAATTTGGCTTTCGACCCGGAGTTGTCCCAGGGCGCTCATAACGCCGTCTTCGTTTGCCTTAAAATCCAACCTTCGGAAAAAGTCACGCTGATCACCGACAACGCTTGCCGCGAGATTGCCGCCAGCCTGGTATCCGAACTAAACACCTGCGGCTGCCGGTTTCAAAGCTTTTTGCTTGAAGAACTCGCGCCCCGGCCCCTGGTCGACATGCCGGCGCAGGTTCTCGAAGACATGATCACCAGCCAGGTCAGCATCTTTGCCGTGCAGGCCCAGGTGAACGAGCTCAAAACCCGCATGCAAATGTGCAACGTCGTCAACCAGAAAAAGCTCCGTCATGCGCACATGGTCAACATCGAAAAGAAAATCATGCTCGAAGGGATGCGTGCCGATTATCAAAAAGTAGACGATCTCACCTTGCGCGTGATGCGCATTGTGAATCAAGCCAAAGTTATCCGCGCCACCACCCTCGCCGGTACCGACATCACTGCCCATCTGACCCCAGCCTACAAGTGGATCAAAACCAGCGGCATCATCAGCCGCGATAAGTGGGGCAATCTTCCCGGCGGCGAAACATTCACCGCGCCGCTTGAAGTTAATGGCCGCTTCGTTGTCGATGGCGTGGTGGGCGATTATCTCTGCGCCAAATATGGCGACCTTGCAACCCAGCCCTTAACGCTCACCGTCCAGGGTAACCGTCTCGTAACCGCCGAATCCGCCGATAAAGAACTCGAAAATGAATTCTGGCACTATACACACCGCGACGAAAACAGCGACCGAGTGGGCGAGTTCGCCATCGGCACTAATCTCGCGCTCACCGACGTTGTGGGCAACATCTTGCAGGACGAAAAAATTCCCGGGGTCCACATGGCCTTCGGCGATCCTTATGGAGCCCACACCGGCGCGCAATGGACTTCCACCACGCACATCGATGTCGTAGGCCGCCACTTTGACATTTGGGCCGACGACACCCAAATCATGAGCGCGGGCAAGTTCCTGGTTTAGGCTCGTGATACCCGAGCTTCGCGCATCCTTCAATCGGCGCTGGACGCCCTCACTCTATGCGGAGTTCCTCAAACAGCTCGATGCCGAAGCCGGAACGCACGTCGAATTCCGTTGCAGCGAAACACCGGTATTCATGCCGCAGCCGCTACTCTCGCAGATGGTCCGTTACGGCCAGGAACTCTATTCGCAACTGGCTGCGAACCCCGATTACCGGGAAGCCTCCGACCAAGCCATTCCCGCCCAGTTCCGAGTCCCCGGCGAAACGCAGCACCCCTTATTCGTCCAGGCCGATTTCGGTTTGATCCGCGAACCCGACGGTGCCTTGGCCCCGCGCCTTGTAGAAATCCAGGGTTTCCCCTCCATTTACGCCTTCCAGGCCGCCATGGCGCTCGTTTACCAGCGTGTCTATGGATTGGAAGACGGCCTGACTCCTTTCCTCGGAGATCTTAACGAAACCGCCCATTGGGACCTCCTCCGCAAAGCCATTCTCAGCGGCCACGCCCCTGAAGAGGTCATCCTGCTTGAGATAGAACCCTACCAGCAAAAAACACTGTGTGATTTCCTGGAGACTCAAAAGCGTCTGGGCATCAAAATCGCCTGCATTCGCGACGTGAAAAAACAGGGACGAAAGTTGACCTTTAACGGCGTCCCAGTAAAGAGGATTTATAATCGCGTGATCGTCGACGAGTTGGTTCGCAAAAACACTCCGGCCGGTTTCGCCTTTACCGACGACCTCGCCGTCGAGTGGGCCGGACACCCCAACTGGTTCTTCCGCCTCAGTAAATTTTCACTGCCCTGGTTCCGCCATGTCTGTGTCCCCGAAACTCACTTCCTCAGCGACATTCGCGAAATCCCTGCCAATCTGAGCGATTACGTCCTCAAACCGCTCTACTCGTTCGCCGGACTGGACGTCAACATTAGCCCAACCAAAGAAGATGTTTCTGCCATCCCCATTGAAAAACGTCACGAATACATCCTGCAAAGGAAGATGGATTTCGTCCCCACCATCGAAACGCCCAGCGGCCCCACGAAGCTCGAAGTCCGCATCATGTACATTTGGGACGGCGAATTAATTCCCGTCAACACCGTCATGCGCACCGGCCGCGGCAAAATGATGGGTGTAGATTTCAACAAAAATCTCGACTGGGTGGGCGCTACCGCCGGTCTTCATCGTTTGGAGTAACTATGAGCATTGATCCGCGCGCGGGCAAACTTGCCGATCCCGATTCTCTGACCAACATCCCCCGGTTGATCGCCAGCTACTACGCTTTGAAACCCGATCCGGCCGTCAAGGCCCAGCGTGTGGCGTTTGGAACCTCCGGTCATCGCGGATCGTCGCTCAGCTCAGGCTTCAACGAAAATCACATCCTTGCCGTCACCCAGGCCATCTGCCAGTACCGTTCCCAGCAAGGTACCACTGGCCCTCTTTTTCTCTGCATGGACACGCACGCGCTCTCCGAACCAGCCTTCATCAGCGCACTGGAAGTCCTTGCCGCTAACGACATAGAAACTATGATCGATCAAGACCTCGGCTACACCCCCACTCCGAGTGTCTCGAACGCCATCCTGAATTACAACCAAGGGCGCAAGGAGGGCGTTGCCGACGGTATTGTCATCACGCCCTCCCATAATCCTCCCGACGATGGCGGTTTCAAATACAATCCTCCCAACGGAGGCCCTGCCGATACCACTGCTACCAAGTGGATCGAAAATCGCGCCAACGACCTCCTTACCGCATCCTTAGCCGGTCTTCAGCGCAAGACCTACGAAGAAGCCCTCCGCGCCTCAACCACCCATCGCTTCGATTACATCTCAAGTTATGTGAACGGCCTGGGAGGCGTGATCGATATGGACGCAATCAAAAGCCTGAACCTCGGGGTCGATCCATTGGGCGGCGCGGGTGTCGCCTACTGGCCCCGCATTGCCGAGCGCTATGGCCTGAAGCTCACCGTAGTGAATAAGCACGTCGATCCCACCTTCCGTTTCATGACCCTCGATTGGGACGGCAAAATCCGCATGGACTGTTCATCGCCCTACGCCATGGCCAGCCTCATCGCGCTCAAAGATAAGTTCGACGTCGCCTTCGCGTGCGATACCGATCACGATCGCCACGGCATTGTCGCTCCTAGCGTCGGCCTGCTCAATCCCAATCACTACCTCGCCGTCGTCATCGATTACCTCTTCAGCCATCGTCCTCAATGGAAGGCCGCCGCTGGCATCGGTAAAACATTGGTAAGCAGCACCATGATTGATCGCGTCGCTGCAAATCTGAAACGCAAACTCCTGGAAGTACCCGTCGGCTTCAAATGGTTCGTCGACGGCCTGCTCGATGGCGATCTCGGTTTCGGCGGCGAAGAGAGTGCCGGGGCATCCTTTTTACAAAGGGATGGCAGTCCCTGGAGCACCGATAAAGACGGTCTAATTATGGGCCTTCTTTCCGCCGAGGTCACCGCCAAACTCGGCAAAGATCCCGGCCAGCGTTACCGCGAACTAACTTCCCTATTCGGCGACCCAGTATACGAGCGCATCGACGCTCCCGCCTCTCCAGACGAAAAAGCCATCCTCGCAAAGCTTTCTCCCGAGCAAGTCCCCGCCACCGAACTTGCCGGTGAAAAGATCGAAGCCAAACTTACCACCGCTCCCGGTAATGGCGCGGCTCTCGGAGGCCTGAAAGTAATCACAAAAAACGGCTGGTTCGCCGCCCGTCCCTCAGGCACCGAGGACGTCTACAAAATCTACGCCGAAAGCTTCCTCGGCAAAGATCACCTTCGCCGCATTCAGGAAGAAGCTCGCTCCGTCATCTCCAAAACCTTCGAAGCCGCGTCCGCCGCGAAAGCCTAACCGAAAGTTCGTCACCGCCCGGGCGGTTCGAGCGATTTTCCGATTCCGGGTTGAGGCAAGTGTCATTGTCTGCAATTCGTGGATTCTCGAGAATCGATGTAGTGGAGACCTCTTGTATGCGGGCGCGGGTCATGACACGATTGCCTCGGAATGTTTCTGCGCCCGAACCGGCGCAGAAGAATCTGATGATGCGCCGGGGCTATTCGCGCGATCAGCGTCCCGACTGCGAACAAATGGTAATCGCGCTCATCGTCAACAGCGAGGGTTTCCCGTTCAGCTATGAGACCTTCGACGGCAACCGGGCGGACGTATCCACGATGGAGACGATTCTGCGCATGGTGGAGCGCAAGTATGGCAAGGCGCGACGGATCCGGGTGATGGATCGCGGTGTCGTGAGCGAAGCGAATCTGGCGGCCATTCGTAAGCGTGGCGGACAGTACCTGGCGGGCGCGCCGCGCAGCCAGATGAAGCAGTTTGAAACAGAGTTGCTGAAGGACGACTGGATCCGGGTGCGGCCCGAGGTGGAAGTCAAGAAGGCGGCGATTCCTCAGGGCGAGGAGATATTTCATTCTGTGCCGCAGCAGCGGCCGCAAGGAAAAAGAGAAGGCCATTCGCAATCGGTTTTCCACCCGCATGGAGGATGCCCTGAAACGTCCGGCGAAAACCATCGAGACCGGCCGGCTGAAGGACCGCCACAAAATGGAGCGGCGCTTGGGGCGCATTCAGGCCAGCCATCCACCGGTGAACGATCTCTATGAAGTTGCTCGGCGCGACACTGCCGATGGGGTTCGCCTCCACTGGGCCATCAAAGAAGATCGCCAGGTGTGGCGCGGGTTGCGGGAAGGCGCTTACATGCTGCGCACCAATCTGCAGGCGGGCACAGCCGAAGAACTCTGGTCCCGGTATATGCAGTTGGCCGCGGCGGAGGCATCGTTCCGCGCACTGAAGAGTGAGCTATCGATTCGGCCCTTGTTCCACATCAACTGGAGCCGCGTGTCAAGGCGCATGTCGTGGCGGCGTTTCTTGGCTACGCTCTGTGGGTCACCTTGAAGCACCTGCTGAAACGCCGGGCCGCCATCGTCCCTTGACCAGTAATAGTGGGGCGGCCGCCCTCGCCGGCAGGCCGACCCCCGGTCGGCCATTCGCGGGAACTTTTTTCCACCCTTGTAATAATCAAGCCTGCCCTCCGTCTTTAGTACCGAGACAAACGTTAAGGAAGAGGAGGCGAATCTGCAACTGGCAATCAGTGAGGAGACGGTATTTACGCAGCCGACTGAATTCAGCCGGGTTTTCGAGGCCCACCACGGCTTGGTATTCCGCACCGCTTACCGGATCACCGGCAATGCGGCCGATGCCGAAGACGTGCTGCAAACCATATTTCTTCGTGTCTTGCGGCAGCCGCCCTCCAGCCGTCCGCCCGAAAAGGAGGAGAGTTACCTGCGGCGCGCCGCGGTGAATGCCTCGCTCGATGTTCTTAGGACGCGCCATGCCGATCGCACTTTGCCGCTGAATGAGGCCGCCCTCAAAGGCGCCGTACCGTCCAGCGGCGAATTGAAGGAGTGCCTGCGCCGCGCCTTCGCAACCCTCAGTTCTCGTTCGGCGGAGATCTTTGCGCTCCGCCATTTCGAGGATTTCAGCAACCAGCAAATTGCCGAAACCCTCAATATTTCACAAGTTCTGGTAGCGGTCACCTTGCACCGCACGCGGCGTCAGCTGCAAAAAGAAATTCGCTCGTATATGGGAGGCCAAAAGTGAGTCAACGTGAATTAGATGATGCTGTCGCTCAAATCCGCAATGAGCAGGTTGACGACAAATCGTGCGCGAGTCGGCTGGCCGCGTCTTTAGCAAGCTCTTCGATTCCGCCTACATTGCCAACGAAAATGTAGAAAAGATCAGAGGTTGCCGCGACGTACAATTGCTCATTCCCGGCTATCTTAGTGGCACCCTTTCGAAGCCCCGCTCGATGCTCGTCGAAGATCATGTGCTCGGTTGTATCGATTGCCGCCATGTTCTGCAACAGCAGAGGCATCCAAGCCAGGCCATCGCAAGTCGGCCCGCTCAGCGGTCCCGCAAACGGCTGCCGGTATTAGCCTGGGGCTTGGCCGCCGCTCTAATCGTTGGTATCGCCCTCGGTATAGCGGGCGCAAGTCGCGGGCTTCTTCCCGGTCAGCGCGTTATTCAAGCCACCGTTGAGAGCGTCCAGGGCAGTCTCTATCTCGGCGCCTCTCTCATTGAAGCCGGCGCCGATTATCCGCAATGCCGACGAACTGCGAACCGCCAAAGGTTCACGCGCTATTATCCGCCTGGCTGGTGGCGCAAAGCTTGAGCTCGCCGAACGGTCCGACGTGCGAATGGCCGCTGCCTGGCATGGAACCGATGTGAATCTGGAACGCGGCCGCATGATTGTTCAGTCCCGTGACCCCGCTCAAAAAACTTTCTACGTTACCAGTGGCGATGTGTTGGTCCCGGTTCATAGCGCCGTGCTGGCGCTCGATCATGGCAGCAAAGGTTCGCGCGTCGCCGTTGCCCAGGGTTCCACGCAAGTTGAGCAAGGCCGTATTCGAAACACCTATTCCGCCGGACAATACTACGCCACTTCCAACGCTCTTTATCAAGTGCCTGTCGCGTCAGATTTCGCCTGGAGCCAGAATGCCGATCAATACTTGGCACTCTTGAATGAACTTTCCACTGTACAGAAAAGTATCCAGGCCATTCCTTCGCAGGGCCTGCGCTATTCCACGAATCTGGCGCAGTATCTGCCAGCCAACACCGTTGTCTACGCCGCCATTCCAAACGTCGGCCCAACACTCGCGCAAGCCCAGCAGATTTTCGATTCGCGCCTAGCCGAAAGCGAAGTGCTGCGCAATTGGTGGCAGCAGCAGCCCATGTCGAAGAATGGCGAATTTGATCGCGTAGTCAGCCAGATCAGTTCTCTAAGCGGCTATTTGGGCAACGAACTGGTGCTCGGTTTTACCTCCGTTAACGCTACGGAGCACGGCACGCCGGTGTTCCTGGCCGAAATGACTAAATCCGGACTGGCCGATTATATAAACGCCACTCTGCCCGCTGATTCCGGAGTTCATGTTGTGGGCTCCGGCGGTACATCCACTGCAACCAAAGGCGGGCTATTTGTTGGCCTCGCTAACAATATAGTGGTTGCCTCGCCCGATTCGGCCTTAGTCCAACAGGTTGAACAACTCGTGCAGAGTCCTTCAGGCAACACCTTTACTGGAACTCCCCTCTTCGCCCGGGTAAGCGATGTCTATCGCAACGGCGCAGGCTATTTTCTAGCCACTGACTTGGAACAATTGATCGGCAAATCCGTAAAAACGAACGTGGGACAGATCCCTCCCGGCTTGGACAATGCTCAATTCCTCGTTCTCGAAAAGAAAGATATGTCGGGCGCTTCCGAAGTGCGCGCGGCTCTGTCTTTCGATGGAACTCGCCAGGGTGTTGCCTCCTGGCTGGCCGCTCCCGGCCCGGTTGGGTCGCTCGATTTCATCTCGCCCGATGCCAGCTTGGCTGCTTCCATGGTCATGAAAAATCCAAGCGCTATGCTGCAGGAACTCATCAGCTACGGAACCAAAGCCGATAGTAGTTTCTCCGAACATCTGAATGAATTCCAAAACCGCGCGGGCGTAAACCTGCTCGACGATGTGGCTGCGCCCCTCGGCAGCGACGTTACTTTCGCTATCGATGGTCCCGGTCTGCCCATTTCGGCCTGGAAACTGGCTATTGAAGTGTACGACCCCGCACGACTCAACCAAACGCTCAAAACCCTAATCGATAACTTCAACCAGCAGTCCATTCCCAATGCCGGGAAGTTGGTGTTGGCCAATCATCAAACTGATTCGCGCACAGTCTACGTCATCACCAACAGCAAGGCGCCGGAACTGGGCGCTTACTATACCTTTGTCGATGGATATCTGTTGGCCTCCGGCGCTGAAGCTAATCTTCTGGCCGCCATTCAGAACAAGCAAGCTGGACGGACCCTCGCGGCATCACCCGCCTTCTTGGCTAAGCTGCCGGCCGATGGCTATACTAATTTCTCCGCCATGTTTTATCAAAACATCGCCAGCACTCTCGGACCTTTGGGCGACCAGTTGAAAAACTTGAACGCGCTTACCCCCCAGCAAAAGCAATCGCTCTCCGCGTTGCTCGCTGACAAGGGCCCCGGCCTGATTTGTGTCTATGGCGAGCGTGATCGCATCGTTGCCGCCAGCACCGGCTCTTTCCTCGGCTTCGATCTCGGTACCCTGGCTGGTATCCAGCAGGGCAAACCCATCGTGCCGCTAATCGCTTCGAACACAGCGCTATTTAATTCAAAAGCCGCGAGACCTAATTAACCAATGCCGCAAGTCAACGTCAGTCCGCCCGCTGCTGAGTCGCAAATCTCCGTAGCGGAAGCTTCCACATCAAAGGCCACGCCAGTTATCGAGCTGCGTGGCCTGTCGGTGCGTTTAGCCAACCGCGAAGTGCTGCGGGAAATTAGCGGATCGTTCTCCGGCCGCACCATCGGCCTCCTCGGCCCCAACGGCGCGGGCAAATCCACCCTTATAAGTACCCTCCTCGGCTTCTGGCCTATCGCAAAAGGCGAAGCGCGCGTTCTCGGCATCAACGTGAAAACCGAACCGAAGCGTATTCGCAGCTTAGTCGGCTACATGCCTGAGAATGATTCGTTCATCAGTAAAATGAGCGCCGTCTCTTTTATTCGCCTTATGGCGGAACTGTCCGGTTTGCCTTCGGAGATGGCTCTCGAACGCGCCCACGAAGCTCTGTTCTACGTCGGCCTGGGTGAAGCTCGCTATCGCAAACTGGGCACCTACTCGCTCGGAATGAAGCAGCTGGCCAAGCTGGCCCAAGCCATTGTTCACGGCCCGAAAGTGCTGATTCTCGATGAGCCTACCAACGGTCTCGATCCGGCCGCCCGCCAGCGCATGATCCGTCTGGTAAAGGAGATGCGCGATACCAAAGAGATGCACATAGTTCTGTGCTCCCATCTCCTCCGTGACGTGGAAGAGACCTGCGAGGAAGTGATCATTCTCAAGCAAGGCCGCGTGGTCCATTACTCGAATTTGGAAGACGAGCGGCGCATGAACCGCCGCTTTGTCGAACTCGAACCTTATGGCAATACCACCGCCTTTATCGAAGCCGTGGAAGCTCTAGGCTGCGAGTGCGCGCCTGGAGCCATGAACCGCTTAAAACTTGTCTTGGCTGAAAACGTTGAGGTCAGCGATATTTATCGCGTGGCCGCCGAGAACGATATTCAACTCCGTCGCCTCAACTTCCGGCGCGATTCGCTTGAGGAGATTTTCTTGAAAGCTATGGAGAACCCCAATGGCGGTCTATAAACGAACTTACCGCGGGTACTCAGGCGCCATTACGCCGGAGTGGTCGCGCTTTCTCGTGCTCTACCGCTCTTCGCGCCGGAATTTGTTCCGTTCTAAGATTCAAACTTCTCTCTTCGTCCTCTGTTTCTTCTATCCTTTGCTTTGCGTTTTGGGGCTTTACGCAAACGCCCACCTCAGCGCATTTACCTTTCTCGCTGGCCGCACCGAGCCTCTGTTTGCCGTCGATAGCGAGTTCTTCCTCCTCTACCTGGGCATCCAATCGTCTTTGGCGTTCATCCTCACGGTTTTCCTCGGTCCTGGCCTCGTCTCTCCCGATCTCGCCAATGGCGCGCTCACGCTTTATCTATGCAGGCCGCTGTCGCGCACTGAGTACGTAGCCGGTAAAATGTCCGTACTTGTCATCGTTCTTTCCTGGATAACCTGGATTCCAGGTCTAATACTCTTTGTTGTCCAGGCCAGTCTCTCCGGCTGGGAGTGGTTCACTCAAAACCTGTTCATGGCAATCGCCGTCTTCCTGGGCTCCTGGATCTGGATCATAGTGCTGTCCTTGCTTTCCCTCGCTCTTTCCGCTTACGTCAAATGGCGGATCGCCGCGGGCGCGCTCCTGCTGGCTATTATGTTCCTGGGCGCTGGTTTTGCCCAGGCCATCAACGCCGTCCTCCAAACCACACAAGGTTATCTGATCGACATCTCAAGGCTCGCCAGTATCATTTGGCGAGATTTGCTGCGCGTTACAGCCGAAGTTCCTTTCTCTACGGGTGAAGCATGGATCGCGCTACTCGCTATTGCCGGCTTCTGCCTATTCCTCCTGATGAAGAAAATACGGGCAAACGAGGTCGTTCGATGAGCTCCCAAATCGTTTTCGACAACGTTTCCAAGTTCTATGGCGACGTCCTTGGCGTCAACCGCGTGAACCTCTCCATCCCGCCCGGTATCACCAGTCTCGTTGGCCCCAACGGTTCGGGCAAAACAACGCTCATGAACCTGATGACCGGTCTGATTCGCCCTTCCCGCGGCCATATCGAAATACTCGGCCTGACGCCCGATCAGCCTGAAAAGCTCTTTCGCCTGGTTGGCTACTGTTCGCAATTCGATTCGTTTCCTAAGGGTCTCACCGGCTACCAGTTCATCTACTCCTACCTCCTCCTTTTCGGCTACGGCACGGCCACGTCTGACGAACTGGCCTGGAAAGCTATCGATCGTGTGGGCCTCCGGGAAGCTGCCAATCGCAAAGCTGCGGGCTACAGCAAAGGAATGCGGCAGCGCATTCGTCTTGCGCAGTCCATCGCCCATAATCCTCGCGTGCTCGTACTCGACGAGCCGCTGAACGGACTCGATCCTCTAGTCCGCGCCGAGACAATCGCGCTCTTCCGGTCGCTCGCCAAAGAGGGTTGCCACGTGATTCTTTCGAGCCACGTCCTTCACGAAGTCGATATCATTTCCGACCAGGTCATTCTTATGAGCGGCGGCTATGTAGTGGCCGAAGGCAACATCCAAGGTGTCCGCAGCGAGATTCAAGAGCAGCCCATGCAGATCCTCATCCGCTGCGACGAGCCCAACACTCTCGCCTCCCGCTTTTTTGAAGAGGACCATGTGGTTGAAGTCCGCATGCACGTTGACAAGAAGGGCCTCCTGGTCAAAACCAGTGATCCCGCTCGCTTCTTCCTCCTCATGAATCGAGTCGCTCTCGATGGCCGCCGGGTCGAATCTGTCGCGCCCATTGATGACGACGTGAATTCCGTTTACGAATATCTAATCGGTGGGGAGGATGGCGTACGATGAATCCACTTTGGGTGCTTCAGATCAAGGCGGTTATCCGGCTTGAACTGCACAAAACCTTCTTCGCCCGTCGCGGTCTCTGGATCTACTTATTGGCTCTCGCGCCCGTGGCTCTTTTCACAATGCAAGCCATTGTGGAAAGCCGCATGCGCGTTGAAGCTCCCCGAGAAGGCGAGCGCCGGATTTCCGACCAGGAACTCGCCTCCATTCAACCCGGGATGACCTACGGCGAAGTAATCGCCACGCTCGGCCAGCCGCATTCGACCCGTACGTTCAATCGTCCTCAGTCAAGGGGTCCCAACCAGATTGAGACAGTACAAATGCAGATCCTGAAATATCCCAGCGAAAGCGGCAATCTTACTCTCGTTCTGGAAAACAATAAAATCACCGGAATCCAATCGAATGGCGGAATAACGTTCGATAAAGAAATCTATGTATTCGCTGGTGTTTTTCAGTTCTTTTTCATTCGCCTCGCAGTGTTCTTCGGTTGTCTCGGCATTTTCATGAACCTGTTCCGTGGCGAGATGCTCGATAAGAGTCTGCATTATTATCTGCTCGCTCCTATCCGCCGCGAAGTCTTGCTCGTGGGAAAATTCCTGGCTGGACTCCTGGCCGCCACCGTTATTTTCACTGCCAGCACGGCTCTTCAGCTCGTCGCCGTTTCTCTCTCGTTCGATTCCAATACCATCAGCCACTTTTTGTATCAGCAACACGGCATTGCGCAGATGGGTTCGTATCTCCTTGTCACCGTTCTCGCCTGTCTGGGCTATGGCAGTGTCTTTCTCGCCGCTGGTATCCTATTCAAGAACCCCATCGTTACCGCCGCGGGCGTTCTTATCTGGGAGGCCGCCAATCCCTTGCTACCCTCCCTTCTCAAAAAGTTCAGCGTCATTTACTATCTCAAATCGATGTGCCCGGTTCAGGTACCGCTCGATCCAGGGATGCCCAAACTGTTTGCTCTGCTTATCTCTAATGCCGAGCCGGTATCAAGCTACTTGGCTGTACTTGGCCTTGTTGCGCTCTCGGCTTTAGTTCTATTCGCCTCCTCCCGGCAAGTCCGGCGGCTTGAGATCAATTACACAACCGAATGATTGCCTATTATAATGACGAGAACCATGCTTCGCTGCTCATCGCTGCTTCTCGTCGTTTTTGCATCCGCGGTTACTCTAGTTGCGGAATCAAGCGGCCATCTCATCTTCACCGGTCCTGCCATCAGCGCCACGCAAATCGCCTTTGAATACGCTAACGATCTTTGGATCGTTTCGCGCGAAGGCGGAGAAGCGCGCCGCCTGACAAATGGCATTGGCACCGAATCCAATCCCCACTTTTCCCCCGATGGCACGCAGATCGCCTTCAGCGGAGAATACGAAGGCAATATCGACGTCTACGTTATCCCTGCCGCCGGTGGCGTTCCACGCCGTCTCACCTACCATCCCGGACCCGATATCGCAATCGGCTGGACGCCCGATGGCAAGCGCGTTCTGTTCAGTTCGCATCGCGACAGCTTTGCCGATAGCGGCCAGCTTTACACGCTGCCGATAGATGGCGTAATGCCCGCCCCTTTGCCGCTTTCCATGGCTGAAGATGGCTCTTACTCGCCTGATGGAACGCACATCGCCTACCAGCCGGTTTTCCATTGGCAAGCCGCCTGGAAACGCTATCACGGTGGACAAACCCTCAAGATCTGGATCGCCAATCTCGCCGATTCCAGCGTGGTCGCCGTCCCCCGCGAGAATTCTAACGACTTCAATCCAATGTGGGTGGGTGACAGAGTCTATTTCCTCTCCGATCGCAACGGCCCCACCAGCCTCTGGAGCTATGACACGGGTTCACAGAAGGTAGCCGAACTGGTAAGCAACAAGGGCCTCGATTTCAAGTCGGCCTCCGCCGCTGACGACGCGCTAGTCTATGAACAATTCGGCGCTCTGCACCTTGTCGACCTCAAATCCGGCAAATCCCACCCCCTTAAAATTAGCGTTGCCGCCGATCTCGCGGAGGTTCGCCCGCGTTTCGAAAAGATCAAGAACCAAGCCATAGACAACATCGGCATTTCTCCTACCGGCCAGCGTGCCGTGTTCCAAGCGCATGGTGAGATCCTTACCGTTCCTGCCGATAAGGGCGACATTCGTAATCTAACCAGCACCGTCAATGTCGCTGAACGCGATCCCGCCTGGTCTCCCGACGGCAAATCTATTGCCTATTTCTCCGACGAATCCGGTGAATACGCCCTGCACATTCGCGATCAAAACGGCCTGGGCGCAGTTACTAAGATTGATCTCGGTAACCCTCCCTCCTTCTTTTACTCGCCCGTCTGGTCTCCCGATAACAAAAAAATCGCTTACACCGACAAGCGCCTGAATCTCTGGTATGTCGATCTTGACAAGAAATCTCCCGTTCGCGTCGACACCGATTTATACGACAGTCCTGGTTTTGATATGCGTCCGCACTGGTCGCCCGATAGCGCTTGGCTGGTCTATGCAAAACAGCTTCACAACCATCTGCACGCCGTCTTCGTCTACTCCGCCTCGGCCGCCAAACACACCCAAATCACCGACGGCCTGAGCGACGCCTCCGCCCCCGATTTCGACAAGAGCGGCAAATACATTTACTTTCTGGCCAGCACCAATGTTGGCTTAAGTGGCGGCTGGATCGACATGACCAGCATCGCCCGTCCGGTCACCAGCGCGGTCTACACTATCGTTCTCCGTAAGGATCTCCCGTCTCCACTCGCCCCCCAAAGCGATGATGAGAACGCCGACAAGAAGGACGATAAAGACAAAGACAAGGAGAAGGACAAGGAGAAAGATAAAGACAAAGACAAAGCGCCGCCTCCCAAGGTCACCATCGATTTCGATAACATCAACCAGCGCATTCTAGCCGTCCCTATTCCTGAAAAGAACTACTTCGCCGTCACCCCCGGCAAAGAAGGCGTCATATACGTTCAGGAACGCCCTATCGTTGAGCTGAATTACGGCCCGCCGCAGCTGATCGTCAGCAAGTTTGATTTCAAGACACGCAAAACCGACCTGATCGTTGGCGGAGTGTTTGCCTTCGTTCTTTCCGATAACGGCGAGAAAATGCTATACCGCCAAGGCGAGCAGTGGTTCATTACCGGCGCGGACGCTCCTCCCAAGCCGGGAGATGGACAGCTCAAGATGGCCGACATGGAGGTCTACCTTGATCCCCGCGCCGAATGGAAGCAGATGTACCGCGAAGTCTGGCGTATTGAGCGCGACTTTTTCTACGACCCTCACTTCCATGGTCTAGACCTGAAAGCCGCCGAAGCCTTCTATGCTCCGTGGGTGGAACACGTCAGCAGCCGTTCAGACCTGAATTATTTGTTCATGGAGATGCTCGGAAACTTGAACGTCGGCCACATGTTCGTCGGCGGTGGTCTCCATCCCGAAGTTCCGCAAGTGAAGTGTGGCCTCCTCGGTGCCGATTACAAAATCGAGAATGGCCGCTACCGTTTCACTCAGGTCTACAACGGTGAAAACTGGAATCCCGAGCTCGTTGCGCCGCTCACCCAACCTGGGGTTAACGTCGTTGCTGGGGAGTATCTGCTTGCCGTGCGAGGCCGTGAACTGCGCGCCTCCGACAATGTCTATAGTTTCTTTGAGGAGACCGCCGGCAAACAAACGGCGCTGCGGGTGGGCCCGAATCCCGACGGCTCCGGCTCGCGAGAAGTGACGGTGGTGCCTGTCGAAAACGAAGACTCGCTGCGCCATTTGGCCTGGATCGAAGGCAACCGCCGCAAGGTCGATCAACTAAGCGGTGGAAAACTCGCTTACGTTCATCTTCCCGATACTGCCGACGGCGGGTTCAAAAGTTTCAATCGCTATTATTTCGCGCAGATCGGCAAACAGGGCGCGGTGCTCGATGAACGCTATAACCACGGTGGCGATATCGCCGATTACATTATTGAATACCTCGGCCGCCGTCCCATGAGTAGGGTTGTCACTCGCGAAGGCGAAGATATTTCAGACCCCGCTCAGGCCATCTACGGGCCCAAGGTGATGATCATCAATCAATTTGCCGGCTCCGGTGGCGATGCCATGCCCTGGTACTTCCGCAAGGCCGGCCTTGGTCCCCTTGTGGGCATGAAAACTTGGGGTGGCTTGGTTGGCATCGGAGGTTATCCGCCTCTCATCGATGGAGGCCGCGTCATGGCGCCTCGCTGGGCTTTCTATGGCCTATCGGGTCAATGGGAAGTAGAGAATCACGGCATCGCCCCTGACATAGAAGTCGATCAGGATCCCAAACTCGTTCGCGAAGGCCACGACCCGCAACTTGAGCGCGCCGTCTCAGCCGCTCTCGATTTGCTGGAGAAAAACCCGCCGGTGACTTACAAACGGCCCGCTTATCCCGACTACCATCCGCAATTTCCCGGAGGCGCAAACTAGAAGCCCGCGCTTTTGCGTCGCTCTACGTGCGTCCGTGAACTCGCCCCTCGACCGATTAGGGTCGCATCAACTCCTCGCAGAGATTGGCCGCCGCGAAGGCATCCTCGATATCGTCCACGGAGCCGTCTGGCCCGCCCGCGAAGCTATTTCCGACTGGAAAGGCCGCCGCCAAGCTGCCTAAAAATGCCTCCAACTCAACCGTTCGTCCAATACCAAACCCGCAGTACGCCTGTTCGGAACAGCCCGCTTTTAATTGAGATAGGCGCGCAACAATTTACAGCGCAGCGTTTAATTTTCCATGAAGTAGTAGCAGAGCATGTGGCAGACAATCATGTGGCCGTCTTCGATGCGGCCCATATGAGATTCGGCGATGCGGATCTGCAATTTGGCAAGCGGGCCTAGTTTGCCGCCATCGCGGCCGGTAAGTGCGATGCTCTCGCAGCCGATTGAGTTGGCATACTCAATGGCGCACAGAACGTTGGGGGAGTTGCCCGAGCCGCTGATGGCAATGAAGACGTCGCCCGGTTCTGCGAAATTTTTTAACTGCTCCGCGAATACGCAGTCATAGCTCACATCGTTTGAATAGGCGGTTATAGTGGGCAGCGAATCGGTCAGTGCCATGATGCGGAAGCGAGTTTGACGATTAAAACTTGCACCTTTGACCATGTCGCAGACGAAGTGAGACGCAGTGGAGGCGCTGCCGCCGTTACCACACACAAAAATATGGCGGTTCCGATCACGTGCCGCCCTGAGAATTTCGATGGCCTTACCCACGCAATCGAGGTCGATTGTATCCAGCGCCTGGGCCAGTTTCGATTTGTAATCGGTTGAAAAACTCGCTACAGAGGATGGGGAGATGGTTTGCGTAGCCATGCTGCTATCGTAGCGCGTGTTTGCGCTCACCCAGACTAGAAGAGTATCGAAGGTAACTATCGCACGGAAGCCGAGTCAAATTAGGGGTATCCGGATATTCTTGCGTGCCATAATCAAGGAGGAATTGATCTTTGTCAGTCCCGAAATCGAACCGTACCGTCAAAATCGGCAGCAAGCTGGTTGGCGACGACCAACCTTGTTACATCATCGCCGAAATCGGCATCAACCACAACGGCGATCTTGACCTTGCCAAGCGCCTGATCAGTGTAGCTGTGGCTGCCGGTTGCGATGCCGTCAAGTTTCAGAAGCGGACCATCGACACCGTCTACACTCCGGAAGAGCTGGCAAAGCCTCGCGAGAACCCCTTCGGCAGCACGAATGGCGATTTGAAGCGGGGTCTGGAATTCACGCAAGAAGACTACGAGGATATCGACGTATATTGCAAGGCCGTCAAGATTTCGTGGTTCGCGTCATGCTGGGATGAGGACTCAGTTGACTTTATCGGCCAGTTCGATGTGCCTTGCTATAAGATCGCGTCGGCGTCTCTGACGGACGACGGTTTGCTGCGGCACACGAAAGCCGCCGGAAAGCCGTTGATCTTGTCGACGGGCATGAGCACGATCGAGGAAATCGACCATGCGGCGGATGTGCTGGGCAAGGACAATTTGCTTCTTTTGCACGCTTGCAGTACTTACCCGGCGAACTATGACGAATTAAACCTGCGAGCCATCCCTGCGCTGCGGGAACGCTACGGCGTGCCGGTCGGGTATTCGGGACACGAAACGGGCATTCCTTCCAGCGTCGCGGCAGCCGTCTTAGGCGCTTGTTGCATCGAGCGCCACATCACGCTCGACCGCGCCATGTGGGGCAGCGACCAGGCGGCGTCGCTAGAGCCGAACGGCATTACTCGCCTGGTGCGCGATATCCGGCTTATTGAACAATCGATGGGCGATGGAGTAAAACGCGTTTACGAACGCGAGTATCCGATTATCAAAAAGTTGCGCCGCGTTGGCGCCGCCGTCACGGCATGAACGCCATCAAAGCGATTGCTCTTGATGTAGATGGAGTGTTGACGGATGGCGGCGTTTGGTGGGGGCCCGATGGGCAGGAGTGGAAGCGCTTCTCGTTTGCGGATATTATGGGCGTTTCGCGCGCCCGTAGAGCGGGCCTGATTATCGGACTGATTTCGGGCGAAGATAGTCCGTTAGTGGATCGGTTTGCGCAGAAACTTGGGATTACCTATGTGGAGAAGAACTGCAAAGATAAGGGAAGCGCACTGAAGCGATTTGCAGAACATGCGGCGATGCAGTTACCCGAGATCTGCTACATGGGTGACGACGTGAACGACTTGGGCGCCATGTCAATGGCGGGGCTGGCCGCCGCTCCGGCGGATGCGCAAACCGAGGTGTGCGCGGCGGCGGGTTTTATTGCCACTAAGAAGGGCGGCAACGGAGCGGTTCGTGAGTTGGTGGAAGCGGTTTTGGCGGCGCGGGAGCAATGAAGACCATCAGTATCATCACGCCCTGTTACAACGAAGAGGCGAACGTCGAAGAACTCTATTCCCGGGTGCGCGCGGCAATGACCCGGGTGGGCCGTTACGCTTACGAGCACATTTTCATAGATAACAACTCGCGCGACCGTACGGTAGCCATTCTTAAATCGATTGCGCGGCGCGATCACAACGTAAAGATCATAGTCAACGCCCGCAACTTCGGGCAGACAAGATCGCCCATGCATGCCCTTCTACAGACCCGGGGAGACGCGGTTATCGGGATCGTGGCGGATATGCAGGATCCGCCTGAAATGATCGAACAGATGATCGCCAAGTGGGAAGAAGGCTATTACATGGTCTTGTGTATCAAAAAGACCAGTCAGGAAAACCGGCTGATGTTTTGGGCGAGGACCAGGTATTACCGCCTGGTGCAGCGCCTTTCTTCTTTGCAGACCTTTGAGAATTACACCGGCTTCGGGCTGTACGACCGGAAGGTAGTGGAGTCGGTTCGATCTTTTGAAGACCCTAATCCTTATTTTCGCGGCATGATCGCGGAGATTGGCTTACCGCATTACGAGTTGATTTACGATCAACCCAAGCGCATGCGAGGCCTGACCAAAAACAACTTATTCACGCTCTACGACCTGGCAATGCTGGGAATAACGAACCTTTCGACAGTGCCGTTACGAGTGGTTACTTTCTTGGGATTTGTTTGCTCCTTGCTTTCCGGATTGACGGGCGCCGGTTATCTCATCTACAAACTGATCTTTTGGAGTCACTTCTCGGTGGGAATTGCTCCGCTGGTGATTGGATTGTTTTTTTTGGGCTCCGTACAACTGGTTTCGATGGGAATTTTGGGTGAATATATCGGAGCTATCCACACACAGGTTTTGAAGCGGCCCTACGTAACCGAGAAGGAACGGGTCAACTTTGAGTATGAGCCCAGCCAGCCAATGAGAGAGGACGAAGCGATTGCCGCATACCGGGGCTAAACGAATTGGCTACTGGCTGGTGGCGTTCCTGCTGGCTGGGGTTTTACTCTATTTCTCACTTCGCGGCATCGAATGGCACGCGGTTTGGCTCACGCTGGCGCGGGCCAACTTGCTGTACCTAGCCATTACCCTGAGCATTTCAACAATTGCTTTGTTCTTGCGTGCCTTACGGTGGAGAGTGCTGTTGCGGGCTGAGGCACCGGTTTTAGTCAGCGACGCGTTTTGGGCGACATCAGCCGGCTATTTCGGCAACAACTTTTTACCAGCGCGGGCCGGCGAGGTAGTTCGCAGCCTCATGATCAGTTCGCGATGGGGTATCAGCCGGACATTCGTACTTACAACGGCGCTTTCAGAACGAGTTTGCGACGCGATCGTGCTGGTAGTGATTGCTTCACTCGTGCTGCTGGTGTTGCCCGTGAAGCCAGGTTGGTTCCAGCACGCGGCAACGCCGTTCGGCATTTTGGGGCTTTGCGGGATTCTAGGGATTGCCTTGCTGCCAAGGCTCGAGAAGCTTTGGGCGTATTTGCTCAGAACCGCTCCGCTCTCGGCCACGCTGCTCGAAAAGCTGCTGGGCATAATGAGTCAAGTCTTGAATGGCATTCGGTCTTTTCACGACGGGCGAAGATTGGCGAATTTTGTCCTTCTGACCAGTGTCATTTGGATCTGCGATTCGGTAGCCACGGTGATTGGCGCGCAAGCGCTGGGACTGAAGATCACGGTACCGGTAGCGTTTCTCTTGATTACCGGCCTTGGCCTAGGGAGCGCGCTGCCTTCAACGCCAGGCTATGTAGGCATTTATCAGTTTGTGGCGGTCAGCGTTTTGACTCCATTCGGCTTGTCGAAAACCGACGCAATTGCTTATATCCTGATGGCGCAGGCTCTCCAGTACATCTTGATTACGTTCTGGGGATTGATCGCATTTACCAAGTACCGGGGGATCAGCCTCACCGGCAGGCTCCGGGCGGCTCCAGAAACCTGTAGCTCCCCTTGAGACTTTCCAATAAACACGTGCCGGCGCTCGACGGCGTTCGAGGCTTGGCGCTGCTGGCCGTATTGATTCACCATTTGTCCGATTTTCTGCCATCGGGCGGAACAGGGGCTAATACCGTCAAGGCGGTGCTGCACAGCGGCTGGTGGGGCGTGGATCTGTTCTTCGTTTTATCGGGTTTTCTGATTACTGGGATCCTGCTCGATACGAAAGAATCGCACAACTATTTCGGTTCGTTCTACGCGCGGCGGGCACTGCGGATTTTTCCGCTTTATTATGTGACGCTGACTACGATTGTGGTCTTGGCGGCTCTGACACGCGGGCCGCATGGGGCGCTTCCTGTCGCGCATGACCGTGTTTTTTACTTCTTCTATCTGAATAATTGGTGGATACTGCTGCACGATAGCTGGCATGCGAACATCATTGGTCATTTCTGGAGCTTGGCGGTAGAGGAACAGTTTTATGTTCTCTGGCCATTGTGCGTCTGGCTGTTGCCCAAGGGCCGAATTACTCCGGTTGCACTCAGCGGGATGGTGCTGGCTTTAGCCATTCGCATTTGGCTTTATACCGAGTATGGGGCGGTACGCGACATTGTTGAGAACACCTTTGCGCGGATGGACTCTTTGCTGATGGGGGCGCTGATTGCCGCGCTGGTGAGGGATTCGGCGGTATTGGCGCGCTATCGCTGCATCGTCTATGGCTTGTCCTTAGCGTGCGGCCTAGTTGCGGTCTTTGGAGGTTTCGGGGAAGTCGTGCTGTTCTCGTTGCTGGCAGTGCTCTTCGGCGGCGTGGTATTGCACGCATTCGAAAGAGGGAATGCAGTATTCAATTTTAAGCCGCTACGGAAAGTGGGCAAATACAGCTATGAAATGTACGTGTATCACGTTCCGCTCATGTGGTTTTGCGCCTCGCTTCTTGGTGGACGAATGGGTTTGGGACGGAACCCGCTGGGGTCGTGGATGTTCTTACTGGCGATGATAGGACTGACGTACGTGGCAGCAATGGTCAGCTTCAACCTGTTTGAAAGCCGCTTTTTGAATTTGAAGCGACGGTTTAAGGCCGATGAACGGTTTTTCGAGTCGGAAGCTTCTAACGAGAGAAATGCGGAAACGCTTCGTTAGACTCGGTTGTAAGGAGTAGGATGCCAGTAGCCGGACGTCCACGAGCCGTAATCGTAGGAGCTGGACCAGCGGGATTGACCGCTGCGTATGAGCTCTTGAGACGCACAAACGTGGTTCCCCTGGTGATCGAGAAAAGCGATTACGTGGGGGGAATTTCCCGGACGGTCAATTACAAAGGAAATCGAATAGATATCGGCGGCCACCGATTTTTTTCGAAGTCGGACCGAGTCATGCAGTGGTGGTTGAATATTCTGCCCATGCAGGCGATTGACGGAGCGCACGCAAAGATTACTTACCAACGCGATAGCGTAAACGTGCCCGCGCATTGGGAACCGGCCGACCCGGTGCGGGACGACAACGTGATGCTGGTCCGGAGCCGAAAATCGCGTATTTACTTCATGCGAAGGTTCTTCGATTATCCAATTACGCTAAGCATCGATACTTTGAAAAAACTGGGACTGCTTAAGACGCTTCGCATTGGGCTTAGCTATCTCCGTGCGCTTCTGTTTCCGATCAAGAACGAGCAGAACCTGGAACAGTTCTTTATCAATCGCTTTGGCCGCGAATTGTATTTGACTTTCTTCAAATCGTATACGGAAAAGGTGTGGGGCATTGAGTGCAAAGAAATCAGCGCGGAATGGGGAGCCCAACGAATTAAAGGGTTATCGATTTTGAAGACGCTTACCCACGTGCTGAAAAAGCTAGCGCCGAAGAGCAAAGCTGATATCGCGCAGAAGGATGTGGAAACATCGCTAATTGAGCAGTTCCTCTATCCGAAATTCGGACCCGGTCAAATGTGGGAAGAAGTGGCGCGACGCGTTAAAGGTCTAGGCGGCGAGGTTCTGATGCAATGGTCGGTAGAGGGCATCGAGCTTGACGGGGACCACAGGGTAGCGGCGGTGAACGCCAGGAACTCGGTGACAGGCGAAAAGGCGCGCTTCGAAGGAGATTATTTCTTTTCGACCATGCCGGTGAAGGAGTTGATCTCGGAGATTACTCCGCCGCCTCCGGTGCCGGTGCGCGAAGTGGCGGATGGATTGGTGTATCGCGATTTCATCACCGTGGGGATTCTATGCGACCGGTTGAAAATTCGGGAAAATTCGGGCGAATTGGTGAAAGACAACTGGATTTATATTCAGGAGCCCGATGTTCTGGTGGGCCGTTTGCAGATTTTCAACAATTGGAGCCCCTCAATGGTTGCCGACCCCGCAAAGGTCTGGATTGGGCTGGAGTATTTCTGCAACGATACGGACGAATTGTGGAAAAAGTGCGATGCCGGTCTGATCGATTTAGCGAGAAGAGAACTGGCGTCAATGAACATCCTAGAGCAAGAAAGCGTGTTAGACGCGACGGTAATCCGAATGCCGAAGACGTATCCAGCCTACTTCGGTTCATACGGTCGTTTTCAGGAAGTGATTTCGTGGGTGAACGGTATTGACAACTTATTCCTGATCGGCCGGAATGGGATGCATAAATACAACAATCAGGATCACTCGATGCTGACGGCGATGACGGCGGTTGATAACATCATTGGCAACGTGCGCAGCAGAGATAACCTGTGGGCGCTGAACACCGAGCAGGATTACCATGAGCACAAAAAGGAGCCTGAGATAAAACCGGAACAAGAGCCCGCAATGGCTTAGCGAACCAGGTACTACGTCGGCAGTAGGCCCCGAGTGTGCCCAACGCCGGTAATCGTGGTTAGTTCCTCCAACGCGCCAAAAGATAGAGAGCGCATGGCGCAGTTGGGCATTGCCCGGTACTTCAGAAAGCCAACGGATTTCGATGCATTGAAGCTGAGTGCGCTGGTGCGCGAAGTGGTGGGGCGAGGGTTGGGTGAGCACTCATTTGGTAGTCTTTAAAACTCCCTATCGAGCGAGCGCTTGCGCCACGCGTTCAAGCGTCTCCGCCCGCTTCGCGCCGGTAAAGAACTCAACAATTGAGCTGCCCACGTAATCGAGCTGCTCTGGCTTCAACTCGGGAAAAATAGGGATACTGAGGCACTCTTTCGCTAACTGCTCGGAGACGGGCAGAGAGACTTGCTGTGGCGCGAAACATCCCTGAAGGTGCAGGGGCACGGGATAGTAGATCTCAGTGCCGATCTCGCGGCCGGATAAATGGGCGCATAACGCATCGCGCATTCCAGGTACTCGCAACGTGTATTGGTTCCAGATGTGACCATTGTGCGGCAAAGCAGAAGGCGGAATAAGGCCAGGAATGCCGGCAAGCTTCTCGGAGTAATAGGACGCGTTGGCGGCTCGGCGGTTGCAATAATCCGCTAAATGGGGCAGTTTCACCGAGAGCAGCGCCGCTTGCAATGGGTCGATGCGAAAGTTGCCGCCGACGAACTTGTGATAGTACTTTGGCTTTGCGCCATGGCTCCGCAGGAGGATGGCTTTCTCGGCCAGCAAGTCACTATTGGTGATCACCATGCCGCTTTCACCGAAACCGCCCAGGTTCTTCGAAGGGAAGAAGCTGAACGTTCCAAAATCTCCGAGGGTGCCGGCCGGGCGGCCTCGATAAGTGGCGCCGATGGCTTGGGCCGCGTCTTCGATGACAGCGATCATATGATGTTGAGCCAGATCCATAATGCCATCGAGGTCGGCGGCTTGGCCGAAGAGATGAACCGGGATGATGGCTTTGGTGCGCGGCGTGATGCGGCGGCCGGTATCTGCGACATCGATATTGAATGTGACCGGGTCACAATCGCAAAAGACTGGCTTCGCGCCCACGCGAGCCACACAGCCGGCGGTCGCAAAAAAAGTGAAGCTGGGACAGATAACCTCGTCGCCAGGGCCGATATCGAGCGCCATCAAAGCGAGCAAAATGGCATCGGTACCGGAAGAAACCCCAACGGCATGCTTTGTTCCGAGAAGCTGAGCGACTGAGTGCTCAAAGATCTCCACTTCGCGCCCTAAGATGTATTGGCCGGACTCAAGTACGCGTTCAAAGGCTTGGAGCAGGTCGGCGTGAAGCGGTGCGATCTGGGCTTTGAGGTCGAGAAACGGGACTTTCACTAAGGCGATTATCGCGCAGCGCTTGCTATATTCGGACCGAACTTCGCCTCCAAGGCATCCACAACTCGACGTACGCCCAGCGGAGTCCAGTGGTGGTCTTCACGGTAATAAGACATATGGCCTGAGGCGATATCCGTGGCCGCGTACGGCCTTAATAGAGTAAGGACATTCAGAGTCTTGATGCCTTTGGCGTTCATGCTCGCTTCCACGCGATTGAGATACGGCACCGGAACGGATGCGCCGGGAGCATGCAGCAGAGGTCCGTAAAGCGTATATTTGTTGGGCATCAGCATTACAAACATCTGGTTGCCGCGGGCGGCAAGGTGCTTTTGGAAGTATGCGAAATAATCGGCATTGCGCTCGACCATGGCGCCGTCCGGATTATGGATGACGCGTTCGACCTCTTCATTGAGCACAAGCATTGGTTTGCCATCGGGCAAAGTGAGCTTGACGGCGGCTTGCTTGTAGCCGTTGGGGAGGATGACATCGTTGCTGAGATACTTCAGTGCTCGCGTCGAGCAGACTTCCATGGGAGACAGAAACCAAAATGCCTGTTCTTGCCGGATCGCGCCTTTATATATGTGCTTGAATGCGCCGTAGCGCTCTTTGCCGAAGAGGCGCGGCCCAAACTTATCCATTTGCGATCTGGGACCGTCGAGTTGCTGAGGCAACAAATCCTGGTCTTCCCAATACATCAGAATAACAGCGGCATGCGGATTGCCGAGATGGTCAAGCAGCCAATCGGTTTCCTCAAGCGACACGCCGTCCCAGAAAAAGCGCCCGGCATTGTACATTTCGAGACCGGTCTTGCGAGTGAAAACAGCGGGGAACGTTTCGCCGTCGGAGAGGCCGCCGCCATAGGAGAACGAAGCTCCGTTGGCCAGCACGGCCGCCACTTTGTCGTGAGCGGAAACGCCGGGTGTCAACCTGAATCCTAGGTCATCGGTAGAAAACTCAATTGGTGAGCGTGTCTCAGTAGGGTATTGATTGGCAGTGGTAGCGGTTTCGCCGATCCAGGGATCGTAATGGATGTGCAGATTGGGGATGAAAGTTCCGTGAGCGGGGGGCCGGCGAGTAGCTTCGTGCTCCGGAAGAACATGAAGCCAGTGAACGGGCAGGAAGCGGAACGCCACATCGCATGCGCACAACAGAACGGGAATCAACAAAAGGCCGAACAAGTAGCGCCGGAAAACGTTCGGAGGGGCTAGCTTATCGGTTGTCGACGGAGATGCCTCAGCAGGAGAAGCTATAGGCACTGACGCCAACATATACTAAATGTTTGCACATGGAGTTCCTTGGACGCATTTGGGGCCAGTGTGTTCTGAAGAGACGTTGGCCTAGATTAGGAAAATCGAGTAAATAGCCGACGTTACCATCAGTTGCCGCTTGGTCCTAACCTGCACTTAGCCCTCAGTTTAATGCTTTTCAATTCCTACGAGTTCTTGTTCTATTTCCTGCCCGCTACGCTCTTGGGTTATGTGGTCGCCTGCAGGTTGGGCAGGGGCGCGGTGATTGGCTGGTTGGCACTGGCCTCGATCTTCTTTTATGGTTACTGGAAGCCGGCGTTTCTGGTTTTGTTGGCCGTCTCGATCTTGTTGAATTTCACCTGCTCGCTGCTGATCTTGAAGATGACGGATCGGGTCAAATGGAAACGGCTGGTTTTAGGCGGGGGGATCGCAGCGAACCTTTTGTTGCTGGGGTACTACAAATACTTCTTTCCGTTGCTCAACTTTCTGCATGGCCACGGGATTGGAGGCAAGGAATGGCCCGGAGTGTTGCTGCCGCTAGGCATTTCCTTTTTTACGTTCACTCAGATTGGCTACCTGATTGATCTGTCACAGGGTTCTGCCGAGCGTCAATCCTTCATTGATTACGTTCTATTTGTCACGTTTTTTCCGCACTTGATAGCCGGCCCTATCCTGCATCACAGCGAGATTATGCCCCAGTTCACGGCGGAGCGGCACCAGGTAAATTTGAGCGATTTGGCGGTGGGCTGTACCTGGTTTGTTATGGGGCTGTTCAAGAAGGTTGCAATTGCGGACGTAATGGCAAAGACCGCAGATCCAGCGTTTGGCAACCCAGGGTCGTTGACTTTCCTGCACGCCTGGGGCGGGCTGCTCAGCTACGCGCTGCAGCTATACTTCGACTTTTCAGGATATTCCGATATGGCGCTTGGGCTGGCGCGGATGTTCTCGATCGAGTTCCCGCTGAACTTCGATTCGCCTTACAAGGCCAAGAACATGGCTGAATATTGGCAGCGATGGCATATGACGCTCACGCGCTACCTGAATCTGTATTTGTATAATCCGATTTCTCTGTGGGTGGTGCGGAGGCGGGTCGCCGCCGGCAAGAAGGTATCGCGGAAGGTCGCGGCTACGCCGGAAGGATTCTTGAATATGATTGCTTTCCCGACCATGACCACCATGTTCTTCAGCCGGCATTTGGCACGGCGCGGGATTGCAGTTCCTGATTTTCGGATTGCTGCACGCGATTTACTTAACGGGCCACCAAGCCTGGGTCATACTCGGCAAAAAGAAGGCTGTTGTCCAAGAGAGCCGGATCAGAGAGATTAGCGCGGTGGCGTTCACTTTCCTTTGCGCCATTTTTGCGCAGGTTTTTTTCCGCTCAACGGGTATTCCGAACGCCATTCTGATGCTGCAGTCTTTAGCGGGCACGCATGGATTGGGCTGGGGACAATGGTCCACGTGGAACCTGGTGGCATTTGGGGAGATGATTTTGCTGTACCTCATTGTGTGGACCTTTCCGAATACACAGCAGATTCTGGGCCGGTGGGCGCATAGGAATCCGGAAAAGCAGACGGAAGCCGAGCCGCGGGCGTGGAATTGGAGGCCGAATCTGGTTTGGGCTGCTTCGTTCAGTGCGGCCCTATTGTTGTGCCTAGTGCTGATGCAGCAGCCGAGTTCGTTCCTCTACTTTCAGTTCTGAATCACCATGCAATTCGACCATATCGGGGTAGTGACCGCGACGCTTGCTGAGGGCCGGGAAGCGCTACAGAAGATTTTCGATATTCGCGAATGGACGGCGGAATTTTCCGATGCGGTAAACAAAGTCCACGTTCAGTTTGGGCGTGATTCGTCGGGGATCTGCTATGAACTGATAGCGCCATTCGGTGATGATGCGCCGGTTGCTAAAGCTTTGAGCAGCGGGCGAAACATTCTTAATCATGTGGCTTACTTAGTGCCGGATCTGGCGGGCGGACGCCAACGGTTGCGAGCGGCCGGTTCAGTGCCGACATCCGAACCTAACCCGGGGATCGCCTACGGTGGCAGTAAAATCCAATTTTTTGTGACACCGATGCGCTTTATGATCGAATTGATCGAAGCGCCGGGGCACGAGCATCGGTACACGCCGGTAGAGTGATTCTTCATCCAACCTTTTTTTGAATCAGATCGACCAGGTGACCGACGTTCTTCATCGACTCGAGTTCGGAGGTCTGAAACTTGATCTTGAACGCGGCTTCGCTGGCGACGATCAGATTAATGTGATTGAAAGAATCCCACTCCTCAACGTGGTCGGCCGTGAGTTCGGGCGTAAGCACGATCGACTCGTCATCCAACACATCGTGAAAGATCTTGGTAAGCCGACTGTAAATTTCAGTTTGTTGCATGCGTTCCTTTAAGAATTTTCATCGGCACCGGCCTTTCGGCAAAAGAGTCCAGCGGCAGAGTCCAGATGGCGTTGTTTTCCGTGTCTGTCGTGACAAGTCCGAAGCCCAGCCTGCCATATAGATCGCGCACCATGCCGTTTTTGGCAGTTACGCGATACTCGCCCTGGAGCTGTTTCGCACCCAGCATTTTGCATTCTTCAACCAGGAAATTCAGGCAGGCCTCTTCGACGCCGCGGCCAAGTACACGGCAACTCATCAGCCATGTATCGATAAACGCCACGCTCTTCTGCACTTGCGCGATGAGGATGGCGATGATGCCGTTATCGCCAAAGCGATCGATCAACCGCGCTTGCAGGGTGACGGTATGCGGATCGCGCATGGTAGCGCGCACTTCGGCTTCGGTATAGCGCCGGGTGGTCAGGTTGAATTGGTTGGTCTTGTTGATGAGTTGCGTCACCCGATTCAAGTTCACGTCGTCGAACGGATGAAAGATGAGTTCCATGTTGAGCCCGGCGAGATAGCTGGACATGTCGGTAGAGGATTCGCGCAGGATCTCGCGTTCCGCGTTGGCCTGATATTGACCGCTGCGCTCGCGATCTTCTTCGGTAACGACCAATCCTTCAAAGTAGCCAGCGTCCGTGATGGCTCGGATGTAAAACGAGGGATCTTCTGAGATCTCGGGGACGGCGATCTGCGGAAGTTCCTGTCGCACAAGGTTGCGCTCAAAGGGGTTATCGTCTACGAAAACCAACGAATCAATCCCGATGTTGAGAGTCGATGCAATCTTCCGCAAGTTGGAGGCTTTATCGTCCCAGTTCGCCATGAAACAGGCGATGTCGCTGCGGCGCAAAACCATCTCGGGATGTTTTTCAAAAGCTTCCAGGGCGTTTTTGTAATCGTTCTTGGAACAGACGGCGAGAATGACTCCCCGGCGCTTCAGAGCAAGCAAATGCCGTTGAAAGGCGACGAAGGCTTCGCCCATGGAATTACCCTGGCCAAGCTGAATGCCCTCTAACCCGTCATCGCCTATGACGCCGCCCCATAGTGTGTTGTCGAGGTCGAGAACTAGGCACTTGTAAGAAAGGCCGCGATCGGCAGCAATGAGCCTGACAAGCAGATCGCCATAGACGTGCGATACGCACGGATGCACTTCCTGCTTCGAGCGATGCCAAAGCGCCACGTCGTACCACTCGTTTAACCCGCTGGATAGCGCATGGTCGGCGATGGATAGCAGATGGACGCCTTCCTGGTCGGCGGCTTTCTCCACCTCGAAGTTAAAGCGTTTGATGCGGCTAAGCGGGGAGTCGAAGAGGCGATGCTCATTGCTACCCAGCAACGGGGGGAATACCGGCAGGGCGGTTTGTTGAATGACAGTAGCGCCGAAGGTCTTCTTCGCGATTCGCCAGCAGAGGCGCAGGTTCTCGATCGTCTGCGCGATATCGACAGCATCGCTTTCGGCAAGATGGTGCGCATCAAGCGCCAATGCGACAAAATTGGGTTTGAATCGATGGAGGCCGGAGGCAGGATCGAGAAGTTCCTGCTGGTACATCCCGTACTGACCTTCGTGGACATCGAGCCACAATTTGCGGCGGAGACCCGCGACTCGAATCCCCGGAACCAGATGCTTAAGAGTGGAAGAACCAAGCAGCGCGACGCGCAGGGAGGGGATGCCGGGCGGCGGTACCGAAGGGTAAAGCTTTTGAGCAACGCGATCAAGCTTGCCGGTCTGGACGAAATCGATGCGGCAGTTCGCGAGCGCGATGAGTTGCTGCGTGGCTGCCGGATCGCCCGGATGAGAGGATAATTCGCGGAGCGCGTCTGCCCAATCAGGCCGGGCGGGAAGCCATGTTAATTCGGGTGCCATGGGCAACAGACGGGGCGGAGGAGGCCACGGCTAAGCCGCGACGACCTCCGGCCCCAGCCGCAAATCACCGGGCTTAAATGGCTTGAGATTGCCGTTGATTGCTTCGGCGAAGAATGTTTCGCGATCGGAAACAGGAGTCCATCCGAGCAAAGCTTTGGCCTGGGAACAATCAAGGGGCGCTGTCATGGTTAGGCTTTGGAGATCGCGATATGTTGTGCCACCTTCGTCGGTGCGGCGGACAATCTTTTTGACAATGGATACCAGCTTTTCCTGTACTCCGATGATCCAGAGGCGGCGCGGGTAAAAGCGGAAGTCACGGCGGGTGCGCCGACGGATTTCTTGGACCATTTCTCAAGCCGTAGGACGGACATCGCCGGCCAGATTGAAGACTTTTCCTTCAACGGCGGGAGCGTCCTTTGCCAGGACCAAGGCGGATGCGACGTCCTGAACCAGAACGCAGGGTAACGGACTGTCCCCAGCTCCCCAACCCAAGATGCAAGTATCTGAAGCCGCACAGCCTAGACCGCCATGAGCCAGCATGCCACCACGGCCAAGGACAATTCCGGGCCGGAGTATGACCACCGGCAAGTCTTCGGTGCGGTAAAGGTCCATAAGCGTCTTTTCCGCTTCGATCTTTCCGCGACCGTAAAAGCTCCGATGGAGAGGCTTGGGGTCGGCATCGACGCTCTCAAAGAGCGTCGTCTTGCCGCCGAGATAGAGAGCCGAGATAGAGCTGGTGAAAATAAGCCGCCGAACGCCATGTTTCTGGCAGGCTCTGGCAATATTCAAGGCTCCCCCGATAAAATCGCGCTGATAATCGGACCAGGTTGTTCCACCCCCCATCGCCAAATGGTAAACGACGGACGCGCCTTCGATCGCTTCATCGATTCGCGCGGCATCGGCCACGCCAGCGCGAAAGTAGCGCAAACCGGGTTCATCGCTTTGACCCAACCCGGCAGAACGGCTTACAACGGTGACGGTGGACCCTAGAGCGCGCAGCTGAGACGTGAGAGCACGGCCGATAAAGCCCGCTCCGCCAATGACCACGGCGTTATCGACCTGAGGCATCAGAATAGACTCCAGAACGGGATTGCAGGAAGTTTTCACCGCTTTCGAGAATCGACTCACAAGCCTCAACTACCGCGGTTCCTTCGGCCGCATCTGCCGCCAATGGCCTACGGTTAAATAGGCTGCCGTAAAACGCCCCTATACTTCCGGCCATCGAAACATCCTGCAATTCGTAGGCAGGTTTCGCGCCGACGGCGCCCTGCACGTAGGCGGAGAAATTCCGCACGCCTGAAACAATCAAGGCTTTGCCATTACGCCAGGAATCGACCAAATTGTCGGCACGCTGCCAGCGCGTTTTGCCGGAAACTTGAACGGTATTGCGGCGCAAATTGACGAAGACTTCGCCGTCTTGTCCGATGACGTGGATGCCCGTGCTGAGGTATTCGCGACCTAACGCCAGAAGTATTTGAGCGCTACCCCGTTCGCAAACTAGCGAACTCTGCCAGGTGTCGTAAAAGGATTGCCCATTATTGAGAATAGTATGCCCGGACAAGGTAGTAGAGGAACCGGTAACGCGGCCCAGCAAGCGACAAATAACGGATAGCGGATGTGGTCCTAACTCAAACAAGATGTGTTCCTTGCTGCCAAACATCCAGTGGCCATGTTGCCCGGCGGCAAGCGCCGGCATCACCAGGTTATAAGTGACCGAAACATGTTCCACTTCACCGATTTGCAGGCTGCGAATGACGTTGAGGAGTTTCAGAATGCCCGGCATGAAAGTCAAATTATGGTTTACACCAGCGATCCGGTTCGCCCTGGCGGCAGCGTTCTCAACAGCCCGGCAATCGCGCACGGAGAGGCAAAACGGCTTTTCAATTAGCACGTGCGCGCCTGCTTCAAGGCAATCAATGGCCGGACCAGCATGGGCGGAAGGGGGCAGCAGAACGTGAACCACATCCGGGCAGGATTTAGCGAGCATCTCGTCTAGCGATGAAAAGACTTCCGGGATGGACCATTGCGCGGCACAAGCTTGCGCTTTTTCGCTATCGCGGTCGCACACGGCGATCAGTTTTGCGCCAGAAATCCCGCGCAGCGCGAGAGCATGCGAAGCGGAGATAACGCCTGCGCCCAGCAAAGCTACGCGAAGGGGAGTTTTCGATGAAAATTGATCAGTCAACTTGGATTAGTTATCATCTTTCTAGTTGGAGAGGATCTAGGCACCCGTCGTCCCCCCAAGTATCTCAACTAGCGCGGATCCCTCGCATTCGGAACTATTTCGAGCACCACCTCGACATCATTTACTGCGTCTCCGCTCAGACCGAACCTCTTTCGCAAGGTATCGATCAGGATCTTTCGGTGCTCGGTGTCCACACAGATGAAAAAGCTGAGGATGAGCCCGCTAGCGCCAATAAGGGTCATAGCAAGGGCCAATTGGAGCCAGGTCGATCCGGGTAGCCACCTTGATTTCATCCAGAAAGCGAGTGCCAGCGTCGGGATTCCACAGAACAGGGGCCGCGCGTAGATGGCTGCCATGTAGCTGAAGTAGTTGTAATCCAGCTGTTTGCAGACGATCATCGGGGTTATCAGGCCGCGATTGACCAGGGTTAAAGCAACCGCCACGAGAGCGGCGCCGAGTATGCCCATATGCGGCAGAATGAGCGTCATACCGACCAAAGCCGAGAGAGACTCGATTACAATGCTGATTGCATAGGGCCCGTGCTTTCCCATTCCAAACAGAAGTTGGTTCGAATTAAACTGGGCGGATACGGCCAGAGACACCGAGACCGCGAATATGGGGAGAAGCGGAGCAACATGATCGGCGAACGAGCGCCCCCATCCAGCGGACGACTAAGGCACGGCCAAAGACTGCCATAAAAATGCTGATCGGCAGAAACAACGCCAAACAGTAGCGATTCAAATGTGTTCCGAGTTGAACAATTTGGTCCCGATGACCCAGCGCATATAACTCAGCAGTTTTGGGAACAGTAACATACCCGATGCGGGTAATCATCTCCACCACGTAGTTCAACAAGCGGGAGGGAAATGTATAGTACGCGGCAAACTCCACGGGAAGAAGATGGCCAATTAACAGCGGCGGCCCCTGGTTCAGGAAGAGCGAACCGGAAGACGCAATTACCGAGTTCACGCCATAACGAGCCATTTGCTTCCAGCGCTGGGAACTCACAAACCGGCGGCGCAATGCGGAGTTCCGGAAAAGCGCGCCGGAAGGTAACGAACATCGCCGCATATCCGAAAAATTGAGCCGCCATCACACAAAGGCCGAGACCGCGCAAACCATGGCCCAAAAACAAAATCAGGGCGCAACCGCCAGCCCGCAACACCAGCATCACTATGAAGATGTGGTTGTAGGTCTTGAACTGCTGAAATGCTTCGAGCGAAGCTTGAAAAATGTTAGAAATGACACCGATCGCCCAGGTAAAGCCGACTATGATCAGCAAGAACGTAAAATCGTTTTGATCCTCGGGAGCGACCTTAAAGTAGTGATAGCCGTGGCTGGCTAGACCAAGCGTCAGGATGACCACGATGCCTGCCACGCCGAGGAAGTAAGCGAGGGCGGTATTTATGACCCCGTTCACGCCCTCGAAATCATCGACCACGCGATAACGCGAGACGAAATTCACGATGGCGGAGCGAAACCCCAAATCGAACAGGAAAATGTACTCAATGAGCGCAAAAACGATAGTCCAAGTGCCCCATCGTTGCACCCCAAGCTTCTTGATCAGGTATGGAGTTAAAAAGATACCGGTAAAAATATTCGCGCCAACCGCCGTCCAATTCCATAGGACGTCGATGAAGAAGCGCTCTGCTTGCTTGGCGTCGGAGACTCGCGGCTTCATAGGTCGGCTACTAAGATCGTAACAACGCAATCACGTCCATTGCGTGAGTTTGCGCGCAGGGCAAACGCGGTGTGACAGATCTTTGGGGCGGCGTCTTGCATTGCAGTAGATTAATCGGCTTTCGCGCCGAATTCGTTTAGCGAGGGGTCGGGAGCGCAATAGGGCTTCAAAGTTGGCACAATCGGGGCCGAGCCGTGGATTTCTCACCGCCAGCCGCCGATAGAATCTTTATTGCCGAGTCCCAAGACACGCTAAAGTTAAAGACAAGAACTTCGCTCCAATGTGTGGCATAGCTGGATTCGTATCCTCGAAACGTTCAATTGACCGGTTATTGATCCGATCCATGGCCGATCGAATTGCACATCGGGGACCCGATGGCAGCGGATTTTATTGCGACGACTATGCAGCACTCGGTCACCGGCGCTTAAGCATCATCGATGTGGCTGGCGGTTCACAGCCGATGACGAACGAAGACGGCCGCCTGCAGATCATTTACAACGGCGAAATTTTCAACCATGCCCAGATTCGTCCCGATCTGGAACGCGCGGGTCATCAATATCAGACACGCTGCGATACCGAAACCATACTGCACGCGTTCGAGGAGTTCGGAGAAGATTGCGTGTCTCATTTCCGGGGCATGTTCGCCTTTGTGATCTGGAATGCAGATAAACGCGAACTGTTTTGCGCGCGCGATCGTTTAGGCATCAAACCGTTTTACTACTGGACCGATGGCGGAGAATTTGTCTTCGCGAGTGAGATCAAAGCGCTATTGATGCATCCGGCGGTGTCCGCGGAATTCGATGAAGCGGCCTTACCGGAGTATCTGGCTTTCGGCTACTTAAGCGGTGACAATACGATGTTCCGGGGAATTCGCAAACTGATGCCCGGACATTCGATGCGGATCAGGGTAACACCGGCGAACCGCCTTGAAATCACCAACCGGCAATATTGGGACGTCCCGGCGAATTTAGTGAGCGAAGATCAGGACGACCGGACCTGGATTGCCGAATGCCGGCAGCGGGTGGAAGAAACGGTTCGCATGCGGTTGATGAGCGATGTCCCGCTGGGAATGTTCCTTTCGGGCGGTATTGATTCAAGCACCATCGCCGCGCTCATGAAACGAATGACGGATCAACCCGTCAAAACCTTCTCGGTTGGTTATAGTGAAGCCGCTTATAGTGAGCTGGATTTTGCGCGCGAACTCGCGACGGCCATTGGAACGGATCACCACGAAATTAAGATTGGAATGACGGACTTCTTCAACCAGTTGCCGGCACTCATCTGGCACGAGGATGAACCTATTACTTGGCCGTCGAGTGTTTCGCTTTACTTTGTTTCAAGGCTGGCCGCGGAGCAAGTGAAGGTTGTTCTTACTGGTGAAGGCAGTGACGAACTGTTTGCGGGTTATGGACGTTATCAACACTTTGCCACGAGTCAACGCTGGTCGGCCCGCTATAAAGTGCTGCCGGCGTCGTTGCGAGCCGCGATTCGGAACTTTGTGGGCACGTCAGACCTGATCCCCGGTAACTTACGCCGAAAAGCGCAACACACGGTCGTTGGCCGAGGTCTTTCGTTCCAGTCGCTTTTCCTAGATAATTTTTATTCCGCGTTCTCGGCGTCTGAGCAAAAGGAGATCCTGAAGAATGGCGCCGTGGACCCGGAGTCGGCATACTCCTCCTATCTCGGTTTCTGGAACAAGCGGGAGGCAAGTGACGACTTGTCGCGGCTGCTATATGCCGATCAGAAGACCTATCTGGTGGAGTTGCTGATGAAGCAGGATCAGATGAGCATGGCTTGCTCCATTGAGAGCCGCGTTCCTTTTCTTGACCATACCTTTGTCGAGTTCGCCGCACGAGTGCCAGCGAGTTTAAGGATTTCCGGCGGGAAAGGCAAATATATTCTGCGCAAGGCGGTCGAAGATCTTCTGCCGCAAACGATTCTGAACCGCAAAAAGCTTGGCTTTCCAACTCCGTTGAAGGACTGGTTATTGCATCCGAACGCCGCCTCCTTGTACACCAAGTTGCTTGATCCTAATGGCATGCTGGCCTCATACCTGGATATGCCAGCCCTCCGCAGTCTCGTTGAAAGACATCGCAATAAATCGATCGATGCTACGGATCGCATTTGGAGATTGCTCAATCTGCAGTACTGGGGCGAGATTTTTCTGACCGGCAACTCGCAAGGGAAGGACCTGCTGATCCATTCGGGTGTCCGCCTATCCGGTGAGTTATAGAGCCTTGAGCGATGCTCTTTAATTCAGTAGAGTTCCTGATCTTCTTGCCGATCGTGCTGGCAATTTACTACGTTTTGCCGCATAAGGGGCAAAATCGATTCCTTCTGCTTGCCAGTTGCGTTTTTTACGGAAGTTGGGATTGGCGGTTCCTCTTCCCCCTTTTAGCGTCCACGTCGATTGATTATTACTGCGCAAAGCGAATGGAAGCGCTGATTCTCGCCGGCGAGCCCCAGGAGCGGCGCAAACCGTGGCTCACCTTAAGCGTGGTCACCAACATAGGGTTGCTGGGATTTTTCAAGTATTTCGATTTTTTCTCCGACAATTTGCACGGCCTTTTGCAGGGCCTGGGTTTGCATGTCTCTTTATGGACATTACGCGTCATCCTTCCAATTGGCATATCGTTCTACACCTTTCAGGCGCTTAGTTACACGATTGATGTATTTCGAGGCCAGATTCATGCTACTGACAGCTTCTTCGATTTCCTCTTGTGCGTGCTCTATTTTCCGCATTTGGTTGCCGGTCCCATTCAGCGGGCGAACAGCCTTTTACCGCAAGTGACACAACCGCGCACCGTCACATCGGAGAAGATCGTCAGCGGCTTGCACCTTATTTTCTGGGGATATTTCAAGAAGGTCTTTATTGCCGACAATGTCGCCCCGATAGCCAATCAGTTGTTCAACATTCATAAGCAACCCGATGGCTGGCACTCGCTGATGGGGGTCTACGCTTTTGCAATCCAAATTTATTGTGATTTCTCGGGATATACCGACATCGCCCGAGGCGTGGCCAAGCTGATGGGATTTGAATTTATGCTCAACTTCAAGTTGCCCTATCTGGCGAAAAACCCAGCGGAATTCTGGGCGCGCTGGCACATCAGCCTTTCGAGTTGGCTGCGCGACTACCTTTATATACCGCTAGGCGGCAACCGCGGCGGAGTCTACAAGACGAACCGCAATTTGATGTTGACGATGGTGATCGGCGGATTCTGGCACGGCGCAGCCTGGAACTTCCTTTTATGGGGCTTCTATCACGGCAGCCTGCTGATTATCCATCGGACGATTCAGCCTGTTCTGAATCGATTTTTCGATTGGCCTGGAAAATTGGGCCGCGCACTTTCGCTTGTATTTCTAGTGGTGGTCTTCTTCCACTTCACCTGCTATGGATGGCTGCTGTTCCGCGCCGGTTCCTTTTCGCAGATTGCCACGATGACCGGCTCTTTATTTCGGCCCTGGAACATAGATTGGAGCATCGCGCGAGACATAGGCTTATACGCCCTGCCGCTAGTCTTGGTGCAAACGGTTCAGTATCTCTCGGGGAGATTGGATTTCTTGTCGTTCCGCTGG
Source organism: Bryobacterales bacterium (assembly GCA_963718465.1). Classification (GTDB taxonomy): domain Bacteria; phylum Acidobacteriota; class Terriglobia; order Bryobacterales; family Bryobacteraceae; genus Bog-105. Next base: position 43,807 of record CAVQZK010000014.1, on the reverse strand, counting down.
GTACCAGCCGAAATGCGCGTTGTGGCTTATGCGGCCATGATGTACTTTGTCGTCTTTCGGGGCGGCACGCAACAGTCGTTCATTTACTTCCAATTTTGATAAGGCTATGGGATTGTGAAGCATATCCAGGAAATCGCGCAGAACGCGCCCGTCCATCCTGCGCACGGCACTGAGGCGCTACCGTCCGCGCCTGCTGATCGCACGCACAACGTTGCGAAGGCAATCTTTCGGGGAGTTCTGTGGTGCGTCATTGCCGCCTTTACACTTGAAATCTGCGCCCGCCTGGACGATTGGATAAGCCATGGTGCTTCACCGTGGGGCATTTACGATAATACCGTGTTAAACGCCTACGACAGTCTAGGCCAACACGGGCGACCCAACGCTCACTATTTGAAGTGGAAACTCAATAGTCTGGGCTTTCGGGGACCGGAACTCAATCCGAATGCGGTTCGAATTCTCTGCGTCGGTTCGTCCGAGACGTTCGGCCAAAGGGAGAGCGAAAATCACGAATGGCCGCGCCAAGTGGAACGACTTCTGAACAGAGATTTTGGAGGAAATCCTACTTACCAGTTGGTGAATACCGGTTTTCCTGGCGAGACCTTCCCGACTTCGGTCGTCCGGCTTCCTAAACGCCTAGCGCAGGTGCAACCGAAATTCGTCTTGATCTACCCAAGCTTGGCGCACTATCTTTACGTTCCTTATCTGGCTGCTAAATTACCGCCTCCGCCGGTCACTCCCCTCTTCCGCTTGCGCATGCTGAACCGCGTTCAGAGTACCTTGAAGCGGGTGCTTCCGATGGCCTTCCAGACATGGTTGCGCGAGCTGGAGATCAAAAGGGATCGGGGATCCTATGGACCCGCGCTCGATCGCATGCCCGTTGCGCTTGAAAACCGCTTCGAATCCGATCTCAAAAAGGCGATCGGCGTAATCAGGGAGGCCGGTGCTCAACCAATATTTATTACTCACGCCAATAGATTTAAAGATCGCGTGCTGCCTGAAGAGCGTTTCATGCTGATCTCCTGGCGGGTTTTTTACCCCATGCTGAAGGAGAACGGGTTCCTTCCAATGGAAGACTCCATGAATCAGGTTATTCGCAGAACCGCCGCCGCCGAGAACGTCCTCTTGATTGATGCTGCGCCTGCCATGCCGGCCGGCCCGAAATATTTTGGGGACTTTGTCCACTTTACAGATAAGGGGGCTGAAGTGTTCTCGCAATTCGTTGCCGGTCGGTTGGCTCCGTACCTTAAGGCTGATTCTGATTCAATGAAAAGTCATTCTTCAGTCGTGGCTGGCACGCGCACGCTCCTTAGCAAGAATTCTTTCGCTCCCGCAAGGGCGCGTAAGGTATCCGGGAAAGCGGCGCGCTAATTCAGGACACAGACCATCGTTGACGATATCGGCGGTTTTCGCCGAACCTGCGCTCGTAAAGTGAATAAAATCGTAGAAATTGCGTGAGCTCTTGGGAAGCGCGCGTGCGAGGTCAATGAGCAACACGCCCCATTTCCGGGCGCATGCGCGCGTTACATCGTTGTAGTTCTCCATGAGGTCCCAATACATTTTGCCGGTGTGCCGCGGACTGGTCTCAACGCGCGCCAAGTCTACGCCCGTAAGGTCGTCGATACCTGCTCCAGCGAGCAATGGTTGAGTCAGCAGAACTGGGACGATTCCGTTCCGGCGGCACACCACCATCAACTGATCCAACCTCTCGCCAAAGCCCTCTAATTCGGTCTTGGCCGCCCACCTCTTCAAGTACGCAGCCTGTTCGGCGTCCGTGACATCTATGGTGCGGAGCGCTTTTAAATCTACTTTCCCGGCAAGAAGGCCATCCTGATACCTCTTGTGACCTCGGTAGAACTTGTTCGTCAAAGCGGCGAGATCGCTGTACGGAGAGAGAGACTTGAGAAATGCCGAAGCGGAGTTGAACAACAGCGCTCCTTTTATGTTCTCGGAATCGGCTTCACGGTTTGCCTGAAAAGCAAATTCGGCCGAGCCCAGCAGAAAGATCGCCGCCTTTGGGTGAAACTTGCTGAGATAGTCTTCAAGCAAAACCCGCGCCCCGAAGCTGGTCCCCCCATCCAGCCCGGCGTTGTTCAGCCAGATGCCGCGAAATTCAGTGGCCAGTCTTTCGCTAAGCTTGTCGGACCAAGTTTGCCCGTCACTTAGGTAAAAGCAATGAGTGGTGCTGGACCCGATGGTAAAAACGCTTATCTCGTCAGGCAAGTTCGACGGCGGCTCTGGTCCCCGCAGGCCGAGTGAGTTCTGACTCATAGTGATTATCGGGTCGAGCGCCGGAATCAAATTGTTCGCGATGTGTAAGCGCTCGTCGGCTATGAGAACAACGCGACCTTGACGTATCCGCGATTGAAATGGATTGTGAATGCGGAGAAGGATCTCGCTGAGCCCAATCAAAACGAGAAAAGAACAAAGCGCAACACTCGCCTTTCGAAGAACCAATCGCATTCGCGACGGCGCCAGCTTGGTCGGCATCGTCACGCCGCATCCCGGACGTTCAATCTAAGTACCCCTTGCGTTCCAAAATGCTGCGATAAAGATCTTCGTTCCGACGCGCATTTCTTTCCATCGAGAAAACCTGCTGTGCGGAGATGACGGCGTTCTGCGCCAAGCGCTTGCGAAGCTCCACATCGGTGATGAGCGTAGTAAGGGTTGCGCTGAGTGCCGCGATATTCTGCGATTCAAAAAGGAGGCCCGTGTCGCCATCCCTTATCAACTCAGGGATGCCTCCCACTCTCGATCCAACGGCGGCACAACCACTCGCCATAGCCTCCAGCAGAGCATTTGGAAAGCTTTCAGATTCTGAGCACATGACGAACACATCAATGGCGCGCATCCATTCAGCCACCTCTGTCTTGGCTGGTTCGAAGATGCAGTCGGCCGCCACGTCCAGATCGCGGCTCAACTGCTCTAATTCCGGAAGAACCGGGCCGCTGCCCACAATCAAAAGCTTCATGCCCGGCTGAAGATGCCGCACGCTCGCAAAAGCCTTCACTAACAGGTCGAGTCTCTTTTCCGTACGCAAGGCGCAAACGGCCCCGATGATCAGCGAAGCTTCTGAAACGACCGCCGGCCGCCGATCATTCGCAGGATAAAACGTCGCGGTCTCCACGCCGTTATAACAAAGAAACGTGCGCTCCACTGGAACGTCGTCCAATTCAATCAAAGATCGCTGCACCGCCCTGGAATTGGTCACCACGGTATCGGCTAATTTGTCCGAGAATCGCAGCATCCGCTGGTAAGAGCGAGGAAATAAGTCGCGAAATCCGAGTTGTGTGGAAATAATGGCCGGAGTACGAAAAAAGCGGGCCACCGGTACGCCGAAAAGAACAGTCGGCACATCGAAACAGTGAACCACTTTTATGTTGTGTTGAGCCAAATATCGACCCATGAGCCGGCCTCCGGAAAGTGCGGAAAAGGACATAAAGGAGTGCACCGGAAAACGTACAATCGGAACTCCCGCAGTGCGCAGCTCGGCGCTCCTCAAACCTTCGGAATGAAAACACGCGACATGCGGCTCGAACTTCGAGCGATCGATTGCCTTTGCCAGCTTGGTGAGATCGCGCTCGCAACCGCCGATTCCCAATTCACGGACCATCAGCATCACGGGAATCGGTTCGCCCATGCCGTCAAGCTACTCCGCTGGTGCGCGTCTTGGTCGGAGTCCAAAGTTTTCGGGGCGAAACGAAGAAGATCGAAAGGGCGCAAAACGCAGCCACCATCATGACCACAAAAGTACGTGCCGCCGAGGATAGCTTCTTAAGAATGAATTCTTCCGGAAGCCAGCCATCGAAAAAGTCGAAAAGCGCCAGTCCATACACAAACCCCTGCAGACCGAGAGCTGTGTAAACCATCCAACGTTGCGGCAGAAAGAAGCTGGTGGCGGCAATCGCCAGCAGCGCGAAAGGGAGCAGCAGGCGCCCCAGCTTAATTGAGACAAAATGAATCCACATGCGATTTCGAAAGGTCAGCACGGCCGGCATGCGCTGCATAATCTGATAATTGCCGGCCAAGGTCCGTACCTTGCGCCGGAATTCGGTGCCGAGCGATGTCGGATCGTCGTATGCCCGCGCCAAAGGTTCAATGATCAACCGGTATCCCTGAAAAAAGGCTCCCAGCGGCAAAAATACGTCGTCGAGAAGTGTATCGGGCGGCATCGGCACGGCCAATTCCCGCCGCATCGAATAGAAGGAGCCCGTTGCTCCCAGCATCGAATCCAGATCGCTCAATTTGTTCCTGAGCCAGTTTTCGAAATTCCTGTAGGCCGCAATGTGTTCTCCCGCTTGGTTATCCCCTTGGCGGATCAGCAATTCCCCGCTGACGACGCCTACCGATCGGTCGGCAAAGGGGGCCAGCAGTCTGCGGAGGCTATGAGGCTCCAGTACTTGCCTAATGTCCGTGAGCAGTAGGATTTCGTTCTTGGTGCGGGGAATGCCGGCATTCAGCGCGGCTGGCTTGCCGCCGTGCGGCACTCGGAGCAACTGGACGCCCCGCGTTGCATACTCTTCGGCGATCTCATCGGTCTGGTCGGTGCTTCCGTCCGAGATCACCAGGATCTCCATTTTCCCGGCCGGATAATCAAGTTGCAACATGGAATCCAACTTGCGCCTGATATAGGCTTGGCCGTTCCGCACAGGAATCACCACCGCGACAGTCGGCTCATAGTCCGCTTTATGAACCGGATTTTTGAAACGGCGCGCCAAAAAGTTCAGGAGCACTGGATACCCGATCAGTACGTACACTAGAAAGGTCGAGCTGAGCAAAAAAATAATGGTGGGGAGCCAGTGCATCAGCGTAACGAAGGAACTTCCTTTTCCAAAATGCTTTCAAAGCGGCGAGACGCATGCTCCCACGAAAAATCCGCCGAAACCATTTGCCAGGCAGTGTCTGCCATGCTCTTCCGCAGGGTCTCGGAGTTGAGCAACTTCAAACAGTTATCGGCAAAGGCGGTTGGCGTATCTGCCAAGAAGATGTTTTTTCCGCTCGTCACCGGCAAACCCTCCGCTCCAATGCTGGTGGATACAATGGGCGTTTTGGCGGCCATGGCTTCGTAGATCTTTAACCGTGTTCCACTGCCGATGCGCAGCGGAACAATAGAGACCGAACTGCCCCAGAAATACGGCTTGATGTCCGGCACCGTCCCCGAAATTATGATCTTCGGATCCCGCTTGCTCATTTCCAATATGCCGCTGGCTGGAGACCGGCCCACGATGGCCACGCTGCACTCGGGCTTGCTCTGTCGGATGATTGGCAAGATTTCGTTGACGAAGTAATTGCATCCGTCAATGTTGGGCAGCCAGTCCATCGAGCCTACAAACACCAGATCCGCCACTTTGGAAGACGTGCTGCCGTTCCGGGGAGTAAACGCGTTTACGTCAACTCCGGTAGGCACTTCGGAGACCCCCTTGACGCCAAAGGTATTGCGGAACACGTCGGCGTCCTGCCTTGAGACCGCTGCCACGTGGGCCGCCGCGCGGCATATTTTAGCTTCGTAGCGGGCCATCCGGTTTCTCTCTAACCGGAAATATGCTTTGCGAACCGGATCGCTTGCGGTTTCCACGTGCCGGTCCCAGATTGTGGTCTCGACGTTGTGTTGAAACAGCAAAGCGCGATCGATAGATGGAATATTTGGCGCGGCAACCAGGAAATCGCAGACCAGCCGGTCGAAGCCCTCCCCTTTCAGCAATCCGGCGATTTGCCGCTTCATTCCCGGCGAGCGGTAGCGCGCAATGGACAACGGCAACGGATCGATTAGGTTCGAAAGCGCTTGCCAGACGAATGGACCTGACCCGCGCGCCGGTATGTGGTGCTCGACTGCATACGCTTTTGTACAGTACTCCGAACTTCTGGCCAACCCCTCAGGCTCTTTCGGATGATCGAGCGTAATGTAATGGACTTCATGGCACCGATGTAAATAGCGCAGCATTTCCAGCGTTCGGATTTGACCGCCTTTGGTCGTGGGGTGGAGAAAATGGGAATTAGCCCAAAGGATCTTCATAGATCAACCTATGCAAAAGGTCCCCTTTGCTGGCGAGCTTGGCAGCCCGATCGGCAACTAAAAAGAACATCTAGCGGTACCTATTAAATCTGGCTGGGCGCGGTTTCTCATCTCGCTTTTGACCCGGCGTTTGTTCTTTTTCCGATCCTCGTGCGGCGCGCAGTCGAAAATTAAACAATGCTGGCTTGAACGGTTCGGCTGGAATTGGCGCATCTCCCTCTTCTATCGCCAGTTTCTGGTTCCGCTCGTGACGTTGTGCTGCCCTCGCTAGGCCTACGGTTAGCCCCGCCAAAATGTAAACCAGTGGGTAGTAGCCAAAGCTCAAAAAGAAAATGGTGGTGAAAACAGCGGCCATTGACAGCCGCAAGTAGGTCGCAGCCTTGTATATTTCAGGCTCAGGTGCTTGCCCTTCCGCCTTGGTGAGCTTCAGAACTTTTGCGATGTTCCTGAATGACATGTACACCATCGCCAAAAACAAGAAGAAACCTGGGAATCCGGTTTCGCTGGAATATTGGGTATAGGTGTTGTGCGTCACTAGCCAACCGTAGTGGTCACCATTGCGTTTGGCGTCTTCAAAAACCGCGACGGGAAAGTTGCCCGGCCCAACTCCGAAGAGGGGATATCGCAAAGTCAGTTCAATGCTTTTCAGCAGCAGCCGCTTTCGTCCCTCGGCGGAATCCACGTCAGCTTTGAGCTGATCCACCTCCGCGCTTGTCCCTGAGCTCCGGGATGTTTCGACGCCGCTTGACTTAAGATCGAAATAAGTCAAATAGCGGGCTCTAATATAATCGGGCATCACCGCCAGTATGCCTACTAACGCAATCATTGTCACCGCAATCATCAGACCCTTCTTCGGCAGCGACGCCTTGAAAAAAACGATGAGCAACATAACAATCAAGCCAATCATTGCTCCGCGTGATCCCGTTCGCGAAAAGACATAGAAAACCGGGATCGTACAAGCAAATGCGGCCATTTTGGCGACTTTTGATTTAGCCGAAGCCGACAAAAGCCACCAGAACGGAACGCACATCAGAAGAATCAAAGCGTAATCATTCGGATCGTGATAGCTCCCTCTAACCAGGATCTGCCGACCGTAAAAGCTATCCCCCCAGACGAAGCTCTCGAGGGCCGCGATTAAGCCGCTCAATGCCAGCGCATACATAGTGAGCTTGACGTTCCGTAGGATGTACCCTAAGCCCGAGGCCACCAGGAAGAACACCAGAGAACTAAGTAGAGCCTTGTAGTGTGGAATGCTGCCTGACCTCCAAATGCTAAACGGAAGAGTCAGTGTAATCCATCCAACTAGCAGGAGCACCACTCTTCCGACGGGAGAGAATATCCCTCCAAACGCCTCCCCGCTGCCCGCGAAGGTGATAAGCAACATTATGAAAACAACGGCCGGGATTCGCAATCCAGCTGCGGCTAAGTCAAAGAACCGCGTGTAGAGAATCAAAATTTCTATAAACCATAAGAATGCGGCAGCGTTCTGCAATACATTGGGGTGATCGGTCTGAGTGTCCAATACAAGCGTTGTTTTAGGGGTGGAAGAAATCGTGGACATGTCGGCTTGCTTCAGGAGCTCTCCGCCCAGAAGGAGCTTCTTACATTCTATCGGTCTCGCGGGTTTACCCCAACAGCCCGCTTGACTGATTGATGTTTGGTCGCATTCAACGGCCGATAGTTCGCTGAACGGCCCGGCTGTCTCATCGACATTTTGACGAGGCGTAAGTTTCACTTCCGGCTATTTCATCCGGAGGTTTGCAAGAATGGGGTTCGGTATATTCACTCTGTTCGGGGTCGGACAGTAAAAGTGCTAAACACTGTTCGCAAACGACCGATAGAGGTTCAGCCTTGATTTCATTGGTGTTGACAAAAAGAAAAGCAGCCTTCGACACTGCGCCGGGCGAATGAGCACTCAAATACTCCGGAAAATTTATTGGAAATTGGAAAAGGCCATTGTTCCCGAATTGACCAGTTCCCAATATCACTATCAGAGGAAGCTGTTTGCGAGTTTGCCGCCTCAAAAGTTTGAATGGCTCGATTTAGGTTGCGGACATCAGGTCTTTGCCGACTGGATGGTCGCCGAGCAAACGGCAATGGTCGAGAAGGCGGCGTTCGCCGTTGGCGTGGATCTTGATTTGCCAGCCATGACGGCCCACAAAGCGATTACCGCAAAGGTTTACGCCGACCTAACGGCCATCCCTCTGAGCGATCAGAGCTTCGACGTGGTTACTGCAAACATGGTTGTCGAGCACCTTGAAGAGCCAGAACAGGTTTTCCGCGAAGTGTATCGATTGCTGCGTCCGAACGGCGTTTTCGTCTTTCACACAACGAATGCCGATAATCCATTCATTTGGACGGCCGCAAGAATCCCTCAGCGTCTTAAAGACAGCTTGATTTATGTCTTGGAAGAGCGCAAGGCCGAAGATGTGTTTCCCACGCATTATAAGGTCAACCGTCCTGAGCAAGTAAAAGCTATCGCAATGCGTATCGGCTTTAGCGTAGAACAGATTGACTTGGTCAGCACCTCGGCATTTACTCAGTTGATCACGCCTTTAGCTGTGTGCGAATTGTTATTCATTCGCCTGCTTCGGCAGCGCAGTTTGGAACATCTGCGGACCAACTTGATCTGTGTACTGCGCAAACCGGCAGCTTGAGACTGCGGCTGATGCGCCGGCGATCAGTATTAATTCAATATTGGTACTTGTAAGTGCATAATAGTGGTCGGCTCCGCTAAATACAGCTGCTAATCTGCCGAACCGTAAAAATTGGTCACGAAGTCGGGTTCAAGGCGCATCTGTTCAAGACGTTTGCGCCGCTGCACTGCCCCCGCTGCGCGAAGCGCATTTCCCTACTTCAAGAAAGATAGGAGATACCAAACGAATCCGTTAGAAACGGCGCGTGCGACGGGCCTTCAAATCACGTTCACAAAAAATGGAAATTTAATATCTGCATTAGAATCAATTTTTTAGCTCTCGAAAAAGTTGGCAGTGCGCCGGTCGGCGCGCGACCCTTTGACCAGAAAGCACGATCTGAGCATCCACGCTTGATGGTCAGGACAGGTGCTAACTTTCTAAGGACCTAAACCTGTGACGAAATATTCCTTTCTGAGCCTATTGTGGCTGGTTTCGGCCATTGACGGCCAGAACCTCGTGAATTTACAAACGCAAACTAAGAATGTCAATTTTTCGAACGCTGTTTCGACCATTCCGGCGAAGTCTGGAACAGCCCTTCCGGCCACATGCGGACAGGGTGAACAGTTTTTTCTAACTAGCAATCCCGCAGGACAAAATCTCTATGGCTGTACGTCGTCGAATACATGGACCTTGTTTTCGGGCGGCGGCAGCGGCAGCGGGACGGTTTCGTCGGCTACTGCCGGACAATTTGGATTCTATTCCGCGAATGGCTCGACCCTCGTCGGACACTCGTTGGTGGCGAGCGATATTCCAACCCTGAACTATCAGGCGCCATTGGCCTTCACTGGAAATGGGTCAAAGACTGCGAGCGCCGCGGGTATATTCCCGGTTAATGATTGCGTTAAGTGGGATGTCAATGGAAACATAGTGGATGCAGGCGCTGCCTGTGGTGCGGGAACCGTCAGCAGCGGTACAGTCGGTCAGTTCGCCTTGTACTCGGCGACGGGCTCGGTGATTGGCGGGCATACCTTAGCTGCTTCCGATATCCCGCCGCTAAGCTATCAAGCGCCGCTGACATTTACTGGAAACGGTTCGAAAACAGCAAGCGCCACCGGCTCTTTTACCGCCAACGATTGCGTAAAATGGGACGCCAACGGTAACGCAGTAGACGCGGGTGCGGCCTGCGGCAGCGGCGGCAGCGGCAATCTGCCCTCGCAAAGCGGTACCGCTGGCTTTCTGATGACAAATGGCACTGTTGCGAGTTGGGGCAATATCATCACCGGCGGATCCGGGTCCTTGGATTGCTCCTCCACTCCTGGCGTCTGCGACATTGTAACAGCAGTAGTGCCTTTGAAAGCATCGCTGAATACCTGGGTCGGCTATAACGACTTTAGTGGCGCGCCAGCCCTTAGGCTGGTCAGTCAGTCGGGAGCGCCTTCGATCGGCTGCGCTCTGTCTACCGACGTCGGAAAAGTTTATACACGCAACGATGCCGCGGCCGTCAACGCCACGCTATATATCTGTTCGAAGGTCAGCGCATCAACCTATTCCTGGGAGCTGGCCCAATCGGCGGGTTCTAGCGGAGGATCTGGCAGCAGCCTTCCAATCTATAACGCAAGCGGCACACTCCAGGCTGGATATCACTTCGTGACCGGCCGTGCAAACTTCAGCGGCTACAGCGCTACTATTACACTCTCAGGCTCAGCCGTGTTCTCAAGTGCTGCAAGCTATGTCTGTTCCGTTTCGGATACCTCAGGCGCCGGAGCGACTGTCGGCATTTCGCAGGTGAGCGGTACCACCGTGACCTTAACAGACGGTGCCGGCTCCGGAACTGGAACTTACAACTTTATGTGCGTGGGGAATTGAGGACATCGTGAAAATGACTCGTTGGATTTTTTTGATTTTCCTTGGGGCGGCAGGTCTAAGGGCGAATACCTGTGCCGCGCCTATTATTGACGACGTTACTCATCAAGGTGCGCGCGTTCAATGGCAGTCTGACGTTACCGCTGTGAATCAGCGCATCCAGTACGGTACTACGAGCAGCTACGGCTATATTCAGGGTGTTTACTCGGCATTTTCGCTTGCGCCCCATACACTGTATCAGGGCTATTCGCTTACAGGTCTTCAACCCAGTACCACCTATCATGTGAATGCGCAAAGCTTCGATGGTTCAACTTGGTGTACCGCGCCCGATGCAACTCTCACCACTCTGCCGCTTCCGAATCCGCATCCAGCGTACCCGACGCCGCCTGAGGATTGGACAATTAGTGTTCCGGCGGTGACTGGCACCGTCTGGACACTCGGTGTAAATTGCGGGACCGGTTCTCCGGTCGATTTTCAAGACTGCCTGAATAAGGCGAATTTTGGAGATGAGATCCTTCTTCCAGCTGGTTTGGCCAATGCGGTCACACCGGTCTCCGGACCTGATTTCTATCCTCCCAGTGCGTCCGATGCAACGCCGGCCACGGCAATCGATCGGGCCACTGGAACTTTCACCGTCAGCTCAAATCCCTTTGCCAACGGCCAAGCTGTCCGTCTCGGCTCATCATATTTCATTCCATCGCCATTGAATATTGGGAACACGTATTACGTTGTGAATGCAAACGCAACTAGCTTCCAGGTGGCCAGTTCCCCGGCCGGCTCACCCATCGCGTTTCTGGATACCGGCTTAGGAACGGTTTACGTGATTGCATGGCCGATCGCGCAGCCTGGTTGGATCACCATTAGAACCGCTACTCCAGACGCTCAACTTCCTCCGCCGGGCGTCCGGCTCAATTCGCAAGATCCTAACTTTGCGCAATATGCCTCAAAACTGGCTTACATCAATGCCGCTCCATCGCAGATTGGCATTAGCGGCCAGCCATTGATGAGTTGGGGGCTCGGTGCGCTGGCTCATAACTATTACTTCATTGGTGTGGCGACGCAGGCCGCTAACACCGCGATTGCCGGGACCAACACGGACCCTGCTTCCACCCCCGGGCTATGGTCCTTCAGCGCCCAAAACTCCAACATCGTCATTGACAGGAGTTGGATTCACGGCCTGGGTTATCCGAACAGGCTGCGCGGGGGAATTGAGTACTTTGATGGAGCATACATGGCGCTGATTAACTCAAGCGCGGACGGGCTGAATTTTTGGAGGCCGTGGAAGACCGGTTTGGTCACCAGTTTTCCTTCAAGTTCAACCGCCACTGTCGCCACGGGCGTATTTCACTTGGGCAATACCAATTGCACACTCAGCGCTCCCGCCACGCTCTCCATATCCGGGGGCAGCGCCAGCGGCGGTGGTTACCTCTACTTCGATCTCTCATGCCACCTGATAGCGAACTTGCCCAACGGTATTACGGCCGCTGGCACTGGGTTGACGGTAATCAACTCCGCTGCTCCCGCCTGGCCTGTCGATGCCAACGGACGAACTGCTGTCGGCGAGATGGCGATACTGACCGTCAATGGCAGTTCGATTTCCGGCTATGACGCTCAGGGCTATGGCTATTCACTCGACGCCAGCGAAGGATCGTTTGGCGTCACCATCGCACGAGGGCCCGGACCGACAAAGTTGGAAAACAATTACATCGAAGATACAGGTATCCCGGTGTTCTGGAGCGATGACGCTTCCATGAACGGCGGGTGTTCTACATTCTGCCCTCTTCTATATACGGCCACGGACTCGATTGTGCGCCGCAACACCGTAACGACACTGTTGAGCCACATGGCCGGCGGTCCTTTATCCGACGGCCGGAGGTATTCGCATAGGAACAACGTCGAGTGGAAAACCGGTAAGCGAGTTCTCTTTGAAGGTAACATCGTCACCAATAACTGGAGTGAGAACAACGCCGGACCGTCGGTGCTGATGAATACGAATAACTCGAACCTGCCAAACGGTATTTATCAAACCGTGAATGAAGTGTCGGACGTCGAGGCGCGTTACAACTCATTGATTGGCAATGCCAATGAATGGAACATTGGCGCTCATGCTCCAACCGGCGCTTATGTTGCGAAATCGGCCAAGCGGATCTGGCTCCACGATAATCTGACTTGGCAGGGAAACGGTTGGACTCATTCATCTGTACCCATAGCAGGCGCATACAGCGCGGGCGCGGCTTCCGGCATTTATCAGCAATCGTTGGGTGGTCCGGAAGATTTTATTCACGAACGCAATACCACCTTCGACATTAGAGGTGCATATCCGGTTAGCCATTGGTTTATCGGATCGGTCGCGGAAGGTTTTGTGAACCGGAACAATCTTGAGTTCATATCCAATGACTCAAACTTCCAAGGATTATTGTTCGAAGGAAACCAGTCGAGTCCCACCGGATCGCCCAATGTTCCGGACTATTCCGGCAACGAAGCCGGAACTGCAATCGCGAACGTGCTTCCGGTCCATATCTGGGATCACAACGTAATTGTCGGGGGATGGAACAATTCGAAAAATTTGGTCGAAATGACTCAGTCGGATGTCAATAATCTTGCGGCGCTTTACCCTTCGGGAAATCAGACAATCTGGCCGGCGGGCTCTTCGCTTTCCCAACGCGTGGGAACACTCAAGTTCTTCAATTCAACGCTTGGCAATTTCCGGTTACGTTACGATTCGCCCTACATCAGCGGCGGAAGTATCCGGGGGACCGACGGACTAAACATTGGCGCGGACATCGACGCGCTTGAAGCGGCACAAGGGAGAGTCTCAAACGTTCATGTATTTGGGATTACAGCGGCTAGCGCGACAGTCAGTTTCGTGGCGCCCGACATTTTCGGCTGTTCAGTCGACTGGAGTGTCAATTCCTTCACTACGTTCACCAGAGTGGCAAACATAGGCGGCACGCGAGTTCAGAACGTTGGACTCTCGTCTCTTCCGGGGCAATCGCACATTCAATATAGAGTGAATTGCGCTGTCTATCAGCCCCTCGGATCGTTTCAGACCCATTAAGGGCTACTTTCGATGAGCGGCCCAAGCATGTTCCGCCGCTCATCGAAAGCAAAGCGCGGATTTGTGCCGCCAAGCCTCGTCAAGAGCTCCTGGAGTACCGGTAAACAGGTAACCAAAGGTAAATTCCAACCGCAAACAACCTGAGCCTCTCGACTTTCGTTCCAGAATCGGCAATGGTTCGATACTGATAGTAGACCCTTGGCGAATCTTCCCGAAAAACAGTGCGTCGTCGGCGTGGAAATCAGCAAGACCAGCTACGCCGAGGTCGTTGAATTGTGCAGGCTGTGGGCCGTCGAACGCCGCGTCGCCCCCATTTCCCGCGCCCGTTACATCTGTGTCACCTCTGTTCATGGCGTCATCATGGCGCACGATGATCCGAACATTGCCAGCATCCTGAACACCGCCGATATTGCCACGCCCGACGGCATGCCCGTAGTTTGGGCGCTCCGCTCGTTCGGCGCTCCTAATCAGCAGCGCGTCTATGGGCCCACGCTGATGCTGGAGCTGTGCCGGAGCGCCGCCCTGCACGGACACCGCCTGTTCCTGTATGGTGGGCGTGAAGACACACTGCTTGAGTTGGAATCCCGGCTTACCGCCCAATTCTCCGGGCTGATCATTGCTGGCCGTTATTCGCCCCCCTTTCGTGCGTTGACGGTAGAGGAAGATGGGCACGTGCAAACCGTAGTCCGCCAAGCCGGCTCCGATATTGTTTTCGTCGGCATCAGTACTCCTAAGCAGGAACAATGGATGTACGACCACCGCGGCTGTTTCCCTGGAGCTACTTTAATCGGCGTGGGGGCGGCGTTTGACTTTCATGCTGGCCGGACCAGGCAGGCTCCCGCCTGGATGCAGCGTAATGGTTTAGAATGGTTTTTCCGGTTGATCGTAGAGCCAGCCCGCCTCTGGAGACGATACCTTCTCATTACCCCTCGCTTCCTTCCACTCTGGGCCAAGCAAAAGTGGAACGGGTTAAATTCCACGTCGGATTTTAAGAAATAGCGACAATTAAAGCATTAATGAAACATTTTACTGATTACTGATATTCTAATTTTCTAGCTCGAACGATTTGGAATATGGCCTTTACTTTCAGCTCACGGGTTTGTCCAAGGTGCAAGTCAAACGTTCTTAAGAGATCTAAGGAGCATAATTTTCTTGAGTTTCTCCTGAGCCCGCTCATGACCACTTGCCGCTGCTACAGTTGCGAAATGCGCTTTTCGCGGCCTCGTTGGTGGGGTATTCCACCGGCTTGGCCAAAAAAAACAAAGGGAATGGGCGCAGGCGGGTGATCTTCTTCTAAAAACCTAGTTTCTGCTGCTTGGGCGGAATCGGAGGCTGCTCCTCCATCATCCGCCGCTGATTGCGCAACATCGCCGCCGCAAACTGCCAGGTCGGTCCCGGAGTATCTCTCCAAGATGCCGGTGCCGTTACCATGCAATACGTTTGGCATTCCGAGTCAAAGTAAAAGAAGCCCGCCTGCCGCTTCATGATCTGCTTCCACTCGTCAAATGTCGCGCAGCCTATCTCAATCAGCCCGCACTCGACCGGAATTTCACTTAGCTGCAGCAGGCCGCCGGGAACTGCAAAATAGAATTCGTTCGAATAACGCATCCCAATCCGGCGCTTTAGCGGATGTTCCAGTTCCAACAAAAATCCGCCCGCGAAGTCTTTACTTCATAACAGACCCGCTTCATCGCCAGATGCGGCAGGCAATTCAGCGCGAATGCGTCCAGCCGTTGAGCGGCGTTATTCCGGAAGCCCGTGCCGACCCTCAGCTCTCTAAGAAACAGCCATTCCGATCTGTTGGCGTGCAAAGCTCGCTCAAGAATATCGATGAGAACCGTTGCGCTCGGATCCTCCAACCGGCTGGGGGCGGCTGCGATTGCCATACATACAATCTAATCCTGCTCGCGCCAGAAATCTTCGCTCAGATATTTCGCCGCGCCATCGCAGGCAATGGTGACAATCACGCCTTTGCGGCCCTCTTTCACTAGCTGCTCACCCAGTTTCCGCGCGGCGACCACGTTGCCGGCCGCCGAAATACCCACCAGCAATCCCTCGTTACGCGCCAGCCGCCGCGCCATGGTGTAACAATCTTCCGTATCGATCCACAAATTCCCGTTCGCAACGTTCGGATCGTAAATGCCCGGAATTATCGCCGATGGCAGATGCTTTGTCCCCTCAATCCCATGGAGCGGCTCTGTTGGTTGCGCCGACCAGCATTCCACTTCCGGCAGCTCTCTTTTCAAACGCCGCTCGTTCCAGTGAATGTCCCCGTTGTTCCCAGCAGCGCCACAAAGTGAGTTACCCCGCCGTTTGTCTGAGCTAAGATCTCGGGCGCAGTGGTCTCAAAATGCGCCTTCCAGTTGGCGTCGTTATTGTATTGATCCGCGTAGAAATAAGCCTCAGGATCAGCCGCATTCAGTGCCCGGACCTTTTGAAAAGCGCCGTCCGATCCCGCCGCCGGGTCTGTCAACACAAGCTCTGCCCCCAGCGCTCCCAAAATCAACTTGCGTTCTTCACTGGCATTTGCCGGGAGGCAGAGCTTCACTTTGTAGCCCTTCGCCGCCCCAATCATCGCGTAGGCAATGCCGGTGTTCCCGCTCGTCGCATCCAAAATAGTCTTGCTGTGCGTCAGCCGGCCGCTTTGCTCGCCGTCGCGGATAATGTTGAGCGCCGGTCTGTCCTTCACCGAACCACCCGGATTCAAAAACTCAAGCTTGGCCCAAATCTCGACACCTGGTAATTCCGGCCCCGACTTCTCGATCTTGACCAGCGGTGTATTTCCGATCTGGTCAAGCAGATGAGGCCCGCTCATGTTTTGTGGATGTGTACGCGCAAGCGTTCACGCGCACTTCCTTCGCGCCTCGTTTCGTACGCGCCCGCTCCGAATACGCCGTCGAAAAACTTCATGACATCCGGCTTAATCTCCAGCCATCCTTCATCTGTATTCGGATGCAGCAGCCGGTCGTTCAACACCAATTCCACATCGCCCCGATCAAACCCCAGCTTCCCCTGGAACTCCGGTTCCTTCTCAATGCGCTCGCAAGCCGTAACGGCGGAACCATAAGCCTGCTGCAACTGCTCCACCGCCGTCCCGGTCTCCCCGGCCTTTCTGTTGTACAGAAGACCCAACCGGTTGTGCCCGAAATCCAAGCTGTAATTTGCCTCATGCGCGATCAGCAACACACCCGGCCCCTCCGGCACATGCGTATAATCGGCCACATCGATCAGCATTTCCGGCATCTCCCGCTGTTGTATCCATCGATGGAAAACCGGAATGGCGCCCGAAATATTTATCCCGTCCGCCTTCTCCGCGAAAATTTTTATGTTTACCTGCTGCACGTTACTTATGCCATCACCGGCTGCGCCGACATCCGCAGCGTACAGCTATGGCAAGCCTCGATAAACAATTGCGTTTCCTCAATCAGCCGGTGCGCAGCTTCTATGCTGTATTCCTCCGCGGCTCGTTCGTGCGCTCTGAAGTAGAACTGTGCAAACCGGCCGCCTACGAACGGATCGAAGAACAACTCGCTATCGTAGAACTCTTTCTTGAAAGCTTCGGCAATTCCATCCGGCGTACTCAAGAAAAACGCCTTTTTCCAGGCGAGTAAAGCAGCGGCACCATGTTGCATTGCCCCGTACGCAATCTTCGCCGCGCCGTCAACGTCGTTTTTCTCCAGCGCCAACTGCGCCTCGAACGCCTCACGCTCACATGCCGTAAGTTGAAATTCGAGCGGTGTCACTATCTCGCCCGCGCACTCGCCAACTCCCATGTCCCCCAACGTATATTCCCGCGGGTCATGCCAATCCGTATACATGGACGGGTCCACATCGTGCGCCGGCATCGCGCTCAAATCCTCCAGCATCTTCTTGCATTCGGCCTTGCCAATCCGCCGAATAAATCCTTGGAAGTTTTCGTTGTTCTGCCGCTCCGCCAGATACCGCTGTGTAATCCGCTCCACCGTCTCCGGAACCCGCTTCGACGGCACCGCGCCTATAGCCAAACCGTAGGCGCCGGCGTTATCGCTCCATTGCCCTCCAAGCACCACTTGGAAATGCGGTGCAGCGTATCCATTCTTGTTCCGATTTACTCCATAAAAACCCAGGTCCGCCAGGTGATGCTGTCCGCACGAATTGAAGCAGCCGCTGATTTTGATGCGCAGCCCGCGGATTGCCTCATCCTTGGCCATCGCATTCTCCGCCATTCTCAGCCGTAATTCGCCCGCTAGGCCGCGTGAGGATGAAATCCCCAACTTGCACGTATCCGTCCCTGGGCAAGCCACCGGATCGAGGATCGTATCGGCTGTTGCTAAATCCAGCCGCGCTGCCTGCAATTCCTTAAAAAGCGCCGGCAGATCCGAATCGCTAACCCAACGCAAAACAATGTTCTGGTCAACCGTCAGCCGCACCGTCTCATTCACGTACTTGCGCGCCAAATCCGCAACTACGCGCAGCTGGTCTGAAGTGATGTCGCCTAAGGGCAGGGAAATGGTGATTGTGGAATAACCTTTCTGTCTCTGCTCATAAACGTTCGACGATCTCCATTCCCGAAAAGGCTGTGAACTTGTTCCGTTAATCTGCAGCAATCCCGGCGCATGCCGCGGATGCTCCTCCGCCCGGTCCACATCCGCCAGAAAAGCCGTCCAACGCGAATCATGCGTTAAACCAGCCCTCTCCTCTTTCACCAAGCGTCGAAATTCGTCTATCCCTAGCTTCGCCACCAGAAATTTCAAGCGCGCCGTATTGCGGTTTTTCTTCTCGCCTAATCGCCCAAACACCCGCGACATTGCCTGCGCCAGTGGTAATAACTCTTCTTCTGGGACAAAATCTTCATACAGCTTCGCCTGGTAGGGCACTGCCCCTAATCCGCCGCCCACATAAACTTCAAACCCGCGCTTACCATCGCGCACCCGCGCAATTGCGCCCAAGTCGTGAATCCGCACCAATCCGCATGGATTCGTGTCGCAACCGGAAAACGCCACTTTGAATTTCCGCCCAAAATTCTGCGCATCCGGATGCCCTAACAGGAAGTATGCCGTTGCTTTCGCATAAGGCGTCACATCAAACGTTTGGTCCCGGCACACGCCTGCCAGCGGACACGCCGTCACGTTGCGCACCGAATTCCCGCAAGCCTCGCGCGTCGTGATTCCCACTGCTGCCAGCCGCCGCATCAAAGTCGGCGTATCGTCCATATGAATGAAATGCAGCTGAATATCCTGGCGCGTCGTCACATGCGCGATGCCGTCCGAATATTCCTCAGCCAGTTGCGCCAGTACCTCTATCTGATCCGCATTTAACCCGCCGAACGGAATTTTTATGCGCTGCATTCCCGGCGCATCCCACAAAGTGCCCGGACCTTTGGTCAGGCCCTCTGCAGGGTAATTCAGCTTGCGGCTTTCTAAGCCGTCATGACGCTGCCCATTGTCATAGCGCTGTCCATAAGCGCCGCGCCGCAATCGGGTCTCCGCAAAAATTTTGTCCTCAATCTTGCCTTGCTTCTTGAGCGCGATCTCATTCTCAAAAGTATCGAGCTCTGCGGCAAGATCGCCAGGGATTCTATCGTTAAGCTTTTCTTTCCAAAGATTGTTGCTGGTTCTCATCGGGTAAAGCTAATCATCCTAAATATCATGGGGATTAAGTACAATTCTATTATCACTCAGTCCCCGATGCTATCGAGCCCGCCAAATGCCCCGGCATGTCCGCCAAAACATAGGCTAAAACCGCCAGCAGCGCTGTGTTCTTTTTGAACTCCAACGGGTCCACTTTATCGAGTGTGTCAGCTTGCGTATGGTGCCAATCGAAATAATGCTCGCCTGTTGTGGTCGGGCTTAGGCTCGGAACACCCTTCGCCACAATCGGCACAATATCGCTGCCACCGCCGCCCTGGTTCACTGCCGTCGCTTGTATAGGGCCAAGCAACTGACCAATCTGCCGGCAAATCTCCATTGAGTCGTCCTGCTCGGCCGTCGGCTTGTGCTCCGCGCGCGGAGCCGCATTCGGCGATAGCCTGAACTGTCCATTGAAGGGACCATACCCAAACCCCACGGGTCGTTCCGCTCCTTCGTCCATCTCAATAGCTGCCACGTGATTTTTCACGGCATCGCCCACCCACTTCAGATACGCTTCGCCGCCGCGCCCGCCGTTTTCTTCATTTACCCAAAACACTACGCGAATGGTGCGCTTTGGTTTCAACCCCAATTTATGAATAAGAGATGCCGCTTCCAGAGTCGCCATGATGCCCGAGCCATCATCCTGCGCCCCTTGGCCAACATCCCATGAATCGATATGGCCGCCCATCACCACAACCTCTTCCGGATGCTCCGAGCCCGCTACCTCGCCGATCACATTCGCCGCTTCCGCATCCGGTTCCATGTGCGCTTCCATGGCCAAATGCACTCGCGGCGCCGCTCCAGAGGCCTGCAAACGGCTCAGCAGCGTGGCATCTTCAATGCTGATTGCGGCCGCTGGAATCTTCGCTGCTCCCTGCTGATACATCAGCGTCCCTGTATGCGGCAACTGCAACGCCAGCGGAGTGATCGACCGTACCAGCACCGCCACCGCTCCCAACTTCGCCGCCTGCGATGCGCCGATCACCCGGTACATCACACTCTTTCCATACCCCTCGTAAGGCTCGTTGAAAACGACAATCTTTCCCGCTGCCTTCTCACCCGATTTCGACAGTTCGTCGAAATTCGAAACCACCAGCACATCGGCGGTGATGCCGTCGGCCGGCGTTCCCACGCTCATGCCCAACCCCAGCATGTGCAACGGCCGCTCAATCGGCGTCAGAATCGCTCCCGACTCCTTCCCTCTCACCCAATGCGGTACCTTCACCGAAGGCGTCACGACATTCTCCAGCCCGGCTTTCTTCATCTCATCCGCCGCCCATGCAATCGCTCTATTCAAAGACTCCGAACCGCTTAACCGGTTCCCAATGCGATCGCACAGGTAGGTCAGCCGCGCATATCCATCGTTATCCTTTAGGGCTGTATCGATGATCTTATTTGCAGTGGGCGAGTACTGCTTATCGATGGCGTCGGCCGATAGAGCCGTTGCCACTAAGAATGTCATGAGTAGTATTTTCAGAAACACTTATTTACCCTCGCTGGCTCGCAAAATAACGAGACTTTGTTGCCCTACAAGTTTACAGCTGGACAGTATGATATTTCGGAATCGCCGCTCAATGCAGGTTTCCGATGGGACTAGGCGCAAAATCCGTGCCGCAAAATTCCACCCGTATAGTATTCCCGTAACCCGGCGAGAGGCAATTGATAAATCATTATTTGATAGACTTTGAAATTAAATTAAATATTTAACCGGAATCATCTGGGAACAGTCCTGGGATCGACATCTTTCCAAGGCTAACGTCACGTACGCTCGACCTCTGCGGCGAAGACATTGGGTCTGTGTTCTACGACCTTTGCGGAAGGAGCGTGCCGATGGCGAATGAATCGCAAGCAACAAAGATCCTGGTCGTTGAAGATGAAATGCTCATCTCCCGTGAGATCCAGTGCGTCTTAACGCAGTTAGGATACGGGGTCTCTGGAGTAGCATCTTCTGGGGCGGAAGCTTTGGAACTTGCCGCTAGCGGCTCGACGGATCTCGTCCTTATGGATATTCAAATTTCCGGGGATGTCGACGGCGTCGAGACTGCCCTGGAAATTTATCGGCGTTTTCAAATCCCGGTCGTCTATTTGACCGGGCATTCCGATCCCGTTACGTTCGAACGCGCCAAAGGCACGGAACCGTTCGGATATCTTCTTAAGCCGTTTGGTAAGGCGGACCTTAGAGCGGCCATTGCTATCGCTTTGGCAAGCCATCGCAAGCAACTGCGACTCGAAGAAAAGGAAAAGTGGTTCGGCGACCTCTTTCGCCGTCTCGGAGATGTCGCCAGCCATGCGGAAGCTGCCGAGCGGGAGCGGGCGGAAGACTACTTTCGATCGGTTGTGGAAGCGGTACCCAACGCGCTTATTAAGATCGGACCCAAAGGGCAGATTGGCTTCCTGAATTCGTATGCCGCAAAACTCTTTGGCTACGATAGCCGTGAACTGCTCGGGCAATCGTTCGAGGTCTTAGTGCCAAGATACTTTCGGGACATCGCAACTTCCCGTCGTGACTCTCTGATCAGCGTCTCGCCGGAACGCGGCTCCACTATACGGTGGGACCTGTTCGGTGTCCGCAAAGACGGCAAGGAGATCTCCCTTGAGATTGCCGCGGACACCTTCCATGGTCCAGACGGGCGGTGTGTCCTAGCTTCAATCGTCGATATCACCGAACGGAAGCTTACCCAGGAAACCCTGGAGCGTTCCCTTCATGAAAACCAAGCTCTTCTTCAGGAAGTTCACCATCGGGTTAGGAACAACTTGCAACTTGTTTGTTCCCTTTTGGGCACGCACGCGAACATGATGGAAAACGAGGCCGCCATCGCCAAACTGCAGGACAGCGAACGCCGCGTCATGTCTATAGCGATGGTTCACGAACAACTCTACCGCCAGAACGAAATGAGCTCGGTCGACCTGGCTGAATATGTGCGCGACCTGGAATCTTATCTGTTTCCTTCCTACGCGTCCAGTTCAGCCATCGCTTGCCGGTTGGAGATAAGTCCTGTAAAACTCCCGATCGAACAGGCGATTCCGTGCGGATTGATTCTCAACGAACTCGTTACGAATGCATTGAAGCATGCTTATGCTGAGGGCGCGGGCGAAATCCTGGTCCGCCTCTCTTTAACTGGAGATGAGGTTTCGATAACGGTTTCCGACCAGGGTGTCGGAATGCCGGCTGGTTTCGATTGGACCGCCCCAAAAACATTCGGATTGAAATTGGTGCAACTGGTGGTCAATCAACTCGACGGGCGATTGGAGATCGGCACGGCGCCCGGCGCCTCGTTCACCATCTCGTTTGCGAAACAGCCGTTCGATGCTGCGTTCAGTCCTCAGTAGCACAATCGCGGCATCTCAAACCGCCGCCACTCGCACGCTTCCTTTTTCAATCGCCTTAGGCTCCAGCCCCGCTTTGGCTAAGGCCACGTACACCACAAACCCGGCAATAAAGCTGTAAACGGCCGCCGGTTGCAGATAGGGCTTCACATCTGCCGGAATCGGCAGGAACGGCAAAATGCCCACCGCAAAGCCGACTGCCCAAGCGCCGTAACCTGCCCAATTAATCCCTTCTCGCGGGCCGGCCCACTTCTTGCCCGAGAGCAAATAATCCGCCGCCATTGCGCCACAGATTGGTCCGAATGAAGCGCCAACGATGGTGAACAAACTCACCAGGCTGGCCGCTGTTCCCGTAAACGCCAGCACAGCCGCAATGGCAGCGCCCACCATCGTGGACGAAAGCCTCGGAACCCCTGGAATCATGGTGGCGAAGCTATTGCCTGCAATGAACGACGACACGCAAGCCGGCGCAATCGAAGCTACCGCAAAGAGAAAGAACATTGCCGTCGAAACGAAACCGCCCGATTGCGCAATAACTGCATCGAAACTAAAGCTCTGCACGCCGTAAAGTGCGTGCGCCCCGGCTACTGCCATCAGCGGCAGTCCACCGGCTACCAGAATCGCTAGTGCAACGCCCACCAAGCCGCCCCAGCGCACATCGCGCTCGTCGCGGCTATTCATGCCGAAATCCACGCCAGCCGCCCCCGCAGTTGCGAAAAATCCAACCACAATCTGAATCAACAGCGTAAAGCCAATGTACGGACTCGGGCTCGGCGGCGTGTATTGGCCTACTCCGCTCGCCATCCGCGCGAACACGATGATAATCATCAGCAGAGGCACGAAGTTCAAATAGGTGGCGAATTTCGAAACATATTGAATGCCTTTCACGCCTACGTAACCCATGCCCAGTGCCCAAACTGTTGAGATAACGACGAACGGCAAACTGCCCGGTCCAGCCTTCGAGCCAAACGCATTTAATATGAATATGGTCGAGACGAACGCATTTACCGACATCCAGCCAACCTGCAACAGCCCCATCAACAGGCCCGGCATAATATAGCCGCCTTGCGTCCCGAACGTTGAACTGCCCACCACATAAAGGGGAAATCCGGTTTGCATGCCCATCATCGCCGGCACGCGGTAGAAGAGAAAATAGCTGAGTAATCCCGCGATGACCAAAGCCAGTAGGCAGAGTCCAACGCCTGCCCGCTCAACGGTGCCCGCCGCAATCTCGCGGTAGAACACAATCCACAGAAAAACTCCGGCGTAAGTGGGCGCGGTATTCGTGTACCAAGGCGCGCGGTTCGAAACCGGATTCGGCACGGCTTTTGAAATATAGTCTGGCAACATGGAAGACTCCTTTGGAATCAGGGATCTCTAAAGATGGCTTTGATTATACAGAGTGTGAACGCCATTTGGCGAGAACTCTGGGTAAGAATGGTGTTTGATGCCTGCTGCAGCGAATATAGACGAGGTGCTCCGAGCAGCGATCAAGCAGAAGCGGCTCGTTAAGCTTATCTACAAGGAGAAGGCTCGAATCCTTGAGCCGCACGATTACGGGGTTCACAACGGCTCCGTCAAGCTTCTCGGCTATCAAGTGGGCGGTGCCAGCAGTGGACGGCTTCCCAATTGGCGATGGATGGAAGTGAACTCGATTTCCGACATCCATCTGCTGGACCGGAGCTTCCGGGGCGGCCGTCCCAGTCCGTCCGGGAAACATCATGGATGGGATCAGTTGTTCCTGAGAGTGGAACCCGCCCGAGGACAGGAAGATTAGGTCAGACCCAGCGGTGCATTTAATAGGCACCCGTCGCGTATACTCAAATTACCCCTATTCGAAGGGGACCATCTAGTCACAACTCTAGGGTCGATTCCGATCGACGCGACGAAGGGGAGCCTCAAAAACTCCCCTTTCGCTTTTCAATCGCATCGCACAATAGTTCCATGCACCTTGCCGCCCGCATGAAGCGGATCGAAATCGAATCCGCCTTCGACGTGCTAGTGAAAGCCCGCGGTCTCGAAGCCCAGGGCCGCCATATTATCCACCTCGAAATCGGCGAGCCTGACTTTCCCTCGCCTCCTCACGTCGTCGAAGCCGCTAAGCGTGCCCTTGACCAGGGCTGGACCCACTATGGCCCCACGCAGGGCCTGCCCGAACTTCGCGAAGCCATTGCCGGCTATGTCGGGCGCACTCACAACGTCGAAGTAGGCCCGCAGCACGTGTGCGTCGTACCCGGCGGCAAGCCCATCATCTTTTTCCCGATGCTCGCTCTCCTCGAACCCGGCGACGAAGTCCTTTACCCCGACCCCGGTTTCCCCATCTATCGCTCGATGATCAACTTCCTCGGGGCGACCGCCGTCCCGATTCCGCTCCTCGAAGAGCGCGGCTTCTCATTCGACCTGAATGTCCTCCGCGACAAACTTTCATCGCGCACTAAGATGCTCATTCTCAACTCGCCGCAGAATCCCACTGGCGGCGTGATCCCCGAAGAGGATATCGCCGAAATTGCCGCCCTTGTCCGCAATCGCGATCTAATCGTTCTCTCCGACGAAATCTATTCCCGTATTTACTACACCCCCAAACCTCCGGCATCGATCGCGAGTCTGCCCGGCATGCTCGACAAAACCATCATTCTCGATGGCTTCTCGAAAACCTATGCCATGACCGGTTGGCGCTTAGGTTATGGCGTCATGCCCGAGTGGCTCGTAGATGCCGTCAACAAGCTCATGGTCAATTCAAATTCGTGCGCCGCTAGTTTCACGCAACGCGCCGCCATTGAAGCCGTAAATGGTCCGCAAACCGAAGTCGACCGCATGGTTCAGCAGTTCACCTTCCGCCGCGAAGCGTTCTGCCGCGCGCTGAACGAAATTCCCGGCTTCCACTGCCCTCCTCCTGCCGGAGCCTTCTACGCGTTCGCCAACATCAAGAAAACTGGAAGGTCTTCAAAGGAATTGGCCGACTTTCTCCTCCAGGAAGCTGGCGTCGCATGCCTGAACGGCGGATCGTTCGGCGAGCAAGGCGAAGGCTATCTCCGCTTCAGCTTTGCCAATTCCGTTGAGAACTTGCTCGAAGCCGCCCGGCGCATCAAGCTGCACTGCTGAAACATGCTTTCGCCCTTCGCATTGGCAATGTTCCTCGCTATTCCCAACGGCATTCCTCGCGAACTCGCCCAGGAGCGCGCCTCCGAAATTTCGGATGTCCGTTACCGCTTGCACTTCGAACTCGCGCTGCACGCGACCACCGCGCCCGGCAACGAAGAGATTCGCTTCAGGCTTTCGAAGATCAGGCCGCTACTACTCGATTTCCGTGGTGAGTCGGCCAGCAACATAATGGTGAACGGTCCCACGCTCCCCGTTGAAATCGAGAACGGTCACATTCTTATTCCCACTTCAGTCCTCGAAGGAGGTGAGAACGCGATAAGCCTCGAATTTGTCGCCGCCATTGCCGCCGCCGGGAAAACCATCACCCGTTACGAAGATAAGGAGGACGGCAGCGAATACATTTACTCCCTCTCCGTTCCCATGGACGCCAGCATGGCTTTCCCTTGTTTCGACCAGCCCGATTTGAAAGCGCGCTTTACACTCAGCATCGGTTATCCCACCGAATGGACCGTGATCTCAAATGCACCGGCTTGGATGATCGAATCAGCGGGAATGATCAGCAAGGTTGGCTTCGAAGAAACAAAGCCCATCAGCACTTACCTATTCGCATTCGCCGCAGGCCGCTTTCAAGCAGTTCATCCCGTAGACGGCCTGCCCAACGTCTACGTCCGCGCCTCGCAACTAAAACGCGCGGAAACTGAGATCCCGCAAGTCCAGCAAGTCACCGCCAACGGCATCAAATTCCTCAGCACCTACTTCGCCCAACCCTTCCCGTTTCCGAAGTACGACATGGTGCTCATTCCCGGCTTCCCCTTCGGCGGCATGGAACATGCCGGCGCAACCTTCCTCAATGAAGACAGTGTCCTCTTCCGCAGCGCTCCCACCGACGACGACCGCTTCAACCGCTCAACTCTTCTTCTCCACGAACTCACTCACCAATGGTTCGGCGACCTTACCACCATGCGCTGGTTCGACGACCTCTGGCTCAAAGAAGGTTTCGCTACTTACATGGCGTACCGCACTCTCGACGCGCTCGCGCCCGATCAAAACGTCTGGGCGCATTTCTATCAGCAGATCAAACCCGCCGCTTATGGCATTGATGAAACCCAGGGCACCACGCCCATTTACCAGGACATCTCCAACCTTAAAGATGCCAAGTCCGCTTACGGCGCCATTGTCTATTCAAAGGCTCCCGGCCTCCTGCGCCAGCTCGCCTACAAACTCGGCGAAGAGCAGTTCCGCAATGGCCTTCGTATTTATTTGAAAGAACACCTTTACGCAAATGCACAGTGGAGCGATTTAGTCGGTGCTCTCGACCGCTCGTCTGGACAAAGCCTAAAATCGTGGGCCGAAGCCTGGATTCACCGCCGCGGCATGCCCGAGATTCATTCCGAATGGAGTTGCGAAAACAATAAACTGGCCGGCCTGACACTGTCTCAACGCAACGCGATCGGCGAAGGAGGCTTGTGGCCTATTGCCACACAAGTTCTCCTTGGGTATTCTGACGCGCCTGCGTATCAAACTCCGTGCCTCATTCGATGGCGAATCATTCACCCTCGCCGAGGCAACCGGCAAACCCTGCCCCGCTTACGTCTTCGCGAATGACCAGGATTACGCTTACGGCCTGTTCCTCCTCGACGACAAGAGCCGAGCCTATGTCACTCAGCACGTCGGCAGCACATCCGACCTGTTCCAGCGCACGCTGCTATGGGGCAGCCTTTGGGATTCCGTCCGCTTTGCCGAACTCAATCCCGCCGAATACCTCGCCGCCGTCCTGCGCGATCTCCCAACCGAGTCGAACGAAACCATTGTGCGCTCGGTCAGCGCACGTGCGGCAGGAGCTTTGCACGAATATGTTTCCTCTGAAACACGGTCCAAATTCGCCCCGCAGTTCGAAACGGTTGCGATAGATAAAATGCTCCACTCTCCCGAAAAAGGCCTCCGCATCCTATGGTTCCGAGCCCTCGTCTCGTTTGCAACCACTCCAATCGCTCTCAACGAGTTGAAAGACCTTCTCGACGGCAAGGCCGCCGTCCCCGAGGTAGACCTCCGTCCTCTCGACCGCTGGCGCATGGTGGCCGCTCTTCTTGCACAATCCGCCCCTGGTGCAAATGAAATTTATGAAGGGGAAAAGAAGCGCGATCCTACCGGCATCGGCCCTAAATACGCCTACATCACGGCAGCCGCAAACCCCGACGCCGCCACCAAAAAGTGGTACTTCGACGACTACATGAATAACCCCGCGCGTCAAGAAGATTGGGTGCAGGACAGTCTTGGCTATTTCAACGAATGGAACCAGAGCGAACTCACCGCGCCCTATCTGAAGACCGCGCTCGAAGCATTGCCCCAGATCAAACAGCAGCGCAAGATTTTCTTCCTCATGGCGTGGCTGAACGCGTTCATCGGCGGCCAGCAATCCGCTGCCGCCGACGAGCAAGTCCACACTTGGCTCGCCACCGCAAATATCGATCACGACCTGCAGTTGAAAATTCTGCAAGTCGTGGACGAGCTCGACCGGGCAGTCAAAATCCACCAACGCTTCAACGATACGCCCTAGTGGGCTAGTGTTTAAATCGCCGGGTTCTTATTGAGGGTGACCTTCGTGCCGTCGAAGAGTGTAATCGAGCACGTAAAATCCTCGTTGTACGTATTGGCGCAGTCGCGCAGAAAATCCAAGGCGACTTGCTCACCGAGCTTCACTGACTCCGTATAATCGGAGCGCCAGTGAACTCCGGCAAAGTTGCGGGCAACACCGACATTTGACGCTAATTTGTTCAGTTCGCTGCCGATAGTCATCTGACCGGCATCCGTCCCACTATAAGGCGCCAGCGCGGTTCCGTCGCTGTTCGGCATCATTGGCTTTACGCCAAGGGACGCCAGCGTAGCTTCCTCTTTGAATAGCGCCTTCAAAACTGTTACACAAGCGCCTGCCACCGTGGCATGGCCCGCTCCGTACGCCGGGTGAACCGGGCACCCTTCTGGAAACGCCATAGGGAGCAGGTAAGTACCGTTCTTTGCCTTGACCCGCTGCAAAGGTCCAGCCTGTAGCTTGGCCACTTCGGGCGCATTGAAATCATAGGTCCTGCCGTGCGCGAAATGATACTGCAGGCGTCCGCCGAACGCCTCAGGCCGCAACCTGCGGTGGACGAACCATTTCTCGAACCAAACCGCCTTTAGCGCACGCGTCGCAACCTCCGCCACCAAAACTTTGAAGTTCGGCTCGCCCAGGGTGCCAAAGCCTGTTTGAGTCTGGCTATTCACGTAGGGATTGCCCTCGTCTAATGGCGCGGCGAAGCCCCCTCGCACGCTTGGAGTGATTAACAGCAGACATGCATTTAGATACGCCTGAAATAGTTCGTCGATATGTACATACTGCCCAAGGTCTCGCCCGTTCCGGATAATGTGCGGTTGCGCTAGCGGACCAGGGTTCAGGCCAGGATTTATGCCGTTCTGAACGGCCAAATAATCGCCCTCCGTAACCATGTAGTCCGTGTCGGGAACACCGAAAGCGATTCTTTGCGAGGTCTGTTGCGCACCATAGGGAATCGGCATAATCATAAACTGCGACAGGTACGGACCCACCAAATCGCCTTGGAACCCTCGGAACACGGTTCCGTCCGTCACTTTGCCCGTCGCGGGATCCCTTGGACCGTCGAACTGGGCATATTTGTTCAGGTCGGCGGCCGCAGCCTCAACATCGGGATTGCCGCCGTATTCGGCAAACGGAATATCGCGGCAAATCGCCATCCAATAATTTTCGGCAATTTCTCCAATTTCACCAGCGCTGTTGAATGCGTAACAAGGATTTAATGCGAACTGGTGAGAATCAATCCCCTCCAGATCGTATGCCAAGCCGCACTGCGGATCAACCAACAGCAAGCGATTCGCTTTGGGCAGCGCTGCCGATCCAAGCATCACCTTCTCGAAATCCTCCGGCTTCCCGCTTTCCAGTGCCGCGAGCAACCCCTGATAAGCACTGGGATCCACTTCGCCATTTGAATCGTGCGGAAGGGATTTCGTAAAGTTTGCATAATAGTTCTGGTCTTTGTATCTTTGTTCGTCGCCGTTGTCGCGGTGCAACGGCATTCCTTTATGCCGGTAGACCTCGGCGGTTTCTACTCTCAGCTTGAAAGCCCGCTCACGCCGTTCACGGGAACTGTCAGGCCCGAACTGCTTGCCCGCGGCCGCTGTGGTAGGTGTCATTAAATTTGTCTCTTCTTTCTGCTTTGCCTAATCTGGTTCAAGCTTTGCACCAAAATTTACATCATCGCCACCGGCGGTGCAGGTTCATCCGGGCTTCCCGCTGCCCCCATGGGCCACCTGATCATCAGGTAACCCAATCCCCGCCATCACTGCCAGCCCCAACGAATAAGAAGGGTGTGCGAAGATCTGCAGCCTTTCCAAAGTTGCTCTAGGCGCAAATTGCAATCCCGCCCAAACCAACCCCAAAATCGCTTCTCCTGCAATCAACCCCGACGCCGTAAGCACGCCCGCATTTTCCACCCGCGCGCGCTGCGCTGCGTTGTAATCGCGCCGCTTCGCTATCGTGTCGCTCAGCCAGCGGAATCACGCCGCCCACGAAAATCGCCGCTGTCGTCTCAAACGGCAAATACATCCCCACCGCCACCAGCATCGGGCTTTTCACGTTCATTGCAATAAAGCCAAATCCCATCAAAATCCCCACCAGCACCAGGGGCCATGGCATATCCCCGCCCACAATACCCTGCGCCAGCAACGCCATCAAACCAGCCTGCGGCGCCGGCAGTTGCCTGTCGCCGAAGCCCGTTCCGCCCGCCTTGATATTTCCTTCGTGCAGCAGCAGCAACGGAAAAAACATGACCAAACTAGCCACCACCACCGCAATCAATTCTGCGATCTGAATATTGCGCGGCGTGCCGCCCAAAATGTATCCAACCTTAAAATCCTGCAGCAACTCGCCCGCCACTGCCGACGAAACGCAAACCACCGCCGCCACTCCCAATACCGCCGCTACGCCGCCCGGCCCCGATATGCCTAACCCCACCATCAGCAGCGCCGCAATCAATAACGTGGAAAGCGTCAAACCAGACACTGGATTATTCGACGACCCAATCAATCCGCACAGACTCCCCGAAACCGTAGCGAAAAAAAATCCCAGAATCAGCATCACCACCGCCGCGACAAATCCCGCGACTACTTGCTGCGAGAAGTAAATGTATAGCGCAATCATCAACGCAAAAACCACGGCAATCAGCGCCAACACAATCTTCGGGCTCATATACCGCTCGGTCCGGCTCAGGGCTGCTTTTTGTTCGGCGGTCTGCCGCATATCCACCAGCGTCTTCTTCAAACCCGACGCCAGACTGCTTCGCATCTTGAATAGCGTGTAACCCGCGCCCACCAACATGCTGCCCACCGCAATCGGCCTTACAATGTAGCGCCAAACTGCCGCCGCCATCGCGCTCCATGATTCCGCATTGCATCCGCGGCAAAAACGTGCGCAACTGCGGCCCCATGAAATAAATCAGCAGCGGCACCATGAATCCCCACGCCAGCACGCCGCCGGAAAACTGCAATCCCGCCAACCGCGGCCCAATCACATAGCCGACACCCAGATACGCCGGGCTAATGCTGGGCGCCGAAAAGCTGCTCACCCCGCCGGTCTGCAAAATGTTCTTCGTTCCCGCTCCGCCTAACCGGACTCGACTTGTCCCGAGTTGCCCGATCTGCACCGGAAATTCCGCATCGAAGCCGAACAGCCCCAGTCTGCTCAAAATGAAAACGGCCCCGCCGATTCCGATATTCCAAAACAGAAACTTAGCCGCTTCCGCTCCGCGCCGTCCCGCCTTATGGATCTCAGAGGCTGCCACGCGACTCCGGAAATGGCAGCTCCGGGTCCACTACCATAACTCGCCGCACCAGCGAAATGAAGAGCACTCCAAGAACACTGCCCACCAGAATCAACACCGTGGTTTTCCAGTACGCATCCGCAAAACTGAACGAAGTCCAAACGTGCGCAATCAAAAAGGCCGGAATCGTAAAAATCGCGCCTGATGCTACGCCCTCGCCAATCGATCCGCTGGTCCGCGCAATGTTCTCTTCAAGCAGCGTCCCCTTCCAGGCCCGCAGCACCGCCATGCTGATTACCGCCGCCGGATAGGTGGCCGCCACCGTCACTCCAGCGCGCGCCCAAGATAAGCGTTCGCCGCCCCCAGCACTACCGTCATGCACAATCCCAACAGAATCGCGCGCAAAGTGAATTCGCGCATCTCCATATGCTCGGGAACGAATGGCTTAAACGGCTGCACCGGTGTAGTCATAGTGAATGTTTGGTGCTGTTATTGTACGCATCGCCGCTCCCGATGCGAAGGCGATACGCCGAATCCCGCAGTGCAGTGGTGCGCGCGAATCTTTGGTCTAGCGTCTTAGATACTGGTCCGTCTTGTTGATCCAATCCTCACGCGGCGGAGTGAAGGTATCGAACGAAATCGCGTCTTTGATCGCCACTGCCGCGTGCGGAACATTCGGCGGGATGAAAAGAAAATCGCCCGCGCTTACAACTATCTCCTTGCCTTCAATGGAGAATCGCAGCGAGCCGCTCACCACCTGCGTCACCTGCTCGTTGTGATGGCTATGCTCCGGCACCACGCAGTCTTTCTTCATAATGATCCGCGCCACCATCACCTTGTCGCCGACTATGTACTGTCTGTCGAACAACGGATTTAGCGTTTCAACCGGCTCATTGGCCCAATGCACATGGCGCACTTCTGCTTGCTTGACACTCATAAGCCGAGATCATATCTCAGTGCCCGCGCGCCATTTGTAAAATCTCTTCCGCATCCTTCTTAAGCGCGGCCGCTCGCTCGTCCGTTTGTCCGTGGCAACCTAAGTCCCCAGATCTCGTCCCCCCAAATTCAACGTACAGTGACGAGCCGAACGAAACACTTTTCGGACAGTGCCTCACGGGCAATTCGTTCAGCGGCCCCGCTGCTTCCACATCTTTCATCAGCCTGTCGCAAACCTCCTTGGGCACGTTGATCCGTTCCTTTTCGCCGTTACCGTGTTCCACCATGGCGTGGTCGCTGTTCGCTTCCATGGTGATCCGCATGCCCGGCCTGTTAGTCGAGCCGCTATCCACAACCGTCGCTTGGGGCGAGCTCGCGGCAACAGTCATCTGTGTCACCGCCGCGAATAACAGAAGTGTTCGCACTCCTCTATTGTCGCCCTTCTTTGCAATCGGTCAAGCGGCCTTTTCTTTGATATTCTTTAATCCTCCCGTCCGACCCAATTTCCCGGAGCCCGCGTCTATTTTGCGTGCCCTCGGCAAAATACCGCGCCCAAATATCCGTTCTGTTCGCCCTGCTCCTCTATCCGGCTCCGCTTCCTGCCGAACCAGTCGCCGTCCGCTTCCAGGAGGGTTCGGTCAGGGCTTCCTTTCCTTACGCGCCTCCGATGGCAAACTTCTCGCTTCCGGCGACCTCACCCAAATCGCTCACGGCAACCGCGTCGTATTCCATGTGGTCTTTCGCTTCAAAGACGGCTCCCTTGATGACGAAACCGCTATCTTCTGTCAGCAGGGCGCCTTCCAGCTTCTCACCGACCGTCACATTCAGAAGGGTCCCGCCTTCCCCAAACCTTCCGATATTTTCGTTAACGTCTCCACCGGCAACGTCACCATTCGATCTAAAGACAAAGGCCGCCGGAAAGTAGACACCACTCACATCGACCTCCCGTCCGATCTTGCCAACGGCGTCATCCTGGACATACTGAAAAATATCCCAGCAACCACCACAAAGGAAACAAAGCTCTCGTATCTTGCCGCCACCCCGAAGCCCCGCCTTGTGAAACTGACCATCACTCCACAACCGGAGGAGACGTTTTCAGTCGCCGGCGCCCGTCACCAAGCTACCCGGTTTGAAATCAAGATCGATCTCGGCGGCATAGCGGGCATCATCGCACCCTTGATAGGAAAACAACCCGCTGATATCAGCGTTTGGATCGCCGGCGGCGAGGTACCCGCCTTCGTCAAATCGGTGGGACCTCTATATGTCGGCGGCCCCATCTGGACCATCCAGATGACTAGCCCTGTTTGGCCCCGCGCATCCAAGTAGCCTCCGGCAGGCCAAGCCTAACCGACAGCCACGGAGCGATTGATGTCATACATTCAAGTCCGCCCTTTGTGTAAATAGCGGCGCAAAGTAACTGCGCGCCTTCCAGGCCAGAAAAATCCAGAGGACCGTTGCTAAAACAGCCAGTTGCGCATTATGGGGGTACATTGTCAGGTGATAGACCACAATGTTCGCCACCACAGGCGCCAGCAGAGCCAGTGCCAACGGCACAAATTGATTAATCAGCAACAGAACTCCTGCAATCAATTGCACGGCACAGATAAAGTAAAGATAGTGGGAGGTAAAAAGGGCTCCGAGGAACGCGCCCCACACTCCTTCCAGAGGGGGCGCGGGAAGAAAGTTAACGAACCCGTTCAGGCCAAAAAATACAAACATCAGCCCCAAAAGCAAGCGCGCAATCAGTACCAGTATTTTCATAAGAGCTGCTCCCTACTGTCTTTTGTATCAGAACAGCCCCTTACGTTCGTGCATTTTGCGCAAAGTCGGGATGCTACGTAAGTACTGAATCCAGCAGTTGACTCATCGCCCGGTTTGATTCCATGAATGCATTACGGTGATCCATTGCGCCTGCCAGGTCCGAATGAGAGAAAGCGATTCTTCCAAATGGTCCCGAACGTAGGGCGTCGCGGGGTGCCGGATCTCCGTTCAAACCGAAGAAAAAGCCCGGCTGCGGATTGATGAAAGCGTGACCGAAACGATTCAGCACAATTCCTGCCATATCGCGCTTTGCATCGAAGCCCGAAGAGGCAAACATCTCTGTCATCTGTTCCCGTATCCTGCGCTCGTAGTCTTCAAATGAGGTCGATAGCAATTCGGCCCGTCCTCGCTGCCCTTGCTCCAGGGCGGGCAGTCCAGGCCTTGCAAAATCGACAAAGAATGTAAGCACGGTCGGAAGATCCGGGCCAATCACAGGAGAATCAACGCCGAATTTCGCGCTCCTCCGCACATGCACCCCACGCGCGAAGCCATCGAACCACTCTCCGCCTGATAAACCGAGTTTGTAGAGGAATCGCCAATTGCGCACCGCTACGTTCACCGTCATATATGGGGAATAGTGAAACTCTGCGTAGGCCCTTCTGCGGTTTTCGTCCAGGTCACGCACCACGTGCTTGGTAATCCATCCGCCACCCGCCATAACCACGGTCTTTGCTTTCACCCGGTATAATCGTCCGTCTTTCGCATACGTAACAGATACGAAATCCGCTTTGCTGGGCTCTCCCATGTGCTCCACGCGCACGGCGGTGGAGTTGAGCCGCATGCGCACACGCTGCCCGTGGCCATCCAGAGCGTCAAAGTTCACCGGATTCTTCCAAACCGCCTCCATCGTTCTCGGGCCTTCTATCGCGGCAGGAATCAGTGTCTTCACCAGTAGTCGCGTCATGCCGGAGTTGCCCCCGGGAAACATTTGGAGCCCCGTTTCCATGCTGTCGTCAACAGTCGGAATCACCTTCGACCACTCGTACACCAAAAATCCCGAGAGGACATCCGGGCTCATACCGAATCCCTCCGTAGTCTCACTGGTAGTCAGCAGGCGGACTGTTTCCCGGCTGACACCATAGGTGCGCACTAGATAGTCTTCAATGGTCATGCTGTCGAGTTGTCGCGAAACCGCATCGCCCGGATAGTCATAGACCAAAGGAGGTAAAACCGACTTCCTATGATGCAGGGCCAGTAATTCCTTGCGGGTAGTCTCCGAAAAGGGAGTTCCTTCCAGCTTCTTGCCCCAGGGATCTGTGATCCAGATCCCTGGCTTATAGCCGTATTTCGCTCCGAAAAAGAATCCGTTTGCCGGCTTTCCGTCGATGCTGCCTTCTCCGTACGCGCTGCGTGGGAGCGACAACTTCGGAGCAGGCCCTTGCCAATCCTGATAAGCCCGGAATGCCTCCCACTCTAAACCCATCGCGTTGTAAACACTTTTCAGAAAACTGTTCGGATAAGGAGGCTGAAAATGCACTGATGCCTGAGGAGCATAAAGACGATGGCCATCAACCACAAATTCGTTGCGTTTTGCGACCCCGCCAAAAATACGCGCGTTATCGAGAATCAGGCACGTGCGAGTCGAAGCGGCTCTTTGATGAAAGAACAGACCAGCCGACAATCCGGCGAAGCCTCCGCCTACAATCACGCAGTCATACATTTCGCCTGTTTCGGCGACGTCTCCTTGGGGCTTGTCATATGCGCCATCGCGAACGGCGTGGGCATTCTGCATTACCTCTTGGGTATTGCCCGCGGAGCCTTTGTAGTCGCCTTCGCCGGAATATCCCGTCCATCCCGGAGCAGTGCCGGCAGCGGTTTGCGCGCTAATTGGCGTTGTGGCTGCCGCTAACAACCCCGTCGAAGCGATCAACGCCCCATCCAGGAAATCGCGGCGTGAGATTGGTTCGGTTACACCTAGAATCGTGTCTAAGTGCGGACAGCGGTTTCCCATTGCAACTTAGAAGTAAAACTTGAGCGCGAACTGTATCTCGCGCTGGTCGTTCTGCCCATCGCGTGTCGAATTGATCACGCCGAACGTACTCGATGTATAGTCTAACGACCCTGGCGCCGCCACCACTCCGTTCCCTCCGAAACCAGGAGGCGAGAAATTAGGCGTATTCGTCAGATTGAAGAATTCGGCTCGCATCTCAAGGTGAGTGCGTTCGGTTATCGGGAAGTTTTTAAAAAGCGAAAAGTCCAGACGGTGATAGCCCGGTCCGAAGAATTGACTAGGCGAACCTCCCAAAACCGAGTAGTCCGATTGTCCCACTGTTGTTGCTACTGGGGGGCTGGTAAACGCGGCCGGGTTCAACCATTGATTCACGCTGCGATTGGGAGCATAAACACTATTACCCGGAACCATCAGCGCATCACACCCATAACCAGAAGTCGTGCTGATCACGCAGCCCACCGTTCCTGGCTGTCCATTTTGCAAGGTGAGTATCCAGTTGGTGCTCCAACCACCCAGGAAACCCTCTACGAATGCGTTGCTGTGGGCCAGGTGCGTCCTGCCTTTGCCAAATGGCAGGTCGTACGAACCGCTCAGGTGGAACACCTTTGGAATGTCGAAATCACATAAGCCGTAGTCACCTTGAATGCCAAAGCCGGTTAACAATGCAGCCCGGGATCCAATCGCCGTTTCATTCAGTACATCAGCGGCATCAGTCCGGCACTTAGACCAGGTAAAATTCGCCAACACGCTCAAGCCGTTCGCGAAGCGCCGCTCATAATTTAACTGCAGCGAGTTGTAGAAGCTGTCTCCCGCGAAACTCGAGTAGGTCCCGCCCGGCGCAAAGTCGGGATACGGGGAATAGTTGAGTGTGTTCAATCCGGGTGGCAGAATTTCATGGGGCGAATTCGGTCCAATGTAAACACCTAGATGCCGCACGGTATTCCCCACAAAGCCCATCGATACCGTATCGTTACTCGAAAGCTGATATTGCACGGTAAAGTTATAGCCCTGTGTGTAAGGTGTTTTAACGTGATAATCCTCTCCCGTCAGTGACACGCCCGCAGGTTCTACTGCCGCCGGCGTCAGCGGAATCGCCGATAAGCCGGTTTCCAAGGTTGCAATGGCGCCGTTCGGGTAAGTGACTGGCGCGTTCGGAGTCAGATTCGGATAGCTCAGCTCGTACTGAAACGGAAAGTCTACGTATGTCTCCACCACCGAGTTTTCAAAGCCTCCGTAAAACAGTCCATAGCCTCCGCGTATCACCAATTTGTCCGTGAACTTATATGCGAAGCCCACCCTTGGAGAAAAGTTTGTAAGCTGCGATTGGCCTAGCCCCGGTTGGCTCGAACACACAACCTTGATATTGTCCGCGGCAGCAGCGCTGTAGAAATCGGCCGAAAGAGGGGTGCTGCAGCGCTTCTGGGTGATCAGAAACTCAGAGACTCCACCATTGCCCGACGGGAGGAAATTCGATTGAGCTCCAAACCTCTCCTTCTGCTGTCCAAAATACTCCCAACGCAGACCCAGATTCACCGTCAGTCTGGAAGTCGGATGGTAATCGTCCTGAAAGTAGGCGCCGTAATAATTGTGGCGCTGGTCCGTATTCGCAATGTTCGATGCCTGTACGCTATCCGACCCGCCCACATAGTCGGATGCCCCGGCGACCGAACCTGGCGTCGGACTCAAAAGCATTTGGGCCAGCCCGGTATTCCCGCCGCCAGTCTCTGGAACCTCCGTATAGGCGCCGCTGAAGGTGAATGCGCCTCGTCCCGCAGGGGGCTGCAGAATTGCCATCCCCAGTTGCTGCCACTGAAACCCCGCCTTCAATGAGTGCTTGCCCAAAACCTTGGTCAGGTTGTCTGAAAACTGCATTGTGTTGCTGTATTCAATCGACGGCAAGTACTCGTTGCTCCCCAGCGTCGTTAACCCCGATATGAAAAACGAACCCAATCCCCCGTTCGATGCAACTTGCGGTACCCCTTGAATGCCGAAACTCGAGGAAGCAGTCAAGTCGCTCGCATTCGGCTGCAGCCTCGTCGCGGAAATCCGGCTGTATCCAACACGCGCTTCATTTACCGTCGTGGCCGAGAACGAGTGAGTTTCGCTGATCACGCCATTCCAGGAGTCAGACGTCTGGTCGCCCTGTGCAAACGAACCGCCGTCGGCTAGCCCGGTAAATGGTCCGGGAATCAGCGAAGGATTGTTGACATAACTTACCCGTCCAAAGATCGAATCCTTGTCGCTGATGTTCTGGTCAAGCCTGACGTCGAATTGGTTAACGTTATTTTGAAGAACCCGGTCGCTGGCGAAATTATTGAACAGGCCAGGCGAATTCGGAGCCGGGTACAAATTCAGCAGCTTCACGGCGTTCGGATCCAGCCGGGAGGCGGGAAGAATGTTGCCCGCAAACGGTTCCCTCACATAGCCTGCAACACTTCCCGCGGCAGCGCCATTGCACCCGGCCGTTATCCCCGACACCGTGTCGGGCGTTCCACACGAAACCGCCCGTGTGGTCGACGGATCGAACACTTGCCCCAAAGCGGTGGTGCGCCCCAGGATGTCCGTTCGCGTGCCGCCTTGCGATAGTAGTTCCGAAAGATTCGTGTAACCGCTGTTGCGCTCCTGCGCCGTTGGCACCGTATTCAAAGACGTCGCAGCCTGCCGAATACGCGTCCCTTCATAGTCTCCGAAGAAAAACGTCTTGTTCTTTTTAATCGGACCACCGATGGTGCCGCCGAACTGGTTCTGCCTATACTCGCCCTTTGGAATCCCTCCGGAATTTTCGAAGAAGTTAGCAGCGTCCAGCGCATCGTTGCGCAAAAATTCCCATAGATTGCCATGAAAGTCGTTACTGCCCGATTTGATGCTGGCGTTCAACACGGCGCCTGCCGATCGGCCGAACTCGGCGCTGTAATCGTTCGTTTCGATCTTGAATTCAGCGATCGCATCGATGGGCGGCCGCACCGCGAAAGCGCTGCCGTTCAGAAAATCCACTAAGTTCGAATTGTTGTCAATGCCGTCCAGGAGGTAGTTGTTTTGCGCAGGGCGCGTCCCGTTCGCCGCGAAACTGCCGCTCGCGCCCAGTCCTCGCGTATCCTGTTGGTCCTGTGTCACGCCCGCCGAGAGTTGCGCCAGAAAGGTGTAATTTCGGCCATTGAGCGGCAGCGCATTCACCGCTTTTTCGCCGATTACTTGTCCCACCGAAGCATCCTGCGTCTGCAGCGCTGGTGGCTCGCCGGTCACGGCTACGGTCTCCGTCATTCTTCCAGGATTCAACTGAAAGTCCACGACTACGTGTTGCTGCACGTCCACTGTCACCTGCGAATGATCCACCCGTTGAAAGCCCTTCATCTCTGCCGTAACGGAGTATGTGCCGATCTTTAGCGGCGAAAAGACGTACTCCCCCGCGCTGCCGGTCGACGTAGTGAGCGTGGTTCCCATGTTTTCATTTACCAGGGTCACCTTCACGCTCGGTACTATGGCGCCTGTCGTGTCACGCACCACTCCTTGAATCGATCCCGTGTCTACCTGGGTCCAAAGCGGTAAGCAGCAAAACACAAACACTACGAAACGGATTGAACGCTTTACGAAACGAGCCATATGATTTTCTCCACCTGTGTCAACACTGGGATCGTCATCCCTTTGTATGCAAGACTTCCGAAAAGGCATCGGGCTGTACAGAGCGTGACTCAGATGTCGCTGTACACGCCGTTTAGCGGGGTTTTAGGGAGGATATCATGTGCGCTCACCAAAGAGCAACATCGCGGGGTTTCTTCACCATAAAAACTGCTTCGCTTCATCGCGCCGTTGGTAGCTGTCCAGCACATGCACCACGCGAATTTTCTTCAGTTTGGCGGGCGAAAGCTGGCCCAAGGGAATATAAACGATCTTCCGGTTTACACGCGCTGCCAGTTGTCTGAAAACACTGCGCGGAGGCTTGGCTGCGATATAGACAACGTTCTTTTCAATCGAATAATCCAGACCGGCCATCAGCAATTTCTCTGCTTTTGTCTCAGCCGTATCGTAATCCGGGTCGCTCCAAACGTCATACAGCCGCCGCGGCGGCAGCGTCATCAGCAATCCGCCGTATTCAGCCCGCCCAATACCAGGGCCGATCAAATGCTCAAACGGCTGTGTCGAATAAAACGACATGTCCGATTCGTTCTGATGTTCGCCCAGCCAAGTCGTAAGGTAACGGTACTTGTCATTGCGGTCTTCATCGAAGATGATTACCAGCGCGCCCACATCGCCTGAAAACTTGCCCAGCTCGCGGACATATAGCGTGCCTTGCCGCCAGTTGCGAATGGTCTCGCGCAAATCGATGCCGTCGAGCGTCGATGAAATGAACGGTTCCGTGCGCGCCCGCTCTTCGGAAAGCTTGGTCTTGGCGTAGCGCTTCAGAAAGCGGCCGTAGTTTTCGATCACCAAATCTTCCGGCGGATACGAACAGATCGATTGGCCATTTGTTTCCTTGGCCCATTCGCCCTTGAATTTTTCGCGTTTCCGCGCTGTCAGGCCAGACGGTTTCAACCTTTGCTTGATGCGCGGCAACCGGCGGCGAATCCGCAGCTTGCGCGTGCGCAGCCAGACCTCGTCGCCCGACAGGTTTAGCGTCTCAATGTCTGGGGTCTCGGTCTGTTGAACGCTGAATCGGTTGGCCATCTGCCAGACTTCGTAGGCGTAGTTGTCGTCGACAATGCCTCGCGACGCCAGCGCCAGGTCGTAAATACCGGGAATCAAATGCCCGTCGAGGGTGGCTAAGTTTCGCGCGAATTTCGCTAATGCAACTCGCTGCCAGCTCTGCATTTTATCGCCGGTATTGATGGCATATTCCATCTCGGCCTCGCGCAGCAAGCGCAGTTGCCATCGTGGGCGGTCTAGCCTCATGTTCGCTGTTTGCTCACCGCGTGTTTCCTCATAGAGTTCCTGATAATAAGGAGCCTCGCTAGTTACCTCGGCCAGGCAATCGGGATGCAGGTTGAATAGCTCCGCATGATTGAACAGCCGAACGCGCGGCGGAGCCGGCGGCTCTTGCGGCCCCTCCATTGCGTCCAGCAGCGGGTCCAGCAGATTCAATGACACTACGGCGCAAAGTGCCGCCGACGGATCGGCCCCTTGCAGCTTCCACGCCATGGCCGCGGCATGCGCCTCTATCTGTGGAGAGCGCGGCTGCGGAAAGACGCGGTAACGTTCCAGATACTGAGCCGCCCCGATGATTTCAACCGCATATGGCTCCGGATACGCGTCGTTAATATGCGGCTTCTCGTGAGTCGGCGGTTCCAGGAACACGATCTCCGCTTCAATCTCACGCGCTGTCCTCAAAGCCTCTATGAACGGATCGCCAGGCTCAATCGGTATGTAGGTTGCCCGCTCTTCGTCGTTGCCGGCCGCCTCCGGAATGAGAATCACCGACATTTCCGGCAGGCGTTCAAGCGCCTTCACATACTGCCGTTCAAGTGACGACGGCAGTTCCACGGCAACAACGCGCGGCCGTTGCTCCAACAGATATCGCCTGACCCGCCACGAGAATTCGATGCGCCCGGGCGCCACCGGAAAGTAAGTAATACTGCCCCGGCTGAGTGTTCCTTCCATCTTTCTACCGTTTCGTCTGGTAGCGCATCGCTTCTTCCCCAAGCACTAAGCGGACGGAAAGCCCCAGCAGCAGGCGCACCGGCTGACCCGTCTCATTGCTCAGCTTCAGCGCATAACGCGCAATGTTCACGCCATCGCGGACTGTGTAGCTCTCGTCGGCCGCATGCGCTTGCTGCAGAAAATCGGTCACGTATTGCAGAACGTCTTCCGGCGAAAACGGCAGGTTTTCGCGCAGAATCGCCAGTTCCTCTTCCCGCTCCGGAAAGTCGATCAGAATCTGAGGCTGCAAACGCGAATGAATATACTCGGGAAGATCGAACGTCGACGAATCGTCGTTCATCGTCGCCACCAGCCGGAAATTCTGGTGCGCCTTGATCTTTACTCCCGCCACAATCGATTCCACATATCGCCGGTTGTCGAGCAGCGGAGCCAAACTCGCCCAGCTCTTCTCGCTCATCCGGTTGCCTTCGTCCAGAATCGCCACGCCTCCGCGAATCATTGCCGTTACCAGCGGCGATGCTACATATTTCAATCGCGACGCGCCCTCCACCACGGGCGTAATCAACAAGTCTTCCGGCCGCGTATCCGCCGTCGCCTGGGTAATGTAAACCTCACGCCCCAGCCGCCGGCCCGCGGCATACGCCATAGTGGTCTTGCCCACTCCCGGTTTGCCCAGCAAGCGCGGATTCATGGGCACGTCGCGGTCGTTGATCACCATCCATGCCGCCATCAACTGGCGCATGGCTTCTTCCTGCCCCACCCAAGTGACGTTCAATTCGTCGGGATGAGCCAAGTGCAGTTCAATTCCTTCTACGGCAATTTTCATGAGAAAATGGACAACTCCAACGGCGTCAAAACTTTAGCGGCGTTTCTTGCGCTCGCTGTTCTTTGGCACATCTCCATCGTAGAATGAGAGTGCCCTCGGAATGAATGCGAAATCGCTGCGGTTTGCCTATGTATGTCAGTTCCTGCTAGCGCTGGTTGCCATATTTTCGGCGTGGTCCGAGATCGGCGGCCAGTCTGCGCTTGACCTCATGCATTGGGGCTGGAAACTTGGTTTCGGGCTGGCCTTGGCATCGTCTATCGTTGGCTATACCGCTTCAATCATGTCCGAGGATGCGCTGTGGACGCTTAGGTCAGCCCGCTGGTTAGCCGGTATTGGAGCGCTCATCGTTGCTATGGGAATCGTCACTTATTACTATGCGCTCGAAGCGGACACCACCGATTCTGAAGATAACGGCACTGTTTCGTTAACACTGCCCATGCGCATCCCGCCCGCTCCCCTCGCATAATGGCCGACGCTAAGAGCAACGAAAAAGCCGTTGAACACGCAGTCTGGAACATCCCCGGTTCCATGGCCACGCTCACTTATTCGCTGCCGGTCTTTCACGATATCGATTTCGTAGTCAATGAAGCATTCCGCAAGATCCCGCATGGCGGCATTGAAACCGGCGGACTGCTCTTCGGCACTGTTGACCCCAGCGGAACACGCATCGAAGCATTCCGTGAGATCGCCTGCGAACATGTCCTGGGGCCTTCTTTCACCCTCTCCGAAAACGATTTGTCGGCGCTTTCAAAGCAAATGGAATCGTGCGGTTCCGATCCGGAATTGGAGGGCCTGAAACCGGTTGGCTGGTTTCTGGCCCATACGCGCAGTTCTCTTCAGTTGAGCGATCGCGAGTTGCTCCTTTTTAATCGCATCTTCCCAGCGCCCGGCCAGCTGACTGTACTGGTGAAGCCGGAACGGTTTCAGGCCACGCGTTTCGGGTTCTTAGTTCGAGCAGCTGATGAATCCGTTCCGCGCGACGCCGCCGAAAACGCAGTCATTCTGCCGTCAAGGTGCACCGCAGCGCGGCGGGCACCGCCTGGCGGTGGCGCACCGAACTATTCACCCTCGGCGGCCTGCTGGCGGCTCTTTACTGGCTGTCCCGCCAGCTCACCATCATGTGGGCTGCCGTGGTGCTGGCCGCCGCGATCGGCATCATCTTCGCGGTTCCGCAATCGCGGCGGTTCACCGTCCGCCGGTTCTGGTGCGTGCTGGCACGCCACCGGTTCCACCGGCTGTGCTGGGAAG